>NZ_KE386793.1:192523-408242 GCF_000428725.1 Psychromonas aquimarina ATCC BAA-1526
GTCTTAATCTGTTCTTTGTTAATACGCTGAACCAGCTTACCTGAGACAAGATAACCGAGGAGCATCGACGGCAGCAGCATCAGTGACAGCTGCAGCTGAGTCGTATTTAAAAATCCAGCTGCGGCTAAAATAGCCAGTGAAATAAGAGAGCTTATAATAAAAAATGCCGAAAGAGCTGCACGAAACTGATTAGCTTCTTTGCCGGCCAGCAGAATGGCTATCGGCGGCCCGCCGATAGCGGCAATATTAGCGAATATGCCGGATAATATACCGGCGATAAATAAACTTAAGCGGTTAATACTGACATTAAATTTGAGAAAGCTGAGAATAACCGTCAGTCCGACAATAACAGCAATGGCCAGGCCGAGTACCGGCTGTGGTGCCAGCATCAGCAGAGCGACACCAATAAAACCGCCGGGGATCCGTCCCAGCAGAGCGTACTGCATGCCGTCAAATTTTAATTCTCTGCGTTCTCTAAACAGAGTTAACAGAGCGATAGAAAAACCCATTAAGATCACCGGAACGGGCACCAGCTGCGGGTCAACAATATACAACAGCGGCGAGGCAATAACGGCCAGCCCGAAACCGATCAGGCTTTGGGTAAGTGAACCTAAAAATATAATCACAGAAGCTAATAATAATGTAGTCGGATCGATAACTGTAAACACTGAATTTTCCCGATTAATCAAGTTACTGGAAATAATGGAGCATAACTAATTTAAGAAAAATAAAAAGCACTCTTCTCAAATTAATTTGAGATATAAAAAAAGCCGCCGGCGATAAACGCGGGCGGCTTGATTTAACTGCAGTTTAAGTTGCTGTTAATCAGCTCAGCATGCCGAACAGGATTGCTGTCATGGCTAATACACCGGCGATGATAACAAAGATGTTGCTGATACGGCCGCGGTAAGCTCTTAGTGCCGGTACTTTGTATACGGCATACATAGGCATAAGGTAAAGAATAGCCGCGATAATCGGACCGCCTAATGCTTCAATCATACCTAAAATGCTCGGGTTAATTACAGCGACGCCCCAGATAGTGAAGAACATAAAGCCGAGAATAAACTTATCAACTTTCTTCTCTGATACTTCTTTATTACTGCTGCGAAGCTGCTTGGTAACGATGCCCTTCATACCTTCGGTCGCACCCATGTAGTGACCGAAGAAAGAAGAAACAATCGCGATAACAGCGATAATCGGACCGAAGTAGCTGACAAAGCCGCTGGCGTGAACGTTTGCTAAGTAAGATAGAATAGGCAAGTTCAGCTCTTTAGATTCTGCAAGCTGTGCCGGGCTTAAAGAAAGTACACATGAGAATACAAACAGCATTACGAAACCAACCAGCATCATGCTGGTATTACGCAGGATCACATCGGCTTTTTTCGATGCATTGCCGCCGTGTTCACGTTTCAGTGCTACTGAAAACTGTGATACTGCCGGTGAATGGTTAAAGGCAAAAACCAGTACTGGAATAGTTAACCACACAGTGCCTAGGAAATCTGAAGATGCAGGTACCTGCATCAGAGCATCGGTTTTCCAGCTCGGAATCAGATATAAAGACATAAATACTAAAATAGCTACCAGCGGGTATACCAGAAACTGGGTTACTTTAAGCATCAGTTTTTCACCGGAAACCATAACTGCCATCATAGCTAGAATTAAGGCGCCAGATAGAAGCCAGCGCGGCGGGGAAGCCATACCAAGCTGATTAACGATAAAACTGTCAACTGTATTAGTAATACCTACACCGTAAATAAGTACGATAGGGTAGATAGCAAAGAAATACAGTATGGTAATCGCTTTACCTGCTCCGATACCAAAATGCTCTTCAACAACATGAGTAATGTCACTGCCGGGTTTGCTCGATGAACAGACAAAACGAGACAGACCACGGTGAGCTAAATAAGTCATCGGACCGATAATTACTGCCATCATCACCAGCGGCCAGAACCCCCCCATGCCGGCATTGATAGGAAGGAACAAAATACCGGCACCAACTGCTGTGCCGAACAGGCTTAGCATCCAAGTTGTATCCCGGCGCGTCCAACCCTGGACGCTAATTTCGCTGACTTCTCCTGTCATCGTCTGCTGCTGCATAAAAGTTGCTTCATCTTGCATAAAAATTGCCTTTATAGGTGCTGCTTACACCCTTGTTGTAGGTTGAATAAATAAGAATTCTGCAGTCATTTAGTGACTGCAGAATGAAATAATTTCAGCGCTCAGCGTATATAATTGTAGAGATAAAAGAGTGATCAATATTCAATTCCGCCGCTAAAAAAAGGGTTTTTCTCAAATAATTTTGAATTAAGCAGTAAGGGTGAGAAGTTTTTATACAATTGGCTTATTTAATAAACACAAGCTTTGCGAGAAAATTCTCGATGCATATAAAGCAATTGTAAACTAACAATAAAAATAAAATCGGCGTCAAAAAAGCTGAAAAAAACGTTTTGCATGTTTATGCATTCTGAGGTTAAAAAAGATGTAAGCTGCGGTCTTTTTTTGAATCTGCTGGTATAAAAAATACAGGTAATAATTTTATTGGAGGATTATAAAGTTAACAGGTAACCAGGCTTAAGCAGATAAAAAAGTGAATCACTGCAGGTCGTACTGTCTGCTTGTTTGAATCAGGAAACTGTTGAGTCTGAATGGTTTGAGGTGCTGCTGATAGTTGATTTGATGCTGCGGGAAAACCAGTCTGTCGATGCAGACTGGTTGCTGTTTATACGCTGTTAATTATTCACAAGGGGCCGCCAGGTGAATTACAGCTAAGCCGCCTAATGATGTTTCGCGGTATTTTTTGTTCATATCTTTACCGGTCTGGAACATAGTGGCAATCACTTTATCTAATGAGATAAGTGATTTGCTGTTTCTTTTCAGTGCCATACGAGAAGCATTAATGGCTTTCATTGCGCCCATCGCGTTGCGCTCAATACAAGGGACCTGTACTAAACCGCCGATCGGATCACAGGTCATACCTAATGAGTGCTCCATGGCAATTTCAGCCGCAATACAGATCTGCTCATTACTGCCGCCGCGGATGGCTGTTAATCCGGCCGCCGCCATGGAAGAGGAAACACCGATTTCTCCCTGGCAACCGACTTCTGCACCGGAAATAGAAGCGTTAGTTTTATAAAGCATGCCGATAGCCGCAGAAACACTTAAGAAGTCTTTTAACTGCTTGGTATCTAACTCACGGATAAATTTGTGGTAATACATCAGTACGGCAGGAATAACACCGGCGGCTCCGTTAGTCGGAGAAGTAACAACTTGTCCGCCGGCTGCATTTTCTTCACTGACCGCAAAGGCAAATAAGTTTACCCAGTCAAGAATCGTCATCGGATCGCTGTCAATGACTTCGTTGGCTTCAAGTGTTTTGAGTAAAGCCGGAGCACGACGGATCACGTTTAAACCGCCTTCAAGAATCCCCTCTGTCTGCAGACCGCGCTTCAGACATAATGACATTACCTTCCAAATTTGATCTGCTTTGCTGTCGATATCACCTAAGGATCTGAAAGCCTGTTCATTTTTTTGAATTAATGCGCCGATACTTAAACCCTGTGCATCAGCACTATTTAATAACTCTTCTGCTGAATTAAAAGGGAAAGGCAGTTTTATCTCATTTTCCGTCGGACCGTTTTCTAATTCAGCGGCCGTTTTAATAAAACCGCCGCCGATAGAATAATAAGTTTCTGACGCAATAAGTTGGTCATTATTATCAAAGGCGCTGATAGACATGCCGTTTTCATGAAGAGGCAGATTATCCGAGTGAAACTCAATATGTTCTTCAGAATCAAAGTTAATCGTTTTGTCATTTAAAACCGGCAGCTGTAGTGAACTGAGTGTTTCACGAAAGAGCAGGTTGGCACTGCTGATTTTAATGGTTTCAGGCTGAAAACCTAATAACCCTAAAATCACAGCTTTGTCGGTATGGTGGCCTTTGCCGGTAAGTGCAAGTGAACCGTGAAGATCGACTTTTATCTCTTTAAGTATTGATAATTTATTTTTAATCGAACAAGCAAACTGATAACCCGCAATCATTGGACCATTAGTATGTGAACTTGACGGACCAATACCGATTTTATAGATATCAAAAATGGAAAGCATGAGGTGTTCCTATATACAAGTCTGAATGGGGTTAGTCGGAATAGCTGTATGGCTGAATTTTTTGTACATTTATTACTCTTAAACTGTTGTGTCCGGCTTGAATATTTCAACATCCATTGCTTGTCGTTTAATGCCGAACATAATCTTTGATAAATCAATTTATCACTGTTAGTGAAACGGGCGCCATGTTATCAAACTTGCCGCGGGTGTCGATAAATATTTTAGGCGAAATACCTGCGTGAGATAACAAAAACGCAACTGTCGCGCGTTCTTTAAGCTGGTGAAAATATTAAAAGTACAATTTTTTAGCGGAAATCTTCGAAGTGTTGAATGCTATTTAGTAACCATTCATATGTTGTTGATAATTACTTGCTTAATGGCAGGGTAAGTGTCATAAATTAACGCTGGTCTTATGTGAAACCTTTTGCATATACTGATCTGATTTTCAGAATAATGATATGCTGTTTTTATAGCGGAAAAGGGAACTGCCTTTTTTGCCGGCTTCTGCCGCAGCTCACCAGTCACTATCAACAGCTGCATTTTTCATTCTATGTAAGTGATATTATTGTTCTTTATTGTCGGACCATGGTAGTTTACTGATTACATGCTGGCGCTTGTATTTATAAAGGTGCGCTTTAAAGTGTTTATTAGGAACCTCTATGAAAGTCTTAAAAATATTTATCCCACTGCTGTTTTCTGTTACTGGCGTGCAGGCCTCCCAGGGATTTAATGCTCAGGTAACAGACTGCGCTTCACTGCTGCCTGAGGGGAAAAAATATCAGGTCTCTATCGGTTTTGATATTGATACCAGGCCGCAGAAAAAAGCTGTCAGCGGTAGTTTTTCGATCGACTGGGCACCTGAATATCTGCCGTCTGAACAGGAACAGGAAAAAGCTTTTAAACAACTTGGCCCTTTTATTGAGTGTGTCGGACCGAGTCTTGCTGGAAAACAAGCTGAATAAATAAGGAAGAAATATGATCCGTCATGTATTACTGGTGCGTTTTAAGGAAGATGCACAGCCTCAGGCTATTGCAGAGCTGCAGGCGGCATTTGCAGCGATACCGTCAAAAGTGCAGGGAGTAGAGGCTGTAGAGTGGGGAGAAAACGACAGTCCGGAAAATAAAAACAGAGGTTTTACCCACTGTATTTTGATGACCTTTGCGGATCAGAAGGGGCGGGATAATTATCTGCCGCATCCGGAGCATGAAGCGTTAAAAGTCATTTTCCGTCGTGTACTTGATGAGATTATTGTACTGGATTACAGTCTTTAAATTTAATCGAAAACAGATAGAAATAAGCCGTGCATTACCTGAACGTCTGGGGTTTACCTATGAAGAAACGCTAAGACAGTGTGAGCGGCTATACTCTAAGTATGTCAATCACGCCGTCTATTCACTGCCTGCTTGAGAATATAATGCGGCTCAGTCTGCTTATAGACAATGACAGCTTGACTTTACCTGTCTCGACTTTAATAGAGCCTATGGCTCAGCATAAGGAGACGCATTGGAAATTGCACCGAATTTTACTGCCGCTGACTGGAAAGCGCTGCATCTTCAGGAAAATGAACAGCACTGGTTACAGGCTGTTGATGTACTGAAAAGCCGCTTGTACGCCCGCTATATCGACCCCGTAGACGCCCTGATTGAAATTGAAAACAGCCTTGAACCTAGGCAGATGAATTTTGGTTTTACTATTCTTGCTGTAGATCTGCTGCTGATGGAAACGCTGCAGGCATTTAAAGAGGGGCTTTTAGATACTAACCGTAAGTCACAGAGAGTGTTTATGCGTTTTCTTCGTGACAGTTCGCGCTTTTCGCCGTTTTTCAGCACGCCGAAGCAGTGTAATGATTTTTATATTGAATTCCGCTGCGGCATTCTGCATCAGGCCGAGATCCAGAGTACGGCCCGGGTCTGTTCGAGCGGTGCGCTCTATAACCGCAGCGACGAGGGAGATACAGTTAACTATAATGCCGTTCATCAGTGTATTAAAGCCGATCTTGAAGATTATCTGCAGCTGTTAAAAGATCCGCATAATAGCAGTCAGAGGGAGCTTTTTAAGAAAAAAATGGATGCTGTGGCCGGCAAGGATGAAACTGTTCCCAGTTAATGTTCAATAAAAGAGTCGTCCGAGACGCAATGCAGTTCACTTAAGCTTAAGTGGGTCTGTATTGTAATTAACGGGGCAGCGTGTTTTTGATGTCTTTATCGCCCATCGGTTGTGATGGCTTAGGGCGTTTTCGATAAATAGTATAGCCAGATTTCCTCGTAACTCTTTTAATCGCTTAGGTGTATTACCTGAGGGCATTGCTTTTTTCATCACTATCAACTGACTTGCAATAAAATGACAGGCAAACTTAAAACTGATTTCGTTGGGGGCATCGCTGATGCTCGACTGCAGCCTGACTGGCCTCTCTTTTGACTAAATTATAGCCAAGTAATAATCCCAGATTTCTTGATACAGCAGATCAACGTTTTTATTACGTAATGTGATGGTATTGTGCTGCATTGAGCTCTTGATATCACGATAACCAAGTTCAATTTCCCACCTCTCATGATAAAAGAGCAGCTACTTGCTCTGAGCTAAATACAATGCTGCCGCGGGTAAAAATTCATTTTCATGATTACCGTTTAGAAGTTAGCGGAGCTGAGTAAGTCATTCATAAACAACACATAGACGTACTAGATTCGGCCGACTATATTAAATTAGGTATCTCCCTCTTAATTCGTGGTTTGACTGTGAATCAGAGAGTAAATCGCGTTTTTACAATAATCTTATTTTCTTTGCTTTCGGTAATCTTGCTGCTGACTCCGAAAGATGAGGCATGGGCACAGGAAAACCCTGCCTCTAATCTTGAAAAGGTGACTCTACAGCTTAAATCGTTCCACCAATTCCAATTTGCCGGATACTACGCCGCCATTGAGAAGGGGTTCTATGCTGAAGAAGGGCTCAACGTCATCCTGCAGGAACGCAGCCCTGCAAAAAATCACATACAAACGGTTCTTGATGGCGAAGCCGAATATGGCACAGCTGATGCAGGCCTGCTGGTCAAACGTATGCAGGGGCACCCCGTGGTCCTGCTTAAACAGATCTTTCAGCATTCCCCCCTGGTGTTATTAACCCACAGTTCTTCCGGACTGAAAAACCCGTTTGATTTACGCGGTAAACGGGTAATGATGGACCGTGAATCTCTGAGTGATGCGCCGCTCATTGCCATGCTGGTCAATACTATCGGCGATCTTGATCAGGTTGAGTTTGTTAAACACAATTTCAATATGGACAGTTTTATTCAGGGTGACGTGGATGCGCTGTCTGCTTATATTACCAGTCAACCTTATGCCCTCGAGCAGCGGGGAGTTGCGGCCAATATAATAGATCCTCGCAATTATGGTGTCGATTTCTACGGTGACAACCTGTTTACCACTGAGCAGGAGATCCGTGAGCACCCTGATCGGGTTGAACGCATGGTACGGGCCAGCCTCAAAGGATGGGAATATGCCCTGGCCCACCCGCAAGAAATAATCGGTCTTATTTTAAAGAAGTATAATCCTGGATTGAATCGTGATCTGTTGGTCTATGAAGCAAAAATGACCGATCTGATGATCCTCTCAGAAATCACTCCGCTTGGTACTGTCACTATAGAACGCTATAAGCCGATCGCGGATACCTACAAGACAGCCGGGTTGGCAGATGCTGTTGTCGACTTGAGCCGCTTTGTTTATGGCAGCGTCCCCGGGCCGGTTCGATATTCCGGTTTATCCCATACACAGGAAAAGTACACGCTTTCTGAGCATCCGGTAATAAGATCTGCTGCAGACTATGACTACCCTCCATTCTCCGGGGTTAATAAGGCCGGAGAAGCAGATGGATTTTCTGTTGAGCTTTTAAAGGCAAGTCTTAACGCGATCAATTTAGAGGTTGAGTTTTATAGTGCTCCATGGCGAGAGATTAAAAAGTCGTTAGCAGCCGGAAAATTAGATGCCTTACCCATTGTTGGAAGAACACCGGAAAGAGAAGCGGAGTTTGATTTTACTGTTCCCTACATAACTATTTATGGCAAGGTTTATGTTAGAAAAGGAGATAATAGAGTCAGAAAAATAGAAGATCTTAAAGGCATGCAGATCATTGTAAAAACAAAAGATAATGCCGAAGAATTTGCTAGTCGAGCCAAAATTTCAAAAAATCTGATAGCAGTGGACTCTTTTGAGGAAGCATTCACCCTTCTTTCAGAAGGTAGATATGATGCCGTTATTACAAATGAAATAGTGGGCACTCGGATACTGGACAAACTGGAAATTGATAACATTGTTCCGATATTACGAATAGATGAGTTTAAGCAAGATTTTACGTTTGCAGTAAAAGAGGGCAATAAAAAATTATTATCACTGCTTAACGAAGGATTATCTAGAGTTGTAGCTGACGGAACTTATAATAAACTGCGTGCCAAGTGGTTCAAAATACCACAACAGATAAAACTTACACCTGAAGAAAAAGGGTGGTTAGCAACTAATACCATCACTCTATCCGTCGATGACCGATACGCACCGATGAACTTCCGAAATGCACTAGGAAGGATGGAAGGACTCAGTATCGACTACATTCGCTTGATTGAAGAAAAATTGGGAGTTTCGATCAATTTAGATGCCGGATCATGGACGGAGGCGCTTGCCAGTGCAATGGCTTACAAAACAGACGGTATCATTAACGCCAACCCCACTCCTGAGCGCGTCGAAAAACTTGTATTTACTAACCCCTATATCGAAGTGCCCATGGCTCTTTTTACCCGAAGCGGGGCTCCTGAATACGGCTCACTTGAAGCGCTGCAAGGCAAACGGATTATTGTTAAAAGAAAAACAGTCGAAGCCGAGCTGCTCCCAAAACGCTATCCGGCCATAGAAATAGTCGAGATAGATTCATACAAGGAAGCGCTCACCCTTCTATCCACGAGAAAGGTAGACGGAGTATTCGGCCATTTGATAGTCGTCAATCATGAAATAGAAAAACACCTCTTTGGAAATCTCAAAGTAAACTATTTGAGTTTTGATGAGATTCTCAGCAAACAGCGCATAGGGGTGCGTAACGATAATCCAGTGCTTCTTTCGATTCTAGATAAAGCAATTCAAGGGATTAATGAAGAAGAACACCGTTCTATACGAAGTAAATGGGTGGCTGCGCCTTTAGAAAAAGAAACGCTAGTCATTAATCTTACACCCGAAGAACAGGTCTGGCTAGCCGGACATTCTAGAATCCACTTAGGCTTTACTCCTGACCTTGAACCGCTCTTGATCCAGAGCGCTGACGGCAAGCTAAGCGGCATCCTGCCCGAGATCTTTGAACAAATGGCAGACGTTTCCGGTCTGGATATTGATATTGAGGTTGGCGCTTGGCTCAACATTGTTCGACAAGCCAAAGAAGGAAGGATTGACGGATTACTTGCGGCTAGTCATATCTTGGCTGACTCAGTTGGACTCTTAAAAACCAAGGGATATTTTTCCGGCATAGCGATTGTTTATGGTAGGAGTGGGCGTGACTATCAAATCAATCAAATAAAGGATCTTAAAGGGATGCGGGTAGCCCATATGAAACAGATTAAGCTCTATGAAAAAGTGCTTGCTCCGATAGCACACGAAATAACTATTACAGAAACCGGTAGCTTTCGACAAGCCGAAGCATTATTAATGGCGGGCAAGGTCGATGTCGTTTTGGGATTGAATTTTGACTACTACTATTTACTACGAAGTGTGAATACCAGTATTGAACCTGTTTTTGTTCCCCCTTCAGGTGCTGAGGAGGCGGTCATTTCTGTTCGAACGGACTGGCCAGAATTAGTTTCGATTCTTGATAAGGCCTTGGACGTGATTGGTCAGGATACCATCAACAGCATTATAAAAAAATGGATTTTGATAGACGTGCCGGAGAAAGGCCTTGAACTTACTAAAAGGCAGAAAGCCTTACAGCTCACGACCGAAGAACGTTCATGGATCAAAGCGCATCCCCAAATAGTGTTAGGCATTGATGAAACATGGAAACCGTGGATTATCAAGAATCCGGACGGATCTTTTTCAGGTGTAGACGCAGATACTGTTGCGCTGTTAAATCAGCTGCTGGGTACGAATATCAGTTTCGAAGTCGGCCGCTGGGGCGATATGGTAAAGAAGCTGGAGAACAAGGAAATAGACGGGCTTTCCTCTTCGGCGGTACACGATGAAAGGCGTTCATTTGCGCTCTTTACGGATCAATATACAAGTCATTATAAATTAATTTTTGTTCGATCAGACAATCCGATGAACATCACATCACCACTGGATCTTTCTGGAAAAAGAATTGCAATGCACAAAGGCAATCTTTTTATCGAAAAATTATTATCTGTTTACCCGGAAATTACGCTGCTGCCTAAAAACAACTCTTCTGAAATATTCGATGCTATTCTTTCTGGTGAGGCAGATGCATTGATAGGCAGTAAAATTATAAGTTATACAATGGCTGAGCAGGGGGTTGATTTTTTGACACCAGTTTTCACTGTAGGAGAACCGCTCAAATTGGTTTTTTCTATTCGAAAGGACTGGCCGGAACTTGTAAGCGCACTCAATAAAGGAATAAAGTCTATTTCAGAAGTTGAGCGATTGGAAATAATAAATCGATATTCTACAAAACGTCGTACAGTAAAAGAGGTAGTTACAGTAACATTTTCAGATAAAGAGCAGGCCTGGCTCGCTGAACACCCGGTTATACGAGTACACAACGAATTGGATTGGCCTCCGTTCAATTTTAACCGAAATGGCCGACCCATGGGGTATTCCATCGACTATATGAACTTACTGGCAGATAAACTGGACATTAGTGTCGAATATTTCAGCGGCCCCAGCTGGAATGAGTTTCTGGACCTCATCCGGAACAAAAAGCTGGATGTTATGCTCAATATCGTCAATACCGAAAACCGTCGCGAATATATCAATTTTACTGATAGCTACCTGCACTTCTTGACGGGCATTTATGTCTACAAAGACAGACGCAGTTATACTTCGTTAAAAGAGTTAGAGGGAAAAACTATTGCCTTGCCCAAGGGTTTTTTCGAAAAGGAACTGCTTGAGCGTTTTTACCCAGAGATCAACCTGTACTTGGTCAAAAACAGTCTCGGAGCCTTGCAGGCGGTGATCGAAGGTAAAGCTGATGCCGCGATTGGTGAATTAGGCGTAATGGATTATATCATCGATGAAACGAATCTCCTCGGCATTAAGCTGACTGGAACCGTTAAAGACAGTCGGTTCGATAATTTTTTACATATTGGTGTGAGAAAAGACTGGCCAATGCTGCGTAATATTCTGCAAAAGGCCATGGATGCCGTGACTGTTGAAGAAAAACAGACTTTACAACGGAAATGGGTAGTCAGCCAGAAAACAAGTTTATCGGCCGAAGAAAGTCTCATAAGTGAAGTAAGTCTCTGGGGCAGCTGGCAGCGTCTTATGCAGGGCGTTGCGCTTTTGATTATACTGGTCGCCGTGATTCTATTGCTGTTCCGTTTATTAGACAAATCTAAACGAGATCCGCTCGCTTATCAATTCACGTCGTCTGCTGGAAAACGTGTTGCCTTACTCTTTAATGCTGCATTAATTGTTGTTGCCGTGATGTTAGCCTGGTTTGCTTTAGCCAGTATCAAAGACAAAATTAGCAGTGATATAAAAGAGTCCGTACAAACGGTACTGCAAACGACAATGGAAGGGTTAAACATATGGGCAGAAGACCAGAAAGAGAGGAATGCTGGAATCGCAGCCGATCCCCGGGTTATAGAGTATACTAAGCAGCAGTTGTCATATTATCAAAATCATAAAAACTTATTGCCTACCCCGGCTCTGAACGGTTTACGTAGGCTTTTTAAAGATCTTCAAGAGCGGGTGGGGCATGTTGGCTTTTTTATTATTGCCCCTGACGGCATTAATATCGCCTCCCTGCGAGATACGAATATTGGTTTACCTAATCCTATTTGGCAGCAGCGGCCGGAGCTGCTAAAACGGGTATTTGCAGGCGAGACACTGATGATTCCCCCCATAGTCTCGGATGTTCCCATTGAAGGAACCGCCAATATTGCCGGGCATGAATTTCCGCCGACGATGTTTTTTGCTTCTCCTATTAGAAATCTAAAGGGGGAGGTCATTGCTGTCCTGACAGAACGCTTTGATCCTCATAGAGACTTTAGCCGTATTAACTTACTGGGACGATTGGGACAGACAGGCGAAACCTACACCTTTGATCGCACCGGCCGGCTGCTCTCAGAAAGCCGCTTTAAACCTTATTTGATAGCTGCCGGAATGATTGAATCTCATGAGCAGGGTATACTTTCCGTTGATATACGCAATCCCGGCGGTAATCTTATCGAAGGATTTAAAACGAATACACCGCAAAAACAACAGCCTTTGACCGTAATGGCCGCCAGTGCAACTAAGGGAGAAACTAGCTTTAATATGGAAGGCTATCGAGATTACCGTGGTGTGCCTGTCGTCGGAGCATGGCTCTGGAACGATGAGCTCGCTGTCGGTATGGCCACCGAAATTAATGTGGGCGAGGCGATGGATGCTTATTTTCTGGCTCGAGCTGTGGTGGTGGCTATATTATTGACTACTGTGGTGGTTTCGACGGCGTTGACTTTGTTAGTGATGATACTGGGGTCTAGGGCCAATAATGCTCTGCAGACCGCCTACGTAGGGCTCGAAGAAAGGGTTCAGAGCCGTACCCGGGAACTGCATGACGCCAATAAAATAGCGGAACAAGCGAGAGAGCAGGCTCAGGAGGCTGATCAGGCCAAGAGCATCTTTCTGGCTAACATGTCTCACGAGATCCGGACACCGATGAATGCCATTTTGGGTTACGTACAGCTATTGAAACTAGATCAATCATTGGACGGGGAAGTTCATCAAATTCTTGGTACTGTTAATCGCAGTGGCGAACATTTATTAGGGTTGATCGATGACATTTTGGATATGTCTAAGATTGAAGCTGGTTTTATGGAGTTGAATACGCAAGATTTTGATCTGTATGCTCTGTTAGAGGATCTGAAAGAATTATTGCGTGTTCGAGCAGAAAGCAAAGGCTTAAGTCTGCAAGTATCCTATAGTAAGGATACGCCGCAGTATGTGCTTACTGATCAGGGAAAACTGCGCCAGCTTTTAATCAATGTAATAGGTAATGCCATTAAATTCACTAAAAGCGGCTTTGTTCGTATAACTACAGAAGTTCTTCACTGTGAAGGAAATAGCGTGAGCCTGCAGTTTGAAGTAGCAGATTCCGGCATAGGTATTCCCAATGAGCGTATGGAGCATATTTTTAAAGCCTTCTCGCAGGAGAAAGGCGGCAGACGCATGGGCGGCACGGGACTGGGTTTGGCAATCAGCCAAAAAATTGCGCGCATGATGCAGGGAGATATTCGTATTGAAAGTGAGATCAATCAGGGCAGCCGCTTTTTCGTAACTGTGGTTATGCAGCGATCTTCTAAAGAAAAAATTAGTCACGGCTCTGAAACAAAACATGTGAAAGCCGTCGCAGAGGGGCGAGAAGCTCCTCTGGTCTTAATCGTGGATGATAATGAAACGAATCGGGATATCATTTTGCGCGCTTTGAACCCTATGGGTTTTCCTTGTATTGAAGCAGAAGGCGGTTTGCAGGCGGTAGAGCAATTTAAACAGCAGCATCCACGCGTAGTGTTGATGGATGTTGTGATGCCGAATATGAGTGGTATAGAAGCGACAAAAGTTATTCGTGCGCTGCCTGAGGCGAAAAACACGACGATTATCGCAGTAACGGCCAGTGCATTGGAAAGTGAGATACAAAGTATTCAAGAGCATGGTGCTAATGCGGTGCTGCGCAAGCCCATCAACATTGATGCGCTTATCAATACAGTCGCCAAGTTTGAAAATCTGGAGCTTATATTTGCTGATCAGGAAAAACAACCGTCGGGTGATATTCTTATTAATATACAGGCTGAAGAGCTGGTGGGTATGCCGGAGCTTTTACGAGAACAGATTCGAGCTGCGTTAAACTCAGGAAAAATTTCCACTTTACGCCAGCTTACGATACAAGTGATTGAATGGAATAATGAAATTGGCAATAGATTTAAGATAATGGTGACGGGCTTTAGAGTCGCTGAACTCAAAAAAGTGTTTAACGGTTAGCTTTAAGCAGGGCTATTGATGCATATGCTGAGCTGGTCAATTTACAGGTGTTCTAATATATAAATATCAAGCGAAATAGAAAATGAATTACGATGGTCGAATTGCTTGGCTGGTTATAGTGGATAGTCGTACTTAATTTTGGAAGGGGCATACCATGTCTAATAATGTTGATTCAGCAAGTCTAAAGTTTATTGTTGTAGATGATAACGACTTGGTGCTGCATCAAGTCCGGGCCGTATTGCAGAAAGCAGGTGTGACGAATATTGAACTTGTTAATAGTGGGCAGGCAGCTATAAACCGGCTGAATAATAACAACGGGGTCGACGTTTTTTTGTTAGATCTGAATATGCCGGGGATTGACGGTATAGAAGTCATGCGTCACCTTGCGTTGAATAAATACTCCGGTGCACTTGTTTTGATCAGTGGTGAAGACATTAGAATCTTAAAAACGGCCGAAAGCCTGGCTAGCGCACACAGCCTGAATCTTGTCGCAACACTGAGTAAACCTTTAAGTTTTAAAGCTATTAATCAAGTTCTGCAACAAATAAAACCTTGTGCTGAATCTGTTAGACAAGCACCATTTAAGTCATTTAATTCTATTACACCTGAGCTGTTAAAGGCTGCTATTCAAAAAAAGGATATTTGTCCATTCTTTCAACCAAAAGTGAGGGCAGATAACAAACAAATCGTATCAGTTGAAGTGCTCGCGAGATGGCTTCATACTCAGAACGGCATAATCCCACCCATTGCATTTATCCCCTTAGCTGAAGAGTTCAACTTAATTAGCTCTTTGACCATAAGTATATTTGAACAATCTGTTTCGTTGTTTAGTGACTGGTTGAATAAAGGTTACGAATTTTCACTGGCAGTTAATATTACTGCCCGGGAACTAGAGAATGTAAATTTACCTGAGACTTTGGCTGATTTGGCTAATGCTAAGCAGGTGCCTTGTAATCTTATTACATTGGAGATTACAGAGAGTCAGTTGGTAGAAAACCTGACAAAGTCCCTTGATGTTTTGGCCAGATTAAGACTCAAAGGATTCGGGTTGTCGATAGATGATTTCGGGACAGGCTATTCAACAATGGAGCAGTTGTACCAGGCTCCTTTTACCGAGTTAAAGATCGATCGAGCCTTTGTGCACGAAGTTTATTGTGATAGGGAAGCTCACGCTATTTTAGAGTCGAGTGCTAATTTGGCAAAAAAACTGGATTTGGTAATTGTTGCCGAGGGCGTAGAGGATCAGCGCGATTGGGATATTGCAGTGAATGCCGGATGTAATCTTATTCAGGGGTATTTTGTCGCCAAGCCTTTGGATGCAGAGCAGTTTGAACGTTGGCTGATCGGGCAAAAGTTAGAAGTAACATCTTATGATGGAGACGGGGGCCCTGTGGTGAATTATTCTGCAGCTAAAGAAAGCATTATCGTTGCGGATGATAATGTAGATAATCTGGCCGTTATTGAGAAAATTTTATGCAATTGGGGCTATGACGTCCGGATAGCCTTAAACGGGTTGGAAGCTCTAGCTATGGTCACTGAGCAAAAGCCCGATCTTATCTTACTGGACATCCATATGCCTGAGTTAGATGGATATGATACGTGTAAGCGTCTTAAACAGCAGGAGAGCACCCGAGATATTCCGGTGATTTTTGTTACGGCAATGAATGAGGAATTTAACAGGATAAAGGGATTTGAGGTAGGTGCGGTTGATTACGTAACAAAGCCCCTAAGTATTCCGGAATTACAGGCAAGAGTGAGTGTTCATTTGGAGTTGTCAGAGAGAAATAAGGCGCTGCTTAAAAAAAATATCGAGCTGGAGAAGTTTAACAAAGCTATGGTTGATCGGGAAATGCGCATTATTGAATTGAAAAAAGAGATTAATGAACTCGTCCAAAGATTAGGTGAAGAAGCTCGATATAAACTGCATATTTAAAAGAGAGTCATTTAAAATCAAAGGTGATTCACTTTTTGTCTGTCTAGAGTACTAAGGTGGCGCAATGTCTCGAAAACAAAAGCTGGACAAAACATTACTATTAATAATCGCAATTATTTTGGCCTTTCTCGGCACTATGGTATTTCTAGCTTGGTACACCGTTCAAAAATCACGTACGAATACGACGCATACCCTGGCAGTAACAGCCGCTGCTGCGCATAAAACTCTAACTGAAGTCTGGCTCAAATCGGTCAAGAGGGATGCGCTCGGCTGGGCGTCGAACAAAACTATACTTGAGCAAGCAGAGCAAATACTTCAGCTGCCGCCGGAGCCGCAGGTTTTACTGTCTAGTACAAGCTTGAAAACAATTAGAACCTTTATTAAAGGACAGATTGTTGAGTCGACTAATAAAGGGATTTTTATTATATCTTCCGACTACACCAACTATGCAGCAATGCGTGATGAAGATGTGGGAATCACAAACCTGGCTGCGGATTACTATCCAGAGCAGCTTGAGAAAGTCTTTGCGGGAGAAAGTGTACTGATTCTTCCTATGCCTTCAGATGTACCTTTAACGAATCCAAATGGTCAGCCGGTCGAAAACAATACGATAATGCTTGTCGCTGTCCCGATCAGAAATTCAGACGGACAGATAATCGCAGCACTGTTAGTTCGTCTCGATCCTATGGATACTTTATCCAGAATTGCGCAGAGTAATCGCCTGCTAAGTAGTGGTGAAACTTATTTATTTGACAAGTCGGGTCGTCTTATCACAACCAGTCGATTTGAGTCTCAATTGAGGAAACTGCAGTTAATCTCCGAAAATCAAAGCAGTATTCTCAATATCGAGCTTCGAGAGCCGCTTACTGAAAAACAAATAACAGCAGGCCTGGCGCAGGGACCGCTGACCTATATGGCTCAGAGTGCACTGTCTGGTCGAAGTGATTTTAGCGATGAAGCTTATCTGGATTATCGAGGAGTGCCTGTAGTGGGCGCCTGGTTATGGGATGATGAGCTGGGGGTTGGAATCGCGACGGAATTAGATGAAAGTGAGGCATTAGCTGCCGAGCGAGGTTTGTCGAACATACTGCAGATACAAATTTCTGTCGCAGTCGCAGCCAGCCTGGCTGCGTTGATAGGAGGGGCAATAATTCAGCGCCGAGGATTCCTGGCTGTCAAAGCATCTGAACAGACGTTATATTCAATTTTAGATAATACAGTTGAAGCAATATTGGTGATTGAGCCGAATGGTGCTATTCGCTTCATCAACAAGGCTGCTCGTTTACTATTTAACTGTAATGAAGAACTTTCTCATCAGAAATCTATCGATGATTTTTTTCCATCGAACCTGAATCCGGCGTTATTACAATGGACTAAGCATGTATTGGATAGTTCGGAAGGGGCCCCGCAGAAAACCTTTAATCTGGTAACAGCCCATGACTTAAACGGTGGAACTTTTTCAGCCCGCATTGCCCTGAGTCGTGAATCGGACGTAAAGGGCATATTTTTTACGGGGGTGGTATATGATCTAACCGATTCGATCTCTCCGATAAAACCGCGCTACGGTCAAACAAGTTATTTTTTAACCATATTTGAAGATATTACTTCTAGAAAGATTGCAGAAGAAAAATTGAAAAGAAAGAGTAGTTTACTGGAAGAGGTAGAGCGCATTGCTCATTTTGGAAGCTGGGAATGGGATGTTTTAGAAGATCGTTATAGTATATCAAAGGAAATGAGCCGTTTGATGGGCATTAAGTTTAACAACGAGGTTTCAACAGAGCAGCTTCTGTCTAATGTTCAAGAAAAAGATAGAAAGAAACTGTTAATAGAGAGAGAGCGGGCTTTACACTCTTACTGCCCTTTTGAAGTTGAGCATAGTGTCGAGTTTGCAGACGGCAGGCAAAGGGTGATTAGTCTCTTGGCAGAAGTTGAACGTTCTGTTGATCAGCCGTTGAGACTGCGAGGTATTGCACGCGATATGACCGAAGTTCGATCAGTGCAGGTACATCAGGAAGGGCAGAATTTAACCCTTGAAGATGCCAGAGCCGCCGCTTTGAGTTTAATGGAAGATGCGAATGAGCAGAAAGATATTGCGGAAAAAGCGGCGAAGGATCTCGAACGGACGCAATATTCTTTGCAGCAGGCAAGGCTGCAGGCGGAAGCTGCCAGCAATGCTAAATCAAGATTTTTAGCGACGATGAGTCATGAAATTCGGACCCCTATGAATGGTGTGATCGGGGTTCTGGAAATACTGCAGCAGACGCCGCTAAATAAAGAGCAGAAACATCTAACTAAGGTTGCAAAAAGTTCTTCTTTAACCTTGCTGCAGATTATTAATGACATTCTCGACTTTTCAAAAATTGAAGCAGGTAAGATGACCGTAGAAGCCATTTCTTGTTCTTGGATATCTGTGATTGAAGGCGCTGTAGAAGTTTTATCTGAGCAGGCTCGAAATAAAAATCTGCAGTTACTCTGCATCATTGATCCGGGAGCATTTGCTCTATTTTATGGTGATCCTGTTAGACTGAGGCAGGTAATATTAAATCTGCTGAGTAATGCCGTCAAATTTTCTAAGACGACCGATCAACGCCAGGGTGTGATACGTATTTCTGTAAAACAACGATGTGATGAAAAGGGCGCTGCCTCGTATCGACTTTCAGTTGCAGATAACGGCATTGGAATTAGTGATGAGCAGTTAGGCATATTATTTCAGCCTTTTACACAAGCCGATGATAGTACTCACCGCAAATTTGGAGGAACAGGTTTAGGACTGTCCATCTGTGTCAAACTATGCGAATTGATGGGTGGAAAAATAGAATGTGACAGCGTGGTTGGAGAGGGGACAACCTTTTCATTTGACTTACCTTGTGTTGCAGTGGATTCACACCGTGAAGTTGAGATATTCCCTGATTTAGAAGGCTTACATATATTAATATTTGAAGATCAGGAAAAAGCTGATTACCTCAATTCTGTGTTAGCGAGTTTGGGGGCAGCCACTCAACGCGGCGAAATACTTACATCGCAAATTCTAAATGAGCCCTTTGATGTCATTATCTTGAAGGAAAATCAATATATAGAATGGCAGGATCAATTTGAAAAAGTCATTACAGAAAAGAATGAAGTAATAAGCCCCCCCATAGTTATTACCCGGGAATCGGATGATTTCTCTGCTAGTTTGATACCGCCAAACAGTATTCTGGTGGACACTAATCCCTTTTTGCCGTCTAAAGTGATTAATGCAGTTTCGGTAGCTGCAGGGCGTATGAGCCCGGATATTGATGAAGAGGAGCTAACGGCTGATTCCTCGCTCTTGATACCGGATTTAACTGAAGCAGAAGCAAACGGCGAGTTAGTGCTTCTGGTTGAAGATAACCTCCATAATCAGGATATACTGCAGCGTCTGCTTAATTTATTTGGTTATGCGGTGATGATTGCAAATCATGGAGAAGAAGCGCTGGAGCTTATGAAAGCCCACCGTTTTGGTTTGATTATCACGGACTGCCACATGCCGGTGATGGACGGATTTGTGTTTGTGCAAAATGTGAGAGAGCAGGAACGCTCAAGCGGTGAACATATTACCATAGTGGCCGCTACTGCTAATGCAATGCAGGGAGAAGCAGACAGGTGCCTGGCGGCCGGGATGGATCATTATATTTCGAAACCGATTGAACTGAAAAAGCTTGGCAAACTGTTAGCCGAGTTATTACCTAAAAAGGAAACAGCTCACACTAGAAAGAAAAATTCATTAGAAACTGAAGTTTCGAAAGTGAAAGAAGAGGCGTCCGAAAACGGCCCAAAATCACATATTTTAGCTGGCCGTGGTGATGGTCCAATAGACACAGCCTCGCTGTTCGATTTTTTAGGGGATGATGAGGAGATGCATCTTGAGTTTCTACATAGTTTTGTTGAACAGGCACATCTTTTAGTTGAAGAGATCGAAAAAAATACTGCGGCTGAACAATGGAAAGCTGCTGCGGACGTAGCGCATAAAATGAAGTCGTCTGCGCTAATAGTTGGTGCAGTCTCTTTGGGGGACTTGTGTGAAACAATGGAAAGGCAAGGGAGAGCATCGGAGTATGAGAATTTATCTGATCTTGCTGTTAAGATACGAGAGGAATATGAGCTTGTGCGTGATTATATTTCAGAAGTTGACAGCTGGAACAGAGAAAGTAACTGCGGATTAACTATTAAACAGCCGCATCAGCAATGACATGAGAGCGTATATTTATTAGTGTTATGATTAGCATAGGGTAAGGAGTTTGACGCTTATTAGCTGTATTTCCTGAACCGAAATGCATTCTTAATTCTGGTGTTCCCATGGTACGAAATAAGGCGCCATTAACTGCAAAATATTGCAAACCTTGCCAATCATCTTGAGGATAACGCTCACTTTCCCACTGCTTTGCACTATGTTTGAAAAAACACTCTACAGACTCTGAATCCTGTTGTTGTCGTGCATATGTTAATGCACTTTTAGCCAATAGCTCTTCATTTGTCAAACCATCCGCACATAGATTAAGGCGCCGAGCTGCTTCTGCATACGAAAAAATGCCATGTCAACGACCAGCCAAAGAGCAATAGCAGAGGGTAAGCGGTGACGCCGTATGGTGACTTTAGCTGCAAGTGATGACGCTTGTTGTACCCACTCAACAGGAATGTGTTCTGAAAAAGTAGTTAGTTGAGAGATATCGAAACCGAACTTTTCACTCAGACTTAGCAGGTTTGGAGCAATAAGCGACAATCCTGAATCAAAGAATGACTTAGGATTGTCATTTATTAAAAGGGTTGGTCAAGTGATCCTTAATTGATCAACATTGCGTCCGAGACTGCTTTTAACCTGTTGTTTTTTTTAATTACTCTTTTGTAATTTTTCGTTAATCAGTTGAGTACGCTGGTTGGTTGCGCGGTTGCGGATTTCATGCATTACAAAGGTTAAAGCATCACGAGTCCAGGCTTGTCCTGACTGTGGATCATAATCATGGGGAAGGGCAATACCCTGTGGTGCATAAGCATCAATACCGGCTTGTTTAGAAGTCATAATGGTACGTAAGCTGTGCTCGTAAAAACCCACTACCAGGGTTTTTCCTAATTTATCTGCGCCGCCAGCCTGTTTTATAACTTCATCAGCAACACCTGTTGTACTTAAATAGATTACGGTACCGTCTGCAGCGATTACCGGATTGATTGAGGTTATAAATTCAGGATCAATACGATCACCGATAGACTGGGCAATTTCCCATTGTGCATAAACCGGTTTACCGGTTTTTTTATGCAGGTCGACAACAACGTCCGCTAATGCTTCATTCATCGGGCCGGGCTGCTGATTACCGTTGGCAGATAAACGGTTACCAAACGCATAAGCTAAAATTGAATCAGCCTGATTAAGAGCTAGAGGCTCGCCTTTCCAGGTTAATATTTCATTCATCAGAAATTCTGCAGTATAAGCTGCCACTTCTTTATTTTTAAGCTGCTCGGTCAGACGTGCTTCAATAGCACTTTGTAACTGTTCATCAGTAATATTATCAGAAGCAGCAAAAGCCGATGTACATGTTAGCGCAGCCGCCAGAACTAGAGACTTAAGTTTATTATTTTTCAAAATAATTCCTCATGATTAAATTCAGGGTAGTTGATCTGTTAAAGTTGTTTTTGCAGCGGTTTGCTGTTTATCAGGCAAAATTTAATCCTGCAAAATATTAACCCGTTTAGTTATATCGCTTAATAAAGTCTGCTGCTTTATATTTACATTTAGTTACATCTTACTGTGAAGTGAAACATTGTTTGCTGTTTTTACAGAGGTTTTGTACGCCGCTTTTTTGTTTGTGCCTGTTGACAAGTACGGCGGGACTTAGTGCATTTTGTTTTATCTGCTTAACAGCCGCTGTGTTAAGATAGCCGCCAGTTACTCCCGGTATAAGCACGGGATCTTCTGTATTATTAAGGGGTATAAATATGAATTACTTACCTTGTGTGGAGGTGGAGCCTTCAACTGCAGCTTCAGCTTCGGTTATCTGGCTGCACGGCCTTGGTGCTGACGGTCATGATTTTGAGGCCGTTGTTCCAGAGCTGGCCTTACCGTCAAATCTGCCGGTACGTTTTATCTTTCCGCATTCACCAAGCATTCCTGTCACTATTAACGGCGGCATGATTATGCCGGCCTGGTACGACGTTGCTGATTTAAGTATTGATCGTAAAGTAGATATTAAGCAGTTAAGAGCATCGGCAGATGCTGTACAGAAGTTAATTGATCGTGAAATTGAGCGCGGCATAAAACCTGAGCGTATTATTCTTGCAGGTTTTTCACAGGGCGGTGCTGTTGCTTATCAGGCTGCTTTAACCTATAAGCAAGCCTTAGGAGGGCTGCTGGTCCTGTCGACTTATTTTGCGACTAAGGATACTATCTGTATTCATGAAACAAATAAAAGCATCAACATCGCAGTGATGCACGGCAGTGAAGATACCGTGGTCAGTCCGCTGTTAGGTGAACGGGCGGTTCAGGATTTACAGGCTGCCGGTTTTACACCGCAATATAAAAGTTATGCGATGGCACACGCTGTCTGCGCAGAGCAGATCGCAGATATAGCGGCCTGGTTAGAAGCACGTTTATCAGAATAACAAAACAAGACAACAAAACAGGATTTAAAAATGGCAAGACAAGTAACTTACATATATAAAAAACAGCGCAAGACGATTCAATTTTCGTTTAATGAATATCACGATATGTATGAAGCAGCCGCTGCTGCTGAAGGGATTGATTTAACCAGCTTTTTAGCAATGGAAAAACAGCTGGCAATGAGCTGCCGCGGGCAGGGCATAATGAAAAATCATCGCAAAACTGAATTTACCAGGATGGGATTTGGTGAAATAAAATTTGTACGTGACGAAGAAAAATAGCCGCAAGTATAACTCTGGATAAAGACAAAAAGTATGAGTGAAGCTGCTGTAACACGTAAAATGAATGCATCTGAAAGTGAGTTTATAAACAGCTTACTGCAGTCGATGCCGAACGGCCGCAGGCGTTTATTAAAAGCAGCGCTCAACACTGCGGTTTTCTGGCTGCTGTCGATGCTGGCTTTTGGGCTTGCCTGGCTGGTGCTGACCTGGGCTGTCGGTTTGTTTTCTACATTAGAGATCGGCCTTAACAGCAGTTACGGGGTGTGGATTAAATACAGCGGTGTGTTTATCTGTGCTTTTTATGCTTTATCTGTAACCTTGAAATGGCTGCAGGAGTGGCCGGATCATCGTGGTGCTTTGTTAAAAGATAAAGCCGCTGGAGTGGTTATTGATGAACATTATCAGGTTGCTGAAGTTAAGCGTTTTAAAGAGCCGCAGTACGGCGGACTTATCTATTTTCTGCAGATGTCCGATAAAAAAGTACTGGTTGTATACGATTATGAAAGTCAGACAGAGCAGGGCAGTACTTTTACGGTTAAAAGTTCTCTGCAGATAAGCCGGGCACCTGCCAGCGGTTATTATATAAAACAGAGTTTTTCCGGAGCTGTTGTCGCGCCGTGCGCTACATTTGCTTTAAGCATTGCACCGGATTTATGGCCGGAGCCGGATTCATGGTGTGATATTGCCTGGCATGAGCTGGAAAGCAGATTATCAACCTCTTAAAATGAAAACAGATGCTTAACCCTAAGGGAAGCATCTGTTTTTTTGTCCTGCTGTAATTATAAACTCGGCAGGATATTTTCCGGCATTAGTTTGTTATGTGAGGCTTCTAAAATAAGCTGATTAGCTTTAGCGATATCCGGTGCAAAATAGCGGTCCTTATCGTAGAAATCAACCCGTCCGCGCAGCTCTGCTTTGCCCTGTTCAATCAGCCCCGATGATTTCAGCGGTGCTCTGAAATCCAGCCCTTGAGCCGCCGCTAACAGTTCAACTGCTAAAATGCCGCGCGTATTCTCCGCCATATCCTTTAATCGCCTTCCGGCAAAGGTTGCCATGGATACATGATCTTCCTGATTAGCTGAAGTCGGCAGGCTGTCAACACTTGCCGGATGCGCCAGGGACTTATTTTCACTGGCAAGGGCGGCCGCTGTTACCTGGGCAATCATAAAACCGGAATTAACACCGCCGTTATTAACTAAAAACGGCGGCAGTTTACTTAAACCGCTGTCAATTAATAACGCCATTCTGCGCTCCGATAAACTGCCGATTTCTGCAATCGCTAAGGCTAAATTATCACTGGCCATAGCAATCGGCTCTGCGTGGAAATTACCCGCAGAAATAATGTCGCCGTCATCGGCAAAAACCAGCGGGTTATCAGATACTGAATTTGCTTCTATTTCAAAAATTGAAGCCGCATTACGGATCTGCTGCAGGCAGGCGCCCATTACCTGAGGCTGACAGCGCAGCGAGTAGGGATCCTGTACTTTTTCACATTTGGTATGCGACTCACCAAGTTCACTGGCTTTATCAAGAATATGACGATAAACCTGGGCTGCATCCATCTGTGACTGATGGCCGCGAACCTGATGCACACGCGGATCAAAGGGACGGCGGCTGCCGAGCGCCGCTTCCACTGTCATGGCGCCGCAAAGTGATGCTGAGGCAAACAGATCTTCAGCGGCAAACAGGCCCTCAAGGCCAAAAGCACAGGAAGCCTGCGTACCGTTAAGCAGCGCCAGACCTTCTTTTGGCGCAAGTGTAACAGCCTGTAGTCCGGCAATTTCCAGTGCCAGCTGTCCGGATATAACTTTGCCCTGATAACGTGCTTCACCTTCGCCGAGCAGTATAGTGCTCATATGTGCAAGCGGTGCTAAATCCCCGGAGGCGCCGACTGACCCTTTTTTAGGTACACAGGGATAAACCTGGGCATTAACCAGCTGTATTAAAGCTTCAATCACAGCTAAGCGTATGCCGGAAAAGCCGCGTGCCAGACTGTTGATTTTCAGCACCATCATCAGACGCACGGTTTCATCATTCATGAACTCACCAATGCCGGCAGCATGGGAAAGCACAATACTGCGCTGCAGGGTTTCCAGATCTTCCGGTGCAATACGGGTATTGGCTAATAACCCGAACCCGGTATTAATGCCGTAAGCGACGCGGTTTTCAGCAATGACCTGATTAACAATTTCTGTGCTGGCGTTAATATCGTTTACACAGGCTGGATCTAAGCTTAATTTTACCGGCGAACGGCTGATCTGACGAAGCTGCGCGAGTGTTAAAAAACCAGGTTTTATATTTAATTCGACCATCTATTTCTCCAAATCAGCTGGTTATTCAGCATCTAACATAGGTAAATCTAACTTCTCATTACGTGCGCACTGCTTAGCAGTATCATAACCAGCATCGGCGTGGCGCATAACACCGGTGGCAGGATCGTTTCTTAATACCCGGCCGATACGTCGATGCGCATCGTCACTGCCGTCACAGACAATAACCATGCCGGAGTGCTGTGAAAAGCCCATGCCGACACCGCCGCCGTGGTGCAGTGATACCCAGGTTGCGCCGCTGGCGGTATTTAATAATGCATTCAGCAGCGGCCAGTCGGAGACTGCATCTGAGCCGTCCTTCATCGCTTCTGTTTCACGGTTCGGGCTGGCGACTGAGCCTGAATCGAGATGGTCGCGGCCGATTACAATCGGTGCTTTCAGTTCGCCGTTTTTAACCATCTGGTTAAAAGCCAGTCCTAAACGCTGCCTGTCTTTAAGGCCCACCCAGCAGATTCGTGCCGGCAGTCCCTGGAACTGAATATGCTCACGGGCCATATCTAACCAGTTATGCAGATTCGGGTTGTCCGGGATTAACTCTTTTACTTTCTGATCGGTTTTGTAAATATCCTCAGGATCACCTGAAAGAGCGGCCCAGCGGAACGGACCAATTCCTTCACAGAACAGCGGGCGGATATAAGCAGGTACAAAGCCCGGGAAATCAAAGGCATTTTCTATACCCTGTTCAAACGCCATCTGACGGATATTGTTGCCGTAATCAACGGTTGCTGAGCCGGAAGACTGCAGATCCAGCATTGCCTGCACCTGCACCGCCATCGATTCCTTAGCGGCCCTGATCACGGCAGCTTCATCTTTAAGGCGCATCTCGGCCGCCTGCTCCATGGTCCAGCCCTGCGGCAGATAACCGTTTAAGGGGTCGTGTGCCGAGGTCTGATCGGTAACGATATCCGGGCTGATGCCGCGTTTAACCAGCTCCGGGAAAATATCTGCAGCATTGCCGAGCAGTCCGACGGAGGTTGGTTTTCCGGTGCTGACTGCTGTGTCGATAATAGCCAGCGCCTGATCTAACGTTGTCGCCTTGTGTTCTACATAACCGGTGCGTAAGCGGTAATCGATACGCGACTCGTCACATTCAACGGCAATCATGGAAAATCCGGCCATAGTGGCCGCCAGCGGCTGTGCACCGCCCATACCGCCTAAACCGCCGGTCAGTATCCAGCGGCCCTGCGCTCTGCTCTTAAAATGCTGAGCCGCCATAGCTGCAAAAGTTTCATAGGTGCCCTGGACTATGCCCTGTGAACCTATATAAATCCAGGAGCCGGCAGTCATCTGCCCGTACATCATCAGCCCTTGTTTATCGAGTTTGTTAAAATGCTCCCAGTTAGCCCAGTGCGGTACTAAATTAGAGTTGGCAATCAGCACTCGCGGCGCGTCTTTATGGGTGGGAAAGACACCAACAGGTTTACCGGACTGCACCAGTAAAGTCTCGTCATCACCTAAACGTTTAAGTACCTCGACAATTTTGTCATAACTCTGCCAGTCACGCGCAGCCCGGCCGATTCCGCCGTACACAACCAGAGCATGCGGGTGTTCAGCAACATCGGGATGCAGATTATTCATCAGCATGCGCAGCGGTGCTTCTGTCAACCAGGAGCGGGCATTTAATTTTGTTCCCTGCGGGGCAATAATTGTGCGGGATGTATCTAAACGTTTATTGTTCATTGTGCTTCCTTTTAGACCTGTAAATTAAGATAAAGCGGGCGAATGAAAAAATCGCTTAATCGAGCATCGAGTGAGATATCTGCCAGGCAAGGCGGGCGGCCAGGCGGGCAGTCTGGTTATCGATATCAAAGTTGGGGTTATATTCAGTTAAATCTGCGAGCAGAAGCTTGTTTTCTCCGGCTGAATTTTCAGCATTTAAGATCGGCTGAATCAGGCTTTCGATTATTTCAACGGATACCCCCCGGGCTGCCGGCGCGCTGACACCGGGAGCTGCTGCTGCAGGGAAAACATCCATATCTATGGTCAGGTAGAGGTAATCGCAGCCGTCGATAAACTGCAGCAGTTCTGTTGTGCGTTTATCCAGCTGCTGAGTGACCAGCTGATGATCTTCGCGATAGAAAACCTGCAGCTGCTGTGCGCAGTTAAATAATGCCTGAGTATTACTAGCACGACTTACTCCCAGGCAGGCGTATTGAAAAGGCCAGCCTAACAGCTGACAGTGATCGGCAATCTGCCTAAACGGGGTGCCGGAACTGCCTGGATAGTGATTATTATCTTTTGAGTAACTGCGCAGATCAAAGTGTGCATCAAAATTGATAATGCCGATTTTAGGTGTCTTGACTTTGTTGTGCAGATGTCGGGCTAATCCTTGAAAAGAGCCCCATGCTGTTTCGTGTCCGCCGCCGAAGATTAACACTTTGCTCTGCTGCTCAAGTGCTGTGTAAATATGATCTGCCAGTTCTTTCTGACTGGCTTCCAGATCGTGATCCCGGCAGAGAATATTGCCGCCGTCATAAAGCGGGGAGGGATTATTCAAATGCCAGGCAGTATTGGCCAGCGCTTTGCGGATAAGATCCGGCGCCCGTGCTGCACCGATACGGCCTTTATTGCGCAGCACACCTTGATCGCAGCAGAAACCAAGTATAACCATACCTGGCTGGTCATTCGATGCCCGATCAGCATTAATTACTTTAACCGTCTGATGAAAACGTCTGCCGGCTTCACCGTCCTCGTGGTCAACTCGCCCCTGCCAGAGGTTAGGGCTGGTGGGCTGATATAAATGCTTAGTTGTATTGCTGTCAGTCATTACAGAGCTCTCCATTAATAATACGCTGAGCCAATAAGGATGTGCCGATTTCGTAGCTAAGCTGCGCTGGATGTTCAATATTCCACAGGCACAGATCTGCATCAAAGCCGACTTTAATCTGTCCGCGCTGCTTTTCTAAACCTAGTGCCTTGGCCGCATTGCAGGTAACCCCGCGCAGCGTCTCCTGCGGCGTTAAATTAAACAGCGTACAGCCCATATTCATAATCATTGATAAAGATGCGATGGGTGAGGTACCGGGATTAAAGTCCGTGGCTAACGCCATGGGCACCTTGAATTTTCGCAGCAGATCTACCGGCGGCAGGCGGGTTTCCCGTAAAAAATAAAAAGCGCCCGGCAGCAGGGTGGCTACCGTGCCGTTTTCAGCCAGTACTTCGACACCTTTTTGATCCAGATATTCAATATGATCAACTGAGGACGCACCCATTTCGGCGGCTAAGATACTGCCGCCCATATTGCTTAACTGCTCAGTATGACCTTTAATACCTAAACCATATTTTAAAGCACTGCTGAATACACGTTTGCTCTGCTCCAGATTAAACCCTATGCCTTCACAGAAAACATCAACATAATCCACTAACTGAGCTTCCACTGCCGCCGGAATAATGCTGATGCAGACATAATCTATATAACTGTCGGCATCACTAATATATTCAGGCGGTACAGCATGCGCCGCCAGCAGGGTAGTGCTGACTTTTATGTCGGCATACAGCTCAAGCTGTTTAGCCGCCCGCAGTATTTTCAGTTCACTCTCAAGTGTTAAGCCGTAACCAGATTTGATTTCGACGGTAGTGACTCCGTCGCGGATTAGTCCGGATAAACGCCTTAGGGATTTTTCAATAAGTTCCTGTTCAGAAGCCTCGCGGGTAGCATGTACCGTTGCCATAATACCGCCGCCGCAGCGGGCAATCTCCTGGTAGGAAAGACCGTTTAAACGCTGTTCAAATTCGCCGGCACGATTACCGGCAAAGATCAGGTGAGTATGGCAGTCGATAAGACCCGGAGTGACCAGCTTAGCGGCGCAGTCCAGCACCTGTTCAAATACTCTGTCCGGCATCTGCTTCATGGGACCTATTTGAGAAATTTTACCGCCGCTGAGCGCGATAAACTGATCCTGCTGAACCTGGTAGCCTGAATCGCCAGTTTCCATTGTTACAATAGATGCATTTGTCAGCAGTAAATTCATAATACTCTCGCCTGTTTAAATGTATATACAATTAAATAAATGATATACCAGTAAAGCACAAGTTATATGTTAAAAAATTGTGAGCAAGTTCGTTTTGAGTGTGCCAAAGGCTGCAGAAAAGGCAAAAAAATAGCGAATAAGAGTTAGATAAAAAGTGTTTAAACTTGAGCGGTAAGGCTTAATTTATATTTATCGCCTGGATGATAAAGCAGTGCAACACTGATCAGGTTTTCTCTGCTCCAGGTTCTGCGGTTAAGCAGCAGGCAAGGTGTATGGCTGTTTAACTGTAATTGTTTCTGAATGTGCGCCGCGGGCAGTACAGCCTCAACAGTATGTTCAATGGAGCTGAGCGGGCAGTTTTTAGTCAGATATTCATTGGGAGTCGCCTGCTTAAAATCCTGTTTGATATAATCCGGTGCAAATTCAGGATTAACCCAGCGCAGTTCCATCTGCAGTGCTGTATCATCTTCCATGTGTATGATTTCACTGAAATAAACGCAGGTGTCAATTTTTACACCTAAGCGCATCGCTATATCATTATCGGCCCGTACTATGGCCTGAGTTAATATCCGGCTGCTGTAGACTTTACCGCGCTGGCGAATTTCATCGGCAATATTTCGGATATCACTGAGCGGGGAGTCGACCTTTCTGCTGCACACAAAAGTACCTAAACGCGGCGCTCTTTCTAACAGGCCGGCGGTTACCAGATCGCGTATGGCTTTATTAACCGTCATACGGCTTACTGCAAACTGTCTGGTTAGTTCAATTTCAGTGGGGATTTTTGTGCCGGGGGCCCAGACATTGGTGCTGATTTTTTCATTGATAAAGTCTCGGATTTGTATGTAACGCGGAGATTTATTCATCAGCCTGCCTGTAATAAAAAGTCTGTTGTAATTGACTATACAAATGATCGCTCAGTTAAGCGAATAAAGCAAGTGCCGGATGCTTACTGACTGCTGTTTGCTGTCAGGTTTTTCAACAAGTGCTACTATTTAAGTGACTGAGCATATTCCTATGGACAGGATGAATAAAATGCAGCTGAAAATCAGACAGCCCGTTTTGTTACTGTTAGCACTTTTATTTCTGGCTTGCTGCTCTTCTTCGCAAGAGTCAGCTGTTCAGCCAGAGACTGTCCGCGTCCCGCCGCATCATGAAAATATTATCGATTCAGAAAACTTTCTGGTATTCGGCAGGGTCCTGGATAAGAACGATGATTACGCAAAACTGGCAAAAGCGGCGGTCGCATACCCAGATAAGTTTGCCGCACACCAATATGCTGACAGTATGTTCTTTAAAGCGGGCGCTAGTCATTACGGCCTGCATCTTCCTGAAGGACGTTATACCATTGTTATATATGCCGATATTAATGGTGATGGTCATCTCAGTCAGTCTGAGGCTGTTGGTCAGAGAAAAATCATCTTAAGTAAAACCAGTTTTCAGAAACAGGTGCAGACTCATGTGGATATCCATTTAACCGCTGCTTATGCGGCCGAGTACCCGCTGAGCATAATGGTACCTGAAATACCTGAGTCGCTTTTCTTCCCCGCCGGCAGTATACGCAGTCTGGATGATCTGATTTTTGAGCAGGAAATTGCCACATTAGGTATTTATAATCCGGCTGCTTTTATGGATATAGCCTCGGGGTTGTTTTATGCCCTTGAAGAAGAATCCATTTATAAAATACCGGTAATTTTTGTGCATGGAACGGGAGAAACAGCAAAGACCTTTGCACATATTATCAGTCACCTGGACAGGGACCGCTATCAGCCGTGGTTTTTTTATTATCCCTCCGGGGTTTATCTGGAACAGCTGGCTGCGCTGTTTTATAAAATCTATTTATCCGGAACGATTATTGCCAAGGGAGATACGCCTCTGATTGTGGTAGCTCACCGAGCAGGAGCTGTTATTGTCCGGCAGGCTGTAAATCACTATCAAAACAGAACGCTGGAAAATAAAGTTAAGCTTGTGGTGACTATTAATGATCCCCTGGCGGATGATCCTCTGCTTAACCGCGGTGAAAAATCCGCCATGAGTCTGTTATCGGCATGGGATAATTTACATCGAGATCCAGATCTGCTTAAAAATATCTATCAAAAACCCTTACCAGAGTTTGTCAGTGAGCAGGTCTTTTATGAGCTCCCTGCGCAGAATACAGACAGCTTGTTGAATAGATCTGTGTATACTCAGCGCTTTGCTTTTAACAGCGGTTATACCCCCCTTATTGAAAATGAAGAAATGATCACTTCTCTTATGCGCAGCTTGAATCAGGTAAAAAATCCTTATCCGCAGGCACATATACAGCACCTTGCCAGAGGCGGCTATGATGTGAATTTAAGCAGCCAGTATGATCCCTTTACTCAGTATATTATTCACTCTATGGGCAAATATATTATTGCTTTGGCGCATGGAATTATTGAGCCTAATAACCCGGATCAGGTGCATTTTGTGCGTGTCGTTAAAGGTGAGGAAACAGCTGCAAGTATTGTTGAAATGGGCTTAATTAAGTTTATGCGTGAATATTCAGAAATAATCGATGCCGACAGTGATTTTGATAATTAAAGGTTAGCGCAGCGGTAAAAGCGTGCACTTCAGCATTAAAGCGCACATTTTTTAACTTATTAACTATGTTTCTTTTGACCAGCTGCGGATTGTTTTAATCTCATCACTGCCGATACTCAAAGATTCAAGAAACTCCTGATGGGCATCCGGCTCCATTTTTTCAAACTGTTTATGCCAGTTGCGCATGTCCTGTTCATTAAGACCGGCGGCTTTCATTATTTCTACCCAGCGTTGTTTATTTACCATATTGTGCTCCTGTTGTGTCGGCTGTTCTAACAGCATAACTATCGCTTTCTGCTGCCGGCGCAGTTTCTGGATCTCTTTTTCTAGAGAATTAAACTGGCCGCGCAGAATATGCTCTTGTGTTTTATCGTCTGTCCGGTCAAGCAGAGTTTTCATGTTTGCTATAGTTACCCCGAAAGAGCGGTAAGCTAAAATTGCTTCGAGCCTTTTAATCTCTTTATCACCGTACCAGCGGTAACCGTTCTCTGAACGGCAGCTCGGCAGAAGTAAACCGGCACGTTCGTAATAGAGAATGGTGGTGCGTGATAGGTGATATTGTTTAGCCAGCTGGGTAACTGTGTACATATAATAAACCTCTTTTTAACCGGTCTCTATTCTCAACCCTATACCAGTAGACGGGTCAACAGATAATTTATCTATAGAATATTTCAAATTCTGCAGTATGTACGGCTGTTTGCTAATAAATTATGCTAACCTCTTGGTTTTTACTGCTTACTTGGGGAATATATGGATCTTATTAAACTATCGCATATCAGCATGAAGCATCTGATCACCCTGCATATAATGTTAGATACCCTGAGCGTGACGAGCAGTGCAGAGCGTTTATGTGTCAGCCCCTCTTCAGTAAGTAAAATCCTCAGTCAGCTGCGTGAAAATTTAAATGACGAATTGTTTTATCGTCATGGAAATAAGCTGGTAGCGACTCCTCTGGCAAGGCGTTTAGGACCGTCGGTGCATCAGATAATCAATGATATGAATCAGATTATTACTCAGGAAGCTTTTGAACCTTCGCGTTATACCGGCCGTTTTTCTTTAGCAATGCGTGAAAGTACCTTTGAATTATTCGCGACAAATTTAATAGCACAAGTGTTAGCACAGGCACCCAATATCCGTCTGGATATCTGCTCAAAAGACAGTATCGGTTTTGAGGGGCTGGTTAAAGGCAGATTAGATTTTATTATTTTACCGCATGACGGCAGTCAGCAGCCCGATACCCATAATAAACTGGTCTGGGAAACTTTAATTGAGGATCATATGGTCTGTCTGATGAATCCCGAACATCCGCTGGCAGCTAAAACAGATTCGCAGTTTAGTCTGGATGACTACCTAAACTACGGGCATATTGCTATTACCGACAGCGATTTGAATATTCCATTTTTTGAGATGCAGCTGGCTCAGCAGAACAGAAAACGTAATGTGGTTATATCCGTGCCTGATTTTGGCGGAGCTGCTGTGATGTGTCAGCATAGTGATCTGCTGTTTACCTGTTCGCAGCGCTGGGCAAAAAGTGCTTTTCAGGCAAAAGGTCTAGTGGCTAAAGCACTGCCTTTTAATTACGGTAATATCGCTTACAGCCTGGTTTGGCATCAGCCGAGTATGAATGATCCTGCCCACCGCTGGTTATATCAGCAGATCCTGAAATGCTGCTGTGATCAGCCGCCGGAAAGCTAAGGTTAGTGACACAAGGGGATGTATGTTAAAGTTGCCGGAGCATTAAATTAAACAGAGGGAAGCATGGATACTATTATAATGAGTTTAACACCGTATTTTGCGGAGATTATTTCAGTTGCTGTTATCGCCGTATTTATGGCGGTCAGCCCGGGCGCTGATTTTATTATGGTGACCAGAAACAGTATTTTTTACAGCCGTGCGGCCGGCCTGTATTCTGCGTTAGGTGTAAGTCTGGCTATCTGGATCCATGTCGCTTATTCGATTGCCGGACTGGCAGTAATTATCTCCAACTCGATTGTTTTATTTTCAGTGATAAAATACCTAGGCGCCGCTTATCTGATTTATATCGGCTGGAAGACTTTCCGCAGCAGTTCTAAAAGCGAGATTGAGCAGCCGCAGAAGGAGAATAAGCAGTTATCAAACTGGTCTGCGTTTAAAGTTGGTTTTATTACCAATGCCTTAAATCCAAAAACAACTATCTTTTTTCTAAGCTTATTTACCCAGGTTGTTAATCCGCAGACACCGCTGTTCCTGCAGATTTTCTACGGCGCGATTATCTCCTGCGCACATCTGTTATGGTTCAGCTCAGTCTCTGTTTTCCTGAGCCAGCCTGCGCTGCTGAATAAATTTAATTTGTATAAGGGCAGAATTGAAAAAGTAATCGGCACACTGTTAATCGGCTTTGGTTTGAAAGTGGCAGCCGCCACTTCCAGTTAATAATACCAATTCCATTAATTAGGTGATCTATTTAGGCGTAGGAAAAATGAATGAAAGTAAGGCATTGATTGCAGTAACTAGTTGTTCTAATTACAAAATCAATAACGATGTTAGCATTCATTTTAACCAGCATAAATGAATAGAAAATTAGTGGATTTGGTATAAATATGCAGGTCGTTAATGGACGGCCTGTCCATCGGACGTTTAGAATTTATATTCAGGATAAAATAGAAATCAGATATAAACAGCAGGTAGAATTAAAGGGCCGACACCGCGTTGACTGAGCTGTCCGGCTAACTGTTTTATATCCTGTTCTGTGCAGGCTTTCCAGGTTTTAGCTTCAGTTGTCACGCCGTGATTCTGAAAGGCATTAAGCTTGATACGTACGGCAGGCGGCAGCTTTTTCAGATAATCTGCCAGTGCATCAATTTCACTTTCGAAATCGGTTTTCCCCGGGATATGCAGCAGACGCACTTCATAAAGTTTATGCTCGGCAGCTAACAGTGCCAGTGAGCGGAAAACTCTGTGATGGTCCCGCCCGGTTATCCATAAATGGGTTGCCTGCTGCCAGGCTTTAAGATCAATCATGGCCCCGTCAATAAAAGGCAGAAGCTTCTGCCAGCCGCTTTCACTTAAGCTGCCGTTACTGTCAACCATGCAGCTCAAATGCTGTAGATCCGGGGCCGTTTTTACCGCTTCAAACAGAGATTTGATAAAATTAAGCTGCAGTGTCGCTTCACCGCCGCTGATCGTAATGCCGTTAATAAACAGACTGTTTTTACGAATCAGCAGGAGCATATCTGCAACTGAGTAGTGATAAGTTTTAGGAGTGGACTGCTTAGGGCATATGCTTAAACAGGTATCACAATGAATACATAAATCTGTATCCCACTTAACGCTGCTTGAGGTGCTGTTATCTGCCCAGGAGAGTGCCTGGACAGGGCAGCTGCTGATACAGCCACCGCAGTTATCACAAAGATCGATAGTCTGCGGGTTATGGCAGTTCAGGCAGTTATAATTACAGCCCTGCAGAAAAATAACCAGCCTGCTGCCGGGCCCGTCTACACAGGAAAAGTTAATTACTTTACTGACAGCTGCTTTTGTCTGCGGCAATTTTTCAGCGTACGTAGCGAGGTGACTGTTCATGACTCGCCACTCTTGGTTTTCTATTTAAAATACTGGTATTAACAGCCGCTTCTGCACCTAAACCGGTAGTATTAGTACGAGAGCCCTGTGCTTTGAAGCGTTCAATATCAGACAGTTTAATCATATAACCAGTGACACGAATTAAATCGTTAGAAGCAACATTCGCGCTGAATTCACGGAAACCTAAGTTTAATGCCCCTTTACACAACTGGTACATAGCCTGCGGGTTTGATTTTACAGTTTCATCAATGGTCAGAATTTCACTTATTCCCGAGGTGTAATACTGGTGATGTTTTGCCAGTGCCTGGATATGCGCAATCGGATCCGGCTCTGTGCCGTAAGGGATACGTACACCTGGAGTTACGTCCTCATCAAGGCTGATTCCGCCCTGCGAGTGCAGCAGGGCACGGCCATGGTAGCCATAGGTCACGGCGGTGGATTTAACGATGTGATCTAAGGCTTCAGATATCTGGTGGCCTAATATATTTGCCGTTTCACAATGGCCGTACTGGCTTTTGGAATTACTTAATGGGATATCTGTAAAATCAGTCTTATTAAGTAGAATATTAACCGCTTCCGCCATACCGAAAATACCGAACATAGGGGCAAAACGCGACTCTTCAATTAACCCCTCTTTTACCAGGAAGCTGTCGAAAAAATGCGACTGTTCATGTAAAAATTGAGATCTTGCTTCAATCAGCTCATACATTAGAGTGCAGTAATGAGGCAGTGTATGGCTAAAGAAATCTTCGCGGCTTTCTGCGCGCAGGGCGGCCTCTTTTAAATTAAGACGCACTAGGGTATTTGCGCCCCCGGCTAAGGGTAATGAATTATAGCAGCTGACAATACCGAATCCCTGCTGGTCATAACTTTGTGCATGCATAGGATAATTAGCAATATGCGGCTTGCTGCACTCGCAGATATTGGCGGCTGCTCTTTGAAACAGCTCTTCCGGAGTTATCTGCGGATCGTACATAAAGGTCAGATTAGGGGCGACCTGTTTAAGCTCAGCATCAACTCTTAAGATTGTGCGGCAGATGATGTTGTCAGTCGGGCCGATATTTACATGCATAAAAGCATCGGGCAGGGTACGATCGAGCATGATCCAGAACAGTTTGATTTTCTGGTAGATAGTCTCCGGATCAAGACCTGCTGTATAAGGCATTAATACTTCATCAAGCTGTCCTAAATACACCGGAATATTGGTAACCGAGGGCACATGATGATAAATAATGGTCAGCGCATTGAGTGCTTCATCCAGATTTTCTACCGCCTGCAGTTCCAGATATTCTGAGCCCTGCTGCAGGAACTTAGCGTAATCGGGTAATACATAACGTGGTTTAAAGGGCGCATTGCCTTCAAACATATCACATATAATGCCGCTGTCCATTGCTTCGTGAACTACTTGAGAAACAGGAAGATAGGGCAGACTCGCATCGGCCTCTAACGCGAGATAACTGGATTTCTGTTTGGCTGACAGTGTCGGGTCAGTAATAATCTGCTTAATCTTCTGTTGTAGACTCACGAATGTATATCCTCTTTAAAAATAAGGACTCTAATCTAACGCTGAATATTTCTTTCCAAAAGTGAAAATAACAGAAACAAGCTTTTCCTGAATGGAAATCCGAATATTATGTTCACAAGTTAATTGTTTATCAGCGAGCGATAAATTATGATTCGCTGTATTACTTTGCAACGGCAAATCTGCAGGCACTAATAAATATGATTAAAATTAACCCTCTATTAAAGCAGCCGCGAGTTGCTGTCCGGGATCTGTTTTGAACGTGAACAGATCGCCGCAGACAAACGTTCCGTGGCGCCATTAAATATAATAGAGTAAATTGTCATGACAAAGAAACACTGGTCAAAATTTCAGCTCCTACATCAAGTAGTTACTAATAAAAATATTCATATCAAAGGCACTCACAGTTATTACAGCGACTGCTGGGATAATGGTTTTGAACAATCCGCTGTCCGTTATTTATGCGGTGACCAGCCCGGTGAAAACCGCGAGCCTAACTGGCATATCGATCAGCTCCATATCGGTGATTATGTGTGTATCGCCGCCGAAGTAGTGATTTTAATGGGCGGGAATCATAACCATAGAACAGACTGGTTGTGCCTGTACCCGTTTATGGACTTTATTGAAGAGTCTTATCAGGGCAAAGGTGATACCATTCTCGGTGACGGCTGCTGGCTGGGCATGCGGGCAATGATTATGCCCGGCGTAACCGTCGGTGAAGGTGCCGTTGTGGCCGCCAACAGCGTGGTGACTAAAGATGTGGCGCCCTACAGTATTGTCGCCGGCAGTCCCGCGAAGCATATTAAATACCGTTTTGACGAGACTGTTCGAAATAAGCTGCTGGCATTACAGGTTTACGACTGGCCGGAAGATAAATTTAATGCCCTGAAAGGGCATTTATGCAGTTCTGATATAGAAGGTTTACAGCTGGCGATACAGGATTACGATTCGTCGGCTCGATAAAGCTCTTTAAAATCCAGGCCGATAAAGCCTGGATTTTTTCTTATAGCAATTCCATTAATTAGATGATCTATTTAGGCGTAGAAAAAATGGATGAAGGCAAGGCGTTGACTGCTGCAACTAGTTATTCTAATTACAAAATAAATAACCAAAATACAAATCTTATTTGTATTTAGCTAGCGTCCATTTTAACAAGCATCAATGAATAGATAATTAGTGGATTTGGTATTATACAACCACTTCAACCTTTGCTGATAAAAGCAGCAGCTGCGCTTTTATTTCCAAAAATCGAGGGCGGAAAGCCTGTTCGCTGTGTTTGCAGTCATCTTTCAGGGTGGTTAACTGAGCAGTTAATTCACAACTATCAACCTGCTGACACCGGCTTAACATATCTTCTAACAAACAGCCGAAAGCACGTATTTCTATACTTTCCATGGCCTCTTTTTGGATGACCGGCAGTGCCGCCAGATTAGAGGATGCACCGAAATCACCAAATAATAGTGAATAGTTACTATCAACCATAATGTTGTGTGCATAGACATCACCATGGCTGACGCCTTTGGTATGTAAATGCTCTAGCGTATCAGCCATCTGCAGCGCAACCCGAACGACAGCGTCGCTGTCAAACTGTGTACCTTGAGCAAAAGTATCCCGCGTACAGGTTATTAACGAGGGTGGTAAACCTAAATTTCCAAAAGTGTTCGGAATAAGTTCCATCACTAAACCAAGCTGATCCTGCTGCGCAATCTGTGCGACAACGTTAATCAGATTAGGGTGTCTACCCGCTGTTAAACAGCAGTTTAATTCATCAATCGGGTAACCGTCACTGGTGACGGCACCTTTGAATAATTTAAGTGCAATATCAGATGCGCCGCCGCTAAGCGCTGCTGGTTTATTGTTCCACTGAGCGCGATAAATAACACCGGACGCACCTTCACCGAGCTGCTCGGCCAGTGTGATATCTGCCAGTTGAACTTTAAGCATATCTTTTGTCTGCTGACTCAAACCCGTGCACAAAGGGTTGCCGGAAAATGCCAGCCAGGAAAGTTTAGGGAGCTGCAGCAGCCAGTCCGGCAGAGAGGTTAGCTGATTAGCAGATAAACGGGCTAACTGTAGATTTCTGCAGCTGCGCATTGAGTCCGGCAGGGCGGTAATTTTATTGCCCGCTAACGCTAATTTTTGTAAGCGCCATAACTGTCCCATGGAATCGGGCAGTTTTTCAATTTCATTATCGGTGAGAATCAACCAGCGGGTATCAACAGGTAAAGCATTTTCCGGTACTGTGCGGATTTTATTAGCTTTAAAACCGATCATCTCTAATTTAGGGCATTTAGCCAGTACAGCGGGCAGATGCTCAAAATTATTATTAGATACAAATAGAATTTTCAGCTGCTTTAGGCGGTCAAAATCATCGGGTAAAGCGCTTAGCTGATTATTTGATAAATCCAGTACTTCTAAGCTGTCTGCTAAAGTAAAGATTTCTTGTGGGAACTTATTTAAATTTTCGCTAAGGGATAGTTTTTTAACCGGGCCTAACTGCCCTGATTTTAGTTGTTGTAAAGTTTGCAAATTGACAGCCTAGTTTTTGAATCAAAAAAAAGGCGCCATGGTAATGGATAAAAGGCACTGTGGAAAGCAGTTTTATTGCGGCGCTTTTAGCCTGTGCCTAGTCAGCTGCTGGCACGTTCGCAAAGTTTAAAACCGATATCAATCTGTTTAAGCAAGTTCTGATCCTGGCCTGTTAATCTCTGCAGCAGCAGCCGGGCTGCTTTGCCGGCCATTTTAGCGTAGTTTATCTCAATGCTGGTCAGGCGCGGAATACATTTTTCACTGAATGTTGAACCATCCAGACAAGTTAGCGCTATATCTTTGGGGATTTGTAATACACGGCGCTGGCATTCAAACAGTGCGCCCATGGCAATCTCTTCATGGCTGCAGATAAGTGCATCTAAATCGGGCTGCTGAAGCAGTAATTTTGCAACACCTTCACAGCCTAATTCGATATTCGGCTCATCATTGCTGGTTAAAAAATGATCCGGCGCTAAATAATTCTCCAGCATAGCGGCCTGCCAGCCCCGCAGCTGTTTACGCAGTATGCTCTGTTCACTGCGCGCACCGACAAAAGCGATTTTCTGAAAACCCTGTTTAATCAGATGGCGGGTCATCTCTTTACTGCTTTGATAATGATCTATGCCGACATTTAAATCGATGCAAAGTTCATTGATTTCAGCAAGTTCGAGTATAGCCGCCTGTGAGTTTTTAAGCAGTTTTACTGTCTGTGCCGAATGTTCACTACCGAAGAGTACAACAGCCGCCGGATTGTTTGCCAGCAGAGTCGACAGCAGCTGCTCTTCCTGAGTGATGGAATAATTACTGTAGCCAATAACTAACTGGTAACCGGCCTGATTAAGTATCTCCTGAAAAGAGGGAATAAAATTACTGCATACTTTATCGGCAAAGGAGGGCAGGATCAGTGCAATCGAATCACTTTTACCGGAGGCTAATGCGCCGGCCGCTTGATTAGGTATATAACCGAGTTCTTCGACAACCAGCTGGATTTTATCTCTGAGTTTCTCGGAAACCTGCTCCGGTGTTCTTAATGCTCGGGATACAGTCATAGCTCCGACACCGGCTGATTTCGCTACATCTGCTAATGTTACTCGGCCGGTACCACGGCGTTTACGAAGTGTTTCCATCAAATATCCTGAATATGTTTTTAACAGCGCCAGCGCGCCTGCAGCTTGAACTTTTTATTGTTTTTAGTATGAACTTGTCAATCATAACATTATTTATTGTCTTTTTTTTATCTGTACCCTGCAACGGCATTAATTAAAAATGATAGCTGACTCACACATTTGGTAGCGCTATCAGGTAGCGCTACCAAATGTGATCTGGATCTCTTCCGTAAATCTTTAATAGGTTTAAAGTTGCGCCATCAGAAACAGGTATAAAGAGTAAAATCATGCTTAAAAAAATGCTTACCGAAGATGTAATACGTATTCATGAGTCAGCTGAAAACTGGCAGCAGTCGATAGAATTTGCATGTCAGGCACTGCTTGATAACGGCGCAATTGAGCCGAGTTATGTTGATGCAATTTTCCGCTCGCACCAGGAGATCGGCCCCTATTACGTTGTTGGGCCCGGCATTGCGATGCCGCATGCAAGACCGGAAGACGGGGTAAACAGACTGTCTTTAAGCCTTACTGTCATTAAGCAGGGCGTTAACTTTGATAATGAAGAAAATGATCCGGTAAAACTGCTGCTGACATTAGCGGCAACCGACAGCGTTAGTCATGTTGAAGCAATTCAGCAGCTGGTTGAGCTGTTTATGAATGAAGAACATATCGAAGCAATTTGTAATGCATCGGATACAGCTGCTGTCCGCAGTATTGTCGAACAGTATTAATTAACATTTTTTAATAAACACACTTATTTAATAACTCTCAGTAAAAAACAATAGAAGGTAAAGATTATGAAAATTATGGTTGTATGTGGAAACGGTCTTGGTACAAGTTTAATGATGGAAATGAGCATTAAAACGATTGTTAAAAATTTAGCGGTAACTGCAGATGTTGACCATGTGGATTTAGGCTCAGCGAAAGGCACGGTTTGTGATATTTTTGTCGGTACTAAAGATATTACCGAACAACTGGTCGCGCAGAATGTAGAAGGTGAGATTGTAACCCTGGATAACATGATTGATAAAGCGGCGATGAAAGAACGTTTATCTGAAGCTTTGACAAAACTTGGCGCACTATAGGAAATCACTATGGAATTTTTTAACTTTTTAATGACGGACGTTTTGTCCGAGCCGGCTGTACTGGTTGGTTTAATTGCATTAATTGGTTTAATTGCACAGAGCAAACCAGTTACTGAATGTATTAAAGGTACGGTAAAAACTATAATGGGTTTTGTTATTCTGGGTGCTGGTGCAGGCCTGGTTGTCAGCTCGTTAGGTGATTTTGCGACTATCTTTCAGGAGGCATTCGGTATTACCGGTGTAGTGCCGAATAACGAAGCAATCGTTTCGATAGCGCAGGAAGCATTCGGCAAAGAGATGGCTATGATCATGCTGTTTGCTATGCTGGTTAATATATTAATTGCACGGTTCACACCGTGGAAATTTATCTTCTTAACCGGTCATCACACTCTGTTTATGTCAATGATGGTCGCTGCGATTCTGGCTTCCAGCGGTATGTCGGGTATTCCTCTGATTGCTGCCGGTTCACTTCTAGTTGGTTCGTTAATGGTATTTTTCCCGGCGATTGCACATAAATATATGGAGCTGGTAACCGGCTCGGATGATGTGGCTATTGGTCACTTCTCGACATTATCTTATGTGTTAGCGGGTTTTATCGGCAGTAAATTCGGTAATAAAGAGCATTCAACTGAAGAGATGAATGTGCCTAAGAGCTTATTGTTCCTGCGTGATACACCTGTGGCGATCTCCTTTACTATGGGTATTATCTTTATAATAACCTGTCTGTTTGCCGGCAGTGATTTTGTACGTGAAGTAAGCGGCGGTAAACACTGGTTTATGTTTGCATTAATGCAGTCAATTAGTTTTGCGGCCGGTGTATACGTAATCTTACAAGGTGTGCGTATGGTAATTTCTGAAATTGTACCTGCCTTTAAAGGTATTTCAGACAAAATCGTACCCAATGCAATTCCGGCGCTTGACTGCCCGGTGGTATTTCCCTACGCACCGAATGCTGTTTTAGTTGGTTTCCTGTCAAGCTTTACTGCTGGTCTAGTGGGCATGTTCCTGCTTTACCTGATGGGGCTGACTATGATTATTCCAGGTGTGGTACCGCACTTCTTCGTAGGTGCCGCTGCCGGTGTATTCGGTAATGCAACCGGCGGCCGCCGTGGTGCAATTCTCGGTGCATTTGCTCAAGGTCTGCTGATTACCTTCCTGCCGGTATTCCTGTTACCAGTATTAGGCGACTTAGGTTTTGCGAATACCACCTTCAGCGACGCAGATTTCGGTGCTGTTGGTATTCTGCTTGGTATTATCGTTAACTAAAAGCTGTTAACTGATTCAGCTTTATTAAGCCAGTTTACTGCTAAGCAGTGAACTGGCTTCTTCCCTCCATTCCTTCTGAGCTAGTGTTTATATGTGTCGTATTGATTTTTTATAAACACTGCAAGATAGAAATATCAGATTCAACTAAAAAAGTAGAGACAGATATGAGTAATAAACTGCAGCAGCTTAATAAATTTACCACCATAGTTGCCGATACCGGTGAAGTCGAAGCGATTATTAAATTTCAGCCTCAGGATGCTACCACTAACCCTTCATTAATTCTTAAAGCCTCGCTGCTTCCCGAGTATAAAAGCCTGATTGAAGCTTCTCTCGCTTATGCAAAAATACAAAGTAAAAACAAAAAACAGCAGACAGAAGATACCTGCGATATGCTTGCGGTTAATATAGGTAAGGAAATTCTGAAAGTGGTTCCCGGGCGTATCTCAACAGAGGTGGATGCACGCCTTTCTTACGATACACAGGCAAGTGTTAATAAAGCACGGCAGCTGATTAAAATGTATAACGATGCGGGCATAAGTAATGACCGTATTCTGATCAAACTGGCTTCTACCTGGGAAGGTATTAAAGCAGCTGAGATTTTAGAAAAAGAGGGGATCAGCTGTAACCTGACACTTTTATTCTCATTTGCTCAGGCGCGTGCCTGTGCAGAAGCTGACGTGACTCTGATTTCTCCTTTTGTCGGACGTATTATGGACTGGTATAAAGCCAGGCAGGGTATTGATTTTAAAGCAGAAGATGATCCAGGTGTTATTTCGGTGAAAGCTATTTACGATTATTACAAACAGTATGGCTACGATACGATTGTGATGGGCGCAAGTTTCCGTAATACCGGGGAAGTTTTAGAGCTGGCCGGCTGCGACCGTCTGACTATCAGTCCGCAGCTGCTGCAGGAACTGAGTGAGATGGACGGACCGCTGGAGCAGAAATTATCTGCCGATGTTACCGTACTGCCTCGTCCGGAGAAGATAAGCCATGCACAGTTTTTATGGATGCATAATCAGGATGCGATGGCGGTGGATAAATTAGCCGAAGGTATCAGGAACTTCGCAGTTGATCAGGGCAAACTTGAAAGCAGAATAGAAAAAATGCTGTGATTAAACTTTATTCACCTCTGCTTTAAAGTCAAAAAGTCGTTTTTAAACGACTTTTTTTGTGCCGATAATTTCGATGAAATTAAGACTTCTCCTTGTCCGCTATTGCGGGCATAATCACGGCAGAATATTACCTATGGAATTATCTACGTGGAACTACTGCAATTTGAACATCTCGGGCAGACATTAAGATTAGAAGGCTCGCTTGCCGGCTGGCAGCAGCTGTACTGGGGCGAGCATATTGTCTCGCAGCTGACGGCAACAGAAAACCGCGAGTCGAAATCAAGTCATCACTTTGAGCTTAGCCGTCAAGTGCAGACTAGGGAACCAGCGGATAGTGAAGACGGACAGCCCTCGGTGCATATTATTAAATGCAGCTTAGAGGTGGATTTAACCTGGCAGCCTTTTGAAATTAAGTATCAGCTTGTTGTTGACGGCAGTGTTGCCGCGGAAGGTATACGTAACAGTAAAGATATTGAACAGCAGGTACCGGTTAAAGCGGCTAAAGTTGAAAAGAAACTTAGCCTGATGGGGCTGGCATCGCTGGGTTTTAAACTGCTGAAAAGTGCTAAGATTATTAAAGTTGTGTTAGCCGGGGCGAGTTTAGCCGCCTACAGCTGGTTTTTTTCGCTGCAGTTTGCGCTGTCATTATTAGCCTGTCTGGTATTTCATGAATACGGACATATCCGCGCCATGAAATATTTTGGTATGAAAACTAAAGGCATATATCTGATCCCCTTTGTCGGCGGGCTGGCGGTCAGTGATGAAAAAATAAATACACGCTGGCAGGATGTGGTTATTTCTATAATGGGGCCGACTTTTGGTCTGATTTTGTCGCTGGGCTGTATTCTACTCTACTGGTTAACGGGAAATATCTTTTTTGCCGGACTGGCCGCTTTTAACGCTTTGTTAAACTTGTTTAATCTGCTCCCTATTTTACCGCTCGACGGCGGTCATGTGCTTAAAAGTATTAGTTTTTCCATGAACAGTAAAGTAGGGCTTATTGCCTGTATTGCCGGTGCGGGAATCGGCGTATTTATAAGTTACAGTCTTGGGCTGGCACTGCTGGGATTTTTACTGCTGATCGGCAGTATGGAAATATTATTTGAGTGGCGTACCCGTCACCAGAGTCATCTGTTACCGCTGGACCGTTACGGGCAGCTGTTTTCAAGTGCCTGGTATCTGTTAACGGTCGGCGGACTGATTGCAGTTATCTTTTATTTTGCAGGCTCAGGTGATCAGCTTCTCTCTTTACCTCTGCAGATTTTAGCCTCGTAACTAGTCACCTGCATTGATTGTACTGCATTAGATGTAGTGACCGGCTGGGCAATAATTGCCCAGCCGTATTATCCATCTGCAGTATGATCAGCACTAACGTGACATTATCAAGACTTAGCTATTTTTTATTTTTATAGAAAAAAGCAACAGGTCGATAAAAAGCAGCAGTATAAATAAACTGCAGACTTTTTATCGGCAGTAAATTAACGCATTATGATAAGAAGCCCTTATCCTACCAACTGAACGGAAAAAAAATGAACTTAATACTTAAATTATTGTGTGGAATATTAATCGGCATACTGACGGGCATGTTTGCGCCGGATGTGCTTATTCAAGGTCTGATCACGATACAGTATTTTGTTAGTCAGTTAATTAAATTTATTATCCCGCTGTTAATTCTCTTTTATGTTACCAGCGGTATAGCAAGCCTGCCGAAAAACTCAGGAAAACTGCTCGGAAAAACCATTAGCCTGTCGTATATGTCGACTCTCGGAGCCGGTATTTTTGCATTCTTTACCGCAAGTACTCTGTTCCCGGTTTTACTCGATGGTGCAGGTCAGCTTCCCGAGGCTAAAACTGCTCTTACTCCTTTTTTAGCGCTACAGATCCCGCCGCTAATGAATATCATGACGGCATTGACCATAGCTTTTATTTTTGGTTTAGGCATTTCAAGTACGGGAGCTGAGCACCTGAAAAAAGCAAGTGATCAGGGGCGTGATATTATTGAGCTGTTTTTAAATAAAGTTATTATTCCGGCACTGCCTTTTTATATTGCCGGTGTCTTTGCAGACATGACGGTAAAAGGCACTGTATTTGCCGCCATGCAGACCTTCAGCCTAGTGTTAATTGCTGTGATTTCCATGCACTGGGTCTGGCTGACCCTGCAGTTTGTTACAGCAGGTATTGCTGTACGCCAGTCTCCGCTAAAGCTTCTGCGCACCATGTTACCGGCCTACTTTACTGCTGTGGGTACTATGTCTTCCGCCGCCACTGTTCCTATCACTCTGCAGCAGACTAAGCGTAACGGTGTATCAAATTCAATTGCTAATTTCGTCGTGCCCTTGTGTGCCAATATTCATATGTCAGGTTCGGTGATCAGTGTCTCTAGTGTTGCCGCTGCTGTCATTATTATGACTGGTGCAGGACCTATACCTACCCTGCTTGAAGCTCTGCCGTTTCTCGCTATGTTAGGTATAACTATGGTTGCAGCTCCTGGTGCGCCGGGCGGTGCGGTAATGGCGTCCGTCGGCCTGCTTGGTTCAATGCTTGGTTTTACTGAAGAGATGATTGCGCTGCAGATTGTTCTGCACTTAGCACAGGACAGTTTCGGCACCGCCTGTAATGTGACTGGTGACGGTGTGATTGCCCTGCTGATTAACACGGTCGCCGACGAGCAGGAAAAAGAGGAAGAGGAGCTGCATCCGCTGAACGAGGCTGCTTAATCCTAGACTTGTCTGCCTGAATATTTTTGTCAACCTGTACTTGTGAAGTGCAGTGTGCAGGCAGTTAAACTGTTTGGAGAGCTATTAATATGAGTAATATATTTGAAAAACTGCCTGAAGATTTAAGCTGCGAGGTGTTTGAAAGCCTGGTTGACAGTAAAAATGTAAAAATACAACGGATTATTTCAAAAGGGCATACTTCACCCGAGTCCGGCTGGTATGAGCAGGAAAACAATGAATGGGTAATGGTTGTGCAAGGCGCAGCCGAAATTACCTTTGCCGATCAGCCTTCGGTTAATCTGCTGGCGGGTGATTACCTGGAAATAAAAGCGCAGCAGAAACATAAAGTAAGCTGGACAGATCCTGAGATTGAAACCATCTGGCTGGCGGTGCATTTTTAATTTAATTAAGGTAGGATGACTGCTGATAATAATTTCAGTAAAAACAGATATCAAAGAGTGTTCTTTTCTGTGATTTTGACTGCTGTGAATGCTTATCGATAAAAGATAAACGGGAATTTGTGTTTGTTGTTAAACAGACTCTTTTATTATAAAAATCAGGATTATTAGAATTTTTTATAGAATCAATAAGAGGAATTAATATGTTTAATTGGAAACTGCCCACCGTGCTGGTAAGTGCAATGATGTTATTAGGCTGCGCGCAGCTTGAACAGACAAGTCAGACACCTGAAATTCAGGCTGCCGCTGTTAGTTCTGAGCCGGCTTCTGTCAGCGCAGAAATCTGGTACCGCGAGCGTATGTTATTACCTGAGAATGCGCAGCTGACTCTAACGTTAGCGGATGTTGCGCTGGCCGATGCTCCGGCAAAAATTATTGCCTCTAAAACCATGACGCTGACGAATACACCGCCCTGGATAGTGGATTTAAACTATGATCCGGCTGCGCTTACGGAGCAGGGACGTTATGTTTTGCAGGCGCGTATCGAAGCTAACGGAGTGCTTATGTTTATCAATACGACCAGTACGCCGGTCTTTGCCGAGCAGGATAATAAAGCCGTGAACATAATGCTTTCGAAGGTCGCGACAGACAGAAAAGCCGCACTGTTTAATACCGATGTCAATTTTGAAAATACCTACTGGAAACTGATTGAGCTTAACGGCACACCTGTGGTAACTAAAGAAAATGCCAGAGAGATCAATATGACCTTTAATAGTGAAGAGCAGACGGCCCATGGATTTTCCGGCTGTAATGGTTTTTCCGGCGGTTATCAGCTGAATGGTAATCAGATTACATTTTCACCTTTTATGTCCACTATGATGGCCTGCCCGGATATGGATGAAACTGAAATTCCATTTTTAAAGACATTAGCCGGCACTGAGTTATATCAGATTAATGGTGAAACCTTGTCTTTAGTTGATGCTCAAAGCCGGGTAATTATGCGCTTCAAAGCAGCTGTGAAAGACTAGGGCGCTGCTGAAACACGGCATACAGTAGTACAAGAACTGCTCTAAGCTATTCTTGTACTAAATCAAACTTTGTTATTTTCACTGTTTTTTATGACGGGGTTTATGCTAGGATCTGTCACCGCTTTTATTAGCCTGTCAAAATATTCGCTGATAACACGGTCATTATCCTTTAAGACGGATAGCACCTAAGCTGTCTATCCGTTGTTGCATACATCGAGAATAGAACATGAAGTTTCCAGGTCAGCGAAAGTCAAAACATTATTTCCCCGTAAAAAATCGTGACCCATTATTGGCTCAATTTATCCCGCAGCCGCAGCGCACGGCAACTTATGTAACCGGTATTGATCAGACTCTGGTTGATATTGAAGCAAAAGTAGCCGATGAACTGCTTAAGCGTTACCAGCTTCCAAAAGGTAATTCGACACTTATTGATGATGACGCGGCGCATGCCCTTTATACTGAATTAAAAAAACACAAGCTGGTTAGTGACGAGTTTGCCGGCGGTACTATTGGTAATACCGTACATAACTACTCTATCCTTGCCGATGACAGATCGGTACTGTTCGGTGTAATGAGCAATAATGTTGATGTCGGCAGCTATGCTTATCGTTACCTTTGTAATACCTCTTCCAAAGTTGATCTTAATTATCTGCAGCCGGTTGACGGTGCAATAGGGCGCTGTTTTACCCTGGTTTCTGAATGCGGTGAACGTACTTTTGCAATCAGTAAAGGGGCAATGGATAAGTTAAGTCCTGACTACATTGATAAAGAGGTTGTTCAGGGAGCTTCTGCCCTGATTATTACAGCATATCTGATGCGTGCCAGTGACGGCGATCCAATGACAGAAGCTGCGCTTAAAGCAATCGAATATGCTAAACAAGCAGAAGTACCTGTAGTACTGACTTTAGGTACGCGTTTCTTAATTGAGGAAGATCCTGTCTGGTGGCAGAATTTCATTAAAGATAATATTACTATTCTGGCAATGAATGAGGATGAAGGTGAAGCTTTAACCGGTTTTAAAGATCCTTTATCAGCCAGTGAAGCTGCTCTTGAGTTATGTGATATGGTATTAACCACAGCAGGTCCTTTAGGCCTGTATACAGCGGGTTATACTGAAGAGTCACAAAAGCGCGAAACATCGCACACCCTGCTGCCTGGCGCTATTCCGGAGTTTAATCGTTATGAATTCTCTCGTCCTAAATTGAAAGCCGACTGTGAGACACCGCTTAAAGTCTATGCACATATTTCCCCTTATATGGGCGGACCGGAAAAAATTCGTAATACGAACGGTGCGGGCGATGGCGCATTATCAGCACTTCTGCATGATCTGGCATCTAATACTTTCCACAGAGAAAATGTACCGGGTTCAATTAAACATAAGAATGACGGTTTATGTTATTCATCGTTTTCGCAGATATGCAAATATGCAAACCGTGTTGCTTATGAAGTACTTGCGCAGCATAGTCCGCGATTATCTCGTGGCCTGCCGGAGCGTGAAGACAGTTTAGAAGAAGCATACTGGGAAAGATAAGTTCTAACTATAGTTGTTTTACTATAGATGCTTTAAAAGCCGTTGATTCCCGACGGTTTTTTTATTTCTAGCTGGTGCTGATACTGCGGCGGCTGCACAATGGAAAATAACTAAATTTAAGAAACAGAACACTTTTTAGCTGATAATTATTGTACTTCGAAGTTAAAATCAGCAATGCGTTTAATAATTCAGCATACAACACGATTAATGAAAATAATATTTGACGATCAGATCACAACTCAGTAATATTCGCCTCGTTGACAAGGCATCTGCCTTAACAACTCACAGGTGGTAACACGGTTTATCTCCTTGGCTCTTTGTTTAGAGCTCTAAATAAAAATCGGTGATTAGCGCAGCTTGGTAGCGCATCTGGTTTGGGACCAGAGGGTCAGAGGTTCGAATCCTCTATCACCGACCACATTTAAATCTGTGAGCTTGGCGCGCATTGTCGCGAAGCTTATAGAGAGTTGGATTAGAGGACCGTTCTTAGGTTCGAATCTTCTACCTCCGACCATATTTTTAAGCACGTTTTAAGCGTGTTTAGCGCAAAAAAAATTGCGCCCTTAGCTCAGCTGGATAGAGCAACGGCCTTCTAAGCCGTAGGCCACAGGTTCGAATCCTGTAGGGTGCGCCATATTTTAAAGTTTAGCGGCGGATGTAGCTCAGTTGGTAGAGCCCCGGATTGTGATTCCGGTTGTCGCGGGTTCAATCCCCGTCATTCGCCCCATCTTTAAAATGTTATAAGTAGTAAAAGTTTAAATAGTTGCGGAAGTGGCGGAATTGGTAGACGCGCTAGATTTAGGTTCTAGTATCGCAAGGTGTGAGAGTTCAAGTCTCTCTTTCCGCACCATTTAAACAAAAATACGGTGATTAGCGCAGTTTGATAGTGCATCTCCTAGGGTTTATAAAGAACTGGACCAGAGGGTAAACCCGAAAGTCAAGCAGACTTAAATCCTAAATAAAATTCGGTGATTAGCGCAGCTTGGTAGCGCATCTGGTTTGGGACCAGAGGGTCAGAGGTTCGAATCCTCTATCACCGACCACATAAAAAAGCCTGTAACATTAACGTGTTACAGGCTTTTTGCTTTATACGAGCTAATTATTTCTCTATTTAAAGAGATGAGCGGGAATAAATTAACCGGCAGACAGTGCCGGTTAATTTAAGTTTTCTTAGAAGGTGTAACCCAGGTCAAGTGTGAATGAACGGCCGGGAGCCGGTACACGGCCTGCTGGTGAAACATCTAATCCTCTAAAGTAATACTGGTTATCAAAGAGGTTATTTACTGCTAAACCAACTTTCAAGCTCTGATTATCTTTCTTATATAATTCCTTTGCTAAGCTGAAGTTAACCACTGTGTATGCGGGTAATTGTCCTGCGGTACCGGATTCATTTTCTTCAACCGTGTTGGCTAAATCAGCATATGATTTACTGTAATAATATGCTGTTAAACCTAAATCAACGCCGCTTAAATTATAAAATGCGCTTGCTGATACCTGGTGCTTAGAAGCATAGGGTAATTCATTACCTGCAAATTCTCCTTCCAGCTGTTCTGTGTCCAGGTAGTTATAAGCAGCACGTAATGTTAATGACTCTACAGGAGAAAACTGTGCTTCCAGTTCAACACCCTGGTTACGTGTTTCGCCGATGTTAACAAACAGGGCTAGGTCTCTGTCGTATTGAATTTTATTTTCAAAGTCGATGCGGTACAGGGCAAGATTCAGGCTGCTGTCGCTAGTGGGAGTGAAGCGCATGCCTAGTTCATAGTTCCATGAAAGCTCGGATTCTAACTGCTGATCTTGAGGCCACAATTGACTGATCTGCGGAGTACGTAATGACTTCTGTGCATTGGCATAGGTAAACCAGGCATCAGAGAATTCGTAACCTAGAGTTAAGCCCGGCAGTACTTCCTGTACATGGTTTTCCTGCTGGTAGCTTTTACCTATATTAGTGAATTCCATACGTACATCTTCGTAACGTAAGCCGGGTGTAACAGTGAAGCTGTCATTAAAGAAACCCAGTTTATTACTTACGTAATAAGCCATTGCATTTGTATCCATGTGCCAGTCGCGCGGTGAGCTTGTTTCACCGCTGCTGTTATCGCTCTGGTTAAGCTGATAGCCAATATCTTCATTGACATAACGAGTGCCGACAATCCATTCCTGGCTGATTTGACCGTTGATATAAAAGCTCGCTCTTGGTTCAAAACCATACACTTTAAATTCACGGGGAGAGGTACGCAGGTGGGTTGCATCCTGACTTGTATCTGCCCAGTGAGCTCCTAAATCACCGTCACTGTCACTTTTTTTATTATAAAAATCCCACTGGAAGTTACGCTTACTCTGATGGCCGAATGCGATCAGATCAAATTCAGCATAATCAGCAAAACCAACTTCGCCTAACACATGGTTATATTTCATTGAAATACGTGTCGTGTCTGCCTGGAACTGATCATTAGGACGTAACGACTGTGTTGGATCCTGCTCATATGCTTCCGTATGCAGCGCCCCCGGCAGCTGTGTATCTGCGTCGTAATATTGAATATTAGTTTCTAAGCTTTGTTTGTCGTTGAGCTTCCACTTAGTCTGGAGCATCCAGTTCTGCACATCAGTATCGGAATTATCCCGGAATGATTCCCCGTTTAAAAAATTGGCGCTTAAAGACATGGCGAAATGTTCATTAACGGCACCGCCTGTACTAAGGTAAGTGTCGTAAAGATTCTTGCTGTCACCAAAAAAAGTAATACGTTCATTGAGAGTGGTCTGCCACTGCTCTGGAATAGGCTTTGATACTATATTGATCACTCCTCCTACATTATTCGGACCATACTGTACGGCTGCACCGCCGCGCACCACGTCAATTCTGTCGATCATCTGTAATGTTGCAGGAAACAATGACTGTCCCGTATGTCCGTACGGGGCTAATGTCATAGGGATTTCGTCGAGTAAAAACTGAGAATAACCACTACGGCTGCCGTTTAAACCGCGTACTGAAACATTCGGCAGAACTCCGGTGCCTGTTTCATCGGAAATTTTGACTCCGGGAACCTGCTGTAAAGCGCTGTCAATGGAGCGGGCCGCACTCTTTTTTAGTACTTCATTACTGAGGATACTGCGGTTGCCTTGATAGATACGGACCTCTTCAACTTCTGAATTACCTAAGACACTGGCGGTAACAACCATTGTTTCTATCTCTACAGGCTCAGATGCTTGTGCGTAACTAGAGATTAAGCCGCTTACCACTGCAATCGACAGGACTTTTAATTTGAAGTTCGGGTAATGCTTGTGCATGGTGAAAGTTTCCTTACTTTTATTTTGATTAGTTGTTTTTTAGTTGTGACAGGTGGTTTTTTAATGCCTTGAACATTACTCCTCTATCTTCTCCGGCTAGAAAAGTGTGTACACCTCTTTCCCGCCACATGCTGAGCTGCTGCGGTAAACGGGGGACGGCACAGAAAGCGACATCTGCCTGACGGCAGATTAACGCCATCTGCTCAATGTTTTGCTGCACTTCGGGGTGGTTAAAGTCCGCTTGGTGTCCCATTGCTAAACTCAGGTCTAAGGCGCCTTCAAGGATCATATCAACCCCTGCTAACTGCACGATTTCAGGCAGTGCGCTTAGCCCCTCAAGATTTTCAATCATTAATGTCAGCATGATCTGCTGATTCGCTGTGCTTATATATTCGGATAAGGGCAGGATGCCGAATCCGGTATTTTTTCCTCCAGTAATTCCACGTCTGCCTAAAGGCGGGTAGTAACTTGCCTGCACGGCTGCCTGGGCTTCTTGTAAACTGCTTACCCGTGCCACCACAATTCCCTGAGCACCGGCATCTAAAGCTCTGCCGATAGCTGCCGGGCAGGCGTGTGCCACTCGGACAAATACCGTCAGGTTAAGTCCTTTGGCCGCGCTGACTGCATGTTCGAGTGTTTCCGGTGTAACGAATAAATGCTCTGTATCAAGAATGACAAAGTCATAACCTGCGTACGCAAACATCTCGGTGATAACCGCAGAAGGTACGGAATTTAATATGCCGAACACTTCTTGCTTAGCGGCCGTTTTTTGTTTAACCAGGTTAGCTTTTATCATTACGCTGCCTCACTAAAATGAAATTCACGTAATGATAATCATTATCATCTATATTGCAAGTTGTTTTGTTGGTTGTGTTTTTTTTACAAAGGGATGCACATAGGTTTATTGGCCACGGGGTCATTGATGATCATTGCGTTGAGCTCAAAAACCTCTTTCAGCAGCCTGCTGTTAAATATTTTATCCGGACTGTCCTGCGCGCTTATCTGCCCCTGGCGCATTACAATGAGATGGTCGCAGTAGCGGCAGGCCTGATTAAGGTCGTGTAATACCACCACTAAGGTTTTACCCTGTTTATTCATCTGCCGGATCATCTCCATCAGCTCAATTTGATGGGTCAAATCGAGATAGGTGGTGGGTTCATCCAGCAGTATATATTCCGTATCCTGTGCTAAAATCATCGCAATCCAGGCACGCTGGCGCTGGCCGCCGGAAAGTGTATCAACGGGACGTTGTGCTAATTCACTAAGACCGGTTTGATGTATAACCTGCTGCACTTTTTGATCATCCTCTGCACTTAGTCTTCCCCATTGAGAAAGATAAGGGTTACGTCCGAAACTAACTAACTGCTGCACGCTGATCCCCTCCGGTGTTATCGGTGACTGCGGCAGAATAGACAGACATCGGGCGCGCTCTTTATGGTTTAATCTGGATAAATCCCGGCCTGCTAGGGTGACCTGTCCCGTTGCTGATTTTAAGCCGCCGGAGATGGCTTTGAGCAGTGTTGATTTACCACAGCCGTTCGGTCCTATTAATGCGGTTATTTTGCCTTTCGGGATCGTAAGGTTGAGATCTTTTAACACGGTTTTTCCAGTGTAGTTAACACTTAAATTTTCAATATGTAACACGTTACCAGCCTTTATATCTATGCAGTAAAAAAATAAAATAGGGCGCCCCTAAAACCGCCGTAAGTACCCCGGCAGGCAGTTCCAGAGGCGGTGCTAAATTACGCGCCAGGGTATCTGCACTGAGCACTAACAAGGCCCCGGTTAAAGCTGCAGCGGGTAAAATGAGCTTATGCCGGGAGCCGACTAATAAACGTGCTAAATGCGGAGCGAGCAGCCCGACAAAGCTAATGGTGCCGCAGACTGCAACACAAACACTTGCCAGTGCCACTGCACTTGCTAAGGCCATGATTTGTAAGCGCTGTGTATTAACACCAAGCGCTCCGGCTGTCTCGTCGCCTAATGCACACAGATCTAAAGACCAGGCAAGATAAAATGAAAAGGGCACTAAGATAATTAACCAGGGCAGCAGAGGCCAGATATAGTCCCAGCTGCGTCCCCATAAACTGCCGGTCAGCCAGATCATCGCGCTGTTCACTTCGACGGGATGCAGTACTAATAAAAAATTAATACAGCTGGTTAAAAATGCGCTGACGGCAATGCCTGCTAATGCGAGGCGTGCCGGACTCGGGTTATGCCAGCGGTTCAGCAGCCAGATAAACAGCGCCGCACTGAACCCGCCGAGCAGGGCGGCCGGCGGCAGCCAGCTAATATTAATATCCGGCCGGATCAGCAGCACAGTACATGCCGATAAACCCGCACCGCCGCTGATCCCCATTAAATCGGGAGAAGCCAGAGGGTTACGGATAATACCCTGAGTTAATACCCCGGAAACAGCAAGTCCTATACCGGTTAGCACTGCGATAAAAATGCGCGGTAAACGGTACTGATTGATAATAAAATCGGCATCGCCGCCGTTGATTAATGTGCTGATAACGGTTTTTACTGTTAATGACTGTGCACCGCTGAACAGGCTGATCAGGCTCAAAAAAAGTAATAGTGAAAAACCGCCTGCTAATATTCTGTTATAACGGCTCATTTATGATTTTCCCTGCACTACTAAGTAGATAAAAAAAGGTGTGCCGATCAGGGCGGTGATAATACCAACCGGGGTTTCTGCCGGCGGCACAATGCTGCGGGATAATAAGTCAGCCCAGCAGACTAAGGCCGCTCCTGATAAACCGCTAACAGGCAGCAGTATAAAGTGACTGCGGCCGCACAAAGCACGTGCCAGATGCGGCGCAATTAAGCCGACAAAAACAATCGGCCCGGCGATGGTGACGGAAATGGAGGTGAGTAATAAAACAGCTAGACAGACACGTATTCTGAGCCAGGTGACATTAATACCTAAACTAAATGCGGTCTGCTCGCCAAGGGCATTTAAATTTAATCCCCTGCAGGTAGAAACAGCCAGCAGCAGTGCCGCCAGACTCAGCGGCCAGAGCTGTGTCCAGCGCAGCCAGTCAATATCACTGAGTGAGCCTGATAACCAGTGTAAAAGGCTGTAGGCCGTATCATCAGCAATAATCAGGGCTGCTCGTGTCAGTGATGTCAGCAGACCGTTAACAGCAATACCGGCAAGAATAAGGCGTAAGGAATTATTCTGTGTGTTTAATCCGCCGCCCAGTAAAAAGACTAATAAACCGCCTGTTAATGCCCCGATAAAAGCCGCTGCTTCACTGGGCAGTCCGCTGACCATAGCAAAGGTCAGGCTGTTTAATGCCGTTACACAGGCGGCACCCGAACTAACCGCAAACAGAGTAGGGGAAGCCAGCGGATTACGGGTCAGGCCCTGCATTAACAGACCGGCCGCACCGAGATTAAAACCGATTAAACATGCCGTTAAACTGCGCGGCAGACGTAATGAAAGAATCACCTGCTGTTTTATGTCACTGCTGTCGTAAGCTGTCAGTATCTGCCAGATATCATTCACCTGCAGCAAAAACTCAGACTGTGTGTACAGGGAGATAATAAAGCCGCTAAGCAGTGCTGTAATTAATAAGAGAGTGTTTAACTGCTGTTTTTTTCGGACCGGGTAAGTGATGTTCATGGCAGTATGTGACTCGCCAGCTCTAGGGCTATCTGCTCGGCTGCCAGCATGCCGCCTGCCAGTGACCAGACATTTGCTGAAACGTACACTAACTGCGGCGATTTACTGACGGTTAATATTTTCCATAAAGGATTTTTCTGCCATTTGTCCAGTACTGTCTGCCTTGTGTACTGCCCGACAAACAGCCAGTCAGGATTGGTTTTCAGCAGCTGCTCGAAACCGGCCGCCAGATAAGCTTCACCACCGCCTGTCTTGAGCGGGCTTTTTAAACCTAATTCAGCGATCACACTGCCGGCATAGGATTCAGGGCTGTGCAGCCACATACCTTTGTCGCTGATCACTGCAAACTGAAAAGTAGCCTGACTGTTAAACTGCTTTTTTAAATCGCGCATTAAATCCTGATGCTGCTGTAAGCGTTTTTTAACCTGTTCCGTTTTATCAAGCGCAGCCGCAATTTTCAGCATTACCTGCAGATTCTCCTGATAAGTGACACCGCGGTTTTTCAGCATCAAGGTAGGTGCAATACGTGTTAAGTCCTGATAGATAGACTGATGACGGCCGCTGTCGGCGATAATGAGGTCCGGTTTGAGCGCTGCAACTGCCTCCAGACTCGGCTGATAACGTGAACCTACAGACTGCCAGCTTCCTATCTGATTCCGCACACTGGTGATAATACGGTTTTTATCACCATCATCGGCGATGCCGACCGGAGAAATCCCCGCCACTGCCAGTGCATCAACAAAAGAAAAGGCCAGTACCACAATACGTGACGGGGGATTCTGCAGCCGCAAAGTGCCGTTGTCATGGTTAATAACTGCGGCCTGTGCTTTGAGGTTAAAGACACTTAGTTGAACTGTTAATAAAGTAAAAAACAGCAGGGCAGATCGTTGGGTCATGACAATTCCATATCAGGCAAAAAAGATAATGATAACCGTTATCATTGCCTTGGTCATTATATTTTTAAATTTTTTGATGATTTGTTTTTCTGGTTTATTTCAGTTAGTTAGATTTTAAATTTACTGTTGACTTAAATCTTAATGATAATTATTATCATTTACAGTCAATCGCAAGTGATGCATATATACGTGCCGGCATTGCTTAACAGGATTCAGTTTGTTTACTGTTTAAATTATCTTACAAAGGAATAAATGATGAAGCAGAAAATGGTCATAATTACGCATGTCGAAAACCGGGCGGTAACAGAAGGGTTTGTCCCGGCTGCATTAAAACTTGGTTATGAGCTGACTTTAGTAACGGATCACGCCTTAGCGCATAAGCATTATTTTTCGACGGTGGAAAATGGACCTCAGCAGATACTGGAATGCGATGTTTTTAATCCTCTCGCCATTATTGATCTGCTAGACAGTCATGCGCTTAAACCTCAGGTGGTTTTTTCTAACAGTGATCATCTGCAGACAGCGGCGGCTTTAGTGGCTGAGTATTTCACCTGTCCGGGTAAAAACTGGCAGACCTGTTATCAGGCTAAAAATAAAGCGCAGATGCGCGCCAAGTTAGCGCAGCTGCAGATGCCGACAGTATGGTCTGCTGTGTGCTTAGCGGATGGTGTTTTACCTGAAAACATCCCTTACCCGGTTATTGCAAAACCACGCGAAGGCGTATCCAGCTTAGATGTTGCATTATGCCGAACTGAAGCTGAATTAACGGATTATCAAAGACAGTTCAGCAAAAAGAAGATGCCTATTCTGCTGGAATCTTATCTTGAGGGGGCGCTGTTTACCTTAGAAACACTGGGTGACGGTCAGCAGTTAATAGCTGTCGGCGGCTTCGATGTGAGCCTTTCAGCATTGCCGAATTTCATTGAAACCGGTGCATTATGGAACGGCGAAAACAGCCGTTTATACGGGCAGCAGGCATTACAGCAGGTACAGCAGTTTGGCGCCGCTTTTGGTGTTTGTCACAGCGAATTTATTGTGACTGCATCGGGGCCTGTCCTGGTTGAAATCAATTACCGCAGTATTGGTGACGGGCGTGAGTTTTTACTTAACGAATTATTTACTTTTGACTGGTTTGAAACCATTTTACAGCTCCACGCCGGCAGGTCATTAGACAGACTTGATACCCGCTCGCCCTGTGCATTAATTCAATATTTCCCGAATACCCGCAATGGTTCTTTAGTCCGCCGTCACGAAGGTTTTGTAAAGCAGCTGGGCAGTACAAAAGTCAGCTATCAGCCGCTTAAAGAGCAGGGGCAGTATTTAACGGTCAGCCATTCAAATAAAGATTATTTAGGCATGTTGACCGCCGTCGGGCAGGCGGGTGATGTTATTGCGCAGCAGGCAGCCGCGGCCGCTAAGCTGCTTTCATGGGAGATTAACTAATGGCACAGGATAAAAGCTATATCAGTCAGCGTATTGTTAATACCTGCTTAAGAGAAAATGTCTGCCAGATTATCTCACGGGGAGAAATTATTACCGCCGCACAGTTTGCGCATAACAATGTGCTTGACGTGCAGTCGCCGCACTGGCTGCTGGTAAGTCATCTGGGAGAGTATGTTTTATATATCCCGGTTGTTGAAAGTCATTATATGCAGGCCTGGCAGGCGGTTAGTGATGCCTGGTTGAAAAAGGATAAGCAGGGAGTCGTTTCACAGTCCGGTTTTGATCTTTGGTTAACAACCCTGGCAGAGAATCTGGATGCTGGAGCAAGGCAGTTTTTTAACGATTATATTAAAGAAGCTGAATGCGCCGTGGAACATAGAAAATTGTGTTTACAAGCTTATCAGGAGCAGACCGCTGCGCTGAGCAAGCCGCTTTATGAGATCGCGCACTGGCATCAGAAATTGTTATTATCAGATCAGGCCGCTTCCTATTTAGACCACCCTTATTACCCCACTGCGCGTGCTAAATTTGGTTTTGATAAGCAGGCGCTAAGTCGTTATGCACCGGAATTCGGCGCTTCTTTTACCTTAAACTGGGCTGCTGTTGCCAATGACCAGGCAACCCTGACATCTGCTCAGCCTGACTGCTGGCCGACTTTTGCGCAGGTCGGCTTAGATGCCTCAATGGCATTGACGCATCAGCTTTTTCCTGTGCATCCGCTTACTTTTAAAACCTTAAGCAGTGTTGATAAAAATATTGTATTAGCCCCTAAGTCTGCATTACAGGTCACGGCAACTTTGTCTGTGCGCACCGTGGTTGTTGAGCAGTCGCCTGATATCCATATTAAAGTGCCGCTTGTTATGGCGACACTAGGCGCGCGTAATGTCCGCCTGATAAAAGCCAGCACTATCTATGACGGGCACTGGTTTGAAAAAGTGTTAACACAGTTAGCTGCCGATGATCCGAAACTGCAGGGCTTATATCAGCACTGCAGTGAAGAGCATGGCGGGCATCAGGGAGAAATCAAAGAAATCGCTTATATTGTGCGTCAGTATCCCGGTGTTATGCACGATAAAACCCTGGTTCCCGTTGCAGCTTTAGGCAGTGAAATGCCGGATAAGCGCCTTTATCTGCAGCATTTAGTTGATTATTTCTATCAAGGAGACATGCAGCGCTGGCTGGATGAGTACTTAAGCCTGCTGCTGAGTGTGCATCTGCGCTTATGGCTGAAATACGGTATTGCCCTAGAGTCGAATCAGCAGAATGCGGTGCTTGCGTTTTCGCATTTAAAACCGCTCAGCCTGGTGATGAAAGACAACGATTCAGCACGCCTTCTGGCATCGCGCTTTATAGACAGTGTGCCGGACAAAGAAACAGCTAAGCAGCGCCTTAATCAGTTAATCGACCAGCGTATTCTGGTTGATGACGAGCAGGCGCTTGCACAAATGTTTACTACCATCACCCTGCAGTTAGATATTGCCGCAGTATTTGAGGCTATGGCTGCTTATCAGCTGATGCCGCTGCTGCTGTTATATAAGCAGTTAAGAAAAGAGCTGATTAAACAGTTAGATATGCTGCAGCGTGAGGGCATTGAGACTCAATATGCGCGTAATTTCCTGTTAGAAGCCGAGTATCAGCCGGCTAAGTATCTTTTAAGCTCCGGCAGTCTGCTCAGTAAATCGGTCTCCGGTGCCAGTGATATTAATAAGTTTTACGGGAATAGTGTTCCGAACTTTTTACATCAGAACTTTTTAATAAGGGACAGAGCATGCCGGTAATAGTCGTGGTGCTGTTCTGCCATTTTTTAACGGCGTTTACTGCGCTGGGTATGCCGCTGTTTATGCCGCGTATGCTCAGCAGTTTAGGCGCCGGGCATGCTGATTATCTTATCGGCATTATGTTTGTTGTCCCAGCTGTGTGCACCGCATTCAGCGCTCCCTGGTGGGGGCGCTTTGCAGACAGCTATGGTAAGAAAAACTCTTTATTAAGAGCACAGCTGGGTCTAACGCTGGGTTTTTTAATATCGGGTTTTGCCGACAGTCTGGGGGTATTTAGTTTTGGTCTGGTGCTGCAGGGGATCAGCGGCGGCACATTAGCTGCTTCCAATGCTTATTTAAGCAGTACATATAAAGGGCCTTCACTGGCAAAGAGTTTAAACCTGACGCAGTTTTCAGCGCGCCTGGCACTGGTTAGTGCGCCTGTATTGTTAGGTTTTTTCACGGCAGCTGAGCAGCCTTTGCTCATCTACCGCTATTTAGCCCTGCTGCCCTTTAGCGCCTTACTGCTGAGCTTTTTGCTGCCGCGTGATGCGGCGACTGCTGCAGCAGGTGTAAACAGCACAGAAAAACCGGCACAAAACAGACAGTTTTCGCAGCTTTTGTACCTGCAGTTTCTATTTTGTTTTGCGATGGTGGTGACCTTTCCTTACTTTCTGCCTTATGTACAAAGCTTAGGGGAGAGCCGCGACACTATGGCGGGGCTCTATTACAGCCTGCCGCATTTAGTTTATCTGTTACTGGCGTTTTATCTTGCTAAGTTAACCCTGTCTGCGCGTCTGCAGAGCTTGTCCGGGTTTGTGATTCTGGGGACTGCTTGTGCAGGGCAGTTTTTATTACACAGCATCGACGGGCTGATAGTTTATCGGCTTATGTTCGGGCTTGGTATGCTGCTCAGTTACAGCGGATTACATCTGTTTTTAAGTGAACGTCTGCAGCAGGAACAAGCGGGTCTGTCCTTCGGGCGTTTTGACGCCTGGGGAAAGTGGGCGGGTGTGTCTGCAGGTTTGGCCGCCGGCTTAGTAAGTCAGCATTTTTCTTTACACTGGCCGTTTTTACTGGCAGCCGCTGCCTGTACTAGCGCCGTTTTCATTTTAGTTTTTCACGACAAGGAGTCATTCGGCTATGTCAACTCAACTACTGAATCATAACAGCAGCACCTCTGCCAAATATCGTAATGAAGTACATCAGCATTTAGCTGAAGGTAATGCGCTCAGCTGCTTATTAAACTGTTATATTCGCGAATACGGATTAGCAAAAGGGCAGGTCGAACTGGATGACCATCAGTCAGATATACCTGCCACCTTTAACCAGCAGATCAGCAGTGGTTACCGTACGATTCGCCTGAGCTTTCCTGAATCCGCGGGTATTTTAGTTATCAAAGCGGACTATGTGAGTTTACTGGCGCGCGTTCGTTTTATTAGTCAGCCCTATTTAAAGCGCCGGGGGCTTGCCTGGCAGCCGCTTGATGCTGTGGATTTAGCACAGTTTTTATTAGAGCACTTAGCGGTAGTGCTGGACAGTCAGGTGAATCTGGAACTGCTGGAGCAGATAAAAAACAGTATTAATATTACCCGCTTGTTTATTCAGCATAATGCGGCTAAAGCAGATGCTGAAGTTTATTCGAGTTTAATTCAGTCCGAGCAGAGCCTGTTATGGGGACATGCTATGCATCCCGCGCCTAAAAGCCGCGACGGTGTTAGCTTCGATCAGCTGCTTGCCTGTTCGCCGGAGGTGCAGGCCAAGTTTGCACTGCACTGGTTTGAGGTGTCCCCGCAGTTAATAAAGCAGATGCACTGTACAGAATTAACCGCGCTTGATGTCATTGAGCAGGTAAACCCTAGTGAAGCCTGCTTATACCCCTGCCACCCCTGGGAAGTGCAGACCATTTTAAAACAGCCGCTGGTACAAAAAGCACTGCAGCTGGGGCTTATTCGAGACGCGGGGCCTTTAGGTGAGAAGGTTTATCCGACTTCTTCGGTACGCACTTTATTTGTCCCGCAAAGCGCCAGTTTTATGAAGTTTTCGATTCATGTTCGTTTAACCAACTGTGTACGCAAAAATGCCTGGTATGAGCTGCAGAGCGCGGTTACGCTGACAGGGTTACTTCGCCAGTGTGCGGCACAGGCATCGTTACGCTGTCCGAAATTTTCGGTGATGGAGGAGCCTGCCGCCAGCAGTATTGATCTGTCCTCTATCGCTTCAGCGGATGAGCAGGAAACTGTACAGGATGTGATTGAATGTTTCGGTATTTTATACCGTGACGGTTTATCAGCTGCGCAGCAGCTGCAGTATCAGCCGCAGATGGCACAGGCCGCAGAGCAAAGTTATGCGCACACAGCGGAGCTGTGGTTTGATGCTTATTTACAGGCGTTATTACCCGGCGTACTGCATTATTTCTTTAATTTAGGCATTGCTTTTGAACCGCATTTACAAAATACCGTGATTGGTTTTGAAAATGGTCTGCCGGCACATATCTGGATCCGTGATCTCGAAGGAACCAAACTGATGCAGACGCACTGGCCTGCGGACAAGCTTAGTGAATTATCCGAAAAAGCCCGCGCTTCGGTTTATTACAGCCGCGAGCAGGGGTGGAATCGTATTGCCTACTGCACCTTAATTAACAATATTAGTGAAGCAATTTTTCATATTGCAGCCGGCAGCCGGGTTATAGAAGCAAGCTGCTGGTCTGCACTGGCCGCGGTTATTGAACAGTGGCAGAGCCAGGAGGGCGAGCAGCCGGAACTGCAGGCTTTTTTAGCCGGACAGCCGATACCCAGTAAAAATAACTTAACCACCCGTCTGCTGAAGCAGGCCGACAGCCTCTCGGGTTACAGCCTGCTCAGCAGCCCGCTTGCACAGATAATGGAAAACTCATGAAAGACCGTATCAGTAAAACCATTGATTTTTTAAAAAGTGAAGGCGCGCCGCAGACACCGCTGTGTGCGTATATTTATGATTTAGCCTCATTAACGCAGCGTGCCGCAGAGATGATGTCGGCTCTGCCCGAAAATTGTGAACTTTATTATGCATCCAAAGCGAATCCAGAAGCACAAGTTTTAGCTGCATTAGCACCGCTCGTTGACGGTTTTGAAGCAGCATCGGGCGGGGAGCTTGCCTGGTTAAATGAGTGTCAGCCGCAGGTGCCGCTGATATTCGGCGGACCGGGGAAGTTATGCACAGAACTAGAACTGGCAGTGGAACTTGGTGTTGAGGCAATTCATGTGGAAAGCCTCACCGAATTAGACCGTCTGCAGCAGATATGCGCGCGCACTGGAAAAACCTGCAATGTGTTATTACGTATGAATATTTCACTACAGGGGCTGCCGAGTACCAAGCTTACCATGGGCGGAAAACCAACACCTTTCGGTTTTGATGAAAGTGAACTGGCGGCTGTGCTGCAGGTGATTGAGCATTCTGCGTCTATCAATCTGCAGGGATTCCACTTTCACTTAATGTCGCACCAGCTGGATCGAAAAGCACATCTGGCATTGATGGCGCTGTATTTTAAAACCTTTAAATACTGGTGTGATTTGTATCAATTACAGGTGCCGTTATTAAATGTGGGAGGAGGCATCGGTATTAATTATGCTGATCCGGAGCAGGTCTTTGACTGGCGTCTTTTTTGTGCTGAATTAGCTAAATTAATTACTGCTGAGCGGTTAGCTGATACCAAAATTCGTTTCGAATGCGGGCGTTATATCACCGCTGATTGCGGGTATTATGTGATGCAGGTGCTCGATATTAAACATAACCATGGGCAGTATTTTGCAGTTGGACACGGCGGTACACATCATTTCAGAACACCGGCGGCACAAAGTCATGATCATCCCTTTTTTGTCTGCCGCGGACAGGCTGAACTGTCGAATAATGCCTATTTCGCTTATCCGGAAATTAAACAGCAGGCAGTTACCTTAGTCGGGCAGCTGTGCACACCCAAAGATGTGCTTGCGAGTCAGCAGTATGTTGAAGAGTTAGCCATTGGTGATTATCTGGTGTTTACTCAGGCGGGGGCTTATGCGTGGAATATATCCCATCAAAACTTCTTGATGCATGCTCCGCCGCTAAAGCATTTTATGAATTAATGAGCATTGCTGATCTCTGCTGTGCCGCATTAGGAACATGGCGCACAGCAGTTCTCGGCTATAGTTTGAGGGGCGTTTGCGAGAAACGGAAAGGGTAGCCAACCTCTTTAGGCATTTACACTATTAGAGAACGATTTGAAACCAAGGTTAAAGTTTTTAGATAAAGTCTTTATTAAGTTTCAACTCGTTTCTTAGGTGTCGAAAGGCATTCTACTGCTGCATATCAATTACTGATTGTTGTCGGTATTAGATTTGACAACCAGCCTGCGTTCATCAGCTAATAATGCTCCAACTTCGTGAGCAGGTACCGGACGACTAAAATAATATCCCTGAATTTCATCACAATTATGGTGAAACAGATAATACATTTGAACTTCGTTTTCAACCCCCTCTGCTATCACCTGGCGGCCCATTTGGTGCGCCATAGCAATAATACTTAAAACGATAACTTCATCATCCGTGTTGACGGCAAGGTCGGTGATAAAAGAGCGGTCTATTTTAATCCGATTGGCTTGAATGCTTTTTAAATAACTCAAACTTGAAAACCCGGTGCCGAAATCATCAAGGCTGACTTGAACTCCTATACTTCTTAATTCATGAATTGCAGAAAGTGCAGTATCAGGATTATCCAGCATAACACCCTCAGTAAGTTCTAGTTCCAGGTATTCTGGATCTAAGCCGGAGATCTCCAGAGCCTGTTTAACCTGAGTAATTAATTCATAGTCATTAAACTGGTGAGGAGAGACGTTTACAGCAATTGTCACCGGCAGCAGGCCCGCCTCCTGCCAGGCTTTATTTTGTGTGCATGCTGTTTTCAATACCCAGTCGGTAATGGCAAAAATCTGGCCGTTTTCCTCGGCTAAAGGGATGAACTCTTCTGGAGATATCAGACCTAGTTCCGGGTGCTGCCAGCGAAGCAGCGCCTCCAGGCCGATGACTTTACCGCTGCGCAGGTCAACCTGAGGCTGATAATTTAAAAAAAGCTCCTGTTTAGTCAGTGCACTGCGCAGGCTGTTTTCCAGGTTCATACGCTGCTGCAGTTGTGCTCCAATTTCAGGTTGATATATATATAATGATTTAGGATCCGTTTGTTTTGACTGATGAACTGCCGTTTCGGCATTCTTTAACAATGTTTCCCAGTTTGCGGCACTCTCCGGATAAAGCGCTCCTCCCTGCTGTACGGTAATAAAGATCTCTTTTTCAGCCAGCAGGAAAGGCTGCGACATAATGTCGTAAATTTTTTTGCTATACAGCTCTGCATCAGTACTGGTGTTTTGTACAATAATTGCGAAGTTGCTGTCACTCAGGCGGCTGATAAAAGCACCGTTATTTTCCACTCGATTGATACGTTCAGCAACTCCTTTAACTGCTAAATCCGCCAGAGTCGCTCCAAGAGTATCGTTAATCGTTTTATAATTAACGATATCAACGATGATAAGTCCTAGAGCACTTTTATTTCTAGTCGAGTAAGTAATAGATTGTTTTAACTGTTTCTGAAATAGTTTGCGGTTAGGCAGCCCGGTGAGCATATCGTACTCGTCGAGTATTCGGTTATTGATTTTGAGAAAATCACTAAGGTGTTTCAGCCTGATTAAATTACGGACCCTCGCAAGCAGTTCATGTCTGTCAAAGGGTTTGCTTACAAAGTCTTCTGCGCCGGCTTCTAACCCCTTGATACGTGAGTCCTGACTATTTAAAGAAGTAAGTAAAACGATAGGAATATGATGATATACGGGATCCGACTTTAACTTTTGGGTGACTTCGAAGCCGTCCATAACCGGCATTACCACATCGAGTAAAATAAGATCCGGTTCATAATCAGGGATCATGGACAGAGCATGTTCACCGTTAACTGCGCCGAAGACATCATAGCCCTGGGCGGTTAGAATACCGTTTAACATGTCTCGGTTGATCACTTCATCATCCACGACCATTATTTTTCCACATTCTCCAATACTCACACCTTTCTCCTTATCCTGGGCTCACAGAGTTCTGGTTTATACTCTCTTCTCACCTTTCTATTACCGCAGCTTTGCCTTCAAACTGGAAAAACACGGACATTGAATGATATCGGCAGGGGTCTATGATTTTTCATCAGCTGAGTATTTAAGCCGCTAAACAGTGTGAAAACTGATATTGGTGACGGGGGGGGCCATAGCAAATCGAATTTCATATCCTTGATCCCTTTCTCATTAGCTGAGCAGCTCTTCAACTTTTATAACTTCTAGTAAGTTAAAGTACTATCTAGAATCCCGGCACGTTCAGCGTGCTAAAGTCGCGGATATCAAATGGTCATGGTTCTACCTAAGCAGTTCAGCATAACTAAGGAATAATGCAGAGCGGCTATTTGCCATTGCCTGACAATTGAGCATCCGTTACAGCTGTTATTTATACAAATATAGCTGTTTATTTTAAATTCACCAGAAGGTGACAAGCTGCCTGGGCAGCAAAACAACATGAAAAGTATACAAGGAACAGTCATCCAATATTGTCTACTTCGTTGTTTATAGTCTATATAAAACGTATGAATCTAATTGACTTTTATTTATAAAAAATTGTTCATAAGCGGCCTGTTTAACAGAGTTAGCTGTTAATAACTGATTTATGGCAAAAAATATCAATTAATGAAGGATCATTATGAAAAAATATCTTTCTACGCCGGCACTCAATCAGGCAGTATTAACGAAAAAAATTATCCCCATTGCTCTGGTTCTTCTATTTGGTTCGATTAATTATTTCGGTATCTCCTCTCTGCTTAATACTTTCGACTGGGTTAATCATACCCATAAAGTAATCTCCTCCAGTACAGAAATAGAAAAACTGATAATTGACCTTGAAAGCGGACAGCGAGGCTTTTTAATCACAGGTAAAGAATCATTTCTGCAGCCTTATCATTCGGCAAAAAATCAGCTGGACGATAAAATAAATGCTCTTAAAGAGCTGGTCAGTGATAACCCGCCGCAGGTACAGCGCATTAATGACATTAAGAAGCTGATTAACTTGTGGTCCGAAAAAGCCGGACAAAGGGAAATTGATGAGCGTAAAAAAGTGCAGACCGGTGCTAAAGATGCAGACTATCTGCAGGAGATACTGAAGAAGGGCACAGGCAAACAGATACTAGACGAACTGCGTGAACACCTGCAGATGATGGAAGATGATTTTAAAAAAACTAATCACCAGCGCGCTGTTAATCTTATCTTGAGTATTGCTAAAGACATGGTTGATATGGAAACCGGTGAACGGGGTTTTCTGGTCACCGGCGCAGACACTTTTCTTGAACCTTTTCATAATGGCTGGCTGAAATTAGTTGAACACCTCGATCAGCTCAATAAGCTGATCGATAATGCCTACGATCGGGAAGAGATGCTTCAGTCTATTCGCCAGTTAGAACTGCTTGTTCTGCAGTGGAGGCAAAGCGTCGCTCAGCCTGGGATGGCTCTTCGCCGCAGTGTAACCCAAGGTCGTGCTGATTATGCGGATATAGAAGAAGCCGCTGCAGCTGAAAGCGGTAAAAATATACTCGATAAAATCAGAGAAAATCTTAAGCAGATGAATGTCCACTTTATAAAAGCGGAAAATCAGGCCGCACAAAATCTGCTCCTTGCCGTTGCTAAGGGCATGGTCGACCAGGAAACCGGACTTCGCGGGTTTATGATCACCGGAAAAAATGAATTTCTTGAGCCTTTTGCGGCAGGAAAAATTACTGTTGAACAAGATATCGCTGCTCTGAAGTTTCAGGTGCAGAATGATTTTGATATTGAACCGATGCGCAGAGCCGCCGCTAAAGTCGAGTTTTTAGCCAGAGAATGGCTGGCTAAGGCCGGGGAGCCTGAGATAGCCGCCCGCAATGAAATAAACGCAAATTCTACAACGATGAAAGATGTCACTCGTTTGATTGAACAAGAAACGGGTAAACGTATTATGGACAATATTCGTCAGCAGTTAAGCCGCTTCAAACAAATTGAACAAACACTGATGAATGAAAGACAGGCCGATTCCAAGGCTAACGCCAATGCCATTTTATGGCTGGTACTGGCAGGCACGCTGATTATCGTTGCCTTTGCGGTTGCCCTGATGAAAACAACCAGTAACTTGCAGGAACAATCGGATGTTCTAGAGCATGAACGCAGTAAACTCGAAGGTCAGGACTGGGTAAAAAGCGGTTATGCGGCTATTACCGCTAAACTGCAGGGGCTTAATGATCTGAAGAGTTTTGCAGAAGTCATTATGAATGAATTAGTTCCTATGCTGGATGCTCAGCTCGGGCTGTTTTACAGCAAAGAGCTTGATAAGAACAATCGTGTACTGCTGAAGCTGCTTGGTTCCTATGCACATAAAAAACGTAAAAATGTCGCAAATCAGTTTTTATTAGGTGAAGGTCTGGTCGGGCAAAGCGCACTGGAGCAGAAAACTATTTTTCTGCAGCAGGTTCCTGACGATTATATTCTTATCAGTTCCGGCTGCGGTGAAGCCATACCTAAAAATATTATCGTCTTTCCGCTGCTGTTTGAACAGCAGCTGCTGGCGGTGATAGAAGTCGCCTCAGTTAAAGAGTTTTCGCCTCTGCATCAAGAGCTGATCGATCAGCTGGGGAAAAACATCGGTGTTGTTTTTAATAATATTATCAGCTTGATTCGTACTGAGCAGTTACTGCAGCAGTCCAAAATCCAGTCGGAAGAGCTGCAGAGTCAGCAGGAAGAGCTGAGGGTTTCTAATGAAAATCTGCAGGCGCAAACCGAGCGCTTAAAGGCATCGGAAGAAGAGTTAAAACAGCAGAGTGAGGAATTACGAGTTTCCAATGAAGAGCTCGAAGAAAAACAGCAGCGGCTGGAGCAGCAGAAAAAAGAACTGCAGCTGACAAAGAATGAGATTGAATTAAAAGCTAATGATTTATCGCAGGCCAGTAAATACAAAACCGAATTTCTGGCTAATATGTCCCATGAATTACGCACACCGTTAAACAGTCTGCTGATTTTATCAAAAATGCTGGCGGAAAATAAACAGGGAAACTTGACCGATGCGCAGCGGGAAGATGCTCAAGTCATATACGAGGGCGGCAATGATCTGCTTAACCTGATTAATGACATTATGGATTTGTCCAAGGTTGAAGCCGGTATGTTAAATACCCATGTAGATGATGTTTATATTGACACTGTGGTTAATAATCTGCAGAAACTGTTTGCTCAGGTCGCAGCGAAAAACGCTACTGAGTTTGTTATTGAGAAAGAGGCGGGGATACCGGCAAACTTTAGAACTGACAGTCAAAGAGTGGAGCAGATCTTAAAGAATTTTCTTTCCAACTCCTTTAAATTTACCGAAAAGGGCATGGTCACCTTAAAGTTTCATCTGCCTGACTCTAATACCCGTTTTAATAATAAAGCACTAAATGCAGATAACAGCATTGGACTGTCGGTTATTGATACCGGTATCGGTATTTCGGAAGAAAAACGTCAGGCGATTTTTGAGGCATTTCAGCAGGAGGACGGCTCCACCAGTCGAAAATACGGCGGCACCGGCTTAGGATTAACCATCTCAAAAGAGCTGACCAGAATATTAGGCGGTGAAATACAGTTACAAAGTGAAAAAGGCAGCGGCAGCGTCTTCAGCCTGTATCTGCCGCTGCAGTGGCCGGGAGAATCGAATGATATATCGCCCCCTGTTAGTGCTGAGACAACACCCGTATCGGCAGTTCCCCCGCTTGAGAGCAATAGTACGCCGTTAGACGCTGCATTACCGTCCAGTGATATTTTTATGGAAGATGACCGGCGTAATATTTCTAAAAATGACAAAGTGGTTTTAATCATAGAAGACGATAAATGCTTTGCCAAAATACTGGTTAAAACGGCTCACCAGAGTGGTTTTAAATGCCTGGCAACAAACAAGGGCCGAGACGGCCTGTATCTGTGTATGGAATACAGGGTCACCGGTATTATCCTGGATATCGGCCTGCCTGATATTGATGGTCTGGCGGTATTAGAGCAGTTGAAACACAATCTGAAAACACGAGATATTCCGGTACATGTTATTTCTGGCGGTAATCAGAAGCAGCTCTCTTTAACTCAGGGGGCGTTAAGTTATCTGCAGAAACCTGCGGACAGCAGTGATATAGAAAGGGTTATGGCAGATATAAAAAGCAGCGGTGAGGATAATATTAAAACTGTTCTGGTTATTGAGGATGATGAAAATCAGCAGCATTCCGTTAAGCGCTTAATTCAGTCGGATGATGTTCAGTTAATTTTTGCATCAACCGGCCGGCAGGCCTGCGAAAAGCTGGAAACAGAACAGTTCGACTGCGTTATTTTAGATCTGGGCTTACCTGATATTAGCGGCTATGCGGTACTGGAGAAAATTGCATCTCTACCCTCGGGGCTGGTTCCTCCTGTGATTGTTTACACTGGGCAGGAAATATCTGATGAGCAGCAGCAGGTACTGAGTAAGTTTACCGCTGATATTATTATCAAAGGGGCCGAGTCTCCTGAGCGGTTATTAGATGATGTATCTCTTTTTCTGCATAGCGTCGAAACCCAGCTGCCGGAGGAACAGAAAAAGAGTGTCAGTATGCTCCACAATGGCGATTCTATGCTGAAAGGCCGGCGATTATTACTGGTGGATGATGATATGCGTAATATTTTTGCCTTGACCCGCCAGCTTGAAGATGCCGGCATGGAAGTCGCTATGGCGGACAACGGTCAAGTCGCACTGGATAAACTTAACAGCGATGCTCCTGACGGCACTGATAAACCTTTTGAGCTGGTGATTATGGATATTATGATGCCGGTCATGGACGGCTATGAGGCGATGAGCAGGATACGCAGACTGAAAAACGGCTACGAAAACATTCCTATTATTGCACTGACTGCCAAGGCTATGCCGGAGGACAGAAACAGATGCATAGAAGCCGGAGCATCTGAGTATTTAACCAAACCCGTTGAACTGGACAAATTAATGTCAATGTTAAGGGTATGGTTATATGAAACCAGCGGCCGTTAAAATGGAAGATAAGCAGCTGCAGGCCTTTGAAATTGACTGTTTGTTAGAGGCGATATTACTGCGTTATGGTTATGATTTTCGTAATTATGCCAGGGCGTCTCTGAAAAGGCGTATTCATAACCGCCTGGCGCTTTCCAACTTGAGGCATGTTTCGGAAATGATCCCCCTGATCCTTTATGATGAAAGTTTTTTTAGTGCTTTCCTCGGCGACATGTCCATTACAGTTACCGAAATGTTTCGTAATCCAGAGGTCTTTAAGTTTATTCGCGAACAAGTGACCGCCAAACTGCGTACCTATTCACGTGTCAATATCTGGAACGTCGGCTGCGCCACCGGTGAAGAAGCCTATTCGATGGCAATTATACTGGAAGAGGAAGGTTTACTGGATAAGACACATATTTATGCCACTGATTATGACAACCAGGCTTTGGAGGCCGCTAAAACCGGCATTTACCCGGTGAATGTAATGCAGCAGTATACCGAAAACTATCTCAAAGCAGGCGGCCGCAGATCTTTTTCGGATTATTATCAGGCCAGATACGAATCAGCCAAGATGAAAAACAGCCTGCGGGATAAAATTACCTTTGCCCACCATAATTTGATGCGGGACGGAAGCTTTGCGGAAATGCATTTAATTCTCTGCCGAAATGTACTGATATATTTTGATCAGACATTACAAAACAGCGTTTTAACATTACTGCGGAATAGTATGGTACATCGTGGTTACCTGGTATTAGGCGATAAAGAAACTTTGGGTTTTTCAGCAGTTGAAAATGATTTTGAATCTGTTGATGACAAAAGGCGGATTTATCGAAAGAAGATCTTAACATGAAAAAAAATTATCAGGCAGTTGTTATTGGTGCTTCGATGGGCGGAATGCAGGCGCTTAGAACTCTTCTGGCTCAATTACCGAATAATTTCCCCCTGCCCGTAATGGTGGTACAGCATCAGATGCGCGGCAGCGATGATTTTCTGGCGGAATACCTGAACCGATATTGCGCTGTTGAGGTGAAGGAAGCCTGTTCAAATGAGCCTGTATTATCTGCTCATGTTTATATTGCCCCGGCAGGTTATCACCTGCTGGTAGAAGAGGAAAAAACACTCAGTCTTTCGGTTGATCTGCCGGTAAATTACTCTATTCCCTCTATTGATGTACTGTTTGAATCTGCGGCAGATGTTTATGGTGAATACCTGGTGGGGATCGTGCTGACGGGAGCCAGTGTCGACGGCAGTCAGGGATTAAAAAAAATCAAAGCATACGGCGGGCTTGCTGTAGTGCAGGATCCTGTGAGTGCTGAAGCGCCGGAAATGCCGGCAGCGGCAGTCAATGCTGCAGAAGTTGACCATATTCTGCCGCTTGAAGAAATAGGTGTTTTTTTAGGAGGGCTAACTGATGACTGATGCTGAACCGAAAATACTGGTTGTAGATGATGAACCGAAAAACCTGCTGGCCGTCAGACGTATCCTTGAGTCGATAGACGTTGTTGTTGAAGAGGCGGATTCAGGGCAGGAAGCGTTACGAAAAGTGATTCACCATGATTTTTTCTTAATTTTAATGGACGTGCAGATGCCGGACATGAATGGTTTTGAAACGGCATCACTGATCCTTGAAAATCATCAAACCAATAATATTCCCATTATTTTTGTCACCGCTGTCAGTAAGGAAGAGCACTTTGTTCACCAGGGCTATCAATCAGGTGCTGTAGATTATGTCTATAAACCGTTAGATCCTCAGGTGCTGCGCAGTAAAGTGATGGTGTTCAGGGAGTTATGGATTCAACGTATTGCTCATCGGCAAAGCTGTATTGAGATGGAGCAGTTAAACAAGCAGTTAATTAAAATCAGCAAAACTTTAAAAGATACTAACAGCAAGCTCAGACATGAAATTAAAGAGCATGAACTAACTGAGCTGGCTTTACGCAGTGCTCGTAATGAGGCGGATCAAGCTAATCGGGCTAAAAGCGAGTTTCTGGCTAATATGAGTCATGAAATCCGCACTCCTTTAAATGCTGTTCTGGGTATGAATCATCTCGTGCTGCAAACAGAGCTAAGCGATCAGCAGCGCAATTATCTGCATAAAATTCAAATGTCTTCGGATAATCTACTTAATATTATTAATGACATTCTCGATTACTCCAAAATTGAAGCGGGTAAACTGAAGGTAGAAAAAGTAAAGTTTCAACTGGATGATGTGCTGCAGAACTTAACGGATTTAATGGCTGTTAAGGCAGAACAAAAAGATATTGAACTGCTGGTGGACTGTGATACCAGCATACCATTGGAACTCTTTGGTGATCCGTTACGAATTGGTCAGGTGCTGATTAACTTAGTAGCTAACGCGCTTAAGTTTACTGAACAGGGGGAAATTGTTATTTCAGTTAAGCAGCCGAAAACTGAAAACGGCAGGATCGATTTGTATTTTGAGGTGCGGGACACAGGTATAGGTATATCGAATGAACAAATACAGCAGTTATTCCAGCCTTTTACCCAGGCTGACAGCTCTACTACTCGAAAATATGGCGGGACTGGACTTGGGCTGGTAATTTGCGGGCGGCTGGTGGAGCTGATGGGAGGGCGGCTGGAATTAGAAAGCAGCCTCGGTGAGGGCAGCGTATTTTATTTTACCCTGCCGTTTTCACGCCAACATCAGAAAAAGCGCTTTCAGTTACCCAGTGAAGAATTAAAAAAATTACGATTTTTAGTCGTCGATGACTGTGAACTGGCTCGTAGTATTTTGACAAACATGTTGAACTCCTTTGGTTTTCAATCGTTCAGCGCAGCTTCAGGGATGCAGGCGTTAGATGAGCTGAATCGAGCATCGAATGACCACCAGGCCTACGATATAGTGCTGATGGACTGGAAAATGCCGACCATGGACGGCGTGACCACAAGCAGGTTAATAAAAGAGAACAGGGAGTTGTCCTCAATTCCCTACGTGATAATGGTGACTGCCAATTGCAGTGAAGATGTACGTAAAAAAGCGGCAGAAACAACGGATGGTTTCTTGTTAAAACCTGTGACCCCCTCGCTGTTATTCAGTGTCGTTATGAAGGTACTGGGCCTTAATGAAAGTAAAGATACTCAAAAAGTAACTAAACCAGTAGATTTAGGTATTGAACAGGTAGTTCATATCAAGGGCGCAAAAATACTGCTGGTTGAAGATAATGAGATTAATCAGGAGGTGGCAACAGAATTATTACGGCTGGCGGAACTGGATGTAGAGCTGGCGTGTAATGGTCAGGAAGCGGTGCAGAAGTTAATGCAGCATCTGCCTGGAAGCGGGCAGACATCATTTGATGCTGTGCTGATGGATTGTCAGATGCCGGTGATGGACGGGTATGATGCTACCTGGAAAATTCGTTCCAATCCTCTTTTTGTAAACTTACCTATTATCGCTATGACTGCAAATGCCATGACTGGTGATCGGGAAAGATGTATGGCAGCAGGTATGAATGATTATATCGCGAAACCAATCAATCCCCAGCTCCTCTATGCTAAGCTGGCAAAATGGATCCAGGCCGATCAAGTGAGCTGCGTTGATGACTCTGCACCTGTTAGTTTAACCAAAAAGGAAAACAAAGAACCGCAGGAACTGCAGGAGCTTCCCGGCATAAATATTAATGATGCATTAATGCGTGTCGGCGGTAATAAAGATCTGTATAAAAAGCTGCTGTTAACATTCAGCCGGAACAGCTCAGTGGAGAAAATCAGCCAGGCTTTGTCACAAGATAACTGGGAGGACGGGAAATTATATGCCCATGGTCTTAAGGGAACTGCCGCTAACCTGGGTATGACTGATATGCAGAATGCGGCGCAGGCGCTAGAGGAAAGCATCAAGCTGCAGCAGCAGGATGCTGTCGAAAAATCTTTTGCATTAGTACAGTCTGAAGAAAAACGTTTGATTCAATTAATCCTGGATAATTACAGTGAGTGAACTGCTGTCAGCGCCTGTTTTTATACCAATTCCATTAATTAGATGATCTATTTAGGCGTAGGAAAAATGGATGAAAGCAAGGCGTTGATTGCAGTAACTAGTTGTTCTAATTACAAAATCAAGAACGAAGCTAGCGTCCATTTTAACAAGCATCAATGAATAGATAATTAGTGGATTTGGTATTACATGCCCCAGCTGAATATTAATGAGCCGTAACCATGGTGTCTGCCGGGATCGCTCTGATACTCCCTAGTGTAGGTATTAAAGCTCCAGGCGACAGACCAGCCAGGATGTGCCCAGATAACTCCTACGACAAGAGCCGCCTGTTTGTTTTCAAGCTCGACGTAGGAATCGTAGGGCAGACTGCCTTGTAATGTTAAATCATTGAATCGATACCCTATATATGCGCGGCTGTAAAGAAAAAATGAACCGGATTCTGTCGTCGCAGATAAATTACCGTACTGACCGCTATGGCTGCTTAACCGTCCAAAAGAGTTGGGCAGATTTGTTCCCCATCTTAAGGTGAGACCGAGATCTGTTTCACTGCGAAAATTTCCCAGCTGTGAATGACTAAAACCGCTGAGTTCCCATTGGCTGCCGCTAGCAAAATCCTGTCGAAACAGCAGTGTTTCAACCTCATAACCCAGCTGCACAGTGAGCTGATTTTCTATTTGATTATGCCAGCCGAGCGGAGATGATGATCCGATAATTTCGTGGACAACTTCCTGAACTTCCTGAGTGCCGGACGCCGGCCCGACTACACCCAGTGATAACCAGTTTTTCTGAGCTAGGGAGCTGCTGTATGCAGCTGTGTGGCTTTCTACTGCTAAATATCCGGCAAAGGGGCGGTCATAAGGCTGCGGGGCTTCTATCGCAATTTCAGCGGGTGTCCACATCTGCTGGGTTAATTTTAATCCCCAGGTCTGCTCTGTTTCTGTCTGGGTAAAGGAAAACAGGCTTTGCCGACGCATAAACCCCGGCGCTTTATTAAGAGTGGGAGCCGGTGTGTTTTCCCAGCCGATGGTTAAACCGCTGCTGTAGTTACCGTCATCCCCGAAGGCTGCATCATTATCTATCTGCATAAACCATTGTCCGGCATAAACATCTGATGTACACAGCAGCAGGGCGGATATATGTATTACTCGTTTTGCAGACAGATGAGACAAACAGGCCTCCAGAACAAGGTGAGTTATTAACGATATTCGTATAAATGTAGCATAGACAATGAGTTAAGGTAGAGTTGCTAATCACAATACTGCAGCGCTGACAAATATTTCAAATATAAAACGCTTGGGCAATTATGTTCAGAAATTGGCGGGGATTAAGTGTTCACCCAGAGAAAATAGAATAAACTGTTTACCTCAGTTTCAGTAAATAACAGAGCCCACTATGTCTGACATACAAAAGATTTATGAAAATATGTGGATGAATTCCATCAGTGCCTTTAAAGAAAACCTCTATGAGACGGATCCTCTTATTAATTCACCACAGGATACGAGAAGAGGGCTGACGGTTTTATCTTACCTTAACCCCGAGGTAGGTGAAAAAGTAAATGTTTTTTTAGATGAGTTAAAAAGCATAGAGCCGCTGCAGTATTATTATCCACAGAATGAACTACATCTGACCGTATTATCTGTTCTTACCTGTCAGCAGGGTTTTAAGCTGCACGATATTGATGCACCGCTTTATGCGCATGTCTTTGCAGATGCCGTTAAGGATCTGCCGCCTTTTACAATAAAATACACTGGTATTACCGCCTCACCGTCTTGTATTCTGATTCAGGGATTTCCTGAAAGCGGGCAGTTAAATATGCTGCGCAGCCGGCTTCGGGCTGCTTTTAAGAAAGCCGGTCTGCCGACATCTATTGATCTCAGGTATAAAATATCTACCGCGCATACAACGGCGGTTAGGTTTAAGGCGCCTGTGCACAACAGCGAAAAATTTATAAAAACTCTTTATAAGTATAGAAACTTTAACTTCGGCAGCGTTACTATTGATCGGCTGGAGCTTGTTTTTAACAACTGGTATCAAAATTTGTCGCAGACAAAACAGCTGTCTTCTATGAGTTTAGAAAAATAAAAGCCTGTTCCGACAGGAGTGTCTCTCAACTCTTCTTGTCGGCGGCTATGCCGATACCAACACAGTATTTTTTAACCGCACCTTTCACACTGTCAGAGATTCTGTTTTCTGCAATTATCAACAGTGCCTCACGGCTTACCTCAACAACCTTGGCTATTTCCTGCTCAGAGAGGGTTAACGGCGGCTCTATTCTAACCACGTTATTATTAATACCGAAGTAGCCGAAAAATATTCCTCTCTGTAAACATAAATAACAGAAGGTTTGTGTTAATTCCGGATTGGCGCTGATATTAAGCTCCATTCCCAGCATTAGTCCTGTTCCCCGTACTTCCTTAATAATATTCGGGAATATTTTCTGTAGTTTTAATAATTTATTTTTTAATATTTGCCCGTTGCGGGTGACTGAATCTAAAGTATCTCCCTGTATTATCTTATTCACTACATATTGTGCGACCCTGCAGGAAGGCGGATGCCCGGAATAGGTGAAAACATGCTGCGCAGGCTCAAGCGAGTCGATCACTTCCTGTCTGCCGATAACGGCAGAAATCGGTACATAACCTGCCGATAATCCTTTGGCAGTGATCAGCAGATCCGGCTCAATATTATAATGCTCAATAGCCCAGAGTTTACCGGTTCTGCCCATACCCGTCTGCACTTCATCAACCATATATAAACAGTTATATTGAGATGCTAACTGTCGTAGAGATGTTAAAAAACCGGCTGCAGGTGTAATGACACCGGCATCGCCTTGAATGGGCTCAACTAATACGCCGCCGACTAGTCCGCTCTGAAAAGCGCTTTTTATCTCTGCCAGGACCTGCTCTACTTGTCGGGGGCTGCCGGGGAAATCAAAATGACGAAAATATTTTGAATGCGGGAAAATACCTTTCTCTAAACCAAATCCGGAGGCGGGTTGTGATAACCCGGTGGAGCCGTGATAGTCATATTTGAAAGATACCACAGCAAAGCGTCTGGTATATTTTCTCATCGCCTGTATGGCAGCCTCTACGGCATCTGAACCGCTTAATCCAAATAAAACTTTTTTAGGGTAATGACCCGGCGTGTTGTTTATTAATAGTTTTGCTAAATCTAAAGCCGCCTGGTTAGGTGCATAGGGGAAGCAGGAATGCTGCAGTGTTTTAGCCGCGTCTGCATAAATTTGTTCTAATCCGGTGTTGTAGCCGAGGATATTACAGGAAGCGCCGGTTAAGCAGTCTAAATAGCGATGGCCGTCAACATCTTGTATATAGCTGCCGTTTCCTGCCGCTATGGCAATGCCGTACAAACCGACATAATTACTTCGACCTATATATTCTTGTGTTTCTGCCAGCGCTTGTTTAGATTTTGGGCCGGGCAGCAGCTGGTTTTTATCTGTAATGCGTTTATGAGTCAGTAAATCCATTTTACACTCCGAAACAGTGCTCCTGTGTTTATTATAGTAATTAAAACCTGGAGGTGTTTTCAGCGTATTATAAGCTCACTGAGTCAACAGGATTTGTCTGTTGTTTTGTTTTTGTATGTTTTTTGAACAGTTTTGTTGACATCCCCGCCAGATTCTATATAGTGGGCCCCAGCAAGAAAGAAAGCCTTTTGTTTACATTCTCCATTTCGTTGTAATAATACCTCGCTCTGTAGTTTTTAAGTTCCAGTCTGTTTTTACGCTACTCAAGCCTTTTTAAGGCACTATTATTTTTAAAATTACAGGATACTATTATGTCTAATACAGTTACAGGTACAGTTAAGTGGTTCAACGAATCTAAAGGTTTTGGTTTTATCGAGCAGGAATCTGGTCCAGATGTATTTGCTCACTTCAGCGCTATCGTAAGTGACGGTTTCAAAACACTTGCAGAAGGTCAGAAGGTTCAGTTTACCGTGACTCAAGGCCAAAAAGGCCCGCAAGCTGAGAATATTGTTGCGCTGTAAGCTGCAGTAATTCTTCAGAATTTAGAAAATGGTAAACCTGCTGGTTTGCCATTTTTTTTTGCCTGCTGAAAAGTGTTTTCTTAGCTGTTCGTTTTGCTCTTTAAACGAAAAATATCCAGAACAATACGAAGGAAATAGCGATTGTCACAATTGGTGACATTTTGAGCACCATAAGAAGCTTTGCGATCAGTTTTTTGACTGCCGGCTCATTGCGGTATTCTGTTTGTTTCTGTTTGGTTCTTTTCGGCGTTACATCATTAAACTCAGAAAAATCATTTCCGTCTGCCATTGTTGCTGTTTCACCGCAGGAGAGCAGCCAGTGAACCTTGTCTGTACTCGCGCTGTCATGGCCCGTCACCATATAGTCAATATTACCCTGACCTGCCGGTCTTGATTTAAAATCGGCTTTAACATCCCATTTCTGCTTACGTTTTTCGGTCACAATTCTTTTTAACTGTTTTTTTGCCTGGTTGTAAGAATTATATTTTTCGACATATTTAAACTGATTATCCTGCTCCTCACCATGGTAGACAAGTGCAGTTAAATAATATGCCTGGGGTGTCTGTTGTGTATTTGCTGCTGTTTTTTTGTTCATATCTAATTTCACTTGTCGGAGTTTTTACTGTTGAATTATTTAATGTAACTGAAAACAGATGAAAGTCAACGAAAGGTTGTGAAGGCATTTGAAGATTCTAGACGTGCCTAGATTATTTTATAATAAAGCAGAGCTTTTTGGCTGTTAAAGCCTTCTGTACACGAATTCTCCTGTGCTGATAGTTCCCGGATTTTTTGTTAATTTCACTGTAACGTGAAATGAGTCACATCTTTAAACGGATGGTCAATAAAAGAGCAGGTATTTTCTTTTTAGACTTGAAACTGACATATTAAGTCTTTATATCTAATACTGCAGTCAGAATTAACTGACCGCATTTTAGACAGGGAGAATTAATGAATAAGCTATTCCAGACCCTTTTTGTTTTACTGGCGATGTCTTCTCAGACTAATGCCGCCCCCACGAAACTTCATCATAATATCGATGCGAGTAAATTATTAACCTTCACCCAGGCAAACCGTAAAAATTCTGACTCTGACACTCCTTTTCCTCTATTGGATATGTCTTATCAGGCAAATAATGAACCTGCACAATTATATTCCTATAGTGATGCAGATACCTTATTACCTTTTACTTCTGCACACCTTAGCTCGACCTACCCGAAGAGCCTTGCGGGCCTTTATAGTATTAATGACTACCGGTCGAACTCGATTAAACAGCCCTACAGTGAATTTAGTCAGCTTTATCAGCATGCTCTGACCGGACAAAGTGAACTGGAAAGTTTAACTGAGCGTATTGCGCTGCTGAGTCAGACTGCCTCTTTTTCATCAGGCATCAAATCTAAACCGCGTGCTTTAAACAAAATCAATACAAAACTGGCCGGCAGCAGCGAGTTGATAACAGACCTGGCGCGCTCCTCGATTGTTGCTCAAGATATTCCTTCATTAATAAGTGCCTTTGAATTAATTGAGCAGGAAACGTCTGTAGTGCGTATTAAAAACCGTTTTAAAAGCCCGGGAGCATCCGGCTATAGAGATTTAAGTCTGCTGGTGCGCCTGCCGGAGAGTCAAATTATTGCAGAAGTACAGTTACACCTGGAGGCTTTTTCTGTGATTAAAAACGGCACAGAGCACCACAATTATGAACAGATTCAGCAGATAGAGCGCCTGCAGTTAAGTGAAAACCGTGCGTTAAGTGAATTAGAGCTGGCGGCTGTTAATAAACTTCGAAAGGAGTCCAAACAGATGTATCACTATGCCTGGAATCAGTATCTGAGTGCCTAATAATACTTTTACAGAAAAAGGAACTGAAATGAACGAACATCAAGAAAAACCCTATAAAAACAAAAGTGTGTGGTTACGCGGCTTGTTTATGCTGATTTTTATATTTCTAATGGGAGTGGCTAAATTTGTTACCTTAGTAGTCGTCGTACTGCAGTTTTTAGCTGTGCTGTTTAGCGGTGATACAAATAAGAACCTGCTGCAGTTTGGTAAAAGCCTGAGTATCTACCAGTATCAGATTGTGCTGTATTTAACTTATAACAGCGAAATTCGTCCTTTCCCGGCAGCTGACTGGCCGCAGGAATAGAGAGCAGTAAGTTTAAAAGGGAGGGCAGACTGATATCTGTACTCCTTTTTTGTTAAGTTTTTCGAAACGTTCCCCTACAGGCGTAGAGTTTAACCTTTCTCTCGTTCCCATATTTTTTATCTTTTTTCCTCGTTCCCATGCTCTGCGTGGGAATGTATAGGTTTCTTCTTTTATCCTCAATATATTAGCAACTGGCTTGATTGTTGCTGTGCTATGCCTGTCTTCATATTTTGTTCACAGTTACACAGTACAATATGAATCAAAAATCATGATAGAAAATCGTAGTTTTTATCGATAACTGCAAACTGCAGAAAACAGATAGGGAAGTAATATGACTATAGATCTTGAGCCGTTTTTTCAGCCGATAATTAACGTAAAAAATGGAAAGATAACCTATAACGAAGTACTTGCTCGAAAGAAAAATATTAACGGGGGTTATATCTCTGCTGGAAGTCTCTTTTCTTCGCCAATTTTATCAATTGATAAAAGTATCGCTTTAGATAACCAGGTCAGAAGCAAAGCCTTTAAAAAATATAAAGACTATAGCGGCAATGCACAGTTAACCATTAATATTTCCCCTGCCTGGTTTAGTAAACATGCGCCTAGTTTAAAAGTGAAAACACTTGAGCTGCCCACCTTAAGCATGCTTAGAGACAACGGACTCGATCCGAGTCGTATTGTTATAGAGTTAACTGAATATGAAGGCAGCATCGAGTTGATCCGTCACTTTGTGCGTTATTATCGGGAAATGGGTATGAAAGTGGCGATTGATGATTTCGGTGCCGGTTTCTCGCAGATAGACAGGTTAATCGAGATCGAGCCGGATATTATCAAACTGGATATGGACCTTTTCCAGCGTTCTTTAGTCAGTAGTTATACGCTGGACTTTATTCAAATGATTGCCGATTTTGCTAAAAAAAGAGGAACCGAGCTGATATTTGAAGGTATCGAAACGCCTGAACAGTTCGATATTGCGGTAAGCTGCGGCGCAGACTTTGTGCAGGGGTATCTGTTTTCGCAGGCCAAAGCTGAGTTTTATGATGATAATATTTTTGTTAAAAATATAAACAGATTGAACGGTCTGTCGATTGCGGTCTAATTTTTATTAGTATTGAAGTGTGCAGGTTAATCCGGGCTTCAATATTGTCATGAAAATGTGGTTATCTGCCTGTTTTCCCATTCAATTCTTTATGAGCTGCTGTGCTCGTTAATGGGGAGACTCTTTAATTTCTGCTCCATTTAAGTGCGCAGCCGTCAGTTTGTAATCATGGACGCTGATAAGTTTTTAAATACTTATTTATTGATATTAAATATATTAAAAACTCGCCTAGCGCAGAAGGGAAGCGACTTTTCCTGTTAGTCTAAGCGCTTCCTTAACTGCCGCATCCCAGCTGAAAGTGCCTTTGGTATTGATTTTGCTCTAGTTAGTTTGATTAACTTTAAAACTACTGGAGATAAAAGATGGATCTAACTGCAGAGGAACGCCGCTGGCTGCCGCTGTTCGGCGCGACGGGTAAGCTGTCAATGGGCAAAGCGTGCTGGTTAAACCGGAGTAGAAAAAAGAGTCTGGAGCAGACTTTTACCAGCATTGCAGATACGCGGGTGCGCATTTTAAAATCCTGGGTCAATACGCAGTGGAGTTTTCTTAATGATGCCTGCCTGTATATCGCCTCCAAACCAGAGAGTGAATGGCAGGGGGCTCTGCAGAGTTTATTAACCAGGAATAATGATTTTTCTGAGATGTTTATAGTGACCGCTGATGGCCGTCCTGCGGCTTCCAGCTTCGCCTCGTTTATCAAGCGAAAAATAGATGCGGCTGTCATTAAGCAGGGGATGCAGGCACAATTTTTACACGGCCCGTATATTGACCCGTTGACAGAGTCTATCGGCCGGTCAAGCTCCTCTTTTCATGATTCAGTTACCCTGATGTATTATCAGCCGCTTGTTGTTGATAACAAAACCATCGGCTGCCTTTGCGGGCGGGTACCGAATGATGTGATGGGGGATCTCATCCAGCGCGAAGCGGGTCATGTTTATAGTGAGTCCGGGGATAACTATATTTTCATGGTGAAGTCTTTGCAGGATCCTGCAATTGCCCCGGGAACCGCGCTTTCCCGTTCCCGTTTTGAAGACAATACCTTTTCCCACGGAGAAAACCTTAAATCCGGAGTGAATACCGACTGGGGCACGGTAAGGGTAAAGGCGCATACTGAGTTTGAAATCCGTTTTACCGATCCTGCAACCCAGCAGCTGCATCCCGGTGTCAGGGAGACTATCCGCCATGGTGAAAACCTTTATGTCTCCTATCCCGGTTACTCTGATTACCGCCATATTCCGGTTATCGGCAAGGGTGTTACTTTTCAGCTGCAGGGCTCGCCGGATGTCTGGGGAATGATGTGTGAAGCGGATTTAGAGGAGGTTTACCGGCATCGTTCACTGACTTATACGCTGGGCAAAAAACTGTGTTTTGCCATGAGCCTGCCGTTGATAACGCATTTTATAAGCTCCAGTTTTTTTGTTTTATCACCACTGTACAGTTTTTTACTTTTATTCTGCGCTTCATTATCAGGCATTGTCTGGTTCAGTGCTTTTGCGGTTAAACCGGTTACCAGGCGCTTAAAGCATATGATTGAAGTTATTCAGATGCTGGCGGAGGGCGATGCTAACCTTAATCAGCGCTTTGACAGTGCACAGTTCAGCGCGGATGAATCCGGTGATATGGGGCGCTGGGTTAACAGTTTTATCGATAATCTGGATAATATGCTTGCGGAGATGATCCATGCTTCTAATGAAGTGAAACAGGTCAGTGAATCTATGCTCCGCCGCTGTCTCAGCGTTGACAGTTCCAGCAGGGCGACCAGCAGTTCTATCGGCTCGATGCTGCTGTTATCCGGCAGTCAGCAGGATGAGATAGCCAATGCCACCGTTTCGGCGCAGATCATGCAGGAACTGATGCTTGATGTGGTGGCTAAGTCGCAGCAGGAGTATAAGCAGGCGGTTGATAATACCACTCAGATTAAAGATATCGTTTTAGCATCGGCTAAAAGTGTTAATGATGTAAACAGCCAGATGAAAGAGATCGGCAGCATAGTCAGCCTGATCACTGATATCACAGAGCAGACTAATCTGCTTGCTCTCAATGCCGCTATTGAGGCCGCCAGAGCCGGTGATCACGGCCGCGGTTTCTCGGTTGTTGCCGATGAAGTGCGCAATCTGGCTACCAGAACCTCACAGGCCGCATGCCATATCGGCAATATAATGGATAAATTAAGCTGTGAATCGGAGATGGCGGTTCGTTATATGGAGCAGGGAGTTAAAAATGTGGATCAGAACAGCCTGGTACTGGATTCAGGTGAAAGAAGCCTGAAACTGAAAAATGCCGTGGAAAATATGTTTAATACCATGAACCAGATTGCCAGCAACAGCGAACAGCACGGTGAAACAGCAAAAGATGCACAGAGCACAACTACTTCCATGGAAATATCATCGCAGCAGCTGCTGCGGCGCACCACCCTGGTAAAAAACTCCATTTTACGCCTCAATAAACTGGTGGAGCGTTTTGAGGTCTCTAAACGAGCCGCTTAAAACCAAGGCTGAATGTTTCTTCCCAAGCTCTTAATCTCGTTCCCATGCTCCGCGTGGGAATGCATATACAAGTATCTGGGGATATTCCCTCATTGCCTGCCCTAGTTTATCAATGCCTCAATTTCATCATCCTAAAAGAATAAGCCATTGAATATCAAGCCAGGGTAACTTACTGTGGTGGTTTTTTGTAAAGCTGGTGCATGAAAACAGTTAAAAGGTGAGTAACAAAGTAATGAGTAAAATTGTTGATTTAAATAAAAAAATCCCGTTTCATCTGGAACGTGTTAAAGGCTACGGCTGGGTATATAATCAGCAGCTGGATGGATTAAATCGTGTATTAAGTGGTAGTTTATCAACATCGAGAAACCTTCTTCTTCTTAGTGTAAGCACTCGCCATCAGAGGCTTGCTTCTTTAGCTTTGCATAATGCAGGCAACTCTGAGCGTGCCTTTGTGCATCTGCAGCAGATGCATTATCTGGGTATTAAAGGCTTAAAACGTGAATTATTAAGCGATGGTCAGACTGTTAATGTTAAAGTTCTTGAAGATACCTTGATGTTATCAATGCAGGAAAAAGAGCCTCTTCTAAGCAGTGGTGACTGGTTTATGTATTTCTGGAGTGCTTTATTGCATGAGCAGTTTCAGGATCTGGAATACCTGGCCAGTATCAAAGAGGCTCCTTTCAGATGGATCGATGATTCAATCCGTCTGTATAGCGATATACTTTGCGGTGTTTTTAAGCTGCAGGATATAAATGTGCAGGAGAGCATTCAGGCATTTGTTGACGCTTCTGAGTTTGATAAAGTCTCACCTGAGTCCTATGATCATGCTGCTCATATCAAGCTCCCCACCCTGGATGTGCTGCTGAAACTGTTCGGCGGTGCGGATCAAAATAGTTACCGTCAGGTTATGTATAAAGCGGCCCTGGCGCATAATAAGTTTTGGAAGCAGAAACGTTTGGACGGTAAAGTTAACGGAGATATTTCTTTACCGTTAAGCGCGTTAGCGCGCCTTGCTTATGCTAACTTTGGTTATACTCTCGGTTTTGAGTGTGATTATATTCCGGAGTATTTTTACAAGTCAGAAGCCTCAGAACTCAGCTTCGAGCTGATGCAGCCGCTGCCTAATTTCACTAACCCGTACCTATAAATATTGATGCGGTTTTTTGACCTTTAAAGCTTGTTCCCGTGTTCTGCGCGGGAACGTATATGGAGTTTATTTACTCAGGCGCATATCAATATGCGGAATGTTATCTTCTAAATACATCTCTGAAACTGCTTTAAAACCATGAGACTGATAAAAACGGGTTAAGTACTGCTGCGCGCCGATATCGATGCTTTGTCCCGGCCAGAGCAGTTCACACTGCTGTAATGCCTGGCTCAGCAGCTGGTGACCTAAACCGTTAGCACGTGCTGTCTGTTTAGTAGCTACGCGGCCGATACTGACATTATCATAGGAGATTCCAGCGGGAAGCAGGCGAGCACAGGCGATAAGTTCGCCGTTATTAAAACCGAGCAGATGCTGTACACCGTCAAGTGTATCTTTGCCGTCCAGCTCCGGATACGGGCAGGTTTGTTCAACAACAAAAACATCTATTCTTAACTTAATCAGCTCATAGAGCTGGCTTGTGGAAAGTTTATTAAAAGGGAGTAACTGCCAGGAAATCATTTATTTTACCTAAGACTAAGAGTTCAAGAGAAAAAGCAATGTAGCAGGCAGACTGTGTTTAAGCATTAACTTATGTTAACTATTCTCTTTTAAACGCGCCTTAATACGGCTTAGGCTGATATGGGTAATGCCCAGATAGGCGGCAATCTGATAGTCGCTGAGTCTTTGCTGCAGGTGAGGGTAGTGTCGACAGAAAAGCTCGTAGCGTTCTGCGGGGCTGTGCAGAAGCATAAAACGTTCCTTATTTTCTTTATGCATCAGCTGCTTTTCCAGCAGTTTAATATATAAAGGGTGTGACTTGTTACGCCACTGCTCAATAGATGAAACCGGTAAGCACAGCAGTTTGGTTTCGGTGAGTGTTTCAACTAAATAAGCAGAAGGGCGGCTGCTGATAAGCCCCTCAAATCCAATTATCCAGTCCTGTTCCCAGTAAAATTCTTTACTAAACTGTTTGCCCTGATCAGTAAGATAACAAGCATGGCAAAGACCCTGTAGAACAAAATAGATATAGTCGGCCGCTTCTCCCTGTTTCACTAAAATATGCTTTGCAGGCAGGTGTAATGATTTTGCACTGTTAGTTAATGTTTCAATATCTGCACTGTTGAAGCCGTATTGCTGTAATTGTTCAATAAAGGTTGTGATTATAAGCTCCTTTAAAAGACAGAAAGCGCAGCTGAACTGCACCGTACCTTTTCTATTTTTATTCTTGCGAGAAATCTTTGAGCAGGGCAGTCCTGCGCTTATTTCGATAAATAAGGAGCATCGCCGGTATATTCATCAGTATGCCGTATAACAGCGGTGTCAGTGCCAGTTCCGGTTTCTGCAGCAGCACAACTGCTGCGAATATTGCCGTTCCCGCATTTTGAATACCAACTTCAATGGACAGCGTCTTGATCAGGCGTTTATCCCCGCCTAAAAGCTTAGCCACAGTCAGACCAAGAAGCATGCCGCTTAAACATAAAAGAACCGCAGCCGTTGAGGCAATCGTAAATAGCTGATTAAAAATTTTACTGTTGGCCGCCAGCGTAACTACAACGGTAAAAAATAGTGCCCATAACGCCGATGACTCTGCAAAAGATCTGAAGCCTGCAAACCATGAAGCTGTAATATAGCGTCTCATGGTCATCGCAATTCCTAAAGGCATAATAGTAACAGCCGCCAGCTGCAGTACTGCTGTTTTAACGGGCATAACAAAGCTGCTGCTGTCTATTATTAACGGCAGCATTAACGGCAGGCTGAACGGGATAATTAAACTGCTGACTGCAGTAATAGTGATAGACAGCGCACTGTCACCGCCGCTTAAATGGCTGATAGCATTGGATGATGCGTCGCCCGGTGCAATCGCCAGCAGCCATAAACCGGCGGCAATCGGCTCTGGTAATGAAAACAGCTGAATTAACAGGTAGGCGAGCAGCGGCAGACCTATTAACTGGGCCGCTAAAGCCGCTGTTATTTTACGCGGATAAAGAGCAACACGTTTAAAGTCATTCACGGTGAGTGTCAGGCCTACGCAGTACATTACCCATGCTAATGCAAGCGGCAGTGCAATGGTTAACATTGTCTGGCTCATAGAGCAGTCTTCCTATTTTCATTTATAAAACAATCATATTCAGGCCGTTACTATACGCCAGAGAGTGAATCTATTACATAAAAAACAGCAGTCATTAAATACTTAAAAACGGATGCTCGACAAGCAGCAGATATTTATCAGGTAATTAACCACTAAGGTATAAAAATATGATGTCGATCTGTTTGTAAAATTAATGTTGTTCTAAAGTCATCTTGTGGTTGTGAAAGAGATAAATAATTAAGCGGTGACAGCGTAAGCAGCTGTTGCTTATTTATGAAAATAACAGATATGTTTGCGTTAAATATGGAGAGTAATAATGAGAAACCTAATTGTCTGCTGCGATGGAACATGGAATGATCCCAATAATGAAGACGACAACGTACCTGCTCCAACTAATGTACGAAAATTATTTGAAGCGGTTGATTTAAAGACCAGTTCGCCTAAACAACTAAGCCGCTACCAGGCCGGAGTCGGTACCGGAGGATTAGTTGATAAGGTGATGGGGGGCATTGTCGGTTACGGATTAAGTGAAGATATCAGGGATTGTTACCAATGGCTTTCAGATAAATATCAGGCGGGGGATCGTATTTTTCTATTCGGTTTCAGCCGCGGTGCTTTCACTGCCCGTAGTTTAGCGGGGTTAATTGGAAAGTACGGCCTGATTGATTTCAGCCTGCATCAGAAAGACTCTAGAAATCAGATCGTTCAGCAGGTGTATCGTGATGCCTACAGGAATGATAAAGCGCTTGATGGAAATGTGCACTTCCATGAAAACTCTAAGCAGATCGACTTTATCGGAGTATGGGATACGGTCGGCGCGCTGGGCGTTCCCGATGATAAAGCGCTGCTGAATATTTTTGATAATTCCAAAAAATATCAGTTCCATGATGTTACTTTGGGCGATCATATAATTAATGCGCGTCATGCACTTGCCTTAAATGAAAAACGCGGCAGTTTTACGCCGACGCTTTGGTCAACGCAGCGAAATGACGACACCTTAAAACAGATCTGGTTTCCCGGTGTACACAGTGATGTCGGAGGAGGTTATAAAGAGCAGGGACTTTCAGACGGTGCGCTTAAGTGGATGATTGATGAAGCCTGCAGTGAAAATCTGCCCGACGGCGGCGGCATTAAATTACAAAACGCAATGATTGAGCAGATTAAACCTGATCCCATGGATATTGAACATGATTCACATGTAGGTGCAATGAAAGCGCTGATCAGCGCACCGCGCACAATTCCAAACTTAGACAGGCCAGGTGTTCCAGTGCACCATTCCGTGATGCTGAGACGTGAAACAGCGCCGATTAATCAAGGCTGTTATATGGATACGCGTAATTTTATCGACGGTAGAATTGAACTTGATATTTATGCCAAGCATCCCTGGAACTGGACGGGAATTTATCTTGAAAAAGGTAAAACCTATTCCTTTACTGCGAGCGGTGAGTGGATGGATGCAGAAATTCCCTGTCCTGCTCAGGGAGCCACCGACGGCAAGTTTCATACTGGTGAAATAGCACATGTTGCGCTTACCATTACTGGCTGGGTAGAAAAAGGCTGGAAAAAACTGCTGAAGAATGAACAGGCAGATTTTTTCGGCAGTAAACGTGTAGAGCATGCCGACTGGTTCTGCCTGATGGGAGCAATAGCTAACGGCGGCAACCCTGGACGTGACGGCACGCATGAAACACTGGAGCAGTTTGAAATAGGAGCTGGAAATAGAATCAAAGTACATGAATCAGGTTATCTGTACTGTTTTGCAAACGATGCGTGGGGCTTTTATGGTAACAATCGTGGATATGTAACATTAACCGTAGAGGAGGATTAATAAGCTGCTAATGCCTGACGGCCCTGAATTCCCGCGCAGTGCGTGGGAATTCATTTCAAATAGAAGAAGTTTATTTTTTAGCGTGAAAAAGAGGCTGATCTGTCTTGTCTGTCTCAGACCAGAAATTAATATTGAACTGCGCATCATCCGAAATTTCAATACGATGCCAGTATTGGGGCGGGCTGGTAGCGAACTGCCCCGCATTGATAACCACTTTTATTTCAGGTTCAGTGGAATCTTCATCGGCAAAGCCGTAATAGGTAACTATACCTTCCATAACACATAGTTGACCAAATACTCCTTGAGCAGTGTTGTGATGCGAAAGTAGTGCCGCAGGAACGTTTTCTTTGCTAAAGAAAGGGGTAGAACGTTGTACCGTCCAGTTAGCTGGAATTCGTAAATGACTCATTTTAAAGCTCCTCAGTAAGGTATATTAGATTAATTAATTTTTAGTGCTCACTGGAACACTAAAGATGCATTTAAAATACCACATTAAGATTGGTTGTCAATAATGATTCTCATTTGTGTTTGTTGCCGGCAGGATTTTTTGTATTAGATCAAGAGATGCTGGCGACTGTTGAGTTCAAATAGTTATTAAAATATGAGTTCTGCGTTATGTTTGCTTGATGTATTTTGCATTATATTGATAATATGTAGAGGTAACAGGTTTAGAACAGAGTTTGATTTTTAAGCGCTTGAATTATAGTGTTAAACAACTAGGGAATAGCAGCAGATGGCCAAACAAATATTTTTAAATATGTCAGATGACCTGGGGCTTGACGGTAGAAAAGCCATTGATGCCTTACGGATAAAATTCCCCCGCCCGCAGGGATATTTTAAATCTGAGCAGGTAAAAGAGATTATGCTGGTGGATTTTTACCGTGATCATATTAATGGAGTCCGCAACCGGAGTTACCATAAAACCCTGAATAAAATAAAAAATGAATGTATGAAAGCTGACCGGGTACTGCTGTCATTACACGGACCGATGCGCAGTGTTAATTACGGTATTATTAAAGCACCAGTAGGCAGCGGCAGACAGGATGAACATGTTACAGATCAGCAGCTGGCAGATTTATTATTAATTATTTTTACTAGAAGTCATTGTTACAATCTTTCATTAGTAATGTGTTTCGGTGCAAGAAGTTCACAATACGCTCTTGACCACCAGAATCTGGATGCAGTCGACTGGAGTGACAGTTTTGCTTATAACTTATTTAACCGTATCAGCCCGCGGCGGCAGATCCGCATGACGGCCAGAACAGGAGAGTTGTCATTTAATACCTTAACAGGTATCGCAGAGGTGCAAAGTGAAATGTCAGTTCAAGGAACGATAGACAATGCAGAGATTCGCCATGAACAGCTGTTTGTAGACAGTCAAAACTGGTGGAATACTCATATTGCCGGATTAATGAATCCGCCGGGATCTGCAAAAGCGCTGTTTGTCATTGCTTTAGAAACCGCACGTTTAAATCCGGATGCCGCGGCTGCACTTGCCCTGCTAAGACAGCTTAGACGAAATCACGGACTACCGGCACGTGATGCACAAAGCCGTGAGCTGCTGAATTATTTAGGTAACCTGATCCGTTTAACTGAGGCTTCGGTAAGACAGCTGGATCCGGTAAAAAATAAATACGGCAAGCTGGTTTATAGGCATTTTCACGGTTCTGGTAACTGTGTGTTTGTGAAATACCCGGTTACTAGATGTGTACATCCCAAACATTTGGGGCAGAGCTACCCGGTGCCGACAGACTACTTACGTAAGTTTGCCCATGGTTAGCGCTGTTGGAACAGTTTACGCCGGGCGTAATGCTCTGCCTTGTGTATTTATTGTTACTCTAACCTCATTGTCATGCTCTGTACGGGAATAAGGTTAGGGAATATACAGGGGACTCATTTGTCCTTATTTGCACATTAAACCTCAGTTAAACTTTGATAAAAGACTTTTTACAATTAAAATGCCGGCTCTCTTATCCAGTATTGAATTTGAAATCGTTATGCCGACAGCCTCTTTATCTGCAGTACCTGCCTTTAATTACACTCAGGAACAGTTCTCTCTGATCAGCCATAACGGCGGCAATGCGCTGTGTTCGGCCGGAGCTGGAACGGGTAAAACATCAACTTTAGTGGGCTTTCTAGAGCAGCAGTTAAAGGTGCTGCCTAGCGAACAGATTTGTGTGCTGATGTTTAACAGCGAAACCAGCCGCGATTTTGTCAGCAAACTCGGCGAACGGGCTGTTAACGGTGCGCAGATGGTTAATACCTATCATGCTTTCTGCAAAAAAATACTCAATGAGAGCGGTTATCTTCAGGAAAATGGTTACAGCCTGTCTTTTAATGAAAGAGAAGCAATGTCAATTATTCGCGATGTCTTAAAAAAACAGGCATCGGATCCCCGTTATGCGGCGCAGAAAAGCACCCTGTTAAAACCCAATACTCGAACCGTTGCCGCTGGTTTTATCGGTCTGGTTAAAGCCAATGCGCTGACGCCCAAGGAAGTGCTGCATAATTATAAATTTAATCGGGATTATGCTTTTTTAACAGAAACTTATAATTTGTACGAACAGGCCAGAAAACACAAAAAAGTATTGTTTTTTGATGACTGGTTAGTGGCGGCTGTAGCGCTGTTAAGTTCTGACAGCGAATTCCAGGAAACTATCCGCGAGTCTTATCAGCTGATTGTTGTTGATGAGTTTCAAGATATTAACGCAGTGCAGTATCAGCTGCTGCAGTTAATTAAAGGGGCTGATTCAAGTCTAGTGGTTGTCGGAGATGTTGATCAGAGTATTTACGGCTGGCGGGGCAGTGAACCGGGTTTTATGCTCAATTTCAGCCGCGATTTTTCACCCTGTACTAAATACCGTCTGAGCGAAACATTCCGCTACGGCCATGCATTAGCTATCAGTGCTTATCAGCTGATTAGTAATAACAGGCAGCGTGAATCCGATTTTATTACCTCATCCAGTGAGCATGTCGAAAAAACCGATGTCTGTGTTATTTCTGATAAAGCTTTTGTTTCTCGAACGGTAAAAAATATCAGGGCGCAGTTAGCAGAAGGGACGCGGCCGTCTGAAATCGCTATTTTGATCCGACGCTGGTCACAGACAATGCTTCTGGAAATAGGTCTGCTGAAAGCGAATATTGCCTACCAGATGCCGGCAGTCAGTGCCTTAAAAGACAGTAAAGAGATTAACCTGCTGCGCGCAGTCATCGCTATTATGCAGCACTGGTCGCTGCAGACACCTAATATGCCGGTTTGTGAAGCTTTTAGAACTGTCTTGTCTTATCCAAGCTGTTATATAAAACAGAGTGCCGTTAATGACCTGGCAGATCTTTTAGCGGGCTGCTCATTAACGGATTACCGGCAGAATATTAAAAACTTCAGCGGACGCAGTTCTATGGACAGTAAAAGCCTTAACAAGGTAAGCGACCGTCTGCAGTGGTTTGCTAAGCATCATTTAGAGAAAAGTGCGTTTACTCTATTTGCGGGATACCGACAGAAATTTGCAGTGAACGACTGGCTGAAAAACTCAGAAGCTACTGAAAGTGATTATGAAGAAAATATTGATCGTCTTGATGCGGTTGCCACCATATTAAGAACACTTAAGTTAAGCACCGAACAGGCGCTGCAGTTTTTTCAGCATAATGAACAGGCCGCCAATAGAGCTAATAATAGTGAAGATGCCGTTAAAATCACCACTATTTTCAGAGCCAAAGGAGCTGAGTTTGATTATGTGCATTTACCTTTCTGGAATGCCGGTGATTTCCCCAGCGTACGTAAAAAGTCATCGGTCAGTGTTAATGATATACAGGAACAGCGCAGGCTGGCTTATGTCGGCTTAACCCGTGCGAAAAAAGGGGCCTTTATCTACCATTCGCCGCAGCAGTATGGAAACCGGGAGAGCGGTGCCTCCCGCTTTGTTAAAGAAGTTGATATAAACAGGGGGGTAAATGTTGCTCAGGCTGTTCATCTTAATCACAGTCTGCCGGAGAAAATGTCAGAAAAAATACAGCGTTATTTATTGAAAATAGGGCGTATCACTGAGATCAAACCTGTTGTTACAAGCCGTATTGTCTGCCGTCAGACAGAGCGCCGTAAACCGGCTCCGATAAGAAATGTCATGCAGAATAAAGCGCCTGCATTAACGGCTGGTAAAGAGGTTATTCATATCGACAGCGGGCGTAACGGGAAAATTATTGAATGTGATCGGGTCAGTTTCAGAGTTGAGTTTGATGATAAAAGTTCGGATAAATATTTAAGCAGAGCCTTTAGTAATTATTTCAAGCATAAAATTTAGGCATTCTCATTTAGGAACTGTTTTACTGGTTTAGTTGTGCAGTATCACGGTTTCGCTTTTCTTTACTTTAAATTGCTCTGTTATTCATAGGCAAAATTCTTTTTAAGCGGCGGCTGTACTATTTTTTATAGAAGTATGCTGTCTGTTTAAATGAGGTCCTGCCGATGAATATTATAAAGTACCTGCTTATATTTTTTTACTTTAGCACTGCAGCTGTTTCCGGCGCCCCGTTGACAGAGGCCCCCCAACCCATGGTATTACCCAAAATAAGTAATCAGGCTCCTATTACCCTGGTCGCTGAAAAGGGCTTCTGGACTGAGTACCTGAAGAACAATCTTATCAGTGAATTTACCCGCGCAACCGGCGTGCAGGTGATAGTGAAATCGGTTTCACTTTCTGATATGTATCAGCTGCAGACCGTTTCTATGCAGCGGGGGCTGGGGAAATATGATGTGGTGACCATTGAAGCCGGCTGGGCAAAAGAGTGGGCGGCTAACGGTTATACTGTCCCGATTACTGAGCTGGTAAAAACCTATGATGCGGCTCATATTGAAGAGTTTACTACGCTGTCTGATAATTATTATCCGGCTCTGCTGAATATTTTATCCTATAACAATGAGCTTCACAGTCTGCCCTATAACTCCTATGTGATGGGCAATCATTACCGCAAAGATCTGTTTGACAACCCCTTAGAGCAGCAGGCCTTTGTTAAGCGCTTCGGTTATCCGCTGGCGTCTCCGGTGACCCTGGAGCAGCTCCGTGACACAGCAGAATTTTTTACCCGCAAAAAAGGACAAAGACTCGCGGGGAAAAAATTAAAGAAAGACTTTTACGGCGTTGCGCTGATGTCGGGCAACCGTCCGCATATTAATGATGAGCTGTCGTCGATTTTATGGGGCCTGGGCGGGAAGTGGTTTTTTCCGGAATATGAAAAGAGCAGAATAAAAGGTTTCCATGTCAGAGCTGATTCAAAACAGGCGAAACAGGCCGCCCGGTATTATGTCGATCTTATGCAGTATGCTTATCCTGCTAATGTAAATTTTGCATTTTTAGAAGCGGCTACCGCGTTAAAAGAGGGGCGCGTTGCTATGTGGCCCTTTGCCTATAATAATTTATGGTCAATTTCAGGAGAAGTGAATAACAGTGTACCGGGAGCAAAATTAGGTATCAGCAATGTTGCCGGCGGAAAACCTTATCAGGGGGCCTATTCATTTGCTGTGAGTTATGACAGTAAAAATCCGCAGGCCGCATACTGGCTGCTTAAATATCTGAGCAGCTTTGAGAGCCAGCTTGCTTATGCTAACGGAGGGGGAAATCCGTGCAGGCTTGATGTGATCGCGCATTTAAAAGGGAGATTAACGCTTGAATCTGCACAAAGACAGGCGCTGCAGTCCAGCTATCTGGCCGATCAGAGCTGGCGGGAAAGTGTTGCTCAGTATGGACACTTTTCAAGTACCGCGATGGGCAGTATTTATCCTGAGTTGATGAAAGCCGCTTACCGTATTACACAAAAACCACAGGATACCGACAATATTCTACAGCACCTGAAAGTGCAGATTACAACATTGCAGAACCTTTATGGTGAAGAAGCGATGCTGGCGGAATAGCTGATAATGAAAAAAAGGTCGCTGAAAATACAGTTTAATATTGCTCTGTTTATTATAGCCGGGTTAACGCTGGTTACAGTGCTTATTGCCAACCATACTGCCCGGCAGTTGAGCGGGGCTTATCAAAGAGCCGCTTTAGATTTTATTCCGTTAATGCAGATCAGCAGTAACCTGCAGTCCAGCAGTGCAAATTTAAAGTCAGAGCTGTTTGCGCTTAAATCGGAAGTGGAAAGTGATGTTATCCTGGCGCATCTGGGCAAGGTCAGCGGGTTATGGTCACGGATCCGTGATGTTTCCAAAACACTGTCCTATTCCCCTCTGCTTGAAGAGCATCAGCAGCAGTTAAATGAAAAAAATGAACGTATAACACTGTATATCACTCATACCCGCCACCTTGCCCGGTTATTTAAACTGCGCGGCGAAATTTACAGTCAGCAGAAAATAGTCAGTCCTAAAATTATTCAGTTATTTAGAAATACAGAAGCACAGCTGCTGCCTGAATTAACCCTGCTCAGCAATCGTCTTGAGCTTTCATTTGACAGCAGTGTAACGGAAGAACAGTCGAAAAATCTCTTAGAAGATACCAGAAATTTCTTTAGAATTTATAAACGTTCACTGCTTCTAGCGGAAATGTTAGTGGAATCGGGCAGCACGGACAGTACTGCAAAGCTCAATAAGCTGAAACGGAAAGTTTACCTGCTGGGCAATGAAATTGAGCAGCTGTTTAGCTTAAGTACCGACCGGGCATCCAGAGAAGCTGCAATTATCTGGCTGCAGCAGGCTCAGGATATCTATAAAGGCAAATACTCTGTTTTTAACTCGCAGTTAAGTGCAATTCGTATTGAAGTGGTTATCAAGACACTGATAACGCAGCAGGTTGAAACAGCTGACCAGCTGCTGCTCAACGCCGAGGATATTCATCTTTATCTGCAGAAGAGCCTGTCGCAGGAGGCGACAGCAGCTAAGTCTGAAGTGGAAATTAAACAGTATCTATTATGGGGTATTGCCGTTGGCGGTATCACTTTCAGCCTGTTTATCGGCTGGGCTTTTATTCATACCAAAATCATAAAACGGGTACTGGCTATCCGTACCAATATGCTGATGCTTTCCGACGGCAATACGCAGATGACCATTAAACAGAAGCACAATGACGAATTCGGTGATATGGAAAGAGCGCTGCAGCTGCTGCAGGGCTATGTAAAGCAGGTTCAAACCATGGCGATAACCGATTCGCTTTCGCAGCTGAAGAACCGGCGCTCATTTGATACTACGCTGCAGCAGGAGATAAAACGTAATCAGCGCAGCCGCCAGAAGCTGGCATTATTAATATTAGATATTGATCATTTTAAACAGTACAACGATCATTACGGACATCCGCAGGGGGATGAAGCCATAAAAGATATTGCCCATATTCTGGTTAAGCACTGTCAGCGGGAAAATGATCTGGTCGCCCGTATCGGCGGAGAAGAGTTTGCTGTTATTCTACCGAATTCGAGTCATCAAAGTGCCTGGGAAATTGCCGATAAAATTCAACAGTCACTAGTTAAGTTAAACAGAATTCATCTGTATTCAAGTGTTGCCGGATACTTAACTCTTTCTATCGGTATTAAAATTATTGACGGTAATCCGCCCTTAAGCCCCGATGAAGCCTATCGCTTTGCCGATGCTGCTTTGTATCAGGCAAAAGAAAAACGCAACTGCATTGTTATCGATTAAGCTGATAATACAGTTACGTTTTGCGCTGGGGCGTAATAAAGCAGCTGCTCTTAAGATTTGTTATTCATAAAGTCCAAAGTCGGCGACTGGAAATTAGCCAGATTAGGGAACAGAGTGTGTATCTGCTCAGTATTTAAACCAAACCATTCACACAAAGAAGCATTTACCTGATCCGTTGAAATTGAAGGAATAACCCGTCCGTTACTGTAATCATCTTCACTGTTAAAGGTTAACTGCGGCCAGTTTCCATAAGCTTTACCGCCTTTGACTGCACCGCCGGTGATAATCTTATGTCCGCCCCAGCCGTGATCCGTTCCCTGTTGATGGCGCAAGCGTGTTAGGGAACGACTATCGCTTTTCCGGATAGTGATCAAACAATAGAATTCGTAAAAAGCATTGAAGATTCTACGTAACACTCGCTATCGGGAATTAGCGAGCGTGGAGATTTTTAAGAATAGACAAACTGTTCTCGAAGATCATGCATGCTTTCCAGAATATAACCATCACTAGTGCCTTCGCAATTCAATCATCTAATTTTATTGAGAAAAGGTTTGGCTTTTCGCTTTTCCATACTAGAACTACATTCAGGTATGATGGATATGAAGTAATTCATAAAAAATTTACGTAATTATAGGGGCTTCTATGCAATACACTCACAGCTCGAGTTCTATAACTCACTAAAATTAAAGGCAAAGTAAATGCAAAATGTATTTACAGAGTTCTCTGAAAATGCACATACACAACTTCTCACCCAAAAAAATCAATATTTAACAAATGTTGTGTGCCAACTAACTGTTTTTAATGATTGATATGGTCTAAGTTTTATCAAGAAAGCAGATTTTAAATGTGTATTAGTAAGAATGACGACTAATACTCTGTTGTGCTGATAGTCTAGGACCGTGTCATCAGAAGAGAAAGGGGATTCTGTGATTAACTATTTGCTTGAAAACAAAGAGTGGATCTTGCTCCTCTTTTTCGTCATAAGTAAATTATTCAAGTTTCAGGATTAGTAATATGCAGCCACTAAGCATTAACAATCAAGAAGAGAGTTCAATTGTTCTTTATATCAAGAAACATGATACTGCGGTATTGACTGTCATGTTCACTGATATTCAAGGCTTCACAGATATAACAGAAGAAATAGGTGACGCACTAGCAGTAGAATTGCGGTCTAAGCACGACAAAATATTGACTGATATAATACAAGATAATGATGCTGGACTAGTCATAAAGTTCATTGGCGACGCCGTCATGGCTGTTTTTGCAGAACCTAGCGCAGCCATTGATAAATCAGTAAAAATCCAAAATGCGATTGCTAAATTTAATCTCCAAGATAACAACTTACCTGCTATTAAAGTTCGTATCGGTCTACATATGGGGCAAGTTACCGTTGAAGATACTATCGAGCTAGATATTTTTGGCAGACATGTTAATAGAGCAGCAAGAATTGAAAGCCTAGCACAAGGTGGTCAAATTCTTATGAGTTATTCTGTATATGACAGCGCACAGGGATGGGTGGTTGCTCAAAAAAATATAGACTCACAAGACCATGGCCGCTACGAACTAAAAGGTATTGACGGGGCAGTTCAAGTTTTCGAAGTCTATGATCCCAAGCTTACCTCACCAGTTACACCCACGAAAGGTAAAGTAAAAGAAAGTAGTAATAAGAAATCGGCGTTAATGGCGACAATCTCTGCAGTGTTCGCTATCGCGATACTTTTAACTTTTCAGTGGTACAAACATGTAGAACTAAGACTTGAGTCCTTTTATCCGCAAGATATGCGGCTGGCAGATAACACAAAAATCGCCCTTGCAGGAAATAAAGAGGATGCAAGTCGATTGGTTGAAAATGAGTTAGAACCTGGCAAACATCTCATTTATTATGCCGTGGGAAAGAACCTTCGTTACTACACAGAGTTAGTACTAGAAAGAGGTTTAAATCAAGTCAAACCAAAGTTTAAAGAATGGCGTTTGCCATCGCTCCATTACAGAATAAGTGGCAATAAAACAGAATCAACTCCCTATACTAGATCGAAAGAATTCATTTTTTACAGTATTAACAATCAATTGATGTCTGAGAACTCAGCAAAATTGTCAATTAAAGTTGAACGAAAAGTTGAGAACAACCAAATAAACAATACAGTTTTGTTAACAATTGAGCATGAAGGAAATCTTATTGCCAATGAAGAAATATTTGTGACCCAGTTATTGAATTCAAAAATAGAAAGACAACCGAAGAAAACCATCTGGCAATCTGATTTATTTAATTATGAACTAGAGTTATATACCGGTAGAGGAGCTATTGATATTAGCATTATGGGTAATTTTAATTAATTCGACCCTGTAAATAACTCTGTGTAACTACAGCTTTTGTTATTTACTCTAATACCGTTCTGCTCCTTTATCTTAGTTATATCGTCATTTGTACCCATTTATATCCCTGAAAATGGGGTGTTTGGTATAGCAATGGTGCTAACTCATAACTACATATGGCAGTTGTTAGGGATGGCGGTTTGTTTTATAACAACATTTGCATGGTTTTGCTTGGCAGGTATGTATATCTCGGAATATAGGCATAACTTAATTAAATAAACAGTTTAGCAATGCCTACTCACGCTCTAAAACTACTACGCTCGCTTTCGGGAATTAGCGAGCGTGGAATTTTTACTAGCTGAAGCGCTTTGGGGCACAAAGCGCCCCAGAACCCAAAGCTCATATTTAACTATTTAAAATTAAAATGGGTTTATTAAATCAGTATCGAATCTGATACCTTTTAATTGATGTTCTTCTACTAATAACTTAACTTTATCAGTGCAATAGTATGACATTGCATGCTGTAATTTGGATTTGAAAATAGCTTTATCTTCAATATCGTTTTCATTGAAATATAATGTTTCAACACCACACTCAAAGCCATCTTCATATTTTTTAACGCAAAGTTCTTCTTGCTCTTTACCGAAGGTTAAGCAATTAAACAGCATCATTTTATTGCCTTCAACATTTAAAGGTAATAGCTCTCCACATTTACTTAATTCTCCATATAATACCTCAACAGCATTCATTTTAAGAACTAGAAATTTACCAAATCGGGTAATGTCATAACCCTGCTTGCGGGAGTTACCAAAGTAATTGCAAAGTATCTCCTTAGGCCACATTTTTTTAAGAGATATATTATCAGAGGCAACATGCATTAACATTTTTAGGATAGTATCTTCATCATACTCACAATTTTCACTAAGAGTTTCAGCTAAATCCACTATATCTAAATCGATTACATCGTATGTATTAGTTACATTCTTTATTTGATAAATATTCATTAGAAGCCTTTCCATAATTCATCTTTCACCCCTAGTACTTGCGCAGGGAAATTGCTTGTTTTTATTAATACTTTTATATTATTCAATCGATTAATAAAACGACTTCTATCCAAAGTATCATCTGTAAAATTAGTCGCAATCCAAGTTTCGTAATTATACCTATGAATCTGCCTATGAGCAGGAGCATCTGCTGTAGCCCAGTCCTGATCTTTGTTTTTTAAGTAATTGATCAACCAAGCTCCATTATATGGATCGTTTATTCCAATGCCATGACTGTGTAAATTGAGCCTAGCCAATTTCATATTGGCTTGTTGAAAACGTCCTTTACCACATATTATGTGATGAGGTTCGTGCATTGTAGTCGGTTTAGGTTCTCCAACTGCAGTTAGGTTTGCGGCTAATTTAGCAGTGGGGTGATGATCTTCGTTACGCAATTTTTTAACAGTAGATTTAGAACATTCATCTCTATAAGCTTCAAGATCATTTTGTAAGATAACATGTGCAGAAATACGCCTTTTTTCGTGTTGAAGGTGCTCATAATCCCGTTTCATTTTATCTAATAATTCTTTATTATTTTCACCAGTTGAATTTTTAAGTCGTTGGTCATGAAATGCCTTTGCTTTTAATTCGAAATTATAAATTGCCATCTCCATAACACTGGGATCTGCTGGCCTAGTGGGGTGAGGATAAGCTTGATTTTGTAACATCTCGTATTAACCCTTAATTATTAGTCTTTGCATGATCAATAAAATAACACGCAGGTCAATCAGTAATCAAATTTATATTGCAGGCGCGCCCCCATTGATTTAGATTTTATTTATTCGATTTACTTATATTTAAACTGCAACAATTTTTGGTTGCGCAAGTTCATTGACATTCTGATTAATTTCATTGACTACAATCTGTATTCTCTTTTCACATTTTTGATGCTGATAAGCGATCACTTTTCCTTCTAAAACTCGTAATCGACCAAGACCAGCAATATAGATACGGCCATTAAAAAAGGCTTTGACGAATTTGGCTATTTGACGGGGTCGGTATTTTTTAAAGCTTCTTAGCGTTAATGAATTCTTTATGCTCACAGTTAACCCTTTTAATTTTTCAACAGATAAGTATTAATGTGCGTCAGTCTATAATTAATATATTACAAAATAATAAAATACATTATTGTCTGTGCACATTGCAGTGCAGCTTTACTTTATCTACTTAGCTGCGCTTTAAGCACGATCAATATTACCCAAGCAAAAAATAACCTCTGTTCTTTAAAGAACACTTCCCTCCTATTTACTGAATTTCTATGCAGATAAACAGTGTCAGGTCTTTAAGTTGTCATTTTAAGAAGTGGCAAGTTGGTTTTCTAAAGTGATTTGGGGCATATATATCCATGGAGGGGGATTCAGGCGTGTGTTGTGGTTGAGTGAAATTGGCCACAATTTTGTAGTTTCTAAGTCGCTTGGGGGGCGAAAGCGCCTTAGCAAAACCGTTCAAGCAGTGCATGATAAGTCAAATCAACTTTACTGGTAAGGAACTTTTATTTTGCACGCTACTGGGAGAATTTGAGCGTGAGCTATTAGTGCTCGCTTCCGGGGAGAAGTGAGCATTCCCCTGTAGTTAATTTATTACTGCTTCTCCCGTTAAAAACATTTTTTTTGCTAGCAAAAAAATGGAGAAATCCTGAAATCAACTTTTTGTCGATGTTTTTTACAGAGGAATAAGCCGCCTTGAATCTAGGCTATTACCATCATTCAACTTAAATAACTTATTGATAGCACTAAGGTGTGCAGCTGATTGTATAAAGTGATGAAGCTTGTCTGTTTTGAGAGTTAACAGGATAGAAATATTTGAGTGTCAGTTTTTTTTACATCTGATGATTGATTTTGATCATTTTAGTTCTTTAAGTTTCTCAATTGTTCCTAGTTAATGTGTCTAACCTGAATACTTTCCTAAATATTAGTTATTGTAATGAATTGTAATTTATACAATTCATTATCCCGCCAACATAAACGATCTCTTCTAACTATATTTAGGTGTGCCTTGTCTTTTTTTTGGTGTGTTTTTTGCTCTTTTTTTAATGCAACATATTGATGCTGGTGGAACCCAAAAAATGTGATAAATAATGAACTATGGGGCTGCTCCATAAACTATTAACTTAACATTCGAATAGAAGGGGATTTCTATGAAATTTTCATTGAATAGAATAGCCGTGATAAGTCTGTTGATGCTGGGTTCACTTAGCGCCAATGCGGCGATTATAACGGGCGGATTAAGTTACGACGATACAGGAACGCATCTCATCACAGGTACTAATGACTTAACGTATGTTGGGTGGGGAGAAACAGCGTCATATAATTACGCGCAAACTGTCGCAGCAACACAGGCTGGCGGTTTATACGAAGATTACCATATCGCAAACCAGAGTGAGGCTAGAGAGTTTTTCACATTGGCGACGGGCGCAGCCGCGCCGACAGGTAATGGAGAATTATTTGCTAATGCGGACAACTTTCATTTTAGATTCGGAAATAACTATATTGAAGAACCAGTTGCAGCCGCACTTTTCCTAGCTGATTTGTCAGACAGTGGGGAAGATGCAGGTCTACTGTTAAGCAGAGATGGCACCATACTTATGAAGAATAGTTGGCTCTCCATAGGAGAGACAGATTATTATAGTGAGCTAGGGGAAGGTCCATGGGATAAGCACATAACGTGGCTATTAGTATCAGATAAAGCGTCTGTACCCGGGCCCGCTACTTCCCTAATATTAGGCTTAGGTCTATTGGGCCTAGGGTTTGCTCGTAAACAAAAGATAGGTTAATCGTCCCTAAGACTACTCCACACCAATCTCGCCAACGCTTAAGGTAATCATCCAGCACTAAGGTCATCTCAATTGAGCAGGCCTTTTTTCATTGCTGTTGCTCATAAAGCCGATGAAGCCGCTCAGGGTATTTGTTAAGCGTGCCTGTAGCTATTCACATTGCTTTTCTGGATAAGTGATAACCTAGAAAATCAAAGCCTTTTTCAATCTTCAGATAAAAGTTTTGTCTGGATGTTATTTGGTTTTTAATTGTGCCACCGGGTTTTGTTAGAATGACAATATCATCATATAGCGTAAATAAAATAAGTCGTTCTGTTCAAATTGCTCATCAAGTGTTTTTAAGTGGCTCTGCTGCAGATAGTTGCTGCCTATACTTTTAGAGGCTAAAAGTTAATAGTCAATGAATCGATATTAACCTTGAAAATTTGTGTTCAATGAATTTTTTGAGCATAAGGCATAAATTCGCTTTTCCCATTTAGTTTTTTTCAAGCTCAAATAGCTAAATGAGCTTATTTCCTTTCCTACTACCTTGTATTTATAGCATATGCTGTCTTGTACTTATCTTTTGCAGGGAGCGAAAACGATTTAGCTTTAATATCATCTAGCTTTAAAGATAGAGGGACTTTACGTTCGCTACTGGGAGAAAGCGAGTGTTGGGATTCCCGGCGCTCAAGCTTTCACTTAACCCGGACAACCCCATGTTTTTGTATTTAAAAAAAATCGGTCTCAAACATTCGCTTGAGACCGATTAAAAGGTCAGCCGAAGAATATTCTAGTCAACTGACCTGGGGTATCGTTATTTGTATAAAGCCCGCTCACTGTTTAAGCCTTTAATCAGGCTGACACACATTAATAACAGCACAAAGGTGAACGGCAGGGCAGTCGCAACAACGCCGGACTGCAGTGCCTGCAGTGCTTCTTTGCCGCCGATCCAAAGCATCACTGCCGCGATGGCTCCCTCGACCGTTGCCCAGAAAATTCGCTGTGGAACAGGTGCATCTATCTTACCGCCTGCAGTGATACTGTCGATCACCAGTGAGCCTGAATCCGACGAAGTAATAAAGAAAATCAGTATCAGCACAACCGAAATGACCGAAATAGCAGAGCCGAACGGCAGCGCATCGTATACATGGAACAGGGTGAGTGAAATATCAGTCAAACCACTGGCACCCAGCTCTCCGACTTTATTAACCACCTGATCGATTGCAATGCCGCCGAAAATAGCCATCCAGATAATGGTCATCAGAGTAGGAATAAATATTACTGCAAACAGGAATTCGCGTACTGTGCGGCCTTTAGAGATACGGGCAATAAACATGCCTACAAATGGGGACCATGAAATCCACCAGGCCCAGTAGAATACTGTCCAGCCGTGCATCCATGTCGTGTCTTCACGGCCATGAGGATTGCTCAGAGCAATGATATTTTCCACATAAGCCGTAAATGTTTCTGGAATTGAGATCTTTACAATATCAAAGCCGACATAAGTAACGAACAGCAGCAGCGCGAATGCAAACAGCATATTGATGTTACTCAATACTTTAACGCCGCCTTCAATACCGCGAATAACAGATAAAATGGCAATAAAAGTCACGAACACAATAACCCCAAGCTGCATAGCAATGCCGCCGTCAGTCCCAAATACGTGGTTGATACCGCTGGTGGCCTGCTGTGCGCCGAGGCCAAGAGAAGTCGCCAGGCCAAACAGGGTCGCTAGTACTGCCATGATATCGACTGCATGACCTAACCAGCCCCAGGCTCTATCGCCGAAGATCGGATAGAATACAGAACGAATCGACAGCGGCAGTCCCTTGTTATATGCAAAGAATGCCAGTGCGAGCGCTACAATCGCATAGATAGACCAGCCGTGAATACCCCAGTGGAAGATGGTTGCTCCCATAGCCAGTGATTTTGCTTCCGGCGAATACGCCTGTACATTAAATGGTGTGCCCCACCAGTCTGTAAAGTAAGCTGTCGGTTCTGCTACCCCCCAAAACAGAAGGCCGATACCCATGCCGGCAGCAAACAGCATTGCCAGCCATGAAACTGTAGAGTGCTCTGAGGCGGCATCTTTGCCGCCAATACGGATCTTACCAAGCGGCGACAGCATCAACAGCAAAGCGAACATCAGGAAAAAGTTGGTTGACCACATAAATAAGAGATCAAAATCTTCCATGATGCCGTTCTTAAGGCTGTTTAATGCTTCTTTTGCGGTATTGGGGTCGATGATTAGAAGTGTTGAAAGGAATAGGAAAATAAGACCTGCGCTTATTCCGAATACGGGATTATGAATATCGAATCCCCACTTTTGAACGTTGTCTTGACCAACCTGATAGTCAGTCGTCTCTATACTGTATTTCTTTAATGTGTTATCCATAAATGCTGCCTAACTGCTTGCCCTTAATACCTTTTTGATCGAAAAATATAAATGAAATGGTCTTTAAAAATAAAAGTGATTAGACCTCTAAGTAAAATTGTGCGGTGGATATTAACAATCTCAGCCTGAAAACTCAAATTTCATTGGGTTTTTAGGAGTGGGGGGGCTGTTTGAGCACTGACTTTACCTGTTTATATGGTTTGCACTCTAACTATCTGTTTGGTGATGTTAATCAGGCCTGAAGTACCCGCGCCTGTATCCACTATTTGTAGGGAAAACGAATGATTTTTTATTTTAAGTCGCTTGCGGGGGGCGCAAGGAATAGGACGTGATTTAATATACTGGCTATGCAGACACGGTAAATGTGAACATAGCCAATATAACTGGTGCTGCAAATCAGTTTTATTGCGGAAGTTGTTTTACCCAAGTCTGAAAGTCAGCCAGCTGATAAAGTGATTCAAACTCTTTATATTCACTAAAGTGCTCCGTTTTAAATTCATAACCAAAGTAGCTTTCTAATACTTTTAAGGCTAACAGCGCATCATCCAGTTCATTTTTGCGCGAAAGTGCTTTTGCTAACATCCAGTATGCCGTATCGGTATTTGGATCGATTCTTAACGCCTTGTCGGCATGAAAAATTGCGTTATCCACGTCATCTTGTGCTAAATAAAGTTCAGCAATAATTAGATGCAGTTCAGGTGCTGGACCTATAATTCCGGCAAATATTTTTAACGCCTCAATCGCTTTATTATTCTGATTTCGAAGAAGATAAAGCTGGGCCATCATGTAAGAAACCAAGGGATCATCACTGTAGTATTTCTCCAATAGTTCTAATGCTTTTATCGATTGTTTTTCATCTAGCGAAGAGGTAGTAAGGTAGGTGGTTAGTACCATTTTTTTGCTGAGTAAAGATTCGGGGAGAGATTCCAATAGAGAAACGGCTGCAAGGGGATTATTACTTTCCAGTGCTTGCATCGCCTCTGATATTATTTGTGATGTTATTTTTCCCTGCCCGTCGGCACTGAAATAGTTTTCAAAAAATGTGGCAGTCTTTTGACTCTGGTAACTTCCCATTGAATAATCGAGAACGTCTACAATCTTGTAACTACCATCTTGTGGACTCAAAACAAGTGCAATATAAAGGTTCTCGTCATTTCTGGAAATACAGATTTTAATTTGCGGGATTTCAGAGTCTGTCTCTAATAACGTAAGCTGGCTGTCTTTAAATATCGACAGACTTGCATTGCTAATCTGGGCGAAGACGCCAGGCTCTTTAACAAGCGTCTGTCTAACCAGGTGAATTCTATAGGTAGTAATATCCATCTTTCCTACGGCACGTTCAGTAAATTCATTAACGTCCCATAGCGCTGAATAACGACTTTCGTTCTGAGTGTTCAAAATATCAAACAAATCAGCGATAAAGTCATTAAGTGCCGCGCTGGGATAATCCCTTGTTTTTTCGGGCTCTGTATTTAGTGCCGACTTTACTTGGGGGGGCTGACCTGCGCATCCGTTGATCAATAAAAAACAGATAAATAATAAACAGGATAATGTACTCTTTGCAGACTTGGTCATCATAGCTGTTCTCCTTTTAATCGATCCACTTGTGTATTCAGCCGTTCAATAAACTCTCCCAGTATCTGCTCTCTGTTGTCTTCTTCATAGGCTGTTTCATAAACTTTCGATAAGCTGTTCTTTGCCTTTCTTAGTTGTGAGATATGCTCAGATACACCTTTAACGGGAACAAATGGTGTTTTTGATTCATACACATGGGTTGTAATAATTGACTTGTCGCGATAATCCTCAGTAAACGAGAGAGAGAAATACGGTGTATCGATAGTTTTGGAGTCGTTAGACAGGTGCATATTTAACCATTCCGGGTAGCGGACATGGGACTGGTGAGTCACCTTTACAGGAGAAAAATGTCTGAGAGGACTTTTGCGTTTCACCGTTGCAGGCAGTGAAAAATAGTTTGCAATGCTGTATGCATAAAAATCAGTTAGTAAATACTCCGGCTGCTTTCTAAAAAAGTCAGTGATGTGATAGAACTCTGTAACAGTCACTACATTCTTCTTAATATCATGCTCAAAAGTTAAAGGGGCGGCAGACTGCAGGCTAGGATACAGTCGATTCATATAGTTTAGAAACTTACGCTCCATTGTTAACTTACCTTGGCGGGCAAACTGGGACTGCATATATTCCGCTTCAATACCTGTGTACTCAGTGACAATCTGATAGTCAACAGGGCCTTCGTAGGAAAGAACGTTAAAATATTCGTAGGTACGAATCTCCGGCAGTTTCTGCGCAGTTTCCGGCATCTGTTCAAGGTCAATCGACGGATGGCCCACCACGAGAGCATTGTCATAACTACTATACCCGAGCTGCTCCAGTGTCCCGTTCTGCAGGTTTCGAGTCGGGTCGAGCCAGTATACTTTGCTGTCTCCCTGAACTCGCGTAATAACATGATTGAACTCACTAGGGCTTGGCAGTTCGGTGGGCAAAGTAATACCACCATAAGTTGATACTAACGCCGGATGTGCCGAGATACTCAATTTTTCAAGTATTGAAATCAGCAGTAATGTTTTGTCTTTACAGTCTCCAAATCGATTTTTGAAAACATCATCAGGATCATGTGGTTTGTGGGAATTCACGCCTAACTCCACACCTAAATAACGTATCTCACCTTGAACATACTGCAGTGCTTTCGCAATCTGTTCATCCTTCGAAAGAGGCTTAATTTCAGAGATAAAATTCAGCAGCTCAGGATCCGTTACTTCTCTATTTGCGTAGAGAGGTTCAGCCCAGCCGCTGACCTCTTTCCAGTTTTCAAATGATGAAAAGGTTATTTGCGGGTACGCGCGATACCAGCTTGGATAATCATTTTCTACAAACACGGGTTTGGTATTTTCAATACTCCATTGAAACTCTTTAACCCCATTATTTTCAGAGATAACCGGTTTTTGGTCGAACTTATAGCTTTTATATTGAATAGTGTCGTTATTAACAAATAGAAAGCGCCTTTTAAGTTTTGCAATCGATACCCTCCATCCCATATATGAACTATAAAAGGTGTGTTCTCCGTAAATCGGGTTTCTTCCTTCAACCGAATAGCTGTAATCAATAACATCCCCTTTACGAGTATCACTAATAACCAGCATTGAAGTAATATAACCATCGACAATCTCCTGATCTAACGACTCCTCCCTTTGCATCAATGTAATTGCTGACGGGGATAAACGATTAACTTTCTTACCACCACGCCTGACCGTTACGTTATGCCAAACCAGCTTCTGGTAAACCGGGTTAAAGGATACTTCTATTCTTGATGCCAGTTTCAACCCTTCCGTTGTTAAAGGCTGCTCTACATTTCTATGGTAAACAGTCGAATCGCCGTTATGAAACCTAACTTGCAGGTCTACCAGCAGGTAGTTAACCGGCTCTCCAGATAGAGTTTCAGGTAAGGCGTACTGGTTATGTGTAACCCATTGCTCCGCTGGACCAATACGGTATTGAAATCCGTTGGACTGGATAGTCTGTGCAAATGTGCTCACAGGAAATAAAAGAATGCTAAGAATTAAACATATGAAAGGCTTGATACGAATTGTTATCAGAGGGTAGTGTAAAAATGTATCCATACTAAAAATTTGGCTCCAAAAATTTTAAGAAACTTTAGGGATGGCTGAGTGGTATCCTTACACTGATTACTCATTCCCTTTAAAGGACTCACTCCGTAGAAGCAAAAATGACAAGCTAGTTGTCAAGGTTATTTCTGGTTCGAGCTTAAATTAGAACGCTGCACTCGGAGATTTTGGCGGAGTATAGCAGTCTTCCGAATTCAAAACCGGATGCACATCAAGTTGTTAATTTCCCTAAGTTAAATACTGATATCAGAAAGAACAAACTCTCAGAGCAAAATCAAAATACTGCACTGCCGCTGCTGAATGAATTTGGCCGCTAATTTATAGCAGGTTAAGTTGTAATAGGGCGTTTGCGAGATAGCTTTCTAGCTCGCTTGGGGCACAAGCCGGTTTAGAGCTTTTGCACTATTTATCTGTTGAGGTTACTCCATTTACGCTCGCTTTCTCCCACAAGCGAGCGTTGTCATTGCATGGCTTTTACCCCCTTTTCGTTATGAGCAGTAGTTCACAAATTCTAATGTCTTTTATTTGACCAAAGCAATTCTGATGCTTACTATTTAACCTGAACTCGGGATAGCAATCACAAATAATTGAACTAAATACTGCCTGTCCCCTTTAAACTGCACCAATTTGACATCCATCAAGCTCGTTTAAGGTAACTCCGCTATTCTTAACTCTAAGGGTATAAAAGGAATTACATGGGAGATAATATCAAGCAGCTGCTGGCGCGATCACGCACGGTATTAAAAGGGGCTTCACTTGAGCTTCAGCTGCGCAATCCATATGCTCGCAAGCTGGGTCAAGTGAACAATATGCTTCACTGGCTAGACTGTTGTGATACCTCGCTTAGTTACTGTGAGCGTGAGTATCAAAATGTCGCTAAATATGTGCTCAATGCGACTAATAAACCGGTCCAAATTATCGAGTATCGCAGCTGCGCTGAGGGCATCGAGCATCCAACATTCATCATTGTTAATAAATCTGACTACGCCAATGAGCTTGAGGCTTTTATAACTTTATATAGCCACCAACTCGAGCATAGCGAAGAGTGGTATTTAAAAGATATTAACCCAGACAATATCGAAGCGTATCTAGACAACACACTCTACCCTTACCTACGAGAATTCGAATACAAGCTATTGGATGAAAGCAATGTGCTCGCCGATACCGCGTGGTACTCCGAACAAGCATTAGATAGAATACTAAACTCGCGTAAAGAGTTCGAATCCAGTGATTACCGCAGCGGCCTGTATGAAAATGGACAGAGACTCGAAGTCGATGACGATTATCTCTTTCCGGTCGAAGGCCGATTTTGTCAAGGGCTTTCATTGCGATCTGACTGGAACGATGTGGAAATGTTTTATGAAACAACGCAAGAATATGTGTTGTTTGTTTGGTGGACAGGAGCGTAATAATGAACCGCATACGAGCCTTAATTCTCATGAGCCTCAGCTTTAGCGCCGTCACAGCAGAGGCAAAAGATCCCCCGCAACTTCTGCGCCACGCAGAAACGCTTAGCCGCGATCACTTTTATCTTCATTTTGATGAAAACGGCCGTTACAGCAAACAAAACATCATCGGTGGCGAGCACCAAACGGCTTACCACATGCTAGGTTTTGAAAGTGATGTATTTCAAGTTACGGTGAAGTCATTGGAAGGCGAAGCCATGTACTCGTTCTCAGGTGAAGGCTTTCAGCACAATTCAAACAGCGGTGAACCGAACACAGAAATCGTCACCGTCTTATACCAATACTACGGGCAGCCAAGCACTTGGGTCACTATTTGGCTCTCAGCCCACCCTTATGCGGAATACATTATTACAGTAGACAAACTATGAGCAATGAACCTAGAACGATTGATACGACAGGACCTAAAGCGCGCAGCCTGGAGTCTAAACTCTCGGAGTTAGAAGAACTACTCATGGACTTGCGCGGCGAACTTCGCTTTCTTGGCTGCGATGAAAACCACCCCCTAACCATTCGCCTGGTCGCATTAATTGACGATTTCAAAAGTCGATAAATAGCTCACAATTTCCTTAGGCTATCAATTTTCTTGGTGGCTTCCGGGCTACCCCCTTATCTTGAGATGGTCACTCCTAACTGACATCACGTTGTGTCATGATTGAAAACGTTATCAAGCAAAATCAAGACAATTAATCTGTTAGCAGAACAAGTATAGTAACGCTCGCTTTTTCCCGGAAGCAAGCTGCGTAGTAGCACCGGGATTTTACCTGAAGATAGGGCACACCGCCTCAACTGGGCTTGTTTGATGGCTAATAAACGAAATGCCTTTGTTGTATGAAACGAGTGGCAGAGTCAACATTATGTTGTCCCTGCCAATCAGGTAGAAACAGACATAAAATACGGATATTTACGAAGGAGTATAATAAATTCTGATAAGGTTTTGTCGCAACCAGAGCATAATGAGATAAAGTATCCTGTTCAAATCAACCTTGACTGGGCCTTTAGTCTTCCTATACTACTTAACGTAGCCTCCATAGTAATAGGCGCTCCAAGGACCCCTATCTGATGAGAATCCTGCTCCCGTTTCTGCTGCTCTCCCTGTTCACCTGCGCCCAGGCTGGCGAGAGGTTGATCGCCTGCGGACACCAGGATTACCCTCCTTTTACCTGGAGGGACGGCAATCAGATTGAAGGTGTCGGCATCACTGTCGCCAACCGGATCTTTGCCGAACTGGATATCGAAGTCGACGCGGTCTATGAAGGGAACTGGAAGCGTTGTCTTCACAATCTGAAGTTGGGAAAGGCGGATCTGGTCGTCGCGGCTTACATCACCGAAGAGAGAAAGACGTACGCCGAGTTCACCCAAACACCTCTCAGCCCTGATCCTGCGTCTGTTTTTGTCTGGAAGGGTAGGGAGTTTGTTTTCGACACATTGGACGATCTGAAAGGCAAGCGTATGGGCAGCCTGCTTGGGGACAGCTTTGGTCAGGAATTCGACGACTTTATTGCCGAGCATGCAAGCGATCTCGACGTGAACAAGCACTCACAGATTTACGGTATGCTGGAGAAAGGCAGGATCGATTTCTTTCCCTCCGGTCTCTACGCAGGGCGCCTTCTGCTCAAGAAATACGGTTACGAAGGCCAGATTATCCCCCTGAAAGCTCCCTTATGGAGAAACTATATCTATATGGCCATCTCCAGGCGATCAGCCTATCTCAAGCACCTGTCCTACCTGGAGAGACGCTTGCAGGAGCTGAACGAGAGCGGCGACATCGAGCTGCTGATTGACGAGAGCATCGACCGTTACGTTGAAACTTGGAAGTTTTCGCCAGAGAGGATAAGAGAGTGAAAAGGAAGTAAGGGACCCCCTTTGAATTAATACCTGCTTTACAGCAAGCTCCGCTATGTCCGTGGAAACACTGCTCTGGAATTCACCTTCCCGCTGACGACGCCGACTCTCTCTTTGAAGTGGTCAAGTAAATTTGGCCGTGGTTTTAGAGACTTCAGTAAAAATATTCCAAGGAGTTATGTGCTCGGTTTGGCCTTGAACAAAAATTCCCACGCTCGCATTTTTCCCGAAAGCGGGTTTTGCAGTGGCAAAATTTATTGAATAACTTATTTTTAGTTTGTAAGTCACAATGGGGCGTTTGCGAGATAGCTTGCTGTTTAATTGCTCTGGTTTGGTTGTCTCTGAATGAAAAATAGTCACTGTAGTTTACCTTTATTATTACTTAGCAAAATTCATGCACTTTATAATGCAGTGAGCGGTTTATTGCTGCTTTGTATATTACGCCGCAGACAGTGCAGTCAAATGACGCTGAAAGCTTTTCATCAGTTATTTTTCTGATGAACAACACAAATCGCTCAATAATCAAACAAAAAACATTTCTAACTCTCCGCTATTTAATTAATTGAAACTATTTTTAAGGACTGCAACTTCGCAGGGCTCAGTAAACGTCTCTTAGGGTGTGATTTTAGTGCCTTAAAATCGCGATTTAAGGGGTTTGTAATGTGTTGATTCAAAAGGGGTTAATAAATTGGATTTGTACCTTTTGGCAGTGGTAGTCTTAACTCATTATCAATTCGGAGAAGAGCATGAAACATAACAACAAAACCTTTCGAGAGCAGGACTTTTCACAACAATTGCTGCAAGAGGCAATATTTGAGAACTGCCGGTTTTACCTTTGTAATTTTAGCCGCGCAGACTTAAGAGATGCACAGTTTATCAATTGTAAATTTATAGAAGCCGGAGAAAATGTGGGCTGCCAATTTAACTGCGCGGATTTACGTGATGCTAGTTTCAAACAATGCAGGCTAGCGATGGCTAATTTCCAAGGTGCCAATGGCTTTGGGGCAGAATTTAGAGAGTGTGATTTACAAGGAGCCAGCTTTGTAAAAACCAGTTTTGTAAACCATATATCCCATCAAAGTTATTTTTGCTCCGTATATATCACCGGCTGCAATTTGTCTTACACAAACTTTGAAAGGCAGTGCATTGAAAAGTGTGATCTATTTGAAAACCGCTGGACAGGAGCAAACTTACAAAACGCTTCTTTTAAAGGATCTGATTTAAGTCGCGGGGAGTTTTCTTCAGATAGCTGGCAGCAGTTTGATATGCAATATTGTGACCTCAGTTATTGTGAGTTGTATGGTTTAGATCCTCGCCGTATTAATTTAAACGGAGTGAAAATTTGTGACTGGCAGCAGGAGCAGCTGTTAGATCCATTAGGTGTTGTTATTTTACCGAGTTAATCATTAATTGTTAGCTAACTTTCAAATGAGATAAAGCTCGTTTCGGGGCACAAACCGCCTTATTTTTTTCTGACATTATATATTAACTATGCAGCTTCATAGACATAATAACGGATTTATCGGGTTAGTTTTTTAACCACTTTTAGATGTTTGGGATTGATGACATCTCTATTTTGAGTAACTTTTCTACATTATTAACTTTCTGCTGCCACAGCAAAGAGCTTCATTGCATGCTATTTTTATTGCATAACAAGAACATATTATTGTTATCGGTATATGGAGAAATTTAGTGTCAAAGATAAATCCGGTTGAAAAGGAGCAAAATACCGCTCAGCAGCTGCTTGAACTGGTAGGCAAGCTTGCCAGCGAACTTCATCCAGGCAGTCAGCTGCAGCAGACTGTAATTTTAACCTCTTTATTAGATCGTGATCTGGGGTTTGACAGCTTAGGACGGGTTGAACTGATCCACCGTGTTGAACATACCTTTGGCGTCACACTAGCAGATAATACCTTTGCCGCTGTGGAAACAGTGGAAGACCTGCTCAAAGCGCTGTTAACCAACCAGGGCGGCAAACAAATATTTGATCATGAGGTATTAGCGGCCCTGTCGGGGGCGGAAGTTGACGAAGCCCCGCATAATATGAAAACGCTCGTTGATGTTCTGCAATGGCACCTGCAGCGGCACCCGCAGAGGCAGCTTATAGAGATATATAAAGACAGCGGCCGCGGCGAAATGATTACCTATAGCCAATTGGCGGCAATGGCAAATAAAGTCGCCTGGTGTTTGTTAGATAAACAACTTTCACCAGCAGCTAAAGTAACCTTGATGTTACCAACCAGTCCTGATTATTTTTTCAGCTTTATGGGCGTACTTATAGCTGGTGCTATACCCGTGCCTATTTACCCGCCAATGCGCCTGAACCAAATCGACAGTTATATTCGACGTCATCAAACCATTTTAAAAAACTGTCAGGCTGAAGTAATGATCACCACCCCTGAAATCCAGCGTTATTCAACCCTGCTAACCTCGTTAATACCTAGTTTAAAACATGTGCTCACGATAAACGACTTTGCAGCTTATAGTGAGCAACCGGTAAAAATGGCCATAGCCGAAGATGACATCGCCTTTATTCAATATACATCGGGCTCGACTGCCGATCCAAAAGGTGTGCAGCTCAGTCACCGCAATCTGCTGGCAAATATTAAAGCCATGGGCGCTGCTACCAAATTGACTTCAAAAGATATATTTATCAGCTGGTTACCGCTTTATCATGACATGGGACTTATTGGGGCCTGGCTGGGAATGTTTTACTACGCGGCTCACCTGGTGGTGATGTCACCACTGGAATTTTTAGCCAGACCACAACGCTGGCTATGGGCGATACATCGTTATCGTGCCACTATTTCAGCAGCCCCTAATTTTGCTTACGATCTTTGTGTTCATCGTATTGCAGAAGAAGAACTAAAAGGATTGGACTTAACGACCTGGAGAGTGTCCTGCAACGGCGCAGAGCCTGTTATTCCAGATACGGTACGCGGATTTTGTAAACGCTTTGCTGAATACGGCTTTAACCGCGAAGCTTACTGGCCGGTTTATGGTTTAGCTGAATCTTCCGTTGGCCTGGCGTTTCCAAAGCCGGAGCGCACTCCGTATATCCAGAGAATTGACCGTAATCATTTTACTAAGCAGGGCAGGGCTGTTCCCGTTGATGCTAGTGATAAAAACGCGCTGGAATTTGTCTCTTGTGGTGAAGCTTTGTCTGCTCATGAGCTGCGGGTAGTAGACGATATGGATATCGAGCTTCCCGACAGGCAGCAGGGGCACCTGCAGTTTAAAGGAGCATCTTCCACTATAGGGTATTATCGCAGCCCGGAAAAAACAGCAGAGCTGTTTCATGGGGAATGGCTGGATACTGGCGATCTGGCGTATTTCGACGAGGGACAGTTGTACCTGACAGGCCGCACCAAGGATATTATTATCCGCGCAGGACGCAATATTTATCCCCATGAAATAGAAGAAGCCGTGGGAACAATTGCAGGGGTTCGCCGAGGCCGGGTTGTCGCTTTTGGCTGCAGTGAGGCGGTAACGGGCAAAGAACGTTTAATCGTACTGGTGGAAACCCGGCAAACCGATCCGCAAAAACAGCAGGAGTTACGCCGGCAAATACTGAATATCTGTGCCGACATTGTCGATCTACCTCCCGATGAAATCGTGCTGGCACCAGCAAATACCGTTTTAAAAACCTCCAGTGGCAAACTCAGGCGCAGCGCATGTCGTGAACTTTATTTAAAAGGAAAAATAGGAAAAAATCCTTCGCCGTTGTGGTGGCAGCTTAGCAAAATTGTATTTGCAGGGATGCAAGAGCAGACAAAAAAACTTCTGCGCAATATTAATACAATGGCTTATGCCTGTTATGCATGGATGTTATATGGACTGCTGTCTATCAGTGTTTCCTCGTTACTATTACTCTTACCAACACAAAGTACTCGACAAAAATTAATAATTTATGCCGGTAAATTTTTAGCATGGGCCAGTGCCACACCAATAACAGTCAGTGGTATTGATAAACTTTCTGCCGACAAGTCATATATTTTTGTGAGCAATCACAGCAGCTACCTTGATGTTTATATTATGGTGGCCTCCATCCCGTTACCCTATCGTTTTGTCGCCAAAGCCGAACTGGCAGATAACAAGTTATTTGCCCTGCTGCTTAAGCGCATAGGTGTAGAGTTTATCGAACGCTTTGATGTTGAAAAAAGTGTTAAAGACGCCGGCCGGCTCGGCAAAAAAAAGGGCTCGCTAATGTACTTTCCAGAGGGTACCTTTACTCGTAAACCCGGCCTTGCTCATTTTCATATGGGCGCTTTTTTAGCCGCTGCAAAAAGTCACCGTCCAGTTGTACCCATTACTATTCACGGCTCTCGCTCTATGCTTAGAGAGTGTGACTGGTTTCCGCGCAGAGGGCGCATAAATGTAATTATTGGTGATCCCATAGAAGCCGAACCGGGTGATGATGACTGGCATATAGCAGCGCGATTAAAAGACAAAGCGAGAACGGAAATATTATCTCATTGCGGCGAGCCGGATTTGGAAAGAAGCTAATTATAGGGCCTTCTCTGCCGCCAGCTGACCAGCAGCAAGGTCAACGCGCATTAGCAGGTAACCACCGGCAAGGAAGAGCAGTACAATAGACAATATGCCGATCCGGTTGCTTCCGGATAACAAAGTGATCCAGCCCACCAGTACCGGGCCAAGCACCGCTGCGAATTTACCCAGCATATTGTAAAAACCAAAGAACTCCGCGTTTTGTCCGGCAGGGATTATGCGGACATACAGCGAACGACTGAGAGACTGTACGCCTCCCTGGACCAGCCCGATAATCACGGCCAATAGGTAAAACTGCCATGCAGCATGCATGAAGACACTAAACAAGGTAACACAGATGTAAACTGCTAACGCAAGCAGGATCCCGTGCTTACTGCCCACGCGCTCGCCGATCTGGCCGAATGCAATCGCCGCAGGAAAGCCTACAAACTGGGTGATCAGCAGTGCGGTAATTAGATCACTTGAAGCCAGTCCAATCGATAGGCCATAGTCAACCGCCATTCGAATGATGGTATCTACCCCGTCGATATACAGCCAGTAGGCCGTCAGAAACAAAAAGGTTTGTTTTAGGGCTCGGATCTGCTTGAAGGTATGGTACAGCTGATTGAAGCCGTTTTTAACGGCTGCAGCAGCAGTGATTTTGTTAGCGGTCGGTTCATGGACAAACAGCAGCAAAGGCAGGCTGAACAACAGCCACCATAGCGCAGTACATAAAAAGGCTACCCGAACTGCCTCACTGGCATCAGCGAGTCCGAAAATTTCAGGCTCCAGAGTCATCCAGACGTTAAGTGCAAAGAGCAGTCCCCCCCCAAGGTAACCGAGGCCAAATCCCAAGGCCGATACTCGATCTACCGACTGCTGCGGACTGACGACGGATAACAGGGCGTCATAGAACAGGTTGCCGCCGGAAAAGCCGACCACGCCGGCGATATATAATAACGAAGCCAGAAGCCACTGCCCCTGCTCCACCCAGTATAGCGCCCCGGTCATAACCACTCCCAGGCAGGCGAAAGTCAGCAAAAAGCCCTTGCGTCGTCCCATTTGGTCGGCAACGGCTCCTAAGATGGGGGAAATTAATACCACGATTAAACTAGCACTTGAGTTGATTATCCCGAGGTGATAAGTGCTCTCGACAGCAGGTACTTCTGCCGACCAGTACTGCTTGAAGAATATCGGGAAAAAGCCTGCCATCACTACCGTAGCGAATGCGCTGTTGGCCCAGTCGTAAAATGCCCATGACCAGACCGCACGTTTATTTGCAGACATAGGAACGCTCGCAAGTTGTCGGGAAAGCTAGTTCGGCTGCTGGCATATGGGGGTCGTTCAAAAATGTCATCTACGCACTCCGCTGGTGAATGTTCTTTTGATAATTACCTATCGTTACTCTTGTTAGAGTAACTGGAAAATAAACATAGTAACAAAAAGCGAAAATCCAATAACCATTGTCCTAGTATAGGACATGCGCAGGCCCAAAGCTTGGGGGCTTGTGTAAAATGAATTTTTCTGGAAGTTTAAATGCATGCAGCTGCAGCCCACATCTGAAGGGGGTAAGTGAATTTAACAGCAAATTTGTAGTTTTGTGAGGCGCTTTACGCTTACAAATGAAAGTTATCGACTTTAGATTAGTTAAGGAGAGCGGCAAAGTGGACAGTAATATCGACTATGACATGATTCCGCCTAGATTATTCAGCAGTCTTAAAGGCGTTTATACCCGTACCACTCGAAATGCAAAAATCAGCAAATCGAGAGGTGAGCAGATTCTAGGCATGAAGTTGAAGATCTAACGGGTTAAATCAAGACTTCATAACAACGAAAATGCTCACCTTTCGGGGAGCATGCTCGAAAGGTCACTTATGCTGCGCCTTGCCCTGGTGTCCTCCTGATAAATGTATTTTGAATGGCAGCGGGTACAGAACAAGCGCCTTGAGCCGTGAGTTCTTATCGTTCTCTTAAATATGGCGTTTAATTTCATCGAACTGCTGTTTATCAATTTCGCCTTGTGCAAAGCGCCTTTTCGCTATCTCTAATGCGGGATCCGATGAGCTTTTCTCTGCCCGCAGGTGTCGAATTAACCACACAACAGCTAATATAATTAAAATCCAGAATATCAGTGTAGATAATCCCATACCGAATCCCATTCCGTGCCAGCCGAACATATTACCTCCTAAACATTGTGTCATACTCATTGTGCATCACCTGTCTGCTGCTGTGGCGCATAGGGACAGTTAATATTGCGCTGCATGTTTGCTTTTCTACCCATTCCCGGCTGCATCCGGCCTGCCGGTTGTGAATCGGCGGTTTGTCTCGGGCAGTTTACATTGCGCTGCATCTGGTCTGCTGGTTGTGAACCGGCAGACAGCCTCGGACACTGCATGCCTGCCTGTCTGCACATTCCCGGCTGCATCTGGCCAGTCTGCTGTGTATTGCCCGACATTCTCGGACAGTTTACATTGCCCTGCATAACCCCGTTGTGGTACTGCTGATTCATATGCCAGCCATGGTGTCCGCGAGCGGCCGCTGCTGCCGGCAGTGATAAAGCAATAATGAATGCCGCTATTAATGTTTTAGTTTTCATAATTTATCCCTCCTCTGTTGTTCCTGCCTTAATTAAAGCAAATAATTGCCGGCAAAGTGTGCCGCAAATCTTTTACTTTATTTCAAAGTGTGTCAGTGTTTAAAACTGACATACTTTGAAACACTTACGCACTGATACTGGTGTATAGTGAAGACATATAGAGAACAATAGAGCTTAATTTATGGAATCAAATAATCGGATTTTAGTTGTCGATGACCATGCTGATATCCGCAATTTACTGAAACGTTTTTTAACTCAGCATGGATATCGTGTTCAGACTGCCGGTGATGGTCATGAAATGGAAACATTTCTGAAGCACAACAGTGTTGATTTGATTGTGCTTGACTTAATGATGCCCGGTAAAGACGGGCTGACTTTATGTCGGGAGCTGCGGGCTGTATCGAATGTGCCGGTGATCATGCTCACGGCACTTGCCGAAGAGTTAGATAAAATTGTCGGATTAGAATTAGGTGCTGATGATTACTTAGCAAAACCCTTTAATCCACGAGAGCTTCTTGCCCGCATTAAAGCGGTATTAAGAAGGCACTACAGTATACCGGCCGCATCCAGTGATGTACCCGAAGCTGATTCCCCGGTCAAATACCTTTTTGCATCCTGGTCATTAGATATCACCACTCGAGAGCTTTTTAGTCCTGATAACTGTTTGATTTCGCTAACCTCAACCGAGTTTTCATTATTACATGCATTTGTCAGTCACCCGCATGTTGTACTTAGCCGCGAGGTTTTATTAAATTTAGCTAAGGGGCGGGGAGGGGATGTTTATGACCGCTCCATTGATACTTTAATCAGCCGCCTGCGTAAAAAAATTGAAGCAGATCCGAAGAAACCCTGTTTTATTAAAACCATCTGGGGCGGCGGCTATCAGTTCAGCTGTGAGGTTGAAAATGTCTGACTGGTTTAAAAGCAGAAGTTTACTGCAGCAGATTAGTTTGATTATGGTATTGGGCTTTAGTATCGGGACCCTGCTGACTGCGCTGTTAGTGACTAATGAGCGGCAGCAGAATATCAGCAGTATTTCCAGCTCAGTAACAGTAAACCGTGTACTTGCTTTGGTAGAAATACTGTCAGGGGTGCCGGAGACACTGCACAACAATATCATCGAGGCCAGCCGGGGCTCTGATATGCAGCTGTCTATTGCTCTGCAGCCAATGGTTTCAAAGCACAGGTTATTAAAGCTTTCTAAATCACAGCGGGCACAGTTTGCCAGGCTGCAGGCCGTTGATGTTCGCCTTCGAGCGGTCAACCGTCAACACGGCAGCGGGCATTCTAATAAGGCACATTCTAGAGGGCGGCACGGCGGAAGAGGGATGCAGGGCATGCACCGACAGTCTATGGGTTATCTGCCGGTAGTTTCCGGTTCTGTGCAGCTGGGCTCTGGAAAGTGGCTGAATTTCACCTCTTCGATTGAAGAAAAATCACTGCAGTGGTCATGGTATCTGCTCCTGTCATTATTATTTATTGCTGTTTTAACTACTTTGCTAATGTTATGGACAATAAAGAACTCCTTAAAACCGGTAAAAGATCTTGCTGATGCGGCTGAGCGCATGGGCACACACCGGGATTTTACGCCTCTTAAACTGGATGTGCCTAGTGATATTAAGCCGACGATTGAGGCATTTAACAAAATGCAGCAGCAGCTGCAGGAATACATAAATGACCGTACTAAAATGATGGCGGCCATTTCCCATGATTTACGTACTCCTATTACCAGTCTGCGCCTGCAGTTAGAGTTTATCGAGGACAGTGAAGATAAAACGAATATGCATAATACGCTGCTGAATATGGAAAAGATGATTGCCGCCACCTTGGCGTTTGCACAGGACCATGTCAATCTTGAAGCGCCGCAGAAGGTGAATTTAGACAGTTTAATTCAGACAATTGTTGATGATTATCAGGATCGTAATATAAAAAATATAAAGTATGATGAAGACGGTATAGGCAGCTGCCGCCTTCCTCCTATTAATCTGCGTCGTATGATGGAAAACTTAATTAACAACAGCCTGCAGTACGCAGGGGAGCAGGCCTGTATTTCTGTGTTAAGCAGGCGCGCTGCTGATAAACTGATTATTCAGGTACTGGATAACGGGCCGGGTATTGCTGCAGACAAGCTGCAGGAAGTGCTCAAACCTTTTGTGCGTTTAGATAAAGCGCGTGATACTAATGCGTCGAGTGTGGGTTTAGGTTTAGCAATTACCCGTTCGCTTATCCAGGCATACGGCGGTCAGTTAACCTTAACTAACCGGCCTGAAGGTGGTTTGTGTGCCGAGCTGATGTTTCCGCTTATCACTGACCGGGAAAAGCTTAAATAAAATTGGGCCCGGCGCTAGTGCCGCCGGCCTTTTCTATCCTGCCCCTCCATGTGACCAGGTCAAACAGTATGTGGTGCAAAACAAACTAATGTTTTGTTTATTGTTTAATCAAACGCTTTGTTCTCTTTGATTTTCCCTTCACAATTTCAAGCTGTCTAATTATGTGCATTGCTGAAAATAATACCTAATTATATCAATGCCTTGCAGCCTAGTCCGAAATTGTTTGTTAGCCCGTCCTTTAGGAAATCACTATTTTTCACTTTTATTCACGTTATTTCACTCTCTTTATAGGTAGTTTTGCTGTTATTTTCGTCTTTAACTGCAGCATTTATTCTGTAGTGATTTCTGGTGATTATAAATGATTTTAAGTGATTAAAATGACATCCAAAAAAGGAATATAACCATGAATAAATTCAAACGCTCGTTATTAGCGCTTTCTATAGCAGGGTCAATGCCGGTCGCCGCATATAACGCTCCTGCCTCGCCGACTGTCTACGGAGCGGAAGACGCAGTGCTTACAGGGGCTGTGTTAAAAAATAACCGTCAGGGGTCTGGCTATACAGGCGGAGCATACATTAAAACAGAAACAAGAAAAGGCGACGTGATCACCTGGACGCTGGACGTACCGAAGCAGGGCGATTACCAGCTGAGTTTTCGTTATGCCAGTAAAAATGATCGTCATATGCAGTTAAGTGCCAATGACAGTGAAGCAAGTACTTACCAGTTCCCGGCAACGAATAACTGGAGAACCTGGAAACAGAGTGAAGCAGTTACTTTTACTCTGGAGCAGGGCGAGAATACTATTAATCTGGAAACATTAAGATCGCTGGGGCCTTATATTGATAATCTGCAGGTGACGTTTGTGCCGACTCCAAGTGATGAACTGCTTGCTCAGGCAGAAGGGCTTTATCAGGATATATCAATAGAGCTGGATAAACTCGGCTCTGCACATGTTAACAAAGTTATTCCGAAAATATTTCCGGATCCGGTTAACTACAATCCAGGCCGTTATTCTACCTTTGTTTACCTAGATCAGGCTGCCAGCTTGTGGAATGCACCTGCTTTGCCGATAATCTCTGGAGATAAAACTAAACGGGCACATGCAGCCGTATACACTGGTGGAGAGAATAAAGTGGCTGTTTTTGCCGGTGATGTTTTTAAATATCTGGCCGCGCCGAATTTTAATAGTCTGATCAACTGGATTGTTGAAGATGATCAAGGTCAGACAGCAGACACCTTGAGCGTTGCAGTCTTAGGCGGCTACAACGGCTCACAGATTAAAAACTGGGCTGCAGAGCGCGACATAACATCCAGCCAGCAGGCCTTAACTGAAATTGATCCGCAGCAGTATATTGATCTGGTTGTGGTTAAGTCCAGTGCAGATGCCGCCTCGCTGCAGATGCTCCAGGAGCGTTTGACTCGTTTCCCTACAACTAACGTACTGCTCTACCATACCCAGAGAGAGTCCGGTTCGGCTCATCTAAAAGAGTTCCTGGCACAGTTCGGCATGAGTTTTAACGGTCGTGCTAACTATTATGATCAGGACCAGGTGGTAGAGTTGTCTGCAGAAGAGCAGATCAATCGCGCGCTGAATGATCCGCTATACGTAGAGCTGGCCGCAGTTGAAACCGCGCTAACTAATATGGCGGCCAAGACGGATAGTTTTGAACTTACTGACGGTAATGATGCTAATTTCGCCGAACTGTACGGCACTGGTATTGCGTCGATTGCGGCTAACCAGAAAGCGGTTGAGTATCCTGACAGCCCGGCTAAGCTGCAGATGCTGTTTACTGAGCTGGCGCAGGTGAAAGCGGATCTGGCACCGCAGCCGCTGGCGCTTGAACGCGTTGATAAACAAGCATTTATAAACCGCTATTTTGCTAAAAATGTGCTTGCTTTGGATTCTACAATCTTTGAAAAAGTATCTTTATTTAGCCTTGCCAGCGGTTTTAGTGATATGGCGGAAAAAGCGCTGCTGGACAGAGATGTGAAAAACTTCACTGACAGCGATCTTATTTACGATGATTTAAACAAGGCATTTTCCCTGCTGCCTAACGCGCAGGCAGCACAAACGATTGAATATATTTTTCCTGAAACAGTAAATTTCAATCCGGGAAAAAACGCTCGTTTTATGGAGCCTCTAGCCGTTGAATCTGCCTGGGGACCGAACTCTTTTCCATTGATTGTCGGTGAGAAAAACTCAGTATTTGCTTCTGCAAATGCAGCTCCGGGTAAACGTTCGGCGGCTTTCGGGTATGAACCGCTGAACCGCCTAGATAAAGACACTGTTTCTCAGCTGATGAGCTGGTTAATGAACACCTCGCTTACGCAGCTGAAATGGGAAGAGGTGACGGTACTGATTGCCGGTAATAACGGCGGGACTAAAAACCATCTTAATGCCTGGGCTGACCAGCAGAATATCCCGTTGAATGCGGTTTCCTGGCAGGAGTGGCAGGAAGGGACCGAGCCGGATCTGATTATAATGCAGACCAGTCAGAATGAAACCTGGGCAGATCTGGTAAGCCGTCAGCATCAGTTATTTCCTGACGTACCGCTAATGTTTACTCATTACGGCAGTTGGAACTGGAAGTTAAGCGAACAGGCAAAACAGATCGTGAGCGATTTTGGTTATCGCTCGTCTGGACATAACTACTATCGAGAAGATAAGAGTGTATGGGAGAACAGTACGCAGATGTTAAAGCTTGCCTTAAATAAATTATCAGATGATGAACTTGATTCTGTGCAGGAGATGTTCGCAAACCTGCAGCATGACTCTTTTAATTTCACTCTGAGTGAAGGGCAGAGCCCGGCTTATCAAGCTGAATTTGTGGAGCCGATGGTCTATTTGAATGCCAGTATTGCGCAGCTTAATGAGCTGGCTGTTGATTCATTCGCCGCTGATGGTTTTGATGCGATCAGTCTTATTCATCTGCTCCGCGACAGTTATGCGCTGCAGCTGGATGACTCGATAGCTATCGATGTTCAGCACCAGCAGTCATTCCTGCAAAGTCAGTTGCTGGACAGTATCAGCAGTGATGTGCAGACCGCTCAAAGTGCACAGGTTGAAGCTAAGAATATTACTTATATTACTGAAGATGACGGCAGCGGTGTGGGAGACTTCTCCTATATCAAACCGCGTCCTGATTCCGATGTAATGCAGCTGGCATTAAGCACGGGGGATATCAGCGCGGTTGATGATATTGATGAACTGCATGCACAGATCAGCAGCAGTATTGATAACAGTATGCGTTTAGAGCAGGCGCAGGAAGCGGCTGATTTTATTTTTGACGGCGAGCTGCTCGATGTACCTGCATCGGCTACTGCTAATTTTATTGAGCCGAATGTATGGGGCTCTGCTGTTCCTGCTTTCCCGCTGGTAATTGGTGATAAAAATCAGATCCTGGCGGCCGCCAGCATTGCTAATGACAGACGCTCTTATACTGCGGCTGCCGGACTGGAGTGGCTGTCGGATGAGAGTTTTTACCGCTTAATAAAGTGGCTGACCAGTAAAAATGATACGCAGCTGTCCTGGATCCCGCTCTCGGTCATGTCTGTCGGTAAAAATTCTGCTGATCTCAGCGGCAGTGCTGGTGAGGCACCGCTGCAGATTAAAGAGGTGCCTTTCAATAAATTTACCCAGCCGGAGCTTCTGGTGATCGGCGGTAAAGGTCTCTATGAGCACGAAGTAGAAGACATTCTGGAGATGATCCACACATATCCGGAAATGCCGGTTATCTTCACCAATAACAGCCAGTACAAAGGCTCTGATGTTTTGGTTAATCAGCTGCTGACTGAGCTGGGTTATGTTTACGGTGCAAGTAATAAAAAGATCGGTGATACGGCAAATGCTTATAATCCTGACGATTTATCAGATCTGGCCCTGCAGAGTCCGCTGTACAGCTCACTGATTAAATTTAAAGAGCTCAACAGCAGCCTGCAGAATGAAAGTTATGATTTTGTACTTGCAGAAGGTAAAACACCTGAATTCCTGGAGCAGTTTGACAGTTTAGTGAAAACCTTAAGAAATAAGCTGACCGCCAGTGATGTGAAGAATGTTCCGTTATTCCAGGATAAGAACAGCTCTGATATGCTGAAATCAATGGTTTTATTAGGTGATGTCTACCGCACGCAGATAGTTTATCGTTTATCATCCAGCGCGAGTGACCAGACCCCCTGGCTACGGGCGTGGTTTGCTGATCATACGGTATATTACAACCGTGATTTAGCGCCGGCGCAAAATGATCTGGGCAACTTTGCAGAGCCTGTAGATTCTGCTTATCTGCAGGAGACATACCAAAGTGTACTGCAGCCGCGAGCGGGCGTAAACTGGCATCCGACCGGCGCTTATGCGCATCCCGGCGTCCCCTTTACGGTTGAACTGGGCAGTGATGCCGAGCAGTCAGTGAAGGTATTTATGAATACCATGCGCACCGGCTCAACCAAAGAGTGGGGAACTAAGTACCAGCGCCCTAAATACTTAAGATCACCTGCTTTTACAGTTAATCCTGGTGAAAAACTTACCTTAACTTCGCCGTACGGCGGGCCGGTACAGATTAACGGAGCACTGCAGGAAGAAGTTGAGCTTAACTTCACTAATGTCGGTCAGCACCTGATCGGCACCATGGATAATATCAATACTTTTAGAGCTGATTTAGCGGCGACACCGTACAGCTGGGTGTATTACGATGTACCTGGATTCCAGCTTTACTCGCAGCGTCAACATATGGTCAGGACAGTTGAAGACTATTATAAGGGGGATGTGCAGAAAATGGTTGACCGTATTCTCGATACAACGGTCGGCTCTGTCGATATGTTAGGCGGGTTTGTCGGCAATGGTAATATTCAGCATAGCCCTGCGGTATTAAAAATATGTGAAGAGAAAGGGCTTAACTGCCTTAATGAAAGCTGGCATAAACGTTCTATTACGCAGCGTGCCAACCATGACTTTGCTTCACACTGTGGTTCTGGTTGTTCAGGCAACCCTTACGATTCTGCGGGATACTTTAGAGCAGACGGCTGGCTTGAAGGGCATGAAATAGGGCATAACTTACAGATCGGCCCGCTGAAGATTTACGGCGGAATGTCGACTGAAGTTTCCAATAATATCTTCCCTATGCATATGCGTAAGTTTAACAACAGTAATTCGACTAAAACAGCTAAGCAGATGCCTAAGATTTTTGCCTGGATGCAGGAGGGGCAGAATAGTGAAGATCCGACTGCACATGTGAAAAGTCTGTTGTGGACTATGGGCGATATTGACCAGTTAACCTTATATATGCAGATAGTCTATGCAGCTGAGTATTTAGGGTTAACAGATAACGGCTTTGATGCCTTCACCCTGCTGTATCTGCATTCAAGGGAGGTGAGTAAAACACCTGACTGGCTGGCGAATAAAGACCGTTTAGGTATGAGCCTTTATGAATCAAGACCACGTCTAGGCGGTAATGATTTTATGGTGATCAGTCTGTCATTCTTAACAGGTAAAGACTGGCGCGAGCAGTTCTCTGCCTGGGGGATTGAAGTGTCGGAGACTGCCGCTGCTCAGGTTGAAACTTATAACTTAGAATCTCTTGGTAAACATTTCTATGTGCCTAGAGACACTATGCCGTTCCAGCCTTTTGAACGTACTATACCGTTAGACGGTAAAACGCCCTGGCAGTAACCGCTGCTGTAAAACTCTTTACTAATAAAGGGTAAATCTGCTGCAGGGAGGAAACTCCCTGCATTTTCAGCTCCTGAGCAGTTTGATTACCCTGTCTTTCTACGTCGTTCAATAACCCCTCTTATCTATAATCTCTTTAAAGTTCCAGGTGCAGGCTGAGCTGCCTGCGTTAAGGATGATCTAGTTCGCTGACGATCTGCCTTAATTTCATTTTCTAAATAAGATAGAAACTTTGCAGCCGACAAAGTTAATGGCAGTGGCTTGAAATTAATAAAAAGAAGTTAAAAGAGATTTATTCTTTTAATTTAATTAAGCTCCATGCCGAGTTTTTTATAGGAAAGCGCTGTTATAGGCTCAATGGTTCCGATAGCTAAATCGGCGGCGATCTGTTGAGTGTATTGTTTAGATCAACTGACGGATAAATTAAACGTTTCCGGTTATCGGGCAGGAGAAGTGCGAACGGCTGACAGATGAAGTTCTCTATGCTGACAACCTGTCTGCCGTTAAGCGGACCTGTTATGAATAGCTGAGCTAGACTGCAGGTGAGCACTTACTTTTTCTGTGCGCATAAAAAAGTTATATGTGGAGTAACATCATAACTAATGCAGTATATGGTGTTACTCTGTTTGTTTTAAACCGGATAATGTTTGTATCCCAGCTGCTGTGATATATTTCTGCACGCCTGGTGCAGCAGTTCAACATAGTAGGAAAGGCGTTTTTCATCAAAACGTATGGTGGGAAAAGAGATCGATAAACCGGCAGTGACATTACCAAAGCGGTCGTAAATCGGTGCCGCGATACAGCGTAAACCCGGCTCCTGCTCTTCGTTATCTTCTGCGAAATGCTGCTTTTTAACCTGTGTCAGTTCTGACAGCAGCTGTTCGGTATTTTCTAAGGTTTTTTCCGTGTGCTTAATAAACTCGACCGGTGCTAACTGGGCGCGTACAAACTCTTCCTGTTTTTCTGCCAGCAGAACTTTACCGATTGCTGTGCTGTACAGTGGATTTCGGCGTCCTATTTTTGACTGCATACGCAGATTATAACCAGAATCAATTTTGTGGATATAGATAATCGCATTTTCGTCGAGCATTCCCAGGTGCAGGGCTTCATTAGTCTGCTCTGAAATATGGCGCATCTCTTTGTCGGCAAGAGCGATAAGGTCGACATACTCCAATGATTTTGATCCTAACTCAAATAGTTTCAGGGTCAGTGAATATTTGTCTGCTTCACCATCCTGAGATACATAACCAAGCATTTTCATGGTTTGTAAAAAGCGGTAAGTGGTACTTTTGGACATCATCAGACGCTGTGACAGTTCTGTTATGCCGATATCTTCCTGTTCACCAAGCGCTTCCAGAATCGCAAATACTTTCATCACCGAAGAAACGGCTTCCGGCTGGTTGGGTTTGTCCATGAGTGATACCTTTTCTGCTGCTTTATAGAATAATATTTTTATTATAAACACAAAAAATACCGCTCGGCTATTTTTTTAAAAAGGTGTTTCATAAATTTCAAAAAAGCAGAGTTTAAGATTTGTTGAATTTGAATTGATGTAAATATATTTTTGAAACGTTGTTTTAAAAATAATTGCCAGGCGTTTTTTTTACTGTTACTGTATATCCAACTTAAGCAGCTTAATAAAAACAAACAGCTGATATTCGAGACTAGCGGAGAAAATATTATGATTTTAAATTCTTTTAATTTGCAGGGTAAAGTAGCGGTTGTAACAGGCTGTGATACGGGCTTAGGTCAGGGCATGGCTTTAGGTTTAGCCCAGGCTGGTTGTGATATCGTTGGTGTTAATATTGTTGAGCCGTCAGAAACCATTGAAAAAATTGAAGCGACAGGGCGTAAGTTTATTGATATCCGTGCCAACCTGATGAAACTTGATGATATCCCAATGATTGTAGAGCGCAGCGTTGCTGAACTGGGAAAAATTGATGTTTTAGTGAACAATGCGGGAATTATTCGTCGTAATGATGCCATCGATTTTTCTGAGCAGGACTGGGATGACGTGATGAATATCAACAGTAAATCTGTTTTCTTCTTATCTCAAGCTGTTGCTAAACAGTTTATAGAGCAGGGCGGCGGCGGAAAAATTGTTAATGTTGCTTCTATGCTGTCTTATCAGGGCGGTATTCGTGTACCTTCTTATACCTCATCAAAAAGTGCGGTGATGGGCATTACCCGTGCCATGGCGAATGAGTGGGCTGAGCACGGAGTGAATGTAAATGCGATTGCACCTGGTTATATGGCAACCAATAATACTGCCGCACTACGTGCTGATGAAACTCGTAATAATGACATTGTGGGGCGTATTCCTGCAGACCGCTGGGGAACGCCTGAAGATGTAGCCGGCCCCTGCGTGTTTTTAGCATCGGCGGCCGCTGATTATATTAACGGTTATACCATTGCTGTTGACGGCGGCTGGCTGTCACGCTGATTAAGGCATCAGCTTTCAGGAGATAATGTGACATATATATTTGAATTACCCTTTGCACAATGGTTAGGTCTGCTTAGTTTTGCTTTAGGTATTATCGCTTTTAGTCAGAAAAATGACCGCAGTTTAAAAATTGTGATGCTGATTTTAAATATTAATCATATGTTTCATTATCTCTTTTTGGGCTCCTTTATTTCAGCGCTTAGCGCTTTGCTTGGAGCTGTACGCACGGGCACTTCGATTTATACATCATCTGCCTATGCCGCGCTGTTTTTTGTCGGCGCTGGGATTTTAAGCGGTTTTTGGGCCGCTGACTCCCTGCTCGATCTGCTGCCGGTTCTGGGCGGGATTATCGGTACTGTATCGGTATTTATGCTGCAGGGCATTAAGATGCGTATCGGTTTTCTGCTTGGTGCGCTGTGCTGGTTAATTAACAATATTGTGGTCGGCTCAATCGGCGGAGTTATGCTGGAAAGCACTTTGATCAGTGTTAATTTACTGACTATTTACCGCCTTTACGGTGAGGGCAAAGCAGATTACGCCGTTGAGAAATAATATTTAGCAAATAATTTAAAAACTATAATTGGAGAAATTTACATGAAAATCGCATTAATGATGGAAAACAGCCAGGCGGGTAAAAATGCAGCTGTATTAAATGAACTGAACGCTGTTGCTTCTGAGAAAGGTTACCCGGTGTTTAATGTCGGTATGTCTGATGAGAATGATCATCACCTGACTTATGTTCATTTAGGCATTATGGCCAGTATTCTGATTAATTCTAAAGCGGTTGATTTTATTATAACCGGATGCGGTACAGGTCAAGGTGCAATGATGTCGCTTAATCTGCACCCGGGTGTTGTCTGCGGCTACTGTATTGATCCGACAGATGCCTTTTTATTTGCGCAGATCAATAACGGCAATGCATTAGCTTTAGCTTACGCTAAAGGTTTCGGCTGGGCCGGTGAGTTAAATGTTCGGTATATTTTTGAAAAGGCATTCTCAGGTGAGAAAGGTCAGGGTTACCCGGTTGAGCGTAAAGCTCCTCAGGTTGCTAATGCTGCTATTTTGAGTGAAGTAAAAGCCGCGGTTAATAAAGATAACTACCTTGATACGCTGCGCAGTATTGATTCTGAGCTGCTTAAAACGGCAGTCAGCGGCGGACGTTTTCAGGAGTGTTTCTTTGAAAACTGTCAGGAACCGGAAATTGCTGAATATGTACGTCAGGTTTTAGCGTAAAACTTATGTCCCAGCCACTTTTGCGGCATTTTTTACATCTGTTAAGGAGATAAATAATGAAAGCGGATCGTATTGCAGTTATTGGTGAATGCATGGTGGAACTGCAGAAAAGCGGTGCATTATATAAACCGGGTTTTGGCGGAGACACATTAAATACGGCTGTTTATTTATCCCGCCTTAGCAGCGCAGAGCAGATCATTACATCCTATGTTACCGGTATTGGTGTCGACAGTTTCAGCCAGAGTATGTTTGATGCCTGGATTGAAGAAGGGCTTAATGTCGATTTAGTGCACCGCTGTGACGCTAAACTGCCCGGTTTATATGCTATTGAGACAGCTGCTGACGGCGAGCGGACTTTTCAGTACTGGCGTAATGATTCAGCCGCACGAGGCTGGCTGCTGGAAAGTGATATTGAGCTGCTGACTGCGCAGCTGAAAGAGCATCAGCTTATCTATTTAAGCGGTATCAGTCTGGCTATATTAACAGATGAGTGTCGGGAAATTTTATTTGAGCTGCTTCAAGAGTGTAAAAACTCAGGAGTTTTAATCGCTTTTGACAATAATTACCGTCCTTCGCTGTGGCCCGGGCCGCGGCAGGCTCAGGAGTTCTACCAGCGTATATTAAAACTGACCAGTATTGCGTTTATTACTTTTGACGATGAAGTTTTACTTTATGGCGATACCTGTGAGCTGCAGGCGATTGAGCGCAGCCGTGAGCTGGGCGTGGATGAAATTGTTATTAAACGCGGCGCCGATGACTGTATTGTGGTCAAAGGTCAAGAGCAGATATCGGTACCGGCAGCAGTGCTGGGGGCCGATAAAATAATCGACACAACTGCCGCCGGAGATTCTTTTAGTGCCGGTTATTTAGCAAAACGTCTTTCAGGCGGTGATATCAGCGAGTCGGCCGCTGCCGGACACCGCCTGGCGGCTGAAGTTATCCAGCATCCCGGCGCGCTTATTGATAAACACTATATGCCGTCAATTTAACTATTTAATTTAAAGAGAATATTATGAAAACTATTAATCAGCGTTTAAGTGAAATTAAAATCGTACCTGTTATTGCGATTAAAGATGCAGGCAAAGCAGCTAAGCTGGCACAGGTATTAGTGGAAAACGGTCTGCCTTGTGCTGAGGTGACTTTTAGAACAGCCGCCGCCGCGCAGGCAATTAAAAATATGCGCGAGGCGTATCCTGATATGCTGATCGGCTCCGGTACTGTATTAACCACGGAGCAGGTTGACCAGTCAATTGATGCCGGTGTGGATTTTGTCGTCAGCCCTGGTTTTAACCCTACCACGGTTAAATATTGTCAGCAGCGCGGCATCACTATTATCCCTGGTGTTAATACACCAAGTCTAGTGGAGCAGGCGATGGAGATGGGGCTTGATACGCTTAAGTTTTTCCCTGCTGGACCTTCCGGCGGCGTTAATATGCTGAAAGCCTTAAGCGCTGTTTATCCGGTTAGTTTTATGCCGACGGGCGGTGTGAATCCTGAGAATGTCAATGATTATCTGGCTGTTTCATCAGTACTTGCCTGCGGCGGTACCTGGATGATTCCGACAGATCTTATTGATAATGAAGAGTGGGAAAATCTTGCTTCATTAATTGCACAGGTAGCTTCCATTTTAAAATAATTAAAAACCAGGTCCGCAGCGGCATACAGCCTCTGCGGACAGGCCTGCTCATATTATCCCCTGACTCCTGCATTTTTGTTAAAAAATTGAACTACAGCAAAGTGTTATAGACTTTCTATGTACCTCTGTATAGGAAAGGTGCAGATTAGTGCTCTATGGTATTAATACACAACAGACACTTATATTTTAAGGATCCGTTAATGTTTGTAGAGTCACTTATTTTCTCCTTTTCAGTTACCGGCCCGATCTGCTTGATGCTGTGTCTCGGCTGGTTATTAAAACGTATCCATTTAATTAACGAAGCTTTTGTTGAAACGGCTTCAAAACTGGTTTATCAGGTGACCCTGCCGGCATTATTATTTTTAAGTATCGTTAATGCGGATAAAGATACGCAGATTAATATTAATTATATAAGCTATTCGCTTGCGGCTAACTTACTGTTTTTCCTTTTGTGTATTGTTTTAATTAAGTTTTTTATAAAAGATAAACAAGACCACGGGGTTATAATACAGGGCAGTTTTCGTGCTAATACAGCAATTATCGGTTTAGCTTATGCCGCTAATGTGTACGGAGATTCCGGCGTGGCACTGGCGGCTGTTTATGTTGCTTTTGTGACAGTGTTATACAATATTCTAGCAGTGATTGTTTTAACGCAGGGACAGGCCGGCATTTGTACCAGACGGATTGTTGATCTCCTCTGTTCAATCTGTAAGAACCCGTTGATTATCAGCATTTTTATCGGTGTTATCTGTTTCAGCTTAGCGGTTCGTATCCCGCCGGTTATGATCCAGACCGGACAATATTTTGCTGATATGACGCTGCCTTTAGCGCTGCTCTGTACCGGCGCCTCACTGAATTTAAAAGAGTTACAAAGCAGCCGCAGCAGCGCCTGGTTTGCCGCTGGTTTAAAACTTGTATTAGCACCGCTGTTAATTACCGGCAGTGCTTATCTGTTAGGCTTTTCTGAGATGGAGATCGGCCTGCTGTTTTTTATGAGCGGCGCACCAGCCGCCGCCGCCAGTTATGTGATGGCACGATCAATGGGCGGCAATGCAAATTTAGCTGCTAATATTATTGCCGTAACTACTGCGGGATCACTGCTCAGCTGCAGTATCGGTATCTCCCTGCTTTATACTCTGGATATTATGTAGAAAGGTTTCTGGGAGCATAAAAATATGCTGCATTCAAAATCAAGTAGACAGCCCCAACCTCCAATGTAAAAAGTAGCAGGCCCCAATCTGCGAGACATGTTGAACAATTAACTAAGCAAACGATATATTTATCATATGCTGAAAAAAATATCTTTTTAACTCTGCTCTGTATTGATAAACTCAGGTGCTGCTATGCAAATTATATGAAATAAATTATTAAATTAAGACTTGAGTGCGTCAGCGCGGTTTGTCTGAAATGGAATTTATATTTTAAATAAGGACTGAAAATAGTATGCACTGTTTTCAGATTTACCAGCCCTCAGTCTGCGCTTTTAATTCAAGTAAATTATTAGAAGAAGTTATACCAGTTCCATTAATTAAATGCTCTATTTAGGCGTAGGAAAAATTGATGAAAGCAAGGCGTTGATTGCAGTAACTAGTTATTCTAATTATAAAATCAAGAACGAAGCTAGCATCCATTTTAACCAGCATAAATAAATAGAAAATTAGTGGATTTGGTATTATTACAGCACGTTATAGTGCTGCGGTTTTTGTTATTTCGTCTACTGCCGCTGAACCCGGCATTAAGAACAAATTAATAAGTGAGGAACTGCCGTTGACTAGTTTATTTTTTAAAACTTCACCACAATTTGAATCCCGTGCTCAGGCATCGCTGCTTGGGCTGGCACTTGGTGATGCGCTCGGTACCACATTAGAGTTTAAAAACAAAGACAGTTACCAGCCGTTAAGCGATATGGTCGGCGGCGGTCCGTTTAATCTCAAAGCGGGTGAATGGACGGATGATACCTCAATGGCACTGTGTTTAGCAGACAGCCTGCTTGCGAAGGGCAGACACTGCCCCGCGGATCAGATGGATCGTTACCTGCGCTGGAAAGAATCGGGTGAGAATTCGGTAACCGGCAGCTGTTTTGATATCGGTAATACTGTTGCACAGGCCTTAAGCCGTTACCAGAAAAACGGCAATGCGAATGCCGGTTCAAGCGAAGAAAATTCAGCCGGGAACGGCAGTCTGATGCGTCTTGCTCCGGTCGCCATTTTTTACAGTGCGGCTAAAGGCGTGACAATTGAAACGGCTGTGCAGATGGCGGCAGAAAGCTCAATAACGACCCATGCAGAAGTGCGCTGTATTGAAGCCTGTCAGGTTACCGCCTGGCTTTTATACCATCTGTTTGCTGAAACTTATGCGGACAAAAATGCTTTATTTGCCGCGCTGCAGAAAAACTATCCGCTTCCGTTATCTTCTGATATAAGCGCTGTTGTTCAGGGAAGTTTTATTAATAAAACCCGTGAACAAATCTACGGCAGCGGTTTTGTTGTGCAGTCACTTGAAGCCGCACTGTGGTGTTTTGCGCACAGTGACAACTTCGAACAGGGGGCATTATTAGCTGCAAATCTTGGTGATGATGCCGATACGACTGCGGCGGTTTTCGGACAGATTGCCGGTGCCTATTACGACTTAAACGGTTTACCTGAGCACTGGTTAGAAAAGTTAGCCTGGTATGCAAAACTGCTGCAGAGCGCAGAACTGCTGGCCGCCTGTCCGCTGCATTCGCACAGCGCCGCGTTTATCCGCGAGGCAGACAAACAGCAGGAAAAGCTGTTAGCCTGCGGTGCAGAGAAGCTCGGCCATGAGTTTACTGCTTGTCTTTATCCGGCATTTTATGATTATGGATTCATCCTCAACTGGGACTGGAGCAGTGAGGAGCTGCCGGGATATGCACAGCATGTGGAACTGTATGGTGAAGATAATCTTGAGTTATGGTTAGCACAGGCCGATTATATTACCTGTCTGAAATTTATAACCCGTGCAGTGCGCGGCGATCGTTTTTGTAACGGCCTGTTGACCAGTATGAGCGAGGCGGGATCAATTACTGCCTGGTTGAGGCGGCTAACCGAGCTGACAGATATGTACCAGGGCGGGATAAATTATTCCCTGCATTCAGGTGATACCAAACAGCTGCTGTTTATCGGAGATGTGCATGGTCAGTATAAAAAACTTAATGACCTGTTAACATACGCCGGTTTTGTCGAACATGATCCGCAAAGCGCGTTCAGCAGGGCCAAAGTGGTGTTTGTTGGTGATCTTATAGATAACCAGAATGATCCGGGTGCCGATCATCTCAATACCTTAAAGCAGGTTAAACGCCTGTGTGATACCGGACTTGCCTGCTGCGTAATGGGCAATCATGAATTTAACGCTGTCGGCTGGACATTAAAAAAACGCGCGGACAAGCAGGGGAACAGCACCTGGGCACGGGCGCATTCAGATAAAAATCAGCGCCAGCATGCATTGTTTTTAGAACAGACTGCAGAAGACTCTGCGCAGCATAAGAAATGGATTAACTGGTTTAAAACGCTGCCTTTGTTTATGGACTTCGGCGAAGTACGCTGTATTCATGCCTGCTGGAAGCAGCAGACAATAACCCGTTTACTGCCCTATCTAAATGCCGATAACAGTTTAAAAGAACGCCACTGGAATGATGCTTTTGATCCCGCTCATGAGCTTTATGAACTGTGCGAAACCCTGCTTAAAGGGCCTGAAATAAAACTGCCGCCGGGACACCGCTTTATTGATAAGGGCGGCTGTGAACGCAGCCGCATCCGTGTGTCCTGGTGGCAGGAACAAAGCCAAACCTATCGCGGTGCTGCACAGGTTGCACAGGATCAGCTGGCGAATATTCCCGAGCAGGATCTTCCAGGTCTGCTGCACAATGAATCTCAGACGCGGCCTGTGGTTGTCGGTCATTATACGCTGAGCGGGATGCCGCAGGTGCTTAGTGATAAAGTCGTTTGTGTTGATTATAATGCGGCAGAGCAGGAGGGGGATTTAGTCGGCTATCTATTTGATTTAAATGAGCATCATGGGGAAATGTCCGGGCGTGTAACTAATGAAAATTTCATTTATGTTAATCAGCCTGTACTGGGGCAAATGACAGAGTCGGGTATTCATTTGTTAATAAAAAACTGTGTCAGTGAACTGCCCGCTTTTGATCCCGGTAATTTAGATAACCGGACGAAACGTTTCTGCGAACAGGTCAGCAGCATTTTATATAAAGACTGGGATCCGGTCGGTATATACGGGGAAGCGGGTTATGAAGCTGAATATTCAGTTTACGAGCAGGATGTTGTCCGCCTGGGCATGTTTGCCGATAAAGAGATGCTGGCGGGATATTTATGCCTGACGCAGACTTACCTTATCGGACGCGAACTGGAAAAAGGTAAAAATAACTGCGCACGGGTTGCGCATAAAATTAAAGCACTGCTGCAGGATAATTTCGCCGCTAATTTTAATCCCATGACTCAAGGGGGAGAAGCTGGATAGTTTTGCAGCGCTGTAATTCGATAAGCCAGGGCAAGCTGGTTCAGCATTCCTTTGCTGTTAAAACAGTTTAACTTACAAATTGCGCCTTGCTGATCTGCAGGGCGCTTCTAACTGACTGCCGCTGTATTAAGCGGTCGTTTCTTTTCCTGGTCTGTATGTTTAATCTTCTTATTTATGGCTGTTTCCTGCACATTAACAAGCTGAAGCTTGATGACTGGCAGAATAAACGTATGCTCTTTAGTTATAAATCAATGAGGCAAACCTTATGGCTCATGACTGTTTCTTAACAGATAATCAAATATTAGCTGTCTGCAGTTTTAAAATATAAGATTGAGCAGCAAAAAGAATTTGTGGTGGAAGAGTTTATGCAAGATAAAAAATTAAGTAGAGATGAACTGCTGCTTAAAATTAACGAGCTGCAGAGCGTGTTAAATAACGTTGGTGCGTATATATATACCAAAGATATAAATGGTTATTATACGTTTACCAATCAGTTACTGCTTAATCTTTTTAATAAAACCAGTGATCAGGTTATCGGCAGAGATGCCAGCCACTTTTTTGATTTCTCATTTTCAGACACGCTGCGCCGCAATGATCAGCGGGTAATGCGCGAAAATATTACCCTGGAGACAGAAGAGTCAAACTACGTTAAAGCGCTTGCTGAAAGCAGAATTTTTAAAACCATAAAAAAGCCGCTGCATAATGCTCAGGGAGAAGTTATCGGTATGTGCGGTATCTCCACTGATATCACCGAGCAGAAAAAATATGAAATGATTATTAAAGAGCAGAGGCAGTTATTAGATGCCGTGCTGGATAATGTTGATTCTCATATTTACATGAAAGATCACCTGCGCACTTATAGATATGTTAACCGTAAAGTTGCGGATCTGTTCGGGCTTCCGGTAGAAGAAATTATTGGCAAAAAAGATATAGAAATATTAGCGCAGGAGACTGCTGATAACTTTTGGATTTCGGATAAACAGGTGCTGGACAGTAATCAGAAACAAAGCTGTGAACAAGTATTGAATGATGAAAATGATAAACCGCGTCATTATATGACGGTAAAAATGCCTTATCAGATTAATGAAAGTACACCTGCAGTGATTGGTTTTTCTACTGATATTACCGAGTTATACCAGCTGAAAGAAGAACTGCAGAAACAGGCGAATACGGATTCACTGACCGGCTTGAATAACCACCGTTTTTTTATTGAAAATGCGCAGCGGGAGTATCACCGTGCCGGACGTTATCAGTTAGCTTTAACGGTTATGACACTGGATATCGATAATTTTAAATTTATTAATGATAACTACGGGCACCCGGCAGGTGACCAGGTATTAACTGTATTAAGTAATAGTCTTTTATCTATTGTGCGTTTTGAAGATGTGCCGGCACGGACCGGTGGAGAAGAGTTTTCAATTTTACTGCCGGAAACCGATATTCACAAAGCCGGGATACTGGCAGAAAGAATCCGCTCTGAGCTGCAGCACCTGAAAATAACCGGGAGCTGGGCGGGAGAAATAAAAATGACGGTAAGTATAGGTATTGCGGCTTTGAAAGAGACTGACAGCAGTTTTGCGGCACTCTTTTCAAGAGCAGATAAAGCCTTATATAAAGCCAAACAGCAGGGAAAAAACCGGGTTTGTACCAGCGCCTAGAAACAAAAACAAAAGACGGTGATCACTATTAATGATGCTGTCTGAGGTTTTGTGCTAGCTGCGCGGTAGTTTATCAGGCTGGTCTTTTAAAAAGACGAATAATTCTAAAGATGGAAATTAAAACCTAATAAAGGGGGTAATAACGGGACAGCTGCACTATTGGTGTCACGCTTTGCGTGAACCGGCAACTGTTAATGCCCGTTATATTAGTAATATCTGTAAGTGTTAGCTGCAACTGATGATACAGAACGTGGAGATGATGCTTCGTAGTTATTAGTATTAGCGAAACCAGCTACTTTCTTGATAATTGTAAACATATTGAACCTCATTGATTTAAAAAATTTTATTGTTGATAATTATGTTCGAGGTAGATCCTCATCACATGCCGAGTATAATAACGGCGAAAAAATGTGATGTCAATCACGCATTTCAATTAAATCAAAAATTATATAAATCCACTGAGCGATGAATTTAGATAAAGATCATGACCGTATGATACGGCAGTTATTGACGGGATTTAAAAAGTGAAAGTATAAGGATATACCTGTTGATATCAGCAGCGGCAGCTGCGCAGAACAGCAGCTCTTTTTCTGCCAAATTTTTTCTTGCCCGGATTCAAAACACCTCTATAATGTCCGGCCCCGACAAGGGCTGCAATCGAATAAACTGTGCTTTTAGCCGTTGATTGTAACGTCTGGGAATAAAATTTAATCCGCGGGTTCCCTCACCCCGCCAAAGTTAATTAGTCATTAAAAAGGTCACAATATGTTAATGTTAACAACCGATCAAATTCGTCGTGCACTGCTGGTGCTGGCGGGCTTTCATATATTAATTATCTGTGCCAGTAATTATCTGGTCCAGCTTCCGTTTCAAATCTTCGGATTTCATACTACATGGGGTGCCTTCAGCTTCCCGTTTGTGTATCTGGCAACGGATCTTACCGTAAGAATATTCGGCCAGGATGCCGCCAGACGAATCATTCTTAAAGCTATGTTCCCGGCACTGCTGATCTCCTATGTGATGGGCGTTGTTTTCCATCAGGGCGGTTTTCAGGGACTCGATTCATTGTCTGAATTTAATAATTTTGTTTTCCGCATCGCTTTTGCCAGCTTCGCCGCTTATCTGGTCGGTCAGTTAATGGATATTACGGTTTTTTCTAAATTAAGGAAAACCCGCTCCTGGTGGGTGGCTCCAGCCGCATCAACGCTGATAGGTAATTTAGTGGACACCTTAGTATTCTTCTCATTAGCGTTTTATGCATCTAATGACAGCTTTATGGCGGCGCACTGGCCGGAAATTGCCAGTGTCGATTATGGATTTAAACTGATCGTAAGTTTAGGTCTGTTTTTACCGGCTTACGGCGTGCTTTTGAAAGTGCTGGAGCAGAGGTTAGTCAAGCTGCCAGGGCAGCAGAGCCTGGCTTAAACTGTTTTGGATCTGGTTTTCTGCGTTTGAATGCAGAAAATCAGATTTTCGCCTGAAGCAGAAGATTCTCGTTTATTAACATTTTTTAGGGACTATTATGAAAATTATGCAGGTTGGCTGGGTAGATGTATGTGCTTACGGTGACTGGTTAAATCCCGAAGCAGCTTTAAAATTTGCTTCGGGCGGTTACACGCATATTGAGTTTCAGGGGGAAATCATCAAGTGTGAGCTGAGCTATGCCGATGACAATACTCCGTTAGTAGGTCTAGGCCGAGAGAGCTGACAAACCTCCGTTAACCGGCGCTTCATCTATTACTTCTTTATCTCTAAAATCAATCTGTTAAGCAATATTTTTTGTAGAATACCTGTTCTCGGTGATGCTTTGCATTGTGCTTCTGTTATTATGCCCTAAAGATAATAATTCTAAAAAGGAACCTTTCATGAGTACATTCTCTGTTAATTCTAAAACCATGCATTACCTGGATAAAGGGCAAGGGCCGGTACTGCTTTTCGGGCACAGCTACCTGTGGGATAGTGAAATGTGGGCGCCTCAGGTAGAGGCTTTAAGTAAACATTACCGCTGTATTGTTCCTGATTTGTGGAGTCATGGCCAGTCAGATGCCGCACCCGGCGAGACGCGGAATCTGGCGGATTATGCGCAGGATCTGTTAAGTCTGATGGATCACCTGGAAATTGACACATTTTCAGTTATTGGTTTGTCGGTCGGCGGTATGTGGGGAGCTGAGTTAACCCTGTCAGCACCGGAGCGTGTTAAAGCATTAGTGCTGATGGATACCTTTATCGGGCTTGAGCCGCAGGTAACCCATCATAAATATTTTGCCATGCTGGATATGATAAGTTCGGTGCGGCAGGTACCGGAGCCTTTAATTGAGCAGATAACACCGCTGTTCTTTGCCCGTGATGTAGAGCAGGAGAACCCTCAGCTGGTGAACCGCTTTAAAAAAGGGCTGCAGGGAATTACCGGGCAGCAGGCTGTCGATGTGGCTCAAATCGGACGTATGGTATTCGGCCGTCGGGATCTTTTTGACGAGGTTGAAAAGCTGACACTACCGACGTTAATTATGACCGGTATGCAGGATATTCCCCGTCCGCCGTTAGAAGCACAGCTGATGCAGGATGCTATTTGCGGCAGCCGCCTGATGCTGATACCTGATGCCGGCCATATATCTAATCTGGAACAGCCTGAGTTTGTGACCGAAAAACTTTCTGAGTTTTTACAAAGCGTTTACGGCTGATAATAAGCAGTGAAGTAAGCCACCGCATAAAAACCATGCCGGCATTAAAGGTTCTCCGGCATGGTAAAAAGGTGTGCAGTCAGCGGCTGTTTGATAGCGGCCGGAACTTATTAACGGCTGATTCTTGTTTAAACTCAATCTGCAGCTAATGTAACACTATCTTGATTTACTCCAGGCAGTGCAGCAGCCCGCTTGAACGGGCTGTTTGCTAATGCAGACGGATAAATACCCTTCGGATCACGTCTTGTATTTTGTCTTTTAGAGTAAAGTTGGAAACTTTCCCAGCTACTGACCTGCATGCTCCCGTAGTTGAAGCTGCGCTTTTTCATCTCCAAGCATATTTTCCAATAAGCTCTTTAACTGCTGGTCGCCGCTATTGTTATACAGGTTGAGAATGTCTTGTGCGACTTCTTTACGAAATTCAGATTGAGTATCTTGTGCCTGGTAATATTGTGAGATGAGCCCTTGTACAGCCATGCCGCGGGCATAGTCATTTTGCTCTGTTTCAATCATTGCAATTAAACTGTCAGCAATACGCTTATCGGTAATTGCGCTGTTTGCCGCTACCTCAATTGCCTGTACCTTTAACTTTTCATCCTGCGTATTTTTACTGATATCTATAATGGCGTCGACTGTTTCATAATCATAGCCTGCCATGTTTGGTCTGTTCAGCGTATACATAGTCATTTGTAATTGACTCATAGCTGCAACTCGCTCTACTTCAGGCTGGCTTTCATCCAGAATCTTTGCTCTAAGCTCTTTGCTCACTTGCTGCAAGTAATCTGGATCGGTTTTTATGCGGGTATCGTAGTCTTTTGGTAAGTCGTCATAAAAACTATAGATGGGGTTTTGTTCATTGAATGCTTGACGTTCCTGCTGCTCTTTAAAAGCAATAATATCAAGTACAGCATCTTTAAATTGTTCGTTATCGACTAGAAGCCCGCTGCTGCTCTGAGCACTGAGCTGTGCTGCGCGCTTTTTCAGTAGAGAGATCTGTTTTTTTAATGCCGTGATCTCATCGCTGCTGCCGGCAGGAGCTTGTTTTTCATTACCCGTGGTATGAAAAACAAGCTCCTGTGGCGGGTACTCTCTGACAATTTCAGGCGCAGGTTGTAAAGTGTTATATAAGGTTACAGATAGTGCTGTAATCGATAGTATTAATGAGATATTAGTCTTATTCATAACCAGTAAGTTTCCTGTAAATATACATGGTATCAAGTATTACGTTGTGCCTTTTGAGTGTTCATGGGCAGGTCTTTTGCCTTTCAGGGGAGAATGACTATGCCGATTATAGAGGCTTGAACACGAATGTAAGAACTTACTATATGGTTATCTGACCGCTGCTGTTAATTTAAATAAACAGATAAAGATATTGAATTAAGATTACAGCTCTTATCTTAGAGTTAACAGACTGGAAATGTTCAGCTTACCGGCTGCGGATCACCTGTTATCTAAACTGTCCTGTTTCAGAAATAAATTCAAATCCAGCAGCGGCTAGTTTTTCTTCTAACCTGAGACGGTTGATAGTAAGGCTTTTGACTAATTCGTCAAGGCTGCCGTTAAATTCATCACGCAGCTTCATATTAATAATGCTCAGCAGCATAACAGGATCCATTTTTTCATAATTTTCTAAATACATTTATTCTTCCTTCAAATTAATGATATTTAAGCTAGATGATAATCAATATCAATAATACAAGTTGAGAAAGATAAAGAAAAGAAGTTGTTTTTTTAAATATACAAAAGATACAGGGCATGTTTGAACGGCACTGCTTATCCTTTATTAATGCTGCCGGGACGTAAAAGCTTAATGCAGTGCTGTTCAGACAAACTCCTATCATTTATGCGCTCGATATCCGTTATATATAACGGGCTATTCTCTCTGCTTAGGCTTATATTTTTATTGTTTTTATAACTATTTAATACTGACTATACTCAGGTTAATGCAGTTTCTGCTATTAATTTGTTATTCGAGGTTTAAGTTATGAAAACAATTCTTATATTAAGCTCTCTGCTGCTGTTTTCTTTCCATGTTTCTGCCCAGACAGAAGTAAAGATTTACGGAGATGATGATTACGCTCCATACTCCTATGCGCAGGCAGGAAAAATGACCGGACTCTATACCGCTGTCCTGAAAAAAGTTGCAGAGAAAATGCCCGATTATAAAATATCATTTTTAAAAACCCCCTGGAAACGCGGACTTTCTGATATTGAAAAGGGTAAAATTTTTGCGCTTTATCCGCCTTACGCTCACCCGGAAAAGCGTCCCTATATGGAATACGAAACGGCTATTCTAGATGAAGAATTGAGCCTTTTCTGCTCGGATAAAATCGCTGAACAAGACCGGCCAGCCTGGCCGGTAGATTATTACGGCTTAACAATTGGTAATAATGCCGGATTCACAGTCGGCGGAGATGCCTTTCTGGACGCCGTTAAAGACGGCAAAATCAGCCTGAAAGAAGTGAAAGGCACTTCTAAAAATTTACAAAAACTGATTAACGGGCGTATTGACTGCTATCTGAACGACGGTCTTGCCACTGAATGGGAACTGAAAAAGCTCCAGGATAATGGAAAATACAGCGGTCGCGGCGTATCTAAAGCACTGGTTATTTCAGCTGAGCAGGGGTATTTAGGGATTGTAACCGACGGCAGTAAATTTCCTTACAAGGATGATTTTAAAAAACAATATAACCGTGTATTAACAGAGATGAAAAAAAGCGGTGAGGTTCAGCAGATTGTTGATAATTACCTGAAATAAACTGAGTATATGTCAGCCGTGAAATCAGCGGCTGATATGACCTTCATATCTATACCCGTTAGATCTTCAACTCCACGCCTAGAATCTGTTCACCTCAGAACTTGCTGTTTTTTGTATCTTGAATGATAACGGGTATATTAAAGCTTACCGTTCGATTCTGCTGATTTAATCCAGTCTGTTGTTTTTTACCCGCCTCTGTAGAGGTATTTTTTATTTTCTGCATGCACTGAAAAAAGCTGCCGGGCGGCGTCCTTTTTATTTCCTGATTGTGAAATCTTATATAAATATAGAAAATCGTCTGATTTTCCATCATCTGTTGTGTGTTTTTCTATCTGTTTTGATGCATATCTGTGTAACCTTATGAATCTAATGTGTTTTTGCACCTGCTGGCACAAAATAAAATAAAATTTATTTCATTTCAAAAGGGTGACGAACTTACTACTATTGCCTGCTTTTGTTGTTTAATATGACCACCATATCAAGGCGCGTTGACGGATAAATAACCCTTGCTTAATCGCTTAGTTTATTACTTTTTATTTATGTTAAACGAAAAATCCATAAGGATTCCATAATGAATAATACTTCCAAATCTCTTCAGTCTGAAACTCGTCTTGAGCATGATCTTCTCGGGGAACGTCATGTTCCTGCCGATGCTTATTATGGCGTTCATACATTACGCGCCATTGAAAATTTTAATATTTCTAAAACCACTATTTCCGATGCCCCGGAGTTTATTCGCGGCATGGTGATGACCAAAAAAGCAGCCGCTATGGCTAATAAAGAGCTGGGGGTTATTCCCGGCAATGTCGGCCGCTATATTATTGAAGCCTGTGATTTGATTTTAGAAACAGGTAAATGTATGGATCAGTTTCCGTCAGATGTATTTCAGGGCGGCGCGGGTACTTCGGTTAATATGAATGCCAATGAAGTGATTGCCAATCTGGCGCTTGAACTGATGGGCAAAGAGAAAGGGCAGTATGATTATATTAATCCTAATGACCATGTTAATAAGAGCCAGTCTACCAACTGTACTTATCCGACCGGTTTTCGTGTCGCGGTCTTCAACAGCATCAGCAGCTTAATAAAATCGGTTGAATATCTGGAAGCTGCATTTGAACTAAAAAATAAGGAGTTCAACGGTGTTTTAAAAATGGGACGTACTCAGTTACAGGATGCGGTACCGATGACTGTCGGGCAGGAGTTCCATGCATGGGCTGTGACACTCAATGAAGAGGTGCGTAATTTAAACTACACCTCAAAATTACTACTTGAAGTTAATCTAGGCGCAACAGCTATCGGTACCGGACTTAATGCAGCTCCTGGATATCAGGGGCTGGCGGTAAAATATCTTGCTCAGGTAACCGGTCTTGCCTGTGTGCCCTCTGAAGATTTAATTGAAGCGACATCGGACTGCGGTGCATATGTGATGGTACATAGTGCATTGAAACGACTGGCGATAAAACTTTCAAAAATATGCAATGATCTACGTCTGTTATCATCGGGCCCTCGTGCTGGTTTTAATGAAATTAACCTGCCGGAAATGCAGGCTGGATCTTCGATTATGCCGGCTAAAGTAAACCCGGTTATTCCGGAAGTGGTCAATCAGGTCTGCTTTAAAGTTATGGGGAATGATACAACCATCTCTTTTGCTGCTGAGGGCGGACAGCTGCAGCTTAATGTGATGGAGCCGGTGATCGCGCAGAGCATGTTTGAATCTTTAGATATTTTAAATAATGCCTGTATCAATTTACGTGAAAAATGCATCGATGGTATTACGGTGAATAAAGAGGTATGTGAAAAACACGTATTTAATTCAATCGGTATTATCACTTATTTAAATCCGCTGATTGGTCATCATGAAGGTGATCGTGTTGGTAAAATATGTGCACAAACCGGTAAGAGTGTCCGTGAGGTTGTCTTAGAGCTTGGGCTGCTTACTGAAGAGCAGTTAGATCATATTTTCTCTATTGAGAACCTGATACTTCCTGCCGATAACGCTAAACGCTACGTGTAATTCCCTGCTGCTGTATATCCCCTTCCATAAGCGAGGGGGATCTTCATTATTTTTATTTTCCATAACTGTAGGATAAGCAGATGATTCTTATTGAATTATTTATTGTATTGCTTTTTATTTATCTGGGAGCAAAAATCGGCGGGATAGGTATCGGTTTTGCGGGTGGTGCCGGTGTAATTGTATTAACCATGGTGCTCGGGGCTGATGCAGGTACTATTCCTGTGGATGTGATATTAATTATTATGTCTGTTATTACTGCCATTGCCGCTATGCAGGTTGCCGGAGGAATGGACTGGCTGGTGGATCTGGCGGAATCATTTTTACGTAAGAACCCTAAAAATATCACCTTTTATGCGCCCGTTGTGACCTATTTTATGACCCTGCTTGCGGGCACTGGCCACACAGCCTTTTCCACTTTGCCGGTTATTGCCGAAGTTGCAAAAGAGCAGGGAATCAGGCCTTCCCGGCCGCTTTCAATATCTGTTGTTGCTTCGCAGATTGCCATTACCGCCTCGCCTATTTCAGCTGCTGTGGTATTCTTTTCCGGTATTTTAGAGCCTTTAGGAGTTGGTTACCTGACTCTGTTACTGATATGCATACCCACTACTTTTACTGCCTGTATGGCCGGTGCTTTTGCCGCTAATTTACTCGGGAGCGAATTAAAAGACGATCCTGTTTATATTGAGAGGATGGAGAAGGGGCTGATCAAAATGAAGGGGGTAACTCAACGAAAAATATTACCATCGGCAAAAATGTCCGTGTATATCTTTCTGCTGGCGATTGCTGCGGTTGTTGTTTATGCAACCATGATCAGTGATGCTGTGGGTTTGATAGAATCCCCTGCGATTGATCGTAATCAGGCCATTATGGCGCTGATGCTTACTGCCGCCGCCGCAATTGTAATACTGACTAAAATTGACGCATCAGTGATTGCTGACGCGCCGACTTTTAAATCCGGCATGAGCGCCTGTGTCTGCGTATTAGGTGTTGCCTGGCTGGGTGATACTTTTGTTTCCGGCCATATTGAGGAAATTAAAGCCTTCTCCTCCGGCCTGCTGGAACTGTATCCCTGGATGCTGGCAACAACACTCTTTTTTGCTTCTATGCTGCTCTATTCTCAGGGAGCGACCACAACCGCGCTGATGCCGGCCGCTGTGGCAATTGGTGTTGCGCCGTTAACTGCGGTTGCCTCATTTGCCGCGGTAAGCGCTTTGTTTGTCCTGCCGACGTACCCGACATTACTGGCAGCTGTTGAGATGGACGACACAGGATCAACCCGCATAGGGCAGTATGTTTTTAATCATCCCTTCCTTATTCCTGGAGTCGTGACTATTTCGACCTCTGTTGCATTAGGTTTTATGTTCGGAGGTATTATGATTTAAAGGTAATTATCTAAATCAGCAGCGCCTGAACCGTTGTTACTACGGCTTAGGCACTGCTGATAACAGCCTAAGCTGACGTTTGCTTATTTTCAGCCTGTCTGCCTGTCTCTGCTTATTGTGATTTTTGTACTGCACCTGCTAATTATTCCGTTAATTGTTATTGCCATAATTTTCCCTAAGACTATGCTTTAGTAACTGAAAGTTAATAATATATTGGAAATATTAATAGTTATTATTATTATTCGGAAATAATTACACCGGGTGTGTTTATTCGCGGCAGTAACGCCAATGGAGGGCATGGTATGAACTGGTTATACCAGAAATTAGCGCAGACCAAATTAACATGCCGCCTGATCGCTGTTTACAGCACGGTTTTTTTAGTTATTATCAGCATTACAGTTTCTGCGATATTGTTTAATGTTAAAAAAGTAATAATTACTAATATTGAGTCAGAGCTGCAGAACAGCTCTTATCTGATCAACAGCATGATTAAAACCGCCCTTGATACTTCTATAAAAACTCATCTGAGAACCACTTCCGAGCTTGCTCTGGAAAATGCGCAGTATTATTACGATTTGTATAAAAAAGGAGAGCTTAGCGAGCTGCAGGCTAAGGAAAAAGCCCTGGACAGTATCAGGCCGGTGAAGATCGGCACCACAGGTTATATGTATATATTAGACAGCACTGGTAAACTTCTTTACCACCCCTATAAGGCGCTTCAGTATACTAATATTTCTCAATACGACTTTATAAAAAAGCAGATTAAAAACAAGAACGGTTATATTGAGTATATGTGGAGTAATCCAGGTGATAAAGCGGATCGTCCCAAAGCACTGTATATGAGTTATTTTGCGCCCTGGGACTGGATTGTCAGCGCATCAAGCTACAGAAGTGAATTTGCCGATCTGCTTAATCTCAGTGATTTTGAACAGCAGGTAACCGGGGTTAAATTCGGGCAGGACGGTTATCCGGTCATTCTCGATAACCAGGGCACCTTTCTAATTCATCCGTCACTTAAAGGGCGTAATTTAATAGCAGAAAAGGATCCGCAGGGCGCTGTTGTTAGTGAAATCATAGAAAAAAGAAACGGTATTATTGAATACGACTGGAAAAACCCCTCGGACAAAGTATCAAGAAAGAAACTATTAGTTTATTCAGAACTAAAAGAGTATGACTGGATTATTGCTTCATCAGCTTATAAATCTGATTTTTACGGTGCGCTTAATGATGTTACAAAAATTATTGTGGCGGCACTGCTGTTTTCTCTGTTTATCATGGTTTTGGTGACGATTAAGGTTAGTGCCATGGTAATAAAACCGGTTAAAAAGCTTGAAGAAACGGTATTAAAAGGGGTCAATGGTGATTTATCGGTACGTGTTGCAGTCAACGGCGGTGATGAGATCAATCAACTTGGTATTCATTTTAATAATTTTATTGAATCCCTGGAAACAAATAATAGCAAACTGCATGAAGAGATTATTAGAAGGCGTAATATATCGGGGAAACTGGCCACTTTAAATGAAAATTTAGAAGAGGTGATAAAAGAGCGTACCAGAGAGCTGCATGAAGCGCAGAATGAAATTATTCAAACTGAAAAGTTAGCCGCTGTTAACCGACTTATTAAAGATATTGCCCACAACATTAATACACCCTTAGGTATTTCAATAACTTCGGCGACCTATATTGAAGACTTGGTTATGCAGCTGCATCAAACCTATATCGAGCATAAGATCAGTAAAAAGAATTTCGAAGAATTTTTTAATCAGCATGATAAATCCTATGAACTGTTAATGTCAGGTTTACAAAGGTCGGCTAATCTGATTGATATGTTTAAGCTGCTTACCAGAGATGATGTGTCTCTGACTAAAGACCGCTTTAATGTTAGAAAAGAGATTGAAAAGAGCATAAGTATGCTCCGCCTTGGAGAGCATAAAATCACACTCGACTGTGAATCTGACCTTGAAATCAACAGTTACTCAGCAGTCTTTGATCTGATTATAAGTAATATACTGAGCAACTCACTGACCCATGGTTATGATGCTGATAAATCAGGTGTTATTGATATTAATGTTTCTATGCCTGAAATGCAGTTGTCAATTATTATTTCAGATAACGGCAAGGGGATCAGCGAACAGGATCTGAAAAATGTTTTTGAACCTTTTTATACCAATAAATCCAGTACTAATACCGGCTTAGGTTTAAGTATTGTTCAGCATTCAGTACAAGATATTTTAAACGGCACAATTGAAATCAGCAGTACGGTTGAAAGTGGTACTGAGGTTAAGCTTGAAATACCCGTTATGTAATTTTTGCGCTGCCTGCCGCTTGTGTTTTTAGCGTATGCTTTTCCGTAAATAAACCGATAAGCCACTGTTAACTATAGCTTAATTCGTATTTCATATGCATTAGTTATGTAAGGTATAAAAATGTGATGTGTGCCTGCGTCAACCACTCAAACTCTAATATGTTCAATATATCTACAATTATTTCTCCCTTTATTATAAATCAAGTGTCTTATCTGAATATGAAGCACAGGGTCAGTACGGGTATGTATGTACTGAAAAATACTAAAGGATTAAGAGTTATATATTATGATGAATAAATCAAAGATATCTATGACAGCACTTTGCGCAGGATTAGCGTTTAATGTGAATGCCGATCTGCTTATTAGTGAAGTACTTTACGATGCACCTAACAATGACAGTGTTGAAGAGTTTGTTGAGCTGTTTAATGCCGGTTGTGAAACGGTTGATTTAAGCCAGTACAAGCTTAGTGATAACAGCGGCAGTTATAATCTGCAGGGCAGTTTAGCCTCGGGAGATTATTTTACAGTCGCCGCAGACCAGGCCGGCTTCAGCAGCCTGTTCAGCACAGCGCCGGATCAGTTTCCTATGTCCTTAACCCTGGGCAATTCCGGTGATTATGTGCGTTTAAGCAAAGGCTCAGCAGAGACTGATGTGGTTGCCTGGGAGGGCGGTCTGTCCGGCTGGTCTTTGAATGTGCGCAATGTGTCGCTGTACAGAACTACCGTGGTTAACAGTAAGTCTGCTGCTGACTGGAGCGCCAGTAGTAATGCAGGAAATCCCGGAAGCGGTTCGCTGACGACCAGCTGTGATAACGGCGGCGATACCGGCGGCAGTGAGGCTGACCCGGCTAAGTTAGAAAACGGTAAGGCTAAAAGTAATTTGTCAGCGGGTGCCGGGCAGACTCTGAAATTTACTGCTGATATTCCTGCCGGAGCAACAAAGCTTAGCTTTGTTATGAGCGGCGGAACAGGTGATGCGGATCTTTATATGCGTCAGGGCAGCGAGCCGACAACCAGTGTAAGCGACTGTGCGCCTTACCTGAGCGGGAATAATGAACAGTGTGCAGTTGCGGCGCCGGTGACAGGTCGTTATTATATTAATATAGAAGCTTATGAAAGCTTTAGCGGTGTCAGTTTAACTGTAAATTATACAGCGCAAAGCGGTGGTGATAACGGCGGTGAGACCAACGGTGACTACAGCTATTCTGTTTATTATAGTGATGCTATCGGCAAGTCCGGCTCTGCGCTGAAATCCAGCCTTAATCAGATAATTAAAGGTCATACTCGTTTTAGTTATTCAAAGGTATGGGATGGACTGAATTATGCCGATGAAGATCCGAATAACAGTGATAATGTGATTTTACTCTATACCGGCCGTTCTGAAGCTAAAACCAACCGCGCAGGTATGAGTAACTCATCCGATGCATGGAATCGTGAACATGTCTGGGCTAAAAGTCATGGTTTTCCTTCCAGCGGTCAGCATGGCTATACTGATTTCCACCATCTGCGTCCTGCCGATGTGAGCGTGAACAGTAGTCGAGGCAATAAAGATTTTGCAGCCGGAGGCAGTGAAATATCGGAAGCACCAGGTAATTATACCGACAGCAACAGCTTTGAGCCGAGAGACGAGGTGAAGGGGGATGTAGCACGTATGGTGTTTTATATGGATGTGAGATATCAGGGTAATGACAGCAGCGGTACGCCGGATCTGAGCATCGCTGACGGTACAACATCTACCGGCGATCCTCAGTTGGGTGATCTGTGTACTCTGCTTAGCTGGCACCTGCAGGATCCGGTTAGTGACTGGGAACGCCGTCGTAATAACCGTATCTTTGAATGGCAGAAAAACCGTAACCCGTTCATCGATAACGGTGCCTGGGCATCAGAGTTATACGGTGCTTCCTGTCAATAGGTTTTAAGCTTATAACTTGACGATTAAACGCAGCCGCCCGGCTGCGTTTTTATTTTATATAACCTAACGCTCCGTTATTGCCTGTTGTGTAAGACTAACTTTGCTTTATGAAATTCAAAATTATTGATATTTTTTTCTAATTTCAGCAGCTGATCGGTTTTTAATCCTAACTGAAGCGCATCACTAATTTCTTCGACAATCCCCAGCACCTCTGTGTCACTTTCATCAATCAGCTGACTGATTTTATCGAACAAAGCTTTATCAAAACTAACTTCTGTGACAGGCTCTGTCTTGAGCTGTTGTGATGCAAATATTGAAGTTAATGTTTTGACCAGTGTTTCCAGCGATAATTTTAAACTTGCAGCTGCTTTCTGAATAGCACTCTCATTTTTATGCTGATATGCCTGCTCCAGTGCAGTACAGAGGTGATGAAGCTCAATAAGATGCAGGTTTCCCGTTACACCCTTAAGACTATGTACGTATTTATCGCATTCAGACTGGCTGCGTGTCTGTGATAATAAATCGGTTTTAAAGCGGCCGTGATTTTCAACAAACTGGCGAAGCAGTTTAAGATAAAGCCTTTTATTGCCGATAACTGTTTTTAAGCCGCTTTTAAGGTCAACCCCCGGCAGTTTAGCTATATTTTCCAGGATATCGGCACTGTATTGATCTTGTGGATTTGCCGGTGATGTTCGGCCGCTGTCGGTTATTCTGGAGCGCTGAAGACTGCTGCTGAACCAGCGGGCCATAACAGCAAACATTTCTGGAACATTTATCGGTTTACCTATTAAATCGTTCATACCGGCTCGTAAAACTTTGTCTTTATCCCCGGACATCATATTTGCTGTAACTGCTACAATAGGAAGCTCTAACAGTTTTAACTTCTCACGGATATATCTGCTTGTCTGATAACCGTCGAGCACCGGCATCTGGCAGTCCATTAAAATACCGTCGTAGCTGTTCACTTCTATTTTTTTAAGCGCTTCTCTGCCGTTATTAGCTATGTCGATATTAATACCATTAGATTCAAGCAGGTCTTTAGTAAGTTCCTGATTAATCTCATTATCTTCAACTAATAAGACAGACGCGCCCTGTAAACGCACTATACTTTCGGACAAAAGCTGATCGCTATTGTGCTGAGCTGTGGTTACTGCAGATCTTTGCCCGTATAAAGATAAGATGCCGTTGTACAGGCTTGAGCAGCTGAGCGGTTTAGTTAATATCAAATCACAATGGAGATGAACTGCGCCCAGTGTATCCTGAATTACCTCTAGCGGATAAGCTGACAGCACAATTACTTTATAACCGCAGCTGCCGTGGTGCTTCAGCAGCTGCTGCAAATCCGCCGCACTCTGACTATGTGGTAACTTCCAGTCAAATATCAGCAGATCAAATTCACTTTCTGAGGCTGCTTCAATCCTGCAGTTCATCGCCAGCAGCTGTTCTTTGATTATATTTTCAGTGCCTGTATTGTCAGTAATTAACCGTACTTTTTTATTTTCTGTATGGGCAGGCGCAGCTGCACTGATCTGCTGCTTTTCACTCTTGTAAAGACGCACGCTGAAAGTAAATACCGCTCCTTTGCCGGGGGTGCTAAGCACACTGATATTGCCGTTCATCAGTTCAACTAAGTGTTTACATATTGCCAGCCCAAGCCCGCTGCCGCCGTAGCGCCGGGTCGTTGATGTGTCTGCCTGGGAAAAGGATTTAAAGAGCTTCTGTATTTGCAGACGGTCTAAACCAATGCCGTTATCACTGACCGCAAACTGCAGCTCAATATTTTTTTTACCCTGAGAGAGTACAGAGATATGAATTTTAATTGTCCCTGATTCGGTAAATTTAACAGCATTATTGCCTAAATTAACCAGTATCTGTTTCAGGCGCAGGGGATCGCCGTTTAAGTGATTCGGTACCTGCTCGTCTACCTCTATCAGTAACTCTAAGCCTTTTTCCTGTGCTTTTAAGGCGATTAAATGAGTAAACTCATCGAGCATCTCGGCAAGTACAAATTCTGTGTATTCGATATTAAGCTTGCCCGCCTCAATTTTTGAAAAATCCAGTATGTCATTAATAATGCCGAGTAAAGACTGAGCTGAACGGTGTACTTTATTAACGTAATTCCGCTGGCGCTTATTGAGATCCGTTTCCAGGGCTAAGTAGCTCATGCCGATAATTGCATTCATCGGTGTACGAATTTCATGACTCATATTGGCAAGAAAATCAGACTTCGCCTGGTTGGCCTTGTTTGCATCATCTCGTGATTGTTTTGAACTTTGAGTTAACTCTAATAATGCTGAATGAGACTTTCGAATTAAGTAGGTTAATAAGAAAAACGCTAAAATAAACACTACACCGGCATAGGTAATATAGTCGGCAAATTCTCGTACTTCTGCTATCTCCTGCAGTCTGTATTCCCGCCAGACAGACAATGCGGTATCGGCAGCGACCGCTGAATTTACCACTTTCTCAGTGGTTAAATCGAGCAGCTTAATGACTTCGACCAGACTGCTGAAATTATTAAAGTACGCTTGAATATCGGGATAAACCGATTCAAATACTTTTTTTTCATCATCTTCGATTAATCTGCTTTGGATTTTTTGGCTTCGCTGTAATGCTGTTTCTAATAACAAGATAACCTGCTCAGCATGAAGTTCTTTAGCCTGTTCACTATAAGATAACGAAAAATCCCGATCCGCCTGCCTGGCATCATTGATGTTTTTGGTCAGCAGTGTCACCTCTTCGGACAGCTGCATCCGGTTTTCCATTAAGCTCTGCAGATCACTATTCCCCTGCTGAACAGCCGACAGCACTTGCGATTCGTTATTGTATAACTCCCGTGACAGGCGCGTTAAATCAAAACCATATTGCGCCAGATCTTGAACAGCAGGGGTATCATTACTGATCTCTGAGCGGTTTTTTAACTCCTGCAGTCGGATTAACGCCTCCTGATAGCGCAGCTGTGTTTCCCGCAGCTGTTTTAATAATCTGCGGCTGCGTTTATTTTTCAATTCAAGCGATAATTTTTCAATATGAGCGCTAAGCCGGCTTAATTCTGTCATCGCACGGTTATAGTCGTACTGATTACGAAAAAATATGTAATCTTTTTCGTAATCACATACGCTTTCAATAATGTTTGATACTAGATATGAATGTGAAATATTCTCAGAAATTTCACCTATATTTTTACGCTGTTTTGTTACCGCTTCTCTATTTCGATTAATATACTTAAACTGTAGAATTTGTAATGCTTCAGAGCTTGCAGATGCCTTTACCGCTTTTTCTACCATAAGACTGAGGCTGTCATTTTTTTGTTCATTTAGTGTAAAGTAATGTTCGAATCCCTGCTGATAATCTTTAATTTGCTCTATTAACTGCACTGTATCAATGCTGCTGTCGATCTGATTCTCATGAAACTGCTGAACTAATAATAAAGACTCCTGAATATATGTCCTGGTTTCTTGTGCTTCTTCCTCTGAACCATCTCTGGTGAAGGTTAACTCGTGCAGTCTGGCCCTGTCTAAGGATCTTAACAGCAGGCCGGAACTATGATATCTGTCGACTGAGCTGAACAGATTATCAATACTCTGCCAGGCTGTTAATCCGACAGCAAAAAGCAGCAGGATCACCAGAATAAATCCCCACATAATCCTTTGCGATTTTCCCATCAGGCTGTCAGAGCTTACATTATTGAATTTGCTTAACATTCAGGACGTGCCTTTATAAATTGTGATGAAATCATTAGGGTCTGTTGATCTTTCAAGATTGTTTCTGCAACAGTTTGCCGGCTATTTATACAAGGCTGAGTCTATGCAGTGTAGTTGTTCTACATAAATAGACGATAACGCATACGATCTTGTCAGCAAACGTTGCCCTTCGGGTTCATCTCAAAGCGTTTTGTTCTTTGTTGATTAGATGGCTAAGCCACATCTCGTTCGCCGCGATCAAAACGCTTTGAGATAGAACAAAAGTTAACCGGTAAAGATCAACAGACCCTAGACTCCAGGTTATCGGTAAATGAGTTTTTAACCTTTAACACTTCAGGAAGTATTTGTAAAAACAGCGGCACTAAATGAGGATCAAAATGTGCGCCCGCTTCCCGGCGTAACAGCCCGCATGCCTTTTCAACTGACCAGGCTTTTTTATAGGGGCGTTCGCTGGTCAGTGCATCAAACACATCTGCAATGGCGACAATACGACCGGAAAGAGGGATCTGTTCGCCGGCAAGACCGTTGGGATAACCACTGCCGTCCCATTTTTCATGGTGAGAAACAGCCACTTCACGGGCAAGTTTCAGCAAAGGGGAGTCCTGCCCGCCTAATATTTTTACCCCGTACTCGGCATGGCGCTGCATTTCACGGTATTCATCAGCATCCAGTTTGCCCGGTTTACAGAGAATACTATCTGCAATACCTATTTTACCTACATCATGCATAGGGGCCGCTTCAAATAACAGGTTACACCATTGCGTATTGGCGCGATAAGCCTGCGCCAGCAGGCGGCTGTAGCTGCTCATTCTAATTACGTGCATGCCTGTTTCGTTATCTTTATATTCAGCGGCCCTACCTAAGCACTGAATGAGTTCTAACTGGTTTTTTTCTAACTGCTTAGTACGCTCAAGCACCTGCTGTTCAAGGAGACGCTGCTGCTTATAGAGTGATAACTGTGATTTTATACGGGCTTTAACAATAGCCGGACTAACGGGTTTAGTTATGTAATCAACAGCTCCGATTTCAAATCCGGTCTGTTCATCAACGATTTCTGATTTAGCGGTAACAAATATTACCGGGATCTGCGCGGTAACAGGATCTGCCTTTAATCTTCGGCAGACTTCAAAACCGTCCATTTCCGGCATCACAATATCTAAAAGAATAATATCGGGTTTTGCCGAGCCGCCCGCAATCTCAAGCGCTCTTTCACCATTAACAGCAGCTTTGACCCGATATTGTTTTGATAATACGGCAGACAATATTTGAATATTCTCTGCCGTATCATCTACTACTAACACCGTCATTTTTTCAATATCAGACATCTTTCGGTTTCCACTATTCGACGGCTCTATTTTTTAATAAAGGCCGCTAAAAAAATCAGGACTGTAACACAAAACAGCGAATAAAAGATGCTGATAATGGCGTTATATAATAAGTATCAGGGAAGTCACATAGAAATAGATCAGCAGGCCGCTCAGGTCTACGATAGTGGTGATTGCCGGGCTGGCGACAACGGCCGGATCCTGTTTACAGAATTTTGCCAGCAGCGGCAGAGCCGCACCCACAACCGTTGAGCTAAGCACTTGAATAAACAGTGCCAGAGCAATCGCAATACCGATCATATTTAATGACAAACCGTCCGGCAGTTCAGCCCCAAAGGACAGAAACTGAATCTTTAAATAGGAGACAGCAGCTAAAGCTGATCCGATAAAAATTGATATACGCAGCTCTTTCCATATTACTGCGCCGCAGTGCCTGATATTAAGTTCTCCTAGTGCCATCGAGCGTATGATCACCGTTGCCGCCTGACTCCCGGCGTTGCCGCCGGTATCTGCAACCATCGGCATATATAAAGCCAAAATAACCAGGGCAGTAATAGCGTCCTCATAACTTTGAATAACCATACCCGATAAAATACCTACAGCAGCGAGTCCCGCGATCCAGAAAATTCGTTTTTTGACATGTGTTAATACCGGAGTCTCAAGATAGGGAGCCTGGTCCATTTCACTCTGAATCCCCATCAGCAGTTCGACATCTTCAGTCTGCTCCAGGCGCATTACCTGCATTGCCTGTTTAGGACCGAATAAACCAGCGGGACGGCCTTTGCCGTCAAGAATTGCTAAGCAGTCTAATGGACTTTGCTGTAATAATATTACTGCCTGCTCTTGATCTAAACCTGCATAGACACCGGAAACGTGCTCACCGATATCTTTAAGCAGGGTATCTGCCTTATGGGTAAAGAGCTGATGTAATTCCAGTAATGTGCAGTAAAGACCTTGTTTATCAACGATAAATAGTATTTTACCAGCAGTATTCAGATCCAGTAATTTTACCTGTTCAATAGCTTGTGCAGCGGTTGTATCGCCGCTTAAAGATAAAAAACGCCCGCAGCAGGTAACGGAAATAACCGGGTGCTCCTCAACAGACAGTTTTATGATGTCGCTTTTTAACCAGCTGGGCATATGTTTTCTTAAATAACTTCTGTCAGGCTCAGCTAATGCTTTATAGATGCTTAAGCACTGGCGCAGTGACATAGCGCCAAGCCATTGAGCAAGCGCTTCTGAGGTTAAACTTTTTATAAAGGTAAGTAACTGCTGGTTTTTGTTTTCAGTGTCGAAGTTGTGTTTTTTATGACGACAGACATCATAGTCATCTGCATAGTGCGGGTTAATGTAATCAGGTGTAACAGCTGTAATAGTGGACATGGCTAATCCTCCCCAAAAAAACAGGATTTAAATGTGTGAATTTGTATTTGATTTTGAAAGGGACAGCGGCGGGGGATTAACAGTATCTGCTGATTTGGATAATCAGAGTTTTATTAAATACAAATATCCTCCAGTGCTGTTTTCCCTACTCGGAGGGATATCGTTAAGCATAAAGCTCTCCAGCAGGTTCTATGAACCCGAATAAAAAAAAAGAGGGTACTAAAATATTCTGCAGCGTTAAAGCGCTGAAAAATGAGTTATAGCACTGTGATAAAAATAACCGGGCTGCTGAATATATGTGATTCAGAAGATTAACAGCTGCTGGCTGTTTTTCACTATGGTATTAGATTGTAAATAAAGAAAGCTGTAAGCGGAGGAGACTGGATAAATCTAAACAAGGTTTCAGATTAGCAGTGAGTCCTCCAATTTTTAAAGCAGATTTCCCTGCAACTATCTGTATCCATTAGTTTTATTTTCCTAGTAAATTTTTTGAAAAGTATAAAGTGCTTTTGATATATGTCAATAAAAACAGGTGTTTATAGTTTGCTGTATTAGAGTCTTTGATAAAACAATGTTGTTTTTACTTTATATGTTTATCTTGAATTGCTTTTATTTCGCCGCTTGATGCTAAGCTGCTCAATACTTCATTGAACTTTTTAATTATTTTTTCGCCCTCTGCATTAGTTTTGGGAATGATAAAATAATGGCCTATTTTTACAAAACTCTTTTCCAGCATTTTAAAGTTGTTTCTATTTTCAAATAGATCTTCAATAAATTTCCAGCCGGCAATTTCATTAGTCATCACCAGCTCTACCCGGTCTGATTCCAGCATTTTAAAACAATGGCCCATACTTTTTGGTCTGGCGAGCTTAATAACATTCTTTTCCGCTAATTTTTTTAAACCGAACAGGTTATATCCTATTGGTTTACAGATCCGCAGACCGGTTAAATCTTTTTCACTTTGATAGTTTAAATTGAAATCCTGTTTTGTAAAAAAATACTCCTGAAGTTCGTACATGACATTTGAAAAATATAAGATTTTTTCGCGTTCACTGTTTTTACTATAGGGAAAGGTGCCTAGGAACTGGCCGTTCATGGTTGCGGAAAACCCGCGTTTCCAAGGCCTGAAGACGATTTCCGGTTGATGGCCCATAGCGGTGAAAATATGCTGAATTATTTCTGCTGCCAGGCCGCCGTTTTCTAAGTGACCGCCGACAAAAGGAGGGAAATCTCCAGTAACAAGGTTAACTTTTTCTGCCTGGCAGCTCAGGCTGAGCAGTAAAGGCAGTAATAAAATAATTTTCATATGGACTCATAAACGGCAGGTTTTACTTATATTGGTAATACGACTCATTATTATAAAGAATAAGCATCGTTTGATATTTAAGCAAGTGCAGCACTGCCGGTGGCTAACTTCATGGTGATTTGATTTTGACTTATTGGCCGAAGCGGGTTGCCTTGAAGCTGTTGAGTATGCGGTGGACTAGATAGCAAGCCAGGAGAGTCGCTATAATGGCAAACAGGATGCTGCTGACCCGGTACAGGGCACTGAATACCAGATCATTATCCGGTGCAAGATACTGCCCGAACAGTATGCCTAAGGTGGTGAGCGCGGCAAATCCGACTCCGGAACCGCCGCCTTCTTTTACATGGGCATAACTAAGCAGCATTAACCCTATCCAGAGTATCGGAATCACTAGTATTAATTCACTCGACCAGTTGTATAAAAACAGCTGAACGGCTAAACCTGCTGCGACACCTAACAGTGTGCCCATTGCACGTTTTCTTGCGCAGCCTAATGTGCCGTTCCAATGCATAGGAAATAAAAGCAGCAGGGTGGTTGCCTGCGCGGACATTGAATCCTGTAAGTCAAAGATCTGAAACAGTAGAAACGATAATACAGCAACGGATGCTCCCATTAGCGATTCATGGCGTATCCTGTTTACCTTTTTAGTTGGAGCTGGATGTTTTACTCTTTTATCGACATCCGGGAACAATGCTGTCATTAAGAACGCGATGCTAACGCTAAGTATACTTGCACCGATATTATTAAAAATAAGTTCATTGATATCTGTTTGCGGATAGCTTGAAAAGTGCAGCATAATGCTTAAGCTGAGTATGCTTTGCGCGCCGAATAAAAATAAACTTCCCTTGGACATGCAGGTAAACTTATAAAGAAACAAGAAAAAAGCAATAATCAGCATAGGTACCTGATGACTGCCGAAAAGGCCGCCTAAAATACCGACTTCCAAACCGCAGACAACAGCCGCTGCAATACACTGCAGTGCGGCCTGGCTGGTCATTTTTGGTATCATTCCCAGAAGCAGTATCGGTGTTACGGTAAAAAACACGCCGTAGTTCCAGTTGAAAATTTTACACAGAGTAAAGCCCAGTGTAGCGCCCGCTGCGATGCGCAGGCACTGGCGAATGTCGTTTTCAGACAGGGAGTGATGCCATAATTTCATAGCAGCCCTTAATAGATGTAATGTAAATAGCTGAGCAGGCTGATCTGCGCCTTTGCCAGCAGTGCAAAAACCGCATTATCAGGCAGCAGCTGCACCGTTGCCCGCGCGCCGGAAGGCAGGGTATTCGCATGGTTATTTTTTAGTGTCAGGTGCATACGCATGCGCTGAGCATCCCGCACCCAGCGAGTCGATTTTGTCGGAGTTGCCAGGCTGCCGTTGGCGTCAAACTGAGCAGCACTGATCCCGGCATCCATACCAGCAATATAGGCGGGATAAAGCTGACCCGGATCACTATCAAAGGCCACCAGTGCCCGGCTGCCTGCTGTCGCGCTGCGCGAGCTTTTCTCCCGGAAATCTGCAATGATATCTAGTTCAGTGGAAACCAAAGCCAGCAGCGGTTTGCCGGCGGCTGCATAGGCACCGGCTTTAAGCTGCAGGTTAGTGACAATACCGTCCTGCTCAGCTTTAACCCGGGTATAGGATAAATTTAACTGTTGCTGCTCAAGCTGGTTTTGTGCAACACGAAGATTTATGTTCTGCTCATCAAGCTCGCCCCTGCGTACCTGCAGTTCCTTTAAACGTGCTTTAGCCGCCAGTAAGCTGGCCTGAGCGGCCGTTGCCGCGCTCTGTGCATCATCTTTCTGCTGCTGCGATACCTGATGACGGCTGTTTAGGAAATCAACCCTTTCGGCATAGCGCATTTTCTGCTCGGTGAGAATGCTGCTTGCCTTAACCTCTGCCTCAGCAGCTGCTAATGAGGCATCCAGCTGCCTGTTACTTTTGCGGGTCTGTTCCAGGTTCAGCTGCGCTTTTTCTACCGCCAGCTCATAGGGGGCCGGGTCAATATAAAACAGCAGATCACCTTTAGAAACCCGCTGGTTATTTTTAACTTTAATCTCGGTAATGTGGCCATTGAGCTGCGGTGCAACTTTGGTGACAGATCTGGCCGCCATCGCCTGTTGAGTCAGCGGCATTGTTGAATCAGCTAAAATAAAATAGCTGAAAATCGTCACAAAGAAGATCATTGCAAGCTTTATCCAGCGGCTGAATTTTTGTTCTGGTGTCATAATTATTTCTCTATTACTGTGTTTCTGTATCATTTAATCTGTGTAATGCGTTGCCTGCTATTCGTTCGATAACATTTTTAAACTGGCTGATTTCTGCTTCATCAATACCGGCTAACAGGTCGCGGCGAACCTGCATAATATGGGCTTCAATTTTACAAATAACGGCGTGCCCCTGTGCGGTAAGCGTGACAATGCGCACCCGTTTATCTTTATCGCTGCTGCGGCGGACAATCAGCTCCTGCTCTTCTAACTGTTTAAGGGTGCGCATCAGAGAGGCTAATTCAATTTCAAGTGAGTCGGCGAGTGTTTTCTGACTGATATTATCGTTCAGACATTTCAGCTTCCATAACGCAGTCCAGCGTGAATAGGTTAACTGCAGCGGTGCCAGTTCTTTATCTGCCGCAGTGCGCCATAAACGCGAAAGACGGCCCAGCTGTTCGGGCAGAGACAGTTCCCGTAATACTTTAATGTCATCGTTCATATGCACTCCTTAGTTACTTAGCGTGCTAACTAATATATATTGGTTAGCACGCTAAGTAAATTAAAAGCTGATAATTTGATATTTTTGAATATAAGTGAGGCTGTGAGAAAGGCGGCTATGTTTAGTTATGCCGATAATCTGATTTAAGCAGGTGAGGTTTGATATTTGAGACTGTGCTCGGCTTTCCGGCAGTAAGACCTGGTCAATTTTACTGTGTAAACCCCCTGTAAGTAATCACTCAGAAAAGCGCTTAGCTGCAGCTTTTGTTCTTTAAAGAACAGAGCCTGTTATTTAAAGGGGTATTATTCAACGATTGAAATGTTAGCGAAGTGAACATCGTGAAAAATGAAGCTTCTCGATTATAAGGTGTTTTATATGAAAAAAGCTGCCAATATAACTCTCTGTGAATTTTGTTCGCTGAATTTAGAGATTGAACGGACGGCATATTATGAGTGCTTAATACAGCGTCTGCCTGATGGAAATACAGCTGCTGAGCCGCTGCGTAATTCTGATACTGTAAAGCAGTATGCAGAAGATAAACAGGCAGAGTATTGTTATTCGTATAAGCGGCTGAACGGTGAGGTTCGCGAGTACCGTATTGCTCAGAAATTAAAAGAAGCAGCATATGAAGAGTTGTTTCATCTGCTCTACCAGCCTGCAGTTATTCTCGATAGTAACTGTTTTTACGGGGCTAAAGTACTGCTAGGCTGGAGCGATTCTGAATTAGGTTTCGTAAGCCATGATGAATTTATTCCTATTGCCGAGCATCTGGGGGTAATGCCGGACATCGGGCAATGGATAATTAAGCAAAGCTGTCTGCAGTTAAAAGAATGGAATGATGCAGGGACTCCTTTATCCGGCAAGTTGTCAATTAACATATCAATTCGCCAGCTTAATCTGAAAAACTTCACTCATGAGCTGCTCAATAATGTTCTCTCTGAGGGAGCACTGCCAATAGATATTGAGCTTGATTTTACAGAAAGCTTTTTATTGAACGATTCGAAAAAAGTAGAAGAGAAATTCAGTGAATTAAGTATGCTGGGGTTTGGTGCTGCTATTGATGAATTTCAAACGGGTTATTCTACTTTAGTTTATCTGAAAACAAGCTCTGAGCGGACGTTAAAAATAAGCCGTGCATATATAAGCAGTATTTCCACTAATCCTTGTGATAAGAAGCTTGTGAAGGCAGTTATTGATAATGCTAACCGGCTTGGAATAACAACTGCAGCTGAAGGTATCGAAACAGCAGAGCAGGCTGAATTAGTGAAAGAGTTAGGCTGTAAACTGGTTCAGGGGCGGTATTATGCTGAACCCTGTTCAGCAGATCAATTTATACAGATAATGAACTGCCACGGCACAATCTAATATGAAGCTGCCGGTGTTAGGATTTTAAAACTTATGTTACCTGTATTTACTGGATCGTTTCTTGGCTGCTTTAGTATTAATGTTGAAGGGGGCAGGGCACTGTAAATACAGTACCCTGCCTGATAAGCGAGGAAAGATTAAGCGCCGGCTAATGAAACCTCTTTATTATCAAGTGCCTGTTCACTGCTTAAAACAAGCTCTTTTTTATCAAAGGTTAATAACAGTGCCGGTAATAACAGCAGATCAACTATCAGAGCAATACTGATAGTCATTGCTGTGATCAAACCTAGTTCAAAGTTTAATTTAAATGTGGACAGCATCAGCACTGAGAATCCTGCTGTTAATACCGCAGTGGTAATAAATAATGCGGGACCGACATTAGTAAAGGCATAACGTACTGCCTGCTCTGCATTGAGCTGCTTTTCGCGGCGGCCGCGCATATATTTGCTGAGAAAGTGCACCGTATCATCAACAATAATACCGATAATCATACTGACCGATAAAGCCAGTGCAAAACCGATTTCACCTACCAGCAGCGCCCAGAGTCCAAATGACATTAACGGCGGCACAAGGTTGGGTACCAGGCTGATAATGCCGATTTTTAGTGAACGCAGTGAGATTAATATCAATAGCGAAATCAGTGCCAGGGCAAAAGCCACACCGCCGGTCATCTGTTTAACTGTGCGTAAACTAATATGCGAAAACATATACTGCGGACTGCCCGATGTCACGTTTATCCACGGGGCCGCATTGTGCAGCCACGCCTCTGCCCGTGCATTGAAAGCAATCATCTCGTTGTTTGATAAATTGTGCAGTGACACCGTAACTCGTGTTCCTGACTTATCAACATTAATCTGATTGTTAAGATCTAGTCCGTAAGGCAGTGACATTTCGTACAGTAATAAATACTGGGCGGCTAATTCTCTATCTGCCGGTAAACGGTACAAGCTCGGATCATCAGCATGCAGGTTTTTATTCAGACGTTTCATAATATCCGATAAAACATTGACATGAACGACTTCCGGCTGCTGATATAACCAGCTGCGGTATTGATCTAAAACTTGTAAATATTCCGGATCACTGGCACCGCCGGGCTGCTTTGAATCTAAACCATATTCAATATTATACGGGCCGGTGAGATGATCCGAGGCATAATCAGTATCAACTCTAAAGGCGACGGACTGATCAAAAAATTCCCATATTTTGTCATTAACAATGTTTAACGGAATCAGTGAACACAGCAGCACTGTCAGCCCGGTCATTGACCATAAAACCTGTTTACGTCTGTTAATCACAAACTCGCCGATAACCTTGATGCCGTTAGATGTTTTGTTTTTACTGACTTTAACGCGCACCGGAAATAACATCAGCAGCCAGGGGAGCAGTGTCATTGACAGCATAAATGAGATTAGTACTCCGACAGCAACCATATTGGCCAGATGATGAAAGGGCGGTACGTCAGAAAAGTTCATGGTTAAAAATCCGACCATAGTGGTGATGGTCGCCAGTATTACCGGCTGCATATTAACCCGCAGGCTTTCACTTAAGGCAAAACGTTTTTCCATTCCGGCGCGCATATTGTGGATCATGCTGAGCAGGATATGCACGGCATTAGCAACAACAATCGTCATCACTATGGTCGGCGCACTGGCTGAAACCGGAGTAAGCTGCACCCCTAACCATCCGGCAAATCCCATGGTGGACACAATTGATAACAGAATAATCACCAGTATAGTGAGTGTGGCTGAAATGCTGCGCAGGAAGAACAATAGGCCGATTAAGATCAGGGCAAACATGATTAATGTTAATGAGCCCATATCCGCCATTGAGGCTTCCATAAAGGCATTATCCATCGCCACTAAACCTGTTAAACGCACTTCAATGTCCGGGTTATTCTGCTCTAGCTGGCTGATTAAATCCCGGGTATAAGCAATGACTTTAGGGCTGCCTTCAGAGTCGCCTTCGGGCAGATTAATAGTGACATTAACTGCGGTTACTTTAGCATCTGCGGAAATGACGCTGTTAAGCAGCAGTGGTTCGTTGAGCGCTATCTGTTTTATTTCTGCCAGCTGTTTATCACTTTTTGCAGCCGCATTTTCAATCAGATCGCCGACCACTAAATCATCGTCTAACGCATAGGTATATTGAAAATTACTCAGCGAATCTACCCGTGATGAAAAGGGGATCTGCCAGGCTTCATTAGTCAGCCATTCTACGCTGTTTAATGTTTTCTGATTAAAAACCTGCCCGTCTTTAGGGGTAATGAGAATAACGACATTATCGGCTTTTACATAGGTTTTCTGAATTTCGGAAAAATCCAGATACTGCGGATTATCATCTGAAAACCAGATCTGATAATCCGTTGCGAAACTGAGAAAGCGGGCGCCGCTGGCCATAGTGAAAACTATCACTAAAGAAAGCAGGGCAAACAGCCACCGCCATCTTACTAGGTTTTGTGCAAGTAAACTGGTCATAAATCCCTCTTTGATAACTGTGGTTATCGTTATTTAAATTTTTACTGCTTACAGCTGCAGAGCAGTAGGTGTCCTGGTTATTGATTAAAAATATCGTTCAACGGAAAGCTGAATATGATCATCATTGTTAAGCATGGAAACGAAATCCTGCGGCTGATTACTGTCAAACAGGCGCAGATCAAAACTTACTTTATAGTTGTCGCCGAAGCGCCGGTTTGCCTCGATTAAAAAGGTGTTGCTGTGGTGCTCCATATCTGTTCTAAAACCAATTAACAGCTCGCTGCTTTGTACATCGTTAAGTGCAATACGGCTGCCGACAAACAGATCATTCTGCAGATCCGCGCCGCGGGAAGATTCACTTGCCTGCCCGCGAGAATCCCAGGCGTATTCCATCAGCCAGCCGAGGTCAGCGTCTGAATCGAGAATACCGACGCTGGTATATTCAAAACCGGCCTGTGCAGCTGCAAAATTATCGTTACTCGTGTCGCGGTAAATACTTTCAAATTTCCATAACCAGCCGCCACTGGTTGCCTGAATATCAATACCGAGCTGATCCATCTGTTCATAATACGGGATTAAGCTTATGGGCTCCTGAGTGCTCTGCTGTAGAAGCGGTTCACGATTAGTGCCGTGAAACCAGTAACTGCCGAGGTCAAAATCGCCGATGCTGTGTGACCAGCGAACAGCAAGATCAACATGCTGTTTACCGGCCGATGACTCATAAACAGCATTATTTGTATCAACAGCAGCCGGACCGCGTAATCGCCCGTTCTGTCCGGCAAAGGTGCGTTCTCTAAAGCCGGGCAGCAGATAATAGTCGACAATGCCCCAGTCATTGACTGTGGACAGATTAAGCATCAGCTGGCCGAGTTTATCTTCTCCGTCAATGTCTTCTACGGCATCGGTCTGATTAATCACATCAACTAAATGCTGAAATTCAGTCACCCCCCAGAATACACGCCGTATACCTGCACGCAGCTCCCAGTCTTCACTGACATGGATATAAGAAAGCTCTCTGATATCCCCGTGAGTGCGTTCTGCATCCTGGTTGTCATAGCGGTAATAGGGAATAAATGTGATTGAATCGGAACTGTTATTCCAGGCGTAATAAATCTCCGCCTGGGCATAAAAACCCGGCTGTGTATTTTCTAACTGCTCAGGGTACTGGCCCTGTTCAAAAAAATAGCGGCTGTCTGCACCGACCTTGGCATTCGCTTCAAATTCTGCGCAGATAACCGTACTGCTTAGTAACAGGCTGGTGGTGAGCAGTGACCATTTAAACCACATATCAGCGTACTCGTTTTAATGCATTTTTGTTAAAATCACCGTCTTTCAGGCCGCTTTTAAATACGTAGTTTTTCCATTTCAGCTCGGTACTTTTACCGTTCTGATGATTAACCATATTCATTGTATCGGCTCGCCAGTATTGATTAAGATACTGCTGATAACCTGTATAAGTTAAGGTTTTAAGCAGGGTGTTTTTACGATCGTAAAAGTCAATTTTCTGAATTCGATAAGCTTCTTTATCTACCCAGACGATACGGCGCGTATAACCGGAATGCGGATCAGCGGGGTACTGTTCAACCATAAAGCTGTCCAAACCGTTTACTGCCTGATCACCTAAATATTTGTAGCTGTATTTTTCAATTTCAAAGGAGCTTAAATCTTCAAAAGCAAACTGTGAGCCCATAAACGGCCCGGATTTATTTCGTGATGAAATCCGTTTCACCCGTTTTAATGCCGGTAGATATAACCACTGGTCATCAGCTTCTACCGGGTGAGAAAAACTTAAAAACGCGGTGCCTTTAACATCACGCGGTTTATTGAAGGTGGTTAAACTTTTATCTCCGTCTTCTAATTGTTCAATGGTTTTTATTTTTAATTCACGTATGCTTTTCTGCCCCTGTGCATTGTGCAGAATCATTAACATATCGGCGCTGCTGTCTGTCCAGCCCGTATCATGCTGTTTTACCTGCTGCGATATCTGCAGACCCTGCTGCTCTTGAGTTAATGCAGAACTGCCGCTGCTCACCAGGGTAAACACTGCGGCTGCCGCTAATTTATTGATGCTGATTTTGTTCAATATTTTCACTCCTTAAATGTGTTGAAAGTAACCGCCATGTGAAGACGGTTTATACTGTTAAGCTATGATTTGGAGGATTCCTTACCTGTTCTTAACATTGATTCAGGCTTATCTTAGTTAACTTCTTGTGGATGATATATAATCAAAAGTAACCATTGGTGGTGCTAAAATGCACCACGTAAAAAATTACTGCTGATGTTAAAATATTCAGCGGCAGCAGAAATTTTGTCGGCTGATACAGGAGGGGATTATGAATAGCTGGAATGATGTACGTTTTGTCCTGGCTTTAGCGCGAAGCGGCTCTATCAGGCAGGCGGCTAAAAGTTTAGAGGTTAACCATACCACAGTGGCAAGGCGTATCGATGTCTTAGAAAAACGTTTACAAGCGCGCTTATTTGAAAAAACACCCGGCGGTTATGTACTGACGGCATCGGGAAAAATTATCAGTGAAGCCGCTGAGGAAATGGAAGATCTGCTGCTTGGCAGTGAACGGAGAATTGAAGGTGCGGATATTGAACTGAGCGGTGACGTGCATATCCATTTTCCGGATGCATTTAATGAGATGCTTTGTGAACTATTAGCGCCTTTTTCGCAGCAGCACCCTAAATTAAACATTCATCTCTCCTGTAGTTCTGAGGTGGCGGATCTGGCTCGAAGAGAGGCGGATATTGCTCTGCGGGTTGCCCAGTCTCCTCCGCAAGATATGGTCGGCAGAGCTGTTGCCAAACTGCCCGTTGCGCTGTTTGCCGCTGCTGATTACCCCGTTGACCCAGCTAAAAACTGGTCTGAGTATCCCTGGGTGCGCTGGGCGCCAAAGTTCCGACATGCACCAGCCGAAGTACTTGCGGAAAAGCTTTCCGGTAAGTCATCATCTGCACTGGTGGTGAACACCTATGGATCAATATCCAGTTTACTGAAAAATGGTGCCGGTATCGGTTTATTAATCCCCTGTCTGGCAAACAGAGAGCCGAAACTAAAACAGATCTCAGCGGAATTTGCTGAAGGGGCGTTAGATGTATGGATTCTTATCCATCCGGATTTAAGAGGGGTTAAACGGATCAAAGCAATTACCGACCTGATAAAAGATAAGTTTGACAGTTACAGCTGCTAAGCACGCCAGTGCGCGGCTCTGTTAAACAGCTTAATAGGGCTTTAGCCTAATTGTCTGAGGGTAAAAGCTTTTTGTTACAGTTTTATACTTTTATCTGTGCACATTTTTCGATAAGGTGTATCTATATGCCTTCACTTTATTATCTTGAGTAATATTCTATGCCATTAAAAACAGATGAATTACGAACCGAAAGATTAGACTACCTTATTACCCCGGCAGAATTAGCAGAAGAATGTCCGATATCCGACAGTTCCGCCGGTGTGGTGACCCGTGCCCGCAGAGAAGTTGAAGCGATTCTAGCCGGTGAAGATCACCGCCTGCTGGTTATTGTCGGCCCCTGCTCGATTCATGATCCTGAGGCGGCTATTGAATACGCTCAGCGTCTGGTAAAGCTCAAAGATGAGTTTACCAATGAGCTGTGTATTGTGATGCGCACTTATTTTGAAAAACCGCGCACGATTGTCGGCTGGAAAGGGCTGATCAATGATCCGGACCTGGACGGGACTAATAACGTCAATAAAGGCATTAAGCTGGCTAGAAAATTACTGGTTGATATTAATGAGCTGGGTCTGGCAACTGCAACGGAATTCCTGGATATGGTGACCGGTCAGTATATCGCTGATCTTATCAGCTGGGGCGCTATCGGTGCCCGCACGACAGAGAGTCAGGTTCATCGTGAAATGGCTTCAGCACTTTCCTGCCCGGTTGGTTTCAAAAACGGTACTGACGGCAATCTGAAAATTGCTATGGATGCGGTGCGCTCAGCTAAAGCCCGTCATATTTTTTACTCGCCGGATAAAATCGGCCGTATGACTATTTATAAAACCGCCGGCAATCCCTATGGCCACCTGATTTTACGCGGCGGCAAAACACCTAACTACAGTGCCGCCGATATTCGCAATACAGTAAATGAGCTGGATAAAGTAGGTTTAAGTCAGCGCTTAGTGGTTGATTTCAGTCACGGAAACAGCTTTAAAGAATATAAAAAACAATGGGATGTTGCCCATGATGTGATGGTGCAGATGCGCAGCGGATGCCGCGCAATATCCGGCGTGATGATTGAAAGCTTTATCGAAGAGGGCAGCCAGTCCGTGGAAGACGGCAAAGAACTGGTTTTCGGTCAAAGTATTACAGATGCATGTATTAACTGGTGTGATACGGAAAATATGCTTCGTGAACTGGCTGATGCAAGCAGAGACAGAATGCATAAGAGCTGATAAATATTATAATCAAAGCACACCTGAGTATTGTCTCTTCAGTGAAATGATCTGCGGTGTGTTTTTAACTTATCAGTCATGATTGTCGACTGTTGTTAATTTTTTCAATTTAAAAAGAAACCCCTGAAAACTGCAGGTAGCGGTTAGCCGCAGCAGAGTTTGTCTGATTAAAGTGAATTTGATTAGTGGCAGAGACAATGTTCTTTATATCCTTTAATGAATTCAGATCCTGTTCGTCCCATTGTGCCGCCTGATCACTATTGAGGTATGCGGTCAGTTCTATCAGGGATACTTTCACATCGGAAGCGTTTAATTTCCCTGTTGTTGAATCTAAGTTTTCTATGACCTTTTTGGCTCTGTCTAAGGTGCCGAGAAGATTATCTTCAGGATCCCGGCTGCTCACTTTATCTTTAAAGCTTTCAATAAAATCGATAACTTTAGCCGCAGCATCTGTGTCTTTATCTGTCTGTGCATTTTTTGAATAACCAAGCCGTTCTACCTGCTGATCCGTCAAAAAACCATCGCTTTGCAGTCTTTGAATATATTTAGGTATATCAGCCATAGAAAGCTGTCCGCTGCCGAAAAAATCTGAGGCAATGCTTTGAATTTTTACTGCCCTGCTCGAGAAGCTGACTCTTTCATCAGCAGTTCCGTCCGCTGTTTTATTGAGCGGGGCAGTACTGCCCGCGGCTTCAACCGCTTTGCCGGCGGAAGCCGCCTCTGTGCTGCTGGTATAACCAATATTGCTTGATAACGGTTGAGGTGTTTGTGATGTGACTGCCGCTGTCATCTGCTGATACCTTATTTAAAATTAAGAATCATATAGTTAGCAAATATCATGCCTAATATTTATGTAGCTGGCGGCAGCTTTTTTAGAGCAGTTACAGACAGATCGTGATTCTATTACTAAAATTATAAACGGCCGGTTAGTTCTATCGGTGTAAATTATCTTTTCTGGAAGAACTGAAAAATAATGACTGTAGATAAAATACAACTTGTTACCCATAACGGTTCCTTCCATGCGGATGAAGTCTCAGCAATTGCTTTACTGCACCTTTATGGAGTCATTGACTATCCCTGTCTTAATATAATTCGTACTCGAGATATGGAGGTTATTAATCAGGCCGATATTGTTTTAGATGTTGGAGGACTTCACGCCCCTGAACAACGCCGCTTTGACCATCACCAGATCCGGGACGGCAAGGTTTCAAGTGCCGGACTGGTCTGGCAGTGGATAAAACAGCAGAGCGGTGAAACTAATAGAGAAATCGATCGTTTTGTTGATGCAGTTGATAAACACGACTGCGGTGTGAAAAAGATGTCCGGTTTTTCATTTGCTGAAATTATTGCCTCCTATAATCATGGTGATGTTTTTAATGCAGGCCGCCAGCAGAGTGCATTTTATGAAGCGCTGGCAATTGCGCTCAAATTTATCGGCAGTCTGAAAAGAAAACAGGAACGGCTAATAAAAACACAAAAAATCATTAAGCGTTCACAAATTTATACTATCGGAAAATGCCGCGTACTTATTCTAGATACCTATGCACCTGACTGGGCTGCTGTAATCCATGGTCAGAGCCGCTACTCAAGGGTTACTCACGTGATCTGGTTTGTAAAAGAGAAAAATGAATGGTGCATTCAAATCCCTGCTGTCAAAGCGAATAGTTTTGTTCTTGTTCACAGAAAATTACAACCTGATGATAAAGCAGAATTTGTTCATCAGAACGGTTTTTTTGCTGTTTATAACAGTAAAGAGGCGCTGCTGAATATGCTGAGCCGTTTAAACTCCCCCATTCTCTGTGACTGAGATTATTGTTTTTTACACAGCTGTAAATTCCGCTTTAAATATATCTGCTACTGCCTGAGAAAAGCAGGTTTTTAGCCTCATTTTTTCATTATTATCCTTGCCTATTGTGACTTTGACAGAGGAGAGTTACAGCACTAACGTTACAGACACAAACAATTTGCTTTGACAGCTGCGGAGTAAACAAATGAAGATATTAATAATATTAGCTGCGTTTTTAATGGTTATGCAGCCGGCTAATGCCGCTGGTAATTTTGTGACTTATCAGGTAAATGGTAAACCGTATCAGGGCTATTTTGTCACTCCCTCCAGACAAGCACCATTAGTATTACTGATTCACGACTGGGACGGCTTAACCGATTATGAGGTGAACCGCGCTGACATGCTGGCTGAGTTAGGCTACAGCGTTTTTGCCGCGGATCTTTTTGGTAAAGGCATTCGTCCCACTGAAGTAAAAGATAAACGTCAGCATACCGGAGAATTATATAAAGACAGGACGAAAATGCGTGAACTGCTCAAGGGGGCCTTAGATACAGCTGTACTTCAAGGTGCTGACCGTCATAACGCCGTCGCCATGGGCTACTGTTTCGGCGGCGCAGCTGTATTGGAATATGCTCGTTCCGGTGCTGATTTAAAAGGTTTTGTTACCTTTCACGGCGGCCTTAAAACGCCGCCAGGACAAGATTATCAGCATACTAAAGGTAATCTGTTAATTTTCCACGGCAGTGCTGACAGCAATATCACCATGGAACAGTATGCGCAGCTGGCCGTTGAATTAGAAAAGAATAATATCAATCATGAAATGACCAATTACAGCGGGGCGCCGCATGCCTTTACCGTATTCGGCTCCGCACGTTATCACGCTGATGCGGATAAAAAGTCCTGGACTCGCTTTACTCAGTATCTGCGTGAGACATTAAAAAGCGAAGATTAATTTTGTTAAGACACAGCAGGGAGTTGAAAATACGCTCAGTTTTTCACTTGGGCTGCAGCGGATAAGTTAGCGTATCAGGAGACGCTAACTTATTTATGCTTAAAGTACAAAATTAGACCAGTTTGTTAATATGCTGATGGTGTTTTCAGATGCTGGACTAATGTAAAGCAGCACACAAACGGCAATAATCGTCAGCAGGGTTAAAATTTTATTGTCAAAATCGGCCAGTTTTAAGGCGCTTCCAAAGGAGCTTTTAATTCTTATATTGCGCAGATCTACGCTGAATATCTCATCTAACAATAAATGAATAACTCCCCCGAGAAAAACAAATCCGCCGGCAAGCCAGGCAATAATATCGGAGTGTTGTGAGTCCGCATGACTTAACCTCCAGGTTACCTGAGTTGTCAGCAGCGCGCATAACAGTAAAAAGAGCAGTGAGTGACAGCTGCCTCTATGGTCGGTGATTTTTTCAAATACCGGCCGTATTACATATTTCATGATGCCGTAGACTAGCACCGGAATAATAATCAGCTCAGTAAAACTTATTTCTCTAAACTGCCCGCTGGTAATAAAGCGCAGCACCAGCAGAATTACGGTTAAAGCAAACAGAGCAAAAAGACTGTCCAGTGAGGTTGAATTGTCAGAGTCAATATCCGGCAGCAGACCTCCGACGGTTCCTATAAACCAAAGCCACAGTGCACTGTTAAGATCTATATGTCCTGCTGATAAAAGCGCGGCAGAGGTTAGGCCGGTGGCTGCTGCTGCTGTATTGAGATGGGTATTAAAGTTTGCCATGGTTTCCCTTTGTCAAAATATTCAGGCGCTATTCTACTCTGTATTACATCAGCCGCCGTTAAGTTTTCATATTTATTCACTGTGATAGAGCCAATAATTTGTTTAAGTATTTGTTAACAAAAGTCTAAATTATGACATTCTCATTATAATGTCATTTTTCCATAACTATTTACTTGAATTAATTGTCAACAAAGCGTATAAATGTAAACGCTTACAACTTATAGGGATATCGGCGGGTAATTCTCGCCGCAGGCTTTGTTTAAGGATGAACCAGACAGCCCATAATAGTACCTCTTTGATAGATATTGAGATGTAAACGCTTACCCTGCTCTATGGATAGTTAATATACAGACAAAGACAGTGTTCTCTTCATAGGGAAAGTTCACTGCTCGTCTATGCAGGAATAAGTTAAACAAATCAGTTCATTAGGTTATAGATTGTAACTAAATGAATTTTCAGCTGCAGGCGGGCGGTTAACATGGGCAGATTACAAGTCACAGCATATTTTACGGAAAAAGTGTCTTCGTTATTCATAATAAACCAATTATAGGACCCATAGACAATGCAAGATATTCATCAACTAGCAATTTTACCAAATCAAGATTCAATTAACTGTGTTGCTGAAATTAGCAATGACTTTAATGCTAATGATGCAGAAATTGGTGCGTTATTAGCAAAGCTTCAGCATGTGGTAGTAGACTCAGGATTTATGTCAGGACAAGATAATCATGAGTGGATGGCGTCACGCGGATGTAACTTCATTGCAAACCCAAAGTTATTTGACAGTGCACCATTAACTTATACCTGTGTTTTCATCGGCGAGTTATTTAATAACATGGAACCGGAAGAGATTCTGCTTCGAGTACCCGCACCGGTGATTAAGCATGCTTTACTGCGTATGCATGATTTTACAAGTATGTAATAACACGAAGTGTGAGAAGTAAAGGGGCAGCTGCAGCCGGTGTTTTAAATAATGCCGGCTGCGGCAGCCCTTTTTTATTATCTGCTGAAAATGATCTGTTCTGAAATAACTTCCCCGGTATTTTTCTTCTTATGAATGACTTGTGCTTTTTGCCGCTGAAAAAAAACAACACACGAATTCAGGTCTAACTAAGTTATAATTGCCTTAATAGGTGCGGGTTGTGGTGTTTTTTATACGCCGCACATGTGTAATATACCCAAGCAGTTTGGGTATAAGCTGTAATTTTGAGATATGAAAATGGCAAAACGTGATTGTTATGAAGTGCTTGGTGTTAATAAAAGTGCAACTGAAAAAGAGATAAAAAAAGCTTATAAAAAATTGGCAATGAAATACCATCCTGATCGTAATCCGGATAATCCTGTTGCTCAGAATAATTTCAGAGAGGTGAAATCCTCCTATGAGATCCTCTCTGATCCGGAAAAAAGGCAGGATTATGATGATTTTGGTCATCAGGCATTTGATCCTGAACGGCGCTCTGCTCACTCCGGATTTAACAGCTCTTCCGGTGGTTTTAATGATATTTTTGGTGATATGTTCGGTCAGCAGCGCCGTCAGCATCAGCCCCGGCCGGAAAAAGGAACCGACTTACTGTATTCTGTTGAGTTGACTTTAGACGAGGCTGTTAACGGCTGTCATAAGGAGGTAAAGCTTCCTAATAATCCGCAGCTTCTGAAAGTGACTATTCCTGCCGGGATTGATCAGGGGCAGCGGGTGCGTATTCCTGGTAAAGGCAACCCTGGTACATTAGGCGCCTCGAGAGGAGACCTGCTGGTAGAAATTGATCTTATTGAGCATGAGCTTTTTAAAAGAGAAGGTAATGATCTGCATTGTCTGATTCCAACCTCTTTTCCTACAGCCGCACTGGGCGGTACAATGAAAGTGCCGACTTTTGACGGTTATATCAATATCAAAATACCCAAAGGTACACAAACCGGACGTAAATTCCGGATTAAGTCAAAAGGTATTAAGGCGATGAAGGGTAATGTCAGCGGCGATTTGATTTATGAAGTAATAATTAATACACCGACAAGTCTAACCGCAGAGCAGGAAACTCTGCTTACTCAGTTAGCTGAAACACTTTAAATAATAAGTCAGTAGATTTAACGTAAAAGGGTTAATCACATGATTAACCCTTTTCTTTTTACTGAAGCCGCGCTTAATAAAATAGTAATGCTCTCGCTGTAATATCTCGCCTTTTTATCAACGACTAACTAAAAATATCATAAAACTGCTCATTTATGAGTTTGTTTTTATAATTATCTGATTTTAAAGAGTACAATGCGCCGCTCTGTGCTTCTGAGCAGTTATTGTGAAAAGCACCGAAGAACAGTTCTTTTTGAATTATATAAATAATAATGAGAGTTAGTAATGAAGAAAACGTTTTTATACTCTGCGGTACTTGCCGCAGTGTTCAGCGGTTCAGTTTATGCTGCAGACGGTGATATTGTTGATGTAACCATTTTAGGTACATCTGATCTGCATGGGCATTTCATGCCGTGGGATTATGCGACGGATAAAGCGAATATGCGCGGCAGCTTAAGCCAGATTGCTACTAAAGTGAAAAGTATCAGCAAACAGCAGAGTAATATCATTCTGGTTGATGCCGGTGATACGATTCAGGGGAACTTTGTTGAAACATTTAAAAATGAAGCTGTTTCTCCTATGATGCTGGGTTTCAACGAAATGAACTACGATGTCTGGGTGCTGGGAAATCATGAATTCGATTTTGGTTTAAAAGTACTTAACCGTTCGCTTAGCCAGTTTGAAGGACAGCCTCTTGCCGGTAATATTACCCGTGCTGACGGTAATCCTTTCCTGCCTGCGCATACAATTATTGAACGCGGCGGTATTAAAATCGGTGTGATCGGTATGGATACACCTATGACGGAGGTTTTTGCCGCCGGTACAAACCGTCTTGACGGTATGACTTTCAGTAATCCTTCGCTAGAAGTTAAGAAAGTGATAAAAGAGATCGATGATCAGGTAGATGCTATTGTTCTGGTTGCCCATATGGGCATAGATAATGAGAACAATATTGCGGATACGGGAGTGCGTGATATTGCACTGGCTAATCCGGAGCTTGACGCGATTGTTGCCGGCCATATGCATACCCTGATTGATAAAGAGGTAATTAACGGTGTGATTATCACTGAGCCTGATAAATACGGCAGAGCTTTATCGCGTATTGATCTGCAGTTTGAAGAGCGCGACGGCAGGTTCTCATTAATTAATAAAGACAGCTATACCTACAAAATAAACGGTATTGCTTCAGATAAGAAGATGGAAGCTTTGTACCAGCCTTATCATAAGCGTCTGCGTGAAAATGCTAATCGCGTGCTGGCGGAATTAACTGGTGAAGATCTGGTGCCTGAGAACGAGATCCACGGGATTCCACAGGTGCATATTCAGGATACGGGCATCAGTGCTTTGTATCAGGAAGCTGGTTTTCACTACGCTCCTAAAGCAAATGTGATTGCGCTGCAGATCGATAACGACTATGCACAGCTGGATGCCGGGCAGATTAAAGCAAAAGATATCGCTTATAACTACCAGTATGCGGGCGGTGAAATAACGGTTTATTCTATGACAGGTAAAGAGCTGAAAACCTATATGGAATGGTCTGCAGGTTACTTTAACAGCGTGCAGGAAGGTGATGTAACTTACAGCTTCAATGCGCAGCGCCGTGCTTCTAAATACTCTACCAATGATTTTTTTGCCGGTGTGACTTACCGTATTGATCTTACTAAACCTGCCGGTCAGCGTATTACCGATCTGTATTTTGCAGACGGTGAAGCGGTGACTGATAACACTAAGATCCGTCTTGGTATGAACAGCTACCGTATGGGGCATCTGACTAAAGAAGGCGGCGTGCTTGAAGGACGGGATTTCCCGGTACTTTCAGATACTAAAGCTGAATACGGTGAAGAGCAGGGTACTATTCGTAACCTTACCGCACGTTATTTAACAGAAGTAAAAAAAGGGACTTATCAGGGCAAAAAAATGAACCGCTGGAAGCTTAGTGGTTTATCTGGTTATCAGAGTCAAAGAGAAGTTGTTAAATCACTGATTAATTCAGGTAAGATCACTGTTCCCATGAGCCGCGACGGGCGTTATACAAATGTTGCTTCTATCAATGTTAAGGGAAAAACATTTGCCGATAAGAAGGCATTAAAAACCTATATTGAAATGCTGCAGACACAATTAGCGGCGGCTGACAGTGAGGCGCAAAAACGTCAGATTGAGCGTGATATCATTATTACTAAAGCGCTTAATAAACAGGATTAATTTTCTGTAATTAAAAAGGGTTAATCATTGCGGTTAACCCTTTTTCATTTCAGCTCGATTTCTCCCAATAGCGAGCAAAATCATAATTCCTTACCAGTAAAGTTTATTTGACTTATCATGCACTGTTTGAACGATTTTGCTAAGGTGCTAACGCTTCCAAGAGAGTTAGACAAACGGTAAATTTGTGTTCTTCTTTACTTGAACATTCCAACTTCAAAGTTTAAGTTTAAAGCCTCATATAGTTCTTCCTTGGAAATAAACTTATAAGCACCATCTGAGTAAGCAACTCCATTCTCACTTTGAGTAATAAAAAGCTGATTACCCCAGATATTCTGCATTTGATTGAAACAACTATTTTTTGCTCTAAGAGGAGAGGTATTCAAGTCACGTTTTTGTATTACTTCCAAAAAATATTCTTGTAATGTAGTTGCCCTGTCATCAGGTTTTAATTTTTTCCATTGTTCTTCATTAGATTCCAACCAACGCTTGGAGCAAAAGTTGCTTAAATCAAAATGTTGACCGCTATTCAGAACTTCAGAAATATGTTCTATCCACGTTGCTATAGATATCTTTAACTCATTAATTAAAGATTCATTAACACCTTTAGAATTCATGTATTTTAATATGTTTGAGCTTTTATTTTTAATAGCAAGTTCGTATGAATTTGTCGAATAATCTGATGGCATCAACAAAGGAAAACCGAACTTTTCTAACGCATGAATAATGTTTAAATCATCTCGTTTACAAGCTAGCTTTATTAACATTGTTGCCTTTAATAGAGCATGGCAATTTATATTACTTGTAGTTCTTTCATAAGGTGTATCTATTAGAATACCTTTCAAAATATCGTTATAAAGAGGGGTATAAACCTTTTCGTCTAGACATTGTTCCCAGAACTCTATATTTTCTGGCATTGATGGTATCAATTTGATGATTATAGCCTCCTTGTCTTTAGATAGGTCATGCTCTTCTAAATTAGGGAATCGCTCAAAAAACCATTCTCGAATGCTCGGGAAATTCCGGCAATGAAGTAAAACACCTGCACCGTTTTCATCTACTACATCTGGGACTGCATTTGCATTTATGAGAAGGTCCATAACACTCAAAAAATCCTCGACTTCTTCGCTAGAGCAATATTTCCCAAAATAGTCAGCAAGATACAGCATCGGTGTTTGTCTTGATTTATTTACCTGATTTACATCTACACCTGAATCAATTAAAAATTTTGTAAATTCAATACTATGTATGCCATGTAGTAGATTATTTCCAAGCTCATCAAGTAAATTGGGATTAGTTCCCATCTTAATTAGCTTTTTAATCAATGGATAGCCTTCTTTATAGCTTATGCGATGAAGTAGATAGCTTTGTCTTGGAATAGAATAACTAATATCTGTGACAATATAATTCCCAGCTAGCCCTTTATCTATAAAGTATTCAATAGCTTTTAAATCACCGTTACAAATAAGTCGGTCAATGTGTTTCCAGCCTTGAAAAATCTCAACTGGGTTAACATCATTTGCTTTGAGATATTTCATTATCTTTTTTTCTGGCATCTGAAAGGTTATACCTGTTTCAACTCTCCGGGAAATATCACTCATAAGATTCAAGGCTTTTTTAAAAGAAACTTTTTTACCGCCATGAAAACCAAAAGTAGTTCCCCCCTCATCATTAGTGAAGTTAATTATCGCAATGTCTACATGATGCTTTTTTAGCCATTTTCTATAAAGAGTGTCTAGTGAACTATATCTGCTGCCCATCAAATTGAGTGAAATAACCTCATCGACATAAATATCTTGAACTGAAACTTCTTCGCCTTCTATTAAAAATGGCTCTAATTTTATTGGAATTTTATCAATAAAATGTTGGCGAGTTATAGGGTCGGCTATATAAATTTCAGAGACTAAATATGATTCAGACATATTTTTCCTTTTAGGGGAGTAAAAGGCATGGATGCCCTACCTTTTATTTTTTACATAATAATATTAAAGGAAATATCATACTCTATGTAATTAAAAAATAATTATTACAGAGCAAAAAGTTAGACAAAAAATTAAGACGGAATAAGTTTGGATTAGAGAAAAAGCTGAAGCGGTTTTTGCCCCAAAGCGCTTAAGCTAGTAAAAATTCCTACGCTCGCTTTTTCCCGTTTGCGAGCGTAAAGGGCTGTCCATACATTTTGTATAACGTTAGGGTATTACGTCAACTTATGCCTTATTTAATATCACTAAACCAGGCTGGCCAGCATCTCATCGGAATAGGAAACGAGTTCTGCACCCTGGCGGACTCGGCTGACATAATCCGGGTTGGCGATAAATGGTCTGCCGACTGCAATTAAATCAAACTTATTGTCATTAATAGCGGCGCTTGCGGTTTCTGCTGTGTAACTGCCGACTCCTACCAGTGTTTTATTGTAATGAGCACGAACATAACTGGAAGCACTGCCTCCCAAATAGTCAAACTGCATGCTGTCGTCAAAAATACCAATATGCAGAAAAGCTAGATCCCGCAGTTCAAGTTCAGCTAATAAATAATCAAATACTTCACGATCACGGCTGTCGGTGCCGATATTTATATAAGCTCCCGGACTGATCCGCAGTGCGGTTTTATCACTGCCGATACGTCCACTAACAGCATCAACCACTGCTAATGCAAAACGTGACATATTTTCAGGACTGCCGCCGTACTGATCGCTGCGCCGGTTGCTGTCATGGTGCAGAAACTGATCAATAAGATAACCGTTAGCACCATGGATCTCAACACCGTCAAATCCCGCTTTAATCGCATTAGCCGCCGCCTGAGCATAATCTTCGATAAGCTCTTTAATATCTGCGTCACTGACAGCTCTTGGAACCTGATAGGTTAATTCACGCATGCGGGGCACGGTGCCTTCAACGGCAAGAGCCGAAGGTGCGATAACATCACCACCGCCGAAAAAATGCGGATGAGCAACACGGCCGGTATGCCATAACTGGGCAAAAATTTTGCCGCCGTTACGGTGCACGGCTTCGGTCACCTTAAGCCAGCCGTTTATCTGTGCCTGGTTAAATAACCCCGGCGTATTCGGATAACCCTGACCGTCAGGGCGGATAAGAACCGCTTCAGAGATGATCAGACCTGCTTCAGCACGGCGACCGTAATAATCCGCCGTAGCTTGTGTCGGCACCAGATTTTCATCAGCCATACAGCGGGTAAGCGGCGCCATCAAAATACGATTATTTAGTTTAATGCTGTTATTTAGTGCATAGGATTGAAACAGGTTACTGGTCATAAGCTTCTCTCTATTTTGAATGTTTATTCAAGATACTGCTGTTTGAATGATCATTCAAGTATTATTTTGAACAAACATTCAAAATTGCGTATAATGCCCGCAGATACACTCAGAGAGTAAAAAAATGAGAAATGCTGAATTTAATCGAGAAGTAGTATTACGCTCTGCTATGACCGCCTTTATGGACAAAGGGTATGCTAAAACAAGTATGCAGGATCTGAGCCGTGCAACCGGGCTGCATCCCGGCTCCATCTATTGTGCTTTTGACAATAAACGCGGCTTGTTACTAGCTGCGTTAGAGCAGTATAACCAGGATAGAAATGCTGAGTTTCAAGGTTTTTTTGACGGCTCACAACCGGTATTAGGCGCGCTGAGAAATTATTTAGACAATATCGTCACAGAGTGTTTAAGCTGTGAGGCGGCTAAAGCCTGTTTACTGACTAAGGCGCTCAGTGAGATAGCGGGGCAGGATGATGAAATCCGTAATATTATCAGCAGCAGTCTTGCTGACTGGCAGAATGCGTTAGCCGCTCTGTTTGAACAGGCTAAAGTATGTGGAGAGCTTAAAACCGACAGAGACAGCGCTCACCTGGCGCGTTATTTTGTGATGGGCATATACGGGTTAAGAACATTTGCCTATACACATCCTCAGCCTGAAGTGCTGCAGCAGCTGGCTGAGCAGCTGTATCAGGATATATGTGCCTGATACCGCTGTTCAATCAGTTACCGCAGTCTGATAACCTAAAATATAAACGGTTTATTTATGCACTTAGCAGAAACACAACAACCCGCTGATTCACTGGCACGGCAGTTATTTACTATGACCTGGCCTATGCTGTTCGGCGTACTGTCGTTAATGAGTTTTCAGTTAGTCGACAGTGCTTTTATCGGTCAGCTTGGTGTACTTCCTTTAGCGGCCCAGGGATTTACCATGCCGGTGCAGATGGTCGTCATTGGTATTCAAGTGGGCCTGGGAATTGCGACAACGGCTATTATTGCGCGTGCATTAGGTGCAGGTAAACATACCTATGCCAGACAACTCGGCGGTTTAGTCTTAATAATGGGATCCTCCGGGGTGGCACTGATCGCTATTGTTTTATGGCTGCTGCGTCATCCAATTTTGTCTATGTTAAGTGCGCCGCCGCCTGTTTATGCGGTGATTGATGTCTACTGGCCTTACTGGCTGCTGAGTGCCTGGGTGGGAGCTGTTTTATATTTTTATTACAGTGTCTGCCGTGCTAACGGCAATACATTCCTACCCGGTATTATGATGATGGTTACCAGTGCGGTAAATTTAGTGCTGGATCCTGTATTTATCTTCACTTTAGATATGGGCATTAAAGGGGCCGCTGCGGCTACCATTATTGCGTTCAGCTGCGGTATTCTGGTAGTTGCTCCAAAGGTGGTGCAGAAACACTGGGCAAGCTTTGACTGGCAGGGACTGGATTTATCCGCCAGTATAAATTCCATTACAAAAATTATGGGACCGGCAATGATAAGTCAGCTGCTGCCGCCTCTGTCTTCGATGCTGGCAACAAAACTGATTGCCGGCTATGGTGCCGCTTCCGTTGCCGCCTGGGCGCTGGCATCACGATATGAGTTTTTTGCTATTGTGGCTGTGCTGGCTCTGACAATGTCCATGCCGCCTATGATCGGCCGTCTGCTTGGTGCCGGAAAAATTACTGCTATCCGTCAGCTGGTCAGTATTGCCTGTCGGTTTATTTTAGCGCTGCAGCTGCTGATTGCGCTGCTGACTTTAATCTCCTCGTCGCAGCTGGCGGCTTTAATGACCAGTGAACAGAATGTGGAGAGCATTCTTAACTGGCACCTAACATTTGTACCCTTTAGTCTCGGCCCTCTAGGCATTTGTATGCTGATGGTTTCAGTGTCCAATGCATTAGCCAGATCAGGCGATGCACTGCTTATTTCCGCACTGCGGCTGTTTGCTTTTTTCCTGCCTTGTTTATGGTTAGGTGCTCAAATTGCCCAGATAAAAGGGCTGTTTATCGGAGCATTAATAGGGAACTGTCTGGCAGGGCTGGCCGCCTGGTATTTTTACCGGCGAACGATTACCCGGCTTGAACATAATGCAGCTTTAGTTAAATAAATTCATCTGCAGTTAAGGGACCTTAGTAAGATCCCTTGCTGTGATTTCCAGCTGCTATTTGTACTCACCACGGCGGGAGGCTTCAATATATTTCTGATAACGCCCGTCGGCTTTAAGTTTTTGAAAGCCGCGGTTAAAGGCATCAACCAGCGCCTGTGCACCTGCTGTCTTTTTGGAAATAATGACAGAGTAATCTCTAGAGGTCAGTAATTTAGGAAGAAGAGATACTTTGTCATCAAGACCTAGGTGATTTACAATTTCCAGGCCGACGTCGCCGTTTTCAAGCACAATATCTAAGCGCCCGCTGGCCAGTTTTTTATAGTTAGCTTCAGCACTGCTTATCCGTTTTATTTTTAGTTCTCCAGCAGCTTCCAGATCCTCGGTGCCGTATGCATAACCGAGAACGCCGCCGATATTATATTTACTAATATCTTTAATTTCGTTCCATTCGATATTTTTTCCCTTCTGCACGAACAGCCCTGTACCGAGTACAGCAACAACATCGCTGTAAATAAAGTCTGCTGCACGCTCTTCAGAAAACCCCCAGATCAGTGTGCCGTCATGTTTTCCTTCTTTTGCCAGCTCATATCCTCGTTTCCAGGGTAAAAAAACATATTCAACTTCAATTCCCTCTTCCGCAAAAGCTTCACTAACAATATGTGATATATAACCATACTGTTTAAGATCTTTGGACAGATAAGGAGCCCATTCGCCGTTAGCGAGTGTTATTTTCTGGGCAGATAAGTTAGTGGAAAAAAGTATTACTAGAGTAAGAAGCAGTGTGCGGATCATAATTTTGTCCTCTTAATAACCATCATCACGTATCATTGAGTATAGACGAGAAGTGTATAAAATAATGCCGCTTAGTATCTGCGAGCAGTGCTGACATGCGGGTATATGATGTTTAAGAGCGCGGCTGATATTCAGTTTCAGCAGTGCTGAAACTGAATGTCAGTGTTAACGGATTGATTTCTGGTAACGGCTGCTGAGGGTCTGGTAGTTTCCCGGAACTGCAAACACGCTGTCCATCAGAGGCTCTAATGTAGTCAGACGATCATTTGCCGACGGGTGGCGTTTCATAAAAGTCTGCCAGGCTGCAGAGTCAGGTTTTTCGCTGGCAATCTTCTGTATAACAGCGATATAAGAATAGGGATCATAACCTGCGCGGGCAAGAATAATCACCGCCATTTTATCGGCCTGCTCTTCGTCTCCTCTGGCTAAACCATTGGTATACAGGCTGTCTATTGCAGAGCTGATCTCTTCAGCCATTTCTATATTTTCAATGGTATCGCTGTCATAGTTGTCTCTTCTGGTGCTCTTAATCTGATAGGCTAATATGCCGATATCAGATGCCAGATCCAGCTGCGTCTGTTTCTGCAGTGCCTCTAAATAGTGGCGTTTTAATACATGTGCCATCTCATGAGCAAGTACGCCGGCCAGCTCCGCTTCGCTGTTTAATCTCAGCAGAGTACCTGCTGTTATAAAGACATAACCTCCAGGTGCTGCAAATGCGTTGAAACTTTTATCATCGAGCACGATAAAGTGCCAGTTAAGATTCGGGCGTTCGCTGTTTTGTACCAGCCACTGTCCGACACTGTTAACGTAACGCTGAACTTCGTCGTTATTTAACAGGCGGCTGTCGGTTAACAGCACCTGTGCAACTTCGTTACCAAAGGCCTGTTCCTGCTCTTCAGTTTTATCGCCGAGGTCGATAAACTTTTCAAAGGTATTAGTCAGCTGATCGAGATCGATATTGTCTAGTCCTAAATCTGTCGTTTTGCAGCCCTGCTGCGATAAAGTCAGACTTAATAACAGAGTAAGGCCGGCTGTTTTCAATAAGTTCCGTTTACGGTTTTTCATGTTCAGCTCCCTGCTATTCTGTGTCTGCATAAGGAAGGTGTTTCTGCTTCAACCCGCCGGCTTCAGCAAAGGCCCGGGCCTGTTCGGGAGAAACAGTGAAGCGATCCAGGGTGTTGACAGCGTAGGGATCACCCTGGCCTTTTTCGAGTTCTTCTTCAGACAGCCCGCGGATTCCTGTTGCAACTGTCACACCGCCGCCCTGGGTGAGCAGTGAGAAACCATCATCTCTTTGACCTGTCACTGAATAACGCAGCCACAGCATTTTTAACCAGCCCTGCAGCTGTGGAAATGTCTCCACCCGGTACCAGCCTCCTCGACGTTCAAGAATTGTCACTGATGTGTCTGTTCTCAGGAACTCGATAGACTGACTTCTGACGGAGGGAGATGTTTTCAGGTGCGTATCAATAATTGTTGATGCCTGCTGTGCCGATGCTGAAAAGGCGCTGAATAAGAGGTTGACGGCAACTATAATCAATAAGTTTTTCACTGCTTTTCTCCTTGCTGTAAGCAGGTTAAAATGTGATTTTAAGTTCTTAAGCTGTATTTAAAGGCGTTGACAACATGTTCTGTTATTTCCCTGTCAGGCATTCTGTTCAGCTCTTCTCTGTCGTGATTAATTCCGTGTTTTCAAGACGTTTGGGTATAAATACCGTAACGGGTTCTTCTCTACCTTTTAAGGTATAGCTGCCAAGCTCAATAAAGTCAAAATGATCTCTGCAGGCATTTCGGGTTGCTTGTGATACGAGAATATTACAGCGGTTTTTGGTGACTCCTTCAATACGACTGGCAACATTGACAGTATCGCCGATAACAGTGTAATCATAGCGCTGCTCGCCGCCGATTGCCCCGACAACTCCCTCTCCGGTATGAATGCCGATACCAATATTAAAATCAGGAAGATTCTGTTCAAGGCGAAAACGCTCAAGCTCATCGACCATAGTCAGAGCCGCTTCTACGGCTTGTATTTCCTGATTTTCATTTTCCAGCGGGGCCCCCCAAAAGGCCATAATGGCATCACCGATAAATTTATCCAGGGTACCCTGACGGGTAAAAATAACTCTTACCTGCATGGAGAAATAATCATCCAGCAGCTGCACTATCTCCAGGGCAGTATGTTTTTCAGAAAGGGTGGTAAAGTTGCGGATATCGGAAAAAAGTACCGTGATTCTGCAGCTCTTGGCACGCAGTGCCTGCTGTGTCTGACCGGAGTCAACTAACTGACGAACCACATTGCGGTCCATAAAACGTCCAAAAATATCAATGGCGTAGCTGTATTCCCGCTGCCGCTGCAGAAACTGCACTATCAGTACGGAGAAAAAATAGCCGCTGATTATCATCATCGGGCTGTTGACCGTCATAAGATATTTATATGCTGTCAGTTGATAGCTGACCAGGTAATAGCATAGCGTTACCATTATAAAGGCTAATGCTACGGGCAGGATGCGTTTCGCAAACAGCAGACCGAGTGTCAGCAGGAGCATAAATAAAACAGCCGCCAGCAGGTTAAATAAAGCAGCCACTGGTTTCAGCTGCTGGTTGTGCAGCAGGTTATCCAGTGCAGTGGCTAAAATATAGACGGCGGGAAAAAGGCCGCTTACCGGAGTGTTTTTTATATCATGCAGACCCGTTGCTGTTGAGCCGATAATAATAATTTTGTCGCGGAAAAAGCTGTCGTGAATAAAAACTTGTTCTTCGCTGACGGCTTTATACACAGCCGCGTAGGCATAGGTGGCATAGGGAGATGCTGAGCTGTCTGATCTAGGTTTGTGCCAGTCGAGTATTATCTCGCTCTGCTTCGGGATCTCTGCACCTAGATAACGAGCCGCCTTGGTTGGTAATGAGTCTATCCGCCACTGCTCAATTGCGTGTTGTATCTGATATCTGCGCCCGACTCCATCAGGATCCGGATAAAAATTTATGGTGCCCAGTTTCCAGGCCGCAGGGGAAACCGCCATGGGTAAAAGCAGATTAGCACGGGTCTGTTTATATGTTTGTGCAGAATCAGGCGTGACTGTCAATCCGACGCTGGGCGGATAGTCGATTAATTTCGGGAAGAGGCGGGGCTGAGCGGAATCTAAGTGAAGTATAGGCAGAAAAACATTATCGGCATTAGAGATAACTTCGGAAAGGTATTTATCAGCATCTGGACGGTAGATATCGGGTTCGGCAAACAGGATATCAAAAATGACCGCTTTAGGATGCTGCAGTAGTAACTGATCCAGCAGTTCGCCGTGAACCGATCGGGGCCAGGGCCAGCGTCCTACTCGGTTTTTCATTGCCTGCAGACTGGGATCATCAATATCAATGACAACAATGTCGGGATCTGCCGGGCTGTCGAGGCTCCACTGTTTTACTGCAAAATCTAACCAGATATTGTCAAAGTTAATAAAGGGGGTAAAAAGGCTGTTAACTATAAGCAGGTTAATAAACAGCAGCAGGGATGCTAAAACAATGCGGTTGTTTTTGTATGTCTTGTTTAAGTCATCTTTAAGGTCTCTGCTGTGAATATTTAAAGGATTTTTCATTGCAGGCATGCTCAGCTGTGATCCAGCAGATCAAAGTCACAAACATGGTGATGAAAACTGCTGACCGCATTACTAGGTTTACTGTAGAGCTTATCTTTAATTACCAGGTAGACCTTATTATCAATAAACAGTTTAACCAGATCGCCGTTGAGCTGCTGCTTTTCTGCTTCATTGTGCAGAATTTTAAATGCCAGTTCATTGGGAACAGCGTGTTTATATGGGCGGTCTGATGCGGTCAGTGCATCATAAATATCGCAGACCGTCATTATTTGTGAGGGCAGCGGAATCTGATCTGTTGTTAATCCTCTCGGGTAGCCGCTGCCGTCTCTTTTTTCATGATGAGCCGCCGCGATATCCGGAATATCCTGAAGCTCCGGCGTCCAGGGGATCTGTCTTAGGAAGTTCTCAGTGTGGATGACATGAGAGCGGATCTCGGTCATTTCATCCAGTGAAAGGCTTCCTTTAGGAATTGACAGTGCTGACAGCTCCTCACGGTTAATTAACGGTGTGAGTATGCCGCTGTCATTAGGTGCGTGATAAGCGTGAATCTGCTCCAGATTACTACCTAGAGACTCCGGCAGTATGCTCGGTTCATTGGCTTTAAGAATATCCTGCCAGAACTGCTCCAACTGAAAAATCTGCTCCTGTATCTGCTCCTGACGGTTTAGATGCTGTGTTGAATTTCTACAGCCCTGCTGCTGGAACAGCAGAAGTTCGCTTTCCGCTCTCTGGCGCAGCAGGGTCTGCTGGGTGAGACGGATGCGGTATTTGATAACATCCAGCTGATGCTGTGTGAGTTTTTTGGCTTTGGTGAGTACTGCTTCGCGAACCCCGACTTTACCGAAATCATGCAGCAGGGCCGCATATTTCAGCTGGCGAAGTTTTTTTTCATCCAGCAGCTGCTTTTGATATTGAGGTAATGCAGCCTGCTGCAGGGACTTAGCCAGCGCGATACTCAGATCGGCTACGCGGAACGAATGTCCGCTGGTGGTCGGATCCCGCTGCTCGATTGCTGTAACGGAGGCCTGTACAAACCCTTTAAACAGCCCGCGTATACTTTCGATCAGTCTGCGGTTTTCAATGGCAATGGCAGACTGACTGGCTAGTGCCCTTAGCTGCGGACAAATGCTGTCATCAAAGGCAATCACATTTTCCCGGGTGATCTTATGTGAGCTGAGGCGGATATCCGCTTGGCGGGTACGGTTGATAAACTGCAGTACGCCGATAACCTCGCCATGGTGGTTTTGTATCGGCAGTGCCAGCAGGGAGCGGCACCGGTAACCGGTGGCAACATCGAAGATTGAGTTGAACTGGTAGGGGGCGTCCTGCAGTTCGTAGACATCTTCAATATTTAATTCCCGCCCGTGGGTTGCCACGTAACCTGAGATAGAGCTGTCGTTAAGGGGGAAACACTGTTCTTCAAAGTGAAATTCGATGGAAGCATTCTGCGTAAGTTTCAGTACCAGTTTACTGTTTTCACTGTCCTTGTTATCCAGTAGAAACAGGGAGGCCGCATCACAGCAGGCTAATTTTCTCCCCTCGGTAAGAATTCTAATCAGCAGGGCGGTCAGGCTTTTTTCTGCAGAGAGCGCGATACCAATATCTGCTAGTCTGTTCAGATTGACTGATTTATCTGTCAGCAGGCTTGATAGCTGATCCTGCTGCCTGCCCTGAATAAAAGACTGCAGTGCGGATTCGATATGCTTTACTGTTACTTTTTTAGTAAATCCTTTAGGAACATAGAGATCGGCGTCAATATCCAGATGCTCTTCAGCAATCATCAGTAATGATTCAGGTTTACGCCATTTTCCTGCTGAGTCTTGATTTAATTGTGTCAGCAGCTGCTCATCCAGTATAAGCAGGGCTGGGGAATGAGCCTGCAGTTCTTTTTCATTATTAATGCACACACAGTTCAAGTGCTGTTTATTAAGCTCTTTTTGAATACCGGAGAGCGCAAATACCGGGCCGTGTGCGATCAGCAGTTTCTGGTGCAGGTTGCTATTATCTGTCAGATTCATTTTCATTTCCTTATGCCACGTTAATAGAATAGTTCAGCTTTGCTAAAGGGAGGTGTTCTGAGCAGTGAATTTACTTATTTACTTTAACAACTCGAAATTTGGGCGAAGATACTGTTATCAGAAGCATTTTTGTGATGATTTAGGCGGGAATATGAATCTTATCCCGTCACAGTGCGGCTGCTGGAAAAACCTGTATAAGGGGCTAAAATTGACAGTGTAAATTAGCTGTACTGCCTCTTTTAGAGCAGCTGCAGTTAAGTCTTGAGAGGAGGAAATATCATGGCTGCTGACACTCTTACTATTACTGATAACCGTACGGGTAAAAGTTATGAAATACCTATTCAGTACGGAACTTATCCAGGTTACGGTGCCACCATTAATGCGATGGATCTTAAGCAGATAAAAGCAACGGAACAAGATTTTGGCCTGTTAACCTATGATCCTGGTTATACAAATACCGCTTCATGCAGAAGCAGCATCACTTTTCTCGATGGTGAAGAGGGCATTCTACGCTACCGGGGATATCCCATTGAACAGTTAGCAGAAAAAAGTACCTTTTTAGAGACTGCCTACCTGATTCTTAATGGAGAGCTTCCCGACAGTGAGCAGCTCCAGAAATGGAGCAGAGCAATTACTGAACATACCTTTGTTCATGAGAATATAAAGAAACTGATCGATGGTTTTCACCATGATGCCCATCCGATGGGAACGCTGGTCGGCACCGTCGGTGCATTGTCTACTTTTTATCCCGATGCTAAAAATATTCATGATCAAGAGTGCAGAGAGCTGCAGATCTCCCGTCTGATTGCTAAAATGCCTACCCTGGCCGCTTTTGCTTATCGCCATAGTATCGGTGTTCCCTATGCTTATCCTGATGAAAACCTCTCCTTTGTCGGCAATTTTATGAATATGTTGTGGAAGAAAAGTGAACTGGTATATCAGCCGGATCCGGTACTGGAGAAAGCGATTGATGTGCTTTTTATTCTGCATGCAGAGCATGAGCAGAACTGCAGTACCAGCTCAATGCGTGCTGTAGCCAGCTCCTACACTGATCCGTTTTCGGCTGCTTCAGCCGCTATAGGTGCACTTTATGGTCCTCTGCACGGCGGGGCAAATGAAGCCGTATTACGCATGTTAGCTGAAATAGGAACGGTAGATCGTGTTCCTGATTATATTAAATCAGTGAAAGAGGGAACCGGAGGCAAGCTGATGGGTTTCGGACATCGTGTATATAAGAGTTATGATCCCCGTGCTAAGATCTGTAAAAAATTAGCTTATGATGTCTTTGCTGTAACCGGTGTTAATCCGCTGATTGATATTGCTCTGGAGCTGGAAAGAATTGCACTGCAGGATGACTATTTCATCTCACGTAAACTGTACCCTAATGTAGATTTCTATTCCGGTTTAATTTATCAGGCTATGGGCTTTCCTGTAGGTATGTTTCCTGTTCTGTTTGCGATTGCGCGGAGTGTAGGCTGGGCTGCGCAGTGGCAGGAATTTTTACTCGACCCGGATCATAAAATTGCCCGCCCAAGGCAGGTCTACTGCGGCTGTAAACAGCGGGACTATGTGGCAATGGATAAACGGAAATAATAAGGATAAAGCGCAGGGCACCTTGCCCTGCACAGCTGTTACTAGATAGAAGAATCGTCTTTAGCTGTCTCAAGCGGCGGACAGTGGTAACTCTTGGTGATTTTTTTATTTTCCACTGAATGCAGATGAATATCAAATCCCCATAAGCGGTGAATATGTTTCAGCACTTCATCGGTTGAATCACCCATAGGTTTACGGGCGTGCTGGCTGTGATGCAGAGTCAGCGAGCGGTCACCTGAAATGTCCACACTGTGCACTTGAATATTAGGCTCTCTATTACCTAAGTTATACTGTCCTGCAAGCGACTCTCTTATTGTCTGGTAACCCTCCTGATCGTGAATCGCGTTTACTTGAATATCCGGATTTTTGTCATCGTCAACAATACAGAAAAGCTTTAAATCGCGCATCACTTTCGGAGATAAGTACTGCAGGATAAAACTTTCATCTTTAAAGTTGCGCATCGCTTCGCTGATGCTTTCCTTCCAGTTACTGCCCGCCAGGCCGGGGAACCATAATCTGTCTTCTTCGGTCGGGTGTTCGCAGATGCGCCTGATATCAATCATCATACTAAATCCCAGTGAATAGGGATTAATGCCGCTGTAATATTTGCTGTTGTAGGGAGGCTGATAAATAACACTGGTATGTGACTGTAAAAATTCCAGAATAAAACCTTCCTCTACCAGGCCGCGATCATACATTTCATTAAGTATTGTGTAGTGCCAGAAACATGCCCAGCCTTCGTTCATTACCTGGGTCTGGCGCTGCGGGTAAAAATACTGCGAAATTTTGCGCACAATACGTACGACTTCCCGCTGCCAGGATTTTAACAGCGGTGCATTTTTTTCTATAAAGTAAAGAAGATTTTCCTCCGGCTCGGCAGGAAAGCGGGTTTTATGTTTTTTCTCCTCTTCGGTTTTGCTCTGCGGTATCGTTCTCCACAAATCGTTAACCTGTTTCTGCAGCTCTTCTTCGCGCTCCTGCTGGCGGTTATGCTCCTCTTCGGCGGATATCGGGTATGGACGTTTATAGCGGTCAACACCGTAATTCATTATCGCGTGGCAGGAGTCAATAATATCCTCCACTTCGGTAATACCATGGCGCTCTTCGCACTGGTTAATATAGTTCTTAGCAAAAAGCAGGTAGTCAATAATCGAATCTGCGTCAGTCCAGGTTTGAAACAGATAATTACCTTTAAAAAAAGAGTTATGCCCGTAACAGGCGTGGGCAATAACCAGTGCCTGCATAGCCATGGTATTTTCTTCCATAAGATAAGCAATACACGGGTTGGAATTAATCACTATTTCATAAGCAAGGCCCATCTGGCCGCGTTTATAGGAACGCTCTGTGTTAATAAACTGTTTGCCGTAGGACCAGTGATGGTAACCTAAAGGCATGCCCGTTGAAGCATAAGCATCCATCATCTGTTCTGAGCTGATTACTTCAATTTGATTAGGATAAGTATCCAGGCCGAATTCAGCTGCTATCTTACTTATCTCATGGTCATAGGCTTCAATTAGTTCGAAGGTCCATTCAGATGTACTTGATAGTGGTTTTTGTTTCATACGACCTGCTTTTGAAAAAGTTCGCGGAATACGGAATAGATTTCCGAGGCATTAATAATCTGCTCTATGGCAAAGCTGTTAGGAAAGATCTCTTTTACCTGCTGGTAATCGTGCCACATAGCCTGATGATCGTGCGGGGTAATTTCAATATAAGAGTAATACTGCACTTTCGGTAAAATTGCATTGCACAAAAGGTCTTTACACAGTGTTGAGTCATTATTCCAGTTATCCCCGTCGGATGCCTGTGCACCGTAAATATTCCAGTCTCCCAGCGGGTAACGTTCTTCAATAATTGACTTCATAAGTTTAAGCGCGCTGGAAACAATGGTGCCGCCGGTTTCGCGCGAGTAAAAGAAAGTCTGCTCATCAACTTCACTGGCTTCAGTATGGTGACGGATGAAAACAACTTCTGTACGCTGGTAATTTCTCTGGATAAACAGATAAAGCAGAATAAAAAAGCGTTTAGCAATATCTTTGGTGGCCTGATCCATGGAAGCTGAAACATCCATAATACAGAACATAACCGCCTTGGACTGCGGATTCGGCTCTTTAACATTAAGGTTATATTTCAGATCAAAATCATCGAGCCAGGGAACGCGTTTGATGCTGGCTTTTAATTTGGCTGTTTTTTCAAGCAGCAGTTCAATCTCTGTCTGATTATCCGCAGTGGAATCTTCTGCCTGTAATAAACTAAGCCGCTGCTCCAGTGCTTTTAATTTTTTTCGTTTACCGGTTGTTAAGGCGATACGCCGTGCATTAGCTGATCTTAATGAACGCACAATATTGATCTGGCCGGGAGTGCCCTGATTACTAAAACCTGCTCGACGCATTTTAAATTCATCGCTGCCGGCGAGCTGCCGTTTAATCATATTAGGCAGTTCCAGATCTTCAAACATAAAGTTGAGAAATTCATCCTGAGTTATCTGAAAAACAAATTCGTCTTCACCTTCTCCGCTGTCACTGGCACCGGAGCCTGAACCTGAACCGCCCGGGCCTCCAGCAGGCGGACGAGGTATATGGTCTCCTTTAACAAAGTCGGTATTACCCGGTAAAACATTTTCTGTGTGTCCGCCTTGACCATGATGGAAAATAGGCTCACCAATATCTCCGGAAGGGATGCTTATCTCTTCACCGTGCTCAATGTCGGTAATTGAACGCTTGCTGATCGCTTCTGCTACCGCTTTTTTGATATGTTTGCGATAGCGTTTTAAAAAGCGCTGCCTGTTGACAGTGCTTTTATTTTTACCATTAAGCCTACGATCTACAATATAATTCATGTTCACTCACCATCAGCCCGGCTGCTTGATACAGGCTGCTTTTCTTTAGAAATAAACTCACCTAAGCTACTGTGATTTTCTTACCCGCAGGTACCATTCAGAGAGCAGTCGGACTTGTTTCTCTGTGTAACCGCGCTCAGTCATACGATCCACAAAGTCTTGATGTTTCTGCTGCTCATCAGCTGAGCCTTTAGTACTGAATGAGATAACCGGTAACAGATCTTCTGTATTGGAGAACATTTTTTTCTCTATCACTGTGCGCAGTTTCTCATAACTGTTCCAGGTCGGGTTTTTACCGTCGTTGTTGGCTCTGGCTCTAAGTACAAAATTAACCACTTCGTTACGGAAATCTTTTGGATTACTTATACCGGCCGGTTTTTCAATTTTTTCCAGCTCCTCATTAAGCGCCGCCCGATCAAGAATCTCACCGGTTTCCGGCGCTCTGAAATCCTGATCCTGGATCCAGAAGTCGGCATAGGTAACATAGCGGTCAAAAATATTCTGGCCGTACTCGGTATAGGATTCTAAGTAAGCGGTTTGAATTTCTTTGCCGATAAAATCAACGTAGCGGGGAGCGATATGTTCTTTAATAAAGGCCAGATATTTTTCCTGCTGTTCAGTTTGAAACTGTTCCTGCTCTATCTGCTGTTCAAGTACATATAACAAGTGTACCGGGTTGGCTGCAACCTCTGTGGGATCGAAATTAAATACCTTAGACAGGATTTTAAAAGCAAAGCGTGTAGACAGACCGCTCATGCCTTCGTCAACACCGGCAGTGTCTTTATACTCTTGTATCGATTTCGCCTTAGGATCTGTATCTTTGAGGTTCTGACCGTCATAAACCTTCATTTTAGAATAGAGGTTGGAGTTCTCCGGTTCTTTAAGGCGTGACAGTATGGCAAACTTAGCGAGCATTTTAAGTGTATCCGGTGCACAGTGCGCAGAGTACAGTGAGCTGTTTTCTAACAATTTTTCATAAATTTTGACTTCTTCCGATATCTGCAGGCAGTAAGGAACTTTTACTATGTATACCCGGTCAATGAAAGCTTCATTATTTTTGTTGTTTTTGAAAGTCTGCCATTCAGATTCATTAGAGTGAGCAAGCACCATTCCGTCAAAGGGAATTGCGCTTAACCCTTCTGTACTGTTGTAGTTACTTTCCTGAGTGGCAGTGAGCAGGGGATGCAGTACTTTAATCGGCGCCTTGAACATCTCTACAAATTCCATCAGCCCCTGGTTGGAGCGGCATAAACCACCCGAGAAGCTGTATGCATCGGGATCATTCTGCGGGAATTCTTCAAGCTGGCGAATGTCTACTTTACCAACCAGGGAAGAGATATCCTGATTGTTTTCATCGCCCGGTTCTGTTTTCGAAATTGCAATCTGGTTAAGAATAGAAGGGTAAATTTTAACCACTCTAAACTTGCTGATATCACCATTATATTCATGTAAGCGCTTAGCTGCCCAGGGAGACATAATGGTACTGACATAACGCTTGGCAATGCCGAACTCATCTTTGAGGAGCTGCCCGTCCTGTTCCGGGTCAAATAATCCAAGTGGTGATTCAAATACCGGAGAGCCTTTAATGCAGTAGATCGGCTGTTTTTCCATCAGTGCTTTTAGTTTTTCTGCTAATGATGATTTACCGCCGCCGACCGGGCCGAGCAGATAGACTATCTGCTTTTTCTCCTCTAAGCCCTGGGCCGCGTGTTTAAAGAATGAAACAATATTTTCAATGCATTCCTCCATCCCGTAGAAATCTTTAAAGGTGGAATAGCGTTTGATCACTTTGTTGGAAAAAATGCGGCTTAAACGCGGATCGCGTGAAGTATCTATTAGTTCCGGCTCTCCAATGGCAGTCAGCATACGCTCTGCTGCGGAGGCATAAGCACCGGGATCTTTTCTGCACAGAGCCAGATACTCTTGAATTGACATTTCTTCTTCTTTGACAGTTTCGTAACGCTGGCGGTAATTATCGAAAATACTCATAGTTTACCCCTAGACCTATTAACCATGGCAGTGACTGAAAACTCCCTGATTTTTCTACTGTTGATCTTTTATCAGTCGCAGTCCCCTTGAGCGACGATAGCGTGTATCGCTATTTTGTTACCCTAGGTTAAGAATAGTCAAAATTTTGAAGGAGTTACCGTTATTTTGTAAAATAAATCAGAATTGTTGCCGTAGTCACTTGTTACTGTGATTTATTATTTATGCTGGAGCGTTAACTTTAATTTCTAATATTGATTAAACAACAGCTGCCGGGCGCCTGTTTGTGCAGGAGAGTCCGCTGCCGGTGAAAATGATAGCGCTGAAGTTTGAATACCGCCTGAGTTTTTTCTCAGGTTAAATATTTATGAGAAAAAATTATTATTTGACTTTCTCCGGATAAGGAAACTTTACTGCAGTCTGCTGACTTTTCATCTTGAAGTATCATGGGTATAAAGCCGGAACAGAGGTCAAACCTGTTTATCAGACAGGCATTTTCAGTGCTCTATTAACAGGTGGAAAAGAGCGCCGGAAAAAGTCTGTTTTTTTATTAAATATCCTGAAAAAACCATGGGGTCAGCAGTGATTATGGGGTAAACTTTGCTCACATTTTTGACCATCCATTATTAGGAAAAATTCAGTGAACATTGACGTCGCGATCCTGTTATCAAAAAACGATATTTTATTATTGTTTGTTGTTTTAACATTAGGGTTATTAGTCGCGAAATTACATATCGGAAGCTTCCAGATCGGCAGCTCCATCGGTGTGCTCTTAGCCGCCATTTTTATCGGCCATCTTGGTTATTCATTTACTCCCGAAGCATTAAATATTGGTTTTATGCTGTTTATTTTTTGTGTCGGTTTAGAGGCCGGACCCAATTTTTTCGGTATTTTTCTGCGAGACGGTAAACACTACCTGCTGTTAGTTTTAGTGGTATTGATTTCTGCGGTCGGACTGACCTTTATGACCAGCCATTATTTAAATCTCGATTACGGTTTATCGACCGGTATGATGGCCGGCTCGCTGACCGCAACGCCTGTTTTAGTGGGGGCAAAAGATGCTATAAATTCCGGCTTAGTGCAGCTCCCGGAGGGGATCAGCTATAAGAAGGTTATTGATAACCTGAGTGTCGGTTATGCGCTTTCCTATCTGATAGGATTAACCAGCTTAATTATTTTTGCACGCCTGCTGCCGAGATTACAGAAACAGAATCTCCAGGATTGTGCGCAGCAGATTGCCAAAGAGCGCGGTATTGGCGGTGCTGGAAAACGTAAAGTTTATCTACCTATTATTCGTGCATATCGTGTTGATTCAGAACTGATTGACTGGACAGATGGAAAAAACTTACGCGAACTGGGTATTCACCGTAAAACCGGTTGTCATATTGAACGTATTCGCCGTAACGGTATTTTAGCAAATCCTGATGGTAATTATATACTGCAGCAGGGCGATGAAATAGCTTTGGTAGGTTATCCGGACAGCCATGCTAGATTAGATCCCAGCTTTAGAAACGGTAAAGAGGTTTTTGATCGGGACCTGCTGGATCTGCGTATTGTTGAGGAAGAGATCGTCGTTAAGAATGATAACATCGCCGATAAACGACTTTCTGAGCTTAATCTTTCACAGTACGGCTGTTTTTTAAACCGGGTAGTGCGCGCGCAGATCGAGATGCCCATAGAGCATGATATTATGCTTTCTAAAGGTGATATTCTACAGGTCAGCGGAGAGAAAAGCCGGGTTCACTCCCTGGCGAATAAAATTGGTTTTATTTCTATTCATAGCCAGGTCTCTGATTTACTCGCTTTTTGTAGTTTTTTTATCTTTGGTCTGATGTTCGGTATGGTAACTATGACCTTTGGTCACCTTACCTTTGGGCTCGGCAGCGCTGTTGGTTTGTTGATTTCAGGCATCACCCTGGGCTTTCTGCGGGCTAATCACCCGACCTTTGGTTATGTACCTCAGGGGGCGTTAAACATGATGAAAAACTTAGGGTTACTGGTATTTATGGTGGGCATAGGTTTAAGCGCCGGCAGTAATGTATTTGAGTTTTTTGCCGAGTCAGGTTTTAAAATACTGGCCGCAGCTATGGTTGTGAGTATTATTCCTGTGTTTTTAGCTTATCTGTTCGGCGCATACCTGCTCAATATGAACCGTGCGCTGCTGATTGGTGCTATTATTGGTGCCCGCACCTGTGCACCTGCTATGGATATAGTTAATGATCATACACGCAGCAGCATTCCTGCTTTAGGTTATGCCGGTACCTATGCAATTGCCAATGTATTAATGACCGTCGCTGGTACAGTCATGATCCTGTTATCTTAAGTTTTTTTCAAATAGTGCGGCCTGGAGTATATCGGCTTATTCCAGGCCTGCTGCGCAGGCGCTTTAAAAGTCAGATCTCAATTCCCTGACACAATGCTTAACATCCGACTAAATCATTGAATATCTGCCTGATCTAACTTATTGTGTAATAGTTATTGGGTTATGGGGCAAGGAGCTTTTATGAATATCTTCGGTCGGTCGCATAGTCCATTTTTAATTATTTTACTGATGCTCTCTTTCCCTGGTTATGCCCGCGACTTCACTATTATCGCCAGCCCGCAGGCTCCGCACAAATTCAGTGAAGAGGGAACCGTTAAGGGAATTGATGTCGAAGTTATTTCTCATGTGATGGACCGCCTTGATGTAAAGTATAAAATCAGACTGATTAAGTCTGCGGCCCGGATTATTCAGGAAGCTAAATCCGGCAGAGCCGATATGGTGCTGCTTTTCTCCAGGAAAAAATCGCGTATGGATTATCTGATCTACCCGAATGAATCCTATATTGATATCAGCTGGAATTTTTTTATTCTTAAAGAAAACTCAGGCTCCATAACTTATAACAGCTTTGAGGATTTAAAAGGGTTAAAAGTCGGTATTACCAATGATATTTCCTATACGCCGGAATTTCATAATTCAGGTCTTGATTTTGATGATGTTTCACAAAATCACCTGCAGATAAAAAAACTGCTCGGAAAGCGCATCGATATTGTTCCTCTTAATACCATAAGCACTCTGTATGAAGCAAAAAAGCTGGGATACAGCCGCAGATTAGCCTATCTGCCAAAAGCGCTTAAATCTAAACCCTATTACAATGTATTTCCTATTGCGTCACAGCATCCGGATAAGCACAGGGTGATGGCGCAATATGATCAGATTATTCGTGATCTTAAAGAGGAACAGATAATTGCCGGAATATTAGATAAATATTTAATGGACTGACCGTTTTAGCCTTAGTTGCGAGCTGCACTACTTAGCTGTTTAAATCTGCTTTCTAAACTTTGCAGTTTTGATAAACAGCTGTGTGCTTTATAATGCCTGCAAAAAGGAAATATTATTATGTCAAATGCAGATACCCTGGTCATATTAGATTTTGAAACAACCGGGCTGTCGCCCGATATGGGGGATCGCGCCATTGAAATAGGAGCGGTGCTGCTTGAAAACGGACAGGTAACAGATCGTTTTCAAGAGTTAATGAATCCCGGCATCTCTGTCAGCGGATTTATTGAAGGTTTTACCGGTATCAGCAATGCAATGCTTAAAGATGCGTCTCCATGTGCAGATGTTATGCACCGCTTTGCTGATTTTATCGCTGATCATAATCTGGTTGCCCATAATGCGTCATTTGATAAACGTTTTCTGGATGCTGAATTAAAACGCATCTCTAGGAATTATTCCGGCCGGTTTGTCTGCTCAATGCTGCTGGCGCGAAGACTTTTTCAAAACGCACCGAATCATAAGTTAGCAACATTAGTTGAGTACACAAATGCCGCCGCTGATGATGCTCTTTTTCACCGTGCTTTATATGACTCTGAAATGACAGCTAAAGTGTGGCTGGCAATGCTGGGGGATATTCAGCAGCGTTATGCTATTGAAAATATCCCCTTTGAACTGCTTTATAAGTTAACGAAAACACCCGCTAAATCCGTAGATAAATTACTCTCCAGCTGGAAATAAACGCATCTGCACAAAAAGACAGGAAGCTGCTGTTTCTTGCTTCCTGTCTAAATAGTCTGAGCAAATTATTTTTTATAGACCTCGCGGCCGCTGACCACTGCCGCCGCGATATTACGATCATCACCGAGCATCATGAGTGCAAATAATTTTTCTGCCAGCTGAGCTAACTCATCTTGTTTCTGCTCTTCAATAGTATTCATACGCAGTGTCTGAAGCGGCGTAGCTTTCCAGTCAAGAACAATAAAGTCGGCCTCATGACCCGGGGCTAAGCTGCCGATTTTATCGTCTAAATAAAGTGCTTTTGCACCGCCTAAGGTTGCCTGGTAAAAGCCTTCAAAAGCAGAAAGAGCCATGATTTTATCTCTGCCGTTCTGCTGTAGTAAAACTACTTTATAAGCTTCATTAAGTGTCTGCAGCATAGAGAAACTGGTACCTGCACCGACATCTGTACCCATACCTATACGCACTGGACGCTGCGCCTGTTTTGCTTCGCGAAGCTTGAATAAGCCGCTGCCTAGAAACAGATTTGAGGTCGGACAGAATGCAATCGCCGCACCGTGATCATGGAGCTCCTGGAAATCAGTTTCATCGAGGTGAATACCATGGGCAAAAACGCTGCGCCGCCCGGTTAATCCAGCCTGGCTGTATACATCTAAATAACTTGCTGCTTCCGGAAACAGGGATTCAACCCATTTAATTTCGCCTAAATTTTCAGACAGGTGGGTGTGCATATATACCGTCGGGTACTGCGCTTTTAATTGTCCGGCTAAACTTAACTGCTCCGGTGTAGAGGTCGGAGCGAAACGCGGCGTAATACTATAAAGTGCCCGGCCTTTTTTATGCCATTTTTCGATTAAGGTTTTACTTTCCTGGTAGCTGCTCTGCGCTGTGTCTGTTAAATAATCCGGCGCATTACGATCCATCATTACCTTACCGGCGATCATGCGCATATTTAACCGTTCAGACTGCTCAAACAAGGCATTAACTGATTCTGGATGAACGCTGCCGAATACTAACGCGGTTGTTGTGCCGCTGCTCAGCAGCTGATCAATAAAAGTTTCTGCCATGCTGTCGGCATAGCTTTTGTCGGCATATTTTTTTTCTGTAGGAAAAGTATATTTATCAAGCCATTGTAATAACTGTTCGCCGTAAGCACCGATCATTTCGGCTTGAGGAAAGTGAATATGGGTATCAATAAAGCCGGGCATAATCAGTTTACCCTGATAGCTTTGGTTGATTTTGATGCTTTCACCTTTTTTTTCGAATTTTTTAATCAGCTGCTGATAATCGCCGACATCACTTACCTTGCCGTTTTTAATGATTAATAAACCATCTGCATAATAGCGAACTGCATCTGTGATGGCTGCGGTGGTACTTGGATCTTCGACAAAATATAAAATAGATGCCCGGTAAGCGCCGCTTTCCGCTGTTTGTAAAAATTCGGGCTGTTTATAATTAAATTGTGCCGCAGCGGCTGTAAAACTGAGAAGCAGCAGTAGACATGCTGAAAGAGCTGTTGTTATTAGTTTCATTATGGATCCCTTTTGTTTAATTAAAGCAAAATCTACAGGGCATTTTTTATGCCAGTTTTTCAGTTCTAGTGTTTTAAAGGGATGAGAGTTAACGTATTAAAATTATTGGCTTTATTTCATGCTCTATCTGCTCGTAAAGGGGCATGAGTGGATCTCTATGGTGCATAAAAAGGGCATTTTTTTATTCAGTCGTTTCACTTTGCTGATTAAGCCATATTAGAATATCTGCGCGGTATTCTCTCTGCTTTGGCTGCGAGTCCTGCCGGATGTTGTCTATAAACTTAATTTTTGTTAATGAAATAAAGTAACTTTGCGCACCGAACTGGAAAGCGTTTTGTTCATTAAGTTTAAGCTCAATACGCTGCTGATTAACAGAGAAATACAGTTTTTTGTCTTTAAGCTGCAGATGTGCCATATACTGACCGCTGCCGGTGTTTAATGCAAAACTATGCAGTGCATTGGCTGCATAAAAAAAGATTAAATCACCTCGCCCGTTATTAATCTGCCGGAACAGTATTGGCCCGGTTGGCGTATACGCCGTATATACATGTTTGGTACATTCTTTACAAACAGGCACAGCAACATCTTTTACCCAGTCACTAATTAAGCGCTGCGAGAAATATAAACCGCCGTTCTCAAAAGTGAACTGATTCTTAGGTTGAAACTCCTTTGCCGGACCGCAGGCGCACAGTAAAATCAGGCTGAAAAGTAACTGCAGTTGTATTCTCACTGTGCATTCCTTTTATGTTTTTTTGCGGGATTAATAAATGATAGACCTGCCTTTAAGCTATGTGTGAAAGCTGTTGATCTTTTTATTTTTTCTGTCGAACTGCTCAAAAATAAAACAGAGCTGATTGTATTGTTTTGAGCATAGGAAAACAGATGCAGGAATGAATGAAATAATGAAGAAGTGAGCTGTCTGCTTATTATTGATATAAAGGTACCTGCTGGAACCTTTGCTTTATCTTAGATTTTTACTGCTGTGCTGTTTTTCTTAAATTACGGACTTTTTTGACTAAATTTTTCTGTTTTAATTTTTTTGATCTAAGTGCAATGTCTTCAAGTCTTAACTGGCCTTCAACTCTACATATTCTCTTTTCAGTGTTTACTAAGGGACGTTTTTTTGCCTGTAACGGGCGTAGTGCTGCTTCATGTAACATAAAAATTAAGGCTCGCTGGAAATAGGAAAAAAACAGCGGTGACAGTACCGCTGTTATCTGAAAATGATATTCCCTCTGTCAGGAGGAAACTGCTTTTTTAACCGTTAAATAACTGCACGATAATCAGTGTAATAAGGAGCGGGCAGATATATCTGACATAGAGCGGCCAGACCCGCCAGAACAGGCTGCTGCTGTCTACATCCTGCTGCCCCTGGATCTCCTGTAATAGATTGTTACGCTTCCATACCCAGCCTAGATAGACGGCAATGCCTAAGGCGACAAGCGGCTGTGCGCGTTCAGTGGTTATGGTGATCATAAAGCCGAACAGAGTATCGAAGTTAAATACGACAATTAATGATAAGAAAATAACAAGTGCGCCGATAATGCCGGCTGCCTTATTACGCTCCATGGCAGTTTTTTCCATTAAATAGCTGGTGGGTACTTCAACAATTGATATTGCAGAAGTAAGGCCGGCAATAGTCATTAATACAAAGAATACAAAAGCTAAAATATACTGCAGGCTGCCGTCTAATGTTGCAAACAGTGCCGGCAATACAGTAAAGACTAAGGTATCTGAATTCAGCAGGCCGCCGGACTCGTTGAAGATCTGCACGCCGTTGTGCTGGGCGACATACATTGCCGGAATAATCATCAGGGCTGCCAGTAAGGCGACGCTGCTGTCCGTTAAAGTAACAAAAGCAGTTAGTTTAGCAATGTTCTCTTTTTTACCCAGGTAAGCGCCGTAAACCATCATAGCAGCAGTACCTATAGTTAATGAAAAGAAGGTTTGACCCAGAGCACCGATCAGTACGTCCGCTTCCCAGATACGTGAAAAGTCTGGAACTAATAATATTTTAAGCCCCTGCATCGCACCGGGCAGGGTAAGTATATAGGCCGCGCCTGATATCAGAATAAGCAGCAGCAGCGGCATTAAGCGTTTTGACCACTTTTCTATGCCTTCCTGGACTCCCTGACGTATTACCCAGATCACCATTAAAATGAAGATAGTGGTGAATACTAAATTACGAGATAATGAGAAGTCGGTTAACCAGGCAGAGGCTTGTGAAAATCCCAAAACACTGGCGGCAGGCGCCGCAGCAAAACTAACAAACCAGCCGGATAATATACTGTAGAAAGTGCAGATCAGTGTTGCAGTGATAATAGAGGTAAAACCGATTAACTTACCGATTTTTTTACTTATCGGCGTATTACCTATTTTAGCCATAGCATCGGCTGGATTAGTCTGGCCGTGTCGTCCAATCATAAGTTCTGCAATCAGCATCGGATAGCCTAAAATGATGATAAGCACTAAATAAACAAGCAGGAATGCGCCGCCGCCGTGGGTTGCCGCCTGTGTCGGGAATCCCCAGATATTACCTACGCCGACAGCTGAACCGGCGGCCGCCATAATAAAACCGATGCGTGAACTAAAATGATTTGAATCTGTACTGCTCATATGTGCTCTCTGTGAAATTTTGAGAGACGCATAATAGACCTTTATTTCGACTGGTCAATGGCGGGTTATAGCGCAGCTTGTTATCTATTTGGTGGTTTGTGTTGGCTTTTTGTTAACCCGGGCTGTTTTATTCTTTTTTTCGGCTGCTGCCCGGGTTTTTGTTGTTTTGCCAGTTGCTGAAAAGAGATATGCGCAAGAATATTGCGCCGCTGTATTGTGAAAATTATTTTGTATTAATTTTAAGGCAGAGGAATACTGGTATGATTCTTAACCTGTTTGAGCACGAAACAGGAGTGTACTGCACCGATATTAGGAAGGCTGGTCAGTTTATCTAATAAAAACTCTCTAAATCTATTCATGTCTTTTACCAGTACTTTCAGCTGGTAATCAGCGTCACTGCCGGTAAGTAAGCAGCATTCTAATACTTCATCATAACTGCATACTTTTGCTTCAAATGTTTCAATAACTTCCGGAGTATGCTTTTCCAGACATACCTGCACATAGGCCGCCAGTGACAGGTTAAAATGCTCCGGTGATAATAAAGTTGCATAACCGGTAATAAAGCCGGACTCTTCGAGTGCTTTTACGCGGCGTGAACAGGGAGAAGGAGATAACCCGACCTTATCGGCGAGATCCTGATTTGAAAGTTTTCCCTTACTTTGCAGTAGTTTTAAAATGGCTAAATCGGTTTTATCGAGTTGCAGCTCTGCCATGGTGTCGTTCTCATTAAATAGCAAAAAGTGGAGAATAGCACAGATGGAGAGCTGGATCACAGGTAATGACCCAGCACTTAGTAAAATAATACCTCCGGCAGACAGGGCGCTAATGCCGATCTTGAGTCACCTGCTGATAATCAAACAATATTTATAAAAAATGTCTAGCAGCTGTAATTTTTTATATTAATGCAGTCTATTAATTGTCTCTTTATTATCAAGGCGATAGATTTACTATCATTAATTGCAAATTATAATAGTTATCATTAAATATTCTGCCTTATTCAAGGAGGAAGTGCAGTTTCCAGCAGGATATATTAATGATAGATAGTGAAACATCTTCCAATAAGCTTCAATTACTTAAGTTAATCTATGAATAACGTTATTAGTAAAAACAGCTCTGATACAAAAACGGGTTTAATGAATATCTCACGATTAAGCTATCTGCTGCGGGCTGTACGGAAAAATTCGCTTAATGTACTGAAATTTGCCGACGTAATTGAAGATACAGCAGCAGATCATCTGATAGTGAGTCGTTGTATTCTTACCAATAGGCGCTAAGTTCAGTTGTATTGGCTATGTTTAAAACAAAAGCCGGCTGGCAGTTAACCTGCAAAAAATGAGACTCTGCTGTTATCCTCTGGATATAAACAAAGTCTCATTAAATTGACGGGGTATATAACGACTCAGCATCTTATAATGCAGCGGTAGAAACTGCGTTTTACTTTATGCTTAGGTTTCATCGATTGATACACAACCGGGTAACCGTAACTTAACAGCATGATATCACTACTCATATTACTCTCCTTGGCTGCGCTGAAAAACTCAGCAACAGGTCGAGTAATGAAAATACCGTGCCAGCATTTAATTTTGTTTAAAATCAAGTGGTTAACATTTTTGTGTGGTGATACCTGGATATATCTGCACCATGGTGGATTATTTTTTCACTAAAAGGTGGCATTAAATATATCTTTTGTGGGGAATACCGGGTGGGTGTATTTTCTGCTGTTAGTCCCATTGTCCGTTCTGGCGATTGTTATTCTGTGATGGTTTTAGGAAAAACCATATTGAACTGACTGCCGCAGCCTTCACGGCTGGTGCATTCAATCGTGCCCTGCAAATGATCTGTGATTATATTAAACAGCACATACATGCCTAATCCGCTGCCGCCCTGGTCTTTTTTGGTGGTTATAAAGGGTTCAAATATTTTTGTAAGCAGGGACTCTGACATGCCTTTGCCGTCATCAGAATAATTCAGGTGAATTGAGTCATTAACTTCGCTGATTTTAAACTCGATATGACCTGCATCATCTTCGTTGTAGGCATGCAGAATTGAGTTCATTACTAAATTGGTGACAATTTGTGAGAACAGTCCGGGGTTGCTGGTTATTTCAACTGCTGTATCACCGCAGATATTTATATGGTGCTTAGTGCGTTTCAGCTCAGGGTGCAGGCTCTTCGTTACTAAGCTTATATAATCTGCAAGGTTAAACAGGCGCAGTTTCTGACTGGAGACGTCAACAGATATTTGTTTAAAACTTTGAATCAGCTCGGCTGCCCGCTCCAAATTAAATATTAAAATCTCATCGGCCTGCTTCGACTGTTGTAAATATTCGTTTAACTCACTCATTTTTAGTTCCTGGGAGTTTAAGCGAGTGCGTATTTTTGATGATTCTTCATGGATATGTGAAACTGCGGTAAGACATATGCCGATCGGGGTGTTTATTTCATGAGCGATACCCGCGACTAGTTTAGCTAATGATGCAAGTTTCTCAGACTCCACCAGGTAATTTTGTGCTTTATTCAGTTCATTTGTTGAAGTATGCAGCGCTTGAGTACGTTCACTGATCTGATCTTTTAATTCTTCCTGGTATGAACGCAGTTTATGTTCTGCTTTTTGCTGTGCCTGTAATGCCGCCGCTAGTTTTTGGCGTTCCTTATACAATGTTAAAAAAACACCTATTTTACTGCGCAGAATATCGTCGTTGATCGGCTTAAGCAGATAATCGACGGCACCGCTCTTATAACCTTTAAATTCAAAGGTCTCATCCCGGGAAAATGCGGTTATAAAGATCACCGGTATATGGGCTGTTTTCGGGTGCTGCAGAATAAGTGCCGCCGTTTCAAAACCATCCATTTCCGGCATCTGTACATCCATGAGAATTAAGAAATAATCATTTTTATGTGCTTGAGCTAATGCCTGCTGACCACTGTCAGCATGGGTAATATCTAAATTCAACGGCTCTAATATGCGCTGATATACTCTATGATTATTAGGCTCATCATCTACAACGAGTATTTTTGCACGTGTCTCACTCATAAATCACCCTGTGAAATAAATACTGTAAGTTTAATTAATATAGTCAGCTTTGTGTTAATTAACTGCATGTTTATACAGCCAGATTCGCATCATTATCAGCAGATCATCCAGATCAACGGGTTTACTTAAAAATTCAGAAGCTCCTGCCTGCAGGCATTTTTCTTTATCTTCCGGCATCGTTTTCGCCGTTAAGGCAAAAATAGGGGTTTTACGATAAGCCGGCATTTTTCTGATTTGACGAGTGGCTTCATTACCATCCATAACCGGCATCATGGTATCCATTAATATTAGTTCAAAACTATGGTCATTAGTGAGTAAATTAACGGCTTCCTGGCCGTTACTGGCCATTTCAACATCAAAACCAGTGTTAATAAGCTGTTTAGACAAGGCATAAGAGTTACGCATATCATCATCAACTAACAATATTTTTCTGTTTTCTAAAACCTGATTTTCGTTATGGGGGCCAAGTGTTTCAGACTTCTGCTGTCCGTTGAATTTCTGTTCAATATTCTGAATAAACAAAGATACATCATCACTCAGTTTTTCAGCTGAACCTAGGCCTTTGATTATCACCGATGACGCGTACTGGTTAAGAGTAGACTGATCTTCATCGCTGATTTCCCAGCCTGTATAGATAATGACCGGAGGCACTTGTACAGACTCATTATTATGCAGCGTTTTTAACAGATCGAAACCGTTAATATCCGGCAGGCCTAAATCTAAAATAATACAGTCATAGCGGTTATCTTGTATCGACTGCAGCCCCTCAGTTCCGGAACTTACTGCGGTGATTTTAACGCCTTTATTTTCTAACAGGCGGGTGATAGCGCTGCTGTTTTGTTTATCATCTTCAATCAGCAGGATATGTTTAACAGTACTCTCTGCTATATCAGTAATTTCGTCTAAAACAGAGTGTAAATCATCTTCTTGTACCGGCTTAGTTAAAAAACCTATTGCACCGTGAGAAAGCACATCTGTTTTAATGTCATCGCGCCCTGTTATTATCTGCACAGGAATATGGCGTGTTTTATGACTGAATTTAAGCTGTTCTAATACATGGTAGCCGCTGATATCAGGCAGATTAATATCTAAAATTATCCCCTTAGGCTGATAGGTCTGTGCCAGGTGAATACCTGAACGTCCGGTAACAGCTGTCACACATTTATAGCCCTGCTGCTTAGCATAATTACACAGTGCACTGCCGAATTTAGGATCATCATCAATAACCAGCAGGGCCTGATCATTTACGTGTAAGTCTTTTCTGTCGTCACTGACAACCTGTTCCTGTGAAGGCTGCAGATTGTCGTCGCCTGCTTCTATTTTTTTACTTTCAGTATTTGTGTCTGGTACTGTTTTATAACCGTCAATTGCCATGGGTAAATAGAGGGTGAAGGTGCTGCCTTCTCCTAATATACTTTCTACTTGTATTTCTCCGCTTAACAGTGCGGTGAGCTCTCTGGCGATTGTTAAACCTAAACCTGTGCCTCCGTATTTGCGGCTGGTGGAGCCGTCCTGCTGCTGAAATGCTTCAAAAATGGCATGTTGTTTTTCCTCGGGGATACCGATGCCGCTGTCGATTACTGAAAGTGCGATAATAGGATCCGATGTGTCTGGCGCGTGGCTGAACTGAAAATCATCCGGCGCTTTTTTTATGCTCAGGGTCACGCCGCCGTGGTGGGTAAATTTCATTGCGTTAGATAACAGGTTACGCAGTATTTGTTCTATTCTTAGGCCGTCAGAAATAATAGCTTCCGGTAATAATCGATCTAGATCGATAGTGAACTCAAGTCCCCGGTCATTGGCCACGGGATCAAAGATCTGGTATAAATTACGTGATAATGTTTTGAATTTTACTGTCTCACTATGAATTATCAGTTTACCCGCTTCTACTTTTGATAAGTCCATAATATCGTTAATTAATTCCAGTAAACACAAGCCGCCGTCGTAAATTACTTTTGCATCTTCTACTTCTGTTTGATCAAGGTTCTGCTTTTTATTATTAATAAGTCCTTTGGCTAATAAAAGTAAACTGTTTAAAGGAGTCCTTAACTCATGGCTCATATTTGCTAAAAACTCAGATTTATATTTGCTGGCTAAAGCAAGCTCATCTGCTTTAATTGTCAAAGCTGCCTGCGCTTGTTCAATTTCGTTTTTCTGCTTTGATAAAGAGATCTGCTTTTGTGCTAATTCTGTATTGGACAGCTGCAGCTCTTCACTTTGTGCTTTTAGTTCCTGTTCAGACGCTGTAAGCAGTAAAGTCTGCTCCTGTAGATTCTCGTTAGCGTTTTGAAGTTCTTTCTGCTGCGTTTGAAGCTGTTCTGACTGCTGTTTTAATTCCAGTGTTTTTTGTTTTGACTGTGTCAGTAACATTTCAATTTTTTCACGGCTTTTTGCACTGTTAACAATAACACCAAGACTTTGTGTTACCTGCTTTAACAAATCCAGCTGCTGAGCAGTGAATGCCTGAAAAGATGCCAGTTCAATAACTGCATTGCAGCTGTTATCAAAAATAACCGGCAGAACAATAATATTCAGCGGAGAGGCTTCGCCTAACCCTGATGATATCTGAATATAATCTGGGGGGACTTGTGTCAATAAAATAGACTGTTTTTCCAGTGCACACTGACCGACCAGTCCTTCCCCGAACTCAAGCTGGTTGTCTAGATTTTTCCGCCGCGTATGCGCATAGCTGGCAATTAAATTAAGTTTATTGTTCTTTTTGAGATAAAAGGCACCGTGACCTGCGGTGATGATTCCGGCTAGTTCTGAAATTAGGTATTGTGCTAGTTCAGTTAACTGGTTTATACCTTGAATCTGTTTAACTATGTTGGCTAAATTAGATTTTAACCAGTCCTGCTCTTCCATTTTGTTGAGTAATGCCGCCTTAGATGCATTTTCCTGCTCTAGTTCTTCGCTGCGTAATTTAATTTGTCTGACCATGTCCTGCAGTGCGTGACCTAGTGTATCCTGGTTGGAACTAATGTTTAATTCAACGTCTAAATTACCTTTAGAGATCTGCTCTGCCATATATGCTTTGCGTTTAAGTTCATCAACTATGCTTAATACCGATGCAAAAATGCCGGTAGCATTTTCTTTCTGGCGCTTTTCAAACTGAATATCAGTCTTCCCTAGTGCCAGTTTCTGGGTGATTTCCATAATATATTTAGGCTCTCCGCCAATCGGCCTGCGTATTCTTCCGGCAATAAACCAGGATAAAAACGTTGCTAATATAATCGCGACAGCAGAAATCAGAAGGATAAAGACGATCGCCTGCTCGTTGTCTTCGGCAAGTTCGGGGCCTAATAAATCCTGATCGCTTTTTACGGACAGTTTTACCTGTTCTGCAGCATCGGAAATAAGCGGGCCGATGCGGTCCAGCTGGGTTTCGATTATTTTATTACGCTTTAGTATAAGGTGTTGAATTTCCAGGAAAGTTTCTTCGTAGTTCTTTCTTTCTAAAAGAAAGTCGTTAAACAGTCTTTTAAGCTTAGGGTCCTGTAGACGTGTTCGTAACGATTCGATCTGTGCATCTATTTTTAAACCTATTTCCTGCTGAAATCGACTTGCCGCGGCTAAATCATTGGTGTTTAAAAACTTATTGGCGTAAAGGCGTGCCAGTAATACATGTTCCTGGATACGCCCGGCAAAATAGGCCGTCTCAGAATCTTTATCGTTATAGGCGTCAATAATAATTTCGGTAAGTTTGGTGCGCATTGACAGGCCGCTTGGATCCAGCTGATTAAATACCAGATCATCACGCTGATGTTTAAAATCAATGATGACTGAAAAATTACGTACATATTGTGCAAGAGATGAATCAATCAAACGGATGCTTTGTGCTCGGTCAGCTTGTTCTATTTCAACTTGTGATTGTTTCAATAGATCTTGAAGCTGCTCTAATCTGTCCTGATAATTGAGCACACTCTGCTGGCGGCCTGATTTAAAGAACTCCTTAACATATAAGCGCACCAGCAGCATGTTTGCCTGGAGCCTGCCGGCTAATACCGTGTCGCGCGCTAAATTGCGGTAATTACTAAAACCATTGGAGGCGCTTTCTAATCCGTTATAGGAGACCACTGACATGGTGACAATTACGCTAAGTAGAAGACCAAATCCAAAATTTAATATTGATGAGAGTTTTAAGTTTTCAAGCATAGGAAATTCCTTGCGCTGATCGGAAAAGCTAAACCCAGCTATATTCACCGCTAACGACATTGGTCAGCAGGCATGGCAAAGCAGGCAGGCGGCGATTTTTATCTGGTTAATTCGGTGTTTGTTAATGCTGGTTTCTGCCGCATATAAATATGTCTGAGTATAGAAGAGAGTTGTTGAATTCACCTGTTGACCTGAAGGTGAGAGCACTGGCTTTAATTTACGACTTTCTAGAAGTTTTTGTTTATGCAGGGAAATTAGTTGTTAAACAGAGAAGGGCAGAGGTTTTCTAAGCAAATATTATTGAGATCCGTTAAATAGTAGGTGCCCGGCAGGTAATCCCCAGTAAACGGAACGATATGATCTTAGTAATGTCACTAATTTCAATTAGTTATTTTCGCTGTCTTGGATTACCTGGATATACTGTTCAAGTTCATCAATATCTTTTATCTAAGACCGCTGTTTATATTTATTTTTCAGCGGAGTTTAAATAGCGGTAAAAGTAATAAAAAAAGGGTCTAATAGAACAAAATCATCTAATTTTCGTCTGAAAATCTAATTAAGAATTATTCGTTTTTGCCGATAAGGTCTAAGTACGTTCCAGTATTAAGTACGTTGTATTTGGAGGAAATCATGAGAATTGGAATGCCGAGTTTTCAACCCGCAGCACTATTTAATAAGCTGCTGCAGAGCGAGGGGAAAAATGAAATATCGCAGCAGAGCAGCGTTTATCATATTGAAAAGAAAAGCCTCGCAGTTAATATCATGCACGGAAAATTAGCCTCCTCTTTAGGCATACCTGAGCAGTCAGCGCAGCAGAATAAATCTGCTTTTGATTTTGAGAAAGCCGCTGAGAATGTATTGAGCTTCGTTACAGAGGCGATCACCAAGGCTAAAGAGAACGGTGCAGATGATAAAACCTTAAAAGGAATGCTCCATGATGCTAAAAAAGGCATAAAAACGGGGTTTGCCGAGGCTAAAAGTGAGCTTAAAGATGCCGGGTTAATGACCAGAGAGATAAAAGATGGAATACATGAAGCAAAGCACTTAATTAAAGATGGTTTAAAAGATTTATCTAAGGAGCTGTTTAAACCGCAGGAAACCGCTGCTAACCCCATGACAAACTACCGGGAAGCTGAGCGTTATAATTTAACTAATGATGCTTCATTTAGTATTACAACTAATGAAGGTGACAAGGTCAATATTACATTTAACGCAGAATATCTGCAGCAGAATGCCGCTGTATTAAAATTTGATGAAAACTCCATGGATTACGCACAGTCGAATTATGAATCATTTAATTATGCGTTTTCTTTTGAAGTAAACGGCGAATTAAATGAAGATGAACAAGCTGCTGTGAATGAGTTGATGGGCAGCCTGCAGAATGTCAGTGATCTGTTTTTTGAAGGTGATCTGGAAGATGCCTTTGATGAAGCGCTTAATGTTGGAATGGATACCAGCCAGCTGGCCGCCTTCTCGATGAATCTGCAGAGCACGGAAACCTACGCGGCGGTAAAAGAATATCAGCAGGTACTTCCCGGAAAAGAGATTGCAGATCAGCTCCAGCCTTTAAATCATGAGTTAACAGATGCTTATGAAACAGCAAAACCGTTAGCGCTTGAAGATCAGCTGGCAGGTTTACTAGAGTGGCTTAACCAGGAAGAGCCGGAAGTTAATAAGTTAATTGAATATAGTCAGGCGTTGTTTGAGCAGCTGGCACAGCTTGATAAATTATCATCTACTGAAAGTTTAGCGGATACTGAAAACGCAGCGGATATTGAAAATGCAGCGGATACTGCAGACGAGGTTGTATAACATAGTTCTGCAAAGCACTCGTTCCCATGCTCTGTGTGGGAACGAGGCTGCAGCAGGAATTGTTCCGGTAAATTTTAAGTACAAAAAAGCCCGTAGCGAAGCACAGGCTTAAAAACAAATTTTGACTAAGTCAGTTCTCCTATTATTAATAAAGAGGAGAGATAAGAGCGATTGGTCTAGTACTTTGTTTATTGGGTTTACAGCACCCGATTTCGTTGTATCACGAAATATATTTTCTTACAGGCACAAAAAAGCCCGTACCGAAGTACCAATGCCGTTCGGTTAAGCAATTTTAGGCTTATATCTTAACGGGTACCTTGATGGTATATAAAGCACTGAACGTGGAAACGTTCGGTGTTTTCTTTTTTTAGGCAAGATAAAATGCTTAACATCTTCGCGCATAAGCTGTAATTTTTTCGGAATTGTGCCGTTACCTGAGAGTGCATATCCGCGGATCTGCATATCTATAATGCAAATAGCTGATGTAAAGCTAACTCGGGTAGGCTCGACCTTTGCTTCTTGGGCTATATGTACCATTTCAAGTCGGATCAAGTTATACCCAAGTAATACTCCCCATAACTCCTGCCTTACCCCTTCT
>NZ_AUAM01000007.1 GCF_000428725.1 Psychromonas aquimarina ATCC BAA-1526
ACTTTGGCCAAAAAATCATTTTCCATCGTCAATTGCCCAATTTTAGCGTGCAGTTTGTCGACCTCGGCACTGTCATCTTTAGCGACTGAAGACTTCCCATCAAAAATTGAAGAGGCATTATTAAGTAACTCCTGCTTCCAGGTGGTAATTTGATTGGTGTGAAGATTAAATTGCTGTGCTAACTCAGATAAAGTTTTATCTCCCTTAGCAGCCGCTAATGCAACCTTAGCTTTAAATTCTGGTGAGTGGTTTCTACGTTTTCTAGTCATAATCTGCTCCAGCTGTGATGCTAGTTATTAAAACAGATTAATCACTTAAGATCGTGTCCGATTTTTGGGGACCATTTCTGTATTCATTCCCTGTGAATTTAGCTGTACCCGGTTTACTGCTTAGGCATAGCGGCTAAGATAACTTCGAATGCTTTAAGCGATATGGCATCATCTTCAGTACTGACCATCAGCTTTTTACCGCTCACCTTGCTATCCATAATCACCTTACAGTATGCCTGTCCCATCAACTTAGACAGGAACCCGACATTGTAGCCGTCCGAGAGCATGCCCTCAGCACCAAATACTTTACCAAGCGCAGCTCTGCCCGCAAAAGTGTGATAATTAATACGATAGTTTTAAGCTTCATTGATGCTCCCTGTTCAATAGACAGCATATTTAAAGCTGAGTATAGGAAGAGCAAAAACCCTTTACCGAAAAATGCTGGCGCTGTTTGTAATTTTATCAGAGCGGCAGCACCACAGCCGCTTGATCACTACACAACCTCTCCTAAACTCATGGTAGGGATTATATCTTTAATAAAACTGATTACATGAAAACTCATAGATACTTTTATCCTTTCTGAAAGCAGCTTTATGCAGATGGGCATTTAAGGAAGATTATGATGATCTTTAAAGAGCAGCAGGTATATCGAAAAAGCTTTATTAGAAAACTTGCAAAAGTAGCCTTTCTTGCTGCTTTATGGATGCAGCCTGTTAACTTATCTGAAGCTAAAGATATAAAGCTGTATACACATAATTTTTCGGGTCAAGTTAAATGTATTGACTGCATCTGTGAAGGAATTCCCCATAAAGGTAAAAGAGCCTTTTACGTTGAACTAGTCAATGCCATGATGAACCACCTAGATTATGACAAGACACTAAGGGAGGTTCATTTTCAAAGTGGATTGAAGGCGGTTCAATCCAAAGATAATATCGCTTTTTTTGCTGTTCAACGGACCCCGGAAAGAGAAGAAACGGTTCAGTGGGTGGGGCCTATATCGTCTGGTGAAGAATATTTTTATGAGTGGGCAGACCGACCTACCGGCATAAAGAAATTCGATGATGCAAAAAATCTGAAAGTGTGTGTCCTCACCGGGTCAGTTCATGACACACTGCTATCTAAAAAAGGTTTTACCCGGCTTAGCAGAAATCAACATTACTCAAAGTGCTTTAAGATGTTAAAGCGGGGGCGGGTAGACTTAGCTATTACATCTGATGATACAGTTGAAGATAAACTAATAGAGTTGAATATCCCATCAGGGGAAATTCGTCAAACGCCAGTCGCCGTTATTTCTGGGAATTACTATATCGCATTGTCCAATAATATAAAAAGCAGTGAGTTAAAAAAGTGGAACGATGCGCTGTATGAACTCAAGCAGTCTGGTGAATTTAATAAATTAGTAAAGCGCTATGTTCATAAGTAGGTTTACCCGGTAATGCCCCCTGACTTTCAGCTAGCTCCTGCGCGGTGCACTGCTGCAGATAATACCTTACCCTTACGGCGTATTTATGATACTGTTTTGTGAGATTTTCTTATCTTCAAAAAGGTGATCATCATGGGTACAGTTGCAGGTATATTAATCTTGGCATTCATCGCGTATTTGATAAAAAAGAACACCGGACTGCCATTACATCAGTGGCTTTCTAAGAAATATCAAGCGCACTTAGATGCGAAAAACAAGCGCAAAAACTAGAGCCAGCCGCGTTGATAATGCGCCGTTCACCTAGTTCCTACAGATCTTTATGTGCCAGAACTCTTTCGGAAAAAGTAAGTAAATATATGAAATCAGATATGTATTCAAAGCATGCGGAAAAATACGATTTAGCCGTGCAAGATAATATTTACAATGCTCATCTAGAAAGACCTTCATTACAGGCTATGCTGGATGATCTTAGCGGGCTTAATGTGCTGGATTTAGGGTGCGGAACAGGAATTTATGCTGAGTTCTTAATTGAACAGGGCGCAGCTGAAATAACCTGTCTCGATGCATCACAGCAGATGATAGAGATAGTTAACAGTAAGTTTGCTGACAGAGTATCGGCCTACCCGCAGGACTTATCAACCGGCCTTCCACGTGAAAAGTCGAATAGTGCTGATGTTATTATCTGCCCGCTGGTTGTTCATTATATTGAAGATCTGTCCGCGTTGTTCAAAGAAGTAAATCGGGTTCTGAAAGCGGGAGGATACATTGTATTTTCTACTCATCATCCATTCGCTGATTTTGAATGCTCACGTTCAGGTAACTACTTTGAACGTGAACTGGTAAATGAGGTGTGGGATACCGTTGGCGAGCCGGTTGAAGTTGTGTTTTACCGCCGCTCTTTAACTGAAATCATGGATGCGCTTACAACAAATGGTCTCGCGGTAACTCAATTATCTGAAGGCAGGGTTTCAGATAAAGTGCAGGAAATATCAATGGAACGCTACGATTATTTATCTAACAACCCTAATTTTATCTTTATTAAATGTCAGAAACTTTCTTAACAATCAAAACTTCAGGAACATAATAAATTATCACCTCTTTCCGACGCTCTGCGTTGGAAGGCATGTTTTCTACAGCGGCAGCTGCCTTACTTCACACAATCCCCTTCCAGCCAAGTCAAAATATGTATTCTATGATTAAAGCCAAACTTATTACGATCAGGAGTTCGTTATGAAATACTTATTCATTTTGGCTTCCATCTTTTTTTCATTTAACCTCTATGCCGACAACATATCTAAACTTTATGAAGATAAAGAAAAACTGCAGTACGACGATTTAGTGGTTGATATCAAAGGTTATAAAGTACCTACTCGCGCAGCCTTTAAAGGCTGGGTTTTATTAAATCACGCCGAAGATAAAGTTAAAGGAATTGCTGATTATTTTCGTGCGGAAGGTATTGAAGTAAGCATGCCCCTGTATTTAATTTTACTGCAGGGGACAGACTGGGTAATGAATAACACCTCATTATTTACCCTGCCGAACAAGAAACACTTACCCGATATGGTTAATACCATAAAATTTATACAGCAGTATATTGAGCCGGAAATCGGTATTGTTATTCCTGTTTCCGGTGAGCGCAGCTCTGCTTTCAATAAAAGTGCAGGAGGAGCCACACTTAGTAAACACCTCACTTTTTGTGCGTTAGATATGGTGCCGCTGCAGGATGTCAGCCGCCCGGAATTACATAAAAAACTCAAAGCAATACATAAAAAATACGGTGCTGAATATAAGGTCGGGCTGGGGTTATATTCTGGAGTGCGTTTTCATATTGATACCTGCGGGTATCGCGCCTGGTAGCTGCTCCGATTTATTATAACAAACAACCGGACTGCAAAATCAGCCTCCGACTCTGCCGGAGGCCGGTTAACTAATCTTTAAAAATTCGTTTTCTGCGTAAAGAAACAACTGCGAATAAAGCCAGCATGCCGGCAGTACTCATTGCCCCCGCAAAAAGCTTGATGCCTCCTTCGTCCTCATCCTCGTCTTCACCATCGCTTCCGCCTTTATTAATGGTGATAAACTCGTCATCAGAAAGGTGTAAAGTCCCCTCTTCACCTGTACTGGTTATTGAATAGGTGCAAGTATCAAACCCATCAAGCGAACCGTCATCACAAGTGCTTGATTCTAAATTAATCTCGGCATCCCCGCTGGTATAAGCCTCGGCGGTTACGCCATTTAAATGCAGGCTCTGCAGAGTGATCACCGTAGAACTGCTGGTATTAACCAGCGTGGGGTAATGCCAGCCGTCTATCGTTTCCAGTATCCAGCTCTGTGTGTCAGTATGATCAATACGTCCGCTCATAGAGCCGCTCACTGAGCCGCTGTCGCACTCATAGCTATTAGCATTGTTCTCACTATATACAGCTACAATCTGGTTACTGCTGTTTAAGCTGGCAGCTCCCTTATCACCGGAGGTAGTTGTTCCGTCACAGGTATTTTTCAAATCAAGACGCTGCTCGAAACCACTTTCAATATCCAAGGCTTCAAAACCACCGGATACCAGCTCTTCAGAGCCGTATCCCCAGATACTTATCCGGTCTGACAGCTCAACAGTGTCTAGTGAAAAGAGAGAAATTTCATTAATCTGCGGTACACTCTCTAATTCCCAAAGTGCCATATCAAATCCGTCACTATTATGCAGAGGGTGATTAACAAAACGGCTCCTTTTGATCTCCTGCTCATCCCAGGTTTCGATGCTGCCGTTGGAACTGCTGCTGGAAGTGCATTGCTCTGCAGTTAAAACCCAGCGTCCGCCAATAATAGTGCTGGAACAGGTGCCTTGATCTGCCGTTGCTTTTACAAACTGCGGGTAGTCCTGTTCAGATTTAGCTTCTCCGTCTTCAACAGCTAAAACAGGCTGAGCTATTAACAAAGCGCTTAATAATAATTTTTTCTGCATGATACCTCACTTACTTAAAGAAAAGGCCTCCTGCCTAAAACAATTATGATCACTTTATTTTTAATAAAGTGTTTTATTAGAGCATATTCAGGTGAATATGAACAACTGAATTTCACATAAGCCGTCTGCAGACAGACCAGGGCAAAACACACAGAAACATAACCAACATGGTAATAACAGCAGATTAACAAAAACAACACAACAACAACAAACAATAGCGCACCGAAACAGTGCGTTATAACAAAACAAAAGCACCGATTTCCCCTGGTCAAAATTAATTGAGATCAATTACTTAAGAACAAATAAGAACATCAGCCCTTTATCTGCATGCAATTAATCTGCTATAGAAATCCAATAATCCATTGAATCTCGAGCAAAGATAAATTAGTGTGTGGTTTTTAAAAAAGCCGGCTGAAAATAAGCAGTTTGACAGCCTAGTTATATGTAAGGAAAATTTATGTACACAATAATGTATCAGTGGGAAGTTCACTCTCATAAATGCGATGATTTTTTAAATGCATGGGAAGTTGTAACCGAACATTATATGGAAAATCATAATGCTTTGGGCTCTAGGCTGCATAAAGCCGGTGAAAATTATTTTGTTGCCTATTCACAGTGGCAGAATAAAGAAGCGAGAGACTCTGCTTTTTCTAAAGAGGACGCGCCGCAGGAAGCAATAACAGCAATGGAAGAGTCAATAATAAAAACGCATCGCGCCATTGAAATGGATGTTCTATCCGACAAGTTAGTGAACACTTAGTATCAACTTACAGCGCAAAACTGTAATCTCAAACAATAACAGCACTGCTCTGCAATTCGAGCGATTATTATCTCTTATTCAGCTTTCAGCCAATCGCATTTCACAGCAGCCACACCTAAAGGAAAAGGCAGGAATAACATCTTGCCTTTGACTATATAATACCAATCTAAATAAATAGCTATTCAGCCTTTTCATTTTTACTACATTACCAGCACAGTAAAACAGCCTCGAAATTATCAATTCCAATTTTTCAGCACTCAAAATAACAACATGAACTTTTGGTAATGTTTTGTCCATCTTCCGGCTAAGGTGCTTTGCTAAACTTCCCCCATCATTTAAACACAGGGGCACCAGTATGAAATTTATTAAGCGCATTATTTTTTCCAGCAGCTTAACGCTTATCTCTTTTATGACAACAGCAAATAATGACGGACTGTCTGAATTAGCTTTAAAACGGGCCGATTTTTCACTAGAGCAGACGGTGGAAAAAGTAACAAATAGTTTTCCAGGTAAAATAACAGAACTGAAACTGGATGATTACAATCATCAATCTGTCTTTGAAGTTGAAGTCATTAATGAGCAGGAACAGATAAAACATGAACTTAAGTTTAGTACTGCTGACGGACGCTTGTTAAAGGATGAAAGAACCAGTTTAACTACTGCAGGTTTCAGTTCGTTAGATGATAAAGATCATCTTATGCTTAGCCAGTTAGATAACTCTAAATTTAATCTGCAGGCAAGTATTAACAGTGTGCAGAAAAAATACGGCTCCAGCATCATTGAACTGGAATTAGAAAATAAAAAAGGCATAACTTTTTACCAAGTCGAACTTTTGAATGATAAAGAACTGATTATTGATGTTGTTACCGGTGAAACCGTTTTGCTCTCAAACAATTACCGCGATTAACGAAGCCCTTAAACAGCGAGTCTAACTCGGTTAATTCAGCTATTTTGTATGGTCTGCAGCGGGATTTATAAGGACATTTTCAGACCATATAAAAAGTGTATTTTAAACGACAGTTACATGGAAAAAATTATGAAATATAAAAAATCAGCATCAAATGTACTTTGGGGTGTTTTGGCTTTAATGCGTTTAATGGTTTTTAGCTTTATTACTTTTATCTCTTTTATTTTTATCAGCTTAATGTCTTTTGTTTTAATGGGTCTAATGCTTGTTACTGCATGTTTCCAAAAAATTGAAAGCTTTAATAAAACAAAAAAGAGGCACCAGCAAAAAACTGAAACCAAGTTATTAGAGTTAAAAGATGATAAACCATAAGCAGGCAGACCGAAACTATTAGCTGCAGGGTGAATTTTGTTTTTATTCAACAATAAAATTGTTGTCAGAGGTAAAATCATCCATTGTATACTTTGATAGTATTTTATTTATATAACCCTTGTTTTTAATTTCAGATACAGCTTTTATAAACCGGACTGCAGTCTTTTCATCGGTAAACTGCTTTGATAAGCCGATATAATAGTTAATACTCTTGTGTGTGCTGGTGTACTTTATATTGGACAGCCCAAGCTTATAAATCAGAGCTTGACCAACAATTCTATTGGAATAAACCGCATCAAGTTTTCCTGCAGCCAGCTCTAAAAATGAGAACTCATCATGCGGGAACATCACAACGGTAAATCTATTGCTTTTATTAAGCCCCATTAGAGATTTTGCGGTATTCGACGGTCCGTATACACCAATACGAAGTCCGTCGATATCAGACTCGTAGCTGAATGAAGATCGCTTATCTCCCTTTACAAAAAAACCATACTCCGACTTCATAACAGGCGCTGAAAAATGCAGAAGCTTTTCTCTCTGGCTGTTTCTTCCTATAAGAAATAAACCGTCAGTCAAACCAGAGTAAACTCGACTCTGAGCTTTAGGCCAGTCAAGGACATAGATTTCACACTTAATATTCGCCTGATCACAGGCGGCATTCACAACTTCAACTGCCGGCCCTGCGGGTTTGTGGCCGATTTCATAACTGAATGGAGCAAAATGTTGTGTCACAAAGGTTAACTTATCACCGTATACGGCAAAAGAAAAAAACCAAGCGACCAGATAATAGTATGTTGTTTTCAATTTCATTATTACTCATCCTTTAACCTTATTAACATCCCGCGCACTTAACTAGTTGTTGTCCGGTTCGCGATCAAATATCGTGTAGCTGGACAGTATATTGTCAATAATACCTTCATTGAGCATATGTGAAATTGTATCCATGTAATCAGCTGCCGCATCCGGCGTGGTGTTAACCTTAGATAACCCTATATAATATTTGACGTCTAAGTGCTTCCTGTAATAGTTAATATTAGTTAAGCCCAGTTTTGCTATCAGCGCTTTACCAACAAGTCGATTGGAATACACCGCATCTACCCTGCCTGCTGACAATTTTTTAAATGGAAACTCATCATGCGGCGTAATATCCAGTTTAACTCCACTTACGCCTCTTGTTAGTTCCCTTAATGTTCTAGAGGTGTTTGAGGGGCCGTAAACAGCAATAACAAGTCCGGTTAAATCCTGTCTGTCAGCAAAATTGAAACTACTGCTGTCACGGGCAAAGAATCCATACTCGGTATGCATTACCGGTTCGGAGAAATAGAGCTGCGTCTCTCTTTCTTTACTCCAGCCTATAGGGAAAAAGCCGTTAATAACTCCCTGACTTACATATTTCTGTGCCCGGGGCCAGGGTAAAACGGTTACGCTGCACTTAATGCCGGCAAGCTCACATGCGGACTTCACAATTTCAACCGCAGGACCATGAGCCGCACCACCTACTTCATAGGAGAACGGGGAAAATTCCTGCGTTGCAAAGCTTAACTCTTTAATATCAGCAGCTGAAGAAGGAAGCGATAATGCACCGGCTAAGAGGCATACAGCGGCTCTGAACATATTTAACCTCCTCTATTAGTGCTGCATCTATTTTACTTAGCACTGCTTTTAAACGGTTTGTATTAAAGTATAGGAAGAATAAAAGCCCTTTACCCCAAAAAATTTATTTGAACAGGATGCTTCATCTCATTATGCTCCGGCTGCGCAGCTACGTTTATTCACAGTAAGAAGGCTTGCCCCCCAGATTTCATAACTCTTATCAATTTTCCTGCTTGACTAAATGCACAGTGTAACTAAAGAGCCAGCAAGAATGGAAATATACGTTAACAGCACGCAGACAGGATATAAATATGGAATATACACAAGGTGGCCGGTTTGGCAGAATAACAAAACATAAAGCCAAGTGAGTTGGTTGATGGATGACTCCCATGGGGGCATATATACCCGTTACCAATCAAAATGCATTTATCAGGGCAATACTTGCAAGAATACCCTGCTGAATTTTGTTATCGCTTCAATCGAAGAAAAGTGGAAAGAGAAATCCCTCCGCCCTCTTTGTTTTTGAGGTATAATCCAATCAAGGTTTTCCTCCCAGTAGCGAGCCTAATTTAACGATACCTGAATTTATTGTTAAGTAAAAACGAGTCTGACACAGGGGGGCTGAACAATTTATTACTTCTTGCGGTTCTAGCAACTTTTTCAATATGGCTATGCGTTTAATGGTTTCTTTATTATTTTTTAACGCGATTACCAGCTCTTTCTCCATAATTACTTTAACGATTTCAATGTTGGATATGCCCTCATCTTCTGCTAAGTAGAACATTACATCGGGGTCTGTTATTGCAGCATCAGTACGTCCTTTAGCGAGCTTTCTCAATAGTAATAATTCATTCATTGCCATTTCCACATTCTCAGAGTGTTTTATCGACATATCAAAAACCGCCTTAGGATAGGTATAAGTACTCACAAGACCAATCCTATTTTTTTCAAAAAGTTTATCAATACTATCAAACGTTATGTTCCCTTCCGTTCTCTTCATCACGGCGATTTGAGACAAATCAATTGGTGGTGATGCAGTAAAACCATCATATACCTCTTCAGGCCAAGCCGGAAAATAGCCTACATACCCCTTTTCTTGTGCTTTTGCTTGAGCTCTTTTCCAGGGATAGAACTCAACAATAAGTCTAATATCAGCTTTCTTTAGAAGCTCCCTTAGCTTTTGAATGGAGTTGCCTTGATGTACCATTTCAGCTCCTGAATATGGCACCCAGTTTAATGACGTGATTTTCCATGTTTCATTTGCTTCTACCTGTACTAACAGCGTAAACGCAATGATTACCGTTATAATAAAACATTTTATAGTGACCATACATATATCTCACTATTTTAAAAGTGAGATATAAGTATGGTATTACCTATCATTTTTTCAAGGCCACTATTTAATCTTAATCCGGTTTTTAAATGATATGCGGCTTGCCCTACGGGGGCTCACTCGGGGTAAAAATCACCCCACATTGGCAAGGGAGAAACATGAAGATAGACTAGCTTAATAAATTTACTATAGTGGTATTACCATCGTTATTAAACATAGGAGGTAACCATGGCAATTCTATCCTCTAATATTAAATTATTATCTATCTGTTTATGCTCTTTTCTCCTGTTGCCTCTGGCGGCTAATGCTGAACTCACGTTAAGAATGTTAACTTGGGAAGGCTATTCTCCAGAGCCCCAGGTTAAAGTATTTGAACAAGCAATGACCGACAAATACGGTGAAAAAGTCAGTCTAAAAATCACCTATATCTCTTCTGCCGACGAGTACTTTACAAATTTAAGGAAAGGCAAAGTAGATATTATTGTACCCAGCCATAATATTATCCTTGATGAGCGTTATAAGCTGGTTAGCAAGAAACTGTTAATCCCTATTGATTTAAAAAATATCCCCAATTACAGTAAAATTATTCCCAGCTTACAAAAGGCTGATTATGCAGTCAAAGACGGCAAGCTTTATTCTGTACCACTAGTGCACGGGCCTTACGGACTTGCTTATAACTCAGAAAAAGTGTCGCCTCCTGACTCATGGAATGTATTGTGGGATAAGCAATATAAAGGAAAGTACACACTTAGCTCCGACTACACGGAAGTGAATATTTATGTGGCGGCACTTTCTCTAGGCATAGACAAAAATGATATTGCTAATGTCAAACGCCTAAGCCAGCCGGATGTACAACAGAAGCTCAACCAGTTAGTCGCCAATGCCAGCCATATGTGGGAAGGTGTCGATGCGGCTGAGGATTTAGAAAATAACCTGCTCGGTGCTGCCTGGGGGTTTTCCTTTCCCGATCTAGCCCAAAAAGGTCAGCGCTGGGTAATGGCTGAACCAAAAGAAGGGACTACAGGCTGGGTTGACGGACATTCATTAAGCAAAACGCTTAGCAGTAAACCTAAGCTGAAAGAGATTGCAGAAGCCTGGATAAATTACAGTATTAGTGACGATTTTCAACTTGATGTTATTGTTCATGGAATCGGCAGTGCGCCAGTTAATACTGCGGTAAAAAAACTTATGACGAAAGAAGAAATCGCCGCCTTTCATATGGATGATCCTGATTATTTCAAAAATAACCGTATTCTATGGCCGACACTAGAAGTGCGGCAGAGAAACTTATTGAACCAGCTATGGGAAAAAGCGTTAAAAGCAAGCAAATAGAAAAGACTGGGTCAGCCAAGTACAACTTGGCTGACACCGCCTTTCATATCCCATCAACATAAAACAGCTACTTTGCGTCTAACGACTCATTTCTTAACAGACCATTGCCTGCACACAAAACACAACTACAGACAGCAAATAAAAATCACACACAGAGCATTTCCATTCATCTTCTCTCCTCATATTTGCTCAATAAACATACACACAAGGCAGACCATTACTGACCTCCATCTTGTTTTTATGTTTAATTTACAATTCTTATAAAATAGTTGAAGCTCATCACTGAGCTTATTGTGAAAATATTATAAAACACAAAACACATTAGCATTGAGATACAGGGAAAATTAATCATGAAATCACTCGGATTTAAAAAAACAATAATTATCTCCATCATCGCATTAGTGACACTGTGTTTATTAACCTCCAACTGGATTGCATATGTCAATCTCAGGGACAACACTATTGAGAATGTTAGAGAACACTCAAAAACGATTGTTAATTTTGAAGCAGGTAGAATTGAAACATGGTTTCAAAGTAAAGTTACTGTTATAGACTCCCTGGCCGAGCGTTACCAGGGCCGAACATATAATACTGATTATGTAGAAATTGCTCGATTGTCCAAAAGTATTGGTGAAATCAGCGCGGTCTATTTTGGTCTTAAAGACGGCAGTATGCATGGAACAGCAGCGGGAGATATCTGGACAAACGGTGTTGCGGATCCTGATAAATATGATCCGCGCACTCGTCCCTGGTACCAGATGGCAAAAGCAGCAGATACGCCGATTGTTACCGATGCTTATATAGACTCTGTAACTAAACAGCCGGTTGTCTCTGTAGCAAAAAGCTTCGGTGAGGGGGTCGCACTAGCAGATGTGTCATTATCAATTTTATCGCAGACTGTAAAAAATATTGATTTTCCAGGTGCTGCAGCTGTCATTACCGACGGAGCAGGAAAATCATTAGCTTCCAACTCAAGCGCACTGAAGGTAGGCACTAAACTGACAGATATCGGTATGATCGATATACAGAATGCAATGATCTCCCAGGACGAAAGCTCAATAGCCTACGCAATTAACGGCGTTGAAAAACTTGCATTCACTAAAGCAATACCATTGATTAACGGCAAGAAGTGGTACTTGGTTATCGGAATTAATAAATCCATTGCTTATGCGGAAGTTGACCAGGCGTTAACGGATGCAGTTATCGCCTCCCTGGTTATGCTGGTCATTGCGGCAGCTCTTGTTATTGCCGTCTTAAATATTCTGTATCGTCCAATACTTACACTGAAAGCAATGATAGTGGATTTATCCAAAGGCCACGGCGATCTCACTCGTCGGCTGCCTGTGACCAGCAATGATGACTTGGGGCAGATATCAGAAGGTATAAACCGCTTTATCGAGAATCTGCAGTCTTTGATGCAGGAAGTCTCGCAGACCTCAGGGGACATCTCCAGCAGTGTTGATCAGCTTAAGCAGCAGACAGATGCAAATAACCAGGTATTAACAGCTCACTCAATGGAAACAGAACAGGTTGTTTCTGCTATTGAGGAGATGAGTGCTACCGCAAGCGATGTCGCCGGTAATGCCTCTGAAGCATCCCGATATACTCACGATACCAACTCACAGGTGAGCGACTCGCGTAATGTTGTTACGGAAGCAACAACTACAGTATCTCAACTCGCAGATGATGTTGAGAATACAGCTGTCAGTATTGAAGATATCGGCAAAGATTCTCAAGAGATCACCAGTGTACTCAATGTGATTGGTTCAATTGCAGAACAGACCAATCTACTGGCATTAAATGCCGCCATAGAAGCGGCCCGGGCTGGAGAGCAGGGACGAGGGTTTGCAGTCGTTGCCGATGAAGTAAGAGCGCTGGCCGCCAGAACACAGAGCAGCACGGCAGAAATTGAACAAACACTGAATAAACTGCTTAGCGGTTCAAAAACGGCAATTGATGCCATGAATGCCACAAAATCAACCTGTGAGAGAACCACTCAAAACACTTCACTGGTAGCAGCAGATCTGGATAATATTGCGATTTCAGTCACTAATATTAACGATTTAAATACCTTGATTGCCACAGCCGCAGAACAGCAGAGTTCTGTTGCTGAAGATATTACCCGTAATATGAGCGCAATTCGAGATATTGTCGGTGAATTAACCATTAACGGACAGTCTACCGCCACCGAGACTATTAACCTTTCAGCTGCTAACAGCCAGCTAAAATCAGTGGTTAGTAAATTTAAACTGCATTAATCAAAAACATGGAATCAGGTTTTGTCTTTTGCTCTTTTGAGCACAGGACAAGACCGGATAACCAGTATCTCTTTCTTTCCTCCGGCGGCCAAGCATCACAACACTCTTATCATATCTATTAATAAATATTTCTCTTTTAAGCAGCATTGCCTCTCCCGTTATATATAAACAGCCTCATCAGGATGCAAAATTAAACCTTTTTAATCTGATGCATCAGCCACAAGTTGTCAGCTTTTTTTACACTTTGAATTAATGTCATAAGAAAATTGATTTAAAGTTCTTTAAAAACAACAACATAACGTTGTGGAATAAAAAATGCAATAGATAGTCATAAGTATGTGTTTTTTTTAGAGAAAGGAGGCAAAAATGAAAAAAATTATTTTAGCAGCCGTACTTGCAGCGGCATCCCTTAATCTGCAGGCAGTCCCTCTTTTTGTAGGCTCTTATCAAGTTAACGACGGTCCTTGGTGGACTACCAATCCGGATGTCTACTCAGCAACTGAAGCTGCGGCACTTATTTTTGGAGGATCTGATACTGATTACTTTATCTCTATCATTGACTCACTTGATTATACCACTATCACTCATACCGGCTGGTATGACGGCTGGGGTGAACATTCAGGCATGGAGTTTGATGAAAACTACTCTCTCGATGTCGGCAATGACGGCTATCAATTTCCGAGTGCTACAAATAGTGCACGTTCTGCCTATGTTCATGATGGATTAAATGACAGTTTTGTAAACTACGTTTGGACTTCTGATGTGAATGTGCCGGAGCCTGCAGGCATTGCACTACTTGGTCTAGGTTTGCTGGGAGTTGGGTTTTCAATAAGAAAAAGAAAAGCATAAATAACAACTTTTATGCTTAGCAAAAGCCTCTGTTCAATAAATATCCCTAACCCTGTTTAAGGTTAGGGATTTTTTGCTTCATAAAAAGACTACTGGTTTGACTATATATAGCGGCAAGATTATATGCTGTCGATTTGTTTTACAAAGAAATAGGATAAATATACATAGCGCCCCCTCTCGCCTGCACTAGCACAAAAATATTTCAATAAACCTAAAGTTCATAAGAATTTAATCAGCGGCCTCAGTTACATTTGTCGATTCACGATTCTGCTATAAATATTCACAATCTATTGAGTGGATTTAGTATTCTTATTATTGTATTGCTTACATGTAAGCAGGAAATTGTGTCTCTGCAGCGCGTATCAGCGGCTGCGTTTCAGGAGAGAATCATGAGTAAATCAGTAGTTGCGGCAAAGTTTTCATTTCCTCTTGATGCAAACATTGCAAAAGCAAATTTAGAGAGTGCCGGCATTCCTTCATTCATTGCTGATGAGCACACTGTAAACATGCAGTGGTTATATTCAGATGCAATGGGGGGAGTGAGATTATTTGTCCCTGAAGAATATCTGCAGGACGCAAGAAAAATTCTAAGTGAAGACTTTTCTGCTGCTGTTGATTCTCTATGTCACTCTCAACCAGAAAGCTGCCCTCATTGTGGTTCTCAAAACGTAGAGCCCCATACCAAAGGGAAAAGACCGGCATTTTTAATTTTTATCCTTGCCGGGTTTCCATTGTTTTTTTATCAGCATGGACTTAAGTGTTCGCAGTGCGGGTACTTCTGGAAAACATAAAAACGCCAATGAGGCCCTATCTCAGTGCATTACACATAGTCAAATCACCCCATTCTCCCGAAAGAATAAGATACACAAAATCACTCTTATCAATACAAAAGTATTATCAAATGACTCAGCCTAAAGGCTTTACCCCTGCAGACTGCGGATATCCGCTCCGGTTGGTCTTTGATACACTTTTAAGCCGAACGTAGGCAGAACAGCAAAGATATGATCGAAAATATCGGCCTGAATATCTTCATAAAATGCCCAGCGCGTATCATTGGCAAAGATATAAATCTCAATCGGCACGCCTGACTCTGTCGGCGCTAACTGACGCACCATTAATGTCATCTCTTTATGGAGCTTATCGTGCTGACGCAGATACTCCAGCATATAAGCTCTAAACGTGCCGATATTAGTAAGGTTACGGCTGTTAACCAGCATATCAGCGTCGCTCACCTGCGCATTAAACAGATCGATTTCCTGTGACTTTTCAGCAAAATAAGCTTTAAGGTAATTGATCTTGCTTAAGCGCTCTTGATCCTCTGCAGTTAAAAAACCTATTGTTTGAATATCAATCTGTACCGAGCGTTTAATACGGCGCCCGCCTGATTCCGACATGCCCCGCCAGTTTTTAAAGGCATCTGACACTAATGCGTATGCGGGGATCATGGTAATGGTTTTATCCCAGTTCCGCACCTTAACCGTAGTCAACGACACCTCTTCCACGGTGCCGTCTGCACCGTATTTATCCATCTGAATCCAGTCATCCGTGCTCACCATGCGGTTTGCAGCTAGTTGAATACCAGCCACAAAACCAAGGATCGTGTCTCTAAATACCAGCATAACCAAACCGGTCGCGACACCCAAACCACTCAGGAAATACACAGGAGACTGATCGGCAAGTACTGAAATCGAGATAATGATAGCGACAAAGAACATAAACAGCTTAAACAACTGTACGAAGCTCTTAATCGGCAGACGGCGGCTTACCAGGTTGACATCAGCAATTTCATTGGCGGCATCAAGCGCGCTGTATACTGCTCGCACAAACAGAACAATAATACTCACATCCAGCACGCGATCCGCCAGGCTGCTGGTTAACGGGTGCTCTGTTAATGCTAAAGGAACAAGGATGTTGAGAATCAAAGCCGGCACTAACTTAGCAAACTTCTCCAGCACCCGATAGCGCATAAATATGTCGTCCCAGGTCACTTTAGAACGCAGGATAACAATATTCATGGTGCTGACCACACCGCGTTTAACCAGATAATGACCGATAAAAGCAACGATAAAACAAGCCAAAACCATTACACTGGTCGACACACCATCGGCAGGCTGACTGTCAATACCGACACCAGCCAGCCATTGTGAAATAAATGCGCGTAATTCTTGATCCAAAATATTTATCTCCAGATATTCAAAACGGATTTAATGCCGGGCTCGGCTTTAAAAGCTAGTCATTCGCTAACCATATATTGTTATCATAAAACAAATCAAGATAAGAACATGTTATTAGAAGATGTTTATCATCTGTGTCTATTGCAGAACAAGTGAACATGACAAAGGTCCCTGGATAATGGATATCCCGAACTATTTACCTGGATAATTACTGCGGCTGGCTATTTGATTAATTGAGATCGCGAGCTGTCACTGCATGATTTTCCCGCATCCCTATTGCTGTTAATATAGGTGCATAACTAGGAGATAAAATGAATAACAAAGCAAACATATTAGCCAAAGATCTGATCACTTTTATAGACAGCAGCCCAGTGTCATACTTTGCAGCATCCAATATTATCAAAGAGCTGGAAAACAGTGGCTACCGCAGCCTTAATGAAGGTGATAAGTGGAAGCTTGAGGCAGGTCAGAAATATTACCTGCAGAGAAACAACAGCGCTGTTATCGCTTTTCAGCTCGGCAGTGAAAAACCATGGCAGAGCGGATTTAATATCGCCGGTGCGCATACCGACAGCCCGCATTTAAAACTTAAAAACGAGTCTCTGACTAAATCAGCGGGATGCTTAAAGGTCAGTGTTGAAACTTACGGTGGCGGCATTAACAGTACCTGGCTTGACAGGGATCTCTCCTTAGCCGGCCGGATCTCAATTAACACAGAAAACGGGGTACAGAACCGCTTAGTTGACTTTAAAAGAGCGGTCGGTTTTATACCCAATCTGGCTATTCACCTTAACCGAGAAGCAAACGCCGGTTTTGAATACAACAAACAGACCCACCTGCCGGTTATCCTTTTCGGCAGCGATAAAGAGATAGACGAAAAAAACTATTTAAAAGAGCTTGTCGCAGTGGAAGCCGGTGTAAATGCTGACTCTATACTGGAAATGGATCTGTTTTTCTATGATACCCAGAAAGGCGCAGTTATCGGCCTGGATCAGGATATGATCGCCGTCGGCCGTTTGGATAATCTGGCCATGTGCCACTGTATTTATAAAAGTCTGACCGCAGCAGATAATCCGCAGCAGACCAATATCGGCGTATTTTTTGACAATGAAGAGATCGGCAGCCGAACCATGATGGGCGCAGATTCAAACTTCTTAAACTCATTATTAGAGCGCATAATTTTCGCGCTGGGCGGCGACTTAGAAGACAGCCTAAGAGCAAAACATCACAGCTTCTTAATAAGTGCAGACGGTGCACACGCCCTGCATCCTAACTTTACCGACAAACATGATAAATCCTATGCACCGCTGCTGAACCAGGGACCGGTTATTAAAATGAGCGCTAACTTCAGATATGCCACAACAGCAGAAACTGCCGGCCGGTTTATTAACTTATGTAATAAAGCAGATGTGCCCTACCAGAAAATGGCCAACCGCTCAGATCTACCGTCGGGCAGTACTATAGGACCAACATCCTCTGCATCTCTAGGCATAAATACGATTGATGTCGGTAACCCTATGTTTGCCATGCACAGTATTCGTGAAAGTCAGGGCACCTTGGATCACTACTACATGACCAAAGTTATCAGCGAGTTTTATAAGTAATATAAAAGCGCGGACTTAAACAAACAGTTCGCGCTTCCTGTGCATGGTTTAAGTAATAAGAAGTTATTTTCTAATAATGAATTATTTTAGATTTACCGCAGCTAACGAACCATCACTTTGATACCCGTTACTTGTGCTGATATAAAGCACGCCGTTATTTGATAACGCTAATTCACCAGGCTTACTATAAGCCCATACTTCATTATGCGTATTGATATCAACCGCATAGACCTGCTTATTGGTACTGACAAAAACCATATTATCCGTTGCAATAATATTACCATAGAAGCCTGTTTCATCAGAATCCGGCGCTGACCATGTCCACAAAACAGCACCGCTTAATTCATCGCGGGCTTCTAACTGAAGTGTTGCTCGGTTTGCCGTATAGATAACCTCGTTTGCAAGTGTAGGATTTAATTGAAAAATCCCAGGAACCGACCAGTTAATACTCAAACTTTGTGTATTGAAGCTGACAAGGTGATTAGTAGACTCGGATTTACTAACCTGATTAACGGCATAAACTGTATTATTAGCTCCAATAACAGGCGCACCGTAAATGCTCCAGCCAGACCAGTTATGCTGCGGATCGACAATCGTATTAATCACTTCTCCAGTGTTTTTATTTATAATATTCAAACCGGCATCATTACAACCGCCGCAGTTATTCCCCTGATAGACATAGGCATAATCAGCGTCAACAGCCGGTGTCCATTGATCATATCCGCTTAAATCTGTAAAAAACAGCCCAGCCCCATCCGAAACATTAAAGCTGTTCAGGCCGCCATAGTACCCGCCGTTTGTATAAATAACACCGTTATCTACCGTTGGCGCATAATACTCTGGCCATTGGGACTGAAATGCGCTGCTGAACAGCTTAGATCCCGTATCTGCATTAAACCCCCACATAAAAGTATCATCATGGCCGCTGGTCGCCGCAAAAACTTTGCCGTTAGATACAGCCGGCGCATTCAATAGGTAAACGTTTCCGAAATCATGCTGCCACTGCACACTGCTGTCTTCTTCATTGAGAGCATACAATACAGAGCTCTCAGCCCCTTCCGCAGAACTAGAAACATACACGATGCCGTCTGCGACCACTGTCGGGCTCACTTGGTTATTTTCCTGCGGCGGATTCCATCGCCAGCGGGCAGAAAATTTATTTACATCAAGCGTAACCGGCACATAACCTGTGTGTGCCGCATTGCCCTGAAATGTCTCCCAGTTATCGACATTGTCCCAGGAAACAAGAGGAGTTAAATTCGTTGATGAAGTATCTTCTATATCAGAATCAATATCTGATGAAGTATCTTCTATATCAGAATCAATATCTGATGAAGTATCTTCTATATCTGAATCAATATCTGATGAAGTGTCTTCTACATTAGAATCAACAGTTGATGAGGCAACTTCTATATTAAAATCAAGATACGAAGGTGATCCCGCAATTTGTGATTCACATTTAATATCATTACACAGCTTAACTTCAATACGTCCTTTATAGTCACCCACCGTTAATGTCGATGAGACACTCATTGCAGCCGTATAGGATCCGTCAAAGTTATTGATGACTTGAATGTAAGGGTCAATAGTTCCTGTGCTTTCAGTAACATAAATATAACCGCTAAATACTGCACTGGACCTTACATTAACTGAAAAAGATGCTGTTTCTCCTGCATACGCCTTTTCGCTAACTGCTGCAGGTGAAAACGTTAAAACAGAAGCGGACGAAGTACTTCCACCACTATCGCCGCCGCTATCACTACCGCAGGCTGTTAGATTTAACAGCATAAAAAATAACATAAAATATTTCTTCATTACTCTATCCCTAATTGATTCAATTTTTCCAAGTTCAGCCGCCTGTAAGCAAATCCGGGCAGCTGTTATATGTTTTTTTTGACTAAATAAAGGCAGAATTCAAAATGCTGTTGAAGTTGTACTGGCAGGTAAACTATCTTTAAAAACAAATTTATTCATATTTAGATAAGAATATTCAACAGACACTAAAACTATATTTCAGGTATATTTTTTATACTTAAATTTCAAAAAAAACACCATACTTATACGGATAAATGAATTCAATTCGTGAGGGTTTATTTATAGTAAAAATGTGACTGTATAGATACTTTCGAAGCTTCATAACAGCTAATAGTAAAAGAATTAAAACTAGTCATAGGCAGCCGTAGTTTATGCGGACAGATCTAGTTCCCACTCAGCATTAAGAACCTCAATTTTTAGCGGTGTTTGCAGCCTCTGTTTAAGACTAAGATCATGATTAAACAAGGCCAGAAACTACCCGATGCTGTCCTGAGCCAGTTAACACCAGAGGGCATGAATAATCACCGAGAGAGAAAATTTTCTGCAGGTAAAAAGTAATGCTGTCTGCGCACTGCAGAACAAAAAAGCCTTCAATATATATCGAAGGCTTTGTAATTAAAACAAACTTAAGGTTAAGTTTTCCCCGTTACTCTGCTTTAAGCAACCGATGTTGTTAATACAGGTAATACAACCTGCCCGCTGTCCTTAACCGCAGAGCCGACTCCAGAACCGTCGGCATCAAAAGCAGCCATTGCTCCAGAAAGCACCGCCAGACGCTGACTGCTGAGAACTTCTTCAGCAGCTGCCGTCTCAAGCGGTGTATCTGAAGTTGCAAACTTAATCTGCAGACCTTCCATACGTGCGCCCCAGTGACCAGCCCAGTACTCGTTGTCTTTACCGGCATCGGTTACTTCAACATAATGTACCTGACTGCTGTAACCTTCCAGCTTATGGCTGACTTCAGCTGTGCCCTGCACTTTCTGCTCGCCGGTTGTCCAGCTTGAAAGTTCATTTCCTGCACTGTCCAGCAGCTTAACCGACAATTTATAGCTGTCTTCGGTATAACCAACCTGATGAAAGTTTTCACTGATGGTTATCGGGTTAGCACCATAGGTACTGATTAAACCGGAAACATCAAAGCGGCGGGTACGACTGCTCCAGTCATAGGACGAAGTTAAACCGTTATCAGCTTCGGCAAAACCATTACCGCCCTTTGTAACATCCCATCCACTCAGTGTATTTGGTGTTTCAACAAGTTCGATAAAGCTCGGCACAGGGGCGACCTCCGGAGCCTGCAGACCGGCAGTACCACTTGCCTCTACAGCCGTATTAACAAATGCGCCTAAAGCAGCGCCTTCAAGCAGTTGATCTGCAAAACGAATAGCTTTGATACGGCTCATCAGAAGATCACCTAGACTTGCCCCTTCAGGTGTTTCAGCAGGTACTTCTTGACTCAGTAAAACCCTGTCTCCCTGTTTAATACGCACAGTCAGTTTTCCGCCGACCACTTCCTGAGAGACTGTCGTCCCGGTAGAATTCAGATCAGGCAGATTCATCAGTACGCGTCCGTCAGGCATCAGTTCCCAGCTGTGCTGGTAACTACCGCCACCGTTTATCTGCGTATAATAATCGGCAACATCTTTGACTAACACCTGCTTAGATGCGCCGTCAAAAATAATGCTTAACGGCTGCTCTGCCATCTCAATTAAACCACCGTCGGTATGCTGTAAAGAGATACCGTCCGCAGCCAGGCTCCAGTCATTTAACTCGCCCTTTAATACCAGGCTATAGCTTGCATCATCTGCACTGACCAGTTTGACTTTATTACTGCCGCCCGCTTCCAGCGTGGCAAACTGATCCACATAAACAACCGACTGAGCAGTATTACTGTTCTGTGAAATATCAATATAGTCACGGCCTGCTCCGGTATGCACATCGGCACGCCCTGCTGTCAGATGAATAAGATCATCACCGGCACCGGCATGAATTGTTCCGTCACTCATATTGGACTCAATATAGTTAGACAGCTGATTCATCTGCACAGCAGTATCATCGGCAGCACCTGTAAACTGCCAGATAGAACCACCGATTAAATTCATAATAGAGTTCTGCTCTAATACTGAATTACCGATACGAATGGTTGAAAAGCGTGACACAAAGCTTTTTGATAACGCCAGAGTCTGCGCATCATCAGCCTGCCCTTTCCACTGTGCTAACTGCCGTCCTGATTCAACATCTTCAAACAATACTGCACCGTTATCTTTACGTACAAACTGTATGCGTCCGCTTTGCGCATCAACAATCACCTTAATCTGCGCCAATGTGACACCGTCAAATGCTAAGGCATTATCTAAATCAGTATCATCAACAACGCCATGACCGTCAGCTTTGATCTGATAAAAATCTTTACCAGCCCCGCCTTCAAGAGAATCAGTTCCGCCGTCGGCAACCAGTACATCGTTACCGCCTAACCCCTGCAGCGTATCGTTTCCTGCCCCACCGGTCAGCTGATTATTCTGCGAATTACCAGTCAGGGTGTCGTTACCGTCACCGCCGACAAGTCCCTCAATATCAGTCATCTTATCGATAATATGACCTGTTTGTTTATCTCTAGCAAAGGTTGTCATACCGTTATCATTAAGCTGAATATTCAAATGCCGTTTTCTGTCTGAATCACTCAGGCTGTAGTCAACAATATCAAAACCGGCTCCGCCGTGCAGTTCATCAATATCATCGCCGCCGGACAGCCGATCATTACCGCTGCCGCCGAATATTTTATCAAAACCACTGCCGCCCATCAGGGTATCATTACCGTCAACACCGTAGAGATTATCATCTCTTTTACCGCCGAATAATACGTTGTTATTGTTATCACCGGTCAAGCTGTCATCACCGTCACTGCCGACAATATTTTCAAAGTTACTAAAGGTGGTTTTTGTCAGCGGATCAGCAAGACTGTAACCTTCTCCCTGCAACATACTTACTATCACACCGTTAAACTGGGTAAATGCAACGCTGTCCGTACCAGCACCGCCGTTGAGGGTATTAGTGCCTTTTCCGCCGTCAACATAATCGTCACCCGCACCGGCGTTCACCTCATCGTTACCGCCACCCGCAACAATCTGGTTGGCCTGTTCATTACCCGTGATAATATCGCGGTGTTTAGAGCCACTGACATTTTCAATGCTGACTAAAGTATCTGTCTGGCCGCCTTCAAGCGCCGTACCGCTAGTTAAGTTAACAGTAACGCCTGCGGTACTCTTGGCATAGCTGACCGTATCGTCTCCCTCGCCTCCGTCTACGGTTTTAATACCCTGTCCGCTTGCATCAAGTACATCATTACCGCCTTTACCCTGTAAGGTATCATTACCGTCTTTGGCAATCAGTACATTCGCTTTGTCGTCCCCCTTAAGCAGATCATCAAACTGTGAACCGACCACATTCTCAATATCTTTCAGTGAAGCTGAAGCACCGATTTTATCCACCAGATACAGGTAGAAACCGGCCGCTGATTTGAGATTGGCATTTTCACCGCCGGCCATGGATATCAGGGTTTCTTTACTGATATTTGCAAAACCTATTTTCGGATCAAAAATCATCAGTGAATTACCGTCGGTCAATACCGGCATATCACCAAAGTAACCGGCATCCGCATGAAAGGCTAATGTGGTAGAGCCTAACAGGTAAACTTTACGGCCGTTACGCTCTGCTTCAGCCATATACGCATCGTAACCCGCTTTAATCTGATGATCCGCCGGACGATCCATTATATAAGAGGTCCACTCGCCGTTATGGTGCATATAAGCGATATGATTATTTTCTTTATCACTGAAATTTATCCGCCCCAGCAGAGAAATCAGCGGCAGAGGTTCAGAAAATAAGTAATGACTGCTGAAATTACGCTGATCATCGGTATAAGCATTGGCGATTTTAGGGAAAAGGTCATAATTATAAAGGCCGCCTTTAATATCATTAACTGCTGTAATACCTAAACGTGCGGAAGCAGAATTTTCTGCCAGATCAACATTAAAACCGATAGCCGGCTCGGACTCCGGTGCATAGTCTTTCCAGTTACTTTGATTAGCAACTGCAATATAGGTATCACGATCGGAATCGCCCCAGTTTTGTCCCTCGGGCAGTTCCCAGCTCACCGCTAAAGAGCGCGAAGCCAGCGAGTCAAACATCTGCTCAACACTTAGGGTATCGCTGTCTGCGCCGCCGTCGATAGTGTCTTTACCTAACAGACCGCTGATCACATCCTGACCCGGCCCCATATTGATCAGATCATCACCCAGCCCGGCACGCGCGGTATCATTACCTTCACCGCCTTCAATGGTATCGCCGCCTAAACCGCCGTCCAGAGTATCGTCTCCGGTGCCGCCGATCAGCTGATCCCTGCCTACGCCGCCGATAATAATATCATTGCCGCCATGACCATAAATAATGTCATTACCCTTACGGCCGTCAAGGTAGTCATCATTTTCACGTCCGTTTAAGGTATTGCCGCTGGCCGTTCCGTCAATCAGAGCAAGACGGTTATTAGGATCTTCACTGTACTGCTTAGCTTTCTCGGTCAGATCGCGTTTCACGGTTGTAACGTAAGCGGTTAAATCATCAATACCGGCCTGCGATAATCCCGCTTCCTCCGCATCAACAATATACTGGAAGACGTCATAACCTTCTTTCTTGAAGGTTTCAGCCTGACCGTCAATAAATTTAGTGAATTCATCGGAATCAACATATGAATCCAGTGCCTGAGTGATTTTCTGCTCCGGCGTGCGGCTGTCCAGCTGATCAGCAAAGAAGCCAAGCAGAGTATTAATGCCGGTTAATGCAAAATTAATACAGTCCAGTACAAAGGAGATAGCTGTACCAACCACAGGAACAAAGTCACAGATTAAGCTGGCAACATCGAGAATAACTCCCAGACCGTCAATTACCGCCATTGCTGTATACATGGCACCGCGGCTGGAGTTACCGCTGTCAAATGCCTCCTCAGCGGCTAACGCATTCTTAGTAATACTGACCACGCCCATACCGATTGCCAGTGCACTGCCGACTACCGTGGCAAAGCCGACACCTGCTTTGGTTAATCCGGAAGAAGCGCTGAATCCGACTTCGGCAATATCTTTCTGCAGTGCAGCCTTAGAGAAAAACTTAGCCACTTTTTCAGCAGTATCACCACCGGCTTTCTGCGCTATTTTAGTAATAACGATACTGGAAAGAGAATAAACCCCTTTAGTAACGCTCAAAGCACCGCCGGTGATCCGTAAATCACGTTTTATGCCCTCTTTTTCACTGCCGGCGGCAATACTGATACCGCCCTGCACTATGCCGAACATAGAAGTGGCAATACTCGCACCGGTTGCCACATTATCAAAGGTTTTCTTAAATGATGACTGCCCTTCAGTAAGCACATCACCGCTGTCCAGCGCGCCCTGCAGTTTATTTTTCCATTCAGGAATGCCGTCCAGATCACCGCTTTTCAGTACCTTGGCAATTTTGTTATAACGAAATTTTTCAATACCGCCGAGTACCAGCCCGGTACCGTCCTTAATATCTGAAGGCAGGCCGACCATATATCCGCCAAAGCTTGTACCTGCACCGGAAATATAATCACTGTATTCTTCTAAAGTTTTAACCTTGCCGTTTAAACCGGCATCTATAGTCGGCTGATCAGGGAATACCTCATCCACAGAGGGCAATGCACTATCTGCCGGCGCGGTTACTGCCGCACTCTGATCGCCGCTAAGTGTCTGATCAAAATCCTGCAGGGCGGCGAGAATATCAGGATCCTGCATCAAACCCGACAGTTCGCTTACCACAGAGGGATCCACACCGGAATCGGTTAAGGCCTGCGCGAAAAATGCTTCCATTTTTTCAGCACTCATCTCATTGGCATCTTTATTAACAATACTGTCGCGCATCATTTGCGAAAAACCCGCGCCGAACTGCTTCATAAAGTTACCGAGAACATCACTTCTAATCTCATCCCCCGAGGAAGTTGCTTCATTAATCTGCCGGCCGAAATCGGTTACTGCTTCCATTCTTTCATCCTTACTTTTTCATTTTTAATATGCCCGAAGGCTCCGTGTACACCCGCCGCAATAAGTAAACTTATTTATGGTCGGGTAAAATAAAAATTCACTCTTTAAGCAGCAGTAACACTATGACTTGGCAAATCAATCTGTCTCAGCTTCGGTGCCATTTGCAGTTTTCATAGACTGACTTAATGTAATAAGCTGCTGATATATCCATACCCAAACCACCTCTGAATCAGCATATTGAGGTAGATTGGGTATAGATAATCAATAGGAGGGGTGACCCCTCCTATATTCCTAGATTAAAAAGCTAGATATGCGAAGCGGTAAGTACCGGCTGCAGGTTATAACGGCTCTCCGACAATCCGCTGCCGTCAGATGCGCCGTCACTGTCAAAAGTTGCCATCGCACTGCTCAAACGGGCCAGACGTAGACTGTCAGCATCTGCTCCAGTCTCAAACTGCATCGACAGTCCTTCCATACGTGCCCCCCACTGACCAGCCCAGTACTCCTGATCCTTACCGGCATCGGTGACTTCAAGGTAATGAAGACTACTATCGTAATTCTGCAGCGTATGCTCCACCTTGACCGAACCCTGTACTGTCTGCTCACCGGTAGTCCAGCTGTGCAGCTCAGTGCCGGCACTGTCCAGCAGACGTACCGTCAGCTTGTAGCTGTCGGCTGTATATCCCGCCTGGTGGAAACTCTCGCTGATATTGATCGGGTTGGCACCATAGGTGCTGATCAGTTCGGAGACATCAAAACGACGGGTCCTGCTTCCCCACTCATAGGAAGAGGTCAGTCCGTTTTCTGCAGTGTGGAAACCGTCTCCCCCGCTCTGAACATCCCAGCCGCTGAGTGTATTAGGTGCATCGACCAGCTCAATAAACTGCGGCACAGGTTCCGGTTTCGGGGTCACAGGATCTGGAGTTACAGGCTGTTCAATTTCAGACTGCTTGACCATGGTCAGCTGGCTAAGACGGATATTATCCACCTTGAACGTATCGTACTGCCTACTGCCGGCGGCATTAACGATCTCCAGCTTCAGAGGCTGTCCGTCGGCAGCGCGCGCCAGAAACGAGGAACCGTCTACCTCCATGGTCAGACTCTGCCAGCTTTTGTGATTTGGATAGCCAAACTGTCCGGCCGTATCAGATTCGCTCAGAACCTTGCTGCCCACCAGGGTATCGCCCGCCCATAGGCGTACTTCAAGGCCGGTATCCGGGGTATGGTAATCAAGGGAAACGCGGTAGTTTGTGCCCGCTTCGAAGGTACCAACCTGCTGGCTCATCGTCGCTCTGTCCGGCAGATAGCCCATATTGACACCGTCGGACGCGCCGCCGTCGATTCCTCGTCCCTGTTTATCCGAAGATATACCGCCGGAGGGGCTGCCGAAACCGCTGAAGTCCCAGCCCGGGATGTCAATCGGGGCGCCGAAAATCGTGACGCTGTCGTTTTCCCGGTAAATGGTGTAGTCCTTCTCCAGAGTATTTGCTTCAAAAGAACCGTTCTGCAGAGGCAGTTCCTTCCATACCTGCACCAGAGGATCTGTCTCACCGCCGCTGACTGATTCAACCAGTGACAGTCCATCTCCTAAACTGTAACGGGAACTATCCTGCAGGATCCCCTGCAGCCAGTTTGATGCTTCCTGAAAATTCAGCGTCTGATCGGCGAACTCAATGCCGCCGACGACCTGCAGCGCAAGCCCGAATGCAACACCGCCAATTGCCAGCTCGGTATTGCTGAACTCAGGCATCGAGAAGGTATACAGCGTCCTGTCTGCCGCCATCAGTTTGATGTCGACCCCTTCAGCCGCCTTACTGATATCCAGAGTCACCTGCTCCGAACGCAGATCTGCAAAGCGCAGCCCCATATTCTCATTCTGATCCAGGAAGCTGGACAGAGCATAACTCTGGCCCTGCATCCGCGCGTTCAGATAAGCCGGCACATCGCTCACTATCCAGATTCTATCCCCATCGGCAAAACCAATCGTATCGGGTGCTTCATCCAGGGTCGCGACCAGGGCATCATTCATTTTCAGGTGATAACCGCTGCCGCCGTCCGACTCAATCTGCAGCTGGCCGGCCGACCAGTTTTCAATCTTCAGAACTTTGCTTCCGTCATTGCCTTCGAAACGAATATCTACCACCCGTTCACTATTGCCGATCACAACTATGTCATCACCGCTTCCAGTACGAACCAGCGTATGCTTACCGCTGCCGATCTGGTTTCCTGCAGCGGCGATTATAGTATCGTTACCGGCGCCACTGTTGATTTCAGCAACGTTAGCTTTGCCGTCACCATAAACGTCGGAAACGAAGATATCGTCCCCGGCGCCGCCCGTCACAGCCTCATGTTTAGAGGCCACAACATGCATATCCCATGGTGAACTCTGCAGATGCATCCTGCTGCTCAACTGCTCGGTGAGCAGATTGTAGACAGCAGTCTGGTCCAGAACGGTATTCGCTTCGGTCAGCATCAGTTTAGGGAAACGTTTAGCAAAATCAGCCGCCAGGTTCAGCAGGTTGGTCTTGCCGGCATTAAACTGTCTTCCCCAGTTAAGGTCGACAAACACTACTTTGCCGTCAGCGTCCTTGATCACCAGGTTATGATCCTGATCCAGATCTGCATGAATCTGCTCGGCAGCGGTAAAGTGCCCGACTCGAAGCAGGTTACCCTGATCTGTCTCGTCGATGCGCGCCAGCGAACCCTCGCTCTGATATCTAACATACAGGGTTGTTTTATCGTGACGCTGCAGATCGCCAAAGTCGCTTCCCGGCTCGAAAACAAGCTTATTGTCCTCAATGCTGATCCGTCCTTTACCGGTAAGATCTTTACCGTCTGCATCAAGAAGCTTGATATTGCCCAGGATCAGACTGGCTCTATCGTCACCCAGCACATCGAGAATCAGTTTATTGTCCTGCCAGCTGCCGTTGCGGCCGCTTACCTGCAGCTGACCGTCTTTGCCGCGCTTAACGCTGATTGCCGCTGTTTCTGTGACAACCGGCCCGCCGATGCTGTAAGTGTCGCTGCCTTTATCGCCAATTAAAGTATGCTGTCCGCGCCCGGCGACCAGATGATCGTTACCCCAGCGCCCATCAAGTGTATCGCTGCCGCCGTAGGCCATCAGCAGGTTATCGTTATCATTGCCTTTTAACACGTCCCCGCTGAAACGAGTCGCCCTGACATTATCAAAACCTTGCAGCGTTGCCTGCAGGCCGCCGCTGACCGTATTGAAACCGAGATCCACGCTGACTGCACCACTGCCGTCAAAGTCGGAGAAGTCGAGCAGATCCTGCCCGCCGGCATTACTGAAACTACTGCCGGTAGAGGCGTTAACGATACGCAGCGTATCATCCTGTGCAGTGGTCTTCACGGTAACCTTATTTTTGCTGTTGGCGCTGATCATCAGAGCGCTGCTGAGCTCGGACGCATCAAGATAGATAGGACGCGGCGCGGTCTGCTCCAGCTTACTGTCTTCCAACACCACGGACTCTATGCCGCTGACGCTGAGGATATCGTATTCCGCACCTTGCTGATCCGAACGCTGACCGCCCAGCCTATAGGTATCAATGGTCTTCGGCGAATCAGGATCCACCAGCAGATAGGAATAATGATAATCGTCATGTTCGTATTCTTTGATGCGCTCGGACTGCGGATCGTCGCTAGAAAGCACCAGCGTATCACTGCCTTCGCCGCCGCGGACCTCTGTTCTGTGGCTGTAAGAATCAGCGTACAGTCGGGTTCGGTTGGCCGCCCGCTCGATCACTATAGTGTCGTTACCGCCGCGGCCGTCGATCAGCCCGCTGCCGCTGTTACTGTTTACCAGCTGTCCCTGGCGGATCATATTATCGCCGCCGTCACCGAAGATAGTCGCATTGGTATCGGCATTGACCACCATATTTTCAAATTCCTGCACCAGATCGGTACTGGAAAAAGACAGATAAAGCTGCGCTTCCACCCGCTGATTTTCACGGTAAAAACCATTGACCCACTCGTATCCGGCAGGCTTTTCCCAGCTAACTACCGAGTCGGCGATATCCTGCAGACGGAAACGGCTCTTGCCGACGATGGAGCCGTTGAGCTGTCCCTGGAACAGTTCAACAACGTATAGGAACTCGCCGTCGGTCAGATAGGTGTTCTGATAGTCGGGGCTGCTGTTGTCACGCCCTAACAGCCAGAGGTTTCTATTCTGCGTCTGCTCCAGCAGGGTTTCATAGGTGCCGATATCCTGTGAGCCTCCGTTACGCTGAAGCAGACTGTTTAACTCCTGCAGATGCTTTCTTTCATCATCAAGCGCCTTCTGCTTAACTTCCGCAGAAGCATACTTATCATAGTAAGCGTTGAAGTAACCCTTGCTGCCGTCTGCAAGAGTCTGACTAAGCTTGTCTTCGCCGATCAGGAAGCTGTTGCCCAGGCTGAAACCGGCTGAGCGGTTTTCCAGATCGATATAAACACCGCCGGCCCTGATAGTGTTCACCGGCTTCACTACTTCTCCGGGAGCAATCGGACCGTTCGGGCGCAGATTGCCGCGGGTCTCCTGACTGACCAGGGTTGCGCCGTGTTCGTGATAGTCGTAAACCGGCTTCCAGGTAAAGTACTGATCGCGGATATAACCCTGAGAGCCGGGTACAATCAGCGTATCTTTACCCGGCCCGCCGTCGGCCTCCCGGTCGATTCCAGGTTCAAATACCACCTGATCGTCTCCCTCGCCGCCGTACAGTTTGTCTACACCGTCACCGCCGTTCAGGTAGTCGTTACCCTTGCCGCCGTCGACAATGTCATTGCCTTCGCCGCCGAACAGCAGATCGTCACCATCATGGCCGTACAGGGTCTTACTGCCGCCGCCGACAACGCTGATCAGATCGTCTGCAGCTCCCCCTTCACGGGTGGCATCTCCGTAAGTGTTATCAATAATCGCCAGTCTAAGATCGTCAACGTTCTCTCTGGCCTTATCAGTCAGACTGCGGATCTCCTCATGAGCAGCTACTTTGGCACGCGCAGCCTCTTCACCTTCAACGCCGGCTCCTTCGCTGTCGATATAATACTTAAGCACATCGTAACCCTGCTTCTGATAGGTATCTGCGATTCCGTCAACGTAATCCTTAAACTTATTGGAGGCGATAAACTTATTGAAATCAGCACTGATCTTTTCTTCCGGCGAACGGGTATCCACCAGATCGGTAAAGAAGCCGATTACGCTGCTGACAAAACCAATCACTGTGCTGATCAGATCCACAACAAACGAGGCCATAGTGCCGATTCCAGGGATCAGATCCAGCACCATACTCACAGAGTCCAGCACCACAGTGACCGCATCCAGCGCGGCCATCACACCGAACATCGCTGAACGGCCGTGATTGCCTTCGCGGCGGGCTTCATCGGCAGCCATAGCATTCTGAGTAACTGACATCACACCTAGGCCTATACCAATCACATTACCCACCACAGGAACAAAACGGTTTACTTTTTCACCGGTCTCCTTGCTGAGGTTCTTGGCAATTTTTTTCGCGACAAACTCGCCGATACTGGCGACGCCTTTACCCAGCCCTAATGAACCATTGGCAATTTTAAAGCGCGCATCGGTAGCCAGCTTGTTGTACTCGGACTGGGATATCTCCCCCTTCTGCAGCTGATCCCAGGCATCTTTCAGATTCGCATCTCCGGCTGCAATGCTGACTCCGCCGTTGACAATCTTATAACCCGCGGTTGCAGCCTTAACGCCCTTGCCGACTGTTCCTAACACGTCTTTCGCCAGAGATTTAGCTTCGGCCAGCGTATCAGCACGGTTCAGCGACGCGGTGGTCTCCTGCACCTTTAACAGCGCCAGATCTTTCGGCGACAAATTACGAATCACCTCAATGTCCTTGCCGTCAGTACTGTGGATGGTGAAATTGGAACGACTATGGTAAGCGGCCTCCACATCGAAGTTCATCTTGCGGTTCTGCTCAATAATATTGGTCAGGCTGGAAAAGTCTTTTTTCAGCTGCTTCTCCAAACGGACCACATTTTTCATTACATGGATATCGGAGCTGTCTGAAAGAATACTGACAGCATTGCCTGCATAGCCGGTAGCCGGGCCGCCGATATTGGAGAGATAGTCGCTGAACTTAAGCAGATCCCCTTGATCTGCCAATGCTTCCTGTGCGGTCGATTCGGCGGCCGCAGGTGAGCCCACCTGAGTAATATCGCCCTTTCCGGCAAGTGCATCCTGAAACTTCTGCAGCTCGGCCAGAATGGAATCATCTCCTTTCAGCGCCTGAACCGCCTGAATATAGTCGGCATCGGCACCCGCTTCAGTCAATGCGGCCGCCATAGTATCGAACATAGTCATCGGATCGACGCTGGCGGAAGAACTGCTTTCTGTCTGCTGCAGACTGCCGATCAGCTGCGTACTGAACTGTTTGATAAATTCAGCCTGCGCCGAAGTATTAAAAACATCAGTGCTGTTAGTTGTTTCTTCGCTCATTATTAGATATTTCCTTTCTAATTAAATTGATAGCCAGGCTGCTTTTTCAAAACAACCTGAGGTATGTTCACTGCGAAGCAGATGTTCCCTGCTGCGACACAGCCTGCGCCTGCATACCACGGGGTATGAGTCAGCTTGAGCAGCTCTCTTCATGAGTGCTCTGTTAAACGCTCTATCCTTTGGCAAACGCAAATACCCGGCCAGTAAAAAGGCAGGATCTGACCGCGCTTGAGAGCGGTTCAACAAAATTTGTCCGAATAAAAAATTAGTCTCTGATTAACTTCTCTAAAAGAGCTGCATCCGCGGCTACGACGCTACCTGCAGCTTCCACAGGCCGGCATAGGTGCCTTCCTGAACCAGCAGCTGCTCATGGGTTCCCTGTTCGACTATCTCTCCTTTATCGATGACCAGTATTCGATCGGCATAACGCAGGGTATTAAGACGGTGGGCAATACTGATCACGGTGCGTCCCTGAGAAATTGCATCCATATTGCTCATAACGGCCGCTTCTGACTCGTAATCCAGGGCACTGGTCGCTTCATCAAGCAGTAAAATTCCCGGATTAGTAAGCAGTGCTCGAGCCAGCGCAACCCGCTGGCGCTGTCCGCCGGATAAGCGCCCGCCTTTTTCCCCGACCTGCGCGTTATAACCTTCCGGCTGCTCGCGGATAAACTCATCGGCACCGGCCAGAACGGCGGCCTGCATCACTTCAGCATCACTTGCCAGCGGACGGCAAAGACGGATATTTTCGGCAATGGTGCCGGAAAAAAGCAGACTTTCCTGAAGCACCACACTCATATTGCGGCGCAGTGCCACGGGATCGGCAATAGCTAAGTCGATGCCGTCAACCAGCACCTGTCCGTGCTGAGGGACATAGAGGCGCTGCAGCAGGCGGGTCAGCGTTGATTTGCCGGAGCCCGACGGTCCGGTGATGCCGATAAACTCGCCGGGCTTGATATCAACATTAAGATTGCGCAGCACTTCCTGGCCGTCAGAATGGTAACGAAAACGCACCCCGCTGAAGCTCACGCCGCCGGCCAGTTTAGGAACAGATGCCAGGCCGCCGCTGCCCTGCTCTGTATCTTCATCGAGAATATCTCCAATACGGCGCAGTGAAATCAAGGTATGCTGAAAGTCCTGCCAGATCTGCGCAAGACGCAGAATCGGCTGGGTGACATTACCCGAGAGCATATTGAATGCCACCAGCTCTCCGGGAGTTAATGAGCCTTCCATCACTAAAGTTACGCCCCACCAGAGCACTAATGCCGAGGTCAGCTTTTGAATCAGACCGATCCCCTGTCCGGCCAGTATGCCGATCACTTTGGCACGAAAAGAAGCGCGTACAAAGCTGGCCAGCTGACGCTCCCACTGGCGTAAAAATGAGGACTCGGTGGCGGTGGTTTTGATGGTTTCAATGCCGGTCACTGACTCGGTCAAAAAAGCGGTATTATCTGCACCTAACTCATACTCTCTGGTAACTCGGGCACGCAGTGCCGGCCCGACTACCAGCCAGAAAAGGAAATACAGCACCAGAGAGCCGAGCACCAGCCAGGTTAGTTTGGCTGCATAAGTGAACATCACAGCAACAAACAGTCCGATAAAGGCCAGATCCAGCACCATAGTCAGCGCAGATCCGGTTAAAAACTGGCGAATCTGGTTCATTTCCCTTACCCGCGCAATAATTTCGCCAGTCTGACGCTGCTGAAAATAATTCAGCGGCAGGGTAACAAGATGCTGGTAAAGGCGGCTGGATAACTCCGAGTTGGTTTTACTGGCAAGATTGGCAAACAGCCAGGAACGCAGAAAGCCGTAAATCGGATCAAACAGAGCCAGCGCGAGCATAGCAATGCCGAGCACCTGTAAACTGGAAAGACTGCGGCTGACCAGGACTTTATCAATAACATTCTCAAACAGCAGCGGGGTCACCAGCGCAATTAACTGCAGCATTAAAGAAACCAGCAGCACATAACGAAACTGACCGGCATGCTTGCGTATTGACGGCACAAACCAGGCAAAACCAAATTTCGTCTTTTTAGGAATATCCAGCGCTTCAGCAAGCAGTATTAACTCCCCCTGCCAGAGCTCACTGAATTCCTGCAGCGAATACTGCCGACAGTCATCCTGCTCCGGCAGAAACACAGTAAGCCTGCCGTTTTCAACCTGCTCCAAAACCATCCAGCCCTGTGTGGTAAGCATTAATGCCGGTAAAGGTAAAGCTGACAGTCTCTCTATACTGCTGTGGTTACGACGGGCACGCAGTCCAAGCCAGAGTGCACAGCGGCATAAATCCATACTGTCGGCAAGCCCTTCTCCGCGTCCCAGCTGATGAGTCAGCTGCCCGACATCAACAGATAATTTAAATGCGGCGGCGGCTCGAGTCAGGGCAATCAGACCGGGATCCCCGGTGAAGCCGCTGCCGGGCATATTTTGTTCTTGCGTAAATGTTTCGACAGCAGCCATTAGCGTTCCCTCATCGCTTCAGACTGATACTGCTGCAGAGGACTGAGCAGGTAATCAATCACCCGCCGATCACCGGTACGGATCTCGGCATTAACACTCATGCCTGCCTGCAGCGGCACCTCTTTATCTTCAACCAGAATAGTGCGCTGTTCTATCTTTACGCGCGCCGGAAAAACTAAGCCGAGCTTCTCATCCTGCACTGAATCTCTAGACACATAAGCCACCCTGCCCGGAATTGTGCCGTAACGCGTATAAGGAAAAGAATCGATCTTAACTTCAACATCCTGACCGCTATGCACAAAACCGACATCCTTATTAAGGATCATCACTTCAATCTCTAATACGGCATCATCCGGCACAATAATCATCAGCTGTTTAGCGGCCTGCACAACCCCGCCCAGGGTGTGCACATCCAGCTGCTGTACAACGCCGCTTACCGGTGCGCGCAGACTCTGCAGACGGTATTTCTCCATTAATTTAATCAGCTGCTGCCCCATCACAGCAATTGAAGCCTGCGCTTCATTAAGCTTGTCGTAATATTCACGACGAATTTTGGCCAGATAACTGCTGCGCTGTTCCTGTTTGCTTTTATATTCAGCCAGTAACACATCAATTTCGGTATACTGCTGCGACAGTGATCTGTCTATTTCTAACTGCTCTCTTTCCTGCTCCAGCAGCTCCACTCTCGGGATCAGATTACTTGTCGCTAACGTACGCTGCGCATCAAGTCGATTTTTGATATTAGCAGCCAGTTTATTTAAACCGATAATTTCCTTTTTACGCGCCTGCTGATTAGCTGAATTAACGCGCATTTCACCGTTAAGGCTGTCAAGATTAGCCTTAACTTCAGACCACTCACTGCGCAGATGAGCCCGCGAAATCTTTACCTGCTGCGCAGTCGCTCCCGCAGGGACAATAAAGCCGCTTAACGGCTCTTCACTCAGCAGCGCCTGCAGACGGGCCTGTTCCAGACGTTTAAAATTTAACTGCTCCTGCAGCTCCTGGAGCTCCGCTTTAATACCGATCGGATTAAGTTCGATCAGCACATCACCTTTTTTTACCCGCTGACCGTCACGGACATTAATGGCGGCCACTTCACCGGGCTCAATTGACTGAATCACTTTAGAATGACTGGAGACTAATAAACGTCCGGCAGCACCTGCATGAATATCCAGCCTGCCGATCACCGACCACAGCAGAGTGAGCAGCAGAAGCAGCGTCAATGCCAGTGCAGTGCGTCTTGTCCAGGGAGCTGGCGGACGCTCAACAATTTCCAGATAGCCGGGCTGAAACTCATATTCATCACGGGATCGCTTAATATCAGCAGCCGCGCTGCGCTGCTCTTTCCATGCCTGTTGAATGGTTCTTAGGTGCTTCATAAACATCAGTTTGTTTCCTTACGTAATTCCTGCTGCAGCTGCCATAAACGGGCGTAACATCCCTGCAGTGCTAATAGTTTCTGATGAGAGCCGGACTCAGTGATGCGGCCTTTTTCCAGGGTAATTATGCGGTCACAATGACGCACGGTAGATAAGCGGTGAGCAATAATAATAACGGTGCGGCTGCGGGAGATTTCCTGCATATTTGCCTGAATAAGCGCCTGCGACTGATCATCAAGCGCACTGGTCGCTTCATCAAAAATAAGAATTTTAGGCTTAGCCATCAGCGCTCTGGCAATGGCGATCCGCTGCCGCTGCCCGCCTGATAATGAGCTTCCCGCTTCCGCTAAAATCGTGTCGTAACCAAGCGGAAGTTGTAAAATAAAATCATGCGCGCCGGCTAACTTAGCTGCCGCCACCACATCTTCTAAACAGGCAGCGGGATCTTTTACCGCAATATTGTTACGGACGCTGCGGTTGAACAGATAGTTTTCCTGTAAAACCACGCCTATCTGACTGCGCAGGTAATCAGGATCTAAACTATGCAGCGGCATGCCGTCGATTAAAATGCTGCCGCTTTGCGGGGTATAAAGCTTCTGCAGCAGGCGCGTCAGCGTCGACTTGCCGGAGCCGGAGGGACCGACAATACCCAGGCTTTCGCCCGCCTTGATATGCAGATTAATATCGGAAAGTACAGGTTCTAAATTAGGCTGATATTTAAAGGAAATATTCTGCATCCATAATTCGCCGCAAAGCGCAGAGGCAGGGATTTCACTGCCCTGCTCCTGCTCCATCGGCAGATTAAGCATATCTCCCAGTTTATCTACAGCAACACGGGTCTGTATAAACTGCTGCCAGAGCTCAACAAGCTTGGCAATCGGCTGACTGACATGCGAGGTCATCATATTAAAGGCGATCAACTGACCTATGGTCAGCTCCAGTGACATCACCAGATTCGCTCCCACCCAGATAACAGCCACCCCGGTTACTTTCTGCAGCAGGGTTACCCCATGACTGATCACACTGTTTAATGTCTGCGTCTGAAAGCCCGCTTCTACCATCTCCTGAGTCTGCGACTCCCAGCGCCTCTGCATACGGGGCTCTACCGCTAAACTCTTGATAGTTTCAACGCCGCTTACGGATTCATTGAGAAATGAAGTATTCATCGCCGAGGTCTGAAACTGGCGTTCAATACGTTCCTGCAGCGGGCGGGTGCTTAACCAGGCCAGCACAAAATAGAAAGGCAGACTTGCCAGTACCATGCAGGTCAGCAGAGGCGACAACCAGGCCATCACGCCGAAAAAAACAAAAGTAAACATAACATCGACACAAAGTGTCAGCATAGATCCGGTCAGGAAGTCACGGATGCTGTCGAGTTCCTGCACGCGGGTGATAATCGCTCCGACCTGACGATGTTTAAAGTAAAGCAGCGGCAGGCCGAGCAGATGGCGGAAAAGCTTGATTCCAAGCCCGATATCAATGCGGTTGGAGGTATGCGCAAACAGATATTCCCGCAGTCCCTTGAGAATCACTTCAAAAATACCGACAATAACCAGTACCATCACCAGCACATCGAGGGTTGACAAGGCGTTATGAACCAGCACTTTATCCATCACCACCTGGAAAAACAGCGGCGTTGCCAAAGCCAGCAGCTGCAGCATCAGTGAAAACAGCAGAACTTCTGCAAATAATTTACGATGGCGGACAAACTCAGGAATAAACCAGGAAACATCGAAACGCAAGGCGGCCCCCTGCAGGACGATCACCTGTCCGCCCCACTGAGTCTGCAGCTCATCGATACTCAGCAGTTCCGGGCCGGAGGCTTCGGGAGACTGAATTAAAGCCTGGTCTGAAGATATTTTAGCCAGTACCACATACAAACCGGCTCGGTTTCTAAAAGCCAAAGGCAGCATTTCCGGAGAAACTTTAGCCAGTGTTAATCTGGAAACAGCTAAATTAACACTGTTGGCTTTGCCAAACTGCTTAACAGCCTTTTTAAAAGACAAGCTTTCATCGAATTTTTCACAGGGCTTTTCCTCAACACCCGATAACTGTAAAAGCAGTGCAGAACATGCCAATGCTGAAGCTGTACTTTTATATTCCGAAAACTGATTAAGATCGCTGCTGGTGAGAGTGTTCATGAAGTAAATAAGATCCGTGCAATAAAGTAAAAAAAATCACATTATCGCAAGGTATATATATTCTCCACGTCACCCAGTACAAAATGTGATCGATAACATCATCCGAGCAAATACGTGTCTTAACATAGACTTAAGGTTGACATTGTGCTTTTTCATTGTGGTTTAATTGACTTTTTAGAAGATAATTATCGTGATCTACTTAATATAAAAAACATCAGCAACTAGGTAATATTCGCCGCAAAAACCCAATATAACTGCCATATCCGGTCTCTGCATTACAGGAAAGAAGAGCAGAAAAAGCTGTCTTAAGAAGATATTTTTTGTGCATCTGTATTTTTATTAAAAATGAAGGATATTAAAAACTGACGGATAGGCTGACTAAATGAAAGGGATTGAATACTGTTATTCAGGCAAAAAACATAATGCCCATAATTCGTTGATATAAACAAATACAGTAAAATATAAAGCACACTCGTCTTTGAGCTGTTTAAGTGACTGGGTTAAGTTTTCCTGATTCAGGCAGTAATAATGTTCGATTAACTGTTCACGCTGCGCCGCATTAAATTCATTAATACAACTGCAAAATGCCAGATCATAAGCGGCACAGGCAGTTACCGCATATTCCCAGTCAAGGATCATAATCTGCTGCTGATCGCTGATTAAAACATTATTAACTGATAAGTCACCATGACAGAGAATATCCCGGCTGCTGCTTTTATCTAATCTGTCAGCAAGTCTTAACATCTGTGCGAACTTGTTATTGTCGACGGGTTTATTTAACTGTTTTTTAAGCAGATTAAGCTCATAAACAAGCTGCTGAGGCTGGGCAGAGCCAGCAGGGAGTTGATGAATCCGCTGCAGCTGCCGGGCTAATAACTCAAGAATATTCTGCTTTACAAGGGCATGGCTTAACACCTGCCCGGGAATATACTCCTGCAGTTTATAAGCATCGCAGACAGCGATAACTTTTGCAGTCAGCCCCTTTTCTGCAGCTGTTTTCTGTACCGCCAGTTCGCGTTTTCTGTCTTCTACAGAGCGGGCTTTTAGATTTAAGCGTTTAAAAATATACTGCAGATTATTTTCAAAGGTCAGCAGAAATACCTGATTAGTTAAAGCGTGAGTTATCTGCTCGCTTTTAAGCAGCCGCCCTATTTTCAATTCACTAAACCAGGACAGTTCATCCGTGGTGATATTCAGCAAAGCGCCGGCCTGCACATTATTTACTTAACCACGGCGTGATACGTTTAATATTCCAGGCAATAAGCTGCTGTGCATCGACAGAGTTCATATAGTTATTTGTAATCAGCAGATCACCGTTTTCTGCAGTGCTTATCTGTTTATCAAGCTGACTGCTCTGCGCGGCGGTTAACGGCTCTGCTAACTGTAAACGCACTCCGGAAAAGTCCGGCAGGAAGTATTTACCTATCATACCGGCATTCTTATGCAGAACACCTTCAAGCTGTTCACTGATTAATGCCAGGCGCCCGAATGACAAGTTATTTAATTCCGACTCTTTAGCCATCAGAGTTACCTGTAAATCACACTGCGGACTGCTTTGCCCGGCGGCTAAATCCACCTCTATCACAGCGCCGTCCTTGCGGTGTTGATCAGAGAAAAAGGGTAATAAACGCCCCTGTTTGTGAAATTCGACCGCTTCGCGTTTCTGATCTACAACCATTTGTGCATTATTAATTAAACAAAGTTCACGGCTGTTTTTATCAAGCAGATAAAATGCTGTAGTAACATGTTCATATTCCAGTTTGTACAGCGTTTTCATATAACCAAAAAACACGGAATAATCCAGTTTAACCGTAGAAGCAAAAGCACTGCTTGTGGACAAGGTTAAAAACAGTAACAGGGTTAAACGCATCTTATTTTCTCTCACTTAAGCTTCAAACTCATCATTATTATCATTGTGACTATCATCATCGTTGTCATTAATGCTGGCAACAACGCTGACACCGCACATCTGACGATATATGATGCCCATCAGATTAAAGTAGAAAGGAATAAATACAAACAGGCCTAATCCGTACGGCAGTATAGACGCAATACCTAACAAACCTAAAATCATAAACAGTAAAGTAAACTGACGTAAATTTTTATTGACCAGTTTTAATGATAATTTAAGCGCCAGTACCGGTTCAACCTGCTTCTCTGCAATCAGCGGGTAAACCAGACAAAATGCCATATTCAGATAAAGCAGAATAATAAGCGAAGGCAGCATCGCAGAGTCGCCTAAAGCCTTAGTCAGACCGACATTAATTCCGTAAACCAAAAGATTAATAATTAAGCTTGCCAGGGCTAACGGCAGGGTTTTATTAAAATAGTTAAAAACATCAATAGACTTACTTCTTACACCAATTGAATGATGTACGCCCATCATCTGCAGTCCGGTAACCAGAGGCGTCATTACCACTGAAGTAAAGATAAAGTTAATCACCATCTGCGATGTTTCATTTAAGGAGCTGGTATCATCAAAAATCAGTCCGTAACTGACAGCGACAATGATCACGGTGAAAAGGCAGGCCACAATCAGAGGCAGGTAGTGCTTTTTGGTCGTAACAAAAGCATCGCGAAAAAGGGTTTTAAAATCCAGCTGATAACCTTCGGTCAGTGATTTTTTAATATCACCGCCTAATACAAAGTGTTTTTTGTTCATAACAAGAAAGTGGTCCTAAATGAATAAAGTAAGCGCCAGACATTGTAGGCAGATCCATTAGCTTTTCAAGCTTATTAACAGCTTATCTAAACACCGTTTAACAAAGAACTTACCAGTTCAGGTACCAGCTCCGTCGCTTTGCCCTGTATTACCTGATCAAAATGACTGTGTGTTTCGCTGGGGTCCAAATTAAGTTCTATCGAATAAGCACCGACACTTTTAGCCTCCTCAACAAAACCGGCCGCCGGATAAACAGTTCCGGATGTACCGATGGCAATAAAAAGGTCCGCCTGGGAAAGGTGATGATAGATAATATCTAAACCCAGCGGCATTTCACCAAACCAGACAATATGCGGACGCAGTGCTGAAGGATACTGGCAGCAGGTACACAGATCATCACGACTCTGGTTTTCTGTGCATTGAACAACCTGATTGCTTTCCGGACAGCGGGCTTTTAACAGCTCTCCATGCATATGAATAACATTTTTAGATCCCGCCTGTTCATGCAGATTATCTATATTCTGCGTTACTAATAAAAACTCACCGCTGAACTGCTGTTCTAGCTCTGCCAATGCGTAATGAGCAGCATTCGGTTTTATCTCCTTACTGCAGAAGTCCTGACGGCGTTTATTATAAAAATCTAGTACTAAATCCGGATTCTTTTTATAACCTTCCACAGAAGCAACATCTTCTAATTTGTACTTTTCCCATAAACCGTCTTTATCCCGGAAGGTACAAATTCCCGATTCAGCAGAAACACCCGCGCCGGTTAATACCACAATCTTTTTATAGTGATTCAATGACAAATGCGCCTCCGATAAAGATGTTAAATTTTCGTTACTTGAGCAATTATTGTACTTATATAGTAAAACAATAACTGGGCTATACTTCATAAATTTCAGGCAAAAAAAAAGCCGCTGACGCGGCTTTTACTATTATGAGAAAACTAAAGTTTATCCGGTGTATCCGGTAGATTCTCTTCTACCAACTCTTTAAGTTTCTGCCCTGCTCGGAAGGTTACAACCCGGCGTGCGGCAATCGGAATATCTTCCCCGGTTTTAGGGTTGCGACCTGGACGTTCACCTTTATCTTTAAGTTCAAAGCCGCCGAAACCGGAAATTTTAACTGGTTCTCCGCTTTCTAATGTAGCTTTAATTTCTTCAAAAAATGATTCCACAAACTCTTTTGCTTCACGTTTGCTTAAGCCTATTTTTTCCGATAAATGTGTAGCTATTTCAGCTTTAGTCAGTGCCATAAATTAATCTCTCAACGATGCGTGAAACTCCATAGAAACTGCCTCAACAATATTATTAACACTCTCAGCAATTTCTTGTTCTTCTAAGGTACGTGTCTTATCTTGTAATATTAAGCCTATTGCTAGACTCTTCTTACCTTCTTCAACACCCTTTCCTTGGTATACGTCAAATAAGTTTATGCCAACTAACTCAGTTCCGCCAATTTTTTCTATAAATTTTAAGACGTTACCAGCATTTAATTTTTCATCAACTACAAATGCCAAGTCGCGGTGGTTAGCCGGGAACTTAGATATGTCTCCTGCCTGCGGCAGTTTACGCGTGATAATCTGATCTAATTCTAATTCAAATATCACAGCAGTACCGTTTAAGGCAAAAGGTTTAGCCAAACTCGGGTGCACAGTACCGATGTAACCTATGTTCTTACCGTTACGGTAAATACCTGCTGACTGCCCAGGATGCAGTGCGCTGTTGGCTTCAGCTTTAAATTCAAAGCTTGACGCATCAACACATAAATCCAGCACTGCTTCGAGATCTGCTTTAAGGTCAAAAAAGTCAACATTGCGGGTTTCAATATTCCAGTGTTCATCGTTTGCGCTGCCGATGATAACGCCGGATAACATCTCCTGCTGGTTAATACCGTTTTCTGCATTTTCGTCTTTAATAAAACGTAAACCCGTTTCAAATAAACGTACACGGTTCTGCTGACGCTTCTGGTTTTTAGACACGCTGTCTAATAACCCAGTCCATAAACTAACACGCATTGCCGACATATCTTTAGAGATAGGATGCGGCAGAATCAGTGCATCAGCTTCAGGGTGCAGCTTAAGCTGCTTGTCTGGGTCAACAAAGCTGTAGGTGATCGCTTCCTGGAATTCACGGTTTACTAATACATCACGCACTTTAGATAACTTAAGTGTCGCTTCATTATGTAAAGGCATGGTTAATGCTGCTTCAGGGGCAATATTAGGGATATTGTTATAACCGTAAACACGCGCAACTTCTTCGATAAGATCTTCTTCAATCTCCATATCAAAACGGTAAGTCGGTGCGGCTGCAGTCCAGCCTTCAGCCGTTACAGATACTTTACAGCCCAGTTGAGTCAGAATAGTTTCAACACGCTCAGAATCAATGGAAATACCGATTAAACGGTCTAATTTACTACGGCGTAAAGTGATTGTTGCCTGAGCTGGTAAATGCTCTGCGCTTACGGCTTCAGTAATCGGACCAACACTGCCGCCGCATATATCAACAAGCAGCTGCGTTGCACGCTCCATCGCTTTTGCCTGTAAAACTGGATCAACACCACGTTCATAGCGGTGCGATGCATCAGTATGCAGACCGTATGCACGTGCGCGGCCTGCAATCGCAAGCGGTGCAAAGAATGCACTTTCTAAAAAGATATCCGTTGTACCTTCAGCAACACCAGAGTCCTGACCGCCAAAGATACCCGCCATCGCCAGCGCTTTGCTCTGATCAGCAATCACTAGAGTATCGCTGTTTAATTTAACTTCTTTGCCGTCTAATAAAGTCAGCTTTTCATCCTGCTCAGCAAGACGAACTTCGATACCGCCCTGTAGTTTATCCAGATCAAAAGCATGCATCGGATGACCAAATTCAAGCAGTACAAACTGAGTAATATCAACAACAGCATCCACACTGCGCACACCACAGCGGCGTAGTTTTTCAACCATCCATAACGGTGTTACTGCATTCTGGTTAATACCGCGGATAACACGACCTAAATAACGAGGACACGCAGACGGCGCCTGCAGGTTAATCGCCACTTCGTCAGTTAATGTAACCGCTGCGTTTTCCCAGCTCGGCTCAGTAACAGCAATACTGTTTAATACACCAACTTCACGAGCAAGACCGGCAATACCTAGACAGTCGGCGCGGTTAGCCGTTAAATCAACATCAATAATTACATCATCAAGCTGCAGGTATTCACGTACACAGGTACCGACCGGCGCGTCTGCAGGCAGTTCAATAATACCTTCGGCACTTTCAGCCATACCCAGCTCTGATTCACTACACAGCATGCCGAATGACGGCTGACCGCGCAGTTTTGCTTTTTTAATTTCAAAATCACCAGGCAGTACAGCACCAACAACGGCTACGGCAACTTTAAGTCCTAAACGACAGTTTTTGGCACCACAAACAATATCGATTAATTCATCTTCACCGATATTAATTTTGGTTACCTGCAGTTTGTCTGCATCTGGATGCTGGCCGCACTCAACCACTTCACCCACTAATACTTTTGTAAATTCACCGGCAACAGGGTCGACATCATCAACCTCAAGACCTGCCATTGTTACCTGATGCGTTAATTCATCACGTGTAATTTCCGGGTTAACCCACTCTCGTAACCAAGCTTCACTAAATTTCATTTTATTAACCCTTACTTAAATTGCTTGAGGAAACGAAGATCGTTTTCAAAGAAAGAACGTAAATCATTTACGCCGTAACGCAGCATAGTTAAACGCTCAACACCCATACCGAATGCAAAACCTGAATATTTGTCCGGATCCACACCCATAGAGCGTAAAACCGTCGGATGCACCATGCCGCAGCCTAACACTTCTAACCAGCCGTTTTTACCTAATACATCTACTTCAGCAGAAGGCTCAGTAAACGGGAAGTAAGAGGGACGGAAACGCACTTCTAAATCTTCTTCAAAGAAGTTATGCAGGAAGTCATGCAGAATGCCTTTAAGCTGTGTAAAACTAACGTTTTCAGCAATCATCAGACCTTCAACCTGGTGAAACATTGGTGTATGAGTCTGGTCGTAATCATTACGGTAAACACGGCCTGGAGAGATAATACGTACCGGCGGCTCCTGCTTTTCCATAGTACGAATCTGCACACCGGATGTCTGCGTACGTAATACCAGTTCAGGATTAAAGTAGAAAGTATCGTGATCTGCACGGGCAGGATGATGCGGCGGAATGTTTAACGCATCAAAGTTATGGTAGCCGTCTTCAACTTCAGGACCATTTTTAACTTCAAAGCCTAACTCGCCGAAAAATTCAGTAATACGATCGACAGTACGGGTCACCGGGTGAACGCCGCCTAGTTTTGCGCCGCGGCCGGGCAGGGTTACATCAATTGTTTCAGAAGCCAGTTTTGCATTCAGCACTTCCGCTTCCATTGCCTGTTTACGTGCAACAAGAACAGCCTGGATTGCCTGTTTGGCTTTGTTGATCATCTGGCCGGCAGCTGGTTTTTCAGCAGGAGGTAATTTTCCTAAGCCTTTCATCTGCTCAGTCATCAAACCTTTTTTACCTAAGTAATGTAAACGAATCTGTTCTAATTCATTGCCATCTTTAGCGTTTTCTATCTGTTGTTGCGCATTAGCAACGATTTCATCAAGGTGCTGCATTAGTTTCATCTCTACTGTAAAGCAAGCAATAACAATCGTATTGATTGGACAATTTTAAAATATAAGGGGCGTGATTTTACGCAGCTAAGAGAGTGTTGGCTAGTACCGAGGTGCAATCAGGCAGTGGAAAAGAGCGGAAATAGAAGAATTATCAGAAATAAATTAACTCTTCTTGATTAGAACTCATAAATAAGCTGTTTTTTTGATATCGTAAAAGGCTCTGCAGACTTAGATAACTGTCCAGTGTTTCTCAATAATCAACTGCTTACCATCGTAAATTCGTCCTTCGAAACGATCCCCGGGAAAAACCTGCCCGACACCTTTAGGCGTTCCTGTCATCAAAATATCGTCATCAGAAAAACTCATAAAGGTACTCACTTCTTTGATAATATCGACTGGTTTATGAATCATTAAAAAATAGTCGGCCTGCTGAGTCAGCAGCCCGTTAATAAACAGCTCTAAGCGCAGCTGTTCAACGTTTCCGCTGAAACTGACAAATTCACTAAATACAGCGGATTTATCAAAAGCTTTTGCCCGCTCCCAGGGTAAACCTTGGTCTTTTAACCTGGACTGCACCGCACGTTTAGTTAAATCTAAACCGAAGCCCACGGCACTTATTTTTCCAGATCGAATAACAAATGAAATCTCAGCTTCATAATGAACCGCTTCATGCTGCTCTGTATAAATATCATTACAGACCGCCGAATTGGGTTTTACAAAAATAACCGCCTGGGTCGGCACCTCATTATTTAATTCGACAATATGTTCAACGTAATTCCGCCCGATACAGACAACTTTAGAGGGTAAGGTTTTTATGCCGTCAACTACTATATTATTCATCTTTACCCCTTTATTCTCAGTCAGTTAAAACAAAAAATTTATTACGCCCGCTCTCTTTGGCCTGGTATAAAGCCCGATCCGCCCGGTTAACAAGATCTACCATTCTGCATTGACCTGTCGGGCACAATGAGGCCGCGCCAAGGCTGACCGAAACATAATTGGAAACTTTAGAGCTTTTATGTTCGATACGTAATGATTCAATATTTTTCCGGCAGCGCTCCGCAACCTCGGCAGCATTTTCTGTCTGCGGTAAAATGGCCACAAATTCTTCACCGCCGTAACGAGCGACAAAATCACTAGAACGGCTAAAGGACTTCTGAAGCATAGCAGCCACTTCAATTAAGCAGAAATCCCCTTCAGGATGCCCGTAACGGTCGTTAAAAAGCTTAAAATAATCAATATCAATCATAATAACTGATAATGTTGATTTTTCTCGAACTGCTCTTTTCCATTCTAAGTCAAGGCGCTGATCAAAATAGCGGCGGTTGGCAATTTTAGTTAAGGCATCGGTTCTGGTTAATACTTCCAGCTCTTTTTTAGCCGCATTCAGTGCATCGGTACGCTCTGAAACAGTCTGCTCAACCAGCTTGTTGCGCGCGATAAGCGCCAGCGTATAAATTGTACTGGATAAAACTAAAATAATACCCAGCAGACTGCTGGTAACAGGTACCATACTGCGCCGCTCACTTATATAATCACTGCTCGGCTGTGCATAAACAGCCCATTGACGGCCGGAAAAAGTCTCTATACTTTTCTGATATGAAAATGGAGCCTGATAAGATTCTTTAAATTCCTGCTCATAGGAACGCAGTAATAACACTTCCTGTTTATCACTAATATCCAGCAGCTTAAAATTAATATCAGCGGCATTGGTACGCTGCATTGCCCGCTCAAAGAGTTTTTCAATAATAAAAACCCCGGATATAAACCCTTGAAGCTGCTGCTGTCTTTTTTCTATGGTGACAGGAGTCCCTTGATAAATAGGGATAAAAGTTAAAAAGACCGCCTGCGGTGTGTGCACCAGATTAATCAGGCCGGTTGAAAGTACTTGATCAAAATCTTTAGATTTCTGCAGTGTCTGCATAAGAGCGCGCTGGGATCCCAGATCAAAACCTAATGCTCTCTCATTTCTGCTTAATGGTTCAATAAAATCTATCGGATAATAAAGCGGCCGCTCACCGGCTGTTGACATCTGGCCCTGCTCTATACGCTCAGTTATTTCATAACCGGGAGCTTCAAAGGTTTTGTGTTTTTCATAAACACGGCGGTTTTTATGCTTAACTTTAGGAGTCCATAACAGCGCCTGAATATCAGGGTGACGCAGTAAAATCTGCTTAGAGATGTTAGAAAACTCAGAAGCACTTACATCCTCAGAGCTTTCGAATAAACCTTTTAGCGCATATAAAACTTCCATATTAATGCGCATTTCACTTTCCAGCACAGCAACTTTATCTTCAACATCATTTTGAAAATCCATTTCAATAGCCCGCGTTTCTTTTTCATAAAAAAAACAGCCGACAAAGATCGATAAAGCGATGCCCAGTAGCGAGCATAACAGCAGTAGATTTTTAGAAGAGATATTCATGTTTAAATTAATAATAGCCGCCACCATAACACACTGTTATATATCAGTTTTGAAGCATAACCCTGTTATATATACCCGTTATCATTCAAGATGCAAAAATCAGCAAGTCGTGAGGTGAACAAATTCTAGGCGTGAAGGTGAAGATCTAACGGGTTAAATCGAAACTTCACAACAACGAAGATGTTTGCCTCGCGGCTTGCCCTGCGGGTCGCCAGCTCGAAAACCAATACTGCGTTACAACATTCGATAAGGGCTAGCCATTGTCATCATGTTGCGTCTTGTATTGGTGTCCGAGCTGGCGACTGATAAATGCATTTTGATTGGTAACGGGTATATATTAACCCAGACAGAGTTCGTCTAAAAGACAGATTTAGATGTATCGTAAGCCAGTTCATAATAATGGTTATTGTTAAATTCAAATTCCTGAATCACATCAAGCTTTAGTTTTTTACTGTGGGCGGCAAAAGATCTAGGGTTAATTTTATTAACAAAGGTGATCAGAACCGGGTAACGTTTTGCCATTTCAATACGGGAAAAATCGAAGATTTTTTCTAACAAACCTGAACCGCGGAAGGCTTTATCAATACACACAGGGCCGTACTGATAGGAATTTTTTACGCTTAAGCGGCGCCCCAGATAGTTGAGATTAGGCAGGTCTTCGGCCATAAAAACGAACATCGGCCAGATTGACCAGAACTGCCAGGAAGCAGCCATTACATAAGCAGTAACCTGCTCTCCCTGTTTAGCGATAAATAATCCCTGCTCTTGAGTGATCAGCTCAGTTAACTGCTCTTTAGTGAAGGCCGTAGTAACAAAACCATCTTTTTTATCCTGCTCATCTATCGAATCAACCTGATACTTAGCATGTAAAGCTAAAGTTGCTTCGATATCACTAAGCTGTGCTATTTTAAATTCCATTATTCACCTTTCAAAAAACATAAAAAATCCCAGCCTTATCGACCGGGATTAATGCTGGAACCTGTTATGACAATATAGGTAAAACGCGGTTTCTGCCTAAGCGTTTTGCTTCATATAAATAGTCATCCGCCCGAGCGATAAAACTAGTTAATGATTCATCTTTCTGGAACTCTACCACACCAAAAGAGGCGGTAATACTGTTGATGGTTTTTGCTGTACGCTTATCTTTCAGGCTTAATTTTTCAAATGATTTACGTATCGTTTCTGCAAAATGGCGGGCGACTCTTAAATTACTTTTCGGTAATAAAATAACAAACTCCTCCCCGCCAAAACGGTAGGCACTGGCACCGTCGCGCATACTGTCATTTAATTTTCGTCCAACCGCTTTCAATACCTGATCACCAAGCAGATGGCCCCAGTTATCATTAAACAGTTTAAAATGATCTATATCTGTCAGGATCATACACAATCCATGACTTTCTTCCTGTAAAAATGCTGACAGCTCCGTATCAAAAGCATGGCGGTTTAACAAACCGGTTAAAGAATCATATAATGCCTGTTTCTGACTTTTCTGCAGCTCCGCTTTTAATGAAGCAATTTCCCCTTTAGCACTGCTTAAACTTTTACTGAAGAACTGTGTGGAACGATGCATATCTTTAGAGTCTGCTTCGAGTTTTTTAAGCAGCACCACTACCTCGTCAATCGACCAGCCTTCATCTTCAACCCGGTTAATATCCGTAAATGTTTTATCAAACGCCTGCTGAAATTTACTGGTATCACTATGAGTATCAGTTAATGACTTATCTAACTGCAGCAGCATATTCTCGACACTCTGACGCAGTTCCCAGGTGCTCGACTCTGTTTTATCTGAAACAAACTCACGATACAGAGATTCAGCCTGAACCGGCGGGCAGACATCATGACCTTCCATTAAATTTTCTAATTTAACATTCAATTCAGGAATATCATTAGACACGTAGGTATACCAGAGTGCGTAATTCAAAGGTGTTGTCGGAACCTGGTACTTCATCATTAATGGTACAGCTTTTTTGAGAATAGCCGCTGATTTGACCATCAAATCGTTACTCATAATTATTATCCTGCTCACTAATATACTTTAATGTATTTTCTTATTGCTGAAGCATGCTATAAGCAGACCTGCAACTCAATTTTTTTTCTTTATAATCTGATACAAATCATTATATACCCAAACGGTCCGCAAATTACCGTCCCCTCTGACAGTCTGACTAGAGATGTAAAAAAAGTGAATAATTAAACGCCCTACGCATTTACATAAGACAGCAAAGCAAGTACCCTTGCGCCTTTCGTTTAAAGGCTGCTTTAATACGCTTTTTATTAACGATCCCATTTTAAAAAATACGTTTTCAAGGTGAAACAAAGTGACGGCAGAAGTGACAGAAAAAGTAACGACAAAAAAATCACATAATCTAGCAACAATACTGACTTTTATTATTCCTTCATTAATTGGTCTTTTATTATTTATGACACCTATCAGTTATCAGGGTGCCATTACCATTCCTATCGCAATCGTATCAAAAGGCCTGCAGAGTTTTCTTGGCGGCTCAATAACAGCAGTTGTCACCATTATTGTAGTATTCACCGCACTGATGACGGTAATGCATAAGCTGTTTAAAATAAAACTGATTCAACAGAGTGAATTTTTCAGTACATTATTTGATATCTCACCAATGTGGTTTGTGATCCGTCTTTTAGGTGCTGTCTTTATTCTGCTGACTTTTTTCGGCTTGGGACCTGAAGCGATTCAATCAGCAAATACCGGCGCATTAGTATTAAACGATCTGCTGCCGGTACTGCTTTGTGTGTTTATTTTTGCCGGTATGTTACTGCCGCTGCTGTTAAACTTCGGTCTGCTTGAGCTGTTCGGCACCCTGCTGACTAAAATAATGCGCCCTGTTTTTAACCTGCCCGGCCGCAGCGCAATTGACTGTATGGCTTCCTGGTTAGGTGACGGCAGTGTTGGTATTTTAATGACCAGCAAACAGTATGAAGCACATTATTATACACAGCGTGAAGCAGCGGTTATCGGTACGACTTTCTCAGCAGTTTCAATCACCTTCTCGTTAGTAGTTATTTCTCAGGTACAGTTAGAGCATCTGTTTCTACCTTTTTACCTGGCAGTTTGTTTAGCAGGTATAGCGGCGGCGGTTATTGTGCCTAAACTACCGCCTCTATGCTGGAAAAAGGACTGCTACATGGACGGGTCTGAAAAACATCCGGATCATGAATTAACACCGGAAGGACACAATGTATTTTCATGGGGTCTTGAGCAGGCGTTACTTACTGCTGAAAAATCATCTGGATTTAAACATACCGTTAAAGACGGCCTGAAAAATGTCATTGATATGGTCTTTGGTGTTATTCCCGTGGTGATGGCAATCGGTACTCTTGCATTAATTGTTGCCGAATACACGCCGGTTTTTGAATACTTAGGTTTACCTTTTATTCCGCTGCTGGAGTGGCTGCAGATACCGGAAGCAGCTGAAGCCTCAAAAACCATTGTTGTTGGTTTTGCCGATATGTTTATCCCTTCTATTCTGGCTGCTTCAATTGAGTCTGATATGACACGCTTTATTATTGCAGCTATGTCAGTAACACAGCTGATTTATATGAGTGAAGTCGGTGCACTGTTATTAGGCAGTAAAATCCCGGTAAATATCCTCGAACTGTTCGTTGTATTTATTTTACGTACCTTAGTGACTCTGCCGGTAATTACCGGTGTTGCACATCTGATTTTTTAACTGAATTAAGGAACTACAATGGATATCGCGGTTTACTTACATGCTTTAACGGCACTGTTTGTTATTATCGACCCGATCGGCGCGGCACTGATTTTTAATTCGTTAACCGGCGGCAGCGACAGCAAACACCGTAATATTATGGCGGTAAAAGCCGTTTTAATCAGCGGTGTATCATTGATTTTATTTGGTAATTACGGCGAAGCTCTGTTTTCTCATTTGGGCATTAATATTAACTCGCTGCGTATATCCGGCGGCTTGTTACTCTTTTATACCGCCTTTAATATGATCACTAAAGAAGCAGAGTTTACCTCAAAGGGAGAACAGCAGGATATTTCAGTTTTTCCGATGTCAATTCCCCTGCTCTCCGGCCCGGGGACGCTGACACTGGCGATTCTTCTGTTTTCGCACACCTCGGAAACAAGCGGTACGATTGCTGTTTCTATGGCAATAATATCAACACTGGGATTAACTCTGCTGCTGATGCTTGCTTCTAAATACCTGAAGAAAGTTATCGGCCGAACTGGTGATGAAATATTAAGACGTTTCTTAGGGGTGATCCTGGCTGCGCTGGCAATTCAATTTATTTACGACGGTATTAAGAATTTCGCCCTGTAATAGTTTGAATACTCATCCGCTAATAAAAGGGCTTTTATGCCCTTTTATTTTATCTGCAGTTTAGCCTTATTTCTGAATCAGATATGCGATTTTTCGGGCAAAAATTCTCGGAGCAAACTGCGCGGCTAATGCCCCGATTTTATTAATTAAACCGGGAATAACCACCGCTTTATTTAAGTTAGCAAGTGCATAACTTACTACCGGCTGCTTGTCCATTACGCGCATTTTATAAACCTGTGAATCAGACATATCTGCGGCCTGCGCAAATTCTGTTTTAACGGCGCCCGGGCATAATGTACTAACCCGGATCCCCTGCCCTTTCAGCTCTTCATGCAGTGCTTCACTAAAGGATAAAACAAAAGCTTTACTGGCATAATAAACCGCCAGATTAGGCCCGGCCTGAAAAGCAGCCGTTGATGCGACATTAATAATAAAACTGTTTTTCTGTCTTCTAAGCAGCGGAATACAGAGGTGGGTTAACGAAACTAATGCACTGATATTCACCTGCAGTATATGCATCTGCCTGCTTAACTCACTATCTGCAAATGAACCTCTCTGCCCCAACCCGGCATTATTAACCAGGCCGACTATACTGAGTGATTCTTTATCAATATAATCACTCACTGCTTGAGCACCGCCCGCTTCACTTAAATCCGCACTGAAACAGCGCACTGCTAAATCAGGGTATAAATCTTTAATTTTTTTCTGAACCCGCTCTAATCTATCTTGACGCCTTGCGACTAATAACAGTGGAAAACCCTGTTGCGCAAGCTGATATGCAAACTCTTCACCAAGTCCGGCACTGGCACCGGTAATTAATACATACTCTTTCATATTCACCTTAACTGAAAATATTAATCTAAAAGACTAAGCTGAACCGCCGATTGATTATCACTGACACGCTTCTCTAATCCGACTGAAATACCCAGCAGGCGGATCGTTTTATCCGGGGTCTGCTCTAACAGATGATGCAGTAATATTTTAAATAAAGATAAGGATAATTCAGCCGATTTCCGCTCTGCACTTTTTACCGTAAAGTCGCCGAATTTAACCTTCACGCCGACTTTAGTTATCACTTTTTCTTTTAATACTTTTTGTAAACGGCGGTTAAGTTCATCATAAAAAGCATCTAAATGCAGCAGACAGGCAGACTCATCTAACAGATCTTTTTCAAAAGTACGTTCAACCGCTAATGATTTCCGCTCACGATTAGGTTCAACCATCCGGTTATCAATACCGCGGCTGAAATTAAGCAGCGCACCGCCTAATTTACCAAACTCTAACAGCAGCTTTTCACTGTCATAAAGCTGCACATCACCGCAGCTGAACAGCCCTTTTAACGCCAGTTTCTGCTGCGCAACTTTCCCCACCCCGGGAATCTTTTTAAGCGCCAGCGTTTTTACAAATTCAGCCACTTTATCAGGCGGGATAACACATTGACCATTGGGTTTATTTTCATCGGATGCAATTTTTGCCAGAAACTTGCAGGGCGCAATCCCCGCTGAAGCAGTTAAATTGAGCTCTTCAAAAATAGCGCGGCGGATATCCTGAGCAATATAAGTAGCAGAGCCTTTAAACAGAGTACATTCTGTCACATCTAAAAATGCTTCATCTAAAGACAGAGGCTCAACCAGATCTGTATAGCGGAAAAATATCTCTTTTATTTTTTTCGACACTTCCACATAAACCTGCATCCGCCCGGGAATAATCAGCAGATCCGGGCATAAAGCTTTAGCTTTAAAGCTGGGCATCGCCGAGCGTATGCCGAACTCCCGCGCTTTATAATTACAGGTTGAAAGCACTCCGCGGCGCTCACTATGACCGCCTATTGCAAGCGCTATATCCCGGTATTGCGGATTATCACGCATCTCTACAGCCGCATAAAAACAATCCATATCAATATGAATGATTTTTCGTTGTGTGGAAGAAACTGCATTTGTCACAATGAACACCTGTTTTTTTAGACAGTCCTTATTTTGTGCTGTTTTAAATAAATAGCAAGCATAAATTTATTTTCAATTTATTTTCTAATCGCCTTTGACCCTGCCCTAAGGGTAAAGGTTATGCTAATGTTATCTGAGCTTAGTTATAGTTAAGAAATTAACATGTCCGTTGTTATCTGAGCTTAGTTAAGAAATTAACACGTCTAATGTTATCTGAGCTGAGCTTAGTTATAGTTAAGGAATTAACATGTCTACCACATCGAAATTAAAACTGCCCGTTTATGGTATGAACTGTGCCGGCTGTGCCAGCCGCCTACAAAGTGCATTAAACGAAATACCCGCTGTAGCTGCCGAAGTTAGTTTTGCATTAGAAAGTGCTCTGCTAAGCTTTGCACCACAAGCTGATCATAGCGAAACACTTAAGCTGGTATTAGCTGTGCTGGATAAAAAGGGTTATCAGACCGACAGTGAAACCATTGTTATTTCCGTAAGAGGCTGGAGCTGTGTCAGCTGTGTTAATAAAACCACCAGCATGCTTAATGCATCCCCCCGGATTATTGATGCACAGGCTAATTTTGCTGCTGAAAAGGTGCTGCTGAGAACGATTCAAGGGGCATTAACTCAAGAAGATATTAAGCAGCTGGCGGCGAAAATGCCTTATCAGCTGACTATTGAATCTAAACAGGATCTAAAAACTCAAAATGCCTTAAAAGCAGCCGAGGATAAAAAACGCGATAACAAGGCATTACTCACCTTAACAGCGGCTGTCATACTAAGCCTGCCGTTTTTATTAACCATGCTTAATATGCTTATTAACAACGAGCATTCTTTATTACCCGGCTGGCTGGAGTTTACTTTAGCAACGCCCCTGCAGTTTATAATCGGCGCACGCTTTTATAAAGGCGCCTGGCACAGTCTTAAAAGCGGATCTGCCAATATGGATCTGTTAGTGGCTCTGGGCACCAGTGCGGCTTACTTTTACAGCCTGTATATTCTCCTGTCCGGCTTAGACCAGCCGCTGTACTTTGAATCAAGCGCCTTAGTTATCACCCTGGTTACTCTGGGTAAATATTTAGAACACCGTGCTAAACAAAATACCAGCAGTGCGATTAATGCCCTGATGGCACTGCGCCCGGATACTGCCAAGGTTAAGAAAGGTAAGCTTTATGTTGATATTAAAATTGAAAATGTGCAGATCGGAGATCTGGTGCAGGTTGCTATCGGTGAAAAAGTCCCCGTTGACGGCCTGGTCGCGCAAGGTAAAAGTTATTTAGATGAGTCACTGTTAACCGGCGAAAGTAAACCCGTTTTAAAAAACAGCAGCGATCCTGTGATTGCCGGCAGTATTAACGGCGACGGCGTTTTATTAGTTAAAACCACAGCAGTTGGTGAGTCCACCAGCTTAAGTAAAATCATCTCCTTAGTTGAAAATGCGCAGATGAGTAAAGCTCCTATTATGCAGCTGGTTGATAAAATCAGCGCCGTTTTTGTGCCCGTTGTTTTACTTATTGCCGCGGCGACATTTTTAAGCTGGTATTATTTAAGCGGTGATTTTCAGCATGCATTAATCAGTGCGGTTGCTGTTTTAGTCATTGCCTGCCCCTGTGCTTTAGGGTTAGCTACACCAACAGCCGTGGTAGTCGGTACGGGGGTGGCTGCCCGGCAGGGAATCTTAATTAAGGATATTAAAACCCTGCAGCAGGCTTATAAACTGCAGACCATTATCTTTGATAAAACCGGCACATTAACTCAGGGTAAAGGTCAGATAAATGAAATATTCAGCATTGACGGTGATAACAAAAGTCTGCTTGCTAAACTCTACGCATTACAGGGCGGCAGCCGCCACCCGATTGCTCACGCAGTAAAAAACTACTGCTCAGCAAACAACATAGCGGCGGACAATGCTGATGATGTACAGGCTATAAATGGGGAAGGTATTAAAGGTTTAGTTGACGGTCATCAGCTGGTCGCCGGTAACTTGACCATGATGAAACGCTTTAACATTACAGTAGCGGCGCAGCTGCTGGAAAAAATGTTAAATCAGAGTGACAGTTACGTTTATATTGCAGCGGACAAAACACTTTTGGGTTATATCAGTATCAATGACCAGCTTCGCAGTGAAAGCTGTGAAGCGATAAAGGAGCTGCACAAACGCGGCCTGCAGACGGTCATGTTAAGCGGTGATAAAGACAGTGTTGTTAACCATATTAGTCAGCAGCTGCAGATCAGCAGCAGTTTCAGTGAACTGAAACCGGAGCAGAAACTTAATAAATTAGTCGAACTGCAGAAAAACAGACGGGTCGCTATGGTTGGAGACGGGGTTAATGACGCTCCGGCGCTTGCGCAGGCCGATGTCAGTATTGCCATGGGCACCGGCAGTGATGCGGCTAAAGAGAGTGCATCAATCACCTTAATGCGTAATGATCCGCGCCTAGTGGCGCTGGCCGTTGATATTTCCAAAGCGACCTGGCATAAAATACAGCAGAACCTGTTCTGGGCATTTATTTTCAATACAGCAGCTATTCCGGCCGCCGCCATGGGCTATTTAAGCCCGGCAATTGCCGGCGGCGCAATGGCGTTATCAAGTATTATGGTATTAACTAACTCTTTATTATTAAAAGGTTTTAAAACAAATAACTAAGGTATCTATTATGTTATCAATCAGCCAGGCAGCCAGAACAACCGGATTATCGGTCAAATCAATCCGCCATTATGAACAGATCGGCCTGATTCCGTCACCTCCCCGCGGGGAAAATGATTACCGCTATTACCCGGAAGCAATGATCCGGCAGCTGCATTTTATTAAGAGCAGCAAAGATGCAGGCTTTAACTTGAAAGAGTGTAAAGAGCTGCTGCAGCTGTGTGAAAATAAAGAACGCAGCAGTGCCGATGTAAAAATGATTGCACTGCAGAAAATTGAGGAGTTACAGGCAAGAATCGATCAGCAGCAGGCCTTGCTTAACAGTTTAAAAGCGCTCACCAGACAGTGTCATGGTGATTCAAAAGCTGACTGCCCGATAATTGATGCTTTTATAAAATAATAAAAGGCCCTGCGCAGCTCAAGCGCAGGGCCTTTTTAATAAATAAAACAACAACTCAGTTAAACTGAGCTGTCCGCTTTATCAGGCTGTGAGTACTCTCCGCCTAATGTATGAAGATGCAGCTCTTCTTCTTTATCTCCGGCTTTAGGATCGTTAAATACATCAACATCCATTTCACCTTCTGATTTAGCAACAATACAAGTTACCACACTGTCACCGGTAATATTAACCGCAGTACGGATCATATCCAGCAGTCTGTCGACCCCCATAATCATCGCGATACCTTCAACGGGTAAACCAACCTGATTAAGCACCATCGCCAGCATAATCAAACCAACCCCCGGTACACCGGCAGTTCCCACTGATGCTAGGGTTGCAGTTAAAATAACAGCGGCATAATCACCCAGTGTTAAATCAATATTAAACGCCTGCGCAATAAATACCGTGGCAACCCCCTGCATAATCGCAGTACCGTCCATATTCACCGTAGCCCCTAAAGGAACCGTGAATGATGCAATCTTATTTTTTACCCCCATATGTTTAGTTGCCGTTTCCAGAGTCACAGGAATCGTTGCACTTGAAGAGGCAGTTGAAAATGCAAAAGTAATTGCTGTTTCCATTTTCTTAAGAAATATCAGCGGATTCAGACCGGTAAAGACTTTAAAAAAGACGCCGTAGGTAACAAAACCATGCAGCACCAGTGTACCGGAAAGCACCAGGAAGTACCCCAGCAGGTTGCCTATGGCCTCTAAACCAATTTCGGTAAACAGTTTAGCCATCAGGAAGAATACACCGTACGGGGCAATATTCATCAGCATAACAACCAGCTTCATAATAACTTCGTTAAGATCCGCAAAAAACGATGCAATACGTACCCCGGCTTTACCTGCAGAACTGACCGCAATACCGAACAATACTGCAAATACAATAATCTGCAGTGTATTGCCTTGAGCCATGGAGTTAATCGGGTTAGTCGGGAACATATTAATGATCACCGAACCTAAAGAAGGCGCATCCGAAGACTGGAAAGAGGATGCGGCCGAAAGGTCTGCGCCGACACCGGGCTGGAAAATATTCGCAGTAAAAATAGCCAGAGTAATCGCAATAGCAGTAGTTGCAAGATATATAGCAACCGTCTTACCGCCTAAGCGGCCTAATGTTGTAATATCTTTTAATGAACTTGTGCCGCAGACTAAGGATACAAAAATAAGCGGTACAACCAGCATTTTTAAGCTGGCAACAAAAATTGCACCGCCGACATCAAAAATGCCATGGACAATATAATCGTTTACAAAGCTGATATCCGAGAAAAAAGTCCGGATAATAAACCCCGTTGCAATACCAGCAAACATACCGAGAAGAACTCGTTTTGTGAGTGACATTTTTTGTTTATCTTCAGTCATAAATAACCCTTAAAAAGTAACGTTTACTGCAAGGTCAAATACAATGCAGTGCTTTAAATTATTGAACTGTACATTTTTCCTTTTAGATTAGTGGTTTATACCAATCGCACTAATTATCTAACCTATTATGCTGGTTAAAATCGGTGCTAACTTCGTTATTGATTTTGTAATTAGAACAACTAATTACGGCAATCAATGCCTTGTTATCAGCAATTTTTACTACGCCTAAATAGGCCGTCTATTTAGTGTGATTGGTATTAACCGTTAACGGCGGCATATACAGCGCGCGCAAAAACGCCAACATAAGCATATAAAATACTTAAATATACGGGATAAAATTAGGAGCAGATCCTATTTAGATTGATTGAGATATTTTCCATAACCGGCTTTACAAACAGGTTCTTTATCTCTTCCTTGAACAGCTTTGGCGGGCATCCTGACCACTGGGGTATAACTAATTAGTGATAAAACTTAAATTGTTTTTAAGAAATTGTCTACAATGCAGCAGTTTTAAAATAAAAAAACACAACCAAACTCACTAAAACAACAATCTTTATATTTATTTAAACTGGCAGTGATTTTTCACTCATTCACTCAGGTCAAAACGGCTTTTAAACATCTCAACACCATTTACCACAATAGCCAGATGATGCTCTCCCGGATAATATTTTCGGGTAGAAATGCTTTTAAAACTAAACTGCTTAGTCACCTTTTTAGTGTTGGTCTTCAGGGTTGATTCTGATATTTTAAAAATTTTGCTGGCCCCTTTACCATTCTTTTTCATAAAACCGATAACAAACTCGAGGCGAAGCTTTCCTAGCGGCCCGCGGCTGTTTAAAGAAAAGGAAAAATCTAAAAGCTCTCCCATTTTGACCGATTTCGCCGCTTTAAAATCTTTTATTTTAATATGCTCGGGTACAGCAAACCCGAATAAAGCCAAAACCTGCGGATCTCCCTGTTTTAATAATCCCCGGCAGGCATGCTTAACAATCCAGTCCAGGTGTTTATTTTTACCAATCCAGGAACGGGCAATCTTAACCACCAGCTGCGGGTTGTCTTTACTGATATCATTAAGGTTATTAGCCACACTTCTGCGCACATAAAGGCTGCTGTCGTCTTTTAGAAGCTCAAGAATTTTTATAATATCCCGAGGATCTTTTTTAAACTCAGGCAAGGCACTCGCCCAGGGCAGACGCGGCCGGCAGCCTTCAGATGCGAGTCTTCGCAGGTGCTCATTATCAGAGAGAGCCCAGACAGCCATCTGGGCCATCATCTGCTCCGGATATTTATTAATAAACGGACGAACTGCAAATTCTGAACTGGAATATTGAGTCAGGAGCGCAAGTGTTTCAATTGAGGTGTGGTAATCGTCCAGCCCGTATAACTCCACAAAAGCGGGGAAAAACATCGCTTCATAACCGCCAAAAAACGGCGCGCTCTGCTTTAATATTGCGGTGCTTTTTGTAAAATCAGCGGGTAGAAACTGATATAAGGTTTGTGCGATAAAAGTTAAACGCGCTTTGAGCTCTTTATCCGGCCAATGCTGGTCAAAAATTGTTTTATTAAATTCATCCTGAGCGAACTCAGGATAAACATCTGCAATTTTAGCGGAAAGTGAATCGATAAAATCAGTCGTGTAAACATGCTTTAACAGTTCAGCCATTATACATCCAGTAATATATACCCAAGCACCTGCTTACCATAGTGGAAAACACAGAAGATACCAGCCTGACTTCATCTACAATGCATGTTTGCACACAAAACAAACAATTAAAGCACCCGCTCACCATAATGGAAAACACAGAATTCGCCTTCCTGCATCTTATTCCAGGTTTCATCTTTAGTCAGCGGACGAGTAGCGATCACAGTTACCACATCACTGTCAGAAGTTTCCTTTTTAAAGTCGACCACCATATCTTCATCAATCAGCTGCGCTTTACCAAACGGTGCTCGACGGGTTATCCAGTGCAGGTTATTGGTGCAGTAACACATCACGTATTCACCGTTACTCAGAAGCATATTAAATACCCCCATTGCCCGCAGGCTGTCTGCGTAACCGGCAACTCTTTTGAACATCTCTAAAATATCTGCCGGCTCGTCTGCATAATTCTGATGCAGCTGATCAATAATCCAGCAGAAAGCACGCTCACTATCCGTCTGACCAACGGGATTCGCATAACCCATTGGTAAAACGTCATAACCCGTTAACTGACCGTTATGCGCATAGGTCCAGTTTTTACCCCATAATTCACGAATAAACGGGTGGGTATTTTCTAAGGAAACACCACCGCGATTTGCCTGGCGGATATGGCTGATCACCGATTTACTTTTAATCGGATAGTTTTTTACCAGCTGGGCAACACGAGAATCACAGCTTGGTTTGGGATCCTTAAAACTACGGCAGCCTTTACCTTCATAAAAAGTAATACCCCAGCCGTCTTTATGAGGTCCGGTTTCACCACCGCGTTTAACCAGCCCGCTGAAACTAAAACAGATATCAGTGGGCACATTCGCGCTCATACCTAGTAACTCACACATTTTAAGCCTTTCTTTTTTAAGTTAAGCCATTTTTTGTTCAATTAAATAAATCAGAATATGGATAATCTTGATATGAATTTCTTGAATACGATCAGCGTAACCAAAATGAGGTACGCGGATTTCAACATCTGCCAGCCCCGCCATTTTACCACCGTCTTTACCGGTTAAGGCAACCACAGAAATCCCCTTTGCTTTAGCAACTTCGATCGCTTTTAAGATATTTTCCGAGTTTCCGCTGGTTGATAAGCAAAACAGTACATCACCACTGCGGCCGACACCTTCCAGGTAACGCGCAAAAATATATTCATAGCCGTAATCATTACCAACACATGAGATATGACTTGGGTCTGAAATAGCAATCGCAGCATATGAAGGACGGTTTTCACGGTAACGCCCGGTTAATTCTTCGGCAAAGTGCATCGCATCACAATGGGAGCCGCCGTTACCGCAGGAAAGTACTTTACCTTCTAGTTTAAGAGAAGCTGCTATTAACGAGGCTGCTTTTTCAATATTCTGTAAATTTGTCTGATCAGCTATAAAGTCCTGTAATACTTTTTCAGCTTCTAATAATTCGTTTTTAATAATTGCCAGGTTCATATTATCCCTTTTAGATTCTTTAGTTCGGGTAGCCGTTGGAAATGAAAGTCATCTCTACATTATAGTAAAAACATTTTACACGGTTAATGCACTGATAAAAGAGGCATAGATAAGTTAGTAGAAATTAAACGCAATAGCGGGAGATATGAGGCTGTAAATAATATCGCTAAGCACTGTGCCCAGTACTGCTGAAAGCAAAAAGCAGAGAACATAGTCTCTGCTTTTTTATAACTTGATTCTGCATTAATAAACAAACCACCAAAGTCGGGCTTATTGATTAATTAGTCACGATTAATTGTGCAGGTTTTTTCTTCTTTAACGATACCGGCTTCGATTGCATCGATTGCTTTCTGATCGTGTGCATTTGCAGGACAGCCGCAGGCATGTTCACTTGATGCATGTAAACGAGCTTGTTCCAGGTGCCATTGTGCTACTTTAATATGTTGATCAACATTCATGGTAATAATCCTTAAGATAAAAACGGTGTTAGAAATTGATTTAAATCAATTTGCAGATTATAAACAAACAAATTAGACAATCCAGTGCTTATTGGCTGAAAACTACAATTATTTAACAAATATATTTATCTGCGCAGCAATTCAGCAGGGTAATGATAATCACTCGCAAATACCTGTTATTGCTCACTTCAAGCAGCTCATTGATTTCCTAATCAGTACAATAAATAAATCAGATAATCCGATATGTTCAACATTTATCTACACAGGTAGAAAGTATGACACAAGAGAGAAAACGTAACATTTTGTATCATTTAGCGGCGTGTAATATCAATGTGTTAAAGATGTGAGTTAATGCCCGCTGCGGCTACTGCATTTTTAATTTAATCAGGTTATAGTCGAGAATATTCTTTCAACTCAGGTTTTCAATATGATTATCAAACAATCCTCACTCATTTTACTTGCAGGCTTGACGCTTGCAGGCTGTTCGCAGTCAGTATTAAAATCACCAATTGACAATAATGCAGAGGCATTTATAGAGCCTGCTAAAGCAAGCCTTGTGCTGGCAAATAAGCAGCCGTGCTGTAAAGATTTCAGTCAGCTGAAGTATAAAGAAATTGCCAACGACGATACGCTTTATATCCCGCTAACCAGCGGCTCTCAGGTTTTTGCATTTCCTGAGGGCAACAGTTTTGTTCAGGCGTATAAATTAACGACCAAAGCTAAAAGGCTCAAGCTGACAGTAAGCGGTCTGATCAAAAATACGGCCTTTGCACCGCAGCTGACCCTGTTAGATGCCAATTTCAATGTTACCCGTACTATTTCAACAAAACATTTCTTATATAAAGAAGCAAGTATGCTGAGCGGTGACATGTTGTCAGCTGATTTAAGCATCTTCCGAGCACAGGAAGATAATTCTGCAAATGAAACTTATCTGCTTTTTTATACAACAGAGAAGGCGATGGCAGACAGTACAACGATAATCCACCCTTCGAAAGCTTTTGCAATCGCACACGGTACAGTGCCTCCTGATATTGCCGATCCGGTTATCCCTCATTCAGCAATGGGTATAATTAAGCTCGACGTTGAAGCTCAGGGAACTAAAGCTGATGTTGAAAACACTTATATTCCTGAAGCGATACCAGCAGCAATGCCGATGCCGAGCACCAAAAAAGTACTGACTACGGAAGTCGAATTCAATCAGGCAATTGTTCAGGCGGTGGCAGCAAAAGAGATTGATAAAGCGTTAACTATTGTGGATGACGCTGAAGAAGCCGGCTTTAATAACGCCAGAGAGACTTTTATCGAAGCACTTAAAAACAGCGACTAATATAACTAATAAACCAAGAGTGACGGTGAACAATTCTCCGTCACTTTTCTTTCCTGCAGATACCTTATTCCTTCTAAACAGACTTTAAGATAAAGCTTTAAACTCCACAGTGTATTTTCCTAACCCCGAATACTCAATTTCAGTACTGCAGTCAAAGTCCACTTCAACTATTCCTGCATAAGAACCACTGATAATAGCCTGCCCGGCTTTAAAGCTGGTACCGCGCTTAGTCATAAAATTGATTAACCAGTACAAAGGATTCTGCGGAAGCTGATTCGGATGCCGGCCGGCAAAAGTTTGTGTCTTATCCGCTTGCCTTACCTTGATAGAAATTTCACTGGCGGCGTAAGCTTTTGACTTATCAATCTGCGGACCGATAAACAGTCCCTGATTAACCAAACAGTCGGCAAGCTTCTCATAAAAAGTCACCCCGCTCTCTGGTGCAAACCTGTCCTGCATCAGCTCCAGTGCCATATGGCAGGAAGCAACCGCTTCATCTATCTGCGCCTCACTATAATCCTGCTGCTGCGCAGGTAGATCTTTACCTAATACAAAAGCGATTTCAGGCTCAATGCGTACTGTCTGATTATCAGCAAACAATGTGCAGATTTCCCCCTGCTGCACCGTCTGTGAAAAAATCGGTGCGACCACCAGCTGATTATCCGTTATCGGTAACAGACATTTCCAGCCGCCGACAGCATCATTTCGCTGCTTTATCATCTGTTCATGAACAGATAATGCATCATCTATACAATTAGGCTGCAGTTCGCTGTTTAGACGAGGAGCTTTTGTACCGGCAGCACGGCGTTTTAATAACTCGGCGGCGGCCTGGGAAAATTTATTACAAGTAGTCATAATGAAACCTTAATTGGATAAAAAATATCATACTAGCCTTTGCCGAACGGTGTAGACAGCAAAACTCTTAATAAATAATAAGTTACACGCATAAAAAGGCCGCGGATAAACGCAGCCTAATAAATAAACAGTAGCGCACTTAGACAAACAGCATCTTACTGATAGTGCGTACACCATGGCCTTTACCGCCCGCTGCCCATAAAGCATTTGCACTGACCTGATAACTTCCAGCCAGATCAAAATGAATCCAGCCTTTCTGCGGCTGCTGTACAAACTTAGCTAAAAATGCGGCCGCGGTTGAAGCGCCGGCCATGCCTTCACCACTATGAATATTGGCAATATCAGCAAACGGCGAACTAATCTGCTGCATATGAAACTCTTCAAAGGGTAAACGCCAAAGCTTTTCATTTTCTTGAGATGCACAGTTTGAAGCAAGTGTTACCAGCCGCTCATCCATGCTTAACACTGTATTATAATCACGTCCGACAGCCGTTTTAGCGGCACCGGTTAATGTAGCGGCATCAATAATAGACAAAGCTTTATCTTCCTGGGCGGCAATTAATCCGTCGGCTAATATCAGACGCCCTTCTGCATCACTGTTTAAGACTTCAACCGTTACACCGTTTTTATAGGTGATCACATCACCTAATTTAAGGGCACTGCCGCTGATCAGATTTTCAGCGCAGCACAGATACAGTTTAATACGTTTATTCAAACCGTTAACAATAGCTAATGCCAGTGCACCGGTAAGTGTTGCAGCGCCGCCCATATCACTTTTCATGGCGGCCATGCCGGCGCTTGGTTTCAGGCTGTAACCGCCGGAGTCAAAGGTAATGCCCTTACCGACTAATGCGAATGCAACGGGTGCATGGACATCGCCTGTGGGGTTATAATCCAGCTGCAGCATACAGGGCGGACGCGAACTGCCCTTTCCAACCTGATAAATACCCTGAAAACCATGCTCTAACAAGCTGTCACCTGAGATAATATTATGTTTTATATGTAAACCTTCAGGTAAAACATGTTTTATTAAAGTAACAGCTTTATCACATAAGATCTCTGGAGACAGTGCCTGTGGCCCAAGATTAATGGTTTTACGGACCCACTCCATAATCAGTTTACGTGATGTCAGAACTTCGGCTTCATTATCCTCAATGTCACCAAAATGCACCAGAGCTCCATTTTTGGCATTGTAAAACCCCTGGCTGAATGCCCAGCGCAGCTCTGTTGTCCAAAGTTCTCCCTGCAGCTTTACCTTTTCAATACCCATACCGTCTAGTTTTCTGGCGGCACTCTGCACCACAGAAAATGCACCAGTCGGATCGTCAATATGAATCTGAGCATGCCCTTCAGAGAAACTCAGCAGCGCATTTTTGCCCCAGCTGGAATGAGCCGTATCCGATGATAATGAAACAAAAAAATAGTCTGTCATATTATTACCTTTTATCAAAAACAAAAACGCAGGCTAGTGCCTGCGTTTATATTATTTTAAGTGTGCGATTACATCTCTTCAATCCAGCACTGCTGCACCGCTTCTAATATACGTTCACTGCAGTGTTTAGGATCATCATCAAACTCTTCAAGGTTCAAAATCCATTCACGCAGATCGGTAAAACGAATTTGAGTCGGCTCCTGATCCGGATAGATATCCATTAAAGCCAATGCTAATTCCCGGGAGTCCAGCCATTTTAAAACCATCTTATCCTCCAGTATTATCTTATTCTTAACTGAGTTTATGCTGCTTTAAATATTCTGCTGGATTCAGATTAATGATTCTCAGAAACGATATTCACTGTGTATTTTGGAATCTCTACCACTAAATCTTCATCTTTCACACAAGCCTGACAGCCTAAACGCGATTCCGGCTCAAGTCCCCATGCTTTATCCAGCATATCATCTTCTAACTCATCACTCTCTTCAAGAGAATCAAAACCTTCTCGCACAATCACATGACAGGTCGTACAGGCGCATGACTTTTCACAGGCATGCTCAATACCGATCTCATTTTTCAAGGCAAGGTCTAAAATAGTTTCACCTTCAACCGCTTCAACAACCAAACCTTCCGGGCATAACTCTTCATTGGGTAAAAATATTACTTTTGGCATCTTAATCGCACCTTATGCTTTTAATATATCTATTAATTTCTGTTAAATCTGATCTACTGACTGGCCGGTCAGGGCCTGCTTAATCGATGCATCCATACGCAGTGATGCATAATGATCCGTCAGCTTGTCAATGGCTTCAAGCGCATCTTTAATGGCATTAACATCGTCACCACGCCCTGTTTCGGCAAGTGTTTTAATATTATCAACAATGCTCTGATACTCGCTCTCAGACAGGAGCTGCTCACCGTCTTTTTGTAATGCAGCTTCCAGATTTTCAATGACACGTTTTACTTCTACCTGCTGCTCAATCAGCATACGCGCCTGAATATCCTGCTGTGCAAAGGTTGTCGAATCAGAAAGCATCTCCATTACCTGAGCATCACTTAAGCCGTAGGAAGGTTTCACTTCAATATGCGCCTGCACACCAGATGATTTCTCCATTGCGCTGACACTTAATAAACCGTCTGCATCAACCTGAAAAGTCACGCGAATATGCGCGGCACCGGCAGCCATCGGCGGAATATCCGTTAAAACAAAACGAGCCAGGGAGCGGCAGTGCTTAACCATTTCCCGCTCTCCCTGTAAAACATGAATCAGCATCGCTGTCTGACCGTCTTTAAAGGTAGTAAATTCCTGCGCCCGTGCAACTGGAATGGTGGTATTACGCGGAATCACTTTTTCAACCAGATCGCCCATGGTTTCAAGCCCTAATGACAGGGGCAGGACATCCAGCAGAAGCATTTCTGAATCGGGTTTATTACCCACTAAAATATCGGCCTGCACAGCTGCGCCGATAGCCACCACTTTATCCGGATCAATACTGGTTAACAGATCACGTTTAAAGAACTCACTGACCTTTTCACGCACTAAGGGCACACGGGTTGAACCGCCGACCATCACCACTTGTACAATTTCATCAAGACTGACAGCGGCATCTTTAACGGCACGCTTACAGGCGCGCAATGTCTTTTTCACTAATTTTTCAATCAGCTGTTCAAAGGTGTTTTTATCAAGCAGACCTGACCAGTTAAGGTGCTGCAGTTCGATTTTCACCTGCTTCTCTGCACTTAATATCTGTTTCGCATTACGGGCGGCCTGTAATAACTCCTGCTGTAATTCCGGGCTTATCGGAGTGCAGATACCCGCCTGCTCTTTAATCCAGTTAACAATGGTCAGATCAAAGTCATCCCCGCCAAGTGCTGAATCACCGCCGGTAGCAAGCACTTCAAAAACACCTTTATGCAGACGTAAAATAGAAATATCAAAGGTACCGCCGCCTAAATCATAAACAGCAATAAGCCCTTCCTGACCTGAATCTAATCCGTAAGCAATCGCGGCCGCCGTCGGTTCATTTAATAAACGTAATACGTGCAGTCCCGCTAAACGGGCTGCATCTTTTGTACCCTGACGCTGCGCATCATCAAAATAAGCCGGCACGGTGATAACCACACCGTCTAACTCCCCCTGCAGAGTCTCTGCGGCCCGGGCGCTTAATGCTTTTAAAATTTCACTGGAAGCCTGCACGGCATTAACTGCACCGCTGCGGGTTTCAATCTGCGCTAAACCGCTTTGATGCGCGCTTAGCTGGTAGGGAAGATGGGTCTTATCTAAATCCAGTAATGCCTTACCGATTAAACGTTTAACTGAAACCAGTGTATTCTGCGGATCAGTTAACAAATATTGCTGTGCACTGGCACCAACGCTGATCGAAGTCTCGCCCTGTTCATTCAATTCTCCGTAATGCACTACTGAAGGCAGCATGTCCTGCTGATTATGATCTACTAAAGTTAAAGCTTCACCGCTTCTCACGCTGGCAACAAGGGAGTTAGTGGTGCCTAAATCGATACCGGCAGCTAATTTGTGCTGGTGAGGAGCTGCAGATAAACCCGGCTCTGCAATTTGTAATAATGCCATCGTTGATTATCCTGTTTACTAGTTTTAGTCGAACAATTTTTCTTCGAGCAGATCGAGTTCGATTTTAAGTTTAAGCATGAATTTTAGTTTTCTTACGCTGTCAGCAGCCGCTTCTAATTGTTTTTCCTGCAGCTGCAGTGCAATTTCCGACTCTAAGTCCTGCACCTGCTCCTCAATATTTTCAGCAAAAGCTTCAATTTCATCTTCATCATCTTCTGTAAATGAAGCAATTGTTTCCCGCCATTCCATCTGCTGCATTAAGAAGCTGGTATCCTGCAGGGTTCTCTGTTCTAAAGCGATATCAAGACCGTTCAGCAGCAGTAAATACTGTGCACGTAAGCAGCTGTTTTTTAAAGTTTGATAGGCATCGTTAATTTCTGTGCTTTTCTGCATAGCAGCTAGACGTTCACTGTCTGAATGCATGGCAAATTTATCGGGATGATATTGTTTCTGCAGTTCACGATAGGTTACAGATAATCGTGTTTGATCAACAGAAAACAGAGCAGGCAGGGAGAATAGTTCAAAGTAGTTCAAAACAGTTTCCTAACGGAGTGAGTGTTAAAATAAAAACACCTTTATCTTAACTAAGGTTAAAGGCGTTAATATAGTGTGAAATCAATATTTAAACACTAAAACTTTCACCACAGCCGCATTCGCCGTCGGTATTCGGATTATTAAATTCAAAACCTTCATTAAGGCCTTCTTTAACAAAATCTAATTCTGTACCGTCAAGGTAAACTAAACTTTTTTCATCAACGACGATTTTCACACCTTTATCAGTGAATACCTGATCATCATCATTAAGTACATCTACAAATTCAAGAACATAAGCCATGCCCGAACAGCCTGATGTTTTAACCCCTAAGCGCAAACCAATGCCTTTACCGCGGTTAGCGAGGAAAGCCGCAACATGTTTTGCTGCTGGTTCTGTCATTGTGATAGCCAAAGTCGACTCCAATTTTTAATTTTATTTCACTAATAAAAACAACTTAATCCGCTTCAATACAGGCAGCTGATTACTCAAGCTGCAGGCATTAAAGCGCTGTTATCTTTATTCAGCCGTATTTTTACTTTTGTAATCATCAATCGCCGCTTTGATCGCATCTTCAGCAAGAATTGAACAGTGAATTTTTACCGGCGGCAGAGCCAGCTCGGCTGATATTTCAGTGTTGCTGATTTTACCAGCCTCTTCCAGTGTTTTGCCTTTTACCCATTCAGTCACTAGTGAGCTTGAAGCAATTGCACTGCCGCAGCCGTAAGTTTTGAATTTAGCATCTTCAATCACACCGTTATCATCGATTTTCAGCTGCAGTTTCATTACATCGCCGCATGCCGGCGCGCCGACCATACCTGTCGCAACAGATTTGTCATCTTTATCAAATGAACCTACGTTACGTGGGTTTTCGTAATGGTCGATTACTTTTTCGCTATAAGCCATGATATTTATCCTTTTCTCTTTTCTTTAATTTATTACGTAAAATTCAGCTTGTTATCATTGTCTTTAACTTCCAAGTAAAACCTGCATCTCACAAATATAAGAGTGCGGTTTTTCCGCTAAAGTTCAACAAAACAACTAAGGCCGGTTTTAGTGCATACAACTAGTGATGCGACCACTCGATGCTGCTGATATCGATGCCTTCTTTAATACATATCCCAATTAATGGAGAGACATATAAATGTCTCTCAGCTATTAACTAGTGATGTGACCACTCGATGCTGCTGATATCGATGCCTTCTTTATACATATCCCATAACGGTGACATTTCACGTAAACGACCAATATTTTCACGAATAATTTTAACTGCGTAATCAATTTCTTCGAAAGTTGTAAAACGTCCGATACTGAAACGAATCGAACTGTGTGCCAGCTCATCATCACGACCAATTGCGCGTAACACATATGAAGGTTCAAGGCTTGCCGAAGTACAGGCACTACCCGATGAAACCGCTAAGTCTTTAAGCGCCATTACCAGAGACTCACCTTCAACATAGTTAAAGCTGATATTGATATTACCTGCCACACGGTGCTCCATGGAGCCGTTAACATAAACTTCTTCCATATCGCTTAAACCGTCTAATAAACGAGTACGCAGCGCCAGAAGGCGTTCATTTTCAGTCGCCATCTCTTCTTTGGCAATTCGGAAAGCTTCACCCATAGCAACTATCTGATGTGTCGCCAGCGTGCCGCTGCGCATACCGCGCTCATGTCCGCCGCCGTGCATCTGTGCTTCTAAACGAATACGCGGTTTACGGCTGACGTATAATGCGCCGATACCTTTAGGGCCGTATACTTTATGTCCTGAAAATGAGATCAGATCAACTTTCATTAACTGCACATCAATATCTACTTTACCGGCACTTTGCGCCGCATCAACATGTAAAATGGTTTTATTAGCACGACATAACTCACCGTATGCAGCTATATCCTGAATTACACCAATTTCATTATTTACATGCATCAGACTAACCAGAATAGTATCTTCACGCAGTGCTTCCTGCAGCTGCGCAGGAGTAACGATTCCGTCCTCCTGAGGATCCAGGTAAGTCACTTCATAACCTTCACGCTCTAACTGACGACACGTATCTAACACCGCTTTATGCTCTGTTTTAGCAGTAATAATATGTTTGCCTTTTTTGCCGTAGAAGTGCGCAGCACCTTTAATAGCAAGATTATCTGATTCTGTTGCACCGGATGTGAAGACTATTTCACGCGGATCAGCATTGATTAGATCCGCAATTTGTTCACGGGCAATATCAACCGCTTCTTCCGCCTGCCAGCCGAAACGATGCGAACGAGACGCAGGGTTACCAAACTCTCCGTCCAGCGTTAAAAACTGCATCATTTTCTCTGCCACGCGGGGATCTACCGGGGTTGTTGCAGAATAATCAAGATAAATAGGTAATTTCATTTTTGTCTCCACTGCTGAGCGTTAAATTCACTGGCTTTTAACGTTAAGTTGAGCAGTCTGGTTAAATTTATTATTTTGAATTTCAGATATATGTTGTACATGTTCAGTCGACATTAACTCTTCAAGAGTAATATCATCCAGAAATGTGGTAATTCGTTCACTAAGCTGTGCCCACAATGAGTGGGTTAAACACTGCACGCCGTCTTCTTTACAGCCGCTGTTGCCTGTACATTTTCGAACATCGACAGACTCATTAACAGCATCAATAATCATAGCGACTGATATTTCACTACGCAGCTTGCCCAGTCTATAACCGCCGCCGGGACCGCGCACACTGCTAACTAACTCTTTTTTACGTAACTTAGAAAACAGCTGCTCTAAATATGAAAGAGAAATCCCCTGACGCTCAGAAATATCCGCTAACGGTACAGGACCATTGTGCTCTTTAATTGCTACATCTAACATTGCAGTGACCGCATAACGGCCCTTTGAAGTTAATTTCATAATACTTCACTCATATAATGGGAAAGAGGTGCGTCGCATACCTTCCATGGACTTTATATGAGCAAGTATAAATACCTGACAATCTTAGTCAAGTAAAAAACCACAAGGTTTAGTAGGTTTTATTTTTTATTTATAATCAGTTATTTCTTATCTGAATCAACCTCAGAAGCAGACTCCTGCCCGGCGCTTATAACTGACTTTTGAATGCTGCTGAAGATGCCGCGCCACATGCGCAGCTCTTTGATTTCTGGTCGAGCACGATTAAAGAAACGACGCAGCTTAGTCATCACCAGTCCAGGGTGAGCGGGTACGATAAAACGCGTATCTTTTAATGTTTCTTCAAGATGATTGAACATGCCTTCAATCTCTTCTGACAGCGGGTACTCTTCTTCCTGCGCTGGATATGCTTTTGAAGCTAAAAATGCCATACGGATTTCATAGCTTAAAGTCTGCACAGCCATTGCTAAATTAAGCGAGCTGTAGTCCGGATTTGCAGGAATAAACACATGAAAATGACACTTCTGCAGTTCATCATTACTCAAACCACTATTTTCACGTCCAAACACTAAAGCTACCGGGTATTTCTGACCTTCAATAACTGCTTTTTCACCCATCTCTCGCGGATCAAGCATAGGCCAGTCTAATGTACGCGGACGTGCACTTGCACCAATTACCAGGCCGCAGTCGGCAATCGCTTCATCAAGTGTTGCACACACTTTATGATTATTTAATACATCAGTAGCACCGGCTGAAAGCGCAACTGATTTACCGTCAATTTCACACTCCGGATCAACAAGCACTAAATTTGTTAATCCCATTGTTTTCATTGCTCTTGCCGCACTGCCGATGTTTCCCGGATGAGAAGTACCGACAAGTATAATGCGTACATTTTCCAGCATTTGTATTCCTTGATATCTATTCAAAATTAAAGAGCGCAAAGTTTAGCATTAATTGGCAGCCATGCCAGCAGAAAATAGAGGATCACCAGGCTGATTAATGATATAAGCGCCGGCACAAGAATAAATCAGCGGCACACTTAATTAATGAGCCCCTTAACAGCGCTTAAACAGACAAATAACACTAAGCGGATGTTTTCCATAAAAATTAATAATAAAGATAAAAAAAAAACCAGCAAAACTGTTTAATTATTTGCAGACTTTATGTGATCTCTGTATAATTTTGCGCCGAAGGAATCTCCCTTCAATGTTCTTTTAAAATCTAATGGTGATCCAATGCATCCAATGTTAAATATTGCGATTCGTGCTGCCCGTAATGCAGGCAAAGTAATTGTTAAAGGCTATGAAAATCTAGAAGCCGTCGAAGTCGAAGAAAAATCGTTACATGATTATGTCAGCAGCGTTGATAAAGAAGCGGAACTTGCAATCATTGGCACATTACGTAAATCATTCCCGGACCACAGCATTGTTGCTGAAGAGTCAGGTATCGATGAAGGTAAAGACAAGGATTACCAGTGGATTATTGATCCGCTTGACGGAACAACTAACTTCATTCATAACATCCCGCATTTTGCTGTTTCAATCGCATTAAAAATTAAAGGCCGTACAGAAATCGGCATCGTATTTGATCCGATTCGTAACGAGCTGTTCTCAGCGGTTAAAGGCCAGAGCGCACAGATTAACGGTTACCGTACACGTACCAGCAGCGTACCTAAATTACCCGGCACACTTCTAGCAACTGGTTTCCCGTTCAAACAGAAGCATATTACCGAAACATACCTGAATATCTTTAAAGATTTCTTTATGGATGTTGCCGATATGCGCCGCAGCGGCAGTGCAGCCCTAGACCTTGCTTATGTTGCAGCCGGCCGTATGGACGGATTCTGGGAATTTGGTCTAAAACCTTGGGATATCGCAGCCGGTGAACTGTTACTTAAAGAATCAGGCGCAATTATGACTGATTTCAACGGCGGCAACGACTACATGAAATCAGGTAATGTTGTAGCAGCTAACCCGAAATTATTAAAAGAGATGTTAACGGTTATTCGTAAACACGACGTTTAATATTTTCCCGTCAGAAAGATATTAACAGATACAGCTAAGCATAATGCTTAACTTATAACTGTTAGACTGACTTAAAAAGCGCAAATTCTATTTGCGCTTTTTTTATGCCTGTTATTTAAACGAAACCTGCCTGTAATGTGCTGAGCATAACAATAGCTTGATCTAACCCGCCTTCATACTCTCTACTATTTGCAATTTAACACTAAGTTATTATTATGAAGATTCCCGAATTTAATGGAAGTGAATAATAATGATTAAAAACTACTCTGATACTTTATTTGACGAAATGAAACTACTTGCTAAATTCCCTGAAAAATCACAACTGGAAGGTATTAAAATTCATCATGATGCCAGCCCTAGCATCATCACTGCGGCTAAATCTCTATTTGACAAAGGGTTAATCACACAAACAGACGGCGGCTATCTAACTGACAGCGGTTTTGAAACAGTTGACCATCTGCATCGAGTTTTAGCAACTTTAAGCTAACAACACTTTACCTTGTTGAGTTATCCGGCTCAGCAAGGTACATTCAGCCTTTATTTCTATTTAAGGCTCTCTTCCATGAAAGTTATCTCATTCAACATCAACGGGCTGCGCGCTCGCCTTCACCAGCTTCAAGCCGTTATTGATAAACATCAGCCGGATGTCATCGGCCTGCAGGAAATCAAAGTTCATAATGACGCTTTCCCGGTAGAAGCTGTAGAAGCCATGGGTTACCACGTTTTTTTTCATGGCCAGAAAGCCCATTACGGCGTAGCAATGCTGTGTAAAAACAAACCGTTAGATATACAGTATGGTTTTCCGACAGATGATGATGAAGCGCAGCGCCGCATGATAATGGTCACTGTAGAAGATAAAGACGGCTTCCCGGTGCGTATTTTAAACGGTTATTTTCCGCAGGGTGAAAACCAGACCCATGAAACAAAGTACCCTGCTAAACGCAAATTTTACCAGGATTTAAATACCTATTTAAACGAGTCACACAGTGCAGAAGATCAGATAATCGTAATGGGGGATATTAATATTTCACCACTGGATTTAGATATTGGTATTGGCGAGGTAAATGCCAAACGCTGGCTGAAAACACTAAAGTGCAGTTTTTTACCCGAAGAGCGTCAATGGTTAGCAAAATTAATGGATTTTGGCTTTAGCGATACTTTCCGTCTGCTTAATCCGGAAGTGAATGATCAGTTCAGCTGGTTTGACTACCGTTCCCGCGGCTTTGATGATAACCGCGGTCTGCGTATTGATGTTATTTTAGCAACAGAAAAATTAGCCGATAAAACCGTAGATGCCGGTATCGACTATGAGCTGCGGGGCATTGAAAAACCTTCAGATCATGCGCCGATCTGGACAGAATTTGCTTAATAGCAAATAGTATATTATCAGGTGCGTTTTAGATGCACCTGATAATTTACAAAGCCTTTTCTAATACTTGTTCAATGGTGATCGGTTTAAAGTAAAAAAATCCCTGCGCCACATCAGCATTTAACTCTAACAGCAGATCAACCTGCTCCTGGGTTTCTACCCCTTCAACAACGACCCGCATATCTAAGTCCTGACAGATTTTTAACATCGAAGACAGAACCGCAAGTGCTTTTGAATCTCTGGAGATATAACTGACAAAGGAACGGTCAATTTTGATCACATCTAAAGGCAGTTTAAGCAGATAAGAAAGAGAAGAATAACCAGCCCCGAAATCGTCCAGGCATAAGATAAAGCCTAGTTCTTTTAACTCTTTTAAATGCTGGATCGCCATATCACTGCGTACTAAGGCATTCTCAGTAATTTCTATCTCTACCCTGCTTAAATCAGTACCGGTTTCATTAATAATCACTTTCAGTTCGTCAATAAAATCACAATGGTGTAATGAATTAGCAGAAAAATTAACCGAGATAGGTTTTGTTATCTGCGGGTACTTTTCAATCATCTCAAGGGACTTGCGGAACACATACATATCGATATCAAAATATAAACCAGACTGTTCAGCAACGGGAATAAACGCATTAGGAGAAATAATACCTTTTATAGGATGGTCCCAGCGGATTAATGCTTCATAACCGACAACCTCTTTACTGGTCATCGACACCTTAGGCTGCAGCAGTAAAAACAGTTCATGTTTAGCCAGACCATTACGCAGATCCGCTAAAATATCTAAATGGGCACGTTTATCATCTTCCAGCTTAGGTTTAAAGAGCTGCCCTACTCCGCGCTGGTGCTCTTTGGCAACTTTTAAAGCAATCTCGGCATGACGCAGCAGCAGTTCCACATCAAATTTCTCCACAGCTAAATCACATTCAGCTTCCCCGACCGTTACACCGAGACGAAGTGAGTTTCCCTCCAGTAAAAAAGGTTTGGAACATTCTCTGGTTAAATCTCTAAAATCCCAGTCAGTATCGGGTAATAACAAAGCAAAAACATCCGAATGCAGGCGGCTGAGAATACCAGAGGATGCAAAGTCCCGGTTTAGCACAGAGGTCATCGCATTCAGTACTTTATTACCAAATTCAAAACCAAGGCTTTCAATAATTTCATGAAAATAATCAATATCGATAATAAACAGGGTAACTTTATTCTTACTGCGCCGGTAAATATCAGCTGCATTATCAATAAATCCAACGCGGTTATATAAGCCGGTTAACGCATCATAAAAAGCGGCATGGTTAAGATGAGTGAAAAACTTGGCATTTTCTAAACCAAGCGAAACATTTAAGCAGAATAGTTTTAATAATTCTTCATCAATATCATTTAAATTTAATGCTCCGTCCATTACCACCACGCCTTCCCAGCCGGAAGGGGTGGATAAATAGATACTGCATAACTTGTCACTATCAATATTTTTCTTTTCGTTTAATGCCTGTAAAGCCAGTCTGCTTGCCTCATTGTCAGTTATCTCCTGCAGATCTTTACCATAATACTGATTGTAAGAATTTGAGGCGGCAACCACATAATAGGAGTTAGTTTTAACTTTAGCATGATCAAAATCATGCGGCCCTTTTAAGGGACGCTGCGAAACACAGAACATCCCCTGTGCAGATAAATGAAACAGCGCATTAATCTGCTGCAGCACACCGCTGGCAAATTTATGAACAGAGCGCTCTTTCATCAGGCTGGCAGATGCCCCGATAACATTTTCTAAACCCGCTTTACTTTCATCTAATGCGACTAAATGACTGTATGAACGGATTGCAGTGGCAAGTGATGTGAACAGTTTATCCCGGGTTAATTCACTTTTTGTTTTATAATCATTAATTTCGTAACGATTAATAATTTCTTCTTCGGGTGAGTACCCAGGCTGTCCGGTTCTTAAAATAATCTGCAGGTTTTCATATTTTAATTCAGTGCGGATTCGATCCGCAAGCTGCAGACCTGCATCGGAACTTTCCATCACCACATCAAGCAGTACAGCTGCACAGTCAGGGTTATCCTGCAGAAGCTTAAAACCTTCCTCTCCAGAATATGCGCTGATGAAATTTAATTTCATGCCCTGCACTTTTGCACCGGACATCGCTAAACGGGTAACATCATGCACACCAACTTCATCATCAATAATGGCAATTTTCCACACCTTGCCTTCTTCATGCGAAGATGTCGGCGTATCCTCATCATCAATAATATTAATCAAAAAATCATTCATAAATGTCATCCTTTTTCGCTGGTGCTGTAAGAGGCAGCCTGATTTCAAATGTAGTCCCTATTTCACTTTCCACACGGATTTTTCCCCCCATAATATTATGGACAATATTATGGACAATATTTAATCCGAGTCCCGAGCCGCCTCTGCCTAATTTGGTCGTGTAAAACGGATCAAAAAGCTTACCGATAAACTCTTCTTTGACCCCTATACCGTTATCGGAAAACAGTATCTGCAGCTGCTCGGACACAACAGCAAAGCGGATATGAACCTCACCTGTATCACGTCCCTCAAAAGCATGGAGCATGGCGTTATTAAATAAATTAGTGATCACCTGCCCTAAAGGTCCGGGATAGCTGTTCATTTCAATATCATCAGGCCCCTCTACAAAAAACTGAATATGGGTGCGCTTAATACAGTGATGCAGTGTCGACATAATCTCATTCAGCGTTTCTAAGACATTAAAAACTCTTCGTTTAGAGCTGGTCTGATCCGTTGCAACCTGCTTGAAATTATTAATAAGATTAGAGGCCTGGCCAAGAGACAGCGCCAGGAGCTTAAATGACTCCTCGCTCTCTTTTTCAAAATGCTCTAATGAAGAACGCTTTAATTCACCCGATTTTACTTTATCAAGAAAACGCCGGTGATTTCTATTCAGTGTAGTGGACATAGTGACACTAATGCCTAACGGCGTATTTATCTCATGTGCAACACCGGCAACCAAAGCCCCTAAGGAAGCCATTTTTTCAGTTGCAATAAGCTGCGACTGCGTCTCTTTTAACTGCTCTAATGCATGCTCAGCGGTATTTTTTTCACTCAGCAGCGCATCTTTCATCTGCCTTTCACTATAACGCAGCGCATCAAGCTCACACAGTTCAGTCTGAAACTGTTTTAAACTGTCTAACACCTCGGTTAACTCATCATTGCGGCTGAACTCTTTCATCTTAAAGTCCCGCTCTCCTTTCCTTAACTTATCTATGGCAATGGTTATATGAGCGATTGGAAGAATAACGGTCCGCCCCAGATAGAAAAGAATCGATACGGTTAAGATGATAATAACTGCTGTTGACAGGCCTAAAACCCATGACAAATTCTTTGCTAACAGACCAAGATCATTCATAGAAGCGTTAACATTCTGCCTGGCATTGGAGGACAAGGCAGCCAGTATCTGCTCAGCTTGACTAAAACTCTGGTGTTCTAATTCATCAATAGCCTGCATCGCTTTAACTTTACTGCGGGCACTGTAAATATCAAAAACCAGCGCCCCGCGCGATTTAAGCTCATTAAATAAACGCTCTATTTCATTGAGACGAATTATTTCATCCGGATTTTGTTCAAGAGGTTTAATCAGCGACAGATAGGATTCAAACTGCAGGGCATCATTATAAAAGGCACGTTTTGCGTCTAACTGCCCAAGTATAAAACGATCCAGAGCCGCAAGCATATCTCCAGCCTGATCCACAAGCTCAAGATAATAACGTACAGCCGGCAGATCATCATTTACAATCTCAACAAAATTACTGCCGGAACCAGCATCAGAAATTTCTTCGTTTTTCATCTGCTCGAGAAGAGTTTCCAGTGGTTTACCGACATTCTCGATTAAATCATTAATCTGCTCAGCACTTTTTTTTTCCAGGCTGGGATCATAAACCAGAAAGACACCTTTCTCGGCAGCTTCTCTATGTGCCAGAATAATCCCAGTCACCTGCTCAATCGTCTTTTTCTGCGTACTGTCTTCGGGAATAAGCTCCTTAAAACGAAAAAGCTTATCAAAATTTCGATAGTACTCCTGGCGCTCTTCACGTTCACCGGTCACGTATTCAAGCAGGTTAGCATTCATTTTTCCCAGTTCACTAAGCATAGCAAGGGTATTTAATGCAGCCGGCATATCATAGTTAATAACTTTACTGCTCGACCTGTTAACCTGCTCTCCGACATAAATAACCACGACCGAAAATGACAGCATCACCAGTATGATAAGGCCGAGAATGACATTAATTCGAAATAAGATAGAGCGGCGCTTCATTAACCTTCCTTAGAGTTACAGCAGAAGGTAGAAAATTGAACCAGACTGCTGTTACAAAGATATCTCTAGGAAAGTGTAGTACGGATATGCCGTTTATGATGTTCAAAAAATTCATGAACTTATTGAGTTATAACCCAAAAATAAAAATTTTGAATAAAATCTAGATTTTCGGCCAGGGCAGGTTTTCTAACTTGCCGAAGTTATGAATTTTTGACAAAAACATCTCAGACAAAAACAATTTTCCCTGCTCCGGAGCGGCCTGAAACGAGTAGGTCTGCTTATTAAAACTGAAATCAAGCTGGTAGGCATGCAGGTAGCCGCGGTCATACAAAGGTTCCTGAGCAGCTTTCTCTGCATATAAAGGATCGCCGCACACGGGACTGCCGATACTTTTAAGCGCCACACGAATCTGATGAGTTTTACCGCTATGCGGTTTAACCACAAATAAACGTAAACCTTCTGAGCAGGCAAAACTAAAAAACTGCGTAACCGCAACATTGTTTTTTTTCTGGGTCAGCTTCCACATTGAACGCCGGGATTTCTCCATACCTCCTTTTATCAGACCCTGTTTCTTTTTCGGTTTTTTATCACTTAAAGCCAGATAATATTTGTGAATCCGGCGCTCAGCAAATAAAGCTGCCAGCTGCGCGGCTGTATGTGATGATTTAGCCAGCAGCAGTAACCCGGATGTCATTTTATCAAGCCGGTGTACACTATAAAGCTTACAGGAAAGTGCTTTTTCTGCAGCTACCACCACACCAAACTCGCCGTCTTCGCTGTGAAAGTTAATATCAGCCTGTTTATTGATAACAACAAAGTCGCTGTTTTCAAAAACCACAGAAAAATACTCGCTATAGGGGAGCGGATCTGCGCCTTCTACTTCAGGCATAAGCGATATCCTGAGTTGAAAAATGCCCTAATTTACTCAGCAGTGCCGGCAGTAAATCAACAATTTCCGGCATATCCGGGAGCTGTGAAAATAAAAACTGCATCTGTGTCTCATCACTGTCAGATGCCGCCAGTTTACTCAGCAGCAGCATACTGGTCTGCAGCAGCTGTTCAGCTTCACTGCCGGGCTGCAGATCCAGACTTTGCCATACAGCTTCAATGCTGTGAAAAGCCGATAGATAACCAGCAGCAAACAAACGGCCTTGAGCTGTGACCTGTAGTTCCTGATCCAGCCATTGTTCCGTCGGCAGAGGTAAAGGTAATAACTGCTGATAGCAGACTAAACACTGTTCATAAAACTGCAGTACAGCAGCGGCAAAATCAACCGCAGTTTGCTCATCACTAAATGACGGCGCACTATCCTCTGCCCATAAAAACGGCATCCACTGTTCAATTTCAACCTGCACAGGGGCGGCGGCAATCGAGGATATAAATCCAAGTATTTCATTACACCCGCGTGCATTTTTTTTGATTTCCGGAATTTCACAAACATTGATCAGCACTTGATATGCTTTATCGGTCATTTTAATAAGTTTCCTTTAGATAACAAAAAGCCTACCAGAAGGTAGGCTTTAAAGGTTTATACCCATTCGACTTCAAGATGCTAATTCAGAGACTAGCTCGAATACCAGGACAAGGCGCAACATGATGAGAATGGTATTTCCTTTTCAAGTGTTGCAACACAGTACTGGTTTTCGAGCTAGCCTCCCTCTGGGCAAGGCGAGAGCCAACCATCTTCAGCGTTATGAAGCATTGATTTAGAATGACTAAACCTTCTGCTTCATGCCTGGAATATGGCCACCTCTCGTCTTGCTGATTTTTGCATCTTGAGGTGGAATGGGTATATTACTCAGTCTGCTTTTAGAATAAAGCGTGAGATAAATCGTATAAGTCCTGACGGAACGGACGTTTCATCTCTTCTAAACATTCAATAATGTCGTGATGAACCATTGTGCCGTTCTGAATACCGATACAGCGGGCAATTTCTCCCTGCATAAGAAGTTCAACACCGTAAGCCCCCATACGGCTTGCTAAAATACGGTCAAACGCCATTGGCGCACCACCACGCTGAATATGGCCTAAAATAGTCGCACGCGTTTCACGGCCTGTTTTAGCTTCAATACGTTTAGCTAATTCATTTACATCTGTGATGTGCTCAGTAATAGCAATAATGGCATGCTTTTTACCTTTGTCTTCACCACGCTGAATCTGATCTACCAGTTCATCTTCATCAAACTCGGCTTCCGGTACAATAACGTACTCACTGCCGCCGGCAATTGCAGCCCAAAGGGTCAGGTCGCCACAGTAACGTCCCATAATCTCAACAATTGAAATACGGTTATGCGAAGAAGATGTATCACGTAAACGGTCAACAGCATCAACAATTGTATTTAAACAGGTCATGAAACCGATAGTGTAGTCTGTACCGGCAATATCATTATCAATTGTGCCGGGAATACCGATACAAGGGTAACCCATTTCACTAAGCTTTTTAGCCCCCATGTAGGAGCCGTCACCACCGATAACGATAAGCGCTTCAATACCGTGTTTTTCCAGGTTTTTAATTGCTTCTTTACGTACGCTTTCTTCCTTAAATTCAGGAAAACGCGCACTGCCTAAAAAAGTACCGCCACGGTTAATAATGTCAGACACAGAGTGACGCTCTAATTTTTCAATTTTATCAGCGTGAAGTCCTGCGTAACCGTCATAGATACCATAAACTTCAATATCATTCGCAATACAGCAGCGCACTACTGCGCGTACAGCAGAATTCATACCCGGCGCGTCGCCACCACTTGTTAAAACACCAATTTTTTTAATCACTTGCTACCTCGACCAATTATAGAAATTGACAATAGTTAATATACAAATTGTTATAAGCTGAAGACAGGCTCTATGGATGACCTGTCCAGCCTTTTAATTCTGCGGTAACTCTTTATTAAGTTATTTATTATTATTTAAGAAACTTAAGTTACCTAGTATAAAGCAGTTTACCCTGTTTTTAAGTGCATGTGGTTAAATGATCATAAAGATTCTATAAAATGCATAAATAATCATCTGTCACAGATATTTACAGCATAAATTGTGGTAAATCTACTAACAATAAAGGAATTATCTTACAGTAAATATTTTGTTTCTTTGTTCTTTCGCAAGTTCATCTGCAAAAAGTCTTTCGCCCTGTCATCTGATTGTCATAAACCAACTTTACAGTTACTGCATATACAAACAAAAGAGAGAGGTAAAAATGAAAAATAAAAAAAGAACACTGCGCAATAAACACATCTGGTATTCAGTATGGAACGCTAAAGCAGACGGCCCCAGTCCGAAATGTGATGCACTGTACCGCCCTACTAGAGTTTCCAGCAAATAAAAAACAGGTCCCGGACCTGTTTTTTATTAAGCGGCTGAATATATCCGATACATATCTGCGAACTGCAGTTAAATCAACATCCGGATAAACCTACAGTAATACTATCTTGATTTAACCTAAAGTATCCGATGCAACCTTGTAAGACGGATCTTCAATAATATTGACTTCAACCAGAACGCCGGCTTTGTGCAGCAGCTTGCGGCAGTCAGGGCTTAAATGACGGACATGCACTTTTTTACCTTCCTTAACATAACGGTCAGTTAATACACTGATCGCTTCGATTGCAGAATGATCCGCAACACGCGATGATGCAAAATCAACAACCACATGACGAGGGTCATTTTTCACATCAAACAGTTCCAGGAAGTTACTCACTGAACCGAAGAAAAGAGGACCGCTGATAGCATAAAATTTTTCTTTTTCATCTTCGCTTAATTCAGTCACAGCGTGAATATGACGGGCATGTTCCCAGGCAAACACTAATGCCGAGACAATCACACCGACAAATACAGCAACCGCCAAGTCAGTCAGTACTGTTACCACACTTACCAGCACAATAACAAAAGCGTCTTTTTTAGGCACTTTGCGCATCATTTTAAATGAAGCCCATTCAAATGTACCTAATACAACAATAAACATCACACCAACCAGTGCCGCCAGCGGTACGATTTCAATCAGGCCAGATGCAAACAGGATAAACGCCAGTAATGCTAAAGCGGCAGTAATACCTGATAAACGGCCTCGGCCGCCGGAGTTAATATTAATCATAGACTGACCGATCATGGCACAACCGCCCATACCACCGAATACGCCGTTAACCATATTTGAAGCGCCCTGAGCAATACATTCTTTATTTGCACGGCCGCGTGTACCGGTCATTTCATCTACGACCGTCAATGTTAATAAAGATTCAATCAGGCCAACCGCCGCAAGAATCAGTGAGTAAGGTAAAATAACCTGCAGCGTTTCTAATGAAAACGGTACGGCAGGAATAGCAAAAGTAGGCAGTGAACCTGCGATAGTCGCATTCTCATCACCGGACATAGTACGCAGGAAGTCAACAACGGTACGTGTGTCTAATGCAGGCACAAAATAAACCAGCAGAGTAACAACCACAATCGCGGCCAGTGTTGACGGTACTGCAGTAGTTAGTTTCGGCAGAAAATGAATAATTGCCATAGTCAGCAGGACTAATCCCAGCATGATATATAACGCAGAGCCCTGCAGCCATTCAAACTCACCAGCCGCATTTTTAACTTTGAACTGTCCAAGCTGCGCTAAGAAAATAACGATCGCCAGACCGTTAACAAAACCGATCATTACCGAATGCGGCACCATGCGGATAAATTTACCAAGGTGGAACACGCCGCATAAAACCTGAATCAGACCAGCCAGTAATACTGCGGCAAACAGATACTGCACGCCGTGCTCAGAAACTAAAGAGACCATGACCACAGCCATCGCACCAGTTGCGCCTGAAATCATACCTGGACGGCCGCCGAAAACAGCGGTAACTAACCCCACCATAAAGGCTGCGTATAAACCAATCATGGGCTCAACACCGGCAACAAATGCAAATGCAACCGCCTCTGGTACCAATGCCAGTGCCACGGTTAAACCCGATAACACATCATTTTTGACACTGCTCTTACTGAACTGGGGAAATTCAAACACGTCTTATAATTCCTTAATTAGCGCTAATAGCAGACGCATGCGAAAAATATTTTCCTAATGCGGCTGTTACAATAAAGTTGGGCGCAAATTATAGACAGTTTTGAGATCAAGTTCAAAAAAACATTTACTCTTTCCTGATACAGCTCAATAAAACTACTCTTCTTCAGCTGACTGCATTGTCTGTTGATAAACCTGCATATTCTGCGCCTGCTGGTGCATGGCCTGCTGCTGTAAAACAGTTTCTCGAGCATCTTCATTATTAGATAAATAATAAGCGGTCGGGGCAGACATACTGCCGCCGCTGCCGGTGACCATATTCGCCATATCGGAATGAACTTGATACTGCAGCAGCGCTTTTTTAAACTGCGCGTACTGCTGCAGTTTATCACCGGTCAGCGGGTTTTCCGGCAGCCCGGGCAGAGCTGCGGCTGGAATCTGATTATCTGTACTGCTGACTGAGAGATTATCAGTCTGAGCAAGCTGCAGCGCTTGTGCTGAAATACTGACCTGCACGCCGGGTTCAGCTGCGCTGCCGGAATTTGTTTTTTGTGTTTCAGCGGCGGGTGCTGAAGGTGCAGTCACCATTGACTGGATCTGTTGATAACCGTTGATCTGCATAAAATGGACAGCCTTAACTTAAGTAGAATCTGCATCCTGCACAGTTTGTTTTTCGCCCAGTAACTGAGCAAAAAACCATCTAAATCCATTTACAGGAGCGAATATACTTAAATCAGAGAAATAATCAACAACAGTTCATATTAAGGCGAAAGCTCCGTTTCTCTTTCCCAGGCTTTCTGATGGTATTGGTAAAGCTGGTTTGATCCCAGATAGTTAGCTTTCACTTTATCTGCATCGGCATAAAAACCTTTGTTAAAAACAAATGCACTTTGTAATAAAGGCGGAGTTAACCAGGATGTTTCCACGCTTAATTCTGGAATTTTTTGTAAACGCTTACTAGCACTTGAGCCCCCTTTAACTGCAATACTCCAGCCCCACTCACCAAAGGAGGGAACATTCTGATGATACTGTTCAACCTGGGTAAATTTAGCCTGCTGCATTGTTTTGGCTACAGATATAAAAGCATTCTGAGCATGGAACGGTGATGTTGACTGCACCACCATCACGCCGTCTCCGTTTAACAGATGATTCAGGCGGTAATAAAAATTAACACTGTATAATTTGTTTAAATCCGGATGACTCGGGTCCGGCAGATCAACAATAACAGCATCAAAAACCTGCTTGTTCTGCAGTAATTTATCGATAGCAATAAAGGCGTCATCATTAATCACATTAACACGCGGATCATTAAAGCTGTTATTGGTTAAGCGTTCAATTTTATCGGCTAAATAATCCGGCAGCTGTTTTTTCGGCTCCTTAAACAAAGCGACTAAATTCGGATCCAGATCCACTAAGGTCACAGACTTAGGCTGCCATTTCAGTACTTCGCGCAGCGCCAGTCCGTCGCCCCCGCCGATAATCAAAATATTGTCCTGTCGGCCTGACGCCTGCATTGCCGGATGTACTAAAAACTCATGGTAAATCTGTTCATCTAAACTGGAAAACTGCAGCCGCCCGTTAATATAAAAGTTATAAATAGGCTCCATTTCACCGCCTAAATGACGCTGCGTGAATACCAGATTCTGATAAGGGGTCTGTGTCTGATAAACCACCTTGTCCAGATAGAGCATGTTCTGCATCTGTTTCTGCCAGAAATCACCATACTGGAAAACTAACACAACCAGCACTGCTAACACTGCATGGCCTAATAATAAAATTTTAATATGTTTTAAATACTTTCTAAAACGAATCAAAAATATAAAACCGGCAATAAGATTAAGCGTTGCCGTCAGCGCGGCCGCCTGGCTTATCTCAATGCGCAGCATTATTAATACCCAGATGGCGGCACCGATTCCCGCACCGATATAATCAGCACCATAAATGGTACCGGCATTATTGGCTAAATGCTGTCCGTAAACGGCTTCTCTAATACGCGCAATCAACGGGATTTCCATACCGATAAAAAAACCTAATATAAAGGCAAACAAGTACGGCAGCTGTGTACTCAGCCAGTTAAGCTGCGCAAGAAATCCGCCCTGCGGCAAAGCATCCATAGGTATTTGATAAGTTTCTGCAATTAACTGCGGTAAAGTCTGATTAAAAGCGATAACCGAGGCAATAAACAGCGTCGAGCTGCAGCCGATAAAAGCCACTACCAACTCTAAAATAACAAAGCCCTGAAACTCATGTTTTATTTTTTTGGCTGCAAATGCACCTAAGCCCATGGAAACAATCATAATGCCGATAATTGCATAAATAACAGTTTCAACACTGCCTAGAATTCGTGCAGAGTAATGAGAGAGCAGGTACTCATAAATCATGCCGCAGCAGGCAAGTGTCGCCATAATCAATATCAGCAGACTGTCGTCAATCAGCAGTTTAAGTTTTTTCGGATCACGCATTACTTTTCTCTATCCACAGCATAAAAAAAGGCCATCAAATGATGACCTGTTAAATTTGTTCTTTAAAATATAATATCCAGCGGCTTTACTCCGATATAAAGATCGGAGCAAATCCCCTGTGCAGTTTATGTCATTAACGCCATCAGCAGTAACGCGATTGAAAATGATGTGGTTAACTCAATTGTTGCAATACCGATATTCTGCTGGTCTTCAACCTCTTCTCTACGGTTAATTCCCCATAACACAATAAATTTCGCCACCGTGGTTAACAGGGTTAATGCAGTCATTAAGATCAGACTCATTACCGCCCACTGAGTAATGCCTACCCATAAATTCTGCACATCATAACTGATAAAGTAACTAGCAGCCGTCACCGACATTGCAGTAGAAATCAGGTAACCGGAGTAACGAATAGCTAAGGCTGTCTGTCCGCCTTCTAGTGTAGTCTGAAAACTAACACCGTTATTACGACTGTACTGCCACTCAAATACACGGGTAATAATCACCAGCATAATCTGCGACACAATCCAGGCGGAAGCCAGTGCAATAAAGGTACTGATATCGAGTCCTTCAACCCAGATCAAAGCGGCACGGACCACAATTGCCGTTGCAATAACCGAAGCTGCATCAACAATACCCACAGAGATATTTCTCTGTAAAATCTGCTCATGTTTATTACATTCCGGCAGCGCAAATTTATCATGAATAAAACGTCCGGCTTTAATCATAATTAAACCGGCAAGGCCGTAGGTAAGCATTCCGACTAACTCTATCGTGTATGAGCCGGCTAACTCACCGGTAATTGCCCCGCTTAATGCAATGCCCATAGCAGCCACACCACCAGCAAGACTGATACCATAAGCAAAGTTATCTTTTTGAGACAGTTCGTCTTTAGTATCAACATTACCAATAAAACCCATGGTATAACGAATGCCGCCTAATAAAAGAATTGCCACCGCCATATCGATCAGCAGATACCCGACCAGACCACTGTTATGTCCTAACGTTGTTATTAATTCATTCATATTTAAACCTTATTTTCCTCGGCTTATACCGCGTGAAGTTGTCGATTTACTATTCCGGAAACTGCTTGATGATTTTGTTTTTGAAAAACTTGATTTACCAGAAAAAGGCGCGGCTTTTTGAGCCTGACGACTAGAAGTCGACATACGGCTTGCACCTGTTTTTGATTTTGCATAGGGACTTTTAAAGCCGCCTTTACCGGCAAACTGTTTCTTGGTTTTTGCCGCTAGATTATCCTGTGTTTTTGCCTGCTGCGGCGAGGTATAACGATTACGTCCGTAATCATTGTAATAACTGTAGTCTCGGCGTGACGACCAGCGGTCATAATAAACAGGCCGAGGCGACAATGCTGAGAACATCGCATACATGCCGTACCACTGCCAGAATGATGCGCCGTTACTGTGAGTCTGCCACTGCCCGTATCCCGGATTACCAACTAACTGACTGCCGGCACCATTGTCTTCGGCACCGTTAGCCGTAAGACTCTGCTGTTTACTGATTGCATTAACACGCGCCAGTTTGCCGTCGGACATATCAGCAATAACATTAATCGGATCTGAAAGAGCATCATTAAACAGAGCCGGATCAGTAGCTTCAATTAAATTTTCCGTTTCATACAGCTGCGCTTCAATATCACCTAATATCTGAGGCTGCTCTTTAACTGTTTTTAAACGCTGCTGCAGCCCCTGAAACATCGGGCCGTCTCTGCCGGCATCACGGCTTAACTGCCCGAGCAGGGATTTAAGCTCCGGTTTATCTTCACTAAGCAGTTTGGCATACTCACGTAATATCATGGCATTACGTATAGAGTTAGCATCCAGATTAGCGCCTAAATTCTGCAGCAGATAATCCGCCGTTTGAACATTAGCATCGATGCGGTCCTGCCGTTCATCACTACAGGCGGCCAGCATAAAACTCAGGCAAAAAATAAGTAATACTTTAATTTTCATTACTCTTCCTAATTCGATAAATGGTCAATCACGCGCAGCAGATCTTCCTGCGTATCTATACCTGCAGGCGGTACTTCACAGGCCTGCTGTACATGGATTTTATAACCGTGCCATAACACGCGTAATTGCTCAAGCTTTTCAATTGATTCTAATGGAGAAATGGACAGCTGCGCATATTGTGCAAGAAAATCAACCCGATATGCGTAAATACCTATGTGACGCTGCAGGCAGCATGGAACAACTGACTGCTGCACCTGATTTTCAGCGGTAAAACTGTCGCGATCCCATGGAATCGTTGCCCGGCTGAAGTATAACGCCATATCATTTTTGTCGGTAACAACTTTCACAGCATTGGCATTAAAAACATCTGCACAGTCAGTAACCGGCGCACTTAATGTTGCCACACTGGCACTGTCATTATTATGCAGATTAGCCGCCACCTGGCTGATTACCGCCGGCGGAATTAAAGGCTCATCTCCCTGTACATTGACAATTATTTCGTTCTTAGAAAACTGATATTTACGGCAGACTTCCGCTAAACGGTCAGTCCCGGATTCATGATCCGGCGAAGTCATACACACTTCAATATTCTGCACATTCGTTAAAACGTCACTAATGCGCTGATCATCCGTTGCTACAATCACCCGCGAGGCACCGCTTTTTAACGCCTGCTCAGCAACCCGCTCAATCATAGTTTTACCGAGAATATCCAGCAGAGGTTTTGCCGGTAAACGGGTCGAGTGATAACGCGCCGGAATAACAACAATAAAAGACATAGTTAGATTTCCTCGTCAGCCGTAATAGTACGTGCTCTAACCTGCAGTAGCGCCGGAATACCGTCAACAACCGGATAAGCAAGATGATCCGGTTTACAAATAAGCTCGTTGGTTTCTTTTTTATAACCGAGTTTTCCTTTGCATACTGGACAAGCGATAATATCTAACAATTTTACGTCTAACATTTTCTTTCCTTAATCTTACTTAATAACTGATCTTTAAAAGCTGACGGCAGCTCTGCGGTTATCGGCAGATACCACCAGTCAGGCTGAGCAAAAGCACTGCATTTAACCGCATCTTTTTCTGTCATCAGCAGCGGCAGCTCCGTGCCGAACTGTTTAAAATCATCACTGCTGAAAGCGTGATGATCAGCAAAAGAGACACTGTTATTAATCACAAACTGCTGCTGCCTTAATGTATTAAAAAAGCGCTCCGGATAACCGATAGCTGCACAGGCATTCACTCTGCTGCCGGAGTCTAACTGACCCGATTGACCATCAACACGCAGACAACTGTCCGGCTGCAGCTGCATAGTTATCTCACCAGCAGCCTGTTCACCATTATTAATCACAAAATCAACACTGTCTAAGCGGGATAATGTCTCTCTTAACGGTCCCATAGGGATTAAATGATTATTGCCGTAACGGCGGACACCATCAACAATAACAATTTCAATATCACGCTGCAGCGCATAATGCTGCAGGCCGTCGTCGGTAATAATAATATCAACAGCGCAGTGCTCAGCTAAGTAGGCGGCTGCATCGGCGCGAACCGGATCCACCACAACGGGAATACCGATACGTTTGTAAATTAACAGCGGCTCATCCCCGGCCTCTTTACCGCTGACATTATCATCCACCAGAAGCGGATATGAGCTGCTTTTACCGCCATACCCCCGGCTGATCACACCAGGTTTGTAACCCTGTTCAATTAAAAACTCACATAACCAGATAACAAAAGGCGTTTTACCATTGCCGCCGACAGAAATATTACCCACCACAATCACCGGCAGCTCACTGCGGAAGCTCTTAAACACGCCAGCTTTAAACAATAGACGGCGCACACTGCTTATGCATAAAAACAGCAGTGAAAACGGATATAAAAACCAGCACCACCAGGTTAAGGGACGATACCAAAAGAGCATTACAACTCTCCAGAAGCTTGTAGTTTATTTAAGCTGTGATAAATCGCTTTTTTAGCCAGCAGTTCGTTATGCGTGCCGCGCTCAACAACCCTGCCTTCATCAATAACCAGGATTTGATCGGCATGCTCAATCGTTGAAAGGCGGTGTGCAATCACCAGTGAAGTACGGTTTTTCTGCAGTTCATCAAGGGCGGCCTGAATATGACGCTCTGACTCTGTATCAAGCGCTGACGTCGCCTCATCTAGAATTAAAATCGGCGCATCACGCAGCAGAGCCCGGGCAATAGCAAGACGCTGGCGCTGTCCGCCGGACAGCATAGTACCGTTTTCACCGATAACCGTATCTAAACCATCGGGAAAACGCTTAATAAATTCCATGGCATGTGCCGTTTCTGCTGCCTTTATAATATCTTTGCGTGAATATTTATCTTCACTTGCATAAGCTATGTTATTGGCAATGGTATCGTTAAACAGGTGCACATTCTGCGAAACAACCGCAACCTGACTGCGCAGAGAAGCCAGTGTGTAGTCTTCAATATTCACACCGTCCATGGTTATTTCACCGCTGTCGATATCATAAAAACGCGTTAATAAATTAGCTATGGTTGATTTACCGCTGCCCGAGCGCCCTACTAATGCAAAGGTTTGTCCGGCCTCAACTTTAAAGCTGACTTTATTTAATGCCGCTTTTTCAGCTTCAGGGTAAGTAAAGACGATATCTTTTAACTCAATATCACCTTGTGCACGGCTGACGGTTTTTGTACCTTCATCTTTAGCCGCAGTCATATCTAAAATACTGAATAAACTGCTGCTGGCGGCAACACCGCGCTGGATCTCTGCATTAACCTGGGTCACCGCTTTTAAAGGTTTCATTAACATCATCATATAAGTAACGATAACCGTAAATTTACCCGGTGTCAGGGTGTCCATAATTTCCGGAAAAGTCGCCAGGTAAAGAACAAATGCCAGAGCAAATGAAGCAATGGTCTGAATAACCGGCACGCTGATTGCGTTAGCACTGGTCATCTTCATATTCTGCGAGCGGACCGTATTACTGACATGCTCGAATCTCTCTTTTTCAACCTGCTGGCCGCCGAACATTAACACTTCTTTATGGCCTTTGAGCATCTGCTCAGAAGAGGTTGTCACCAGTCCCATTGCATCCTGTATACCTTTACCTATTTTACGGAAACGTCTGCTGACAATACTGATAGCCACAGCAACAATAGGCCCGATAACAAAAAATACCAGTGACAGCTGCCAGCTGAGGTAAAACATCATAGCGATAAAACCGATCGCTGTTGCGCCCTCGCGGAAGATTTTCACCAGCGCGTTACTGGCTGCGTTTGATACCTGGCTGGCATCATAGGTGATTTTTGAAAGCAGATCGCCGGTATTGGTTTTATCAAAAAAGCTGATAGGCAGCACCATTAACTGATTAAACAGCTGACGCTGCAGCTTCATTACAATATGATTACCTACCCAGGCCATACAATAGGAACTTAAAAAGGCGGCAACCCCGCGGGCGGCAACAATTAAAACCACAAATATCGGCATAAAGGTTAAAATACTCGGATCTTCCCCGGTTAAACCTTTATCAATTAACGGCTGGATTGAAAATACAAAAGCAGTATCAACAGCCGCATAACCTACCATGCCGAGAATGGCGCCAAATAAACCTAATTTAAATTCTTTTACATAACCGACTAAACGTTTAAAAACCGGCCAGCTGCTTTCTTCAGTGTTTTCCATGGATATACCAAATAATTTAATAATTAAGCGCTTTAATATTACAGCGGCTTAGTATGTTGAGAGAGACAAAGATTGATGATACCAATAAGATGCAAGATCTTCTCTATATGTTTGCATGTTAATGTACTGTTTTTCTATATTAAAACGAATAAAACCACTTAAACCGCTGTTTACTGACATCACTCCCTGTTTTTTATAGCGCAGTTTTACCTCCTGCGCAGGAAATCCCCAGTGATTCATAAAACCAACACTATAAATAACCCGCTGAGGGTCGACTGCTTTGATAAAGGCTTCACTGGAGGAGTACTTACTGCCGTGGTGCGGCGCCAGTAACAGATCACTTTTCAAACGGTCGCCGTATTCCCGGACTAATAACAACTCTTGTTTCTTTTCAATATCACCGGTTAACAGAAGCGAATTAAACCCGTCCGTAATGCGTAATACACAGGAGTTATTATTATTCTTTTTCGTTATTAAAAACGGCGATAATACCTCTATCGACAGACTGCCTAACTGCCGTTTTTGTCCAGCCTGGCAGAGACGGCTGTTCCTCGGCAGCGGTTCATTTTCAGACAAGGGCTCACCCAGCAGGATATGCTTAGGCTTAAACTCACGATTAATAACAGAAAAACCGCCTGCATGATCAATATCACTGTGGCTTATTATCAGGTAATCTAAATTTTTTACACCTGATAACTTTAAATAGGGATAAATTTCACTCACAGCTGTTGTGAAACCGGAAGGATAACGAGGTCCGCTGTCGTACAACAAGCTCTGCCCTGCACTTCTGAGCAGCACGGCTAATCCCTGCCCGACATCAAAAACTTCAACAAACCATTTTGACTGGCTGTCCCGCTCTGAGCGCAGCTCATAGAGCAGAACAAAACTCAGCATTAACACCACACAAACAAAGCCGATGCGGCGCTGCACAGGGCCGTGAAAATAAACAACCGATAAAACAATACTCAGCAGAACAAACAGGATAATCACATTTGACTGCGCCAGGGAAAAAACCTGGTATGCTGATGCCCCCTGCCTGAGAAACAGAAAGAAAAGAGTAATCAGCTGATCTGCACAATAAAATAGGAGCAGTGCTGCAGGCTCCGAGAACAGAGAAAGCAGCGCCCCTAATAAAGTCAGCGGAATAATCAGCAGAGAAAAAAGCGGTACGGCAATAAGGTTAATCAGCGGCGCTAAGACGCTGAAAGCGGAAAAACTCAATAACTGTATCGGTATCATCAGCAGAGTTAAACCGAGCTGAATAATACACAGCAGCTTCAGGTAAGCGCCCATATTATAAAACAGCTTATGCGTATTGCTTTTAACCTGGCTCTTTTCAGCTTTCGGAAAGCGCCATAAAACCGCAACTATCAGGCAGACCGCAGAAAAAGAGAGCCACAGACTTAAGCTTAATACTGCTAACGGGTCCCATAATAAAATAATAAACAGAGTCATTGCTATTAAATCAAAAAATGCACACTTACGCTTCATAGACAGAACCAGCACAGCAAACAGCAGCATTAAAAATGCACGCTGCGTCGGCAGTGAAAATCCAGCCAGATAAGCGTAAAACAGTGCGGCGGCTAGTGCCCCTGCATTCACTAAGCGCCAGCTTGCCCACCCCAGACAGGACCTGGGTACAGCGGCATTAACTAAAAAGTGCAGGAGCAGATAAACAAATGAAAATAAAAGGCCGATATGCAGGCCGGAGATAGCAAATAGATGAGATATTCCAAGTTTTGTGATTAACTCTTTCTGCTCAATAGTGATTAATGACTTATCCGCAAAAGAGAGCGCTAACAATATCCCCTGTTGAGGAAGTGCTTCGCTAACCTGTTTTACTTTCTGATAAAAATAGCCGCGGGAGGATAGATCAGATGATATTTCCTGCAGGTGTTCTTTAATAGTAACCTGATAAGCAGTATGTTCAGAAAAAGACCATTTCTGACGGTCAAAACCGCCCGGATTAGCACGCCCGTAAACAGGTTTAAAAGAGGCTCTAAAGCTGTGTATCTGCCCGGCATGAACCTGCAGTGTCGGTTTATACCAGCGCATTTCTAACAGCGGCGAATAATTTAAGTGATTTCCATCAAGTTCAATTAAGTTAGCCCTGAAATAGCCCTGGTTTTGAGGGCTTATTAATGAACTGACTTGTACAACTATGTTATGGTCTTGCCCGTCGACTGTCTCTTGTAGTGAAAATGAGTTAGATAGCGGCAAATTAATATCATTTACAGGATAAGGCAGGCTTCCAGTTAAAGTTAAATTTGCATAGAATGTGAAATATACGGCAGATAATGGAATAACCGCTAAAATACGAATACTGCGGATGGTTAATAACAGTACAAAAACAACCAGACAAACAATAATGTCCTGATAATTCAGAAGCTGCGGCCAGAATAAGCTTGAAACAAAAACAGCAATCGATAACCACAAAACGGTACGCATTGTCATTCAAACTCACTAAAATAAAATTTTAATTATATGCCAAAAAAATTCATTCAGCGTTTTTCTCCAAAACCAGAAACACTAAAAGCACACCCTCATCTTAAGCATTTCGGCGAAGCTTTACATAACCCCAATTTATGGCATTTAAACCGCCGCAGCGCAGCAGGTGCCGTCGCAATCGGATTATTCTGCGCGTGGATGCCGATCCCGTTTCAGATGATCTTAGCAGCCGTTCTCGCGATGTTTTTTTCTGTCAATCTGCCTTTATCTGTCGCTTTAGTGTGGATTTCCAACCCGATTACTATGCCTCCGCTGTTCTATGCGGCTTATCGTTTAGGCGCATTTTTATTAGGGGAGCCGTTAGTTGAGTTTCATTTTCACCTGTCTTTCGAGTGGCTTGGTCAGATGCTTGAAACCATTGCACCGGCGTTATTATTAGGCTGCTCTATTCTCGGCTTATCATCGGCACTGCTGGGATACTTACTGTTTCGCGCTTTCTGGCGTTTCAGTGTTGCCAGAAAATGGCTCGGCCGTAATAAAAAATAAAATATTCGATGCGGCTGAGCCCTATGCTCAGCCGCATCAAATTTACTTAAAAGTATGATCCAGCTCTGCTATCTTCTCAGAAAAAACCTCCCGTAATTTCCTCCTGGTACTTTGGTGCTACAATTTTTTACTCGATGACTAATAGTTTTCATTACTTTTTTTATCGTTCAGCAGCTTCACAGTGCAAAACCTGGACTAGTATCTATAAACATATTTTCAAAATACCAACGGCAAGAAAAATAAAACAAACATCAAGTTGTTAACTAAGTCGCTAACTTTTTATATCTAAAGTGTCATAATAAATTTAAGTTTTAATTAACTGAGCGGACAAAAATATGGATGAAATGATTCGCATTGTTAGAAAATCTCTTACTTTAATTGTCTTACTGAGTTTTACTTTGTGCAGTTCAGCAGATCCCATTGATGACTATATTGCTGTCAGCCTCTACCTTGGCGGGCGGATCAGTTCTGATCTCACGGATAATCAAACAGGTGAACCTGCTAAAGTCAGTGACGATTTTGCACAGACATTAGCATTCACCTGGCGGCACAGCAGAAATAAAGAGGGTGAACTGCTGTTTTCTAATGCCAGCCAGAATATACAAGTGCCGGGTGAAAATAATAGTTCAGCCGAGCTCAATACCACTTATCTGCATTTTGGCGGCCGGGCTTTATTTACTCAACCTGACAGTCCCTTTTCAAGCAGTGTCGGTTTAGGAATCGGCGCAGCATTCCTTATTCCAGATGAAAGCAAATATGATAATGAAATTGCCCTTTCCGGTAATATCAGCGGCGGTATTCGTTATCAGTTAAATGATAAATGGGCGCTGCGCAGTGATCTGCGTATATACGGCACGGTGCTCAATTCAAACAACTCACTTTTTTGCGGCGAGGGGCAGTGCCTGGTCAAACTAGAAGGCGAAGTCTACGTACAGACAGATTTAATGGCAGGTGTTGAATATAAGTTTTAACTTTTCGACAAAGCGATAGAAATAAAAACAGCGCTCAAGGCGCTGTTTTATTATCTATCAATCTATTTATTTTTCAGGGTAATTATACTGATTATAAACCATTTTTTTACCCTCTTTAGTAAAAGCGACTACCTGATAAGGATCATTGTTTCCCGGTACATCCATACCCGGTGATGATGCCGGCATACCAGGCACGGCTAAACCTGCAATCGCCGGTTTCTCTTTTAACATACGCTTAATATCAGCTGGCGGCACATGCCCTTCTAACACATATCCACCAACTTCAGCGGTATGGCAGGACATCAGCTCCGGAGTAATACCGTGCTTCTGGCGAATTTCATTATTATTTGCCTGTTCAATCACGGTAATGTTAAAACCCGCCTCTTCAAGCTGCTCTGCCCATGCTGTACAGCATCCGCAGTATGGGGATTTATACATAGTCATATCAGCGGCAGCTGCACTGCCGGCAAATAGAGAAAGTGTAATCAAAAGTGTTTTTAGTTTATTCATTTTATTATCCATTTTTAAATTAAGTTATTTGTTTATTTATTCGCTTAGTATTAGACAAATAACTAATCGGAGGCCTAAATGGAGGTGAAAGATACTTTGTAAGCAGCATGTTTTCTGAATCAAAATATGCGCAGCGCCTGCCGGCAGGCATATAACTGAAGCTGTTTAACGCTTCAAATGCAAAAGATAAAACAGCGGCAGTTGAACAGCACTGACTGACACCATTATCTGCAGCCGCATTACACAAACAGCTTTCTGACTGCATGACACGGACAGCAGAAGTTATTTCAGCCTGCACTGGAAACGTACTGATAAAAAGTATTTTTAGTATTAATAAAACTGTAAAAATTCGTTTCATAGCTGCGTATTCATGATTTAGGAAACATTATAATAAGCTATACCCTTAGGGTAAGGTCAAAGATGAACGACATTTTTTTACTGAATTTCCAGCTTCCAGCGCTCAACACCGGAACCAAAATACAGTTCAGCAGTCACAACAGGATATACCTCTCAACAGTAAGAAAAACATAGGTTTTATATTATTTTGAGATTACCTTAGTCGCTTCTATCCACTATGATTTCACAATATAATAAATTTAAGGTTCAAATAAGTACACTGCTTTAAAGTTTGAAATCAGCATGTTGAGAAAAATATAGCGTTTTATAAATTCAGAGGAAATACGATGCCGCCACTAACGAACTATCCGGGAACATCCAGAACGAATCCAATGAAGATTTCTATTATTACTGCGGCTGTCTTTGTCGCAGTTACAGCCGGTGTTTATTTTTATATTCCCGCTCAAGAACTCATGGTCGAAGAACCGCCGCAGGTTGTTGAGCCGCCGGCTGTTGTTGTACAGGTGGAACCTCAGCCAGCACCTCCTGCTGTAGACGAGCAGCCGCAGATAACAGGTAAGGCCCCGCAGGAAACACAAGCGCCTGACAAGCTTCCCTCATTAAATAACTCGGACAGCATAGTTTTAACGTCAGCTCAGCAGCTGTCGCCCCTGCCTGAATACGCTCCGAAATTAGCCGAGCAGGACATTATTAGAAACTTTGTGGTTTTTATTGATAACTTCTCCAGTGGAGATCTTTTATCAAGGTTCAGTCCATTAACAAAACCAAGTGAGAATTTCAGCGTAGTGAAACGGGATAATGAAATATATCTTAACGAACAAAGCTACCGCCGCTACGATATCTATGTCGATATAATAAATTCAATGGACGTCGACTATGCGATGGCACAATACCGGCGCTTAAAACCTTTGTTTAATGAAGCTTATCAGGAAATCGGCTATCCAGAAAACAGTTTTGACAGCACTCTTTATAACGCAATAGACAACGTACTTAACGCCCCGGTTATCAGAGAGCCTATTAAGTTAATTGCACCGTCAGCTATGTATAAATTTGCAGATCCTGAATTAGAGGCTCTCTCGTCAGCTGATAAACTGATGATTAGAATGGGCCCTAGCAATATACTTAAATTAAGATCCAAACTGCAGCAGATCCAGATAGCTTTAGATACTCTGCACAGCGAGCAGCTGTAAAGTAAATGTTTTATGCTTACAAGGCTTCTGCAGACGGGTTTAACCCGCCGCTACAGGTATTGCGTTTTGTCCTTTAGACAAAATTTCTCTATTACAGGCTTCGTAGAAGGGTAAAAATTTAACAAGGTTAGGCATATAATCATCAATTTGGGTGATCTTATGCCTAATTTATCTTTTAATAGATGTAAAACCTAGATCATCTATTTATTGCTCTATATCTTACCCACCTTTTAAACTGGTAAAAAAATCTAATGCCGTCAGAAACATTTGAACGCTTAAATCAGCAAAAGAAGAATCGGATCCTTTCAGCAGCACAGAAAGAGTTTTCTAAAAGTGTTTATGAGAAAGCCAAAGTCGTCAATATCTGTAAAGAAGCTGGTATCCCAAGAGTGACATTTTACAGTTACTTCAGTTCTCTGGATGATATTTATAGATACCTCTACACAACGCTGTCACATTTCTACATTGAAGGCTCTGCTGCCGACTGTCGTGCCGGAGAATATGACTTGGTGTGGGAAGAGTATTATATGAAACTGATTGAATCGGATAAGGGCCAGCGCATACTGTACAGCAGTATGCAGTCAGCCGCACTTGAGGAACGTATGCTCCACAACATAAGCATGTCATTAGCCCATCAGGTTAAATTGAAGCTCTTATCAAGATCAGATTTTATTGCAGAGCTCTCCCGTATGCGCACCAAGCTTTTTGAATGAAAATATACACTCTTTAAAATCTGTATATTGAGATGCCTTCTTTTCTCACTTATTTTAATAGAAATTAAAATTGAATGATTTATAAATATCAAGAGGTTAAAGATGAGAAAGACAAATTTGATGAAAGCATCAGTAATTCCTGGATACGGAGATGCAGATAGCTTTGAATTGATACAACTACCCGTACCAGATGTTAAAGCCGGAGAAGTGCTGATCCGTGTTGCCTATGCAGGAATAAATCCTGCGGACTGGAAGTATAGAGAAGGCCTGTTAGCTCAGCATGTCAATATACAATTCCCCGGTGTTTTAGGAAACGATGTCTCTGGCGTTGTTGTTGAAGTTGGGGAAGGTGTTACCCGGTTTACACCTGGCGACAAAGTTTTCGCTTTCACCAACATCAGTAAAGGAGGATTGGGAGCTTATGCTGAGTATACTGCCGTTGATGAAGACCGAATAGCTCTAGTACCTGAAGAGGTAAGCCTGAAGTCTGCGGCTGTTATTCCTACAGCTGCTCTCACTAGCTGGCAGAATTTGTTACGCAAGGATAGAGGTAATCTGCAAGCCGGACAAAAGGTGTTGATCAATGGAGGCTCTGGCGGATTAGGTAGTTATGCGGTTCAATTTGCCAAGTGGGCAGGGGCTGAGGTGGCCGCTACTTGTGGTTCGAGTAATCAGGATTATGTTCAATCGCTTGGTGCCGACCTTGTTATTGATTATCGAAAGCAGAATATTAGCGGCGAATTAGCAAAATGGGCTCTGGAAGGTGTTGATATTATTTTAGATACAGTAGGTACTAAGTCACTCCCCGATGCCCTTAGCATGATCAAGAAAGGAGGCAGGCTGGTCAGCATTCCCACCATGGATGCCGATATGGATGATGATGTCGCCGGAGATATTGCAGAGGCGGCCAGTCTGGGTATTAGCAAGATCTTTGACTTCTGCACGCTTGAAACTTGCGGTAAGGATTTCAGCCTGATTATCAGCCTGTTGGCTGAGGGGAAAATCACTGATCCGATGATAGAAACATTCTCTATTGACGAGGTTTGTGATGCACATAAAAAGCAGGAAGAAGGTCATGTACAGGGAAAATTGGTATTAGAGATTGCCGGGGAAACCATCACCTGAATTACTCGACGTCTTAATAAGGTAGTGTTCAAAAATCTGTGTCATTTCAGTAAAATAGACTAAAACTGGAATGACACATGACTGATGAATTTAATTTTGAACAAGCTTTAAAAGATCTTCAATATGGTAAATCTTAAACTGGCAAAGACGCTATTTAAAGCCCATTAATAAAGCAGTTAACAGAAGCGGCCCTTAACGCCGAACTAGAGCTGCACCTCGATAATGACAACCTTCCTAATCGTAAGAATGGTAAAATGAGTAAAACTATTAAGCATGCTTCCGGCAGCTTTGACCTTGATACGCCGAGAGACCGTCATGGCAGTTTTGAGCCTCAATTAATTAAAACAGCCGTCGGGATCAGGCCTTTAGTTTTGAATTTATAGAAAAGTAGATAAAAGATCTGGCCCTCAAAATGCATCTTTAAAAAAAGGAAAGAATAAATGGCTTCTGAAACATTTGAACGATTACCAGAAGATAAAAAAGCTCGAATTCTTTCCGCTGCCCGGAAAGAGTTTTCAGAGAGAATCTATGAAGAGGCAAAAGTGGTAAACATCTGTAAGAATGCGGATATTCCACGAATGACGTTTTACAGTTACTTTACCTCACTTGCTGACATCTATGAATACCTCTATATGGCCTTATCTCAAAATTACCTCAGCGGTTCAATTACAAACTGTCAGGTGGAATCCTATGATATTGAGTGGGAAGAGTATTATATGAAACTGATTGATTCTGATCAGGGACAACGAATCCTCTACAAATCAATGCAGGCTGTACCGCTTAAAGAGCGAATGTTACATCATATTATGCTTTCATTAACCCGACAGTATAAGCTGAAACTGCTTTCGAGAAAAAAGTATATCGAAGAGTTTGCAGCTATGCGCAGCGCCCTTTTTTAGACTGATGATAAACAGTTTTGAAAAGCTGTTTATTGATACCAACATCCCTAACAAGCTATCTTAATAGAGAACAAAATTGAGTTATTTATTAAGAGGCAAATTATGAAATTTGTAATATTTGGTGCAAACGGTGCCATCGGAACATTGGTAATGAACGAAGCTCTCAAAGATGGTAATGAGGTAGTAGCATATGTGCGTCGTGAGAATACGATCACTATGGAACATACAAATCTAACCGTTGTTGTTGGAGACCTGCAGAATGAATCTCTTATTGAGGATATCGTTAAAGATTCAGATATTGTAATAAGTGCTTTAGGACCATATATGGAAACAACCAGAAAAGTGACAACAACCCCCATTTCTGACGGCTATGAAGTGATTTTCAGAGCAATGAAAAAGCATCAGAAGAAAAGGTTTATTGCTTTGGGAACACCCACGATTCAGGGAAAAGGCGATCGTAAAGACTTTAATAACACCTTTTTTCCAGCGATCTTAAAACTGTTCTTTCCGGTTACACACTTTAAAACTAAAAAAATGGGAAGAGTCATCAGCAATTCTGGTCTGGACTGGACTCTTGTTAGATTTCTTGATCCGAAAGGAAAGCACAAAAATCGCCCCCTCAATATAACCTTGGATGGAACAACAAAGAAGATTCAAATATCCAGAGAACATATCGCAAGTTTTATCTATTCAGCAGCTAAAGACAATCTATATATACAGCAAATGCCCACGATTTCTCATGCATAAGTCTAATAAAAAAGTATAAACAGGTCATACCCAGAGCTGTTTATACAACATAGCGTATGACAGTGGTGGTTAGGCGGCAGCGAAATCTAAACTTTTATTAGGAACAAAATGAAGAGTAATTGGACAACTTCTGATATAGCAAATCTGCACAGCAAGGCCGCAGTTGTTACAGGTGGAAATATAGGGTTAGGCTATAAAAGCAGTTTAGAACTAGCCAGGAAAGGAGCGGTTGTTGTCATTGCCTGCCGAAGTGAAGACAAAGGCAGGAAAGCCGTTGAATCCATAAAAAAGGAAGTTCCTAACGCAAGATGCGATGTGATCCCTCTAGACTTGCTTGACAAAGACTCTATCAGACAATTTTCTGAAACCTTTAATGATCGATACAAGCAGCTCAGTATATTATTATTAAATGCAGGAGTGGTGAATTTAGATAATCTGCAAAGATCCACCGATGGTAACGAAATGCATATGGCAACCAATCACTTAGGGCACTTTGCACTCACCGGCAGATTATTCAAAGTTTTAAAGGACACCGATAATTCACGAGTGGTCACAGTGAGTAGTTTGGCTTATAAATCCGGCGTCATTGATTTTGACGACTTCACTTGGGAAAAACGAAAATATGACAGATTTAAAGCTTATGGGGACAGCAAATTAGCAAACCTTTTGTTTATGACAGAGCTTCAAAAAAAATTTGATAGTGTTGGTTCAAGCGCTGTTTCAGTCGCAGCTCACCCAGGACTCACAGGGACGGAACGCCAGCAGTCCATTGGTATTGGGGGCGTAATTGCACGGTGGATTGCCTCTCCTGTGAGCAAGGGATGCCTGCCTCAATTATCAGCAGCGACTGAGACAAATGTTAAAGCGTGTGAATTTTATGGTCCCAAGTACGGGCTTGCGGGTCCTCCTAGTCTACAAAAAGTGAAATCGAAATTATTGAATAAAGAGCTGTCGAAAAGATTATGGTCATTTTCTGAAGAGTTAACAGGTGTCAAGTATGGAGAAGAGTGACGAAGATCTGCCAGTTATTAGCGAAGCCTCTGTGCAAATAAGCCAGCTTTCATTTTTAAAACATCGGAGCTTAATTTTCACTTTTTAAGTGAATTAGCTGGTTATAAACCTGCCCCTTACTTTGCCTCCCGTGGAATGAAGTGGATACAGCACTATGACAGCTCAAAAGAAACAGATGAAGATTTAGCGTATTACCTTAAAGAGTCTTATCGGATTGTTTCGTTGGGTCTTACTAAAAAAAGGAGCCGAATAAACAGCTCCTTGAAAAATTTAAGGCCTGTTACCAATATTCAGGTTTGCTAAGTGCTTGTACGCAATATGAATTACCGGCAATCGCCTCAATTTTATCACTAACCAAGGATTGACCCAGCCACCCTTCCGGATAGGTTAACTTTAAGGGGGCTTTTACTAACTCTTCGTTAATAGGAGCAAATCCTGCTTTAGAGTAAAAATTCGGATCACCATAAGTAATCGCCAGCTCTACTCCGCTCTGCTTCAAGGCATCAAGCCCAAAGTTAATCAGCTTCTGACCAACTCCTTTTCCCTGACAGCTTGTATGTACTGCTACTGGTGCTAAGAGAAAAGCATTAACCTCACTCTTTTCAAAACCCAGCTTAGAAAAAATAATACTGCCGATGATTTTTTCATTTTCAGTGGCGATAAAACAATAAAGATCATGCCCATCTGTATTAGTTAATAAATCATAGGCTAAGTTTCCTATTAATGTACCTTCTGCTTCTCCTTCTGAGTCTGAAAATGTCTTAGTGAACAGCAGTTTAATTTCTTCAATGCTACTTGGATTATATGTTGAAAATTTCATCTGTCTGCCTTTATATTGTTAGTTAGGATCGGATCTTCTTCAGCACAAAAACCTGATAGCCAAACTCATTTCGATTTTGGCAGCAAATAGCCAGCTCTGTTTCGATATCGAGTAATGCTGCAGAGTGCGCCATTTCAGATTTGAGGGCATCAATACGCTCCTGAAGCGGCAGATAGTAGGCCTGCCATGCCTCTTCGTTAAGAGCAAAGTTATCAAGCACTTGATAACCAGTCGCTTCCGCCAGTTCAATCCGCTGAGCCGCTGTGCTCATATCCGGGTACTCTTTTTGCCAGAATGCCTGTACATCCGCACTTGGCGCTGCTGTATGCCATACCAGATCACTGATTACCAAAACACCGTTATCTTTAAGTAGCCTGCGCCACTGCTCCAGCGCTTTAGCCACCCCCATAATATAAGCACAGCCTTCAGCCCAGATAACGTCAAAGCTTGCCGCCTCAAAGGGCAAGTCTGTCATACTCGCGCATACGGGGGTCACTCTGTCGGCCAGTCCTGCATCAACTAAGCGCTCAGATAAGCGGCTCAGTGCGGGCTTATCATTATCCACAGCGGTGATCATGGCAGAGCAGTGCTTTGCTAAAACCGTGGTGGCAATACCTTGGCCGCACCCTATTTCCAGCATGTTCTGCACAGAAAACGGTATTTTCACCAGCGCTTTTAGCGTTTCCGCTTCAGAGCCAGGGCCCCACCTGTCTAAATCTTTAAAAATCCGGCCAAAATCAGCCATATATTGTTCATGTTCGTTCATGTCTTTTGATAACCATTTCAGTCTTAGGGCCTCTTTTTCGTTAAAGCCCTGTTTTATTAACCAGTCTAAATGTGCATCTGGAGCTATTTTGTCGATAGATTCATGCCATTCCCTGAGTCCGCTTTCGCCCAATAGAGCAGCAAGCAGCTGGCGCGATTTTTGTTTTTGAGCAATCTCCTGATCAAGCAGCTGCAGCCGGTTGAGCAGAATTTTGCGTTCAACTTTGCTGTCCAGGCAAGCTTTACATTCCTTAAGTGTCAAACCGCCGGCCTGAAGCTGCTGTATCAGCTGTAAATGCTGCAGATCCCTGTCACTGTAGGTACGATATCCGTTTCCAAGGCGCCGCCCTTGGATCAGCCCCAGCTTTTCGTAATACAGCAGCGTGGTACGTGACAGCCCTACTTGTGCCGCCAGTTCTGATATTCGATACATCAATCTATTTCTCCTGGTGGGTGCTGACTGCCGTGATAAACTGCATCTTAAACTGTAAAGCTGTAGACAGGTCAATAACTAAAAAGCTATTACTTGGATTATCTTCACTATCAAGTAATAGCATCTTTAAATACTAGCGATAAAAAGCAAGCATAAAAAAAGACTGTCCAGTTACCTGGACAGCCTTTTTAAAGCTTAGCTTTTAAACGTCAGTTAATAAATTAACCGCTGATACGTTTATGCAGCTCCTGCACTGAGTTTACTGTCGCTTCGTCAGCTGTCGGATCTGCAAGATGCGCCTGACAGGTTGCAAATGCGCCGTTCAGCGTAGTTGTGTAGTTTACCTTGTAACGCAGCGCGGCACGACGTAACTGACGTGAATCTTCAATGGCAACACGCCCTTCAGTGGTATTTACCATATAGGTGTATTCACCGTTTTTAGTGCGGTCAAGAATATGCGGACGCCCTTCATGCACTTTATTTACCGTACGTACATAAATACCCGATTCTTTAAGTACTTCAGCTGTACCCGTCGTTGCATCTATCGCATAACCTAAATCGATTAATTTAGAAGCAAGCTTAGCAACACGTGCTTTATCGCTCTTACGCACAGAAAGTAATACGCGGCCGACATTCGGTACATCTTTAATCGAACCCAGTTCCGCTTTTGCATAGGCTTCAGCAAAAGTATTACCTGCGCCCATTACTTCACCGGTACTGCGCATTTCCGGACCTAAGATAGGATCAGAACCCGGGAATTTGTTAAACGGTAATACCACTTCTTTAACTGAGTAGTACGGCGGAATCACTTCCTTAGTTACACCCAGCTCTTTCAGTGTTTTACCGGCCATTACGCTAGCACCGATTTTAGCAATTGGAACACCGGTTGCTTTAGAAACAAACGGAACCGTACGTGCAGCACGAGGGTTAACCTCGATCATGTAGATTTCATTGTTTTTAACCGCAAGCTGAGTATTCATCAGACCGATAACACCAAGTTCTAATGCAAGTTTACGAATGTATTCACGCATCTCATCCTGAATTTCAGCACTTAATGTGTAGGCAGGGAGAGAACATGCCGAGTCGCCAGAGTGAACACCAGCCTGCTCGATATGCTCCATAATACCGCCGATAACCACATCAGTACCGTCGCAGACTGCATCTATATCAACTTCGATTGCATCATCTAAGAAACGGTCCAGCAGTACTGGAGATTCGTTAGAAACACTCACCGCTTCTTTAAAGTAACGGCGCAGATCAATTTCATCATAAACAATTTCCATTGCACGGCCGCCAAGTACATATGACGGACGAACAACTAACGGGTAACCGATACGTTTAGCAGACTCAACCGCCTGCTCAAGCGTCGTAACAGTATCATTTTCCGGCTGTTTCAGACCTAAACGCTCAATAGTCTGCTGGAAACGCTCACGGTCTTCTGCACGGTCAATTGCTTCAGGAGAAGTACCGATAATCGGCACACCAGCAGCTTCAAGAGCACGTGCCAGTTTAAGCGGCGTCTGACCGCCGTACTGTACAATCACACCTTTTGGTTTTTCAACTTTAACGATTTCCAGCACATCTTCGAATGTAATTGGTTCGAAGTATAAACGGTCTGATGTATCGTAATCGGTAGAAACAGTTTCCGGGTTACAGTTAACCATAATGGTTTCATAACCGTCAGCACGCATTGCCATAGCGGCATGTACACAACAGTAGTCAAATTCGATACCCTGACCGATACGGTTAGGACCGCCGCCGATAATCATGATTTTATCTTTATCAGACGGATTAGCTTCACACTCTTCATCGTAAGTAGAATACATGTAAGCTGTATCAGAAGAGAATTCTGCAGCACAGGTATCAACACGTTTATAAACAGGGTGCAGTTCAAAACGCTCACGCAGTTTGCGGATCTCTTTTTCAGACACACCGGCAACGGCTGCGATACGGCTGTCGGCAAAACCTTTACGCTTAAGGCGCTTAAGTTCAGCTTTGTCCAGTGCACGCAGGCCGCCTGCGGCTATTTTCTTCTCTTCAAGGATCAGATCTTCAATCTGTACCAGGAACCATTTGTCGATCATGGTAATTGCGTGGATTTCATCCATGCTCATGCCTAAACGGAATGCATCACCGATATACCAGATACGCTCAGCACCGGTTTCACGCAGTTCGTATAATACTTTGTCCAGCGCATCCGGGTCGTTGACATCAACCATAGGGTTGAAACCGTCAGCGCCGACTTCCAGACCGCGCAGTGCTTTTTGTAAAGACTCCTGCTGATTACGGCCGATCGCCATTACTTCACCAACAGATTTCATCTGTGTAGTCAGACGGTCATTTGAGTTAGCAAATTTTTCGAAGTTAAAACGAGGGATTTTCGTTACCACGTAATCGATAGTAGGCTCGAACGATGCCGGAGTTTTACCGCCGGTGATATCATTCTGCAGCTCATCCAGCGTGTAACCGATAGCCAGTTTAGCCGCGATTTTAGCAATCGGGAAACCTGTTGCTTTCGACGCCAGTGCAGAAGAACGAGATACACGCGGGTTCATTTCAATAAGCACCATACGGCCGTCTGCCGGGTTGATACCAAACTGAACGTTTGAACCGCCGGTTTCAACGCCGATTTCACGCAGTACTGCTAAAGATGCATTACGCATTAACTGATATTCTTTATCTGTTAATGTCTGCGCCGGTGCAACAGTAATTGAGTCACCGGTATGAATACCCATAGGGTCAAAGTTTTCAATCGCACAAACAATGATACAGTTATCATTTTTGTCGCGAACCACTTCCATCTCGTACTCTTTCCAGCCGATTAATGATTCATCAATTAACAGCTCAGTCGTAGGAGAAAGATCCAGACCGTTTGAACAGATCTCGTCAAACTCTTCTTTGTTATACGCAATACCGCCGCCGGTGCCGCCCATAGTAAAAGAGGGGCGGATAATACAAGGGAAACCAACCATGTCTAAAACACCGTAAGCTTCTTCCATTGAATGCGCGATACCGGCACGAGGACACTCAAGTCCGATTTTTTTCATTGCTGTATCGAAACGGCTGCGGTCTTCCGCTTTATCAATTGCGTCAGCCGTTGCACCGATCATTTCAACATTATATTTTGCTAATACGCCTTTTTCTTCAAGCTCAAGTGCACAGTTAAGTGCAGTCTGCCCGCCCATTGTCGGCAGCACCGCACATGGACGCTCTTTAGCGATAATTTTCTCAACCACTTCCCAGTGAATTGGTTCGATGTATGTGGCATCGGCCATATCCGGGTCGGTCATAATTGTTGCCGGGTTAGAGTTAACTAATACAACACGGTAACCTTCTTCTTTCAGTGCTTTACAAGCTTGCGCACCTGAGTAGTCAAACTCACAGGCTTGGCCGATAATAATCGGACCGGCACCAATAATCAGGATGGTTTTTAAGTCATTACGTTTTGGCATGTGAAATTTACCCTTTTTATTCGAATTCTATCTGCGTATGTCACTAGGCTTTTTTGTACTGTTCAATCAACTCAATAAAGTGATTGAATAAAGGCGCCGCATCATGCGGACCGGGACTTGCTTCCGGGTGTCCCTGGAAACTAAATGCAGGTTTATCAGTACGATGAATACCTTGTAGTGAACCGTCAAATAATGAAACGTGCGTAGCACGCAGATTATCAGGTAATGAAGTCTGGTCAGCAGCAAAACCGTGGTTTTGACTGGTGATCATCACAACGTCTCTGTCTAAATCTTTCACCGGGTGGTTGGCACCGTGATGACCGAATTTCATTTTTGCTGTTTTTGCGCCGCTTGCTAAAGCCAGCAGCTGATGACCTAAACAGATACCAAATACTGGAATTTCTGTTTTTAAAATTTCTTGAATTGCTTCGATTGCATAAGTACACGGCTCAGGATCACCCGGTCCGTTGGAAAGGAACACGCCGTCAGGTTTCATTGCTAATACGTCGCCTGCAGGTGTCTGCGCAGGAACCACAGTAACGCGGCAGTCACGATCCGCCAGCATACGTAAAATGTTGCGTTTAACACCGTAATCGTAAGCCACAACATGGTATTTAGCATCTGTAATGTCGTTTGGTAAACCGCCCGTCAGCGTCCAGCTGCCTTGTGCCCATTCAAATGATTCAGCTGTTGTTACTTCTTTTGCTAAGTCCATGCCTTTAAGGCCTGGAAAAGCTTTCGCCTGTGCAAGAGCCTCGGCCTGATCAAGATTTTCACCCGCGATAATACAACCCGCTTGTGCACCCTTTTCACGTAATATACGTGTCAGTTTACGTGTATCAATATCTGCGATACCAACAACGTTACGTGCTTTCAGATAATCACTAAGAGATGTCTGATTACGGAAATTGCTGGCAAGAAGAGGTAAATCGCGAATGACTAATCCGCATGCATGGATTGATGGAGATTCTTCATCTTCATCATTTGTTCCGGTGTTTCCGATATGGGGGTAAGTTAGGGTAACGATTTGGCGTGCGTAGGATGGGTCTGTTAAAATTTCTTGGTAACCTGTCATGGATGTATTAAAAACAACTTCACCGACAGAACTTCCATCAGCGCCTATTGATACACCTTCAAATACAGTTCCATCTTCCAATACCAGTATGGCAGAATGACTCAAGATAACCTCCATTAGGACAACAATAAAAATAAATTTTACGACCATCAACGGAAAGTAATGAGCTTTTTTTCCGCCAACAATCATAAATTTTGGCAAATTCGCGACAGTCTATAGATCTTCCGCACAATTAACCAATCAAATTTTTATTTTTAATGAAATAAAATGATTAATGGGGTATTTAAAGGGGAATAGGAGTTAAAGGAAATAAACGGCTGACAAAATTAGCCATTTATATATGCGCCTAGTAGAATATTTTAATTAGTGTCAGGCCGGCAGGTAAGGTCGGGATAAGAAAAACAGCAGACAGGCCAAAAAACAAGCTGCTGTATAGAGGGATCTTTAAGTTTTTCTTATGATACTATAAATTCTTTTATCTGTTCCTGGCATATTGATTTAGATCAATTTACCATACCTTTAACACCGACTAACAATATGGTTTTCCCTCTCCTTTATAATAAGGTCTTTTATGCAATCCTTACAATCAACTTCCGCTTCTTCTGTCTGGTCTTATTTTTCAAATATCTGTGCAATTCCACATCCGTCAAAACATGAACAGCAGCTGGCTGACTGGATCATCAACTGGGCAAAAGAAAATAACATATCCTGCATTCAGGATGAGATCGGCAATCTAATTTTAAAAAAAGACGCCGCACCGGGATATGAAAATAAAACCGCAGTTATTCTTCAGGCACATCTGGATATGGTGCCGCAGAAAAACAACGCTACACAGCATGACTTTTTAAGCGATCCGATCACCACTATTGTCGACGGCGAATGGCTGCATGCAGACAATACAACCTTAGGTGCGGATAACGGTATCGGCATGGCTGCCTGCTTAGCAGTTTTAGCTGATAAAAACTTAAAACACGGCCCCTTAGAAGTGCTTCTAACCACAGATGAAGAAACCGGCATGACCGGCGCATTCGGTCTGCAGGCTGGTTCGCTGCAGGGGGAAATTTTAATTAATACCGATTCGGAACAGGAAGGTGAGTTATATGTCGGCTGTGCCGGCGGTATTAATGTTAATGTCAGCTTACCCTACGAGAAAATGGAAAGCACACCTTCAGACAGCGCCTATGAAATATCACTGAGCGGCTTAAAAGGCGGTCATTCCGGCTGTGATATCAATTTAGGGCGGGCTAATGCGATAAAAACCTTAGCTTCTGTTTTAAATAACTTTGACGGCGTTCCTTTTCATTTAGCCCTGTTTGAAGGCGGCAGTTTACGCAATGCTATTCCGCGTGAAGCACGTGCCGTGATTGTCTGCGATGCGCAGTACCAGAACAGCTTAGAAATTGTTATCAATACCCTGCAGTTAAACCTGTGTAATGAATTCAAAGAAGCAGAGCCTAATCTGCAGCTTTCAGTACAGCCCTGTGACTTACCGGCCTCTATTTTAACTCATCAGAGTCAGACTAACTTATTAAACAGCCTGCTTGGATGCGCTAACGGCATTTTTGCCATGGATAATAACTTTTCCGATGTTGTCCAGACATCAAGCAATATGGGCGTGATCACCCAGAATAGCGGCGAGCAGAGCAGTTTTGATATTCAGGTATTAATTCGTTCACAGGTTGAGCAGGAAAAACAGACTGAAGCTGAAAAGATTGCGCAGCACTTTACAAAACACGGCGCAGCAGTGCGCAAGGACGGCAACTACCCGGGCTGGACCCCCAACAAAAGCTCTGCCGTTTATAAGGTGATGGAAGCGCAGTACCGCGAGCTGTTTAATGAAACACCAAAAACCATGGTGATTCATGCCGGCTTGGAGTGTGGTCTGTTCAGCGATAAATACCCGCACTGGGATATGATTTCATTCGGTCCGACCATCAAATTCCCGCACAGTCCTGATGAGAAAGTACATATCGCCAGTGTTGATAAGTTCTGGCAGCTGCTGCAGGCAACTCTTGCTGCAATTGATTAAATATCAATAAGTAAACAAGAACTCTTATAAACCGGAGGCTGTATAATACAGCCTCCTTTTTTATCGTCAGTTAACGGCTGTCAATCATCTAATACAAACCGCCATAACTTATTTATCCACACCTCTCCTGCATAATCAATTCCCACACGTTCAGCTGCTGTATAGCTGACAGGCTCAACACCGTTTTCAATCCATATCCGACTGGATTGAGTAATATCCTCTCCATAGAAGGATTTATCTAACTGCAGCTGTCTACCCACTCGCCCGGGGCCGTTTATCTCCTGCAGTCCTCGAATCAGTACTGCCTGCGGGTGTTCATTTGCTCCGGTTACAATATTAAGAAGCCAGTACATTCCATAAATAAGATATACATACACAACCCCGCCTTCCTGATACATCATCTCAGTTCTGGCGGTTCTGCCTTTACTGGCATGGCACGCTGAATCCTCTTCGCCGCGATATGCTTCCGTTTCTGTAATAACGTATTCTTTTCTGCATCCGTCCTCAAAAACACGAACCAGTCTTTTCCCAAGCAGATCTGGAGCGATTTCAAGAACATCATTAGTAAAATATGTTTTAGGTAGTCTCATTTATTATCTCTAAAGGTAACTGAACGGCAGCCGCAGGAAACTCAGCAGTAAAACAGGCTAATCAAAAGCTAGAGCCTAATCTGCTATATAAAGAGGAGCATAGACCAAACTGTCTGGTTGTTTTTTACAAGGCGCCAAAGTAATAAACTTTATGGAGCACCTGGCTCACTTTCGCCCTAAAAACACCTTAGAATAATTTACAGGCAGCGCTGAAAACAAGATCGAATTTACGCTCCGTTACACTTGAGCCGGCAAATTAAACCTAGAAAAAATAATATCTTCTCCTAAACTTGATGGTACGCTTTAGGGAAATAACAACTATGTTAGAAGATGACGATATTTTCGCCTTAAGCGATGAGCATGAGGCCGAAACAAACAGCAGGAATTCCGCATTACCGCCATGGAGAATAATGCTGGTTGATGATGAACCGTCTGTTCATCATGTAACATTACTCGCTTTGCGTTCTTTAACATTTGAAGAAAGAGGCATTGAGTTCCTCCATTGCTACACGGGTGGTGAAGCTAAATTGATGCTTGCGGAGGAAAAAGATATTGCCCTGGTTTTTCTCGATGTCGTTATGGAAACAGAAAACGCAGGGTTGGAAGTTGCCCAGTACATTCGCGAAGATCTAAAAAATAAACAAGTACGCATCATTTTACGCACCGGACAGCCGGGCAGCTTTGCTGAATCAGAAATGATGACCAGCTACGATATCAATGACTATAAAACCAAAACAGAGTTAACCAGTAATAAATTAAAAACCACGATAATTTCTGCTCTACGTTCATATCAGGAGTTAGATAACTCTGAATCTTTACGATTAGCATTAGATAAAATGCTTAAATGTGCTTCTGCATTAATGAGTAAAAAATCGATTACTGAATTAAGCGCAGAAATATCAGCAAGTACCGGGCAGATGCTGCCGTTAGTACAAAAGTTTGAAAGCACTCCACCAGTCGTAAATATAGTCTGCTTCGACAGCGAAGACTTAAGCTGCCGTCAATCTTTTATGGAAAAAAACAGCGGCGGCAGCATTTCTCCAGAGCTCCATCAAAAACTTAGCGATAGTTTTACTGTTGAAAATCCCCCCAGCTTTATTGACGGGCAATATGCACTCTTATATATAGGCAAAACTGCTCAAAAGCAGCATTATTATTTATTGTTAACATACTGCAGCCCCATTGAAGAGAAAGAAACGCTGCTGCTGTTCAATTTACGGACTAATATTGAAATTATTTTTAATAATATCAGCTTAAAAGAATCATTAGAAAATGTGAATACTGGTTTAGAAGAAAAGGTAAAACAGCGCACTATTGATTTTCAACAGGCTTGTGAGCGGGCAGAGCAGGCCAATCAGGCTAAAAGTAGTTTCCTCTCAAATATGAGCCATGAAATACGTACACCAATGAATGCGATATTAGGATTCACGCAGATATTGACACGCAGTGCAGACATTCCCAGTCAGCAGAAGAACACCCTGGAAAAAATAGCCAAAGCAGGCCAGCATCTGTTAGGAATTATTAATGATATTCTTGAGATATCAAAAATAGAAGCGGGCGCGGCGCAGCTGAAATTAATCGATTTTGAACTAGTGACACTGTTAACTGATATAGGACAAATGTTCCAGTTTCGCTGTGAACAAAAACAGCTGGACTGGCATTTTATCAACAACGCAGCTCAATCTATCTATGTCCGCGCAGACGAGGGAAAGATTCGCCAGATTTTAATTAATCTGCTGGGAAATTCAGTCAAATTCACCGACCAGGGCTCAATTACATTAGTTTTAAATCAACCGTCAGCTGATATTTATCAGTTTGAAATTATCGATACAGGCGCTGGTATATCCGCTGAAGAGCAGAAAAAATTATTTCACAATTTTTCTCAGGGAGCCGCCGGAGAAGAAAAAGGCGGGACAGGTTTAGGGCTGACTATTTCAACCAAACATATTGAAATGATGGGGGGAAAATTAACACTGCAGTCGGAACTAGGCAAAGGCTCAACATTTTCCTTCAGCATCGAGCTAGAACGCGGTAATGAAGAAAACGCATTACAAAGTGTGCCTGAAATAGAACAGATTACATTAGTTAAAAATAGAAAATTCAGGGCGTTATGTGTCGATGATATTGCTGAAAACAGGGAGTTATTAGGGAACGTACTTACTTCCTGCGGTATTGATGTTACCTACGCTGAAGACGGCCAGCAGGCTGTTGAATTAATCAAAGAACAAGCATTTGATATTGTTTATATGGATCTGCTTATGCCGGTCATGCGTGGTGATGATGCGGTTAAAATTATTCGAGGAGAGCTCAATCACGACAAGTTAATCTGTATTGCTGTTTCTGCTTTTAGTTTATCCCATGAAATTCAGCACTATTTAACCATTGGTTTTGACCTTTTTATTGCCAAACCATTTTCATTTTCAGAAGTATTCAATAGTTTATTAACTTTTTTTCCTGACGATTTTATTAAAGAAGAGCCGCAGGTCTCTGCTGAAAAAATTGAGCAGAAGCAGAAAGACATTAACTTATCTGAATTTACATTATCCAGCAAAGTGCTGGATGACTTAAAATTATCAGCCTCAATCAACCGTTCATCATATATTAAACAGCTCTTAGCGGACATTGCTGTACAAAGGCCGCAAGACAAAATTTATACTGATTATCTCATCCTGTTTCTAGATAATTTCGATATGGCAGGCCTTGTTAAAGCATTGGAGGAAGTTAAATATGAACAATAATCTCGTCACTATTAAAGGCAGTAAAATATTAATTGTTGACGACAAACAAGAAAACCTGGAGCTGTTAACGCAAATATTAGAAGCAGAAGGCTTTGAAATTGCCTTTGCAGTAGACGGTGAGCAGGCAATTAAAATCGCCAACCTGTTTTTACCGCATCTTATTCTGCTGGATGTCATGATGCCGGGCATTGACGGCTTCGAAACCTGCCGACGCTTAAAGTCGCTTAACGATGTCAAAGAGATTCCGGTTATTTTTGTCACAGGAAAAGCCGGCATTAATGATATCGTTGAAGCATTTAATGCCGGAGGGGTTGACTACGTAACAAAACCAATACGACACGAAGAAATTCTGGCCCGTGTCAATACTCATCTGCAGCTGCAGGCGCTTATATCTTTACGTGATGAGCTGATCAGCGCCTTAAGAGATCAGAATATTGAATTAGAAAAAATGAGCAGTCTAAAAGATGAGCAGCTGGAAACCGCTGTGCAGTTTAACCATATTGGAGAGTTAGTGGGCGAGCTCACTCATGAAGTAGCTACACCGCTCGGCATAATGAATACAGCGATGAGTACGTTAGATGAACAACGGTTAACCATGATGAAACAGCTGGACGAGAATCATCTTTCCAAAAAAAATCTTACCGATTTCATTGAAATATCAGGAGAAGTTTCTGATATTGTTAATTCCAATTTAAACCACGCTATTAATCTGGTTAATAGTTTTAAAAAAATCGTAGTCGGAGAATTCAGCCACACTAAAACTGAGTTTGTAATAAGTACATATTTGAATGATATCAAGCATACTTTACTCCCCAAATTTAAACGCTGCACACATACTTTGAAGATTGAATGCGCAAAACCAATCGTGTTTACTGCTGAAACAGGTGCCTTATCTCAGGTACTAATTAACTTAATCAGTAATGCTTTAATACATGCATTTTCAGAAGAACAAAACGGCAGTATTCAACTCGTTGCCAGTGAAACAGATGACGCTGTTATTCTGGATGTAATAGATGACGGCAAAGGACTCGATGAATCATCACTCAATAAAATTTTTGACAAGTATTATTCAACGCGAAGTGGTAAAGGAGGCAGCGGCTTAGGGCTCTACATAGTTAAAAAACTTGTAGAGAATAATTTGAACGGAAATATAAGTGTCAAAAGTTCACTAGGTAACGGCACACATTTTTCGATATCCATGGCCAAAACAACATAACGCTAGAGTAAACGAATACAGCAGGAGCAGATGCCTGCTCAATCAAACCGCTAAAGATAAGTTTAATTACCTTTAAAATAATTATTGCCGCTAACTTAACAAGCCAATATTTATTATCACCTTAATGCTAAGCCGGCTTTGCATGCATATATGAAATTTGTTATATATGCAGTTAAATTTAAATAATCAGGCATCTATGAAAAAACGCTTACTCTTTCTCTGTACAGGTAATTCAGCACGCTCGCAGCTTGCCGAAGCCCTGTTTCGACATTTATGTGCTGACAGTTTTATTGTTGCCAGTGCAGGCACAGCTCCAAGCGAGATAGATCCCCGTGTCTTTGAGGTATTAAAAGCCAATGCGGTCAGCAGCGAAGGGTTAAAAAGCCAGTCAGTTGAACAGCTGCAGTATGAACACTTTGATTATGTGATTACTTTATGTGATAAAGCGAACCATGAATGCGCTCTGTTTTCAGACTCACAAGCCTTAATCCACTGGGATTTTCCCGATCCTAAATACCTTAACGGCATACAGCCTTTTATTGATACCTTTAACGGTTTAAAAACACGCATCTCTTTATTTTTAATGCTTAACGGCCAGGAATCGGCAGATCCGTTCGGCCCCGTTGAGCTGTTCAAAATTATGAGTGATCCGCTGCGTTTAAAAGTACTGATGCTGATTGAAGATGAACAGTCTCTCAGCGTTGGAGAGCTCGTCAGCGTACTTGAAGTCAGTCAGCCTAAAGTTTCCCGCCATCTGGCTTTACTGCGTGAGAGCGGCATTTTACAGGTAAAAAAACAGGGACTCTGGGTTTTTTACAGCCTCTCTAAACAGCTTCCTGTGTGGATACGTCACACACTAGCCACGGTTCGTAACGGTAACCCCGGTATCATTAACCGCGAAAAAATTAAACTTCACCAGATTCCTGACAGAAAACAACTTCAGCAGTAATAATCTCTTCTAAATCTGCGGCTTAAACTCCGCACAGCTATGCTGACAGCTTGCCGTTCAAAACCAAATATACGGAAAACCATATATATGGATTTACATATGTAACTTGAGTATCTATACTGACTTCACGACAGGTTAACGGGAAACAGATAATGACAGTTAAAATAGGTATAAATGGTTTTGGACGTATCGGCAGATTAGCGCTTCGCGCTTCTTTTGACTGGGATGATATTGAGTTTGTGCAGATCAATGATGCTGCCGGAGATGCAGCTGCATTAGCACACCTGCTTGAATTTGATTCTATCCAGGGGCGCTGGCATCATCAGGTCAACAGTGACGGTAATGATATTGTTATCGGCACTACTCGAATCAAGTGCAGCAGCGAGCGGGATTTAGACGCCGTAGACTGGAGTGCCTGTGATGTGGTACTTGAATCTACAGGTGTACACCGTCAGGTAGATTTATTACAAAAATATTTAGATCAAGGCGTACAGCGTGTAGTGGTTTCAGCACCGGTAAAAGACGACAGCGTATTAAATGTCGTTGTGGGTGTAAATGCTCACCTGTTTGATAAAAGCATCCACCGCATTATCACGGCAGCTTCCTGCACCACCAACTGTATTGCTCCGGTTGTAAAAGTGATTCATGAAAAAATCGGTATTGAACATGCTTCTTTCACTACCATTCATAATTTAACTAATACACAGACCATTCTTGACGCACCGCATAAAGATCTGCGCCGGGCAAGATCCTGTGGTATAAGTTTAATTCCAACCACCACCGGCTCTGCGAAAGCGGTTATTGATATTTTCCCTGAGCTTGAAGGCAAAATTGACGGTCATGCAGTGCGGGTCCCCTTAGCGAATGCCTCGTTAACCGATATCATTTTTAATGTCTCCCGTGATACCGATATAGATGAAGTTAATGCTTTATTAAAAGAAGCTTCACAGGGTGAGCTGGCCGGAATTCTAGGCTTTGAAACACGCCCTCTGGTATCAATCGACTACAAAGGCGATCAACGTTCGACGGTTGTTGATGCATTATCCACTATGGTAGTTAATAAACGTATGCTGAAAATCTATGCCTGGTACGATAACGAAATGGGTTACGCGGCCAGAACGGCTGAGTTAATCCGCACCGTCGGTCAGCCGTAACAGCTGCAGTCTTAACAAAAAATATTACAGACTCCGCCCCGGCGGGTGTCTGTTAGCGAGTATAAATTGATGCTTCAGAAATTATCAGCCCTTAACAAAGATGTGCAGCAGTACATGCTGGTCACCTTTAATTACTGGAATTTTACCCTGACCGACGGCGCCCTGCGCATGTTAGTGGTTTTACATTTTCATCAGTTAGGTTACAGCCCGCTGCAGATTGCCTCTCTGTTTCTTTTTTATGAGTTTTTCGGCGTAGTGACCAACCTGATCGGCGGCTGGCTGGGAGCGCACTTAGGCTTAAATAAAACCATGAATATCGGTTTAGCCATGCAGATAGCGGCTTTAATAATGCTGGCTGTACCCTCTGAATTTTTAACTGTGATCTGGGTGATGCTTGCGCAGGCTCTTTCCGGCATTGCTAAAGATCTTAATAAAATGAGTGCTAAAAGCGCAATTAAAACCTTAGTTCCCCCGGATCAAGAGGGGGTTTTATATAAGTGGATTGCCGTACTGACCGGCTCTAAAAATGCATTGAAAGGCTGTGGTTTTTTTCTCGGCGGCGTTTTACTGGCGGTAATCGGCTTTCAGGGGGCTGTACTGGCAATGGCGGCGATCTTAACGGCAGTCTTAACCTTAAGCCTTTTGTTATTAGGCAAAGATATCGGCAAAGCCAAAAACAAAGTGAAATTTTCACAGATATTTTCCAAAAGTCGACCTATTAATATCCTTTCCGCAGCCCGTATGTTCCTGTTCGGCGCACGTGATATCTGGTTTGTAGTTGCTTTACCTCTCTACCTCGGCAGCGTGTTCGGCTGGGCTCATTCATGGGTAGGCGGTTTTCTGGCTGTCTGGGTAATTGCCTATGGGTTTGTGCAGAGCCTGGCTCCTAAAATAACCGGAAAATCGGCGGCAGTGCCCCCGGACGGCAAGTCAGCAATGAACTTAACGGCACTGTCAGCAGTTATCACAGTTTTTATCGCATTGGCTGTCCAGTATTCCTGGCTTCCTGAGTTATCAATCATAGCCGGCTTATTAATTTTCGGCGCCCTGTTTGCACTGACTTCATCACTGCACTCTTATCTGATTGTCAGTTATGCCAGAGGCGACGGTGTTTCACTTGATGTAGGTTTCTATTATATGGCTAATGCCATGGGCCGCTTAATCGGCACCATTTTATCAGGCTGGTTATATCAGTCTTACGGTATGGCGGCCTGTTTATGGTTTTCCTGTGCTTTTTTAGCAGCAGCGGCGCTGATATCTACCGCATTACCCCGTCATCAGCAAATTTAACAAAGCGCATAAAAACAGGGGACATAATGTTCCCTGTTCCTTTTTATAACGAACGCACAGCAATAACATGTTCAACTTTACGGATCGCTTCAATCAGCTCTTCCTGCGGTTCGCTTTCCAGATCGATAATGTTATAACCGATATTATCCCGGCTTTTATTCATCATATCGGTCACATTGACATTTTCATCCGCAAGAATAGAGAGCACATTACCTAATACCCCGGCGACATTTTCATTAACAAAGGTGATCCGGTACGGGGTATTTCTTTCCAGGCTGATCGGCGGGAAATTAACTGAGTTTTTAATATTACCGTTTTCAAGAAACTCAATTAACTGATTACAGGCCATTATCGCACAGTTATCTTCAGCCTCTTCGGTACTTGCACCAAGGTGAGGCATAGGGATCACCTCGGAGCGGTGAATCATGGCGGCCGTTGGAAAGTCTGTTGCAAAATGAAGCAGCCTGCCGCTGTCCAGCGCTGCAGTAACAGCCTGCGCATCACACACTTCACCGCGGGCAAAGTTAAGCAGACAGGCTCCCTCTTTGATATGTGCCAGTGCTTCACTGTTGATCAGGTTTTTAGTCGCTTCCATCGCCGGGATATGCAGAGTAACGTAATCACAGCGTGCCAGCAGTGAGTGCAGGTTTTCCATTTTCTCAATTTTGCTGGATAAACGCCAGGCGGCATCAATTGAGATAGCCGGATCATAACCGACCACATTCATACCTAAATCTATACCCATATTAGCAACATTAGCGCCGATCGCTCCCAGGCCGACAACCCCTAATGTTTTAGCTGCAATTTCACTGCCTTTAAACTGTTTTTTAGCCTGCTCAAGCACACCTCCTATTTCAGCATCAGAAATATCAGTTAAACCGCGGCAGTGGTTAATGCCTTCAACAGCCCCGCGGGAACAAAGCAGCATGGCTAACAGTACCAGTTCTTTAACCGCATTGGCATTAGCACCCGGCGTATTAAAAACCACAATGCCTTTCTCTGAGCATTTTTCAACGGGGATATTATTAACCCCCGCCCCGGCTCGGGCAACTGCTTTAACTGAATCCGCTAAAGGCTCATCATGCAGTTTAAAACTGCGCAGCACCAGCGCATCCGGCAAACTAAGCGTACTCGCAACTTCATAGTTATCACGGCTGAAATTATCCAGGCCGATACTGGCAATCTGATTATAAGTTCTAATTTGAAACATACTAATTCCTGTTTTGAAATTAAAAAATCACGTCAGAAACAGCTAGACGCAGATGATAAGCAGCATTTAATTAAACACAGTATTAGCTCAGGATCTCTTTTCCACAAGCGGAGCAGCAAAGCATTACCTGATACAGATCAAAGAGATGAAAAACAATGTATTAGCAGCATTAACTAAAGATTAGTTATACCCGTAATTCGCAGTAAAAGTAATTTGAGGCTATTTATTAAGTATTGCTGTTATTTAAAAGATGTCGCTTTAGCGAGCCCTATGAGACAATTCTGTTATGAAAATATATCCCCATATATATAAAGCACCCGTACGTGTTTTACGCATCAGCAGACGACGTTTCTGGTTACGTTTAAAACGTGACTTACTGGTTTTGAAAGGCGCATTAGCGCAGGAAAAGCAGGAAACTAAAGAGATGCTGATCACCTATAAACGTTATACGCAGAAGCAGGCTACTCAGGAAGAGATGCAGGCGGCCAATAAACAGTTTGCAGACATCTTAAAAGGTTTAGGTCTAGGCATGTTTGCCGTTTTACCTTTCGCTCCAGTTACCATACCTTTAATCGTTAAGCTCGGTAAAATTGTTGGTGTTGATGTGCTGCCGAGCTCATTTAACAAAGACTCAGAAAAATAGAATGCACGCCCTGAACCTGCTGTTTATTACTCAATAATTTGAAATAACAGCTGAATTTAACTATTTCAATAACAAAGTGTGCACCGGCCTATAGTTTCACAACAGTTATTTTGTCAGAATCAAATATATAAATACTAGATGCACAATATAAATCAAAAAAGCATCTATTTTCCCTGTACCCTTATAAAGTGCTGACATGAAATAATTAACGGAATAATTAGGAGTAGAGCTATGCCGTTACCTGAAAATCAATCATTTGAAGAAATAACCATAGAACAGCAGAGAGTTAAAAAGAATAAAGCAGCGGTAATGGAAAAGATTAACCTGCAGGGGCGAATGTCTCAAGGATTCAGATTAGTTAATAACAAAAACTACCAGATAAAGCTGCAGAAGTTAAAAGATAAAATTAATTCTTATCAGTACGCAGATCCGGCGAATAAGAAGCAGGATCAGTCAATGCTCGACATTATGACAAATAAGGACTCTTTAGCTAACTACCTGGAGCAGGACTGCAAAGAAAAAAGACAAAACCAGACGCTTGATTTTAAATCCCATACTCAAATTGCCAATACGCAGTTAAAAAGAAAACAGTTATTCATGATGTTTCAGGAGACCATTGAAGCGCAGGAAGAATTAAAAGAGTACGCCGTTCAGATAGCATCGGTATGTAACGGTATCGTTAAGCAGCCGCCGGGCGCTTATTTCGGCGTTAAAGATTTCCATGGTGCACTAGACAAAATAACCAACCGCAAAAGAAATTATGATATTGGTGATCTTAAAGATGCGGCCAGAATGACCATTATTTTTGAAAATATCGAAGATATGACAGCCGCTAAAGCCATGATCTCCTTAACCAAAGAATTTACCGAGCTGCAGCATTTTCAGTCAGCAATGAAAGACAGATACGGCACGGGCAAAGGGGCCAATGCCAAATATAACTGCGGCGCAACAGCGGCCGGTTATAAAGATATCAAGTTCTTTCTTAAAACCAGTAACGGCCACATCGGTGAACTGCAGCTTAATACACAGAACATGATGGCGGCCAAAAAAAACGGCCATATTATCTATGACATACTGCGTGACGGCGGCGCATTAGATAAATCCTTCACAATTACCAATAGGGAAGTTATTGCCAAGGTCAGCAGAAATATGAGTGATAAATGGTTTAACTTTATCAGAACAAGGGTACCCAAAGCCAAATTAGAACTGCTGGAAATTGAAAAAATGCTGGAGCGCTTAAAAACAAATGTCAGCCGCGGCAACCATAGCTTAGCGGTCAGTTTAAAGGAAATTAAATCACTCTCAACCGTCAGTCTTTTGATTTATGAACAGGGTGATAATGCAAGAGTGCTGTTAGATTAATAGGCGCAGACTGTAAAATTCATTACTAAAAAATGCCTTTCGCAGCAATGCAGAGGCATTATTTTTATCCGTTCACAAAAAATCACCAGTAAGCTCCGCGCAGTAGAAGCCAGCCTGCTTTAAAATAACGCCAGATCTGTGTTTATAAGCTAAAATTAATAGTGTGGAGCTATAAAAGGTTATCATTATGTATGATTTTATCGAAACCCTTATCTTAAGGGACCAGGCAGCTGAAGAGCTATTTTTTGAAGCCATGGATGATAAATTAAAACAGCAGGCAAAAGCTGATCGGAGGAGAGCAAAACCAAGAGGAGAGGTGCATGTTTATATCGATGATAAAGATCATAAATACTACTTCCACCCTCATTAATTTTACCAAGCCGGCATATTTACAAGTCGGCTTTTTCTTTGCCTGTTAAAACACCTGCAGATCCAATCAGCATTGCTTCTCCTTGATCCTCTCACTACTGCAGTAATGTAATATTTTACTCACCTTTAGCGCTGTCAATATGACACAAGGCTGTCATTTAGACATTAATGCGTTTGTCATTTTGACAGCAACCTCTAATACCACTTCAACATAAACCTTGTAATACAAGAACTTACGCATTGGCATGTATATTGCCATATGTGCAGCATCGATTATAAGAATAAACCTATGGAGAGGATATGAATAAAAATAAAATCACCGCAATAGCACTGCTTGCTGTACTTATTGCTTCCTTCACCGTACTGCTGAGTTTAGGCAGTGATATCTATCGGGAAAAACCCCCAATCCCAAACGCCTATGTTGGTATCAACGGGCAGATAATATTCACTAAAGATGATATTGAACAAGGGCAGCTGGTCTGGCGTTCAATGGGTGGTCATCAACTGGGTTCAGTCTGGGGGCACGGCTCTTACGTTGCACCGGACTGGACAGCAGACTGGCTGCACCGTGAAGCGCAGGCCTGGCTTAATATTACTGCTCAGCATCGCTACCAGAAGCCGTTTGCAGCACTCGACAGTGAAACTCAAGCCGGCTTAGAGCTGGCACTGCGCAATGATATACGTCATAACACAGTCATAGAGCAGGCAGACGGAACCACTGAAGTACGCCTGTCTGCAGTACGTACTGCGGCTGTAGAACAAGTTGCCGATCATTACCTGTCATTATTCGGCAGCGATCCTGAGCTGTCCTCCCTTAGAGAGCAGTACGCCATGAAAGAAGGTACGGTCCCTTCTCTTGAGCGTCGTACAAAACTTAACGCCTTTCTGTTCTGGGGGGCCTGGGCCGCGATTACTGAACGTCCGAATGAAAATTACACTTACACCAACAACTGGCCCTTTGATCCGCAGCTGGGTAATACACCAACATCGAGCAACATTGTCTGGTCAATTCTCAGTATCGTTACCCTGATTGCCGGTATCGGCGGGCTTGTCTGGCATCATGCCGGCGCTAAACACGATCCTCTGCCTAAGCCGGCGGAACAGGATCCGCTATTTTTCACTAAACCCACTAAATCCCAAAAAGCTGTGACTAAATATTTTGTTACCGCAATAGGTCTGTTTCTGCTGCAGATTCTGCTCGGCGGCATAACCGCTCACTATGCCGTTGAAGGGCAAAACTTCTACGGGATTCCATTAGCTGAAATTCTGCCTTACTCAGTCACACGCACCTGGCACACCCAGCTTGCCGTGTTCTGGATTGCGACTGCCTGGTTAGGCACAGGGCTTTACATTGCCCCGGCTCTCTCCGGTCATGAGCCTAAATTCCAGCGTATCGGGGTAAATATACTTTGGGCTGCGCTGGTTGTTATCGTTCTCGGCTCTATGGCCGGTGAATGGCTGGGTGTACAGCAGTACTTTGATCTGGACATGAACTTCCTGTTCGGTCATCAGGGTTATGAATATATCGATCTTGGCCGAGTCTGGCAGATCCTGCTGTTAGTCGGTCTGTTTATCTGGTTAGCGCTAGTAACAGCGGCCATCCGTCCGGCACTTAAAAAACAGGGCGAGATGACACCTGTTATCTGGGTGCTGTACGCTTCCTGTGTTGCTATCGGTTTATTCTACGGCGCAGGTCTGTTTATGGGTAAGCACACCAATTTAGCCGTTGCCGAATACTGGCGCTGGTGGGTTGTTCACCTGTGGGTGGAAGGCTTCTTCGAAACCTTTGCAACCTCTGTTATCGCGCTGATGCTGGTACGTTTAGGACTTATTCGCGCACGCAGTGCTAATGCGGCAGTATTATTCACAACGGTTATCTTCCTCACCGGGGGGCTGATAGGTACCCTGCATCACTTGTACTTTACTGGTGCACCGACATCTGTTATCGCCTGGGGTGCGATCTTCTCTGCTCTTGAAGTTGTACCGTTAGCCTTGATCGGCTTTGAAGCAGTTGAAAGCTACCGTATGCGCAGCGCAGCTCCCTGGATGATACGTTACAAATGGGCAATTATGTTTTTTGTCGCAACCGCATTCTGGAACTTAATAGGCGCCGGCGTACTTGGTTTTCTTATCAACCCGCCGATTGCACTGTACTTTATTCAGGGGTTAAATACCACAGCGACCCATGCCCATGCAGCCTTTATGGGTGTATACGGTATGCTGGGTATAGGTCTGATGCTCTTCTGTCTGCGTGGAATCAGCGGCAGCTTAGTCTGGAATGACAGTTATCTTAAAGGCGCATTCTGGACATTAAATATCGGCCTGGCGGCTATGGTATTTATGTCGCTGCTGCCTGTTGGTCTGACGCAGTTCTTCGCGGTACTGGAAAACGGTTACTGGTACGGACGTTCACCAGAAGTTATTCATAGCCCGCTGGTTGAAACCTTAGTCTGGCTGCGTGTTCCCGGAGATGTACTGTTCGGTATAGGCGGTATTCTGCTGGGTCTGTTCCTGTTCGACCTGCTGAGAAAGAGCCTGGTTAAAAAACCGCTTACTGATACGGCAGAAGATTTAACAGCTGAAGTCTAAAGGCTTCATAGAGTTTGTTAACTATCAGGGGGCTTTGCCCCCTTTTTACTAATATTTTGTACAGAATAAGATTTACAACAGGCACTTTAATGGATTATTTACTGGTTAAAAACATACATATGGGAGCTGCTTATCTCAGTATCAGCTTGTTTATTTTCCGCTCAGTCTTATCGGTAGCCGGATCGGCACTGCTGCAGCATAAACTGCTAAAAACAGTACCCCACGTGATTGATACTGTTCTACTGCTCTGCGCAATTTACCTGATGTTCACTATTGAGCAGTATCCATTTATTAACAGCTGGCTGACAGCTAAATTTATTGCCCTGACAGCTTATATCGCAGCAGGTACAATTGCACTTAAACGCGGGAAAAGCGCAGTGATCCGTTTTTGGGCGGCTCTTACTGCCGTGATAATTTTTATCTATATTATCGGTGCAGCAAAAAACCACCATGCATTGTCCTGGTTAACAATACTTTAAGGTTAGAAAATGTCAGCTTCAGCATTATTAAAACAACACCTGTCACTGCTCAAGCAGAGTGGTAAACCCGTACTGGATCTCGCCTGCGGCTCAGGCCGTAACGGCCTTTATCTGCTCGAGCACAATATTCCAACAATCTTTGCCGATAAAAACAGACAGGCACTAGAGACAATTGCAGCATTACCGCTGACACCCGCTCCACACTGCCGGGTAGTTGATTTCGAAACAGATCAGCAGCATCTGCAGGCCGACAGTTATCAGGCTGTTATAGTTTTTCGTTATTTACACCGTCCGTTAATGGAGCAGATTAAACAGGCTGTATGCTCCGGCGGTATCGTTATATATGAAACTTTTACCCTAGAAAACAGACAGTTTGGCCGGCCTAACCGTGAACAGTTTCTACTGCGGCCGGGAGAATTAAAGCAGCTGTTCAGCGGCTGGCAGTGTCTGCATTATTTTGAAGGTATTAAAACGAATCCGGATCGAGCCATTGCGCAGATAGTGTGCCGAAAACCATAAACATCACCACCAGCTTTCCTTTTACTTAATCGTTATCTTTGCCTTCCCTTTTAAACAAACTTATCAGTTCATTATAAAACACTCAAACAGGCGCGCTAACAGCGTCTCTATCGGTTTTCTTTCAATACTGTTAAACCGCTGCGGCATATTTTTTTTAAAAACTGTTTTACAGAAGCACCTAAAGATGTAAAATGAATACATCTTTAAGTTTTAAGCAAATTCAAGGTCGCTGAAATGCACATTACCCGTTATACCGATTACTCTCTGCGCGTACTTATTTATTTAGCAGTTAATAACAATCAGCTGGCAACAATTAGCGAAATTGCTAAAAGCTATGATATTTCCAAAAATCATCTTATGAAGATTGTGCAGCAGCTTAATGTTAAAGGCCACTTATTAGCGGTCCGCGGTAAAAACGGCGGCATTAAATTAAACCGTCTGCCTAGTGATATTAATATCGGCAGTCTGGTGCGGGAAATCGAAGACAAAAATAAATTAGTGGAATGCTTTGCTGAGAATAACCAGTGTGTGATCACCCCAGACTGTCAGTTAAAACGTATCTTCGCTGAAGCTCAAGAGGATTTTTTCAAAGCATTAGATAAATACACATTAGCGGATCTGCTCGGCGCAGATAAGCACAAAGCGCTGTCTGGATTACTGGCTATTGAGACTTTATAAGATGAAATCAGCAGCAGATAAAAGCAGCCGTTTAACTGAACAAATACTCTGAGACTCTAACTATGATCAATATTTCCAACCCGAAAAGCAGTAATGCACCTCAACCGAAAACGGCATTTCTGGAGTTCGCATTCCGCCCTTTCTTTTTGTTTGCCTCCCTGCAGAGCATTATTGCTCTGCTTCTGTGGAACGGTTTATTAACCGGCAGCTTTAGCCTTAACCTCTATGGCGGTTCCTTGTGGTGGCATATGCACGAGATGTTATTCGGCTTTGCCGCTGCTGTTATTGTTGGTTTTTTATTAACCGCAGTACAAAACTGGACAGGTGTACGCAGCTTAAACGGCAAAGGTTTACTGCTTCTGGTGTGTATCTGGCTGGCCGCCAGGGTATTATTTTTCTTCCCGGACACTGTTAACCACTGGGTTATTGCCCTTATTGATATCGCTTTTTTACCTTTATCTGCAGCGGCACTCGCTTACCCGATTGTAAAAGTAAAACTGTGGCGCAACTTAATGTTTATCCCGATTTTATTAATTATGTCTGTGTGTAATGCGCTTATGCATTACAGTATCGCCTCACATAACCCGATATTAATGAACTCAGCGTCTTCTTCTATGGTGTTATTGGTTACCTTAGTAATGACCATTATGGGCGGCAGAGTCTTTCCTATGTTCACTGCAAACGGCACTCGGACACCACGTGTCGATGCGATCATCTGGTTAGAAAAACTCACTGTCGGCAGTACTATTTTAGCCGTATTAACAGGATCTGGTTTTATCGAATTACCGGCACTGCTGACTGCAGTCATCTTTTTTACAGCAGCAGCCGCTCATACAGTGCGCATGCTGCGCTGGAAAATCTGGGTAACCTTAAAAACACCGTTAGTCTGGTCTCTGCATTTAAGTTACTGGTGCATTGCCATCGGCCTGTTTATGTACGGATTATCTGAGATAACAACCTCGGTTTCTCATTCACAGGCAACCCATGCATTAACGGTCGGCGCGATGGGCACCATGATCCTGTCGATGATTTCACGTGTTTCTCTGGGGCATACCGGCAGAATGATTGTGGTCGGTAAAATAATGTCAGGCGCATTTGCGGCTCTTATTTTAGCTTTTATTGTCAGGGTATTCGGCAGTTACTGGATCACTAACTACAGCCATGTTATTACCCTGGCGGTAGGGCTTTGGGTAATAGGTTACGGCAGTTTTATCGCGCTCTATTTTCCAATTTTAATTAAACCGCGTGTTAACTAAACAGGCACAAACAGATAAAAACCAACGCATTAAAATGCATTTTAACTCAAACAACATGAAAGGAGAATTATATGGGCTGTTGCGGTCAGTGTGGTGGTACTAACCACGAAGAGAAAAAAACTGAACAAACTGAGCAAACTGAACAACAAGAAAAATCTGCACAGGAGTAGTTTAATATATACCTGTTATCATTCAAGATGCAAAAATCAGCAAGTCGATGGTAACAGGTATAAGCAGTTAAAAATCCAGTCACAGATTCTGTGCCTGGATTTTTTATTTGTGCACTATATCAGCAGTGTCTTTACTCCTCATTAATCTCCTGCCAGCCGGAGTCAGGATCATTACCAAAACAGTCTAATGATGCTCTTGCGACGTACACATGGCGGCAGTAACGCCCCTTGTAAACAGGCAAAGCACTGCCGGGTAATTCAACAGCAGCCTGCCACTCATAGCTCTGGTTGGCATCAAGCACCTGTCCTTCTGAGACGGTTACTTCAATTTCAGTTGTCGAACATCCGGCTCTAACTATTTCAGTGCGCCTTTCCTGCTCTCCATCTGACTCATAGACTACATCGGTATCAGGAACTTCAACCTCTTCCCGCCCTTCCACCTGCAGGTATACCCGGTTCACTTTTAGACTGGCATCCTGAATCTGGGCCCTGACTGTGACTACAAATGGTTCATCAAACCTTACCGGTTCGCAATCAAGATAAACTTTAGCGGCCCCGCCGGTAATAGAGTTTTTTAAGGATTTTACTTTATCAAATAGTCCCATATTATCATTTCCTTAATGTTGACTGTTAGCTGACTTTATTCGCGATACAGATAGTCCTTTTATTTCCTGATAAAATTTAGACCATAATAAGGATTTAAAACAGACGGCCATCTTACACATTGGTTTTCGGCAGAAGTGCCGGCAAACAAAACAGTTAACTGTGGTTATTTAAAAAAACGGAATAACGTTAATAAACAAGAGGCTGTGAAGATGAAATCAACAGTTCAAGAAACCTGCTAAGGGAAAAACATGCACAATTAAAGAAAACCAGCCCGTAGCAGACAGGCAGGTTTTCGAGTATATCCGGTTATGTAAAGCAGGACCGCTTTATAAAAATTTTGATTATCTCTTGGCCTGAGTAAACAAATTAAAGAAGTTATCGGTAGTGACTTTGGCTAACTCTTCAAATGTCACCCCTTTTAACTGTGCAACAAACTTAGCCACATCTCTTGTGTAAGCGGGTTCATTCTCCTGACCTCGATGCGGTACGGGTGATAAATAAGGAGAATCAGTTTCAACTAACAAACGATCCAGAGGAATTTCTTTAATTGTCGCCTGTAATTCTCTGGCATTTTTAAAAGTGACAATGCCGGAAACGGAAATATAAAAGCCCATTTCCATCGCTTCCTGCGCCATTTCTAAGGATTCAGTAAAACAATGCAGTACACCGCCCACCTGCTCAGCACCTTCTTCACGAAGGATATTCAGCGTTTCTTCACGCGCGTCACGAGTATGTACTATCAAGGGTTTATTAACCTTTTTAGCAACGCGTATCTGTGCTCGGAAGGAAGCTTCCTGCTGCGCTTTATTATCCGGTGAATAGAAAAAATCTAATCCCGTTTCACCCAGTGCGACAACTTTGTCATGCTTAGCATATTCAAGTAATAACTCCTCATCAACGACCTCATCCTGATGTAAAGGATGCATGCCGGCCGAACAGAAGATCTGCGCAAATGGTGCGATCAATTCCGCCATCGCCGGGTATTTTTTTACTTCTACACAGACACTAAGCAGATAATTAATGCCTTTCTCTTGTGCTTTGTTTACCACATCGGCTAAATCTCTATGCCTGTTTTTATAATCTAAGCCGTCGAGATGACAATGAGAATCCACTAACATATTTTTAAACCTTTTATTCTATAAGTACTTATAACTGCCCGGCAGTTATTTAAATTCGTTTTTAATTTTAATCAGCAGCGCATTGATTAATAATTCTTTTTTCAATCCAGAATGGTCAACTAATAATTTTCGTGTTTGTAATAACTCTGAGCTTAAATAACGCAGACTTTTCAGAGTAATCTGTGGCTGCCAGATCTGCAGCTGCGGTAAAGCAAAACTGTAAACAGCATCCCTGTTCATTACACTTTCTGACAGCTTTAACTTATGCAGATCATGAAGCAGATGAAACAGCAGCTGTAAGCGCTTCTCTACCGATTCAGCTAAAAACTGACTAAAAGTAAACAACGATTCAGGCTGATTAAGCAGTGAAAACAGCCCTTCAACACAGTTTCTCCGTTCATCTTCTGAAGTTGAAACCTGCACGCTCTGCAGGTGGTTCAGTAAAGATAACGGGCTGTTTTGAAATAACCTCAGCAAACCAATATCCTGAATATTAAAACCCAGCTCAGATAACCAGGCTAACAGCTCAGTATCACCGGGCGTATGCAGATGTGTATGCTGCACACGGCTCAGCAGCGTCGGCATCAGCTGATGATGGGTACGGGTCAGTAAAATCAGGTAACTGTTACCCTGCGGTTCTTCTAAGGTTTTAAGCAGCGCATTAGCGGCCGGGACAGTTAAAGTGTGTGCATTTTTGATGATCACGACTTTATTGTCGCCTAAATGCGGGCGCTCATTCAGTGTATCGATTAAAGAGCGGACCTGTTCAATACCTATCGATTTATTCTGCTCATTCTGCAGCAGATGGAAATCTAAATGATTATTAGCGGCAAATAACTTACATGAGTGACACAAACCGCATGCCCCCTGCGGCATCTGTTTATTACTGCACAGCAGGTATTGAGCCAGATCTTGAGCTACTTTAAATTTACCAACACCAGCGCTGCCGGTAAGCAGAATTCCATGCGCAAATCGACCGCTCTGATAATTTTCCTGCAGCTGCTCAAAGACAGGTTTCAGCCAGGGGGTTGAAACCTGCTTTAACGGTTCGTTTTCGTCTAAAGACATATCAGGCAAGCTCTGTTAACCATTTATCTAACTGTGCAAAAACAGCTTTTTCAACTAATTCCGGCGTCTGCCCGGCATCAATAGTCACGGCATTAGCATCATTTTCTGCTAATGAGATAAACACATCTCGAGTACGCTGAAAAAAATCAATAGCCTGGCGTTCAATGCGGTCTAGTTCCCCGCGTCCTCTAGCTCGGCTTAAACCCAGCTGCGGATCAATATCTAAATACAGGGTAAAGTCGGCTTTAAAGTCACCTAATGCAACCTGTTTAATATCTTCAATCAGTTTAAGATCGATACCGCGCCCGCCGCCTTGATAAGCAAGCGAGGAGTAGTTATGACGGTCGCCGATAACAACCTTGCCGTCCGCTAAAGCCGGTTTAATGGTATGTTCGACTAACTGCACGCGTGCGGCATACATCAGCAGTAATTCTGCTTTATCCTGTAAAACTTCACCTTCGACTTCCACTTTGACGATATCACGCATTTTTTCAGCAAGCTCTGTGCCGCCGGGCTCACGTGTATAGGTTACTTTTTCAGCCGGCATATTCTGTAATGCCAGCCATTTACCGATATAAGAGATAGCGGTACTTTTACCAGCCCCTTCCAGGCCTTCAATAACAATAAATTTACTGGCTAACTTGTGCACAGCTGACTCTTTTAAAACCGACATGTAGTTACTTTCCTAAAATAGTTTTTTAAACGGCGCGATTATACTCTTTTAAAGGCCCGGGGAGAATAACAAATAAGGACAGGCGGGCACACTTAGAAAAGGCTCAAAATAGACTGTATTATTTACAATCGGAAAAACCGGTGCTGTTCATGCTTATTCAGTACCGGATCCAGACTTCCTGCTCAACAAACACTTCAAATGACTGATACATCCGCAGATGATAGGGCCAGCGGAACTCCATCGCTTTCAGCTGCGGGTTGTACACACAAGTGTATAAGGTACCGAAATTATTCTGGTAGTCACTGGCAAATAACGGCGCGTATTCAAAACCGTCTATAAAGGATTCAATAGTAGCAACGGGATCGTATAAGCGGTCTAATAGAGCCTGTTTACGCTCGTAGGAGCGGGAGAACATGGCATAATTAGTTAATTCAAAATCGCCCTGATGATTCACGGCAAAAGGGACGTGCGTTACTTTAGTCTTATTGACAGGAGACAGTTCCACGGTGGCGATATCAAAATAAGCATCAAGCAGGGTTATATTATAAGCCATATTAACCGGTACACGTTTAAGTACGGCTATCGCTTCCTGAGTATTTTTACAAAACTCCAGTATATAGCGCAGTACAAGGGGGATTCCAAAACCCTCACCGACACTGTGCGAACCGCCGAAGGCTAATGAGACACATAAGCCGTGTTCATTCATGCCGTCGAGCAGCCCCCATAAACAGTCAGTGGCACCAATGACCTGAGAATTATGCCATTTCGATTTCATAATACGGCCTTCACATAAATCCGGACTGTAGTCGTAATTGCGTACTAATACGGGACTGTAACGTGACCATACGGCTTGTGAACAGCCGGTAATATATGGTGTCGGGCAGTATAAACTTAACAGGCGTGCATCACTTTCGTCGGCATTGGTTAAGTTTAACAGATGCTCCCAGATCGCCAGCAGCTCGGGCATATATTCTGTCAGAGCTTGTCCGCATTCCGCTAAGCCCGGCCTTTTAACAGCACCTTCTTTTAAAAACCAGTGTTTGTAGGCGGCATCTGCATGCTGATAATAATCAAGCCACTTTTCTGCCGGATAATCTTCATTAACGGCAATAAAACGTTTATTTAACATATTCATTCACTGCCGCCTTTGCTTGATGTCGGACTGTTATAACGCTCAATCAGCTTCTGCTCTTCACTGCTAAGCGCCTGAATATCAAAGGCGTTATTAACCGCCTGCAGCCATCTGGCGGCGGTGCTGTTCAATTCAGTGCCCCGGGCCTGAGTTAAACGGGTATTGAGAAATACAATCGCTAAGTCAGCTCCCTGGTAGGCATATTCATCGGCACCCATTATACGCATTATAAAACCGTGGTCCGGGTTATCGCTTTTATCGGTGACTTCACTGCCGGCTTTCAGCAGCTGCAGCTGATTATTATTATCCAGCTGGTAAACTCCCGAAACAGGTGCATTATGAATTTTTTGTATCTGCTCCGGGGTGTGCTTGATAATCATCTGACTAGTTTCCCCCTGCGCACCTTCGGTTAATGACAGCTGATTATATTGTGCAGGAGAGATAAGATTTTCGGCTTCCACGCAGCCGTACTCTAATAAATGAAACAGAAATAGCGGTATGGTTTTCTGGCAGAACGGAGAGGTATTAGTCATTGCTGAAATTCCCGTTATACGCGGATTTAATTCGCCGAGATAGACACAGCTGTCATCCAGATCGATCAGATAGTCAGCTTCAAAGTAACCACGATAGCCCCTTTCATACAAAGCACTGCCCAGGCTTTCAGTTTTTTCATGGATGTTTTTTCTCAGCTCATCTGAAAATGCGTCCTGATATAATTCGTTACCGCACCAGCCCCCTTTATACGGAGTTAACTGTTCAAAGCCGATCATTTCACTCAGCAGTGGTCCTACGTAGGTGCCGGCCCTGGACGCGCATGCTTCGATTGCAGTGCCGACACAGTTGATGCGTTTCATTATTTTGACTCTGTCCTGCTCTTCGATTTTTTCTGCGGCTTTGTTGTAGTCATCTTCGCTGCTGATAAAAAATGTGGTTTTGCCTGAGTCTCCATACGGCGTCTGTACTACCCAGTTTTTCCCAAGCATATGGCTTTCTGCCAGTGTTAATAATGTCTGGTAACTATCTACATTTGCTAGTGTATTAGGCACACTGGCTACGCCGGCTTCGTTACCAATTTCAGTGGTAGTTATTTTATTATCGATACTTTTTACCAATTCATTATCGGGTAGCTGAATATCGATACCAAGCTCGGTGCAGCGCGCCTGCAGCTCTGGGTTAAAAAACAGGAACAAAGCGCGAGCACTATTTTTGTCACTGCCATTCTGTTTTTCTGTATGATCAGCGAACAGTGTTAATGACTGCGGATGGTTTAACAGATAGTAGTTAATAGACTCCAGCGATGAGAATACCCCGCAGCTGTTTAATGCTGGAATTAATGTACTTGCACTGAGCCCGTCGTAGCAGTTAATTGAATTAATATTTAACCAGTTATTTACCCAGCGGTGCATATCCATAAGGTTAAAATTAGTCGGGCTGATAAAATAGTAGGGCACGCTATTGCCGCTGAAATACTGTTTAACGGCTTCAAAGTTATCTAATTTCATTTTATTGCTTCCAGGTTGTTGGTTATAAGAGCATCGTTTAATGCCTGCTGTAAGTAATCCTCAGAAAAAGTTTTCAAGCCTAATTCGCAGTGGTAGCCGTGAATTTCGCTAATAGTTAAGTTAGAAAAATAAACTAAGATGTCGTAGTCAATTAACTGTCCCGGTACCAGCATTGGAAATCCGGGCGGATAGGGAGTTACATAGGATGCCGACACCCAGGTTTTACCGGCTTTTGCGGCCTGCATAATGCCGGAATCTAAGGTGATGTAACTAATGTTGTTATGATCGTAGGCGCTATAATAAGCACGGCGCATATCAACTAAGCAGCCGTGGTCATAGGTTGTGCTGTGAAATGGTGAAAACAGAGAGTGATAGCGGCGCAGCTGCGGCATTTTTACAGTTGTTTTATTATGTTTAATAATCGCGCCCTGCTCCCCGTCCCGGGCGGCTGAAATTCGTTCGCCCACTTCTTTTAATACATCAAGTAAATACAGAGAGGTGTCGGAATCCACTCCGATATTTACAATAAATAAGACTGTGTGCTGCGAGGTTTTGTTTACTTGAATATCGTAACGGTCAATCAGAAGCTGCCGAAAATGATTACCGTCCATTCCTGTGCCGCGGATATCCACAGTAATACGCGTAGGATCAACAACAAAACCCGACTGGTTAAACTGTGACAGCAGCGATAAGTAATTTCCGACGGCCTTGTTATTAGCGGATGCCGCAGAATTCTCATTATTTAAAGTTCTATCCTGCTCATTCGGATAAATGTCTTTTTCATCTAAGACCTTAAACAGCTGTGATAATCCGGGATCGGCTTTGATCTGCTGACGAATATAGTGCGCTAAACGAATGCTGTTCTGTGTGCGCTCGAATCCTTCTAAATTCATCTGCCGGCGGGCAATATCCAGTGAAGCTAAAATCTGATAATTAGGCGATGTTGAGGTGTGTGTATAAAACGCATCTAAAAAGTGTTCCTGATTAAACATTTCATCAAAGATATGGATCATCGAGCCCTGACGAAAGCAGCTTAATGTTTTATGGGTTGACTGTGTCGCATACACTCTTAATAAAACTTTGGCCGGATCCGGCCAGTCTGACTTGTCGCTTAACGAGTTATAAAACTCAAAATACTGTGCGCTGTTTAAACGTGCCCGTAATGAGTGACTCACCGCCATTGCGTGGCGTTTCTGATATAGAGGATTAAAGTGAGCGTGGGCAAACCATGCTTCATCCCAGTGAAAAATAATATCCGGTTTTATTGCTAAAATTTCCATCATGTATTTTTCGACATCGTAAATTAAGCCGTCGAATGTCGAATTGGTGAGTATTATCTGTTTAACTTTATGTAATAACCCCGCTTGTTTTAATTGTAATAAACGCGTTTTTATCAGGTTTAAGCTTACTGCGCCGTATAAATCTAAGTTGTCAACTGCATTGGTTTGTAAAAAAACAGCATGGGCGCCGCATAACATAACGCCGTAAGGCACAGACTTGTGACAGTCAGAAGAGAGTAGAACAATATCTCCGGGCTGAATATTGGCCTGCATTACTATTTTGTTAGACGTTGAAGTGCCGTTAGTGACAAAAAACGTCTGCTGCGATCCAAAACATTTGGCAGCTTTATCCTGAGAGTTTTTAATTGCACCTTTGGGATTTAATAAGGAGTCCATGCCGCCCTGCGTTGAAGATGTTTCAGCATAAAATACGTTGTCACCATAAAACTGATAAAAGTCGTCTAACCACAACGAATTTTTTATCGAACTGGCCTGCGAAATAGGCAGGGCATGAAATACTCCTTTAGGCTTTTTGCTGTATGCCTGTACCGCATTATAAAAAGGAGCATTACAGCGTTCGCGTACGCCGTTCATTATATGGTAGTGAAGATCTTTAAACGGATGCTGGTAATAAAATACACGGTTAAACAGAGAAAAATAAAGTGCAGGCAGTTCACTGAAAACAGCTTCTGAGAGATAATAATGTTCCAGTTCGGGACGAAGCCCCCCGGCATACTGGTGAAGTAATAATGCGCTGTCTTTTTCTAGTGTATGCAGGTGCTCCCGACAGCAGAGATCCTGCTGCGACTGCTCAACAAACTGCAGCAGCGAGTTTGCCGAATCTAGATCGCTGTTTTTTCGGCAGCCCGACAGCGACAGGCAGGCCTGGATATTAGGGTTATTCATTACTGCAGTAACGGCGTCGGCCAGATTACTGACAAAAACCAGATCGTAGTAGAATTCATCACGTTCAGTTTGTAACGTTTTTAAGGTGCTCTGGTAAAGATCAATATAAGTATCAGGATTCGGGTGTAATACTAATACGTCGAAGCAGGGTTTTAAATTTACGCATTTATTCGCGTTTAATTTCGGCTTATCTAACTCGTCAACCGCTGTGCTGAAAGGTGAAAACGATGACTGACGTTTAGCCTGCAGTGCCGCAAAACTGTTTTCTGCTAACTGCTTTGCTAACAACAGCGAGTTTGTGTGCAGATAAGAACTTAGTTTGTTTATTATCAGCCGGCCCGGGTATGCCCAGAACCGCTCGTTTTTACCTAATTCAATAAAAATCGAAGCGGCGGCGTCTGTTTTATTTTCAGTTAAGAGACGGATAAACTGCTTCCACAGTGAATAGCGTAAAATAATATGATCGAATGCGGGTTTACTGTCGCTAAAAGGTAACTTCATAATAAAACCTTAATAGAGTGCTTAATATCTGCTGCGTAAGTTTTAGGGTTTAGTTTTTCAGCGAAAAATAATAATTTGCCCTGATATTTTCAGGATCAAGAATTAACAGATTAGCATAATGTTCACTGGCAATGCTGTACATTTTCTGCACTGCAAAAATATGTGCATACAGCTCCATAAAGCTGACGTTTTCCGGATAGCGTTCGAGCATTTTCTGCAGCAGGGTTTCTGCATTGGCAAACTTCTTATTTTCAATTAAGGCGTAAGCCAGTTTTAAATTGCCGTAATAATTATATTCATCCTGTTTTAATATGCTGAAACCTAGCTCTTCGGCTAAGTTGTACTTGTGCTGGGCAATAGCCACTGACATTAACCCTAATGTCGGCGACAGCGAGTTCGGTAGAGCGGCTTGTGCCGTCTGATAATGACGGGCAGCATTAGCGTATGAACCCTGCTGTAAATACAGATAACCTAAGCGCAGGTTGACTGTATAACTATTTTTGTAATGGTTATGGACAACGGTTATTGCTTTAATTGCGTCGATATAATTTTCAGTACTCTCATACTGGTAGGATTTCTGGTAAGCCTGTTTAATCTGCTGGTAACTGATTTCTGCATAAGCCGAGAAAGATATTAAAGCGCCCGCAATAATAAGGCTGATTTTCGCCATGTTTTCTTGGAAAATACGTAATTTCATAAAAGTACCTTCTGAATTAAAGTTAAAAGAAAAGCCGATATAAGCGCCAATGCATTTAAAGTGGTGATATTTATTGCTATGCGGATGCTCATTTCTTTACCCCCGCAGAGATAAGCTGAATATCTCCGGCCTGAATAAGAGTAAACTTAACGTAGGGATCTAAGACTATTTTTGTTTTGATAGTATGCTGTGAAAACTTAGGTTTAATTTCACCTGCAATGGTGTGGTCATCAATAAATGCATAACGGGCATTATTAGTCACACTTTTGTTGGACATGATCTGCCGCCACTGCGAGAAAACCTGCTGCAGTTTATTACCGATAAAATGAACAGGAATAAAATCAAACCAGTGTGCCTGTTCAAGATAATTAAACGGCAGGCTGGGCAGTGCCTGGTATAGAACTTTTAAATATTTATCATTACCTTCAAGGTGGTAAAAATAAAAACACGAGTCCGATCTGCCTAAATAAAGGCGGCTGCCGTGACGTTCTAAATAAAAGGTGCCGTCAATTGCCATTTTTGTCACAAACTCTATCCTTCCCAGGTCTGTACCTGTTTCTTTAACATTAAAGTGCAGAATGTCGTCTAATATAAAATTGCTGACCTGCATATAATAACTATGGTTATAAGCTGGTTTTAGATGAGTATTTTCCGGCGGTACACAGTGATGGCGATAGGTATCTTGTTCAATTACACCGTTAAAACAAAACGGTATTGTTGCCGATGCGATGTAGCTGCTGCTTTGATACTGCATATGAATATGCGGCTGCGGCGAGTATCCGGAATTACCGCAAAGCCCGACAACCTGATAAGGCTCTACCCAGTCACCCTGCTTAACAAATACCTTGTATTGCGATAAATGACAGAGAGCAACATAAAAACCGCGAATATCCTGAATAACAATATAGTTACCCCAGTTATTTATGGTGTCGACAATGCCGATAGAGTTATCAGCAAAATGGTCTGTGGCATTAACCACATAGCCCTGTACCGGCGAGCAGACCTCTTTTTGAAAACAAAAATAATCATGCAGCAGTTTGCCGTCATTGTGAAAGGTACTGCCGGTATTATCTGTTTTTACAAAATCATAAGCGTAACGCCACAGTCCTTTATGTGTCCATTGCCCGTCAAAACCCTGTGAAACCATCCATTCGTCACTAAAGGGTAAGTGCATAGTAACCGCACTCGGGTAACGCAGCTGTGCAGTATGAAAATATTCAGCAGTCTGCTCCGGCGTTGGTTTATAAATAAAAGGCCGCAGCGGATAGTTCAGTAACCCTAATACATAGGTCATTCCTAAAGTAATCACGATAAAGGGCAGGGTAAAAACCGGGATACCGTACTGCGACCAGAAGACATCGGTAGAGCTGAGCAGTATAGTTGCTAATGCCACGCCGATAAACGCAAGAACATAACTGCGCGGCGACGGAATATTTAATACGCAGCCTAATGCCATGGCGATTAATATATAGTTAAAGGCGGCTATATCCATTACCGCCATATCATATGAACCTGTAAAAGCCCCCTGCAGAGCAGTACCGAATAAAAATCCAAAAACAGCAAGCAGTAATAAAATTCGCGATGCGAAACCAATCATTAACAGTATTAAAAGACCGGCAGCCGGACTGGGTAAAAATATAATAGCCCCTAGTGCCTGCAAAAATCCGCTCAGCCAAAGAGGCAGCAGATCGGATGGAAAAGTAAGTAAGTAGACCGGGGTATAAATATCGTTAACATATAAGTTGGAAAACCGTGAAGCCGCTAAATAAATTAACGAGCTGACAATAACAAAGGGGATACTTAGAATCTGCAGGCCGAATAAACGGTAAAATATATTAGCTAAACTTAAGGTTAAAATAAAAGTAAGCACCGCGGCGATAGCGATAAATGGAACGGATAACCAGGACAACTCAAATAGATAACCGATAGACAGCCCGACCAGCAGCGGGTTGTAGGTGTAATAACCCGTGGTCAAAAACTCCGCATGATAACCGATAAAACGCGCAAAACTATAGGCTGAACATATTGCTAATAACCCCGACAGGCCTAGATGCGGATTTATGCAGGTGATCAGTAAAATAATTAAACCTGAAAAAAAATTCTGCAGAAAAAATATCTCAGAATAACTGTTAAGCACAGGTTTAACTTTGCTAAAAACTGAATAGATAAATGCTTTCACAATAAGCCTTCTTTTTCTAATAAAAGCAGATAAGCATTTGTAATAACGCTCTATCTGAACAGAGCTGGGATTACGTAACACGCATAGGCTCTTTTATTTGATTTTGTGACCGTAAGATTAAGTGTGAAAAGTGCAAACAATGTGCAAACAATAAGTAACATTGAGGAAGATGATTATTAATAAAACTGCTTTGCCGATGCTGTTCTAATATGAAACTGGGTAAAGTAAAAAACAAAAATATTCACTGTTATTATGCTTTGCTGATCAATAAGCAGTTATCTCTTAAAGCCTTGATGCCGAGGACTTATTACTCTACCGGCGCAGCTCTTTAAGGCACCTGCTTAATTTCAATTTATGAGGCGCAGGACGCAGCTGTAATACTTTTTATTTGTGTAAATGATAAGGGTCTCTGTCCCTTGAGTGACTTAATAACACTTTCCATTAAAGCACTAAAACAGTTACAGTAAATGCATTCAGTAATGCGCTCAACTTGTCTAGTCGTATTTATAATGAGATTCATCGTAATGAAAATTCAGAACAAACTCTTTTTGATACTGTTCAGTTTCAGCCTGCTGCTGGTGGCGGCCTTAGTGCTGTTAATGCAGTGGAGTATCGGCAAGGGTATGGTCGAATATGTAAATGTCAAAGAGGTTGAAGCATTAAAGCCTCTAGTAGAAGAACTTGCCGCTGAGTATCAAAAAGAAAACAGCTGGTCGACATTACAGGGAAATAATAAAAAATTTGCAGATCTGGTTTATTTAAAACTTAAAGACAGCGGATTTCTACAGCCGTTACCAGTCCACCGGCAGGAGCGGCCTGAGTTCAGAAATCCACCACCAAAATTCAGGGATTCACCTCCGGACTTTAGAGAGCCGCCCCCCGATTTCAGAGAACCGCATCCGGGCTTTAGAGAACCGCACCCAGAATTCAGAGGATCGCCTCCGGACTATAGAGAACCGCCTCCCGGTTTTAGAGAACAGTCAGCAGAGAGCAGAAGGCCGCACCGAGAATTTCACAGGCCTCGATCAGACTCTGAAATCCCGCAGCCAGGAAACAGAAAACCGCGTCGGGAATTTATGGCCCCGCCAGACTCTGAAAGCTCATCAGCTGAAAACAGAAAACTGCCGCCGGAATTTAGAGATCCGCCCGCAGACGGCGCAAATTATGCCTTACTTGACAGCAGTGAAGGCCTGGTTGCCGGGCACTACAGTGAAGACCTTGAATATACTAAAACGGCTGTTACTGTTGATCAGGTAAACGTCGGCTGGTTAGCAGTTCAGAAGCGCAATAAAATAAGCGATGGTTATGAATTAGATTTTATCGAGCAGCAGCAGAGTTACTTGTGGATCATCGCTTTGACAGCCATGATTTTAGTTGCCTTAGTCACACTGCCCCTTGCACGCCATTTAGTTGGACCTATTAAACTGATAATAACGGGCATGCACAAATTAACCCAGGGCAAATATCAGCAGAATATTGAACTGCGCCGGCAGGATGAACTGGGCGAACTAGGCCGTGACTTTAATGAGCTGGCTTTAACATTAGATGAAAATGAAACTGCCCGAAAACGCTGGCTGGCTAATATATCTCACGAATTACGGACGCCGGTTGCGATATTACGCGGTGAACTGGAGGCAATGCTCGATGATGTCAGGCCGCTCAGTAAAAAAAATATAGATTCAGCCAATGATGAAGTAAAACATCTGCAGTATCTGATCGATGATCTGCATCAGCTGACCAGCGCAGATATCGGCGGTATGCATTACCGCAAAAAAAGCGAAGACCTGAGCTTGTGGCTTAACTCGGAGGTACATAAATACAGCAGCTACCTGGCTGATGCAGGCATACAGCTTGAAGCTGCAATAGGGGAAATACCGGCAGAAATTTTTGCGGATAAAACCAGGTTATGCCAGCTGTTTGAGAACCTGATTAATAACTGCATTAAATATGCACAGGCAAGTCTGGTAAAAATATCTCTTGAAGTAGATGAGACGTCAGGCAAATCAGCGGCGATAGTAAAAGTGCAGGATAATGGTGTTGGTGTTGCCGAGGAGCATCTGCCGAATTTATTTGAACATTTATATCGAGTTGAAAACTCTAGAAATCGTAAAACGGGCGGGTCAGGACTCGGGTTATCCATATGCGCACATATTGTCGCTGCGCATCAGGGTGAAATTTCAGCCGAACAGTCCAGTTTAGGCGGGTTAGCAATTGTTATCGAGCTGCCGTTAAGTAAAAGCGCTAAATAGAAAAGTTCACAACATGCAGAACTTAAACGTTATAGCAATGTTTTTCAATCGCCTGGCCGTGCTTCAATTCGATTACCTGCAGCTGACATTAGAGGCGCTAAGTCCCCTGATACATGCCTATTGGTTGTGCGCTAAAATCCAGTTTAAAAATGCCTGATATTTCGGCCGGTTCTCCTGTCCTTTAGAACAGATAAGATCATAACCAAGGCCGGCATCAACAGGAGCAAAAGGTGCTGTCAGCTCTCCTGATTCGATATGACTTTGAATCAGTTCAGCGCGCCCCATAGCAATGCCCATTCCCTGTCGGGCTGCCACTGCTGCCATTTCACAATGATTAAACTGATATTGTCTCTGCTCGCAGTCTAAATCAAGCGAATTAGCCTTCAGCCAGGTTGACCATTCATGAATCGGTGAGATACTTTCAAGCGACTCAATACAGTGGATAAATGTAACAGCTTTTAAGTTTTCAATATTATCAGCTAGTGCAAACTGCAGGGCATATGCAGGCGTACAGACAGGTATTAACTTTTCACTAAACAAACGCAGACAATGCAGATCCGGATGATCTTCATTACCATAATAAATCGCTAAATCGACGGGTTCATGCTTAAAATCGAGCTTGCTGGCTTTTATCCTGATTTTAACATTTAAATTCGGATACAGTTTTTGAAAACTCGGCAGCCTAGGCATCAACCAGGCTAATGCAAAAGTCGGCGAGGCGCCGATATACAATTCTCCACGCAGCTCATTAAAACGTATATCTTCCACTTCAGAAAAAATTTCTGCAAAAGAGTGATTTAATGTTGCTAATAAACGTTCTCCTTCCGTGGTTAGTTCTAAACGGCGGGTAAGACGCACAAATACAGAGAATCCGAGATGTTTCTCAAGATTTTTAATACGGTGACTTACCGCGCCCTGCGTTAAACATAACTCTTCACCCGCTTTAGTAAAGCTCAGTAAGCGGGCGGCCACACTGAATGTATGCATATTAGCAAGCAATGCCTGTTTGTTATCCATCCCCCCTCCGTTATAGCCATAATTATTGAAAATGCAGAAATCACTGCCTAATAAGAAGAATAAGCATATACATTAAAATTTTTAATAGATACTGTTTTTTATTTCGTTTGTCTGTCAACTTAATTGAGCATTTAATGGGCCTAGATATATATAAATTACCAATCAGGAGATGATAATGAAAAACGGCTTAAAAATTGCGGTTATCGGTGCAGGCTCCAGTTACACCCCGGAGCTGATTGAAGGACTGTTAAAAAGAAAAGATGAACTGCCTATAAAGCAGTTATGGTTAGTTGATATTGAAGAAGGCAAAGAGAAAGTTAATATTATCGCAGCATTAGCCCGACGCATGATTAAAAAAGAAAGCCTGGATATACAGGTAAAGGTAACCCTGGATCGCCGTCCTGCATTAAAAAATGCTGATTTTGTCTGCTCGCAGTTCCGTGCCGGCTGCCTTGATGCACGTATCAGTGATGAGCGTATCTCGCTTAAATACGGCATGATCGGACAGGAGACAAACGGCCTGGGCGGTTTTGCAAATGCCTGCCGCACCATTCCAGTCACCCTTGAAATCTGTAAAGAGATAGAAGAGCTATGTCCGGATGCATGGCTGCTTAACTTTACTAATCCATCGGGAATGGTCACCGAAGCCGTGTTAAAGCATACTCAGGTTAAAGCGGTAGGTTTATGTAATGTCCCGGTTATTATGAACAAAGGCATTGCAGAGATGCTTAACTGCAGGGAAGAAGATATTATTATGCAGGTTGCCGGAATCAATCACTTTATCTGGGCCCGTCAAATTCTGCATAATGGAGAAAATAAGCTTGAGCATGTTGTTGAACAGATTCTTGCCGGCAATGATACCCTGGTGCCGAAAAATATCCCTGCTTTTGCCTGGCCTGCTGAGTTATTAAAAAATATGGGGATGATCCCCTGTGCTTATTTACGCTACTACTATATGGGCCAGGATATTATGGAGCAGGAAGTCAGTGAGGCAAACGGTGAAGGCACCCGCGGTGAAGTAGTTAAAGCAATGGAGAAACGCCTGTTTGATATTTACAGTGATCCGCAGCTGAGCAGCAAACCGAAAGAGTTAGAAAAACGTGGCGGCCAGTATTACTCGGAAGCGGCCTGTGAATTAATGAGTTCAATTTATAATGACAAACGCACCATTATGCATGTCAATACACGCAATAACGGCACCATTAACGGGCTGCCAGATGACTGTGTTGTTGAAGTGAGCTCAATGATCACTAAGAGCGGCCCGCTGCCGCTGAATGTTGCCCCGTTCCCCTCTGATACCCTGCGTCTGCTGCAGCTGATGAAAGAGTTTGAAACACTGACCGTAGAAGCTGCTGTCAGCGGCGATCTTAATAAAGCACAGCGTGCCCTTATTTTAAATCCGCTGGTTAATACCGGCTCGGTTATTGATCAGGCCCTGCAGGAAACTGTACGTGAGAATATCGATTTAATGCCGCAGTTTGCTCACCTGCTGCAGTAAATAATTGTATTAAAGCCATATAGCCAGCTCACCTGCAGCAGGAAATAATTGTATTAAAGCCATATAGCCAGCCCACCTGCAGCAGGAAATAATTGTATTAAAGCCATATAACCAGCCCACCTGCAGCAGGAAATAATTGTATTAAAGCCATATAGCCAGCCCACCTGCAGCAGGAAATAATTGTATTAAAGCCATATAGCCAGCCCACCTGCGGCAGGAAATAATTGTATTAAAGCCATATAGCCAGCCCACCTGCTGAAGTAAAATAAGGCTGAAACAAAAGCCGCTGAAAAGCGGCTTTTTTGTACGTAATCATAGTAAAGCAGCTATCTGCCTAAAATATATTTCTGCACTGCACGGTTATGCTCTTTTAAATTCTTTGAAAAATAGGAAGTGCCGTCACCTTTACTGACAAAATACAAATAGTTACTTTTAGCCGGGTGCAGAGCCGCATATAAAGCAGCTTCACTGGGCATGGCAATCGGTGTCGGCGGCAGGCCGTTTATACGGTAAGTATTATAAGCCGTTTTTTCGCGCAGATCTTTACTGCGGATACGCCCGTTGTAACGCTCTCCCATTCCATAAATAACCGTAGGATCAGTCTGCAGACGCATACCGCGGCGTAAACGGTTTACAAATACAGAAGCAATTTTGTCACGATCTGCCGATAGACTGCTCTCTTTTTCTATAATTGAAGCAAGAATAAGTGCTTCATAAGGCGTTTTTAAAGGCAGGTTTGTATCCCGTTCCGCCCATAATTTATCTAATACCTGCTGCTGGTGCTCATAAGCTTTCTTAATTATTTTCAGTACACTCATATCAGCACGGTAATGATAAGTTTCTGGAAATAATAAACCCTCTAATTTTTTATGGGGGCTGGCCAGGTGCTGCAGAATTTCCTGTTCCGTTTTATCCGTAGGCTTAAGCGCCTGCGAGTCATTTAATATGCTTAACCACTCTTTAAAGGTACTGCCTTCAACAAAGGTTACTTTAAACTGATGTTCACGGCCGTCGTTAATCGTTGTTAAAATATCCTGCAGATTAAAACCTTCCTGAAGCTGATAAGTTCCGGATTTAATATTAGTTAATTCAGGATGTAATTTTCCGACAGCTTTCCACCAGGTGAGATCATTGACTATTGACTGCTCAGCAAGTCGATTACCTAAGCGGGAGAAGTTACTGCCGCCGTTAACCGTAAACAAAATCGTTTTATCAATTCTCGGCACAGTTAAATAATCTGTTAATTTATTGTATCCCCAGAAAATACCAGCAGACACCAGCGTAGATAAAACAACAAACGAAATCAGGATTTTTCTAATCGGCATTCAGCAGATCTCCGTCTTCTAATAATAATTGTAATTGTTTAATTAAAGAAAAACCGCCCTGATTATAAACATGGGACTGGTACTGTTTTACGGGAACAATTCCCATCAAAGCATTGGTCAAACACACAGCCTGAGCGTTAAACAGCGCATCCGCTTTAATTCTAACTTCCCTGACAGATACACCGGCTTTTTCTGCCGCCTCCATAATCTGGCGGCGCTTGACTCCAGCTACTCCGGAGCCGTCGAGCTTTGGAGTCTGCCATTGATCATCTAGATAGAAAAAAATATTAGCGCTGCACGCTTCAATCACATAACCGTCATTATCGCAGACAATGCCTTCAAGTGCGCCTCTGCTTTCTAATTCGTGTTTGATAAATACCTGCTCTAAACGATTTAAGGTTTTTAGTCCGGCTAAATGGTGATTAACCGCCAGCTTGTGCTCACACTGGATAACTTTAATTCCCTCTACCTGCCACTGCTGGTAAAAAGCCGGATAAGCGCCGGCAGATAAAATGCGCAAAGCACTGTCACAGCCTTGACTGCTGTATCCGCGTCCGCCGCAGCCGCGGGTCAAAATAACTTTAATAACCGCCTGCGGTTTATCGCTAATAGTCACTGCCAGCTGCTTAACTTCTGCAGATAACAGCGCCCAGTCAACCTTAGGGAAAAACAATTTTTGTGCACCAAGCTGCAGTCTGTGCAGATGATAATCCCACAGCTGTACCCTGCCGTATTCAACTTTAATGGTTGAAAACAAGCCGTCCCCGTAGGCTAAACCTCGGTCAGCAGCATCAATAGTTGTTGAATTTATTCCGTTAATCAGCATCTTATTCATCTTTTAATAAATGACAGGCATAAAAAAACCCGATCATCAGACCGGGTTTTTATTTTAACGTAATTCTTCTAAGAAATGCATCTAATAACTACCAGTCACTAAACACTTAACTTATCGTTAGATACGTTTAAAGATTAATGTACCGTTTGTACCGCCGAAACCAAATGAGTTAGACAGTGCATATTCGATATCAGCAGGACGTGCTTTGCCGTCTGTTACGTAATCTAAATCACAGCCTTCACTTGGGTTTACTAAGTTAATCGTAGGCGGAGCAACCTGATCACGCAGTGCTAATACACTAAATACAGCTTCAATTGCACCGGCGGCACCTAACAGGTGACCAGTCATCGATTTAGTAGAGCTCATCATCACATCTTTGGCTGCATCGCCCCAGATACCTTTTACTGCCTGTGTTTCTGCAATATCACCAGCTGGTGTTGAAGTACCGTGAGCATTAATATATTGAATCTGTGCAGCTTCAATTTGTGCATCTTTAATTGCATTTTTCATTGATAATGCCGCACCTGCACCGCTTTCTGGTGGTGACGTCATATGGAAAGCATCACCGCTCATACCAAAACCAACAAATTCAGCATAAATTTTTGCACCGCGGGCTTTTGCATGTTCATATTCTTCAAGCACTAATACACCAGAGCCGTCACCTAATACGAAACCGTCACGAGACTCATCCCATGGACGGCTTGCTGTTTCCGGAGAATCATTACGTGTAGACAGTGCACGAGCAGAAGCGAATCCGCCCATACTTAGTTCACTTGATGCTTTTTCTGCACCGCCGGCAAACATAACATCTGCATCACCGTACTGAATCATGCGGGCAGCCATACCGATACTGTGTGTACCTGTTGTACATGCAGTAGTAATAGCAATATTCGGACCTTTCAGGCCTTTATTAATTGAAACATGACCCGAGATCATATTGATAATTGTTGCCGGAACAAAGAAAGGACTGATTTTACGCGGACCGCTTTTTTCAAAGTTACGCACATTAGTTTCAATAGTTGTAATACCGCCGATACCTGAACCGATTGCAACACCGATGCGCTCAGCATTTTCATCTGTTACTACTAAACCTGAATCCTGAAATGCCTGCTCGGCAGCCGCAACACCGTACTGGATAAAGGTGTCCATTTTACGCGCCTCTTTTTTAGGCATGTAGTCTTCAACATTAAAATCTTTAACTAAACCGGCAAATTTACAGGCAAATTTTTCAGTATCAAAATGTTCGATATTTGAGATACCGCTTTGACCAGCCTGTACAGCTTCCCATGACTGTTCAACTGAATTACCTACCGGGGATAACATACCTAAACCAGTAATTACCACTCTACGCTTTGACACTATAACTTCTCCTACTACAGACGAATTAGATTAAATAAATACTCACCAGAAACAGTCAGTGCTAATTTAGTTAATAAACTCATCCTATTTATAAAACACAAAAGGCGGTCAGAAGACCGCCTTTAGAAATTCTTATCATTCAAGAGTGAATGATTAACCGTTGTTTACAACGTAATCGATAGCTGATTGAACAGTAGTGATTTTCTCTGCTTCTTCATCAGGGATTTCAGTATCGAACTCTTCTTCAAGAGCCATTACAAGTTCAACTGTATCTAAAGAATCAGCACCTAGATCGTCAACGAAAGAAGCTTTGTTTACAACTTCGTCTAGTTGAACACCAAGTTGCTCAACGATGATGTTTTTTACGCGTTCTTCGATATTGCTCATTTTTATTTCCTTTGTGAATACGCTATTGCGTTAGTTGCGGTAGTTTATTCTATCGCGTTTAATATTCAAGTACTGTATCACTGATTCGACCAGTTATTTTTGGATATTAATCAAAAAATCGTTAAATTCCAAATGTTTTTTTATTTTTTTAAATTTGTACAGGGCCTGTTTTAGACCATGTACATGCCGCCGTTAACGTGAATAGTTTCACCGTTAATGTAGGCTGCGCCCTCAGAGGCTAAGAATGCAACAGTCGCTGCAATTTCTTTAGGATCCCCTAAACGACCGGCTGGTACAGCAGATAATGTAGATGCACGCTGCTCATCCGTCAATGCTTTAGTCATATCAGTTTCAATAAAACCAGGTGCAACAGTATTCACTGTAATACCGCGGCTGGCAACTTCACGAGCCATTGATTTAGTAAAACCAATTACACCGGCTTTTGCCGCTGCATAGTTAGTTTGGCCTGCATTACCCATAGTACCAACAACTGAACCAACGTTGATAATACGGCCGGCACGTTTTTTCATCATAGGACGAAGTGCCGCTTTGCTCATTTTGAAGATAGGCGTTAAGTTAGTATCAATGATGTCATTCCACTCATCATCTTTCATACGCATTAATAAGTTGTCACGTGTAATACCCGCGTTATTTACTAATACATCTACCACGCCGTACTGAGCTTTAATATCAGCAAAAAGTGCTGTGATTGAATCACTATCTGTCACGTTTAATACAAAACCTTTACCTGCATCACCCAGGTACTCAGAGATAGCATTTGCACCGTTTTCACTGGTTGCTGTACCTAATACAGTTGCGCCTAATGCAACAAATTTTTCCGCAATTGCACGGCCGATACCGCGGCTTGCGCCTGTTATTAATACTACTTGATTCTGCATGGTGACTATTCCCCTTTAACTGCAGTGAATGCATTTTCTAAACTTGCACTGTCATTGATAAACTGAGCTGTAAAGCTCTTGTCGATACGGCGGACTAAACCGCTTAATACTTTGCCCGGACCGGCTTCAACCTGTAATGTAATGCCGTCAGCAGCCATTTTTTCAACAATCTCTGTCCAGCGTACCGGGCAGAAAAGCTGACGAACCAGCGCATCTTTAATTTTTTCAGCGTCTGTTTCAGCAGTAACATCAACGTTGTTGATCACGGTAATTTCAGGCGCTTTAAATTCAATATTCTGTAAAGCTGCGGCTAATTTTTCAGCGGCAGGTTTCATTAATGCGCAATGCGAAGGAACGCTTACCGGCAGCGGTAATACACGTTTAGCACCCGCTTCTTTTAGTAAAACACCAGCACGCTCTACGGCTTCTTTATTACCGGCAATAACCACCTGACCAGGCGAGTTAAAGTTAACCGGAGAAACAACCTGCCCTTGTTCTGCCTGTATGCAGCATTCGGCAATTTTATCGTTGTCTAAACCGATAATTGCAGACATAGCGCCGGTTCCCGCAGGAACGGCCTGCTGCATTAACTGACCGCGCAGTTCAACCAGTTTTACTGCATCTTTAAAAGCGATAACACCGGCACAAACTAATGCTGAGTATTCACCTAAACTGTGACCGGCAATCACAGATGGTTTTTCACCGCCCTGCTCAGCCCATACTCGCCAGATAGCAACTGATGCTGTTAATAAAGCCGGCTGGGTTTTATCTGTCTGATTTAATTGTTCTGCTGGTCCCTGCTGCACAAGTTCCCATAAATCATAACCTAATGCATCACTTGCTTCTTTATAAGTGTCTACAACAACAGGAAATGACTCAGCAAGCTCAGCTAACATAGCGACACTTTGCGAGCCCTGTCCAGGAAAGGCAAAAGTAAAGTTTGTCATATTTTAAAATTCCTAATAATTATAAGTCTTGTCGTGTATCAAAAACTACATACGAATCAGGGCGCTGCCCCATGTAAAGCCGCCGCCGAATGCTTCTAATAAAACCAGCTGCCCGGCTTTAATTTTACCGCTGCGTACGCCTTCATCAAAAGCCAGCGGTACAGAAGCTGCTGAAGTATTGCCGTGTTTATCAAGTGTTAAGATCACCTGCTCCATGGACATACCCAGCTTTTTAGCTGTTGCGCTGATAATGCGCTTATTAGCCTGATGAGGTACTAACCAGTCAAGCTGCTGCTTGTCGATATTATTAGCAGCCAGAGTATCAACAACAACCTGGCTCAGTTTTTTAACTGCTACTTTAAAAACATCGTTACCGGCCATTGACAGATATGAGTCATGAACAGACTGCTCATTACCACGCTGTGCATTCGGCAGTTTAAGCAGATCGCCGAAACGGCCGTCAGCATTAATATGCGTAGATAAAATACCCTGCTCTTCCGAGGCACTGACAACAACAGCACCGGCACCGTCACCAAACAGGATAATGGTAGATCGGTCCGTTGGATCACAGGTATTTGCCAGAGCATCGGCACCAATCACTAATACATTTTTAGCACTGCCGGCTTTAATAAAGTTATCCGCAACGCTTAATGCATAAGTAAAACCAGCACAAGCAGCTGATACATCAAATGCAGGGATATTATAAATCCCCAGTAAATTCTGCACTTCACAAGCGGCTGAAGGGAATGCATTATGGTTACTTGTTGTTGCCACAATAATAAGATCTAAATCTTCAGCTTTTAAGTCCGCGACCTGTAATGCTTTTAAACCTGCTTCTTTGCCCATAAAGGCAATAGTATCCTGTTCATTAGCAATACGACGTTCTTTAATACCCGTACGTGTGGTGATCCATTCATCGCTGGTATCAACCATCTTTTCTAAATCGTCGTTTGTACGTACTGTTTCTGGTAGATAACTACCCGTACCTGTAATTTTGCTATTCATGTGATAAACAATCTCGCTCTGATAAAACAGTTTCTAATTTTTTTGCTATGCTTGCTGGAATCTGCCACTGAACCTCTTTTACGGCTTGTTCAATGGCATAGGAAAATGCAACTTCATTGGCACTTCCGTGACTTTTAACAACAATGCCGCGTAAACCAATTAAACTGGCGCCATTATACATATCCGGATGCAAATGTTTTAGCTGCTTTTTTAAAATCGGCTTTAATAATCTGCCCAGCAGTTTACTATAAATATTTGTATTAATCGCTTTATCTAACTGCTCTAAAAATACCCTTCCCATGCCTTCATAGCTTTTTAGTGCCACATTACCGCTGAAACCGTCGGTCACTATCACGTCGGCCCGGCTTGAAAACAGTTCATTGGCTTCAATAAAACCGGCATAATTTATGTGCTTTGTCTGCTTTAACAGGCCGGCAGAGCGTTTAATAACATCATTGCCTTTATTATTTTCTTTACCGACATTCAGCAGTGCGATGCGCGGCGACTTTATCTGCTGCACTTTTTCACACAATACACTGCCCATAACGGCAAAATTAAACAGAGTATCACTGTCACACTGTAAATTTGCACCTAAATCCAGCAGATAAGTAAAACCCGAACAGTTATTCGGCAGCGCGGCCACCAGCGCCGGACGGGAGATTCCCGGTAATGTTTTCAAAGCCTGCTTGGCAAGCAGCATTAATGCCCCGGTATTTCCTGCGCTGACACAGGCGTCCGCTTTGCCCTGGGCAACAAGCTCTAAAGCCATATGCATTGATGAACCGGAAACACGGCGAAGCACATGTACGGGATTATCTTCCATGGAGATAAAATTATCTGCATGAATAAAACTCAGACGAGCATGATCTAAAAGATGATTCTTTTTTAATAAAGGGAGTATTTGCGAACGATTACCAACAATAATAATTGATAATTCAGGGTGCAGCTGGAGTGATTTTACTGTGGCTGAGAGAGAAATATGGGGGCCGAAATCGCCCCCCATGACATCAAGCGCAATGGTAAGTTTACGCAAAGTAATCCTACAATTCGATTACTTTTTTGCCTTTGTAGAAACCGTCAGCAGTCATGTGATGACGACGGTGAGTTTCACCAGACGTAGCGTCAACAGTAAGCTGAGCTGGCGCAGTTAGAGCGTCATGTGAACGACGCATGCCGCGTTTTGAACGAGTTTTACGACTTTTTTGTACAGCCATTTTAAAAATTCCTGCTTGTTATTTGTGCTTTAGCTTAGCTAGAGCTTCAAATGGGTTGGGACGCTGTTCTTCTTCATCAATTTCACCAAAGGTAAGTTCAAACTCACTTTGCTGACACTCTTCAATTGCGTGTTTTGCAATTTGCGGAAGTGCCAGTATCAGCTCGTCTTCAACAACCTGATGAAGATTCACCTCTCCATTCTCATCATAATAAATGGATTCATAGGCGTCTGGTAAATTATTTTCCTGTTCCTGGTTATGAACTGGACAATACGTAAATTCAGCTTCACACTGATAAATCATAGGCGCATTGCACCGTTGACAAATTAGCTCTACTGCAACACTTGCTTTACCATGAAATATTCTCAGCTTCTGCTTATCAATATCAAATGAGAAAACTGTGTCGATATCAGAGTGAACACTGATTGTTGACTCTGCTAATCTGCTCAAAAGTTCCTTTGGAATTCGAGCTTCGAGTTCCAAATGCTTTTGTGCAGCGCGAACAGGATCAACGCTAATCGGTAGTTTAACCTTTTGCATGGACGCGAATAATATAGATAGCGGTCAAGATAGTCAAAGAAAAAGGAACTTTTTTTGTGAAGTTTTCACTAGCATACAAGTTGGTTAATTATATAACTGCAATCAGCAGAGTCTCATAACAACAGGCAGATAAAAAGTGCTTTTTTTATTAAGTTATCGCTTTATTATTTTGCAGACCATAAAATGGCAGACATACTTAACTATGGCAGAGAAAATTATGTCTCAAACACTTGTATTAGCTTCAACCTCCCCTTTTAGAAAAATGCTTCTTGAAAAGCTTCATTTACAATTTGCAACGGCAAAACCCAATGTTGATGAAACGCCTCTTGCCCGGGAAACAGCCGTTGAACTTGTAGAACGCCTGGCTGTTGCCAAAGCAGCGGCAGTCTGTCCCGCTTATGAAAATGCGCTGGTTATCGGCTCGGATCAGGTATGTGTTAATAACGGAGTTATTCTGGGTAAACCAGGTAATTTTGATAATGCTTTTCAGCAGTTAAAAGCGGCCAGCGGTAAAAAAATCACCTTTTATACCGGTCTGGCTTTAATTAACAGCCAAACCGGTAAAACCCAGTCACTGGTAGAACCTTATGTAGTGCAGTTCAGAGAGTTAAGCGATGACATGATCACTAATTACCTCAACAAAGAGCAGCCGTTCAACTGTGCCGGCAGCTTTAAAAGTGAAGGATACGGTATCGCTTTATTTGAAGGATTTGAAGGCAAAGATCCGAACAGCCTGATCGGTTTACCCTTAATTTCTTTGATTAAAATGTTAGAGAAAGAAGATTTTGCAGTTATTTAACAAACCTCTTTAAGGCCGAGCTAATGACAGCCCTTCAAGATTTTAATACTGGTGATATTCTGGTGCAGCGATTCACACTAATCAGCGCATTTACCCCGCAGGTATGGCTGGCCTGCGAGCGAAGCTCCGGCAACAGAGTTATTGTTAAACATGCTGATGAAGAACAGCTGCAGAGAGAATGGTCCTGCATGTCGCAATGCAGCTCGCCTTATATCCTGCAGCCGCTTGAATACCTGCCTGTCTCCTCATTATTGATACTTCCCTATATAAACGGGCAGAGCATGTTGACCTTTTCACAGACGCAGAGCGGACTGTTTATCTATCTTATCCCGCAGATTGTACGCGCCGTTTATCATCTGCATCAGCAGGGCTGGGTACATGGTGATATTAAACCTTCAAATATCATTTATCAGCCGGCGCTCGGCTCAATTAAAATAATTGATTTTGGCGCAGCGCAGCCGCTGGGCAGCTCCCTTTCTGATTTACAGCAATGGCAGTTAACACCGGGTTTTAGCCGAACGGAAAAACAGCAGGGCATCGGCATAATTGAAGCGAAAGATGACTGGTACGCAGTTTCTAGGTGGCTGGAGCAGATTGATCAGAAATCATTACCATTAAACGATCAAAGCAAATTAAAAAACTGGAAAATGTGGGTGAAAAATAAATGTTAAAAAAGAGCCGCGCGGCTCTTTTTAACAGGCTAAATACATTACTTTTTTAAATAACGAATTTATAGCACCATTTCTGCGATTCCTGATGTTCTACCTTGCGATCGCTGGGTTTATCAACATTAACACAGGTTAATAACAACTCGCCAAGGTTAAGCTCTATAATACGGTGTATTAACTGATTTTTATTTTCATCAGAACCAATATTATCAAGACTGATCACTCCTCTTACCGCCTGGCTGACAAGACGAACGGCAATGGCATTGCCGCTTTTAAAAGCAGTGATCAGATCATTACGTGCTTCGCTGACAAATTTCTCAGTAATAGTACGGCTCTCGGGCTTTTTATCCTGCTCCAAAACGGAAGTAAAACGGTTTCCACCGGAACCGACAAGAGCTGGCTGATTCGTCTGCACAACTTTTATTTTATTCGCATCCGCAGTACCCACTCGATTACGGATATTATTCATTACAGAGGCCAGCTTTTCCGGTTTTCTGGTTTTAGCCCATTTGCCGAATGAATTTTCTTTATAATCAGAACTGATGTCCGAAGCAAACCCTTTAGTCAGCAGTATAATATTTTTGTTGTTTGCCTGCATCTGTCCGATGGTCTGCGTTTGTAAATCACCACCACTGAAAATATGCTCATTGATCGGACCGTTTAAATACAGCTCACTAAATTGCGAAAAATCTCCAAAACTGCCGAAATCTAACTTTAAAATAACCACTTCACTGCTTGCAGTAACTGCAGCTAGAAAGCGCCTCATCCCCTCTAAACCGTCGTCTTTCTGACTTTTTACTAGCCCATGAAAATACTGCAGTCTGTCAGTCGGTGCAAATCCGTATTTTAACTTATTATGCGTTGTAGTACGATAAAAGCTCGCTTTAGTCTCACGCTGACGCTTTATGCGGATGTCAAAGTACCTTACCCCTAGATGAAACTGATCCTTTAATGTTTTAGTCTGCGTTACCGCAAAGGCACTGCTGCAGGAATGCGTCAATGTATAAGTTGCCGCATCATGACTGCCCGGTATCGTTAAGTCGAGAACACGCTTATTTCTGAAGTTCTGTAGATAGTATGAAAGATCTTCCATCCAGGATGAAGTCGCAATTATAGGCATATTACCCTTCCTTATATAATTATTTTATTCGCAGTTAAACTGAAATTATCAGGCTTAAGTTTTGCAGAAGAGTCCGTTCAGGCGCACAGCTCCGTCTAAACATATCGGCAGAACAGTGCCGATATGTTTAGGCGGCCTTCCTATTCCGATAATGAGGCAGGCAGGTAAAAACTGGTTAATAACCCTTTTTCCAAAGATGCATTACTGTCTTTAAGCGCATACTGTAAAATCACATCCTGATCTTCAAGTTTATAAACAAGATTACGTATTCTGCGGTCGCCTGTTGCACTTGATTTGCCGTCAAACATAATTCTGAACAATGCCCATTGACCAGAATATGATTTACTGGCGATGCGGTTTTCACCTTTGTAGAAGCTGGCTGAAAGATAACCGTCTTCCCCTGTCGACGGCCAGGTGATGTCCTGCCACAGCCTCGGTCCATGACGATAGGAAAACAGGCGTTCAGCTTCACGAATATCAAACTGGGTACTGGTAGTACTCATTGAACTTGCTTTAACACGCAGCTGCAGGGCTAATTCCTGTCCGGCCGGCCCGAAAAACAGTTCCCGGATCCCTTTTGCCTGCTTTATTTTCGCCAGTGTTTCACTACTGACCGGCAGTTTCTGACCTTCAATCTCATTAAGTTTAAGTACGCCGTTATCCCAGTAAACAAAAGGCTGCAGTTCCTGTTTGATAAACTTATCAATTAATCCCTGCGGTTTAAACATACCGGCAAAATCATCCAGGGCCACCTCTCCCCTGCCCTGTAGTGCAAAGGGAAAGCGCCCTTCAATCGCCTGACGGTAAAATGTATAAACCTGCTGCTCCCATTGTCGATTAAGGTAACCAACACCGCTGTCAATAACCCTTTTCCAGGCCTGCTGATCAAGTGCTTTTACCCATGCAGTTACCTGACCCGGCGTGCGGCTGGATAAGCGTCGGAAAGTCACCAGGGCATCCTGACTTCCAGCAGCATGTGCTTTCGCGTAAGCATACCAGGCCTTACCCGGATCACTGCTGGTCAGCGCACTATCGAAATAGCTGTTGAGATTATCCAGTTCGGCAATTAACTCATCAACCGGCGCACTTTTATCTTGAATAGCCAGAAAGGAAGCGTAACTGCTGAATGCTTCATTCACCACATATGAGGGCTGCAGGCGAATTAATTTATCACCGGCAATAACATTCAGACGATCTGCTTTTTTCAGTGCTTCTGCTGTTTTACTTAAACCAAGCTGTTCAGTCACTTTTGCACTTGTGCTGTTATCTGCGCTGTTTTCAGCAGCCAGAGTTGTATTCATCACTACGGCATCAAGCACATCGATAATCGGACTAGCCGCCGGATCACGAGCGGCTTTTACAGCGTAAGCAAGGTCCGCCAGGCTGGCAAAATCCTTTATTTCAATATTTTTCAGGAGCTCTTTCCACTGGTAGACATAATCTGCATAATAAAGACGCTGAATTTTTTTACTCAATTCAGCTAATTCTGCAGTTGATGCGCCGGACATATCTCCCTGAATCGATTTGAATTCATTAAGCTGCTTTTTCAGCAGAGGCGATTTAAGCGATAAATCTATATCTGCATGCCCCTGCCGGGTATACAGCTCCGGTAATAAATAACCATGAAAACCTGACTTAAAGGAGAACATGGATGAGAATTTTTCACCTAACTGACGACGAACATCAACCCGGTTACGGTATTCCGGCATCACTTTAATACGCGCGTAAATTAACCGCTCCGGTGAAAGACCTTCGAGATGCTGCACTGCAACGGCAATTAAATCATCATTTTCTTTTAAGACATTAGCGTAATCACTGTTAAACAGATCCGCCATTAGAAAACTTAACTGATTAATACTGTCAGCCGATAATTCCCCCTGATCGTTTAAAGTATCCACCAGATAGCTGACCATTTCATCCTGATCCAGGCGCTGCGGTTCAAAGAGCATCTGATAATAACGCAGCAGTTCGAAAACCTTACTCGGGTTACCTAAATTAACATAAACATACAGCTCACTGCTTAGCAGATCCTCAATCTGCGGTAATAAAAACAGCTGCAGCTGCTGCTGATAAACAGTACGGATCTGCCGCGCTGTATCAGACTGTTTAATACTGACTTTATGATACCAGGGTAAAGGTTTATAACCCTGCTGATCAACCGCGCGCAGTTCATTCAATACCGGAATAAGTGCGCCTAAATCAGCCCGTCCTTCACGCAGACGGCTGATATCATTGCGGTACAAGCTCAGCTCAGTTGTCGCTTTAGTTCGGAACGCTTCATCAAGATTCCAGTTATCTCTAAGCTGCAGACCAAATAATGTAATTAAAGCGCCAAGTGCTAACACATAACCCGTACGCGCCATAAGATAACGGTAGTGACGTCCGCGGTTTACCCCTATGATGTCTGCTTCCGGCAGAATAACATGGCTGAAAAGACGGCTGGAAAACAGACTCTGACGCCCGTCGGCCTGAGGCTGCTGCGCACCGGTATTAAAGGATGCATTTTCTGCAATCACATGGCTGAGCAGATCATAATTTTCACCTTTTTTACCGGTAGTAAGCAGATACATACCACGCAGCCATACAGCCTGACGGACCCTGTTTTCACGTCCTAGATTGGTTAAAAACTCATTGGCCCGTTCAAAGAAAAAACGCAGCTGATAAGGTAAAGCGATAACCGAGCCCGCCTCCTTTTGACCCGTTTCATGCAGTAACTGAAACTGCTGCTGAGATAAGTTTTTCAATAACTCCATGCCGGACTGCTGCATCTGCGCAGAGTTGAAATGATGATTTTCATCAAGCGGAAATGTTAAACCGAAAGGATTTTCTACATCCCTGCCGGAATAACTTTCGAAGAAATTAACAAAATCGGCAATGGCATCAGATTTAGTGAAAACACTATAAACAGGAATCGACAAGCCCGTATGTTCTCCTAAAACAAGTATCGCTTCCTGAAGATTAGAGCTGATAATCTGACGTTGTTTTTTATCGCTCTGTAAAAACTGATCACAGCCGATAACAGAGATAACAGCGTTAACCGCCTGACGAGGACGATATTTTAATAACTGTCTGCTAAGAGCCCGCCATAAACCATCATCGATACCTTCATTATCAAATAATCTATGCCCTATCTCGATAACCACAGCATTATCATTGCTCCAGAAACGGATATAATGATTAGTGTCATTTTCATCACTGCTGCGGTGTAATACCGGCTCAAAATTATTCTGCTGCAGCAGGCTGCTTTTAGCGCCCTTTTCACCGCCGAGCAGTATATACCAGGGCAGTTCATAGAGGTTTTTTAACTTGTGAGCCCTCACGCCGCGAAGCTGTTTTACCGCGGTTTTAAAAAGTTCGGTAATTATTCTAACATCCTGCTTAAACAGGAGGGCCTGTTCATGCTGTTGTGCTTTATCCTCGGAGCCGCGATGCCATAAAGCAAAAATCATCGTTGTCAAAGCAGCTGCAAAGCAGCCGGCCGCCACGGCCAGCTTTAAGCGTATCCCTGTATCCGGATCAACAGGAATCCAGAACCAGGCGGCCGCGGAACAGCCAAGAAAAAGAACGGCAAGCAAAAGTAACTTTTTATTTATTTTCATTTTATTCACTATTGTTGTCTGTTTTTACGTACTGAAGCATTAAGACCAAAACGAATATTCAGCTCATTTTTAAGTGATTTGGCTTTAGCAAAGTCGGGTTGATCCGGCAGCAGCAGTTCCGTACCAGCTGCCGTCTCATTTATTTTCACCTGATAACCGGCTTCTTTTAGTTCCTTAGCTAAGCGCTGTGCATCTGAACTGTTTGAAAAAACAGCCAGTAAAATATCCCATTTAACAACCGCAGCGCTTATTTTATCTTCCTCCTGCACAGCCGCATCATCCTTACTCAGGCCGATATCTTCTGCAGTGCTGACATAAACAATGTCATCCTTCTGGGTACTATGGATAAATCCGTCCATATCCAGAGAGGTAAAAGCAAGCAGTGTTGATGCACTGCGGTTGTTATACCAGTACTCTGAAAACAGATACGAACCTAAAATGATAATCAGGCTGATCAGCAGCAGTTTCGGTACTCCGATAAAGCACCATGGTTTTTTTACAGCCGGCAGTTCCGGAGGTTTAGGTACTGATAATGCGGACTCGTCTCGAAAATGACGAATAACAGTGTGCAGCTCAGACTGCAGTTCGTATATTTTGTTATGCTCGCAGTGGCGGTATTTACCAAGGAACCCCAGCTTCATCAATACATACTGCAGCTCTAAAAAATCAACCAGTTTGGCCGGCTGGCGGCGCGCCTGCTCCAGCAGAGTAAAAAACACTTCCCCGCCGTTACGCTGATTAAATATCTTACTCAGCAGCGAATGATTCTCCCAGCGCGATTTTTCTCCCCAGGCAGTATATAAAATTGTTTCATCAAAAGCGGCACAAATCACAAAGCAGCTTTTCTCTATCACGCTGGGGTGATAATCGAGAAACAAACCGCGCCGTTTAAAGTCAGCAATAGCATCAAATAATTTCTGTCGAAAAACATCAATATCAAGCGGAGACAGCTGCCTGGGCAGACTCACCAGCAGGGCTAATAACTCACTGCCGGCATTGAGCAGCGGATTACCGTAAATATGCAGATTATCAATCAGGTTTTGAATACCGCTTAAATCCAGTGATGCGGCGGCCTTCTCCGGAGCTGCCTGAGCAGAAGGCTGTGCCCGGTTGATCACAATTGTCTTTTGTTCATTAAATAGTGATGTCATGCGCTTAACCCCTAACGAATTACAAAAAATTCAATATCAAGCTCACCAATACGACTGTCAACATGCAGTGCGATCGGCTCATCTTTCTGAATTAACTCCTGCCATAAAGACGACTGAGTATCTATTTCAAAATAAGCTGCGTCACTGCGCGCTTTTAACTCAGAAGGCGGTACAGGCAGGGCACGTAAAGGCACACCTGAAAGCGCATTACGCACCAGTTCAGCAATCACGCCGTTGCCGGCAAGCTTGCTTACCAGCGGGAACTGTTCGCTTAATTTCACCGCACCAAGAGAAGAGGTTACCACCAGCACAAATCGTCCCGCATTAAATAACCCTCTGTCCTGCACCATGGTTCTTAATAAACGACGTTTTTCAAACAGGCTGGTATCCCAGACTAAGGTTGTCAGGCTGTCTAACTGCACTTCACGCAGTAAAATATGTATATCCGAAAAGAGTACTGAAAACAGTGTATACAAGCGCCCTTCATCCCAGGCATCGTATTCTTGAGGCATTTTACCTTCCAGCCCCTGCATCTCCCCGACAATTTTTAAACATTCATAATAAACATTCTGCGGTGCCTGCGTACCGAGATCCAGCCAGTGCTTAATCGCCGGTAACCAGCGCCCCAATGCCTGCAGCCATAGATAATCGCGAATTAATGCCTGATGACTTTTACTTGCAGACTCTACCTGCAGGCGCTGTGAAATACTTCTTGCCCGGTACTGCATCTGCGCATAAAGATCATTAACATTATCCTGCAGATAATCACAAACCGTAAAATAAAGGCAGACCGGTACAAAGGCTTTATTGAGTACCACTTCACCATCGGATTTATGTTCAGCAACATGAGCAATCGGAATAAGCGTGTAGTCCTGCAGATCATCACCTTCTAATTTCAGCTCAATATTTAAGTCAGCCAGCTCCAGCTGCAGCGATTCACTATGATCGCGGCTGTTGTCAAAAATATTATGCTCCAGACGGTGAAAACGCCGGTGTTTATCCTGCTCATTACCGATATCAACCACACCAGTGCGGTAAATCGGCAGTGCAAGATAAACTAATTTATCATTAGTACTGGAAGGAATATCAAGCGCTAATCCGCTTTGAATAGTAAACGGCGTGCCGTCGGGAAATAAACCAGACGCGCTTTTGATGCCCACTTTGCCGATCTTAGTCAAGGGCTTATCAAACTGCAGTTCCGCCAGGCCGTAACGGCCGGGGGTCATAAGATCACGATAATCTTTAACAAATCCTTCCAGATAACGCTCCTGCTGCTGGAAATGCTGCGGGCTCAAAAACATACCTTCAGACCAAACTACTTTTTTCTTATCCATTATGGGTTAGTCCTCTTGACCGGTAATACTTACATTAATGCCGTCGATTCTGACATCAACAGAAGCCGGTTTACCCGGCTTTATCTGCACAATCGCTTTACTTTTTGCCTGCCGGTAATCGGAGAAGGCGGCGATAATCGCAACGAATTTTGTTTCTGTAATAAGAGGCAGTGTGACCTGACGTTTTTCCGCGGGAAGTAGACTGTCTAAGTTACGCTTCGATAATAAATCTGCTTTTAATACCCCCTGATCATCGTTATACAGATCAATAAAAACGGCCTGATTAAATGCTTCGCTGTCTTTCAGCTGATAAATACGTATTTCTAACGGCGAAGCCAGGCTGTCGATATTCGGATTGATATTATTAGCTGCTTCAATATTCACCTGCATCTGCAGCGGCGCATCATCTTTCCAGAATGCCAAAGAGCTGCAGGCGGCCAGAGAAAGCGCGGCGGCTGCGATTAACAACTGTTTAGTCATATCACTTCTCCCCGCGTAACTGCTTAATGCGCAGGCTTTCACTAAAATAAGCTTTAAACTTCAGCTGCCAGTCCTGAGTTCCCTGCTGGCGCTGGAAGTAACGTTTATACATATTCCAGTAATCAGGCTTACGGCTGAAAAAACCCGGGCGGGTCAGATCATTAAACATCTCTTCAATATTACTCGGCGCCATCTCTTCTATTACCCGTGCAAAAGCCATTTCAGCGGCCTGGAGCATAATATCCTGCTGATTAGGCGGCATAACGACTGCCTGTTCTGATCCGAGCAGATCCGGGGGTGAAAGCTCCCGCTGCAGGCGCGGCTGCTGAATACTGCTGAGCGGTTCCACGACAGGAGGCTCTACTGCAGACGGCTCGCTATCCTCAGATGCAAAGGGATCATCATCAAAATAATCATCGTTGAAATTATTAACCTGAACAGTGTTCATCTGCAGCGGGGTTTCGCCTTCAAAATCGGTAAAGGGGTCAGCTTCGACACTGTCATCTACAGCTGAAAATGATAAATCAGCAGATGCTTCGCGGGCTTCCTGTACCGGCTCAGGCTGTTTATAAGAGGTCGACAAATCAGAAGCAAAGGGATCATGCTCCCACTCCCCCAAAGAAGATGCTCTTTCTGCAGGTGATGCTTTTACTGACGCCTGATCCGGCACAAAACAGGACACCATCAGACGGTAGGGGCCTAAATCAAGCACATCACCATCATTTAAAGCCGCGCTGTTATTTTTGCCTAAAGGCTGATGACTGCCGTTAATAAACAGGCCGTTAGTACTGACGTCCATTATCTGATAACCACGGCTGCTTCTGTTGATAACCGCGTGCGTACCAGACAGCGATACTGAAGCATCAGATAACTGCATGGTTGTACCGTAAGAGCGGCCGATACTGCCTCCGGTTTCAGGAAAATTTTTATTCCACTCGGCAATCGGTTCTCCATCGGGAGAGCTTATAATCTTTAGTGATAACGGCATATTACCTCTCCTCACATTGTGTAATGGCTTGATTAAATTCACTTAAAAAAAGCGGATACTGTTTAGTGAATTTCTTTGAAAAATAAGCCCCTAAGGGTTTCTCTTTTAATATCTGCCGGGTAATCGCCCGGTGACGGACCCCTAATGTTTTTATTGCATCTTCCATAACAAAGTCATTCGCCAGCACAGCCCTTACCTCACCGGTTAATAACAACTCAATTAATGTCGTTGAACGACGCGGCTTTTTCTCAACCCGATAACCCGCTTTATGCAGCCACAGCCATTTATTTGATCCGAAGATAGCTGTTACAGCCACTTTCTCTTTAAATATATCGCTTTGTGTATCAATGGAATCAGACAGAGTGTACCAGCTCCAGACTTGTTTCATCACCGGCGAAGAATAATCCGCATACTTATCACGCACCGCGTTTTGCGAAGCAAGAAAGAAAGCATGCTGCTCACCGATTTCAACGGAAATTTGTGCTTTATCCCAGTCGCTCATAGTAATCTGATAGGGCTGCTTTAATACTTTCATTATGCATTTCAGCTTTTCAATACCGGGTCCCTGCATTTTCCCGTCAGCAATATACTGATACGGGCGCCACTCCTGTGTGGCCAGTAATAAGCGCTCCGGACGAATTTCACTGTAAACGTTAAAACTGGTGGCGGCACTTAACAGAGCGGCCAGCATCAAGCGAAAGTAACTGTTTGTTAACAGCTGATTTGAACTCATTGTTGCTCCTGCATAGATTCTCCCTGAGAACGAATAACTGCACCGTGACTGCCGTAAACATCACTGGCCATTTCCATTAAAACAAAGGGTATTTTCTGATTTATACGCTGCGCCTGTGCAAAGCTGATCGCAATATCCGGCGGGGATATCTGCCCGACTGGTAAATCTCCGGGAGCAGTCCTGCCTGATAATATCTGTAATCCGTACAAACCGGCCTGATGGGCATTATTAACAAAGCTGACACCAAACGACATCAGAGCGCTGTCGGGACTGCTGTTAACAACATCCGGTACCGCTGAAAGCACCGCAAGATCCTTAGCATAGAAGTTAATTTCCTGCATTCGCGCTAATAAGCTTGAGCTTCCGGTCAGCCATAAAATGCTGCTGCTCAATGACGGATCATCTTCTTTTAACTCCTTTATGGCCCGGTTCATGGACACCTCTAAGGTAAGAGAGGGATCATCCTGATCAACAACAACAGCGGCGACTTTTATGCCCTGTTGTTCGGCAGTTTTTTTCAAAGGCAGGTACTGCGTCGCATAAGCACTCTGATTGCTTTTAGCATATAACACGCCTATTTGTTTAAGCGACGGTTTAAAGCGCTTCATGTACCTTAATGTGATCGGAGCCGGTAAATTCAATGAGGTAAACGCAAAGTTGTCGCCCGAGCCGTGATCATTTTCAATCAGCCCCAACAAAACCGGATCTTTGGCATTAACCGATACGACGGGAATTTTTCCTCCGCTATAAACTCCGCGCAGTGCAACCGTTGCTTTTGAACCTACGCTGTAAATCAAATCCACATTCAGCTCCGCCTTTTTAAGCATAGCGGTTAAGCGCTCAGAATTAACAGAGCCGGCCTCAACCGGCAGCAGCCGCACCACTATATGCGCCTGCGGCAGTTCCCGAGCATAGATTGCCAGCAGTGTTTTTAAAGCCGTATCATAGGACTTAGCCTTGCGGGAAACGACCATTAATATGGTCGGTGCTGACTTTACGGGCATAAATTCAACCCCTTCAGTGCTGGTTTTTATCTGCCAGTGACTGCCCTTCTGCGGCTTTAATTCATTACCAAGCCAGGCAGGCCACTGAGCGGCGCTAAGAATACTTGAACTGCACAGTAAAGAAAAGATAAGCAGTGCCCGGATCATGAGTAAACTTCCTTAAGCGGCTGTTTATCAAAAACAGTAAATAAAACAGAGGCACTAATAAAGAAAGCGGCCAGCACCAGCATCGCTTCCTGAGCATCGAACCACAACAGCAGATGAGCAACAATAATCGCGCCCGAGACATGACCAATCCTTTCCAGAAAACGATAGGTAGCGGCAACCACCGAATCGGAGTCGACATGATCAGCTGTATTAACAACAACATGTGTAACAACCGGTGCATTTATCAAACCGTGCGCGAATCCCAGCACCATCATAGAAAGGCCCATAAGCGTGATCGTCTGCCAGCTCTGCACCGCCAGCACAGAATACGCCAGCACTATTAACGCCAGCCCCGCCAGTAAATTACCGAGACTTAGCGCTTTTTTGCTGCTGCCGAGTTTATCAACCCAGGGACCGGCTTTATGGCTTACTAATAATACAACAGCAGCATAGGACATCAGTACCTGGCCGATAATCTCTTTACTTATACCCCGCTCAGCCAGCAGCAGCGGCACTGCAAAAGCAACGATACCTGTCAGCGCCATTTTAGTGGGAATCCCCACCAGCAGCATGGTACGTATAAAAGCCGGAATTTTTATTAAACGCCATGAGTCAGCAGCCATCTCAGTGACATGCCTGCTCAGTGCATCAATGCGTTTTTTTGCGCCCTGCATTGACGGTAATGCAAAACTAAGCAGGCTCATCAGTAGACCGATAACAGCTGCTAAGGCAAAGGTTCCCTGATCCCCAAGATAGTCTGCCAATAGTGCACCGATAGCCACTCCGGCAATAAAACCGGCATTAAAACAGAAAACGATAATCCCGGCGGCCTGGGTTTTATTCGACTGATCGCTGAAACGCAGTATATAGCCCTGCACAGTGATAAATATCAGCGCCTGTCCCATACCGGATATCAGCCGGGCAAATAATATACTGGTTAATCCCCAGTCAAAAATCAGCACAGCACAGCCGAGACTCGACAATAAAATACCGCAGATCAGTACGCGCCGGATATCATAAACTTCAATCAGGCGTGATGCCGGTAGCAGAGATAATGCAAAACTAAGAAAATAAATACTGAAAAAAATTGATGAAGCACCCGCGCCTAACCCGACCGACTGCGCGGCTGAACTCATAAATTGCGGCATAATAGGCGCCATTAATGACTCCATCAGAACCGCCCCGAGAAATAACGGTTTAATGCGCTCTAAGACCAGATCATTATGATGACGTTTTGTCTCTCCACTAAGTAAACGGATAAATGCAAAACACACCAGTCCGCAGGCAAAAAACAGTACCGCAAAGTTTTTTAAAGTACGCAGTAACTGTGCTAAAACAATTTCAGCTTTGTATGACAGCAGTACTTCACCCGATAAAGAGGTCGCAATAGAATAGTCCAGCATACCAGTCTCTGAAAGTCCCTCAGCCAGAGCACTTTCCTGGCGGCTGGCGGCCACAAGACGGCTGTCTTTAAAAACGGCAATTTCAGCTAAGTCAGGGTTAGTCTGGCGAAAATTATCCAGCATCACCTCAATACCGAAAACACAATCGGGATCAACATGATGGAGCAGAATCGGTGCCAGACGCTGACTGACCACATCTGCCAGCGACAGCGCCTTACTCTGCAGGCCGTCTCGATAGAGGCTTCCAACCAGAATCATAACACTGACCGACATAGCTAAAAAAACAGCGGTAAAACAGCTCAGGTATACACTTCGCCGCGTACTTTTAAGTACGCAGGCAATAAATACCGCTAATAATATAACAATTAGCCATAGCGCCGGCTGAAAACGCTCGCTGACCATGGTTTCTACCAGCTGATCGCTTAATACCAGCTGCAGTGTGCCGACTTGAGTAAATTTATTATTTAAAGGAATGGAAATACTGCTGTCGAATTCAGATGCCTGCCCGAAAAGATATATCTGCTTATCGGCAGAAAGTAAACGCAGCCCGGTAACCGAAGGATCAGAATCAACTATCGGCTGCAGTACCTGATTTAATCCGGCAATATCATCGAGGTGTACACCAGAGTTCAATATCTGCTCTATACCCAGGCGCGCGGCTTCTGTCTGCGCCATCACTGTATCGGTGCTCAGCTGACTATAGCTTTTAAGTGCCTGACCATACCCCACCACAAATACCAGCAGCAGCGAAAAGGTCACCACTGAAATCCCCAGGATAAGTCTGATTCTGTCCTTCACGCCTCTCATTTAATCTCTTCTGCGGCTAAACTATAAAATTCATCGTTAAAACAATGTGCAACCGTTTCACTGCGGTACTTATGCAGATAACTGAGGCGGTTAAACAGCAGTGACTGAATCAGATCATTGTAACTCATGCCTTCAGTCTCAAGATCATAACAGACAATACTTAATTCACTGCCCTGCGGACGTTTAAGATCCGGTTTCGGATTAGCCTCAAGTACAAAAAGATTACCGCAGGCGTCCATTCTTAAATCAACCCGTACCAGAGTCTGCAGCCCCAGCTGAGTGAAAATTTTACAACCGATATCAACTAATTCCCTGCGTAAAGCGGGATCCTGTACTTTAAGTAAACGTTCACCGGTAATCGGTTTTACATCCATTGAAGTGAATATATCCTCCCCCTGTGAAAAGGCTCTTTCAAGAATAGAAAATGAAAACGGCTGTTCCAGCTCAGTTAATGCACCATTTTTAAAAACAGTTGCTCCCGCCATAGCAACAACAAATTCACGCCCGGATAAATAAGGTTCAACCATAACAGTGTTATTAGTGGCGGCTTTTACTTTTTCCACCACCCCGGCTAACTGCGAGCGCTGAAATACCGGATATACATGAATGGATGCACGTCCCGAAACAGGTTTAACAATAAATCCGCTGCCGAACTGCGACTCGATTTCATCAAGTATTGAGCACTTAGGCGCATCGTGAACACTTTCCTCATTTCCGATGGTAATAAAAGGCGCCGTAGGGATCCCGGCGGCATGAATTTTATGTTTAAACAGATGCTTGTTATCTAAAATACCAGCTGTCATTGGAGAATGTCCGACATAAGGCACCCCGAGCATTTCCAGCATAGAAGGCAGATGACACATAGGATCAAATCCCTGCAGGCCGCCGCTGTTAATAATAACCAGATCAATGCCAAGCTCTTTTAAAGTTAAAGGCAGATAAATATCTTCAGGCAGAACCTCGACATGTTCAAAACCAGACTCCTGCAGCGACAGTGCAATATCACAGGCTACAGACTGATAGGTTTTGGTTGAACGGGGACTCAGGTTTTTATATATATAACTTTGCGGCTGCGTTTTTTCACCGCCGTGCACCACCGCAATTTTAAGTGTCTTTCTGATCCACTGCAGCTGTTTCCCTGTAAATTCCTGACTCTTCACTCTTTTATCCTAATAATAATACTAATAATCTGTCTGCTCAGACTCGGCAGGTGTTTATATGCCGAGCTGCAGAACTTTGTGTCAGATAAGATTGAGCTTATCGACAATAACTAACCATCCGGCGGGTTCGCGCATCAGTTTATCCGCGCGGAAGTGTTCGCCGCCTACTTTCAGCTTGTGCCCTCTTATATTAATCAGAACTCTCTCTTTTTCTATTTTTGCAATCTGAGTAAAAAGCTCCCTAACCATATCCAGAGCAGGAGTCTCAGCAGCATATTCATTTGCCGCCTGCTCACCGAATAGACCGGCAATACCGTAATCATCATCCATCTCATAAAAAGCCCGGTAATGAAGTATTTTAGCGGCCTTCTCGATATCAGCTTCCATATTCGACAACCGGAAAGCCAGGGTTTGCCCGTGAATAAAACCGGCGGCGGCAGTAGCACTGCTGGTAATCACATTTCCCGGAATACAGTCAGCCGCTAATGCGGCAGACTGGGATTCTATTTTCAGCTTTTTACAGTCAATAATTAACTTGCACAGCTTATATTCAACTGCCAGCCCTTTGCTTTTATACTGCTTAAGCATCTCCTTCAGCCTGACTAGGTGCGCAATTGTTTTAGCATCAGAGCGCCCGTGACGGGCAGCCCCCAAAGTATTTACATGGGTAGCGCTGCTCAGCACGCCGCCGCTGAAAGAGACGGCATCACCGGCAATCTTCTTAACCATCCTCTTCTTAAAGTATGCGGCTGTTTTGGTATTCTCATATAACGCGGCATCGATCGGTGTCAGCAGAGGATTAACCGGCAGCTCTTTAGGTTTTCTTTTACCGGCCCATTCAACAATATTAACAACAGCATCATGCCCTAACTTCAGCGCACCGATAATATTACCGCTGGTAAATTCAAGACCGCCGCCGGCAGTATACATTCCGCCGCCGGAAGCTAAACTGCTCAGATCCTTGGTGGCATCAACTACATCTCCAACATAACCGGCTATATCACTGCGCATATCCATGCTTACCTGGCCAAGCAGCTTAGCATCATCTAAAGCCTGCTGTTTTGTATAACCCCGCTGTTTAGGAAGCTTCTTCTGACGAGCTTTTAACTTTGCTCTACCGGCACTGCTTTTAGGTGTGTATATGCCCTGAGTGCCCACACCTGCAATACCGGCATTTGCTAATATGCTGCTTCTATCTCTTGCTTTTTCCAAGTCGTAACTTTTTTTTCGACCAAACATTTTTTTAAACCTTTATACTAATTGATGCTTATTTCAAGCTCACCTGCTGTCAATCCTATTGACACAGCTGCTATTTTTTCTCCGCTGCTTAAACGGACAATACACTGTGTCGCAAGCTTCGGCATTAAGGTACGGTTAATAATCTGCTCAATCGCTCGAGCACCGGTTTCAGGAGAGTGATTCTGCTGAATCAGGTATTCAATTAAATCATCACTGTAGGTAAAGGCAGCCTGATAATGCTTAGATACGCGTTTCTCTATTCGAGTTAAAGATAAGCGTGCAATTTCAGCCATCTCTTCATTATTAAGCGGGAAATAAGGCACAACTGTGGTACGGCCGATAAACGCTGGTTTAAAATACTGCTGCAGCGCCGGGAAAATTGTTTTAGTAAGCTCTGGTATAGCTGGACGCTCTTCACTGCAGGCATCAACAACAGCACTGTCAGCCGCATTAGAGGTCATAATAATAATAGTGTTTCTAAAGTCAATATCCCGCCCTTCACTGTCTGAAATCGAACCTTTATCAAAAATCTGATAGAAAAGATCATGTACACCGGGATGAGCTTTCTCCATTTCATCAAGTAATAAAACCGAATATGGATTTTTACGCACCGCTTCGGTTAATACTCCGCCTTTGCCGTAACCGACATAACCGGCAGGTGAGCCCAGCAGCATAGATATTTTATGCTCTTCCTTAAACTCAGTCATATTGATAGTGGTAATATTTTTCTCACCACCGTAAAGAAGATCAGTCAGTGCCAGCGCAGTTTCAGTTTTACCTACCCCGCTTGGCCCGCACATCAGAAAAACACCAATAGGTTTGCGCGGATCCGTTAAACCGGCTCGAGACATACGAATCGCCTGGGATATTTCATTAATCGGGGATGCCTGCCCGATCACCCGCTTACCGATCAGCTCTTCTAAGGTTAATAAACGCTCAACTTCGTCCTTGACCATATTACCGACTGGTATTCCGGTCCACAGAGAAATAACTTCCGCAATAGTCTGCCTGTCAACCTGCGGTATTACTAAAGGAGACTCCCCCTGCAGATCATGCAGCAGAGTCAGCTTTTCAGCCAGTGATTTCTGCTCATCACAGCCGCTCACATCCTCTCCGGCAAAGAACTTCTCATCGAGATCATCCTGTAATACGGTAATGTCCGCGACCAGTGTTTTTTCAGCCTCCCAGCGCTCTTCCAGAAGCTTATACTCACCTTCTAGAAGATGCAGTTTCTGACGCACTACAACCAGTTTCTCTGCGCCGTTAGCCAGCCTTGCATCTTCCCGCTCAACTGCTGTTATCTCGCTTTTTGCATAACGGATCTGTTCAGCTAAACCGTCAAGTTTCTGCGGCAGTGCGCTTTGACTTAACCCGATTCTTGAACAAGCCGTATCTAATAAACTAATCGCTTTATCGGGTAACTGACGCTCAGGTAAAAAGCGTACCGACAGCTGTACGGCAGATTCAATCGCTTCTTCCAGCACTTTTACGCGGTGATGCTTTTCCAGCCCGCGGCTGACACCGCGGAGCATCTGCACTGCATCTTCTTCATTCGGCTCAGCGACAGAAACCAGCTGGAAACGTCGAGTAAGCGCTGCATCTGTTTCAAAATACTGTTTATATTCAGCCCATGTGGTAGCGGCTATGGTACGGAATTCACCGCGTGCTAATGCCGGTTTTAAGATATTGGCGGCATCATTCTGTCCGGCGGCCCCGCCGGCACCAATCAATGTATGTGCTTCATCAATAAACACAATAATCGGCACTGCGGACTGTTTCACTTCTGTTAACACGTCTTTTAAACGGTTTTCAAACTCGCCTTTAATACTTGCACCAGCCTGCAGTAATGAAAGATCTAAGGTGCGCAGTTCAACATTAGCTAGTGAAGGCGGCACATTGCCGTCAACAATCTGCTGCGCTAAACCTTCTACAATCGCAGTTTTACCTACTCCAGGCTCACCGACTAAAATCGGGCTGTTCTGGCGGCGGCGGCATAAAATATCAATGGATTTGCGGATTTCAGGATTACGCCCGGAAATAGGGTCAAGCTCGCCGTCACGGGCTGCCTGGGTTAAATTGTTGGTGTATTTATCTAATGCAGCAGTACCCGCATCACCAGCCGGCGCACTGTGACCGCTGACAGCAGCCGCTGTCTGAGTTAATGTCGGCGACTGACTGTTTGCTTGTGCTTTTAACGACTCGATGGACAGTTCATTTAACCAGGGGATCAAGTCTCCACTATATCCGCCCTGCGTTAAACGCTGCTTTAATACCAGCAGAATATGATAACCGTTAATTTCAGCAGTACTGTGATTCACCGATGCCAGCAGCCAGGCGTCTTTAATCAGTTCGACCAGAGCCGGAGATAATGACGGAGAACTGTCATTTCCACGCGATAAACCGCTTAGGTGGCGGGATAACTGATCCACAATCTTATCTCGTCCGATATTACCCTGCTGTAATAACTCATTCCAGCCGCAGCCGCTTTCGTTTAATAACTGATTAAACCAGTGTTCCTGCTCGATAGTAAAATGTGTACGCGCCATACAGTCACCGGCGGCCGCCTCAAGAGCAGTTTTTAATGGTGATGCAAGTCGTTTAATCAGGCTTTGTAATTCAACGTTTATCATGCTTTTTCCCTATTTTTTTAACGGCATTACCACGTATTCTGAGCTTATCTGCCGCGGTGCAAGCCAGGTAGACTGAGCCAGACGAATGCTGGTTTTACTGTTTGTGGTGAGTTGTAATCCGGGCAGGTATTTACCAGCCACCTTGATTTTTAGTTTGAGCTTAATATCGACACCGATGTAATGGCGGATTAACGAATCAAGCGCATTGAACAGCTGCTTATCATTTCTAATTTGATTAAACTGCCGGTAATTGTTCGGTTTGACCAGTACATCCAGACGCTGAAAAGCAGTTACTGCACTTTTTCCAACTAAAGCACCGAATCCCAGCTGATTATTCTGCCCGTTTTTGCCCAGTTTAGTGAGGCTGCAGGGCAGCAGAGGCAGATAATCAACATCGCCGTACTGTACTTCAAAGTCATATTCAAAATAATCCGCCAGCAGCTCCTGCAGTGCATGCGGGCAGGAAAGTTTTAACCCCAGCAGTCCGGAATACTGAATCAGATGCGCAGCAGGCAGGCTGTGGTTATTACCCAGACCGCCGTATAAATTAGCTAACATAGTCGTTAATGACTGATCGTGAGACTTCCAGCTGAAATGCTCTTCTTCCGCCTGCGCAGATAAATTATTTTTTAATTCACTTTGACAGTGCAGCCGGTAATAGCGGCTGTTAAAACCATTGAAGAAATCAACCAGTGCATAATTACCCTGTTCAAAAAGTTCTTTCAATGATTCGCTGTAATTATAACGGGGCATCACTCCCTGACTGCCGGATAAAGCCGGCATATCACAGGTAAACTTCCATTTAGCAGCGCTCGGGTGCTGTACTTCGGTAATATCGGCCTGCTGATAAGCGGGCAGTAAATTTGCTGAAAATGACACTTCAGGCCTTTGCCCGAGACTGGCCGCATCATGCTTAACAAGCTGCATAGCGCAATGCAGTTCAAATGCCCCCGGGTCGTTAACAAGCTGATTTAGAGCATATTTCGGCACCCGGACCTCCTTGGAAAGACTTTATATTCGCCTTCAGTACCGGCAGTCAAAATCACCACCTGAGTAAAACTGTTAAAGCCGGCAAAATAAGCAAAAAAACGATCCAGCAGACGCCCTAACAATTCAACCCCGCCGCCTAACTCTTTACTATTAATGGTTATGCTTAGACGCGTTCCATAAGCAAAACAGCTTTTCCCTGAAATACGCACAGGTGCTACAACCTGTTCCTGCTCGAGTCCCCGGATTGAATTTATATAAGCGTTGTTCTGCGCACTGTCGTTATGATTGTATAAAGTAAGCATCGCTTTTAATGCTGATACCGGATCATCCGAGCCGAGTAAAGCATGATAATTAAAATGCAGATGTGCCAGCAGCGGCCAGGCATTCTGCTCCGATGCTGTAATTCTCACCTGACTGCTCGGACGGCGTAATAACTTTAAATCTGCCGGCAGCGAAATAGAATCACGACAGCTGACTTCGCTGGAAACCGACAGCTGACTTGCTAACGCACCATTGGAGCAGGTCGCAGAAATCAGCCAGGTACGAACATCACTGGCGGCACTGCTGTGATCCAGATCGGCGACACGCAGACTGCTTTGTAAACAGGTATCAGTCTGCCACTCCTGCAGCAGCTGCCACCTCTGTCCGATTTCCGCACCACGGTATTTCTCACCATACAATGGAGGCACAATACGGCTCTGCTGCTCAGTAACATCGGTCACCTGCTCAACGGCAAATAACTGCAGCTGCTGGCGGCCGCCCGCATCAAGCACTATCGGATACTTAGGCTGGCCGAAATTGATCGACAAGGGCTCAGTAGTTAAGCTGTGTAAATTAACAATAGGCGTACAGAAAAGATGGAAATTGTCGGCTCCCAGACTGCGCGACAAATCAACGGCCATCTCATCAAGAAAAATATGAATCTTGATTGTATTAGTCTGCGCATAACGTAATGACTGACCAAAATCTAACAAAACAGACTGAAAACGTTCTGCAAACATAAAGAATTCAGTGAGCAGTTTAAAGCCGCCGAAACTGCGTGAGCTGTAGGGAAGCACCTGATCCTGACCGCCAAAACCAACTGGACTTAGTGCATCAGCGCCGAGTTCAAGGCGCTGTTCGCCATACTGAATACAAACCTGTTTTATACCGGAAAAGAGGTGATCATAAAGCCTCAATACCGACTGCGTTTCACCACGAATAAACAGTTCCAGTGAGGACAAGTCGAGATCTGCAAACATAATACCCGGATCCGTTGTCTGCAGCTCAATCTCCAGCAGCGCAGTGGCATGCTCTGCACCTTTAGGTTTATCTACATCAAAAGGGGCCGTTGCCACCTGTGCCGCACTGAGACTAACCGGATACAAAACTACATCCTGACAGGTACGAAAAACAGTATCTTCAACCTCGCTGTCAGAAATGCCTAAATGCGTGCCTTTAGGAATAAAGTGTCTGGCACTGACATCCTCTAACGGGTTCATTTTCAAAATACTATATGAGGGGATCGGGCGCAGGTAATGCGGAAACAACAGGCGCAATAAGCTGTCAGTCAGCTGCGGAAATGAATCGTCGAGCTTCTGCTGCAGGCGGGCATTAAGCAGTGCCACACTGTCAATTAAACGTGATATCTGCGGATCATCAATACTGTCATCACTAATACCCAGTGATTTCGCAGAGCCGGGGTGACGGCGGCAGAAATCACCGGCTTCCTGGCGGATAAAAGCCAGCTCCTGTTCAAAATAGCTTAATAATGATTCAGACAAGATTGGTTTTCCTTACGTCTAAGCTGCTGGTCGTAAAATCAAGGCTGGAGTCAAAAACGACCAGCTCTTCGCCAAATTTACTACTGATAATACCCTCAATGCGAAACTTCAGTTTATTGCTGTCAGCCGTGTTTTCATCCAGCTCAACCAGCACCTCTTTTAAACGCGGTTCAAAGCGGATAATTAAATTTTTTACTTCATGCAGGATCCGGTCAGCGCTGCTTTTCCCCTGACTTAACTGCTGATTCGCCATACCGAATGCAGTGATAGAATTTTCTGCCAGCGGACTTATCTGCATGCCCTGCCAGACCGGAGCCCGGGCCGACAACAGAGCTGAAAGGTTTTCGATTATCGCATCACGAACACTGTCGATATCACCGTTCCACTGCTCTTTAAGTTTAGCCAGCAGACTCATTATGCTTCTCCCAGTTCACTTGCAGAAACATCGCTGCTCAGAGTGATATGCGTATCTAGCATCTCATACTGATACTGCGGCTGCAGTTTGATACGGCAGTGATAACGAGTTGCATCATTATGATCTTCAATAAAAGTCACTTCCGCATGTTTAAGGGGATAACGCGCCATAATGGTTTCATCACCATAATCAACGTTACTGATATAATTCTGCAGCCATTTATCCAGATCCCGCTGACAGCTGGCGGCACTGTCAAAGCTGCCCACCCGGTCGCGCATCTGCGCTTTAATATAGTGTCCAAAACGGCAGGCCATTAAATTGGTCTGCAGCATAGCGCTGGTTTTAGCCGTTTCATCAGCAGGTTTCCACACCGACTGATTGCTGAATAAACCAAGCTGACCGCTTAAATAAATACTCGATACGGGCACAAACCCCTGATCCGCCCAGAAGCCGTCACTTTCACAAAAAATATCAATACGCGCGCGCAGCGGTGAACAGATACTGTCTTTGACATCAATCAGCGCGCCGTAAGAGCCGCTTGTATCATGCGCTCTTAGGAAACCAAACCAGCTGATACGGTCAAACTCGCGGATCACGTTGGCAGCCAGCAGGTAAGCCGAGTTACCCCACAATACGCTGTGGTTACTGTTTTTCTCATTAAAAACGAAACCGGCAGAATAATTCTGACGCGGCTCTCGAATACGGTACTCAGGTAATACCAGATGTAAAAAACGGCTGGCACTGCGGCTGCGCAGCAGCTGCCAGCTCTGCAGATCCAAACTGTTTAAAATTCGTTTGATACGGCTATGGTCATGCATCAGCCTGGCCGGATCATCACCAAAAAAGTCATTCGCAACACCAAGCACTACAGGGCATAATGAACGCTCACCTAATTCAGCCAGCAGCTGCAGTGTATACAGATCATCAAAATCAGCATCCGCATCTAAATCGGACTGAATATGATGATCCGCAACCAGCAGTCCGAAAGGCTGACCGCCAGCAGTATCTAATTCATTCGCATAGGTTTTTTTAAATAATGCACTGCGGTTGACTGCAAATGACTGGTTAAGATCCGTTGACAGCATCTTCCAGCTGAAATCAAGCAGCTTAACTTTAATTCGCCGGTTAGAAACCGGCAGCTGCACTAAACTGTGCACTCCTGACCAGCTGGCTTCGAGTTTCTTAAACTGAGGGGCTTCAATAACAGCAGACAGCTGCTCACTCATCAGCTGATCCAGCTGCGTAATAATACGGCACAGCTGTACTTTGAAACGAGATGAATCCTGCTCCTGCGCGTGCTCTAACAGCATTCGCCACTGCCCTGAATCAATTAAGACATTGGCGAATGATGTTGGACTCTTTACTGCCATAGTTACTCCACTCGGGAGCCGAAGCTCCCGAGATTAAAATCAGCTTGGAATATTAGCGACCATGCGTAATGAGGTCGTTAATTCTTCCATCTGCAGCCACGGACGAAGATGTGCAACTGCAGAGTAGCTGCCTGGACGGCCGGCCTGCTCAACAACACTCACACGTGCTTCAACAAGCGGATACTGTGCTTTTGCTTCATTGCCGATAGCATTCGGGTTAACATACTGCTGAACCCAGTCTGTCAGTTCTTTCTCAATATTGCCTGCATCAATATTAGAGCCGACACGATCACGTCCCATCACTTTCAAATACTGTGCGATACGGCTGCTGGCCATAGTGTACGGCAGGCGCGCAGAGATAGCAGCATTTGAAGTCGCATCAGGATCTGTATAAGTTTTTGGTTTATGAGTCGTCTGTGCGCCCATAAATACCGCATAGTTGCTGTTTTTGTAATGAACCAGAGGAAGGAAACCAAGATCACTCAGTTCTTTTTCCCGTTCATCGGTCAAGTTAACTTCGGTTGGACACTGCTGCAGCAGATCGCCGCCTGGAGAGTCATAGGTAAAGTTAGCAAGATTTTCAACTTTACCGCCGTTATCTGCACCACGAATAGCAGTACACCAGCCGTACTTAGTATAAGCCTGGGTTAATAATAAACCGAATTCATAAGCAGCATTGCTCCATACAAAATCATCTTGTGATTCAGGAGCCGCTTTACCGTTAGCGTCCAAGCCCAGCTCTTCAAAATCAAAAGAACGTACAGGCACTGTACCTTTACCGTATGGCAGACGAGCAATCGTTTTAGGCATAGTTAACGCCACATAACGGGAGTCGTCACTGGCACGAAATGCATTCCAGCTCGCGTAGGCAGGAGAGTCAAAACCGGCCGCAACAGGTTTACCCTCATAAAAAGTCTCAAAAGAGTTAAAGTCAAACATGCTCGCACTTGCAGCCGCAATAAACGGAGAGTGCGAAGCGGCCGCGACTTCTCCCATGTAACGAAGCAGTGCAACATCTTCATCACCATAACCGAATTCATAATCACCCAGCAGCGCACCGTAAGGCTGACCGCCTGCTGTACCAAATTCCTGCTGGTAAATCATATTAAAGAAACGGCTGCGGTCAATAGCAGGCGCATCTTCAAACTGCTCAAGCAGCTCATCTTTAGTGTAATCGGCTAGTTTTATCTTCAGATCTGCACCCAGTTCACTGTTTTTTACCAGTTTCTGCAGACCTAACCAGGTACCTTCCAGCTTCTGAAAGTCTGGATTCTTCATTGTTGCAGACAGCTGTGAAGAAATTTTTACATCCAGCGCCGCAATTGCTTTTTCAATAGTCAGCGTTAAATTTTTATCCCAGGTCACAGTACCGTCAAGCGCCTGTGAAGTCAGAGAGGATAATAATTCTTTTGTTGTATCAACAGGAGTCTGAGTGGTGGCAGTAATCGCACGCTCAAGAAAACTTACTTCACCTTCAGCAGCTTCTGCCTGCTGAGCCGTTTTTTGTTGTTCAGTAGACATTATTCAGCCTCCCCTTTCTGCACACCTAGTTCACCGGCAAGATGCTGAATAGCATCCGCACTCTGCAGTAATTCTTTAAGCAGTTTTTCCAGATCGCGAGAACGATCCGCTTTGCTTAGTAACACTTTTAACTGGTTACGTGTTTCAACCAGCTGTTTTAAAGGCTCGATATTCTCAACAAGATTTTCCGGCTGAAAATCTTTCATTGATTTGAAATTAAGATTCACTTCAAACTGGCTGTTATCATCCGCTAATTTATTATCAACTTTATAAGATAAGCTCGGGTTAATCTGCCCCATTACTGAATCAAAATTATCTTTGTCGACCCCGGTAAATTCACGCTCTTCCAGATCCACTTTTTCACTTTCTGGTTTGTGACCAGAAAAATCACCAATTACGCCTACGACAAAAGGCAGTTCTTTGGTTTCTGTTGCACCATTTGTTTCTACGTCATACGTTATACTAACGCGGTTTTTGCTAACACGTTTGTGTTGTGAGTTGACAGCCATACTTCCCTACCTTTATTGAGCTATAATTAGAACCTGACAAAACTGTTGTTATGCGCCGCTTTAGCAGCGGCGCAGGCCGCAGGTTATTTAGCACCTGACAGCATCTTACCTTGCGGTACGTTATAAGAAACAAGACCGCCTTTTTCCATTTTACCGCCGTCGTCTTCATGCCAGTGCAGCTGATCTAACTGGATGTAAGACATTGAAATGCTTTCAAAAGGCTGAGAACCGTCAGAACCGCTAACGTTGTAAGAAACTACACGCGCTTTTTCTAACTTCACTTGAAAGTAAATATCGCTGCCTGAACCGTCGCGAGAAGGTTTAGTGAAAACGATTTCTACATTTTTACCTTCAAGACCTGGACTAAACAGGAAAGACAGCAGATCTTCCGATGCTCCGTCTGTTTCTTTAGTGATATTAACTTCACTCATAGCCACCATGCCCGAATCGGCATTTGTACCATTACCAATATCCATCGCAACTGAACGCACTGCGCCCCAGCTGTATGAACTTAGTGCAAACCAGCCGTCGCCTGGTAGACCTTCAACTGTTGCACCACCGGTAACTTTAACGCCTTCGATCCGCATGTAAATACTCGCCATAATAACTTTCCTCTTTATTATATTTAATTAATCACAGCTGCAACTACCACAGTGATTCACTGCTTGATTTCTGCTGTGTGTCTGGTGGAGCCTGGTTATCCGTTTTTTCTGTTTCAGGAACAGCAAAAACAGGTTTGTTATCTGCCGGCAGCTGACGCTGCTGTGCAGGTAGAACTCGCGCTGCGCCTGTGCTGTTATTATCATTAGGCAGCGCAGTTTGTCCTTGTTCATCTAATCCCGTTAAATTAAACACGCGATCTATAGTATCTTGTTGATTTGAAAGCAGCTCTGTCATTAATTCCGGCAGCGGCATATACCCCCAGCGGATTGACTTGTCTAACAGATAGGCCACCGGACTATGCGGTTCCGTCTGTCTGAAATAATCAGCAATTTCACGAAGCTGCTGAAATGCCTGATCTCGATTAAACTCCTGCTGTTTGGCCAGTGAAGTAAACGAGACGGGCGCAGGAGCCGATTGAGGGTTTTCCATCGCTGCATTCTCCACATTACAAATATTTTCAGCACTATTTTCTACATTCTCAGCGCTGTCCGGCACATCCTGTACAGGTGCCGTTACGGCCGGAGCTGACGATGTCGGTTTTAATCCCGATATAAATTCAACGGCCCGCAGCATCTTATCAATAATGCTGATTACAAATTGAAACCCGGGCGGTGAAAGTAAATACTGCTGACAAACAGCCTTAACCTGCTTTTCTATCGCTGCAATACTGTTTTTAAATTTCTCAAGATTTTCAATTAATTCCACAACCGGGGCGCGGTCTGCAAGTGCAGCTGCACGATAACGGCTGCGGATTTCAGCCAGATTGCCTTTATGCTCCTCACTTTGATAGCGGGAAAAGTCCAAATCAGCAATTAAAGGAGTCATCAGCAGCGGAGAGTATAATAATCCGCTGTCTTCACTTTCACCCAGCAGCTGTACAAAGGCTTTCACTTTAAAACTATTGATCTCAGCTTGTATTGCGCTTTCATCTGTGGATTTTATTTTATTATCCGGTAATATCGGCTGCAGCGAATCCCAATGAGAACTGACCAGCTCCTCAAGCCATAAACTAGTCTGCAGCGCACCGCTTAGGCTGGGATCAATAACCACCTGAGCAGCCGTCATCCAGCCGGCTAGTTCAATATCTCGAGATGAATCAGCAAATACATCCGCTAAGCTTCCTGATAACTGATTCCAGTTATTTTTATTATCTTCCAGCAGCGCATCCAGCTCATCAGCCTCAGGATTCTGATTAAGCTTTCGCAGCGACGTCTGCGCTAAATTAAATTCATTACGAAGCGGCCGGAAGGACTGCCGATCAGATTTTAAATACACACCGCAGAAATTATTTTCTGCCAAAGGCGATAACAGAGTCTGGCGCTGACTTTCAGTAAGTATCATCGTATCCATTACTTTATTTGATTAAAAGTTGTTATGTAAAAAGTGAAAGCTGTAAATCGAATATTTAAAAAGACAATGTTTATTATATCTACACTGCCAGTCTAACCCGCCTTATTTTGTCACCTCAAAATATATATATAACAAACACTAACAGTTAACTAACGAACTAAACAAGCATTTTTTCATCATAAAAACACTCAGATTACAGGGGCAGAAGCACACCGGTAAATTACTGCCGTCAGTAGGAATTTCAATTAGACCGGGCAAACGATAAAAGAAAAGCAAATTTCCATACCTGCAGCTGGTAAACTTGGGCTCACAGCACACTAACATACACAGCGGCTTGTTTGATAATACGGCAGTCTGAAAACCCAATTTTTCATTATACGTAATCCATACGCAATCTACCATAGCTCAGCGCATTAATCTTCTTACAAGGCACTGATATTAGGACACTGAAAGTGTTCTGCTAATTACGATTTTAATTATTCACTGATTATTTTTAAAATAAACATCCTGGATCACACTGCGTAAACTCATGTCTCCAGAACCCTATATTTCTTTTTGATTTTTGATCAAAAGCTCATATTGTAAGAAAGTGGCTTAATATCAACAGATATCCACTGTCACGTTCGTCAGGATAAATTTAAAATCAAAGCAGCCTAACTGACAATAATTACTTAATTGCAGAGAACAGATCAACATTAACAAATGTAATCATAAAAAATAGGCTTTACCCTTAAACAATGAATAATAAATTGCCGGAATATGTTCTGTGATAACATTTAATTCCAGCAGCAGGCACAAAACAAAGGTAAGCTAGATTTGCTTGATATTAATAGTTAAATAATAAGCCTGTCCCTCAATATGGATTCTGCTTTAGACGAACTGCCGGGATATGCACTATAACAATAAGAGAATTGAATATGTCAGTGACCAGTTACAATGAAAAAAACCGCCCTGTTCAGGCAAAACTGGATGGCAAAGGCCCGTACATAGTTACGCAGTTAACGGTAAAGGAACAAGTTTCAGGCAGATCTGATTTTAGCGCCGTTTTTTTCTGTAAAGAAAAAATATCCGAGAAAGTGCTGGGCAAAGTACTTGATATCCAGTATTCCCCCGGTATCGAAGAAGAGAGAAATAAAGCGCGCAGTTTTTTAGCTTTAATCTCGTCGCTGGAAAACATTGAATTTAATATGTCCAAGCAGCTTTATATGTACCGGGTTGAAGCGGTCGACCCGCTTTCTATTTTTGCCTACCGCACCACCAGCCGCACCTTTCAGGACATGACCAGCAAACAGATCATAGAAAAGGTTCTATCCGATTCCGGTCTTAAAAATTATTTCAAAGTATCCCCCCGGAGTGCCGGAATAAAACGCAGCTGCTGTATTCAGTTTAATGAAAGCGACTTGAATTTCATTAAACGCCTATTAGCCTCTGAAGGCTGGCATTATCACTGTAACCATCAAGGAAGCCAGCCCGTCGTTACCATTGCTGACAGCAACCAGGATTTTGCCAAAGCGAACGATGATAAGGTCCCTTTTATCGTTGAAGCTAAAGCAAAAACTTTTTCAATCACTCACTGGAACTATCGGGAACAGTTAGGTGTCAGTAAATTACTGTTAGCCGATCACAGTGAAGAGTTAGCCGAATGCTTAAACAGCGGCGAAAGAAACACCACATCCTCAGTAAAAAACAGTGCCTTAAGTGAATACTTTTTCGGGCAGGGTAACAGTGATAAAAGCACCATTCGTGATGCCGGAAAACGGCAGATGGAAAGCCGGGACTGCGGCAGAATAATCATTAACGCCCGCTCTTCGGTTCCATCATTAGGCGCTGGTTTATGCTTTACTTTAAGCGAGCATACGCAGTCCGAATATAACCAGGAATATCTGATCACCCGGGCAGAGCATTATTTTAACGGTAATGAAACGGGCACTAATATTGAATATACAAACAGCTTCCAATGCATACCTGCAGGCACACCATGGCGTCCGCCTTTTATCAATAAACCCTGCATAACGAATATTCAAAGCGCAGAAGTCACAGGTCCGAGCGGGGAAGAGGTCAATCAAGATAAATCCGGACGTATAAAAGTACATTTTCACTGGGATAAGGACGGTAAGAAAGATGAAAACAGCTCCTGCTGGATCCCGGTAGCACAGTCGACGGCAGGTAATGGATTCGGCATGCAGTTTATTCCGCGTATTGGGGATGAAGTACTGATCAGCTTTATTGACGGGGATCCCGACCGCCCGGTTGTTTCCGGATCCATTTATAATGAAAAAAATAAGCAGCCCTACAGCAGCGCCACACAAAGCGGCATAAAAACACGCAGCACTCCCAGCGGTAATAGTGATACCGCTAACGAACTGCGCTTTGAAGATAAAAAAGATAAAGAAGAGCTGTTTCTGCAGGCAGAAAAGGATATGACGGTTAATGTCAAAAATGATCTGAAACAGACCATCAAAGGGCTGGCTGATTTTGATATTGAAAAAACCCTAGACTGGAAAAGCAAAGAAGCAATGAGCCTGAGCAGTGAAGATGCACTCAATGCCAGCGCCAAAAAAGATCTGTCCTTAAAGTCAGATGCCGGGATCAGCTGCAGTGCTTCTAAAGGCGCACAGTTAAGTGCCGGCTCAAGCGTAGAAATCGACGGACAAAGTATCGAACTCTCTGGAAAAACCAGCATTAAACTATCCGTCGGCAGTTCATCTATTGAACTGAGTCCAAGCGGTATAAAAATTTCCGGTGCGCAGATTTCTGTCGCTGGACAGGCAAAAGCGGAAATAAAAGCGGCTATGGTTGATATAACCAGTCAGGCCAAAGCCAGTGTTAAAGGTGCAATAGTCGAAGTAAACGGGAGTGCTATGACACAGGTAAAAGCCGGTGCTATGGTACAAATTCAAGGCGCAATCGCGAAGGTAAACTGATGAGTTATTTAAAAATCCCCCACCACAGCGCGGCTGATATTCTCAGTCTTTATGAAGCAGGCGATGAATTTATCGAACTGGCTCAGCAGCACAGTGATCCGGCATCTTTAATTGACAGCGCTGTCGAGCAGCAGCTGTTCAGTGATGTTGTGATATTTATTGCGCACGCACTGCCGGTTCGAGAAGCGGTCTGGTGGGCATGCTGCTGTGCTGCCAGCAGGACAGACTGGAATGAAAATGAAGCCAATGCAGTTCGAGCGGCTAAAGCATGGGTCCACGCTCCCGATGAAACATCACGACGCCTTGCGGAGCAGATGGCGGCTAAAGCTGAATTACAGTCTGGCGCCGGCTGGACCGCGCAGGCAGCATTCTGGAGCGGCGGCAGCATGATAGCGGCTGGAGAGCCGGTTATTCCCCCGCCGGAATATTTATATTCTCATGCCGTTGCCGGCGCAGTTAATTTATCAGCGGTAATGCCTGACGGACAGGACGCACAAGCACGTTATGAAAACTACTTAAAAATAGGCTTGAATATCGCCAGTGGCGGAAACGGCCAGACAGGAGAATAACCATGCTGCCAGCAGCCAGAGCAACCGATATGCACGTATGTCCCATGCAGACCCCTGCTGTTGTCCCTATTCCGCATGTCGGCGGGCCGTTACTGCCGTTACCGTCAACGGTACTGATAGGTAATATGCCGGCCGCCACTTTAGGTCAAATGTGTGTCTGTGTCGGGCCGCCGGATTCCGTGATAAAAGGCAGCGCAACCGTATTAATCAACAGCAAGCCGGCTGCCAGAATGGGAGATACTACCGCTCATGGCGGCACAATTGTACTCGGCATGCCGACCGTCCTGATCGGCGGTTAAACTGCTGATTCCGAGATAATCGGCTTTACTCTTTGCTGTATATGAATCAGAGAGATAAGCCGGTTATAAAAACGCACAGACAGCTTCTACCCCATAGTCACCAGCAGTTCATGCAGCTTTGCTACTTCGTCCCTTATTTGAGCCGCTTTCTCAAACTCTAAATCTTTAGCATAAGCAAACATCTGTTTTTCTTTTTCAGCTATCTGTTTAAGCACATCCTGCTCGCTGCTTATATGATAATCAGCTCTAGATTCCGCAACTTTATCCTGCTTAGTTTTAGCTTTTTTAAGGTTACGCTGTCCGAGCTGCATTACATCATTGACTTGTTTTGTTAATCCCTGCGGAATAATACCGTTGTCCCGGTTAAACTCATCCTGCAGCGCCCGTCTGTCTTCTGTTACTTTTATAGCTTTGTGCATAGATCCGGTAATACGGTCGGCATAGAGAATCGCTTTACCTTTTAAATTACGCGCGGCCCGGCCCATGGTCTGAATCAGCGAGCGTTCTGAGCGTAAAAAACCCTCTTTATCTGCGTCTAATACTGCCACTAACGACACCTCGGGAATATCCAGTCCTTCGCGCAGCAGGTTAATGCCTATTAGTACGTCAAAAATGCCCAGGCGCAGGTCACGAATAATCTCCACCCGTTCAACCGTATCAACATCTGAATGCAGATAACGCACCTTTATACCGTGTTCATGCAGATATTCAGTAAGATCCTCTGCCATACGTTTAGTCAACGTCGTTACCAGAACCCGCTCTTTAAGGGGAATACGCAGATTAATCTCAGAAAGCAGATCATCAACCTGGGTATTAACCGGACGTACTTCAATTTCCGGATCCAGCAGACCGGTCGGACGAATAACCTGGCGAACGATATCTCCCTGAGATTTATCTACCTCATACTCACTGGGTGTGGCTGAAACATAAATAGTCTGCGGGGCGAGGGCTTCAAACTCTGCAAATTTAAGCGGCCGGTTATCTAAGGCAGAAGGTAAACGAAAGCCGTAATTAACCAGGTTTTCCTTACGCGAGCGGTCTCCTTTATACATAGCACCAATCTGCGGCACTGTCACATGACTTTCATCGATAATTAATAAGCCGTCTTTAGGCAGATAATCAAACAGCGTCGGCGGCGCATCACCATGACCTCTTCCGGACAAATAGCGAGAGTAATTTTCAATACCCGAGCAGTACCCCAGCTCATTCATCATCTCAATATCATACAGAGTGCGTTGTGAAATACGCTGTTCTTCAACTAATTTATTCTGCTCTAAAAATTCTTTTTTCCGTTCATTTAACTCCTCTTTTATAGCGTCAACTGCTTTCAGAATCTGCTCTCGAGGTGTAACGTAATGAGTTTTAGGGTAGATAGTAACACGCGCAAGCTTATCTAACTGCTGACCAGTCAGCGGGTCAAAGACACTGATGTTTTCAACTTCATCATCAAACAGCTCAATACGAAAAGCTTCCTTTTCTGAATCAGCAGGAAAAATGTCAATCACTTCTCCGCGCACCCGGAAGGTACCACGGCTTAACTCAGTTTCATTACGGTTATATTGTAAATCAACTAAACGCTGCAGGATTTCGCGGCTGGAAATGATCTCCCCGACACTCAGATGAAGCATCATCTCTAAATAAGCACTAGGATCGCCTAAACCATAGATAGCAGAAACAGACGCCACCAGCACCACATCTTTGCGCTCTAACAGCGCTTTAGTTGCCGACAGACGCATCTGCTCGATATGAGCATTAACAGCGGCATCTTTCTCAATAAAAGAATCTGAGCTTGGTACATAAGCTTCAGGCTGGTAATAATCATAATATGAAACAAAATACTCAACCGCATTATCCGGAAAAAACTCTTTCATCTCACCATACAGCTGCGCGGCTAAGGTTTTATTAGGAGCAAGGATTAATGTCGGACGGTTGAGCTGTGCAATGGTATTAGCTAAAGTAAATGTTTTACCCGATCCGGTTACCCCGAGCAGGGTTTGAAAAGCCAGGCCCGACTCAATACCTTCCACTAACTGCTCGATAGCCTGAGGCTGATCACCTGCGGGTGAAAACGACGATGATAACTGAAACTGTTTTTCCATAATAACCTCAAGTTTAGAACACGGCATATCTATCCTTCTGAGCAATTGAATATGCATCCTCAATAACTGAGGATAGAACTGACAGTTTAACATATCACAAGTACAGATAACTGTGCGCATAACAAGGTGTACAACGGTAATTAACAGCGCTTCAAGCAGCTGCGCAGAAGAAAACACCTAAAAAACACCCATTAGCTGCAATTTATATTGGAAAGTCTCTTTTTTACTTATTATATGTAAATAATCAGCCTCTATATGCAGTTTTAAATTTAAGATCTTTACCCTCGACTCAAGGCATATTCACATTTTTTATATGCAATAATGATAAATAACCTTTAGCTTAGGTTTATAAAACGAACAATAAAAACTCCGCTATTTAACTAATTGTCAATTATTTTTTTCAATTTAATTTAAAAATAATTCACAGAAAATTATTGACTTTCAAACAAACAAATAGTGCAGAAAAAACATCAAACAAAAACTATTTACACTCTATTGACATTGCTAACTCATTGTATTTAAAAGCAGTTTTATTTTGTTTGTTTTTAGTGCAAGGTAAAGCAAAGCAAGTGATAACGGGGGCTTCAGGCACTTTTACGAAAAACTCCCACAGAGTTATCCACAGAAAAAGTGGATAACCCGGGTAAAGCCAGAAACCATCAGTGCTGCAGTCCGACAATGTACTTTTCGTCAGGATCTTCTTTAAAGCTTGAATATTGTAAGCTGGTCATATTTTATACAAAAACACAAAATACTCATAAATAATAACAACGCCTGTCAGGCTGTAAAAAAGAATCAAAAGCACAACAAGATTAACCTTAAAGGAGCACTTATTTAACAAATAACATAACAGCAGCTCAAAAAGCCTGCTTTTTATGCAGTAAAAAAAACAGACAAATCAAACCGATTTGATATGATCTTTATCCCTCAATCTGTTATAGGAATTACTATTATGCTTAACCCACGGCTCAAACCTGTCCGCCTGCTGACACTTATACTAAGCAGTGCTTTATTGTTCTCCTGCAGCGGCACTCCCACAAGCACGCAGCTGCAGCCTCAATTATCCAGCATTGATAATAATAAAAGCCTTGAGAGCAGTATAAACTGGTCTGTAAGCAGTCAGGATCGCCGTATTGCGCATTATTTAATTGAAATAAGCACAGGAGATGATGCGGCAGTTCTTATTAATGAATCGGCAGGCAGTAAACAAATTATTGAACAGGCTCTACGCAGACAATGGCTGAAACAGGGCATGACTCTAGTGTCATCCAGTCCGTATCAGATAGATATTCAGGTTATTAAACTGCTGTCACAGGTAAAGCAGTCAACTCTTAGTCATGAAATAGATTCGAATATCGTTATAAAAGTACAGCTAAACTCCGAAACTAAAACATTCAGCAAAACATTTAAGGCGAAATATTCTGCACAGGCGCCGTTTCAAGCTGACATAGATGAATTAAGTGAAAAATTAAATACTCAGTTATCACAACTTTTGAATGAAATAGTTCAGGATCCTGAGCTTAAGAGTAAACTTCTGCAACTTTAAAATAATACCAAACCCACTAATTTTCTATTCATTGATGCTTGTTAAAATGGACGCTAGCTTCGTTCTTGATTTTGTAATTAGAATAACTAGTTACTGCAATCAACGCCTTGCTTTCATCCATTTTTCCTACGCCTAAATAGAACACCTAATTAATGGAATTGGTATAACTTAAGACAAGTACGGAAATAACTATTTCCATATATAGCCAGTCAAGGAATTAAATAATGAAACATTTTCTATCTGTATTTTTACTTTTAATCAGCAGCTCGGTATTCAGCGCAGATAATCCCGTCGTTGAAATGGATACTTCAGCAGGCAAAATAATTATTGAACTCTTCCCGGAACAGTCACCAGAAACGGTTGCGAACTTTTTAGCTTATGTTGAAAGTGACGGTTTTAAAAAAACCACTTTTCATCGGGTCATTAATGATTTTATGATCCAGGGTGGTGGTTTTAAAGAGTCGGGACAAAGAGCGCCGTCTTCAGCACCGATTAAAAACGAATCCTTAAACGGTTTAAGTAATAAACGCGGCACGATTGCAATGGCAAGAACCGAAGAGCCGCATTCAGCAACGCGCCAGTTCTTTATTAACCATAAAGATAACGGCTTTTTAGATGCCAACGGCGGCAAGTATGGTTATGCCGTATTTGGCAAAGTAAGCTTAGGCATGGATGTTGTAGATAAAATTGCAGTCGTTGATACAGGTATTGCAGACAGGCCGCTTCGTATGGTTATCATCAACAGCGTGAGTTTAATAAACACAGAGCCGAATAAGGCAGAATAAAAGTCAGGCAGGAAATTAAAAGATGCGGCGGCTCAGCCGCATCTTTATCTTTTATCACAGCATATTCTATCTAAAAAGGTGTGTGCTGCTTCGGTAATGCAACATTTACTTCCAGTACAGAGATATCATCATCTGCTTTATCGGTAAACTCACATTTTACGTCATTGCTTGAAATCTCCATATATTTACGAATTACAGCAACAATCTCTTTCTGCATTTCTGGTAAATATGCAGGTCTGGCCGCTGATGAATGCTCATGTGCAACAATAATCTGTAAACGGTCTTTAGCAAGTTTGGCGCTGCCTTTTTTAGGCTTTTCCTGTCTGAAATATTGTAATAATCCCATTTTAACCTCCAAATATGCGGCTTAAAAAACTTTTCTTTTCATAGGTTACAAAACGAAGATCCCGCTCTATACCCATTAAACGATCCACCGCATCCTGGTATGCTTTACCTGCATCACATTCCTGATTCAAAATGATAGGTTCGCCTAAATTCGATGCATTTAATACATCCTGTGATTCTGGAATCACACCTAACAGATCGATACCTAACAGATCGTCGATATCATCAATACTTAACATCTCTTCTTTTTCAACACGCTCCGGGCAGTAACGGGTAATTAACAGATGCACTTTAACCGGGGTCAGCTGCTGTTCAGATCGATATGACTTACTTGAAAGCATACCGGTAATACGATCTGAATCACGCACTGAAGAGACTTCAGGGTTAGTGGTTACCACCGCTTCATCTGCAAAGTACAAGGCCATCATCGCACCTTGTTCGATGCCGGCCGGTGAATCACAAATGATATATTCAAAACCGTCGGCTTTTAAATCATGAATGACTTTTTCCACACCTTCTTTGGTTAACGCGTCTTTATTCCTGGTTTGCGATGCCGGCATAATGTAAAGATCACTGCTGCGTTTATCTTTAACTAATGCCTGCTGCAAATTTGCTTCACCGTTAATCACATTAATCAAATCGTACACAACACGGCGTTCACAGCCCATGATCAAATCTAAATTACGTAAACCGATATCAAAATCAATAATTACGGTTTTCGCACCAGACATTGCAAGACCGGTACCGATTGCCGCACTGCTTGTTGTTTTACCGACACCACCTTTACCTGATGTCACGACAATAACTTTTGCCATTATTATTCCTTAGCTAATTAATCTGACTTAAATTTGTTAATACGATCTGTTCATCTTGTAATGAAACGATGCTGCTTTTACCGGCAAACTCATGCGCTAAATCATCACTCAGTTTATAAACTCCGGCGATGGAAACCAGTTCAGGGCTGAGTGCCTGGCAGAAAATTGAAGCGCTCTGATCGCCCATAGCACCGGCTAATGCTTTACCGCGTAATGCGCCGTAAATATGAATATTGCCGTCAGCAATCACCTCAGCCCCGGCACCAACATCGCCGTTAATAACCAGATCACACTCTTTAGCATAAATCTGCTGACCGGAACGAACTCGCCCAGTATGAATTTTAGTCTTTATATAACTGCTTAATACAGGCGGCTCGGCTTCAGCTGCCGGCACTTGTTGTTGTTCTTGTTCAGTTTTAACTGCAGCTTTGGCAGCATGACGCCTTGAGCTGCGTAAAACAGCAATATTCTGCGTATTGATAAGCTCTTTCTGAGGCTCTGATAACTCTCCAGAAATGCCCACTAATAAAAATCCCTGTTCACTCACGACATTCTTTAACTGGGTAAAATCTAAATTCAGCGTTTCACTTTCAATATTGACGACAACGGGAGCATTGCTGAAAAAATCAGGGGCCATCATACGTTTTTTATTAAGCTCTTCTGCTAATATAGAAAGCTCTTCACTATCAACATTCACCACAAGCAGGGTGAAATTTAACGATTTTAATGTCATAACTGTCCTGTCTTTATTCATCTTTATGATTTGACTTAAAATTCAGCTAATTTCTATAAAAATTAAAGCAGATAACATGTTATAGTTTGCAGCCAAAATAGGCAAGTAAAGGGCTGAATTAGTATTATGTTATGTGCTGTATATAAAAGTATTCGCAAACCGCAAACCTATCTTTTTATCGCTAAAAGAGATGATTTTTCACCTGTTCCCGATCCTCTTTTAGAACAATTCGGTCCGCCGCAGTTAGTTTCTCTGCTAAATATTAAAAAAGATACAAATCTAGCCCTTGCAGATGCTGAAAAAGTACTCTCTTCGATTGCCGGTAATGGTTATTATCTGCAGCTTCCTCCTCCGCCTGTTAACCACTTAAAAGAACATAAAAAGTGGAAAAAACAACAACAAGGGATCCAAGATGAAAATATATAAATTTACCGGTTTTTTCTCTGTGCTGAGTATCTGTTCCGCATCCTTAATGCTTCAAGTCGTTAATGCGGCCGAGGTAGAAAAAATCCCTTTTGAAGAGTACGTTGAAAATATCAAAATTGAAGCCAAAGAAAACGGCATTGATGCGGCCGTTGTTGACCGTGCCTTTACTGACGTAGAATTTTTACAGCGCAGTGTCAAATCAGACAAGGAGCAGCCGGAATTCAAACTGACCTTAGATACCTATATTCCCCGCGCGGTGCCTGACTGGAAAATAGAGCAGGCGCGGGAAGCTTACCAGAAGCATTATCATCTGCTCCATAAAATTGGTAAAGAGTACGGTGTACAGCCGAGGTTTATTGTTGCTCTGTGGGGTATTGAAACCAATTTCGGCCGCTTGACCGGCCGTCATTATATTATCTCATCTTTAACAACAATGGCTTACGAAGGACGTCGGGAAGCGTTATTTAAAAAACAGCTGTTTGCAGCATTAACCATTTTAGAAGAAGGCCATATCGAGCAGGATAAATTTATCGGTTCATGGGCCGGTGCGATGGGTCAGGTGCAGTTTATGCCGACTTCCTACCTTAACTATGCGGTGGATTATGACGGTGACGGTAAAAAAGATATCTGGAACAATTATTCAGATGTCTTTGCTTCGGCCGCTAACTATTTAAAAACTGAAGGCTGGAATTATGATGAAACCTGGGGACGTCAGGTTTTATTACCCGAGAATTTTGACAGCGAATTAGCCGGCATCAAAAAACAGAAAAAACTTGCACAATGGCAGGAGCTGGGAGTACGACGCTTTGACGGCACAGCTCTGCCTAAAGTTGATCTTGATGCATCAATTGTTATACCCGATGATGCCAGCGGCAGGGTTTACCTTGCCTACAACAACTATAAAGTATTAATGCACTGGAACCGTTCATATTACTTTGCAACAGCGGTCAGTTATTTATCTGAACGAATTAATCACCCGCGCATTACAGCTCCAACTGAATAAGGTACACATGAGTAACTTCTGGGAAAAGAAAACACTGTCACAAATGTCACAACAGGAGTGGGAATCACTTTGTGACGGCTGCGGTAAATGCTGTTTAAACAAAATCATTGACGATGACACCGAAGAGCTGCATTTTACTAATGTGGCTTGTCATCTGCTGCATACAAAAACATGTAAATGTAGAAAATACCAACAGCGCTTTAAGTTAGTTAAAGACTGTGTAAAAGTTTCACTCGATGATATTGAGCAGTTTCACTGGCTGCCGGCAAGTTGCGCCTACCGCTTATTAGTTGAAGAAAAACCATTACCAGACTGGCACCCTTTAATTACCGGCAGTCAGTCGGCAATGCATAAAGTCGGATGCTCAATTCGAGGAAAAATCATTTCAGAAACAGCAGTGGATCCTGAAAATCTCGAAGATTATATTGTTACCTGGCCGGCAGAATAATTCTTATAAACACGGCGGTTAAACTTAAAGTGATTATATCCGGCTGCACAAGCGGATAAATACAGCAAAGTAAAACCGCGACTTCCAAAAGGAATAAAGATGACCGATATTACTATTTACCATAATCCGCGCTGTTCAAAGAGCCGTGCGGCATTAGCCCTGATTGATAATAAAACAGATAACCTAACCGTGGTTGAATACCTGAAAACACCGCCAAGTTTAGAAACGTTAAAACAGATTATTGAACTGTTAGGTTTCAACAGTGCAAGACAGTTAATGCGTACTAACGAAGATATCTATAAAACGCTGGCATTGAAAGATGTACAGGATGAAGAGAAACTATTACAGGTTATGCTGGAAAATCCGAAACTGATTGAACGCCCTATTGTATTAGCAAACGGAAAAGCAGCTATTGGACGCCCGCCGGAAAGCGTTCTGGATATCATTTAATGTTATTACCCGCAGCCGGAAACTAACTATGAATAAAACCGAGTTTTTTAAATTACTGGCAAAAACCGGCTATTTCGGACTGCTTATTTTTGTTCCTGCCTGGCACCTGTGGCTGTCACCGCCGGCGCTGGGTATCAGTCCCTGGCTGGTTACTGCGCTGTGGTTTGTACCTTTATTATTCCCGCTGAAAGGAATTTTGCAGAGCAATCCTTATACATATGCCTGGAGCGCTTTTGTTGCTCTGTTGTACCTGATGCACAGTATGGTTATTTTATTAACCGATCCGGCTCAGAGGATGCTCGCTGTTGTTGAGCTGATACTGACCTGTTTATTTCTCTCCGGTAATATCTACTTTGCGAAATACAGAGGGCGAGAAATGGGCTTGAGCATCCGCAAAAAGAAGGCTGCACAAAAAATTAACAAGTAGGTTGTAAAGTCTTAGAGTTAAAGCTCTAAGACTTCTTTAACAAAAGGAATAGTAAGTTTACGTTGTGCTTCAAGCGAAGCATTATCTAAACGATCCAGTGTTGTTAACAGCGTATTCATATCTCGTGATAAACGATTCAATAAAAACCGTCCGACATCAACGGGCAGTTTCATACCTTTCAGCTGCGCCCGCAGCTGCAGCGCTCCCAGTTTTTCTTCATCATTCAGCGGCGCTAAATGATGACAGGCTCCCCATTCAAATCGGGACACAAGATCATTGAGCTTTATACCTAACTGTTTGGGCAGATCACCGGCAGATAATACTAAACTGGCCCCCGGCGGACGGTTGTCTTTATTGTCTAACCAGCGGTTGTAAAAATCAAAAAGTGCTTTTTCCCATTTTTTATCACCGGCGACTGCATCTACATTATCAATACACACCAGAGTGACTCTTTCCATATTTTCAAAAATATCCAGGGTCATGCCCTGATAGTGATGCAGAGGGATATAAGCAACACTGTCGCCGCGCTCGTCAACTTCACTGCATAAAGCATGTAACAGATGTGAGCGCCCGCTGCCGGACTCTCCCCACATATACAGGACAGGTTCACCGAGCCCTACCACACTGTTTTTCAGCTGAGTCAGTAAAGCGGCATTTTGTCCCGGGTAAAAACTCGCAAAAGTTTCATCATCAGGAAATTTAAGTGCTAATAATGGATATTGAAAGCGTAACTCATCTTGAGGCATGGGTTTCCTTAATTAACGCCAGTAAAAATGAAATTTTTCATTATTAGAAAGATCTTCCTGCAAAGCCGGCTGGACTGACAGTGCATTTGCAAAACTATGCAGACCGCCGTTAACTTTAACATTAATTGTGACCTGCTGATCTTGTACTGACACAACTTCAAATGAAGCAATAGCTAATAACCCGGATAAAAGATCATTCACTTTTGTTAACTGCGCTAATGAAGTAATACCTTTAATATAAATGGTTTGTTTAAACTTCTCATCTTCGCTTTCCAGCACCGCATACTGCCCTGCATAATAATCCGCAATAGAATTAGTCATTTTTGCCAGAAGCTGTGATTTCTCACCGTAAATTTTATCTGATAATAATATTTCGTTTTGTTTAGTCAGAGTGTCAGACTGGACTAATACCCAGTCTAAATACCAGTTATCTTGCGACACCTTTTTCAAATTAGCGGCAACAAAATGATTCATTGCATAACGTGCACTGGCGGCTGCAATCGGCGTATAAAAACGCCCGGCAACATCAGATACAGATAATGCCAGATTATCATCCAGATCCATTAAAGGAAACTGCAGAGTAATACCGCGATCATGCTGCTGGGACTGCAGCAGTGAAGAGAGTTTCGATTCTGTACTGTTATTAATCATATAGTCAGAAAGCAGTTTACGAGTACCCTGCTCATCTTTAATTAACCAGACTAACGTTGTCGGCCGAGTATCTCCCCAGACAGGCTGCTGCATATCCTTTAACGCCTGATTGATTTTACGCTGATCAAAAACGGCAAAAAAGTAACGCTGCTCTTTAAACATTCGGTAACCAAACTGAGATAACAAAGTCTGCACTTTTTTTAACAGCAGTTTACTTTCAGCCAGTTTAACCACCTCAGTATTACCGGATACTTTTACCAGCACTTGTTTTAAAGCCTGTTTTTTGAGCAGATCTTCACTCTGTTTCCCGACAGCAATATTGCCCTGATAAGGGTTATCAAATTGAGCGGCAGATAACTGCGATGTAAATGCGATAAGCAGGATAAACAGACTGCGTGTTAAGAAAATGAATTTCATTAAGTTAACTACCATTTTAAATAATAAAACTTGATCATAAGCAGATCTAACTCTATTGCAAGATGATAATTATAATAAACGCATTATATTCACCAACTAACTGAAACTTAAATCAATTCAGCTCCTTTGAAAATACAGATAATTCCCCCGGCTGGAGAAAGATTCACCATAAAGCAGAAAATCAGTGCATAAATAGTTAGCTCCCAGGCATATAGATGCTAAAATGCCGCCAGTTCCAATTCATCAAACTCTATAAAAGCCTAAACAGCTTTTTCAATTAATTTTGCGGGGAATGCAAGTGAGCAACGACAAAACCTCTTTAAGCTATAAAGACGCTGGCGTAGATATTGACGCGGGTACAGCATTAGTTGAGCGTATTAAAGGTGTAGCTAAACGCACTAAACGACCAGAAGTTATGGGCGGATTAGGTGGTTTCGGCGCATTATGCCAGCTACCAACAGGGTATAAAGAGCCTTTATTAGTTGCAGGTACTGACGGTGTCGGTACAAAACTGCGTTTGGCAATTGACCTTAAAAAACACGACACTGTCGGTATTGATTTAGTGGCAATGTGTGTAAACGATCTTATCGTTCAAGGTGCAGAGCCTCTGTTTTTCTTAGACTATTACGCAACAGGTAAACTGGATATTGACGTAGCTGCTGATGTTGTCACGGGTATCGGCGCCGGCTGTGAACTTTCTAACTGTTCACTTATCGGCGGTGAAACTGCTGAAATGCCGGGCATGTACGAAGGTGATGATTACGATATCGCCGGTTTCTGTGTCGGTGTGGTAGAAAAAGCTGATGTTATTGACGGTACTAAAGTGGCGGCTGGAGATGCTTTAATCGCGGTGGGTTCAAGCGGACCGCATTCAAACGGTTACTCCTTAGTGCGTAAAATTTTAGAAGTATCTAAAGCAGATACCAGCGCGCCGTTCGGTGATTCAACGCTTGGTGAAACTTTATTAACACCAACTAAGATTTACGTTAAGTCCACTCTGGAATTAATTAAAAACTGTCCGGTACACGCTATTTCACATATTACCGGTGGTGGTTTCTGGGAAAATATTCCCCGTGTATTACCTAAAGGCAGCAAAGCGGTGGTTGACGGCAGCAGCTGGCAATGGCCTGCTGTTTTCAACTGGCTCCAGGAAAATGGTAATGTAGAAACAGAAGAGATGTACCGAACATTTAACTGTGGTGTTGGTCTAATGATCGTTGTTCCTGCTTCTGAAAAAGAAAAAGCAGTAGAAATCCTGACAGCTCAAGGTGAAAATGCCTGGGTATTAGGCCATATCGAAGATGCCCGTGAAGATGAAGCACAAGTAGAGATTAAATAAAAAATGAGCACGACTTTACCCAGCAAAAAAATTGTTGTACTTATCTCAGGTACCGGAACTAATCTGCAGGTTATCATTGATAAGCTGCATAACAGCACCATTGCAGATCAGCACATTGAAGTTACAGCCGTAATCAGTAACAAAAGTGACGCCCTAGGTCTGCAGCGCGCTGCTGATGCAGGCATCAATACTCAGATAATAGCCAGCCAGGGTATCGACACCCGTGAAGAATACGATGCTTTATTAACTGAAGCACTGGATAAATACCAGCCGGATTTAATTCTGATGGCCGGATTTATGCGTATTTTAAGCACAGAGTTTGTTAATAAATACCTTGGTAAAATGCTTAATATCCACCCTTCACTGCTGCCTAAATATCAAGGAACCAATACACACCAGCGTGTCATTGATGCCGGCGATCTCGAGCATGGTGCAAGTGTGCATTTTGTAACACCGGAACTCGACTCAGGTCCGACGGTATTACAGGCTAAAGTACCTGTTTTTGCTGAGGATAGTGCAGAAGATCTACGCGAACGGGTGCTTACTCAAGAGCACTCTATTTTCCCGTTAGCCGCTCAGTGGTTTTTAACCGGACGCTTAGCAATGGAAAATAACCAGGCAATACTTGACGGCAAACTGCTGCCGCAAAATGGTTATGCAGCCGATTAGTGATAACTGCTTATAATATCAGCCAAAAGCCGAAGTTAGACTTCGGCTTTTTTATACTTATACCATTCCGTCTTGCTATCACACATTTTTCCGGCGCAATTTCAAACCATTTAATTAAGTGAAAGGATATTGTTAAAAAAGCAGTGCATATAACAGCGGCATCAGTAATGCCGACAAAACGGCACATATAATCAATGCAATCGAAGAAAATGCTCCCGCTACTTTATCAACTTCCAGCACTTTAGCCGTACCCAGCGCATGTGATGCACAGCCGACCGCAATACCCTGCGCCTGTTTATCTTTAACACCAGAGAACTGCAGAAATCCAAGCCCGATACTTGCTCCAATTATTCCGGCAAAAATAACCATAGCGGCCGTTAATGAGATGATTCCCTGCAGGCTTTTACTAATTTCCATGGCGATCGGTGTGGTCACCGACTGAGGCGCAAATGATGCGGCTGTAATTAAATCCGCTCCTAATAAAGGCATGATATAAAAAGCACAGGCAAAGGCTGTCAATACAGAAAGCAGGCAGGCGGACAGTATGATATTCAGTTTAGCCTTGATAAGGTGAAGCTGCAGATACAGGGGTAATGCTAATACAACAACTGCCGGCTCTAATAAACTGGTTAGCAAAAAGGTGCCTTTTTCATATTCCGCATAATCTAGGCCAAGAAGAATATGCATCACTATCAGGCTTAAAATTGATAATAAAACCGGGTTAAAAAACGGCCAGGGTTTATAAGCATAAAGACGTTTACCGGCAAAAAAGATCAGCAAGGTTAAAGGAAGCGCTATATATAAAAACAAAATCAGACCTCTTTATTTCTATTAAGATACTGAAAAAAATGCCCGACTAATAACATAATGAGCAGCGTGGTAAAAAACAGAGAAAACACAATAACCAGCCAGTGAGTAAAAATTAATTCCAGGTAATTCAACAGACCGACACCTATTGGAATAAACAACAGCGCCATATATTTTAAAATAAAGTTACCCGACATTAAGATCCACTCAACTTTGACCAGCTGTACTGATAAAGCGATAAACAGCAGAATCAAACCGATAATACTGCCCGGAAAAGCAATAGGCAGATAACTGCTGATTAACTTACCGGCGGCCAGAAAAAGCATAATCAACAGAAAACCACGAAAAAAATCAAAAGCACCTGCCATAAGGGTACTCAGTCTGGGACGTCCTAACCTGTTTTTACATTTCATAATGTGATATTGAACTCGTTAGTATAATTAAGTTTGTTATTATATATAAATCGACAAGTTAACGCTCTTATACTTAGCCATTTACCCTATTAAAATACAGATTAAACCTATGTCTATTGCAAATATGATCACTGAAAGTTCTAACCCAGCCAGCAGCAGTATTGATACCTTATCAACCTTGGAAATGCTGACTGTCATTAATAATGAAGATCACAAAGTTACTGAAGCAGTACAGGCCGTTTTACCGGAAATAGCACTCGCAGTTGATTTAATCAGTTATGCTTTTCAACATGGCGGACGGCTTGTCTACTGCGGAGCAGGCACCTCGGGGCGCTTAGGTATTTTAGATGCCAGTGAATGCCCGCCTACTTTCGGCAGCGATCCGCAGCAGGTAATAGGAATAATTGCCGGCGGACATCAGGCTATTTTAAATGCAGTCGAAAATGCTGAAGACAATCAGCAGGCTGGACAAACTGATTTAGAAAATATTAACTTTACTGAACATGATGTACTGATTGCTATTGCAGCCAGCGGACGAACGCCTTATGTTTTAAGCGCTATGTCCTATGCTAAATCCCAGCAGGCAAAGGTAGTAAGCATTAACTGCAATCCGCAAAGTCCCATGTCGAACATTAGCGATATTGATATCTGCGCCGTTGTCGGGCCGGAAGTTATCAGCGGATCTTCACGCATGAAAGCCGGCACAGCACAAAAACTAATTTTAAATATGCTCAGCACCGGCAGCATGATCAGAACGGGTAAGGTATTCGGCAATTTAATGGTTGATGTAAAAGCCAGCAATACAAAACTGCTTGAACGGCAGAAAAATATTGTTATAAAAGCGACAGACTGTACATATCAGCAGGCCGAGCAGGCGCTCCTGGAGAGCAGTAATCATTGTAAAACCGCCATTGTAATGCTGTTAACCGGCAGGGATGCATCGCAGGCAAAAACATTATTAGCAGAAAAAAACGGTTTTATACGCAGGGCAATTCAGGAAGCTCCCTAGTTTCTAGATATAAAGTTTCTAGATATAAAAAATCCCGACTTAGCCGGGATTTTTTATATCTCTACATTTTACTGATTACTCATGGTAGAGATTATCGTATACATAATTCGTTGCTTCAATAAAACCAGGTACACTGCCGCAGTCAAAACGTTTACCTTTAAATTTGTAAGCAAGTACACAGCCTTTCTTAGCCTGCGTTAATAAGGCGTCGGTGATCTGAATTTCACCGCCCTTACCCGGGGGAGTCTCTTTAATAATATCAAAAATATCCGGTGTTAATATATAGCGGCCGATTATGGCCATATTACTCGGCGCAGTACCCGGCTCAGGTTTTTCAACCATATCATCCACACGGTAGATATCATCTTTAATCATTTCGCCTTTTATCACACCGTATTTATGGGTCTCTTCATCGGGCACCTCTTCCACTGCCACAATTGAACAGCGGAACTGGTTGTATAGCGCAACCATCTGCTTTAAAACACCTTCATCTTCATTGACACAAAGGTCATCCGCAAGAACCACTGCAAAGGGTTCATCACCGATTAACTTTCTGCCGGTTAAAATAGCGTGTCCAAGACCTTTCATTTCACGCTGGCGAATAAAAGTAAAATGCGCACTGTGCATTATGGAGCGAATGTCCTTCAGCTGCTCTTCTTTTGCGGTACCGCTGATCTGGTGCTCTAATTCATAATTAATATCAAAATGGTCCATTAATGAATGTTTGCCGCGGCCGGTAACAATACACATACCGGTCATGCCTGCTTCTAACGCCTCATCAACACCAAACTCAATTAAGGGTTTGTTAACAATCGGCATCATCTCTTTAGGCATTGATTTAGTTGCAGGTAAAAACCGGGTTCCGTAACCAGCTGCTGGAAATAAACATTTTGTTATCATGAAATCTCTACTTATTTTTATTTAATAAATTCATTATATTACCTAATACAAATTTAGCATTGTTTGATAGGTTTGACACCCGGCTAATTAAGCAAAATGCGAGGCTAATTTTCTTAAACATACAAAAAAGCATACCTTAAGTATGCTTTTTGGATGGTTATTATAACCGCATTGATTATTTACGCGTACGGCTGGTACTGCGGCGGCGTTCACCTGCTTTGCGGTGCTGCGTATGTTTTTTCACCGCGCGGCGGATACGTGCCTGGGTATTTTTCACTTTCTTTTCATCAACACGCACCTTAGTTTCCGTTTCTTTAGGCATATCAACTAATTTACGCAGGTAATTAACCTCTTTCAGGTTAAGCTCAGACCAGCCGCCCTGCGGCAGCTGCTTATCTAGGTGAATATTACCGTAACGAACACGCATTAAACGACTCACCTGCACGCCCTGACTTTCCCATAAACGACGCACTTCTCGAGTACGCCCCTCAGTTAATACCACATGGTACCAGCGGTTAATACCTTCACCACCCGCTTCTTTACCGGACTCTTTAATAGATAAAAACTTAGCTTCACCGTCTTCAAGCTGCACGCCCATGCGCAGGCGGTTAAGCATAGCTTCATCCACTTCACCAAATACCCGCACTGCGTATTCACGTTCAACTTCATGACTCGGATGCATCATTTTATTGGCAAATTCACCGTCGGTTGTGAACAATAACAAACCGGATGTATTAATATCTAAACGACCGATTGAGATCCAGCGCGCCCCTTTCAGATGTGGCAGACGTTCAAAAACGGTTTTACGCCCTTCTTCATCGCTGCGCGTACAGATTTCACCTTCCGGCTTATTATATGCCAGAATTCGGCAGACAACATTTTCCGGCGTGGTGCTTTTTATAATATGCCCGTCAACACGAATAACCTGCTCTTCGCTTACACGTTCACCAAGCCCGACCACTTTACCATCAATACTGACACGCCCTTCCTGAATAACCACTTCCATTTTACGGCGTGAACCAAGTCCTGATCGTGCTAATACTTTCTGTAATTTTTCACTCATATTCTATTTCCCTTGGGTAATTCTCATTATGCCAACCCGGCACTGGTTATTTTAAGCAGTCTCGGTGTTGGAAGTGCTCATTTATAATAATAAATTCCGCGCTTCCGCCTAGAGACAGCATAAAATACCGGCGTGCTGGTAACTCTTTATTAAACTTTATCTAAAATGTACTATTGAAACGGGGTTAAATCACCGGCACCTTCACGGGTGATAACCACATCATCATCAGAAAAATCAATCACAGTGGTTGGAGCTTCGCCCAGATAACCGCCGTTTAAGATTAATTCAACCTGATGCTCTAACTGATCGCGAATATCTTCAGGATCAAATTCTGTACTGTCTTTACCCGGAAGAATCAAACTGGTGGTCATTAACGGCTCACTTAACTCTTCAAGTAATGCTAATGCAATAGCGTTATCCGGAATACGAATACCGATAGTACGTTTAGCCGGATTCATTAGACGTTTAGGCAAATCTTTAGTTGATTTAAAAATAAACGTATAAGCGCCCGGGGTATTATTTTTTAAAGCCCGGTAAGCCTGGTTATCCACACGTGCATAGGTGGCAATCTCCGCAAGATCGCGGCATACCAGGGTAAAATTATGCTTTTTATCTAAATCACGAATTTGACAGATTTTATCCAGACCGCGTTTATTATCCATAGTACAGCCTAAGGCATAACCGGAATCGGTCGGATAAATAATAACCCCGCCTTTTTTTAATATTTCAACCGCCTGTTTCATTAAACGAATCTGTGGATTTTCTGGGTGTACGTAAAAAAACTGACTCATAATATAACTTCTTTTTTTTCTGATAATAACAAATAGCTCGGCCAGTCAAACCAGACTGGTTTTGCTATGTCAGGTAAATGCAGTGCCTTACCTAAATCCCGCCAGCGGCCGACAAAATGAAAATCGCTGCCCTGTGAAGCTAATAAATCATATTCCTTGCTCCACATTGCTAATTGTAGGCGCATCTGCGGTGACTGCTGTCCCATTGCAACTTCCATCGCATCACCATCAGCCTGTTTAAACTCGGTAAATAAGCGGCGCATCCACTTATTTGATAAATGATAATGATTCGGATGTGCTAAAACAGCCTGTCCGCCGGCAAGGTGGATAACGTTAATTGCCTCTTCCATAGACACCCAGTTATGCGGCACATAACCGGTATTACCGCGGCTTAAATATTTATCGAACACTTTAGGAAATGTCGGAGCAGCACCGATTTCAACTAAATAACGCGCAAAATGAGCACGCGTAATTGCTCCTTCACCAGCTAAGGCTTTTGCCCCTTCATACACGCCGGGAATTTTAGCTTTTGCAAGACGGCGCCCCATTTCAACAGCACGAGATTCCCGTTTATCTTTCTGCGTTTCGATTAATGTTAATAAAGCTTCATTGTCAGGGGCGATATTTAACCCGACCACATGGATTTCATGATTCAGCCAGTTAGTGGTGATTTCAATACCGTTAATCAGGGTTAATTTTAATTCCTGCTCAATAATAACCTGCCGGGCCTGCGCTAATCCGTCAACACTATCGTGATCAGTAATTGCTAACATATCCACCTGCCGGTTGACAGCTCGTACCACTAATTCCTCAGGTGTCAGCTGTCCGTCTGAAGCATTACTGTGTGAGTGAAGATCAATTAACATGAATATCCTAAAAATCACCTTGACATTAAAGGCGGAATCGCAAAAAATGGATGTCTAAATTTATGGGACGCATGATATATGATTTTAAATACAATTACTCTTAAAGATTATTCTTGGTGGCACTCATTCTCTTAAGCGAGCAATGAGGTTTTTGTATATTTAAAATTTTCCCAAAAAACCAAATTTAAAAGCTCGCACATTGCGGGCTTTTTTTTTATCTAATTCCGCACAAATGTAAGAGTAAATTAAAAACCCGATAAAATAGAGAAAGCTGATGAGCAAAATAAAAAACATCCTGAAACAGTCCTGGCGATGGCAGTCATAAATCTTTAGCAGACGATTATCGACTTAATTTTAAAGGACAAAGACAAATGAATACTCTACACCCGATTGGGGTTTTAAAAAGCATTGAAAATAGCTGTGAATACATTAGTGATTCACTGGGTTTATTCCAGAGCATAACAGCAGACAGCAGTAACCACCTGCTTTTTGATTCAGCAGAAATTGAAAGTAAAGCACATCTTAAAAGCTTAATGCTGCTTGATGCCTGTATGAAAATAACCTGTCACGGATTGGTCGTTACCTTTGATGCCATAACCGACAATGGTAAAGATTTATTAACTTTTATTACTCCGCAGTTTTCAATACAGCTGATCACTTTTCAGTCAGCAGATCAGCTGCAGCTGACCTTTCCAAAATCCGACAGCAGCGGTGATGAAGAGCAGCGTTTAAAATCAGCTTCTCCGGTTGACGCACTGCGTAGCCTTATTGATAATATTAAAAAACAATCCTCACATAACCAGGCCCTGTTTCTTGGCGGGGCTTTTGCTTATGACTTTATCGCCACTTTTGAAGATTTAACGGATGTTCCCGACAGTGACAATATCTGCCCTGATTTTATGTTTTATGTTGCAGAAACGCTGTTAATTCAAGATCATCAGACACAGCAGTCAGAAATTATAGGCAGTGTTTTCGGCGGCTTATATTCAGATGAAAATGAAAAACGCATCCAGGCCCGCATCACTGAATTACAAAGCTTATGCAGCAGCTATAAACCGCAGCTTAAAGCACAAGTACCGCTGCAGGGAAAAGTCAGCTGCGATGTATCCGATGCCCAGTACTGCGCAATTGTTGAAAAGCTGAAAAAGAACATTATTAAAGGTGATATTTTTCAAGTTGTACCGTCTCGCAGTTTTTCATTATCCTGTCCTAACCCTATTGCGGCTTATGCAAAACTTAAAGAAACCAATCCAAGTCCGTATATGTTTTATTTAAAAGACAGTGATTTTGTTTTATTTGGTGCTTCGCCTGAAAGTGCGATTAAATATACTCAACAGAGCAAAGACGTTGAAATTTACCCGATTGCCGGTACACGCCCCCGTGGTTTTAACCGCGACGGCTCTATCAATAAAGATTTAGACAGCCGTTTAGAGCTGGAACTGCGTTTAGACCGCAAAGAAACCTCTGAGCATTTAATGCTGGTTGATCTAGCTCGTAACGATGTTGCCCGCATTAGTGAGCCCGGCACCCGCCATGTGGCAGATCTGCTGAAAGTCGACAGATACAGCCATGTTATGCATTTAGTATCCCGTGTAGTCGGCAAGCTGCGTGATGATTTAGATGCCCTGCATGCTTATCAGGCGTGCATGAATATGGGTACCTTAGTCGGCGCACCGAAAATTCGCGCGTCGGAACTGGTACGCCAGGTTGAGAAAAAACGCCGCGGCAGTTACGGAGGCGCCGTGGGATATATTAACGGTAAAGGTGATATGGATACCTGTATCGTTATCCGCTCCGCTTTTGTTAAAGACGGTATTGCCCAGGCTCAGGCCGGCGCAGGCATTGTTTATGACTCGGTGCCGCAGTCAGAAGCCGATGAGACACGCAGTAAAGCGGCCGCGGTATTAAATGCAATCGCACTGGCACACGGCACAACATTAAAAGCAGTCAGTACCACAAACGCGGGAGAATAAGCAGATGAAAACAGCTAGAAAACAAACACTCTTTTTTCTCGATAACTTTGATTCATTTACCTACAACCTGGTAGATCAGTTTAAAGCACTGGGGTATCCGGTAAAGATTTATCGTAACAGTCTGCCGGCTGCGCAGATTAAGGCATATATCGATGCCTGTGAAAATGAAGCGGTTTTAATTCTTTCCCCCGGCCCCGGCACGCCAAGCGCCGCCGGCTGCCTGATTGAATTAATCGGATTATGTAAAGCTCAGGTTCCCATGATCGGCATCTGTTTAGGTCATCAGGCATTAATCGAACAATACGGCGGCACCATCGGGCAGGCAGAGCAGATTATGCACGGTAAATCTTCATTAATAAGTCATTGCGGTGACCGTATGTTTGCCGGTTTAAGCCAGCCGCTTTCGGTTGCCCGTTACCATTCTCTGCTTGGTACAAGCGTTCCGCCCTCTTTAGAAGTGGTCGCTGACTTTAACGGCATGTGTATGGCCGTTTACAACCAGCAGGATAGAGTGATCGGATTTCAGTTTCATCCTGAATCAATTTTAACCTGCGAAGGTGCAAAATTATTAGAAACCAGCTTAGAGCTAGTCACAAACACGGAGACCCTTTAAATGAGTCAGTTTAATGTCCATCAGGTTTTAGAACAATTGTATGCAGGTGAGTCGCTTAGCAGTGAGCAAAGCCAGGCCTTTTTTGAGCAGGTGGTAAAAGGTGAAATCGATCCGGTAATTTTATCTTCTGCATTAACAGCATTTAAAATAAAAGGCGAAACGCCCTTAGAGATAACCGGAGCCGCCAATGCTCTGCTTGCACAGGCCAAAGCTTTTCCCCGCCCTGACTATGAGTTTAGCGATATTGTCGGCACCGGCGGTGACGGTCTGGGCACCATTAATATCTCCACTGCAAGTGCATTTGTAGCAGCGGCCTGCGGCCTGAAAGTCTGCAAACACGGCAGCCGCAGTGTATCAAGCAAATCAGGCTCTTCTGATTTACTAGCAGCCTTTGGTATTAACCTTAATATGAGTCCGGAAACGGCGCGTCAGTGTTTAGATGACTTAAATATCTGTTTTATTTTTGCCCCTCATTATCACGCGGGAATGCGCTTTGCAGCTCCAGTTCGCGCGGCCCTGAAAACCCGTTCAATATTTAATGTCTTAGGACCACTGGTCAATCCGGCTCGTCCTGCATTCGAATTAATGGGCGTCTATACACCAGAACTTTTAAAACCGATTGCGCAGGTGCATAAAGAACTGGGCATGAAACGGGTAATGGTGGTCTTCGGCAGCGGTTTAGACGAAGTTGCAGTACATGGTCAAACTCAAGTCGCTGAACTTATTGACGGTGAAATAAAAGAATACACATTAACACCTGAAGATTTCGGCGTTGAACATTACCCGGTAGAAGCTATTTTCGGCGGTGTTCCGCAGGAAAACAAAGTCATTATCGAGCAGATCCTGCAGGGTAAAGGCACAGATGCACAGCAGGCTGCAGTTGCAGTTAATGTCTCTGCATTATTAGTACTTAACGGCAAAGCCGATAACTTTAAACAAGGTGCAGAAATGGCCCTAAATATGATGCAGACCGGCAAGCCGCTGCAGCTTGTACAGCAGCTAGCGGAGCAAAGCCAATGTTAAACGACCAGAGCTTACAAGACACCATTCTTGGAAAAATTGTTGATGACAAAATTGAATGGGTGAAAGCACGTAAAGTACAGCAGCCTTTAATTAAGTTTAAAGATGAACTAACCATGAGCAGCCGTAATTTTTACGGTGCACTGCATCAGGATAAAAGTGTATTTATCCTGGAATGTAAAAAAGCATCACCTTCCAAAGGATTAATCCGCCAGGAATTTGATTTAGATCTGATTGCCGGTACTTACAAAAACTACGCATCGGCAGTTTCAGTCTTAACCGATGAAAAGTATTTTCAGGGTGATTTTGAATATGTTACTAAGGTCCGCGAACAGATTGCGCAGCCGGTTTTATGTAAAGATTTTATTATCGACCCGTACCAGATTTACCTGGCCCGTCACTATAAAGCCGATGCCGTTCTATTAATGCTGTCGGTATTAGATGATGATGCTTACCAGGCTTACCGCGATACAGCACACAGCCTTAATATGGGCGTATTAACCGAAGTCAGTAATGAACATGAGTTAATACGTGCAGTTGCCTTAGATGCCAAAATCATCGGCATTAATAACCGTAACCTGCGCGATTTAAGTATTGATCTCAACCGTACTAAAGAGCTGGCAGCTAAAATACCAAAAGACCGGGTAGTTATTTCAGAGTCCGGTATCTATAACCATGCGCAGATAAAAGATTTAAGTAAACATGCGGATGGTTTCCTGGTGGGCAGCTCGATTATGAGTCAGGCAAATATTGACCAGGCCTGCCGCCGGCTGATTCTGGGCGAAAACAAAGTCTGCGGCTTAACCCACCCGCGCGCGGCGGCTGATGCTTATAAAGCCGGGGCGGTTTACGGCGGACTGATATTTGTTGAAAAATCCCCTCGCTTTGTGGATATGGAAGAAGCACGCCTGGTAATGTTGGGTGCGCCGTTATCCTATGTAGGGGTATTCCAGAATGAAGATCCGGAACTGATTAGTTATACCGTAAAACAGCTTGGTCTACATATTGTGCAGCTTCATGGTAATGAAGATCCGAAATACATTAAAACATTACGCGCGCTTCTGCCTGAGCAGTGTGAAATCTGGAAAGCTCATGGTATAAGCTGCAGTCTTCCTGATTTCGAAAAGTTTAATGTACAGAAACACCTGCTTGATACACGTATGGGCGAACAGAGCGGCGGTACGGGTCAGGTTTTTGACTGGTCACTGCTGGAGCAGGCCGGCTTAGATAAAAGCAGCATAATGCTGGCGGGCGGTTTAACACCAGAAAATGCGCGGCAGGCGGCTCTGATAGGCTGTGCCGGTTTAGACTTTAACTCCGGTGTTGAAAGTTCGCCGGGTAAAAAAGATAAAACTAAATTAGATGCTGCATTTGCAGCAATTACAAGTTACGTACAACGTTAACAGTACAATTTTAGAGGTTATATAGAATGGAAAAGTTAAATCCTAATTGGGGCAATTTTTCCTAGGTATATGAGATGTATGTTTCACAACCTTTCACCACAAAAATATTATTAATTATAAGATCATCATGTCTTATATAAAAATTAAAAGGTTCTAAAAATGGAAAAGTTGAAAACCTAGTTGGACCAATTTTTTCTGGGCACATGATATGTATGTTTCACAACCTTTCACTCAAAAGATATTATTAATTATAAGATCATCATGTCTTATATAAAAATTAAAAGGTTCTAAAAAAATGGAAAAGTTAAATCCTTACTTTGGACAATTCGGCGGCATGTACGTACCACAGATTCTTGTGCCGGCATTAAAACAGTTAGAAGACGAGTTTCTAAAAGCACAAAGCGATCCGGAGTTCCGTACCGAGTTTTCAGAATTATTAACAGAATATGCGGGACGCCCGACTCCCCTTACTTTATGCCGTAATTTAACTAAAGGTAAAAAAACTAAACTTTACCTTAAACGTGAAGACTTACTGCACGGCGGTGCACACAAAACTAACCAGGTGTTAGGTCAGGCGCTGCTGGCAAAACGTATGGGTAAAAATGAAATAATCGCAGAAACCGGTGCAGGACAGCATGGCGTTGCCACCGCCCTAGCCTGCGCATTACTCGGTTTAAAATGTAAAGTTTATATGGGCGCAGTTGACTGTGAACGCCAGAAACCCAATGTCTTCCGTATGCGCTTAATGGGCGCAGAAGTGATTCCGGTAACATCCGGTTCATCAACCTTAAAAGATGCCTGTAATGAAGCATTGCGTGACTGGGCCGGCAGCTATGAAACAGCACATTATTTATTAGGTACAGCCGCCGGACCGCATCCTTTCCCGACCATTGTTCGTGATTTTCAAAAAATGATCGGTGAAGAAGCCAAACAGCAGTGTCTAAAAAAAGAAGGTATATTACCCAATAAAGTAATCGCCTGTGTCGGCGGCGGCTCTAATGCGATTGGTATGTTTGCTGATTTTATTGACGATGAAAATGTAGAATTAATCGGTGTTGAACCCGGCGGTCACGGTATTGAAACCGGCGAGCACGGCTGCCCTATCTCCTACGGTTCAAAAGGTATTTTCTTCGGTATGCACTCACTGATGATGCAGGACAAGCATGGACAGGTGCAGGAGTCTTACTCTATTTCAGCCGGCCTGGATTTTCCATCCGTCGGACCGCAGCACGCTCATCTTGCAGAAACCGGCAGAGCTCAGTACGTCAATGCAACCGATGACGAAGCATTAGAAGCTTTCAAAATCCTTGCAGAGCAGGAGGGTATCATTCCTGCACTGGAATCAGCACATGCACTTGCGCATGCCCTTAAAATTATCGAACATGATGATAAAGAACAGATTATTATTGTTAATTTATCCGGCCGAGGTGATAAAGATATCTTCACTGTTGCTGAAATTTTTGAACAAAAAGGAATGATCTAATGAGCAAACGTTACGCAGCTTTATTTAACCGCCTTGAAACAGAAAACCAGGGTGCATTTGTTCCTTTTGTCGCGATCGGCGATCCTAACCGGGAACTTTCGCTGAAAATTATTGATACCTTAGTAACAGCCGGTGCCGATGCGCTGGAGCTCGGTATCCCTTTCTCCGATCCGGTAGCCGACGGAGTCGTGATTCAAGATGCATCAACACGTGCTTTAGATTCAGGCATAACACCGGACAGCTGTTTTGAAATCATCACAGAAATCCGCAGGCAGCATCCGACAGTGCCGATCGGTTTATTACTATATGTAAACCTTGTATACCGTAACGGCATTGAAAATTTTTATCAGCGCTGCGCAGAAGCGGGTGTTGATTCAGTGTTAATTGCCGACGTACCGCTGGAAGAAAGTGCCCCTTACCGCGCAGCAGCTGCTAAATTTAACATTCAACAGATTTTTATTGCACCGCCCAACGGCTCTCAAAAAACACTGCAGAAAGTAGCTGAGCTAGGCTCTGGTTATACCTATCTGCTAAGCCGTGCAGGTGTAACGGGTGCGGACGCAAAAGCCGGTATGCCGGTTGAGCATATGTTAGAAACATTAAGTCAGCATAATGCAGCACCGTCTTTACTAGGTTTTGGTATTTCTAAACCTGGTCAGGTCAAAGAAGCTATTAAATCCGGCGCTGCCGGTGCAATATCTGGCTCAGCTGTTGTTAAAATTATTCAGGCTAATCTGGATAATCCGGAAAAACTGCTTGGTGAAATGCACAAATTCATTAAAAAAATGAAAGCTGCTACCTATAAGTAAAACGGTAAAGTGGGCTTGCCCACTTTTTAAAAAGAGATAAACATGAAACAATTTTTTGAATTTATTCCGCTGATCATTTTCTTTGCTGTTTATAAAATGGTAGATATTTATGCGGCAACAGCATCATTAATGCTGACAACCGGTCTTATGCTGGCGTTTAACTATTTCAAAAACGGCAGACTTGAAAAAATGCATATTGTTACTTTTGTAATGGTTATGTTGTTTGGCACCTTAACACTGGTTTTACATGATGATGTATTTATCAAGTGGAAAGTAACCGTAGTTTACGCTCTGTTTTCACTAGCCTTATTGGTTACCCAGTTTATCTTTAAAAAGCCTGCTGTCAAACAGATGCTCGGCAAGGAATTAAGCCTGCCCGATAATATCTGGAATAACCTTAACCTTGCCTGGGCGGTTTTCTTCGCATTATTAGGTGTTGTTAATGTCTATATTGCATTCAGCTTATCAATGGAGGTATGGGTAAACTTTAAGGTATTCGGACTGCTGGGTGTTACGCTTGCATTTACCGTTTTAAGCGGTGTTTATATCTACAAATACCTACCGGTTCCAGAGTCGGAAAAAGAAGCTTCAGCTAATAAAAATTCAGAGGAATAAATATGTTATACGTTATCTTTGCACAGGATGTTGAAAACAGCTTAGCACAGCGCAAACAGGCTCGTCCGGCGCATCTTGCCCGTTTACAAGAGCTGGATAATCAGGGACGTTTATTAGTTGCCGGCCCTAATCCAGCGATTGACAGCGAAGAACCTGCACAAGCAGGATTCAGCGGCTCCACTGTCATTGCTCAGTTTGCTTCCTTGCAGGATGCACAGGCCTGGGCGGATGCCGATCCCTATGTTGAAGCGGGTGTTTATGCAGAAGTGATTGTAAAACCTTTTAAGAAGGTTCTGCCTTAGTTTGTTAGCGGCTAAATCTTTAATAAAACCAGCACCTGCTGGTTTTATTTTATCTACACAGCAGTATCTCACTGAGCAGCAGATATAAAAAAGGGTTACCAAAGCAACCCTTATACAAATAATGAAAGCTACGGTTAGTTTGAATGCAGCATGCTGTTTAACTCTACAGCGCTTTTATTTGCTAAACATTCAATTTGACCGGTCATTGAGTTACGACGAAAAAGCAGATCATCTTTATTTGCCAGTTCACGCGCTTTTGCAAACCCGGCTTCTTTTCCTTCATTATCAAGAATTTTTATTTTCGAACCAGCCGTTACATATAAGCCCGATTCAATTGTACAGCGGTTACCAAGCGGAATACCAAGGCCTGCATTAGCACCAAGCAGACTGTTTTCACCAATAGCAATAATCATTTTACCGCCGCCGCTTAATGTGCCCATAATAGATGCGCCGCCGCCGATATCACTGCCTTCACCCACCATAACACCAGCAGAAATACGTCCTTCAACCATGCTTACACCCGTTGTACCTGCGTTAAAGTTAATGAAACCTTCATGCATTACCGTTGTGCCTTCTCCAACATGCGCACCTAAACGTACACGAGAAGTATCAGCAATACGTACGCCGTTCGGCACAATGTAATCAACCATTTTCGGGAATTTATCAACGCAGTCAACAGTGATTGTTTCACCGTTTAAACGCGCTGCTATTTGACGGTCCGCTAACTCAGGAAGATCAATAGCACCTTTATTTGTCCAGGCTATATTATGCAGCACACCAAAAATACCATCTAAAACCAGGCCGTGCGGTTTAACTAAACGATGCGAGATAAGCTGCAGTTTCAGATAGCCCTGAGCAACAGTTACTGGTGCTTCATCCGTCGCTAAAATAACTAATATCAACGGCTGGCAGGATTTAGCAGCGGCGGCTGCAAAATCAGCATTAGCTTCCTCATCTGCACCGTTAAATGCGGCAGCCAGCAGCTCTGCCACTTCAGGTGTAATTTCAATTTCCTGATTGCCTTGCTCATAACCGACTAAGCCAGCAATAACAGCAACAAGATCATCACTTGGATTTAATAGGGGGTTAGGGAAAAATGCTTCAATAATTTTCTGGTCACGGTTTTTAGTCGCAGTACCAAAAGCAAGTGCAAATGTAGACATGAATTAAGCTCCGATTTATAAGTCTGAATAAACTCTATCACCATCATGGTGACTAATTATTAGCAGTTCATCATAAAGAAGCAGATCACAGATTTAAAGGGTTAAATGCAAAACTAAGCAATTAATTAGTATATCTATCGCTTTATAGAGCGTAACAGAAATGCTTTATTTGTAAGTAAGCGAAGGAAATAAAACAAAAATTCCAACATCATTGTAGAGGAAAGCGCAAAAACCAAACCAACGGTTATCGCATTTTTATTCAGTACAATATCGGCTTGATAATTATTTTTTGTTTCAATAAATAAAGGGCTGTTTAACTTAGCGAGTAAATAATAAAGACGGGAGCTAAGGGGAGAAAGCAGTCTGTCTTTCTGCTCCTGCAGATAATTAAAACGCGCCATTAAGTTTTCAATAAGCACTGCTTCATCTTGAAACAAATTTTCACTGCTGTTTTTATGTTTAATTATCAGCGCCTGCAGGGAGCCGCCAAAATACAAGTCGGCAAGGTTCTGATACTGTTGTAACTGCTGTTCTGCTTCAATATAATGCGCATCTAATCTATGCTCATACTGCTGTAAAAAGTTAGGTACCTGTATCCCTAATAACAAGGTTAAAGTAAAAACAAGTTTTAAACTATAACGCTGCATTAGGGATAAAAGCATTTATTTAAAACCTCGGTTCTTACGAAGCGTCTCGTAAGCACGCTGAATATCCTGGGCTTTTTCTTTGGCAATCACCATCATCTCCTCAGGCAGACCTTTTGAGGCTAACTTATCAGGATGATGCTGGCTCATTAACTTACGGTAAGCACGCTTAATCTCTTTATCTGTAGCCCCTTCTTCAATACCCAGGATTTTGTAAGAGTCTTCTTCACTAGCCTGCGGCTGCTGTCCCTGATGAAAATGCTGCTGACCTTCGAACATCTGCAGTAATCTGTCTAACTCAAAACGGGAGAACCCCAGCAGTTCAGCAATGGTATATAAAATATTTTTTTCATTGTCATGCAGCGTCCCGTCAGAATAGGCAACCTGAACTTGAATACCCAAAAACATCTGCAGAACATTACGGTCCCCTCTAACCATCTGGGCAAACTCAGAAAGCACTTTTTCAAGCGGAAAATCAGCTTGTTTACCAAAGGAAAATGAAGCTTGAGCCTGACTGCGGGCTTCTCCCTGCAGGCGCATTTGGTCCATATAAGCATTAGCCACTTGAATGTCCGTCTGTGTCACCTGCCCTTTGGCTTTAGCAAGGTGTCCCATCACCGAAAACGTACTGTCAAAAAATAACTTCTGCCGTTCCCGGCTGCTGACAGCACTGCCAAACAGACCGTTTTGAATATTAAAATTGATCGCCATTGCGCGGTCAAAACGATGACCTAACCAGATACCCAGTAACATGCCGAATATATGCCCGAACATAAAACCAAAAAAACCGCCGAGTATTTTTCCCCAAATACGCATAACCAGAAATACCTTATTAAATAGAAGTGTATGAATATACCCTGTCCACTTGAAGACCCAGGACTCAGAAGATCTGAGTATATAGAATGCAGTCATTTTGACTAACTATTTACAGTTTTGCCAATTATTTAGGCAAAACAGATGAATTTAGCATATTTATGACTAACAATGATTGGAGCCGTCTTAAGTTTGCTCTATTATAGCAGGCTCAAATTTTCTTTAGTTATGCTTAGCGTTTTCAATTTCTAAGCGCCTTTGTGAGTTGTAAATGTTAAAATTATTACCATTATTTTTGATTGCACTGCCTTTTTCTGCGCTTAGTGCTGAACAGACAATAGAATCAGACTCGGATACCAGTATTAATAATGAAGCGCTTAGTGGTAATAGCCCGGCTGTAGAAACATCAACAAAAGAGCCTCGTTCTACGGAGTTTTTCTTCCGCCAGTGTTACCAGAATGTTCCCCCGGTAACTGAAGATCCCAATAAACTTCCAATGGAACAAACCCCGGTTAATATAGAAGCCCGTACTTTAAGCGGCTCTCCAGATAAACTGGTTTATCAAGATGATGTAAAGCTCAGACAGGGAGATAAATATTTATCTGCCGATAAACTAACCTACTTTGTTGAACAGGAAAAAGTAAACGCCGAGGGTAATGCCAACTTTATTAACGGCAGCGTAACCCTGGATGCAGATTCGATTGAAAGACGGCTAAAAACCGACCAGACACTGTTATATCAATCTGATTATCAATTCCACGGACGGGGCGGGCGAGGTAATGCGGAGCGCATTTACGATAACGGCCAGGATCTTTATGAGCTTAACTCTTCAACATACAGCGCCTGCCCTCCTGGAGATAATACCTGGACTATCGATTCCACAACGCTTTATATTGATAATGAAGCAGAAATGGGCAGCGCCTACAATGCAGTGTTAAGAGTAAAAGATGTACCAGTTTTTTACTTTCCATATTTCACCTATCCGACTACTGACAAGCGAAAAACAGGGTTATTATTTCCCACATATGAAACATCCAGCACTAACGGCACAACAATAACTCAGCCGCTGTATATCAATATTGCGGAAAATATGGACGCCACTATTACACCAACCTATATGTCGGAGCGTGGCACCTTAGTGGCTGCCGAGTACCGATATCTTCTCGATGCAGGCTCAGGTAAAATGCAGGCGGAATACCTTGGTGATGATCAACTGCGTGATGAATCACGTTACTTGTACCACTGGAATCACAGTGTAAGTTTTGCCGGAAACTGGAGTTTTAGCGCCGATTACAACCGGGTAAGTGATGATTATTATTTCAGTGATATAGATACCGACTACGGAACCCGCAGTGATAATCAGCTGCTGCAGACCGCTAAACTGCGTTACACAGAGGAAAGTTGGAACAGTGAATTAGAGGTGCGTGACTTTCAAATTTTAGGGGGAGGTGATACACCGCATAAAGTAATGCCGAAACTGGCATTAAGTGCTTATCAGCCTATTGACTGGAAAAGCCTGCAGCTGGACTGGTATTCAGAAATCTCAAAATTTGAGCATGATGATGATAATGTCTACAAGGGTACACGTATCCATCTTGAACCGAAATTATCACTGCCGCTTTATTACAACTCACTGTTTGTTAACAGCGAACTTAAATATATGCTGAGCTTTTATGAACAGACATTACCGGAATCCAATAAAGAATCCTGGTACAGTGATTTAGATGAAAATGTCAGCCGCTTTATCCCTTCTTTTAAAATTCATTCCGGTATTAACTTTGAGCGTGAGTTTACAGCATTTGATAATCAATACCGACAAACCTTAGTACCGCAGGTGCAGTATTTATATGTTCCCTACCAAGACCAGTCAAATATCGGTATTTATGATACCACCACTATGCAGCAGGATTATTACGGTTTGTTCCGTGATAACCGTTATTCAGGATACGACCGCATTGCCGATGCAAATCAGCTGACCTTAGGGGTATCAAGCAGCTTCTTAAATGCACGCGGCAGAGAAAAGATGCGCATTGCTGTAGGTCAGAATTTTTACTTCTCCGAATCAGAGGTCGAGCTGCCGACCAGTGACGGTGAAGATCAGACCGCCAGCCGCTCATCAATTATTGCCGAGCTTGATATAAACTTTGACAATGACTATTTCTATCACGGCGGCATTGAGTGGGACAGTGAAAGCAATGTTATTAACAGAGCAAACTCAACTTTTGAAAAACGCTGGGCCTCAAATACCTATGCACAGTTAAACTACCGCTATATTGCCAACCAGGAAGATACAAGCTCATCTACACAGGTGGCTAATTTAGTTAATCAGTTCGGCACCAAAATCAACTGGAGCATCAACTCGCAGTGGACATCATATGCCAGCTACTATTACGATATGGAATATAAACATGCCTATGAAAGTATTATAGGAATCAATTATCAGTCATGCTGCTGGGCTTTGGGTTTGTCCTACGATAACCATATGCTTCCATACTATGGTTCGCTTGATACAATTACGGAAGATTACCAGACAGAGCGAAGTTTTAAATTAACTTTTGAACTAATGGGATTAGGCGGCGTCGGATTTAGTTCCGGAGAGCAGGGTCTGTTCGATTACGGCCGCCCTTTTTACTTAAAATAATGGATACATAATGAAATTAATAAAACATATTCTTTTGCCTCTGGTCTGCGCCTCGCTGCTGACTTCTCAAGTTTCTGCCGAGAGTAAACCATTAGATAAAATCGAAGCTGTGGTTAACCAGGAGGTTATTTTAAGCAGTGATATTAAACGTATGCAGGCAGAGTTGCAGAAACGTTACCAGGACAGCGGCAAAAGTTTACCAAGCGGCGATAAACTAACCAGACAGATTCTTGATAAATTAATATCTGACCGTCTGCAGCTGCAGATTGCAGAGCGTATAGGCCTGCGTATTAATGATGCGCAGCTGCAGCAGACACTAGAGCAGATTGCTGAAAATGAAGGTAAAACACTAGAGCAGCTTCAGGATGAACTGCTGAAAAACGGACAGAATTACTCAGCCTTTGTAGACAGTATCCGCAATGAATTAACAGTAAATGAAATTCGCCAGGTTCAAGTGCGCCGTCGTATCAACATTTCCGACCAGGAAGTTGAACAGATGGTAAAGCGTATTAATGAACAGGGAGCAAAAACCACTAAGTATCATTTTGCGCATATTCTGCTGAAAGTAAATAAAAACGGCTCAGCTCAGGAGCTTCAGTCTGTGCAGGAGCAGGCAGAGCAGATAGTTGGAAAAATAAACCGCGGCACAGATATTTCACAACTGGCTATTGAATATTCACAGGGGCCAAAATCTTTAGAGGGCGGTGACTGGGGCTGGCGTGCTGTTAATGAAATCCCGACAGCATTCGCCGGCACATTTGCCGATAAAAACCCTGCAAAAGGTGAACTGATCGGTCCGTTTCAGACCGATCTGGGGATACATATCATTAAGATCCTTGACAAAAAAGGCTCTGAAAATATTATGACCGAAGAAGTTAATGCTCGTCATATCCTGATTAAATCTAACATTATTCTTAGCGATAAAAAAGCCGAACAGTTACTGGCTGAATACCGTCAGGGAATTATTGACGGAACAGAAACATTTGCTGATTTAGCCAAGCAGCACTCTCAAGATCCAGGCTCTGCGGTTAAAGGCGGTGAGCTGGGATGGGCAGATCCGAATATGTATGTTCCTGAATTTAGGGATTTAGCACTGTCACTTCCTATTGGTCAAATCAGCAAACCATTCCGTACTATGCACGGCTGGCACATTCTGCAGGTTATGGATAAGCGTAAGTCTGACACAACGGAGCAGGCGACCAAACAAAAAGCTTACGGTATTATATTTAAGCAGCGTTTTCCGGCAGAAGTTTACGCATGGATGAATGAAATCCGCCAGGAAGCTTATATTAAAATAAACAATCCGAATTATATCATTGAGGCACAATAATGATTAAGCGCCTGATCATTACCGCAGGAGAGCCAAGCGGCATCGGCCCTGACTTAATGCTTCACTTAGCTCAGCAGAGATGGCCTGTTGAGCTGGTTATCTGTACAGATAAATACCTTCTGGCAGAGCGGGCATCTCTGCTCAATGAAAAAGTAACAATCCTTGATTATGATCCGCAGAAACCAGCTGAGGTTTCCCAGCCAGGCACATTAACTGTTGCACACATTGCGCTGGCAGAAAAAGTGCAGGCTGGAAAATTAAATCCAGCAAACGGGCAGTTTGTTCTCGATACCCTTAAATTTGCCAGCCGAGGCTGCTTATCAGGTGAATTTGCCGCCGTTGTGACTGCGCCGGTACATAAAGGCATTATTAATGATGCCGGTGTTTCTTTCAGCGGACATACCGAATTCTTTGCAGAGCAGGCAGATATTGATTTAGTGGTTATGATGCTGGCTACAACTGGACTGCGTGTTGCTTTGGTAACCACTCACTTACCTCTCGCAGATGTATCTAAAGCCATTACTGAAAAACGTCTGTCTGAAATAATTTATATTTTAAACAAAGAGCTGCAGACAAAATACGCTATTAAACAGCCACGCATTTATGTCTGCGGTTTAAACCCCCATGCCGGTGAAGGCGGCCATATGGGGCGTGAAGAGATAAACACCATTGAACCGACACTGAAAAAACTTCGCCACCAGCAAATTGATTTAATTGGTCCGTTACCTGCCGACACACTGTTTCAGGAAAAATACCTTAAAGATGCCGATGCAGTATTAGCCATGTATCACGATCAGGGTTTACCTGTCTTAAAATACAAAGGTTTTGGAAAGTCGGTCAATATCACACTAGGCTTACCCTTTATCCGCACATCTGTTGATCACGGCACGGCATTAGATCTCGCCGCCACTGGTAAAGCCGATGCAGGCAGTTTACTATGCGCGGTCAACGAAGCGATCACCATGATACAAAGTAAAAATTAAAGTAAGAAACAAGGCAAAATTACAATGAATGATAAAACACACCTAGGCCATACCGCCCGAAAACGTTTCGGACAGAACTTCTTACACGATGATTATATTATTGATTCGATTGTGGCGGCGATTGCACCGCAAAGCGACGACAATATTGTTGAAATCGGCCCGGGTTTAGGCGCACTAACGGAGCCGGTGGCTTCGAAAGTGAACCGCTTAAATGTGGTAGAGCTGGACAGAGACCTGGCCGAGCGTTTAGTCAAACACCCGACTTTAGCTAATAAACTTAATATCACTCAAGCTGATGCGATGCAGTTTGATTTTGGTCAGTTAGCCAGTGCAGAGAAACAGCTGCGTGTATTTGGTAACCTGCCGTACAATATATCAACACCGCTGATGTTTCATCTGTTTGAATATGCCGATAAAATTTCTGATATGCATTTTATGCTCCAGAAAGAGGTGGTTAACCGCCTTTGTGCCGGACCAAACTGTAAGGCTTACGGGCGTTTAAGTGTTATGGCGCAGTATTACTGTAAAGTCATTCCGGTATTAGAAGTACCGCCGACGGCCTTTATACCCGCTCCTAAGGTTGAATCGGCAGTAGTACGCCTAGAGCCCTATGATACACCGCCGTTTGTTGCCAAAAGTTTAAAAATATTAAACCAGGTATGCTCAATGGCTTTTAATCAGCGCCGTAAAACCATACGCAACGGCTGGAGAGATTTATTAACCGTTGAACAGCTGCAGGAAATTGGCATTGATACGGGTAAACGGGCTGAAAATATTAGCGTCGAAGAGTACGTTAAAGTAGCTAACTATGTTTACGATCAGCAGCTGAACGCAAAATAATGGCAACTTATATTGTTGGTGATATCCAGGGCTGCTGCGACGAACTGCAGCAGCTGTTAGCACTGGCCGACTTTGACCCTGTCTATGACGAACTGTGGTTAACCGGAGATCTGGTTGCACGCGGCCCCAAGTCACTGCAGACACTGCGCTTTGTTAAAAGCTTAGGGGACAGCGCAAAAGTTGTATTAGGCAATCACGATTTACATCTGCTAGCTATCCATCAGGGTATTCACCGCAATAAAGAAAAAGATCAGCTTAGCGATTTATTAAACGCACCGGACTGCGAAGAGCTGCTGCAGTGGCTTCGCCTGCAGCCGCTGCTGCTTCGCCATCCTGAGTTTAATTTTGTGATGGTACATGCAGGAATTTCACCGCAGTGGACAATTCCACAAGCTGAAAAATATGCACAAGAGGTCGAACTAAAACTGCATAGTGAAAACTATAAGCCGCTGCTTGAAGATATGTACGGCAATCATCCACAGTCATGGAATGAAGAGTTACAGGATATAGAACGTTTACGTTTTATCATTAATGTATTTACGCGCATGCGCTACTGCTTTCTGGACGGTTCTTTAGAGTTTGCAAATAAATTAGCACCGAATCAGACCGACAGCAGCTCTCTTAAACCCTGGTTTGAAATAAACACGCTGGATCAAAGCAGTGAAATACTTTTCGGGCACTGGGCTGCATTATTAGGCAAAGTCAGTAAGAATGGTGTGTACGGCTTAGATACCGGCTGTGTATGGGGAAACAGTTTAACCATGCTGCGCTGGCAGGACAAAAAACAATTTTCACTAAGCTGCCCTGTTCATAGCGAGTAATAACCTTCTGTCTAACAGAAGGTTATCAATCTATTCTGCTAATATCACCTGATTACGGCCGTTTTCTTTTGCCTGGTATAAAGCTTTATCCGCCCGGCTTAGCGATGACTGCAGACTATCTTCTCTGCCGCTGAATACACCGATACTAACAGTTACTTTAAACTCAAAACCGTCTTCTAAAACAAAGGTCTCATCCGCAATCCTGGCAGCCAATGTCTGCAGCTTGAGCAGCGCCTGCTCGGGTGTTTTATCGCACAGTAAAAAGCAGAACTCTTCTCCGCCGAATCTGGCCGCAATATCTTTTCCGCTAAACTCATCCTGTAAAATTCTGCCAATTTTTGCCAGAACAGCATCTCCGGCATCATGACCATAACTGTCATTAACTTTCTTGAAAAAATCTATATCTAATAATGCAGCCGATATAGTCGACTGCTTGTTTTTCTGGGACTCAAATAACAGATTACCTTCATCAAAAAAATGGCGGCGATTGAAAAGACCGGTTAGATGATCCCGGGCGGCTAAATATTTTAATTCGCGAATATGTTCAAGCAGTTCCATATTCTGATTAATTCGACAGAAAAATTCTTCTTCGAGAAACGGTTTGGTGAGAAAGTCACTGCCGCCTAGTTTAAGGAAACGGGCTGAAAGCTGATTGTTGCCGAAAGTCGACATGCCGATAACGGCCATCTCCTGACTGCTGTATTTACTGCGGATCTCTTTAGTCAGTTCCAGGCCGTCCATCACGGGCATATTAAAATCAGTTAAAACTAAGCTGATATTATTCTTTTCTTTAAGTATCCTTAAAGCTTCAGGACCGTCATGTGCTTCCTGGACCTTAAACTGATAAATAAGCAGCAGTTTTCTGATATAGGTGCGTACGCTTTTAGAATCATCAACCACCAGCACTTCGAGTTTTCTATTACGCTCCAGCTGATTTAATAATGAAACAACATAATCGACGTTAGTGCGCCCCTCTTTTAATACGTAATCAACAATTCCCTGAGTGTAAATTTTATTGCGGAAGCGTTCATCCAGCTTTCCGGTAAAAATAATCGACGGAATATTATACTGTACAACATAATCAATAACTTCACCGTTCGGCGCATCGGGCAAATTGACATCAAGCAGAGCGGCAAAAAAAGAATATTTTTTTTCAGCTAATAGAACTTTTAACTCGGCAAAATTTTCAACCGAGACAACCTTAAATTGTTTAGCGGATTCAATGCTGCGTTTTAAAATGCGGGTGAACATCAGGCTGTCTTCCACCACCAGAATATATTTTATTGTTTCTTGTGCCACAGCTTTGCCCCGCAATATAAATTCAGCTAATTAAATATAAATCATTCCACCCGTTCTAATGTAACAAACTGGTAGTTATGAGCATTCTTTTGATCTGCAAAGTGTGCTTCAGACTCAACTTCAGACCAGTCCGCGGCAGCCTGATAATCCGGGAACTGTGTATCCCCCTGAGTTTTTAAATCAATAAATGTCAGGTATAAACGCGCCGCCCGGTTTAAAAACTGCTGATACACAGCGGCACCGCCGATCACCATCACTTCCTCGACTCCCTGTACAAGCTCCAGAGCCTGGTCAACAGTCTGCACACAGCAGACACCTTCTATCTCAAGACTTTCATCACGCGTTAAAACGATGTTTTTTCTGCCTGGAAGCGGACGCCCGATTGACTGATATGTTTTGCGTCCCATAATAACGGGTTTGCCTAAGGTCACACGTTTAAAAAACTGTAAATCAGCCGGTAGATGCCAGGGCATTTTATTATCTAAGCCGATAACCCGGTCTTCAGCCATAGCGGCAATCATAGAAATTTTCATATTATTCCTTATTCTTTATACTCTTTTGCAAGATTACCATAATATTCACATAAGCTTGTTTATATTGAGAATATTTAGCATTAGATCAGCATAAAATAGTTAGTATTTGATATGATGATTAAATCTTTATTTTATCTACAGACACCTGTTAATAGGAATTAAACATGACAATTTCACTAAAAAAAGGGATTCTTAGCGGCCTGGTGGTAATCTCACTAGTATTGTGGTTAATTTCCCTGTGGTGGGGATGGATGCCGTCAACCTATGATGTCAAAACTAAGGTAGCAGAAGAAGCAAAAATCAATAATCATGATATTGTTCCCGGTTACACCACAACCACAACATTGATCGATATCACCAGCTGGTTAACTGAAAAACCAGGCGGTTTTTTAGCAAATGATGTCACCCCTCCCTCGCTGCTGATGGATAATATGCCGGCTTTTGAATACGGCGTACTGGAACAGATCAGAGATTTAACCCTAGTGATGCGCTTAGATTTCAGCCGCTCACAGTCGCAGTCAAGTGGTGATAAAGACTTAGCGGCAGCACAGAGCAAGGTTAATATATCTCATAAAAACTGGGCATTCCCAAGTGCCGAAGGTGAATATAAAAGTGCCGTAGATGCTTTAAAACGTTACCGCAGCAGACTCGCCTCTAAAGATGAAATGGATGCACAGTTTTATACCCGAGCAGATAATTTAAGCGGCTGGCTGCGTGAAGTTGAAAAACGCTTAGGCGCGATCTCTCATAATTTAAGTGCCAGTGTCGGCCATGATCGTTATGATACCACTTTAGCCGGAGACCCTACTGCAAAACAGTCAACCCGGAGTAATGAACAGGTTTCAGTAAAAACGCCCTGGTTTAAGATTGATGATGTATTTTATGAAAGTCGCGGCTCAACCTGGGCGCTTTTACATTTTTTAAAAGCAATAGAGATAGACTTTGAAGATGTATTAGAAAAGAAAAATGCACAGGTGAGTCTGAAACAGATTATTCGTGATTTGGAGTCAACTCAGGATACTGTCTGGAGTCCAATCATTTTAAACGGCAGTGGTTTTGGCCTTGTTGCAAATCACTCATTAGTTATGGCAAATTATGTTTCCCGGGCAAATGCAGCACTTATTGATCTGCGCGCATTGTTAGAGCAGGGTTAGTTTTTAATAATAAGGATTTTTTATGAAAGGTGCAGGCGGCACATCAGGCGGTATTGGTACATTTTTCATCGGTTTAATCATGATGAGCGGTGGTTTTTATCTTTTACTCAATGCTATTTCGGTTACATCAAATTTTGCATTAAGCACACGTTTATACGGATTTTCAGCTGCCGGCGGGCATTTCGGCATTACCAGCGGTATGGTGATGATTCCATTTATCTTCGGCATCGGTTTGATTTTTTATAACAGCAGAAATATTATCGGCTGGTTATTAAGTTTAGGTTCAATAACCGCTTTAATATTCGGCGTGATCTCATCGATTCAGTTTAACTTCAGAAGCATGAGCGCGTTTGATTTAATTACCATACTAGTACTTGCTGTAGGCGGACTTGGTCTGTTTCTACGTAGTTTAAAATCATTTAACGATGTCGATTAACTGTTTATAAGGGAGCAGGCTTATCTGTGAAGTTATTTTACAAAGTAAACTTACCTGCCCTTTTTGCGGCTTTCAAAAAAATGAAGTAATGCCGGTCGATGCCTGCCTTTATTTTTATGAATGTACATGCTGTAAAAAGTTATTAAAACCCAAAGCGGGAGACTGCTGTGTATTTTGCTCCTATGGCACCGTGCAGTGCCCTCCAGTGCAGCAGCACAAATCCTGCTGTCGGAAATAACAGATACAAAAAAGCCGTTAGTAAATTAACGGCTTTAACAAAAATTATAAATAGAAACGTTAATAATTAACGGCTTCAGCAAAATAAACATAGAAACGTTAATAATTAACGGCTTTAACAAAAATTAAAAAATAGAAACGTTAATAATTAACCGCAGCACTTCTTGAATTTTTTACCGCTTCCGCAGCTGCAGGGATCATTACGTTTAGGTAATTTTTCAAAAGTCATCGTTTTAGGTTTATTTAAAAAACCTTCAAGCTCTACAATATTCTCAGCGCAGTCTGCATTCACTTCAATATCAGCAGACAAAGTATTTTCCAGAAGAATCTGTTCAATTTCAGCTTTTCTAACTTCACTGTTTACTGTTAATGTCAGTGGAGCTTCTTTTGTTCCGGCTTTTACAGCACGTTTTGTATTAAACCCATAACTTGAATGTTTGGGTTTTTTCTCTTTCTTACCTTTGAAGAAAAATTTATCTGACATTATAAAACCTATATTTTAAAAATAATTAACAGCGCGAAGCTTACACGAATAGCAGTATAAACGGTAAAGATAAATTCAACTGCACACAGTTTTGTAAAACCTATTAAAAGTTAAACAATCGGCCGGCCTCGATAAATTAATATCGACGGCAGCGCTAAACCAAAACTAAGAGCACCAAGGATAAACAACGTGCGCAGGCCGTTTTCAACAATAACCTGCATCAGCTCCAGGCTGTATCCGCCGGAATTTAATTCAACAATACCGATAATAGTGGTAAATGCATAACTGCCGGGAATCATGGGAATAATAGAAGCAACAGTAAAAACCGGACGGGGAATAAGATGTTTACGCGACCAGTATAATCCTACAAATCCCATGCTGCTAGAGGCGGCTAATGTAGCCCACTCAATAGGGATACCAAAATGCATCAGCAGATGACGAAGGCTGTGTGCAAATGCCCCGCCGACCGCACAGTAAATCAGCATCTTCTTCGGCACATTAAATACCATGGCAAAACCGACGGCCGGGATCCAGGCAAACCAGGCATCAATAATTAATAATTTTAATAATTCCATTAACTTATCCACCCGACAACGCCGGTTAATGTCATCGAAGCAACAATACCAATCGCCACACTAATGCTTAATAATGTTGCAAATACCCAGCGCGCAATACCGGTACTGATATGCCCTTTAAGCATATCGGAAACGGCATTAATCAGCGGAAACCCCGGCACTAATAATAAAACGCAGGCAGCCATCGCAATCTGCGGCTCTTCACCAAAGTCATATATCACCCCGAGGCTGGAAATTGAAGTGGCAACAAAAGCAGCTAATGCAAAATTAACAAAGGGATTATGATGGCGGTGGGCAAGTTCCTGGCGTAATATCATCGCCCCGGCAGAGGCAAAAAAAGTGGTGATATACACAGGCATATCTCCACCAAAAAAATGACTGAAGCTGGCGCATGAAAAACCGATCATCAGCACCACTAACCAGCGGTTGTATTTCATCGGTTTTAAACGCTGTAAACGATCTTTTACCTGAGCTGCATCCATTAACTGCTTTTCAGCCATCACGCAGATCCGCTGTACATCACAGACCATCTGCATATTAATGCCGCGGTCATAACAACGACGGGTAGTGGTTATACAATTGCCGTTAAATAAGCTGGTAATAACAATAGAATCCGAACTGACCGACAGCTCTATACTTTGCGCTCCAAGCGCAGTACCAAGACGCTGTGTTGTCTGCTCAACCAGACGACTTTCAGCACCATGCTGATGTAAAATCTGTCCGGCTTTTACAGCTATTCGTGTTAATTCGGTTTGTTGTTCTCTGCTTAATTCCATTTATCTGCCTTTTGTACAACCGCTAATAAGTTATAACTGCGACTCTGCTAATTTAAGATCTAAGGTCGCTTTTAATAATTTGAATAATAATATAGCAGCATCAATCTCTTCTTTGCGGTTGGTTAAACTTTCAATATTTAATCCTAAAGGAATATCTAAAGGCAGGCAGGCCTGCAGAATCTGTTCAAAATTATTACGACTGATCAGCAATGATTCTTTAAGCGGGTTTTCTGACTGTAAAATACGTAAACTGGTCGCTTCAGGTACCGATATCCCCAGCCACTCAATAAACTCCAGGGTTTTTGCGCTGCCGCATGGCGAAAAAGTCAGTACGACACGCTTGGGTTTAACCCCTTCACTTTTACATTCCAGCGCATAACGAGTCAGCAGATCAATGGTTGCCTGCGCATTATAAACAGCCTGAGAGATAAAAAACTCACAGCCCTGCACTTCCTTAGCACGCAGACGTAAATGTTCATCTCCTTTGCTGATATGACGTTCAGCTATGGTGACACCGCCGAGGTGAAAATCTAAATTATGCTCCTTTAATGTCTGGTAAGCATCTGACAAAGACAGTTTAATTTCACCTTCTGAGGAGGGACTGCCGACTAGAACAATATCGCGCACCGAATACTGATGCCACGCATCAGACAGCCAGTTAGAGAAATCAGCGGCATCGCGCTGCGAAACACTTTTATAAGTGATCACAGGTTTAGTTGATTTATCATGCAGTAATTTTGAATATAAACGCGAGTCGTGAGTATATTTGAAAGGGAAAGGACGCGGCTTATCTATTCGTGATGTTTCATCCTGAATATCATAAACAATCAGTCCGTCATAATCTATCGACTCCAGTCTATTCAGTAATTTATCAGCAATGCCCGATACTAAGGCAATATCAGTATCCTGCTTAGGAGGCGTGGTACCAATAAAATATACCCCTTGTTTGGGGTCACTGGATTTATTCTTTAAAATCGAATCATACATAACAATATTCCTAAACCTATAATAACCATAAATTGTCGCATATCTATGCACTAATTGAAATCAACTCGCTGATAAAGTGAGTCATCAAGAAAACAGCAGCAGGCAATAGTTTTCTGTAAAGTTTTCGCGGTATACTTAAGACCATTACTCATAACAACAATAGAATACTTATGCGCAACCCTCGATTTTATGATCCACAAACTTTAACCCTGTCCAGTGAAATATTACTTGGCGACGATGCCACGCAGCATATTCGGGTTTTACGCTTGAAAGCGGGTGCTGAAATTATTCTCTTTAATGGCTTAGGCGGGCAGTACCAAGCAGTCTTAAAAGATGTACAGAAACGCTCCTGCACTGCGCTTATCACCTCTTTTCAGGAAACCAGTAATGAAAGCCCGCTGCACCTGCATCTAGGACAGGTTATTTCTCGCGGTGAGCGGATGGAATTTGTAATTCAGAAAGCCGTTGAATTAGGCGTTAATGAAATAACGCCGTTATTAAGCGAGCGCTGCGGGGTAAAACTCAATAGAGAACGAATGGAAAAGAAACAGCAGCAGTGGCAGAAAATAGCCATTGCAGCCTGCGAACAATCCGGGCGAAATATTGTACCGACTATTCATGCGACGACGACTTTACAAACCTGGTGTGAAAGTCAGGATCAGGCAGTAAAATTAACCCTTCATCCCCGCGCTGAATATTCAATTAATACTTTACCTGGTGAAATCAGCCATATTCGTTTATTAATCGGCCCGGAAGGCGGATTAACAGATGAAGAAATCACCTTGACTGAAACCCTGAATTTTACCGAGACCTTATTAGGTCCGCGAATTTTGCGTACTGAAACCGCAGCACTTACAGCAATAACAGCTCTGCAGTGCCGTTTTGGTGATCTTGCATAACTATTTACAGCCCCACAAAGGAAAGAAAATGACAATTAAAATCGGTATCGTCATGGATCCAATCTCTGACATTAAAATCCATAAAGACTCTAGTTTCGCAATGTTACTGGAAGCTCAGTCCCGAGGCTGGGAGCTGTATTATTTAGAAATGCAGGATCTGTATCTGGATAACGGGCGCTGTTTCGCCAGCAGTAAAAAACTGAGTGTTCAGCGTGATGCAGATAACTGGTATCAGCTCGAAGAAGCCGTTGATCACCCGCTTTCTGATTTAGATGCAGTGCTGATGCGTAAAGATCCGCCTTTTGATACCGAATATATCTATGCGACTTACCTGTTAGAGCGCGCCGAAGATGAAGGCTGCCTGATTGTTAATAAGCCGCAGAGTTTACGTGATGCCAATGAAAAGCTCTTTACCGCCTGGTTCAGTGAATTCACCCCGACAACTCTAGTGACCCGCAGCACGCAGAAGATCCGTGATTTCCACGCCAAGCACAAAGATGTGATTTTAAAACCCCTTGACGGTATGGGCGGCGCTTCTATTTTCCGAATTAAAGAAAACGATGCTAATATCGGCGTGATCATTGAAACCCTGACGGAGCATCAGCAGCGTTACTGTATGGCACAAGCTTTTATACCGGAGATTAAAAGCGGCGATAAACGCATTTTAATCGTTGACGGTGAACCTATGCCCTATGCATTAGCACGAATACCAGCAAAAGGAGAAACACGCGGTAATCTAGCGGCCGGCGGCAGCGGTGTAGCACAGCCTTTATCGGAAAGTGACTGGCATATTGCAAATACCATCGGACCTAAATTGAAAGAAAAAGGACTTATTTTTGTAGGGCTTGATGTTATCGGTGACAAAGTGACTGAAATTAACGTCACCAGTCCAACTTGTATTCAAGAAATTGATAATGCTTACGGCACCAATATCAGCGCCAAGTTAATGGATGCGATCCAAAAACGCGTTAATAACAGCAAATAAAGATATACTCCAGCCGATTGAAAGTGCAGCATCTTCAATCGGTTTGCTTTTAAAACTATAAAATAAACATAAAAACAGTTATTTGTGCATCATTTATGCTTTATTTATGCACCAGCTGCAGTCAGCTAAACTGAGCAACAAAAACTAAGTAATATCTGTAAATGCTGCCATACTTAATAGTGCGGTAACCTATAAAAGGGAGTATCACATGACAAATATAACAACAAAAAATGATAACCCGGCTATTAAAACCAGCAGTAATGATATGCATAAAAATAGCCATACCAAAGTACTTAGTACTTTAAAAAATCATTTCCTGATTGCCATGCCCTCTTTAACTGATCCCTATTTCAAACAATCCGTAGTTTACGTCTGTGAGCACGATGAAAAAGGTGCCATGGGTTTTATTATTAATTTTCCAGTTAAGTTGACCCTGCAGGAATTATTAAAAAATGTAGAAACTATCACTCATCAACCTGAGCCCCCTTTACTTAACCCGGTATTTTTAGGCGGACCTTTAGAGCTGGAACGCGGTTTTGTATTACACAGCCCGCTCGCCGACAATTCGCAGAGTACACAGTTAAACGAACACCTGATGATGTCTAACTCTAACGCTATCCTGTCTACTTTAGGTACTAAAAATGAGCCTGAAAAATATATGGTCACACTGGGTTATGCCAGCTGGGATTCAGGCCAGCTCGAACAGGAGATGAATGATAATCACTGGCTTACTATTGAAAGTGAAAATGATATTATCTTCAACACCCCGGTAGAACTGCGCTGGAGTGAATCTTTACACCGCTTAGGCATTAACCCTGAGCAGCTTACCACCAGCATAGGTCACGCATAATATACTTGTAATAGTGCGTTCCCTGATATCATAAACTCCCCCATCAATGCAGGGCGATAAAGAACAGATGACAGAACAGATAAAAGCACCATCCAGCCTTTTAGGATTTGACTTCGGCACAAAAAGTATCGGTGTAGCAGCCGGACAGATGATTACCGCAACAGCACAGCCGCTGGCGGCTATTAAAGCGAATGACGGCATCCCGAACTGGGATACTATTGAAAAAGTAATAAGTGACTGGAAGCCTGATTTAGTGGTGGTTGGTCTGCCGCTGAATATGGACGGTACAGAGCAGAAAATAACGCAGCGCGCAAAAAAATTCGCTAATCGTTTAAACGGCCGCTTCGGGGTAAAAACAGCGCTTCAGGATGAACGCTTAACCACGGCAAGCGCTAAAGAATTCATCTTTGCTAACGGCGGTTATAAAGCCCTTGATAAAGGAAAAGTTGACAGTGTCTCTGCAGCCTTGATTCTTGAGAGCTGGATGGAAAGTTATTACGGCTGAGAGACTGTTAAATGATAACAGTAGAACAAAAGCGCATTGCCTTATTACATAAATGCGCTTTTTATTTTCTTCTGCCCAAACGCCCTATTACCCCTGATTAATGCGATCTGCCAGCTCCCGATACTGATCAGAAATAGTATCTCCAGGACAAAACGCATAAGTGGCTCACAAACGCACTTTTTATTTTCTGTTAATCCAGCCTCCCTTTTACCCCTGATTAATGCGATCTGCCAGCTCCCGGTACTGATCTGAAATAGTATCGCCGAACAGCGGATCACTGTATTCATCGTGTAACCACTGCTGCTGCAGAGTAGACCAGTCATCAGGTGATAAACTCTCTTTAATCGCCGGTAAAACTTCCTGCTCTTCATAGGCCAGGTGTGCAGACTGAAATTTTACAAAATCATTTAATTTTTTAATACAATGTTCTTTCGGTACAATCGCATCGAGCAGGATCATATCCAGCAGTTCATCCAGTTCAATGGTGGCTTTAGAAATCAGTTTATGTTCCCGTGATAAACGGTTTGCAACTTCGTCAGGCACAACGCGATATTTCAGATAATACTCATAAATCAAGTCCTCCATCGGATGGTGGTACTTATCTGAATATTCTCTTAAATAAGTAATCATAGCTTTGATTAAACGATAATCGATTTTTTCATCCTGCTCTAATCGGATAATCTTCTTTCTTAAAATACTCAATAATTGATTAATATTGGCATGATCATTACGGATAATCGCTAGCATAATAAATACTCAGTATATGAAAAAGGAAATTATAGTATAACTGTTCAATTTTTATAAACCGCAGAACTAAATCACATTACCAAATAATTGCTGTTTGCCCTGTTTTCGCTAATATTTCATTCACTTGGCTAAAATGACCACATCCCAGAAATCCTCGGTAAGCCGATAACGGTGACGGGTGCGTAGACTTTAGAACAGTATGTTTTTCAGTATCGATTAACTTTTCTTTTTTATGCGCATAACTACCCCATAGTAAAAAAACAACCCCGCTTTGGGACTGATTAATTTTACTGATAGCATTATCAGTAAAGGTCTCCCAGCCTTTGTTAGCATGGCTTCCCGCGCAGGCCTGTTCAACACTTAAAACTGCATTTAACAATAACACCCCCTGCTTTGCCCAGTGCTCTAAATTACCTGATTCAGGTATTTTATAACCACTAATACTCGCATCTAGTTCTTTATACATATTGCGCAGCGAAGGCGGAATTTTTATGCCTTCAGGCACAGAAAAACTCAAACCATGTGCCTGGCCTTCTCCATGATATGGATCCTGTCCTAAAATAACTACTTTGACTTTTTCTAACGGTGTTAAATCAAAAGCATGAAAGCGCAGCTGTGCCGGCGGGTATATTATTTTACCTAAAGACTCCTGCTCAGATAAAAAACTCTGCAGTTCCTGAAAATAGGCCCTGTTTTTTTGCTCATTTAAAAATTCATTCCAACTCATTTATTTTTCCTTTTTTTCAACACATACCAGAATACAATTTTAAGCAACTGTTAAAAAACAACTTTATTGCAGCATTTATTTAATACTGAATTCTGAAATATAATAACACCACGCAAAATTGATATAAAACAACTTTGCAAGCCGTGCCAGCAATGGCCTCGCAAAATGCATTGACACTACTCAACAAAAACACAATTAACCCTTAATAAAAATATGTGAATATTGATTTACATCAATCAATTCAGACCATATAATCAACTCAGATTTATTAATTGCAGTAACAAAATGAACCTTTGTTACAGAACTGTAATTTCATTACACACTTTTATATTAACCTTAAATAAGGAGCTTATCATGGCTTTTGGTATCCAAATCACTAAATCTGAAAATGCATCTCTACTTAACTCTTTCTGGTTATTAGACGAAGCAAATGCTCAAGCACGCTGTTTATGTGTTAAAGATAATGCTTACGCTGAAGATCAAGTTGTATCTATCGCTGATTTAGGTGATATCGAGTACAAAGAAATTGCAGTTCAAGCACCGGCAGCACAAGAAGGCGGTCAGCATCTAAACGTTAATGTTTTACGTCGTGAAACTTTAGAAGATGCAATTAAACACCCGGAAAATTACCCGCAGTTAACAATTCGTGTATCTGGTTATGCAGTTCGCTTTAACTCTTTGACTCCTGAACAACAGCAGGATGTATTAACACGTACATTTACTGAGTCTCTATAATCGTTTACTGATTATCGGATAAGACTGAACAGGGAAGCTGATGCTTCCCTTTTTTATGTCTGTACTAAAGGTTAAAGCGTTCGCTTTAACTCTGCTATACCTACTACATGGCAGAACAGCAGCAGGACGCATTAACTCGTACATTTACTGAGTCCCTATAATTATTTGCTGGTAAATAAAAAGGGAAGTCAATGACTTCCCTTTTTTACAACTAAGTTAATCTTATTTCCGATAACGGATCAGACCTTCCTGAATAGTAGAGGCTACCAGTTTACCGTCTCGTCGAAAAAACTGACCTTTAACTAAACCACGACCATCGGCAGCTACGGTACTTTCAACTGAATATAATAACCATTCATCTAAACGAAAATCATGGTGGAACCACATCGAATGATCCACCGTAACAACCTGCATACCGTCAGTTAAATAGGAAACGCCATGCGGCTGCAGCGCCGTCGGTAAAAAATTAAAATCAGAAGAATAAGCCAGTAAATAACGATGGATGCGTAAATCATCGGGCATTTTACCATTCGCTTTAAACCAGACTAAGCGTTTTGCAGGCTCGATTTCAGGTTCAATAGGATTAACAAATGTCACCGGACGCATCTCAATCGGTTTTTCACAGACTAGTTTGTCGCGAATAGAATCCGGCAGCATCTCCGTATGAATCAATGCCATCTCCTGCTCGGAAATTAACGCATCGGGATCCGGTGCATTGGGCATTTGATCCTGATGCTCAAAGCCTTTTTCTTTAGCTTTAAACGAAGCTGTCATATAAAAAATGGGCTTACCGTCTTGAATCGCTTTGATACGTCTTGCAGAAAGCGTATGGCCGTCACGGATCCGTTCTACATCATAAACAATAGGTTTATCGGTTTTACCTGGACGCAGAAAATATGAGTGAAAAGAATGCACCTGGTGCTTAGGCTCAACAGTTTCTTTGGCGGCAGAAATTGCCTGCCCCATCACCTGTCCGCCAAAAACGGCACCGAATCCTAGATCCTGACTTCCGCCGCGGAATAAATTTTCTTCTAACTTCTCTAAACTCAGCTGATCTAAGAGATCATTTAATACTTTACCCATTTTTAGCTCCAAAAAAAAGAGCGGATAAACCGCCCTTTATTATATCCAGCCTGCTTAAAGAGACATCTTCAGGCAGCCTGGTTATATTTGCAATATATGTCTTATAAGGACATTAATAATTCACGTACTTTTGCAAAATCAACCGGGAACTCTTTAGAAAGTAAATCTAAATCAGCGCGTGAAGCAAGCTCTTCAGGAATGAAAATATCACGTCCTAAAATATCTTCAACGCTCTCTTTAAATTTTGCCGGATGTGCAGTACATAAGAATAAACCTGTTTCACCTGGTTTCAACTGTTTTGTTAACTCACTGTATGCAATTGCGCCGTGCGGCTCACATAAGTAAGCTAAATTATCCAGTTCAATTAATGCTTCTTTAGTTTGTGCATCGTTGAGCTTGCCGTAACCAAGTTCAGATAAAGACCAGCCTTTAACTTTAAATAACTCTTCAATACGCGGCCAGTTATTAGGTGCACTTACATCCATCGCATTAGAAAGTGTTGCAACAGTCGCTTTTGGTGCCCATTCTCCACCCGCTAAATAACGCGGTACCGTATCATTTTCATTAGTTGCTGCAACAAAACGTTTAATCGGCAGACCTAATGATTTTGCTAATAAACCCGCAGTTAAGTCACCAAAGTTACCGCTTGGTACAGAAACCACTAAGTTTTCACGCTGCGCTGCGCTTAGCTGTGCAAAAGCTTCAAAATAATAGCAGATCTGCGCAAATAAGCGGCTGATATTAATTGAATTTGCAGAATTTAGACCTACGGCTTGTTTTAATTCCTGATCATCAAAGGCCTGTTTGACCATTGCCTGACAGTCATCAAATGTACCTTCAACAGCAACCGTGGTGATATTACCGCCTAGTGTACAAAACAGCTTTTCCTGTAACGGACTGATTTTTCCTTTCGGATAAAGCACAACAACATTGATATTTTCCATATTGTAAAATGCATGGGCAACCGCTGCACCGGTATCACCTGATGTTGCCGTTAAAATAGTAATTTTACCATCATCTTTAAACTGCGCTAAACACTGTGCCATAAAACGGCCGCCGAAATCTTTAAATGCTAAAGTCGGGCCGTGGAACAATTCTAACGCATTAATATTATCCGTCACTTTTTTAACCGGCGCTTCAAAAGTAAATGCTTTTGCTACAATACTATGAACAACTTCTCTGCTTAATTCATCACCAATTAAATGTGATAAGACTTCCGTTGAACGGTCAACTAAGTTCATTTCTAAAAGTGCATCAATATTGCTCAGCGGTGTGATCGTTTCCGGGAAGAATAGCCCCTGTCCGCGTCCCAGTCCCTGCTTTACAGCTTGTTGAAAGTTGACTTGCTCACTGCTGTCTTTGATGTTGTATAAATTCATAGTTCTGTTCCTAACACGCGCGCGCCTTGTTCATCAAGACGGCAGATATGACAAAAACCTTCATCGTTCTGAAGGAAGTTTTCCGTTAACCAGTTTTGTAAAGACTGAGCTTGTATCAGATCGGTCATTACAGCAAAAACTGTTGGACCCGACCCTGAAATTCCCATGGCTAAAGCGCCGCTTTGCTCAGCAAAAAGACGAGCTTGTTTAAATCCAGGGATAAGTTGTGAGCGGTATGGTTCAGCAATCACATCTTTAAGCATTTTAGCAGCAAGATCAGGCTGATTACTGTAACTGGCATGCACAAATGCGCCCAGACGGCGGCCGTAAGTCAGCGTTTCACTTAAACGATACTGTGCCGGCAGAATATCACGCGCAGCCGAAGTTGAAATAGTAATGCCCGGATAAGCAACCACCCAGTACCACTCTTTAAAAGAGGGGATCGTCTGGCTGATAATATCATCTTCGTTGATCATCAGCTGCATACCGCCAAGGTAGCAGGGGGCGACATTATCATAATGCACACTGCCGCTGATCTGCCCTTCCATCTCTCCCATTAAAGCCAGCATAGTGGTTTCATCAAGCAGGTAATCATGCCATGCATTTAACGCTTCTAGTGCGGCAACAATAGAGCTGGAACTTGAGCCTAAACCGCTGCCGACCGGTAAATTTTTCTCCAGAGTCATTTTTACCGGCAGAATCTCTTTGTTAAGTTTACCAATAGCGGCTTTGTAACCTAAGTAACACTGGTAAACAATATTACTTTCAGAATCACTTGGTAATTTATGCGCATAAGGGCCGATACACTCTAAAGAGAAACCGTAGTCACCGGTTGATATTTTTACACGGTCACCTAATAATTCGCCGCTGATCGGTGCAAGCGCACCGCCTAAAACATCAAAACCGACACTGACATTGGCTGTTGATGCCGGAGCATAAGCTACAACACTCATACTAAACCTCCTGTTTCCAGTTCAATGTGCGCAGTACATCGGCAAATACACCGGCAGCCGTCACTTCAGTACCTGCACCGTAACCACGCAATACCAGCGGGATAGGCTGGTAATACTGGCTGTAAAATGCCAGCGCATTCTCACCGTCTTTTACTTTATTAAGCGGATCATCTGCATCAACCGCCTTAATACTGCACTTACATTTACCGCCTTCGATACTGCCGATATAGCGCAGTACCTGACCTTTCTCATTAGCTTTTTCCTGAAGCTCTGCAAAATACTTATCAGCTTCCGGCAGACGCGCCATAAACTGCTCAACGGTACCTGTATCATCAAAACCAGGCGGCAGTGCCTGTTCAATTTCTACATCGTCCAGTGATAAATCCATACCCGCTTCACGAGCTAAAATCAGCAGCTTACGTGCCACATCAGTACCGCTTAAATCATCTCGAGGATCCGGCTCGGTAAAGCCGAGATTACGTGCTTCCGTTGTCACTTCAGAGAATGATAAACCATCATCTAACTTCCCGAATATAAATGATAAGGAACCCGATAAAATACCGTTAAATTTAACCAGCTGATCCCCGGCATTAAACAGATTCTGCATATTTTCAATAACCGGCAGACCTGCCCCGACATTCGTATCGTAAAGGAATTTACGGCGTTTCATTAAAGCTGTTAAGCGCAGCTGGTGATAATAGTCCATGCTGCTGGTATTGGCTTTTTTATTTGCAGTTACCACATGGAAACCCGCGCCTAAAAAGTCTACATAGCGCGCGGCAATGGCATCATTACTTGTACAGTCAACAATCACCGGATTAATAATATGCGAGTCATTTACCAGCGACTGCATAGCGGCTAAAGAAAGCTCATCGTCAGCATCTTTCATCAGATCCCGCCAGTTGCTTAACTCTATGCCCTGATCATCTAATAACATAGCGCGGCTGTTAGCAATACCGCAGACCCGGATTTGTATATTACTCTCGGATAAATGCTCCTGCTGACGATAAACCTGGTCAACCAGCGCACCGCCTACTCCGCCGCAGCCGATCAGGAACATATCAATATACTGTACACTGCGGAAGAAATTCTGATGACAGGCAATCACAGCTTCCTGCGCTTTTTTCTCAGATACAACTGCAGAAATAGAACGTTCCGAAGAGCCCTGCGCAAGCGCAGTAATATTTATAGAAGCTTCAGTTAACGCCATTAAGAAACGCGCGGCAACTCCTTTGGCTTTCTTCATTCCGTCACCGACTAGTGAAATAATCGCCTGTTTGTCGATTACGTCGATCGGCTCCAGTAAATTGTTCTTAAACTCTAAAGCAAACTCTTCGTTCAGCGCCTCTAGTGCTTTCGGCGTATCAACAGAATAGATACAAAAACTTAAACTGTATTCAGACGAAGACTGAGTGATCAGAATAATTGAAACACCTGAACGTGATACAGTTGAGAAAATGCGCCCCGCCATACCAACGATACCTTTCATACCAGGGCCTGAAACACTTAACATGCTTAAACCTTTAAGATCAGAAATACCTTTCACCTGTATCTCCTCATCACCGTGCTCTGCACCGATCAATGTTCCATCAGCCTGAGGGTTATGGGTATTTTTTATTAAACATGGAATATGGTGCTGGGCAATCGGCGCAATAGTTTTCGGGTGCAGTACTTTGGCACCGAAGTAAGAAAGCTCCATCGCTTCAGCATAGCTTAATGAACTCAGTAATTTTGCATCATTTACTAAACGCGGATCGCAGCTGTAAACACCGTCTACATCAGTCCAGATTTCACAGCACTGCGCTTTTAAACAGGCGGCTAATACAGCAGCTGAATAATCAGAGCCGTTACGGCCCAGCACCAGCGTCTCACCTTGTTCATTACCAGCGGTAAAACCCGGCATAAGGTACACGGCATTTTTAACAATCGCCTTTTTTTCAAACAGAGCGCGTGAGGCTTCAATATCGATCTGCGCTTCCAGATAACCGCCCTTGTAGGCAATTAGCATTTCCTGTGGTTTAATTACTTCAACCACATGGCCCTTAGCAATTAAAAGCTGCTTCATACAGGCGATGCTGAGCAGTTCACCTTTACTTAAAATCTGTGCTTCGATACTTGCCGGGCATTGCGCTAATAAACGCACCCCTTCCAGCAGGTCACTCAAATGTGACAATTCACGTTCAAAAACGGTTTTCAGCAGATCATCGGCAAATTCACTATAACTGCTTTTTAAACCTTTAATTAACTCGGCAAAAATCCGCTGAATATCGACTAAATGACTTTCAGCAGATAAACCATGACTGGTTTTTTCAACGATAGCCACTAGATTATTGGTTACGCCTGCTGGCGCCGATAAAACCAAAGCGATTTGTGATTGAAGCTGGTTATTGATAACAATATCAGCAACTTGATTGAAACGTTCGGCATTTGCTAACGATGTGCCGCCAAATTTAAGTACGCGCATTCGTACTCCCCCTGCTTTAATACAAAAAAACCCGCAGGTAAACGCGGGTTCAGAAAAAGGTATGATTCATTTCATTAATTTAACAGCAGCCGAAGACCTCTTATAAAAGGGCCCGGAATAGAAATTAAATTGATGAAATAAGACATAATCCATAGTGTAGTTTTTTACTTTAATTATTATTAAAAAATCTTGTATAACCAAACTACTTGAAAATTAAGAAATCAGCAAGTAGAGAAGAAACAAAATTTTGCAAATAAAATCGAAGTTTTTACGGATGCAGATAAATACCTCATTTTATCTGCATAAAGCAGCGCTAGGGAGCAGAGTCGCCGGAATCGGCTTGCTGCAGGCAGTCAACACACTATTTTCAGCACAAATTTCTATTCATATTAACTATTAATCCGATTTAACAAAGCCTTATCCCGATAGAAACTGCCTGCTTGGAACACTGAGACTTTTCTGCCAAAAATGAATATTTCAGACATATTTTCTTTTCTAACCGTGATTTTTATAAATCAGCATAGTTAATGCCCGATAAAATAGTACTCACACTCCCTCCGGCAGTTGATGCACATCAATGATTAACATCTATTTGTGCCCCTTCACCTACAATATAGTTGTTATCTAGATGTTAAGTTATTATAGTTAATCGCATATTAGAAGAGAATTACTGCGCAGCTTGTCTCATTTAGATGTTGTATTATTTGAAGCAGCACTAGTTTCCTTCGTAAGAACCCCAATTATGTAAAATATTTGTTTAAAAAAGCAATTAAACGTTAACTATTTAAAAATAAAATATATATGACTGATTTTTAACTGTCTTTGATTTAACGTTTTCAGGAGATTTCAGCTTTTTTACTTAGGGATATACAAGATTCAAAATAAAGGAGTACCCCATGTCAACAGCAAACATACTTATTGTTGAAGATGAATTAGTAACACGAAATACTTTGAAGAGTGTCTTTGAAGCTGAAGGTTACAATGTATTAGAAGCAAACGATGGTGATGAAATGCACCAGGCGATCAAAGAAAATAATATCAACCTGATTATTATGGACATTAATCTGCCGGGTAAAAACGGCTTGTTATTAGCAAGAGAGCTGCGTGAAAACCAGAACATTGCGCTTATATTCTTAACAGGCCGTGATAACGAAGTAGATAAAATTCTAGGCTTAGAAATTGGTGCAGATGATTATATTACTAAACCATTTAACCCTAGAGAATTAACTATTCGTACACGCAATCTACTGACTCGTACCATGCAGGATAATCTTTATTTTGAAGAAGTACGTCAAAAAGTAGAAAACTATAAATTTAACGGCTGGACACTTGAGATTGACAGCCGCTCATTAATCAGCCCGAATGGTGATGTTTTCAAATTACCACGCAGTGAATTCAGAGCGATTCTGCATTTCATTGAAAACCCAGGCAAAATTCAGACTCGTGCTGACTTGTTAATGAAAATGACCGGCCGTGAATTAAAAGCACATGACCGTACTGTAGATGTAACTATCCGCCGCATCCGTAAGCACTTTGAGAGCATTCCGGAAGCACCGGAGATTATTGCCACTATCCATGGTGAAGGTTACCGTTTCTGCGGTGAAATTGAATAAGCTGTAGTTAAACTCAATAACCTGCAGCATAAAATAAAAACCGATGACAAATATCATCGGTTTTTTTGTATCCGGCAGATAAAAAACTGTTAAACAACCTTAGCTTTTAATAACACTGCGCGGCTGTTTAATCCCGCTTTTAAAAAAACCTTACATTGATTTTCTGCTCCACTGGATAACCTTTCTCCCGTCCAGTAATCGCACCATTCACCGCTCTGCTCGCTACTTAATACAACTTCTCGACTATGCTGTTCCTGATAATTAAAGAGCAGGTGCAGTTTACCCTCCGAGCCGTAGTTCAATACGGCATGGGACATGGTCAAGTCAGAAAACACTGCTGCTGACTGAGTAATTCCCTGTCTTTTAATTAGAGCCGATAAACTCGTGCGGGCAAAATCATCTAAATGATATAAAGGATCACCAGAGAGCAGTAAACCGCCGCAGGCGAGCAGTACATCGCGGTGAAAGTGATAGTTTTCCGAAGTGGTGCCCTGACCTTCTATCGAAATCAGTGTGGCGCAGTCAGGATCAATCTGCCACAAACGTCTATGCTGCCAGCTGCGCTGAAAGGTTTCTTTCGCTATCTGAGCAAAACGGTGCCCCTGTCGTTCGACATCATCTGAAACACGCATTGCATCCACGAGTCCCAGTGAAGGCCACATAGGCGCATTACAACCTAATAGCCAGGCATCACCTGCACCTTCGGCTATCGCCTGCATACCCATACGATAAGCCTGTACACCGGTTACTGCACTTTGATGCCGCTGACCTTTTAAAGTCCCCCAGTAATTCGCATCGAGTTTAAACAGCTCAACTCCCCAGTCTTCGCGCATAATACGTACAATACGGGTCAAATGAGCACAAACTTGCGGATGACTGCAGTCAAGGATATACCAGGGCGTGCAGCGCCAGCCTCCGTAAGTAACCTCTTCCGCTTTAAGCAGCTCACCGTTACTGTTTCTGACAAACCATTCAGGGTGCTCTTTAAATACATTAGACTCAGCCTGCGCAATAAAAGGCGCCATCCAGATAGCAGGTTTCTTACCCTTAGCTTTTATCTCTTCGATCAACTGTTTCACACCGCCGGAAAAATGATCCGAGGGTGTTAACCAGTCCCCCATAAACGCCTGATAACCGTCGTCTAATAATACCCATTCTACAGCATCAAGCTGACCGCTCATCTGATCTACATTTTGATGAATATTCTGCTCAGAGACCCCTGCATAATAGGCGTACCATGAACACCACCCGACAGGAGCTTTTTGCGTAACTCCCGAACGAGGCAGATGATTAAACGCGGTTAGTTGAGTAAAACGTAAATACAGAGCATTAACATCGCTTCCCTGCAGAGCAGTAATCGATTCTAACGGGCTTTTATCCTGGCGGGCCTGTTGTAAAATCGTTGTATTTTCTGCATCAATACAAGCTTTCACTGTATTTCCATTAAATTCAAAATAACCTGAGAAACGATGACATGATGTAAAACCCAGCAGAATATACTGTTCGTTATCTTCAATCACCAGGTAGTTATAATAACGTTTCGGTGCATTCTGTGAATAAATCCGGTAACTGTCATTGTTATCCGGGCAGCGTCCGACATCAAGCGGCTGATTCAGCGTACCGGCCGTTTGCGCGAGCATTTGAAAACCATCTCCAAGCACTTGAGCGCTGCCGTTAAGCGGAAAAGTAAACTCAACAAGAGCATACTGTTCAGAGCCAGCCGCAGACGTATCAGAGCCAGCCGCAGACGTATCAGAATCAGAGAATGTAGCAGAAAGCACTTCCCCGTCTAAACGGTAACAAAGCTCCTCTGATAATGCGCGGGCAGATAAGCCGCAGGGAAATATTATTGCTGATTCTGTATTTAAACATGCAGTGTTCACGGGCTATATCCTATTTTATGGTGGTAACTGACATTAGCATATATTTACGAAAAGTTATGCTTGCGAGGCGGTATGGAGGAAATACAGCAGTGAGGTCAGCGTAGCATGCTGCCATCTATTGATTAATCCCATTGCGCATAAATTAACAGTAATACCAATCCCATTAATTTTGTGATCTAATATGAGCTCTTCAAAGGAGCACATATGATCCCAGATTTTCCTAACCTTATTCAATCCACATCCAATGCTAGATTACGAATGAGATTATTAGCCGTTTCTCATTTCGTTGATGGAAAGAATCGAACTGAAATAGCAAGATTTTTAAAAGTAAGCCGTGTAAGTGTGAATAAGTGGGTTAAAGCCTATTTAGATTTTGGGGTTGATGGACTTTTTGAAAAAACGCATACCGGAAGACCTTCTCGATTAACCGCAGATCAGAAAATACAAATAAAGCAATACATAACAGAAAATGCTATTAAACCAACA
>NZ_AUAM01000008.1 GCF_000428725.1 Psychromonas aquimarina ATCC BAA-1526
AATGGATTTATTAATCCATCAGGTGTTCCAGGCCGTAAACCAGTTCATTGCGTTTCACTACTTCTTTGCAGGCTAAGCAGATACCCGGCATAAATGACTCTCTATGCTGCGAATTATGCTCTATCTTCAGTGTTTCGCTTAATCCGCCGAAAAATACAGTCTGCTGTGCAACTATGCCCGGTAAACGTACTGAATGTAATTTCACACCGTGCAGTTCAGCACCACGGGCGCCTTCTATCAGCTCCTTATCGCTGCATTTTACGGCTGCCTTAGTGCGCGCCTGGGCAATTAATTCCGCAGTGCGGATACCTGTACCTGACGGACTTTCTTCCTTCTGCGGGCTGTGTGCTTCAATAACTTCTACATCTGGAAGGTATTTAGCCGCCTGGGCTGCAAACTTCATCATTAATACTGCACCCAGCGAGAAGTTTGGTGCGATCAGACCTCCGAGCTGTTTTTCAGCTGCTAATGCCTGCAGTTCATTTACCTGTTCAATTTGAAAACCACTGGTGCCGACAACAGGGCAGGCGCCGGCATTGAGGATAATCTGCGTATTAGTAAAACCTGCAGAAGCAGCGGTTAAATCCACAACCACCTGTGCGCCGGTCTCTTTAATCAGCGCCGCCAGGTCATCACCAAAATCACATTGACCAGCTAGATGCAGTTCAGGATCGTTATTAACTGCATTAACGGCTTCGCTGCCCATACGTCCTCTGGCACCATTTACGATAACTTTAACCATGTTTATTCCTTATGTTTTACGGCAATGACATTAACTCTATCAGTTTGTGTATTTATCGGCTTATTATATTTGAGATAAAAAATAAATGCCGAAAGCAGCCCAGCTTAGCGCTAATAAAACCCAGGGTAACTTACTGTTTTTTTCTTCTGTTGTCTCTATCTCGACTTCTGTTACCTGCTGCTGTTGTTGTCTTTTTTTCTTTTTATTCGCCTTGTCAGCCTGGCGGAGTTTTTCTTTGGCTGTTTTTTTGTATTCGGCAATGCCTTTCTGAATACCCTGAGCAATTAAGCGTGTCTGCTCTTTAGTCTGCCCCGGTTTTTGTGTTTTTTTGGCAATTGCCAGCGCTTCATCCTGAGTTTCTGCTGAAATCTCGTTTTTTTTGTTTTTAGCCATTTTATCAGCGCCTGTTTTCCTGAAGGACAGTTAATCGTCTTAATGATTTGTTATTAAGGGTTTCTAAAAAATTTTCAGGATCATCGTATCCATATTCAAACATATGCGCCGCCACTTTAGCCCATAGTGCCGAAGTCTCTCTAATTTCATTATGGCTGCGCCCGCACCCCCGGCAAAAGTCGCCGTCGCTTGTACATTGGCTCGTACATGGACTAAATTTCATAGGAAAATCCTTACGTTATTTACTCCTGTAGACAGGAGTGTTTAGTTATCAAACCTAAGCAGCTGATTAGTGATTAAAAGTTGTATATCATTTAGCAAGTTAGTCTAGCAATTTTAGAGAATGTAATCATGAGTTTTAAAGGTCTTTTTATCAGCATCTGCTGTTTAATATTAATGGCGTGTTCAGATGCTAGTGAACAGCTAAATCAGGATTATGGAAGTCCGCAGACCCGTGACCGGTTACTGCCCGTTGACCATCCGCTTGCTGTGCAGTTTGAACAGCAGGTGCAGCCTGTTATTGAAAAGCGCTGCGTGGTTTGTCACGGCTGTTATGACGCCCCCTGCCAGCTAAAACTATCCTCTGCTGAAGGGATTGACCGCGGTGCGTCAAAGGCTAAGGTTTATAATTCCGGGCGAATTCTGGCCGCGGATCCGACACGCCTGTTTATTGATGCATCCAGCAGTGAACAATGGCGTGAAAAAGGTTTCTCTGCGGTTTTAAATGAACGCGATCAGACACTGCTTGCTAATCTGCAGGGCAGCGTTCTGTATCAGTTACTTGTACAGAAAAACAAACACAAGCAGCCCGAAGCAGGGCGCCTCCCGGAAGAGTTTAATTACCATCTGAACCGAGTCGAACAATGTCCGACACTGGATACGCTGGATGAATATCAGGAAGATTATCCGCTGGCAGGCATGCCCTACGGCCTGCCGAATCTGAGTAAAGAAGAGTTTAAAGTACTTGAAACCTGGGTTGGTCAAGGGGCACCGATGTCGCAGCCGCCTGCGTTATCTGCCGCAGTGCAGCATGCAGTGACAAAGTGGGAAAGTAAGCTTAATGATAATTCATTAAAAGCGCAGTTATCCAGCCGTTATATTTATGAGCATCTGTTTCTGGCGCATCTGTATTTTGATGAAATAACAGTTGAAGAAGGACTGAAGCCGCTGTTTTTCCGTTTAGTGCGTTCATCAACAGCACCGGGTTTTCCGATTCAGGAGATAGCCACGCGCCGACCCTATGATGCCCCTGAAACAGATAATGTTTATTATCGTCTAAGGCTGGATCCGGGCACGGTTTTATCCAAAACCCACATGCCCTATGCACTTAACAGTAAACGCGAGAAACGCTGGGATGAGCTCTTTTATAAGAATGATTTTGAGGTAGAGGTTTTACCCGATTATCGAAGCGCGAGTCCCTTTGTAGTCTTTCAGGCGATTCCAAGTTATTCACGTTACAGCTTTATGCTCGATGAAGCATTTTTTACTATCAGTGGTTTTATTAAAGGGCCGGTCTGCCGGGGAAGTATTGCGCTGAATGTTATTAATGATAATTTCTGGGTGTTTTTTGTTAATCCAGAGCTGGAAACTCGTGTTACAGCGGATCAGTTTATACTTCAGCAGGCTGATAATTTACGCCTGCCTTCAGAAACCAGCAGTGAAACACTCTCTGTTCGCGACTGGTTAGGTTATGCCGCCGGCCAGACCCGCTATATTAAGGCAAAAAGTAAGTTTATCGAGGAGAATATGGATCTGCAGTCTGGTTTACAGCTGACAGATATCTGGTCGGGCAATGAGAATTCGGCGCTGACAGTCTTCCGCCATTTTGACAGCGCCAGTGTTGTTAAAGGCAGTGTCGGTAAGCAGCCTAAAACAGCATGGATTATTGACTATCCGGTATTAGAGCGGATCCATTATTTACTGGTTGCCGGTTATGATGTGTTCGGCAATATCGGTCATCAGCTGACAACTCGCTTGTATATGGACTTTCTGCGTATTGAAAGCGAGATGAATTTTATCTCTTTCCTGCCTAATGAAAGCCGCCCGCATGAGATGGCAAGCTGGTACTTAGATTCAACCAGTGAGCTGGCTAATTATCTGGAAGATCAGAGTCTGCTTTATTCTCGTCCTACGGGAATTTCTTACCAGACGCCTTTTGTAAAAGAGGAGCTTCTGAGCCTGCTGAAAAATTATGTTTATAACTCTCAGCAGAAAATAGACAATAACTTTAAATATATGATCCCTCTGCAGGATCTCTCTCTTAAACGTTTAAATGCTTTGGATAACCGCGTTGTCAGGGAACTGCCGGAAATGAGCTTTATTCTGATCGAGTCAGAAAAAGGTAAAGATCGCCTTTATACTTTATTACGTCATAATGCTCATAAAAATGTATCAAGTTTACTTAATGAAAAAGCTAACCGCTTACCTTTATTAGATACAGCTGGTATATATAAGGGCTTGATAGGCAATTATCCAAGTCTGATCTTTCGGGTGCATGAAAGAGATAAGCTGACTTTTATTAACCAGCTTACGGCAGCTAAGAGCAGTGCACGCTTTACTGAGCTGTTGTCACGCTTTTCAGTACGCCGCACTAACCCGGAGTTCTGGCAGATAAGTGATAAACTTCATCAGCTCCATTTCCAGGCAGATCCGATAAGTTACGGCTTGTTTGACTATAACCGATTAGAAAATCGTTAATAAGGAAAAATATGACATTTCAACTGGACCCGCGTCTGCATAACGACTGTTTTAAACTGGCTGAAAGCGCCGGCAGCTTATGGTTATTACTTAACAACAGCCATTTTCCGTGGATGATCATTGTGCCGAAAACACAGCATCAGGAATTGTACCAGCTAAGCGGTCAGGAACAGACTCAGCTGCAGGCGGAAATAAATTTAATTAGTGAATTTGTTAATAATAATTTTGAGTGCGCTAAACTGAATGTCGCCTGTATTGGTAATATTGTTAAGCAGATGCATGTACATATTATTGCCCGCAGCGAATCAGATCCCTGCTGGCCGGGTGTTGTCTGGGGAACAGATTTTAAGCAGAGCTATAATATTGCTGATGTGTTTAAAATTCAGGCAAAATTAAAACAGTTCTGCGAAGATAAAAATATTAATGACTTACAGTTTGCGTCTCCTCAATAAAGCTTTCTTCTATGATTGATTTAATTGTTGATTCGGCTTAATTTGGTAGTTTACACAGCAAAGATTAAAGGAAGCATCAAATGCTTAATTTTTCACAGCTTTTCAGTGAAGTAAAACAGCTGCCTGTTTTACCCATTTTATTACTGGAACTCATGGAAAGCTTTTCGGACGAAGACGCCCGCGTTGAAGATATAGCTAAAAAAATAGGCATGGACCAGTCGATTAGTGCGAAAGTGATCCGCATGGCGAATTCTGTCGCTTATCGGCGCGGCAAAGAGGTTGAATCGATTGAACGGGCAGTGATTCGTTTAGGTTTCAATCAGGTTCGCCGCATTGTTGTGGCTACTTCATTGTCAAACGTTTTTCCCGAAACTCCGGGGTTTGATAAAGACAAGTTCTGGAAGGATACCTTTACTACTGCAAGTATTGCTAAATCGCTGGCTAAGCATACCAATCTTAACCAGGAAACCGCCTTTACCTGCGCCATGATGCATAATATTGGTGAATTATTACTGCAGATTTTAAAGCCGGAAGAGTGCTCATTAGTTGCCATGGCGATTGAAACCGGTGAACCGCGCCTTTCTGCTCAGCGTGAAATATTTGGTTTTGATTACAGTCAAGTAGGTGCGGAACTGGCTAAACACTGGAATTTTTCTGCGGTATTCTGCGATGCAATAGAACAGCAGCTGGATCCGCTTTCTTACGAAACTCCTTCTAAAGAAGCGATCTTAATTCGTCTATCGGTATTCGCCAGTTTTGCATGGGGGGCAAACCTGCCGCCGGAAATGATAGTGGCACGTTTCCCGCCGACATTAACGGATTATCTCAATCTGAATAAAGACGGGCTGGTCGATGAATTTGACGGCATGATTGAAGCGGGAGAGGAGCTTGGCCGTTTAATGTCGCATTAACTTTGTTTAATAAAGTCTAAATCGTCAGCATTACCTTTTAACAGATAAAGCGGCTTCGCATATTTGCGGGCCATTTCTTTTGCCGGAAATTCATCCTGATCTGCTTTAATGCATAATTTATCAGCTTGTCTGATCAGGGACAGATAACTTTCATTCTGGGCATATTTCTGATCTTTAAGCTGTTTATAGGATAACAGGCAGATGCAGGGGGTTAAGGTTAACACCGGCAGGTAAAACTGACTTTGTAAGAGATGTTGAATATTTTCCAGATGTCCAGCACCGGCCGGCTCAATAAAAATCCGATCCGGGTTAACTTCTTTAATTAAGTTATTTAAGGCAACCCGAAACGGCATACCGGCACTGCAGCATAAACACCCGCCGTAAACCTCTTTAATAAAAACCTGATTATGGCTGCAGAGATCTTTTTCATATTGACTGCTTCCCGATTCATTAACCAGAACAGCCCATTTTTCATGGCAGGGTTTATAGGAAATCAGCTGTTTTATAAAGGAACTTTTACCTGAACCTAAAAATCCAGCAATAATATGACATGCAATTGAGGTTTTCATGAAAATATACTCCGTAATGGCTGTCCATCGTAGCATATTTCACCATATCTCAGTTATACTGCGCTTTCAAAATAAGAGAGGTGATTATGATTTACAGCATGACGGCATTTGCACGTAAGCAATTCAAAGGTGATTGGGGGACTGCAGTCTGGGAAATCCGTTCAGTAAACCAACGTTATTTAGAAACCTATTTTCGCCTTCCTGAACAATTTCGTGGTTTAGAAGTTAAATTAAAAGAAGCGTTTCGCAAACGCTTACAGCGCGGCAAAGTTGAATGCAGCTTACGTTTTGAAGCCGGCGGCGCGGATGAAAGTGCATTATGCATGAATCAGGATTTTGCTGCTCAGCTTATTCAGAATGCACAATGGGTGATTGAAAAAGCCGGCAGCGGTACACTAAATCCGCTTGATATTTTGAAGTGGCCCGGCGTGATGCAGGCTCCGGAGCAGGATCTTGATGCAATTACCCTTGAGCTGATGACTGGTTTTGAAGAAACGCTGAATGAGTTTGTTGAGTCTCGAGCTGCTGAAGGCGCTAACCTTGCTGTATTTATCGAAAAACGTTTAGCAGGAATCGCTGAACAGGCCAAAAAAGTTCGTTCATTTATGCCGGAAGTACATGCCTGGCAGAAAGCGCGTATCCTTAAAAAATTCGACGATGCTAAAGTTGATTTAGACAGCACTCGCGTTGAGCAGGAGTTAGTTCTGCTGGCGCAGAAATCAGACGTTGCCGAAGAGTTAGACCGTTTAGATTCGCATATTGGTGAAAGTATCAATGTATTGAAAAAAGGCGGAGCAGTTGGACGCCGTTTAGATTTCATGATGCAGGAATTTAACCGTGAAGCGAACACCCTCGGCTCAAAAGCAATTAATACTGATGTTACAGCCGCTGCTGTTGAATGTAAGGTTTTAATCGAACAGATGCGCGAGCAGGTTCAGAACATAGAATAGTGTTCCTATAGGTTTTTTACTGCTTCTTATGCCTTGATTTTACTGTGTTTGTGTTTTCTTGCTGTCGTGCTCCGTGTTTATATGGCGGGTAACTGTCACCCGCTGTTTAACGGGAGTGAGCGCACTAACGGCAAGCTAGCTGTAGAATAAGTAGAAGCTAAAGTAACGGGCAAAGCAGGAGTATTCGCAGATGGTGACGGCTTGTATTTTGTCGTCCCAAATCTGATAAACATATTGGATGATAAGGTTCACTTCCAATAACAAACATAAAAAGATGATATTAGCCAAGTATAGCGAACTGACGCTGCAGATAATTCTGTGTAATTACTGCTTTTAAACAGCCTTCAAACATTATCAAAAATGCCGCCGCACCAGCTTTAACTTATACTGCCAGATGAGGTAATAATGAATTATCTGTCAAGCTGTGTATTATTTTCTATTTTATATCCTGCTTATGCTTACATTAATATTGTATATTGACTGATCTTATTTTAACCTCCTTAGGCTTGTTTTTATGGTTTCAAGCTTTATTGATTAATTATACAGGTAGGAATTAATACTAAATCCGGGCAAAAACTTACAGGTAAGCTTTATGCAGATAGAGACACTATGGTAAAAATAGTCCGAAATAAAAGTCTCAAGCTAAACACAAGTGTACAAATTTTATAACGTTATGTGATCAAAGGGATATATCTCAACCGGTTAGTCAATATGTAACTCAAAATACATCGTAGGGAAGGGTGCTCAGCATGAAACTGCAACAATTAAAATACCTGAAAGCAATTGTAAACAACAATCTCAATATATCATCCGCTTCAAAAAGCCTGTTTACTGCTCAACCCGGTGTTAGTAAGCAGATTGGCCTCCTAGAATCTGAACTTGGTTTAAAAATCTTTGAGCGCAAAGGTAAAAACCTGCACTCAATAACACCTATCGGACAAAAGCTCATTAACGAAGCGTTTAAAATACTTGAAATTCAAGAAAATATGCATGCGATGGCCCGTGACTTTCTAAACCCCGAAGAAGGGTGCCTCAATATCTACACTACCAACAGCATCGCCCGTTTTTTACTGCCAGCCACTGTTGACCACTTCGTGAAAAAGCATCCCAATATAAGCTTTCATATCGGATCTGCTCACCCGGATGAAAAAGGAGCTGTTCTTAAAAAAGGACAGTCAGATTTTTCTATCGTGGCTCAAGAAGTTGAATTAGATACTGATATGATTATATTACCAGCTTACAAATGGTCTTTAAGCTTAATCATTCCGGCAGATCATCCGCTTAAAGATGAAAAGGATATTACCCTTGAGAAAATAAGCGAATACAACCTTATTAGTTACGAGAGCGGATCAACCGGGCGCGTAGCTCAAGATAAAGCTTTCGCAGAAAAAGGTATTACACCTACATACTTTATGACAGCGATGGATATTAACGTGATAAAACAGTATGTGAGCATGGGACTTGGAGTTGGAATTATAGCTAAGGTTGCTGCTGACAATATTTGTGATCAGGATGTTGTAGCTATTTCCATTGAAAACCTTATCCCGTCCAGTTATGCATGGATCTGCTACAGCAGAAATGTGTTCTTACAAAAATACATGTATGACTTTATAGAGCACTTTGCACCCCACCTCACAAGAGAAGTGATGGAAAGTATCTCAAGTTTAACCACCAAGGAGATAGTGAAAATGTCTCAAAGCTTTGATCTTCCAAATTATTAAAAACAAGCATCAGTCAACTGACTGATGCTTGTTAAAGATGATTAATGTAAAGGAACTACTTTTTGCTGACTGCCAGGTTAATAAAAATCTGAGCCCCTATCATTAAGAAGTCTTCATCAACAAAATACGGGTTAGAATGAAGGTAATTACAAATTCCCTTGTTCTTATTCCCAGAGCCTAAAAAGAACATCGCGCCACACTGGTTGGGCGCGGCATTAACCATTAAGCTGAAGTCTTCACTGCCGGTCATCGGTGTACAATTCTCATCAATAAGGCTGGAAGGTACCGTTTCCCCGGCTGCCTGAACAACACGATCATAAGCAAACGAACTATTGATCACTGCCGGGTAGCCGCAGTGACTGATGCTGGTCTTATAGCCGCGTAACTCGCTTTGAGTCACTATTGACTTAAAACTATCCTGTAAAATGCGGTTTGTTTCTTCATCCATAGAACGAATGGTGCCGCGTGCCTGTACATTAGCGGCAACCGAATTTGCTACTGAGCCGCCGTTAAACATACCGCATACAAATACTGCAGGAGAGAATGGATTGGTCTGTTTAGCAACAATATAGTCCATATCTTCAATAATCCGCGCACCTTCACGAATCGCATCAAGGCCCTTATGCGGTGTCGAACCGTGTGCAGATTTACCCTCAATGTCGAGGGTCCATGCATAACCGTATGAGGACATAATGCCGTTGTTTACCAAAACAGTACCGCACTCTTGTGCCGCATCGTTATGAAGTGCGTAAACTTCAGATACCCCCTCCATACAACCCAGTTCGACCATTTTACTGGCACCATCAACACGCATATCTTCTTCCGCCATCTGGAAGATAAAGCGCACGTTGTGACGTAATTCAGCGGTGTTTTTCGACAGGTAATTAGCTGCAGTCAACGCAATTGCCATATGAGTATCGTGACCGCAGTTATGTGCACGGCCCTCATTCCGGGAGCTGTTTTCATCGTTGGTAAGATCATCCATTTCCAATGCGTCCATATCTGCACGGAAAGCAATAGTAGTTAATGACGGATCAACAATCAGATCAGCAGTAAAACCAGTGTAACCATCGTAAGTACATAATGTGTAACCAAACTCAGTCATTAAGGTTCGGCAGTACTTTGATGTTTCTATTTCTTCACCTGAAAGTTCCGGAATTTTATGAAGATCACGACGAGTATTAACACTAAACTCTTGAAGCTTTAACAGGTTTTCATTTAATTCAAATTGACTTAGCATTAAATAATTCCTTTCATTGAAAAACCGATCTGGGCGATAAGCGAAGCACCAAAGAAACAGCTGGTCGATACGACTAAAAACAAGACAATAATTTTCCAGGATAACTTTTTAAGCTCTTCCATTCTGCCGCCGACCGATAAGCCGGCAAAAGCTAAAAGAGGAACACAGCATGAAAGGAAGCCGACTTTACCAATCGAATCAAGTACAAATATTCTAACTATTGTATCCGGCAGACAGATAACAATACCGATTATTGTTGCATAAGCAAAAGTAGGTAATGGAGAGTCTAGATAATGCTTTGCGACTAGTGACAAAAACACAATAATAGACATAGCGATAAAGCTGTCCCACATACTAAATAAGGGGGTTCCATCGGTTACTGTTTGAGTAAAAATTGCCAGGAATAAAGCAAGAAACACAAACTTCATATCATCAATAGACTTAAGCATTTACTAGCTCCTTCTTCTTATTGCACACTTTATACATAAATTCAGCCAAAGGTATGCCGATAAACGTTAAAGACAAGGCACCAACTACTGATGAAAGTAAATTTGAAGCTGCTGCAATACTTAAAGCCTGGCCTGCCATTTCTGGACTCAATGTACTAACTAAAGCACCAGAAGCGGCACTCAGCATAGAGCCGCTGCCAACACCGCTGCCAGCAGCCAGCGCAAATGGATGCAGGCCTGTTAACCCCCCCAGACTGCCCAGAACACTAAACCACAGAGTACCAATCACTGAACCACAAAGATAAATAGCTAATACACCGATATATTCCGGAGTACCCGTACCATATTTTCCCTGAATCACTGCTATCGAAGGTTCGCGGCTGATAGACGAACAAGCACCAATAGCTTCACGCCCTAAACCAAACTTAATAGCCAAAGGTATTGCGATTACAATAGGTAATAAATTACCCAGTTCTTGAAATAAAAGAGGAACACCTGCTTTCATAATATTATCAATATTAGGAATAATCATTCCCGCATATTGAGTACCAAGAATTAACAAAGAAAAACCAACCATTTTTGATGCAAATGATTCTTCTTTTTGTGTAAAGATCTTGCCCCAAACAGCTATTTTTTTTCTAACAACAGCCAACGAAATAAACATACCTATCATAACGGCAAATAACATCGGCAGAATAGGTATGGAAACCGAGCCAATGGAGATTACCTGCTGACCAATTACAAACTGCGCAACAAAAATCACAACCGCAACAATAATCGTCGTCTTTATAACGGGCTTTAAGCCCTTAATATCACCCACAACATTACACCTCATCTATTAATTTAGGAGGATCTTATCGAGGTGAAAAAATGCAATTATGATCTAAGTCAACTCCCAATATACCCAAAAGTTATAACTTATTTCAAACGGTCAAAGCGGTCAAAATAATATGAAGCCTTAATAAACAGCCTAGGCAAAGTAATGAGAGTTTGCTGCGGCGGCGATGACAAAGAGAGTCTGTTTACTGTCATTTTATAAGCGCTTAACTAACGAGCATATCGAGTGCTGTTTCTTATTAATGTTTTATGCTGAGTGCACCCGGCTTACTTGCCCGTAATAACCGTAGCAACTAAGTTTAATAATGGAGCAGTTTCCACTGCATCGTATTGACTGTTTCTGAGGCCCATAATGACAATTATTTTCAGCAGCCTGATAACTTTGCTTATGCAGTGATTTTCTTACCCTTATAGAGGTACATCCTAGATTATTATGGAAAAGCAGCAGAGCTTCCTTATCATCAACCTATTAGCAAATAAATAAATCATCTGTATTTCTGGAGGTGTTTTATTATCACTGAGTATATGTGATACCCATCACTGAAAGGTGCCTGTTTATTCTTATCTAAGTAAAGTGCGTTAAATAAAAAAGTTTGATAGTGCTTGGATGTGAGGGTTAATCGTTTCTTTAATGGATGACTCTGGTCTGTTAAAAGCAATAAATAAAAGCAGTCTACTAGCGAAAAAGCGGCAGTAAACAGCGAGAGAAAAGTCCCTGGTTAATTTAAGCTTGATAAACACACTGATGTTAATTTTGTAAAGCTGCTAAAACAGCCTGTTATGGCAGGATTTTTTTGTTTTCAGCACTGTATAGCTGTCGTTTTTGTCTGCTAGTGCTCCCTTTAAAATCATCGGCTTATCATTTGTCAAAGTTTAACTGTCTGCGCATTATTTTATTTGATCTGCAGCTGAAATTTTTCTCAAACTATCCGATACAATCCACTGGTTGCCGTTATTTGAATTGAGATGGATTGTAGCTGAACAATCTAGCTGTGCCTCTATTTGAGTAAATGTTAACCATTTGGGTCTGTGGAACTGCAGGCCTGTACTCGAGTGTTCACTTTATAGTTTTATGTAGTAAAAAAGGGGTTAGTATGTTCATTATTGAGCTGTCGGTTGTTCTGGTCTGTATTTTGGTAGGCGCACGAATAGGGGGAATTGGTCTTGGTGTTATGGGCGGGGTCGGTCTCGCGATATTAAGTTTTGTTTTTGGAATGCATCCGACTAGTCCGCCGATTGACGTGATGTTAATGATTTTAGCTGTGGTTGCCGCCGCTGCATCCATGCAGGCCGCCGGAGGCCTTGAGCTGTTAATTAAAATTGCTTCTAATATTCTGCGCAAAAACCCGAAACAGGTTACCTTTATCGCACCTCTTGTTACTTATATATTTACCATGCTTGCGGGAACCGGACATGTGGCCTATTCGGTGCTTCCGGTTATTGCTGAAGTGAGCCGCCGCAGCGGCATCCGTCCAGAGCGTCCGCTGGGCATGGCAGTTATTGCCTCACAGTTTGCGATTGTTGCTAGTCCTATTGCAGCCGCTGTTGTTGCTTTAGTTGCATTTTTAGAGCCGCAGGGTATTACTCTGGCAGATGTCTTATTAGTAACCATTCCCTCTACTTTTCTCGGTTTAGCCTGTGCCTGTATTATTGTTAATAAATTAGGTAAAGAACTTAAGGATGATCCGGAATACCAGCGCCGCCTGCAGGATCCTGAATTCCGTAGAGAAATGGAAATGGATGTGGATCATGAGGAGATAGCAATTAAACCTGGTGCTGGAAAAGCTGTTGGATTGTTTTTATTTGGTGCATTTGCAGTGGTGATTATGGGCGCATTTCCGTCGCTTCGTCCGCAGTTTGACGGCGCTGCCATGGGCATGGCACACACTATTGAAATAGTTATGTTGTCAGTAGCCGCAGTGATTATTCTGGTTTGTAAGCCGGATGGTAATGCTGTTACTCAGGGCTCGGTTTTCCATGCAGGGACACGTGCTGTAGTGGCAATTTTTGGTATTGCCTGGCTGGGGGATACGTTAATCGGCGGTCATGGTGAAATGGTTAAAGAGGTGGTATCGGGATTAGTTGAAGTTGCGCCGTGGACGATTGCTTTTGCTATGTTCGCACTGTCAGTTATGGTTAACAGTCAAGGTGCAACAACTGCAGTACTGGTTCCTGTTTCTATTGCTCTGGGTTTACCGCCTCTGGTTATTATCGCGACTTTTGTTGCGGTTAACGGCTATTTCTTTATTCCTAACTACGGGCCGATTATTGCGTCGATCGATTTTGATCAGACCGGAACAACTAAAATAGGCAAATATATTTTCAATCACAGTTTTATGGCTCCCGGCCTGCTAAGCATGGTTTTCAGTATTGCTTACGGCTTCCTGTTTGCGGGTATGGTGCTGTAAATAACAGCCTGTCTGCAAAGTACAATCAAGCCCTGTTATTGATTTAATAACGGGGCTTTGTTTTTTTACCTGCTTTTACACAAAGAAATTACTGCCTGATTTCAGACCGCCTCCCTCTCTTTCTGGTTATTCGCTGTTGTTTTCTGAAACGCGATTTATTTATAACTTTTAACAACTTATAAGCCCTTGTAAATTTGCCCAATAGCAAAGCAGCCCTATACTCTTATATGTGGAAAATTTTTGGGGAGAGTACTTTAATGATCAGCGAAGATTCAGACTTACCCTCGGCAGTGCAGCAGTGTTTTACCACTTTTCGCCGCAGCGGCGCATTTTTCTATAGGAGGGCAGACGGCTTTGAACCCGTTTCTTCAGAGTATTTTTTAGAAACAATCCGGCGTCTAGCTTTAGGTCTTCGTGCGCTTGGCTTAAAGCGCGGAGATGTGGTCGCAGTAATTGCTCCGTCAAGCCCCTGGTGGCTGATGGTTGATATTGCCGTTATGGCTGCCGGCGGAATCAGTACAGCAGTATTCCCGAAAATCAGTAAAAAAAATCTGTTATACCAGCTTAAAGATTCCGACGCCCGCTTTGCATATATTGATGAGCCGTTATTGTGGGAAACAGCTAAAGAGGGTTGCTCGTCTTTAAAAGCAGTTGTTCTGCGTGATGTAGAGCAAAACCACAAAAACAGCATCACCTTTAATGAGGTGCTTAAAAAAGGTGATCAGCTTTCCCTCACCGACCCGGAGTTATACACACGTCTGCTTGATGAAGTTAACTTTTCTGATCCTGCTACGATTATTTATACCTCCGGCAGTACTGGAGATCCGAAAGGCGTTATTCTTACTCATCGTAATATCTGCAGCCAGATTATCGGTGCAGTTGAACGTTACCCGCTGGATCCCGGTAAGGATCGTGCTTTAAGTGCGCTTCCTCTTGCCCATTGTTTTGAACGTATTGTGGTATATACCTACTTCTGTCAGGGCATCCCCGTTTATTTTGCAGATGATGTGCAGAAACTCAAAGAGTACCTGCCGCAGGTAAAACCGACTGTGATGACTATGGTGCCGCGTATTCTGGAAAAGTTGTTTGCCAGACTGCAGGAGAAAATCGGCACCTCAAATGCACTGACAAAAATGATCGGCGAATGGGGGTGGCGGGTCGCTCATGAGGACTGCCCGCATGGTATCAGTAAGGTGCTTGCTGATGCGCTGTTTTTTAAGAAAATTCGTGCTGGTCTTGGGGGGGAGTTGACTGCTGTGATAGTGGGGGGAGCACCGCTTGATGAGCTGCTCTGCCGCTTTTTTATTAATGCCGGTATTCCGGTTTATCAGGGATATGGCCTGACGGAAACCTCTCCGGTGTTAACAGCTAATTATCCTGGACATAATGTTCCCGGTACTGTCGGTCCGGCCTTTCCCGGGGTAGAGGTGGATATTCGCGGCGCCGACAAAGAGATCTGCTGTAAAGGTCCTAATGTTATGCAGGGGTATCATAAACTTGCTGACAAAACGGCGGAGCGTTTTGATGAGCAGGGCTGGTTTCACACAGGAGACCGGGGAGAATTTGACGGTCAGGGCAATCTGAAGATAACCGGGCGCCTGACTGAAATGTTTAAAACCTCTACGGGCAAATTTGTCTGCCCTATTCCGTTAGAGCAGGCCTTGATTAAACATCCGCTGATTGATGCCGCCGCCGTTATTGCTGAGGGTAAATCATTTGTTGGAGTACTTATTTTTGCCGAGCCGCAGGCATTAAAGTCCTGTATGAACTGCAGTAAGAAGCTGCGCGGCTGCACCGATCCGCTGGATGCACAGTGCTGCATAATGAAGTCACTGCAGCAGCATATCGATAAGGTAAACGAACCGCTTAATGAATGGGAAAAAATTAGAGCTTTTCGCTTTATTACCGAGGAGGCGACGATTGAGTCGGGTCTGCTGACTCCGACTATGAAGCTTTGTCGAGGCAAAACCGCGGAGCTTTACGGCGAGTTGATTGACTCTATGTATGCAGTTGCCGTACAGGATGAGGATGGTTTAGAAGTAGAGGAGGAACTATGAAAGAGAGGCTGGCAGTAATCGAAGGTTATCGAACCCCTTTTTGTAAGGCCGGAACTGTTTTTAAGGATATCAAAGCGGATCTGCTTGGCGGGGTGATTGTGCGTGAGCTGATGGCCCGCTCGGAGCTCAATTATAGTGATATTGATGAAGTGATAATGGGAAATGTTGCCCAGCCGGGACATGCTGCTAATATCGCCAGGGTTATCGCTCTGCAGGGCGGCTTTCCAAGCGAAACAGTGGCTTTTACGGTTAACCGCAACTGCGCTTCCGGAATGGAGGCGATGACCACAGCGGCCAATAAAATTTTCGCCGGCGAAATAAATACAGCTGTGGTGGGCGGGGCTGAATCTATGTCGCAGATCCCGCTGCTTTTCGGCCCTAGGATGACCGGATTATTTGTAAAATTAATGGGGGCCAGAAGCCCATTAGCTATGCTGCGGGTACTTTCCACTTTTCGTCCCGGGTTCTTAAAACCGGTTATTGGTATTGAACTGGGATTAACGGATCCCTTCTGCGGACTGAATATGGGGGAAACTGCGGAGGTGCTTGCCCGTGAATTTGCAGTCAGCAGACAGGAGCAGGATGATTTTGCTCTTCTCAGTCATCAGCGTGCTTTTTCCGCATTGTCGGCGGGCCGCCTTGCAGATGAGATTATTCCCGTTCCGGTGATGCCGCATTATAAAACTGTACAGCATAAAGATAACGGCCCTCGCGAGGAACAGACGCTTGAAGCACTGGCTAAGTTACGCCCCTATTTTGACCGGGTTGCCGGAAGCATTACCGTGGGTAATGCCTGTCCGATAACCGACGGTGCTGTTGCTTTTACTGTGATGGCGGAATCCGAAGCTAAGGAGCGCGGCTTGAAACCTTTAGGTTATCTTAGAGAGTATAGCTACGCAGGACTTGAAGGGGAACGCATGGGATTAGGACCGGTTTATGCGGCATCCAGCCTGATGCGCAAGAGCGGTCTGCAGATGAGTGACTTTGATCTGATTGAACTGAATGAGGCTTTTGCGGTACAGGTCATTGCTAACGAACGCGCCTTTGCCAGTGATCTGTTTGCTCAGCAGTATTTAGGCAGAGAAAAGGCGCTTGGCACCATCGACAGAGAAAAGTTAAATGTCAACGGAGGTGCAATTGCACTTGGTCATCCGGTTGGTGCAACGGGCGGGCGGCTGATTTTAACTTTGCTCCATGAACTGCGCCGTCGAGGTTTACAACGTGGGCTTGCTACTCTTTGTATAGGCGGCGGGCAGGGTGCCGCACTGGCGCTGGAGGTTGAATAATGAAAACTATTCGAGTTGAAAAACAAGACTGGCTGATAAGGGTTATTTTTGATCTTCCCGGAGAGAAAGTTAACAAACTTTCCAGCAGTGTGATGGCTGAGCTAGATCAGGTGTTATCTGATATTGCGCAGGAGCGCTCTTATCAAGTAGTGAGTTTTGAAAGTGCGAAAAACAATATCTTTATTGCCGGTGCGGATATTGAAGAGCTGCAGGCGATCCGGACTGTCACTATCGCACGAGATAAGGCGCAGGCGGGGCAGCAGATGTTTTCACGTATTGCCGATCTGCCGCAGACGACGGTTGCTGTTATCAACGGTGCCTGTGTAGGAGGCGGCTGTGAATTAGCGCTTGCCTGTGATTTTCGCCTGGCGACCGATAACCCCAAAACTAAAATTGGTCTTCCCGAAGTGCAGCTGGGCATTATCCCTGGATGGGGAGGTACACAAAGACTGCCGCGCTTAATCGGGTTACCCGAAGCGCTGAAAATAATACTGCCGGGAAAAACAGTTGATGCCAGGAAAGCCAGTAAAATTAAACTGGTGGATAAGGTGGTAACGGCCGCGCTTTTAGAAGTGGAGCAGCAGAACTTCTTCCTGCAGTTACGCGACAGCATTTTCTGCGCTTCACTGAAAAAAAACAGAAAACCGAAAAGAAAAATGCAGTATCTGATCAGCCGTCTGCTGCAGACTTCTATCGGGCGCTCTTTTGTTATTAAGCAGGCGACAAAAAATGTTTTAAAAACAACTAAAGGTATGTATCCGGCACCGCTGGCTGCTCTGGATGTTTTATCGCAGTCGTGCAGTTTTGAGCAGGGTATCGAGCGTGAATTAGAGGCTTTTGCAAAACTTGCCGTTGGAGATATCAGCAAAAATCTTATCAGTCTGTATTTTTTAAATGAACAGGTGAAAAAAGAGTCTGGTTCAGATTTCACTGGAGAAATCACGGCGCCGTCATCGGGGGCGGTTTTAGGCTCTGGAGTAATGGGCGGGGGGATCGCCTGGCTGATGAGTCATCGCGGTTTATCGGTCCGGATGAAAGATATCAGCTGGGAAGCGATTTCTCTGGGGTATGCAGAGGCGGCTAGATATTTTGCACAGTTAAAAAAACGTCGCCGTATTAAACAGGAACAGATTGACAGAGCGATGAACCGTATTGGTGCCGGCATTGATTATCAGGGATTTTCCAGGGCTGATGTGGTGATAGAAGCCGTTGTTGAAAATATGGAGGTCAAAAAGCAGGTGCTTGCAGAAGCTGAAGAATACCTTTGTGAGTCTGCTTTATTATGTACCAATACTTCGGCGCTGTCGGTTTCTGAAATGGCCGGGGTATTAAAAAGACCGCAGAATTTCTGCGGCATGCACTTCTTTAATCCGGTTAACCGTATGCCTCTGGTAGAGATTATCCGCGGGGAGGAAAGCAGTGAAGAGATCGTTGCCAGGGCGGTGGCAACGGTTAAAGGCTGGGGAAAAATACCCGTTGTAGTCGGCAACTGTCCGGGATTTCTGGTTAACCGGATTTTACTGCCTTATATGAACGAGGCTGCTTATCTGCTTGAAGAGGGAGCCGCTGTTGACAGTATTGACCAGGCTGTTACTGATTTTGGTATGCCGATGGGACCTTTTCAGCTTGCCGATGAGGTTGGTATTGATGTCGGTTATAAAGTTGCGCAGATTCTTGAACAGGGATTTGGAGAGCGTATGGCTGTCTGCTCTTTATTAAAAACAGTTTATGAAGATTATAAACTTCTTGGTAAAAAAGGCGGGACGGGTTTTTATCATTATCATAATAAAAAAAGTGAAGTAAATTCATTGATTTATCAGGCCCCCTCAAGGGCTGCTCCTAAAGAGCATGATCACCAGGAGATGATAGACCGTCTGCTGATTATTATGGTCAATGAAGCTGCTTATTGTCTGCAGGAAGGCATAGTTGCTGATGCCGGACAGTTAGATCTGGCTATGGTAATGGGAACCGGATTTCCTCCATGGCGGGGAGGGTTATGCCGCTGGGCAGATTCTGTCGGGTTGGACACTATTGTGAAAAAGTGCGAAGTCTTTAATGCACAGGCAGATCCGCGTTATCAAGTGAGTCCATACCTGCGTGAATTAGCGGATGCCGGACGGGGATTTTATTCGTAGTAAAAGGAGTTTTTATGAGCTTACCAGATAAGGAAGAAAATGAAGTAATCATTGATACTTCGAAAATGAGTGATGCAAAAGCCTCGTCATTACATATTACTGAAAGTGCTAGGGAATCAGTATGGCATCACCCTAGTTTTGGTAAGTCGTTATTTATGGGGGAGTTTAAAAAAGAGATACTCTTCCCCTTTCCTGTGCAGAGTAATGAAGATAAAAAAATAGGTGATCAGTTAGTTATGCAGGTCGGCAAGATTCTTCACGAACAGCTTGATGCTGATTTAGTTGACGAAACCCGCACCATTCCCGATCAGGCGATCCGGGCGCTGGCTGAAATCGGCATCTTTGCCATGAAGGTGCCCAAGGAATACGGCGGTCTTGGTTTAACGCAGGTTAATTACAACCGGGTGATGATGGCGATAGCCAGTCACTGTGGTTCAACTGCGGTGCTGATATCCGCTCACCAGAGTATCGGCGTACCGCAGCCGCTTAAGTTATTTGGTACCCAGGAGCAGAAAGAGCGCTTCCTTCCCCGTTTCAGGGAGGGGGCTATTTCAGCTTTTGCTTTAACCGAACCTTGTGTTGGTTCGGATCCTGCGCATATGGAAACCACTGCAACTCTTAATGAGCAGGGCACGCATTATCTTATTAACGGTGAAAAACTGTGGTGTACCAATGGTCTGATTGCCGATTATCTGGTGGTGATGGCCTGCACTGCACCTAAAATGGTCCGCGGAAAAGAGGTTAAACAGATTTCTGCATTTATTGTTGAAGGAAAAAGCCCCGGCATTGAGCTGGTTCACCGCTGTGATTTTATGGGTATACGCGGTATTCAAAACGGACTGATGCGCTTTACCGATGTGCAGGTGCCGGTTGAGAACCTGCTTTTAGAAGAGGGGCGCGGCTTAAAAATCGCATTAGCGACACTTAATACCGGGCGTCTCACCCTGCCGGCGGCAAGTGCCGGTATGGCTAAGCAGTGTGTCAATATGGCGCGGCGCTGGGGAGGAACGCGTGTACAGTGGGGATCTGCAGTTGCAGAGCATGAAAAAGGCTCTAACCGTTTAGCCTTTATTGCTTCTACGGCTTTTGCTATGGAAGCAGTGACCTGGATGACCAGTCATCTGGCTGATAAAGGTAATGTCGATATTCGTATGGAAGCCGCTATGGCTAAGTTGTTCTGCAGTGAAATGGCCTGGCAGGTAATGGATGAAACGGTACAGATGTTTGCCGGACGCGGTTATGAAAAAGCATCTTCATTAAAAGCGCGTGGTGAATTACCATTTCCAGTGGAGCGTATGCTGCGTGACTGCCGAATTAACCGTATTATCGAGGGAACATCAGATATTATGGAACTGTTTTTAAGCCGCGAGGCTTTGGACACCCACCTTAAACTAGCCGCAGATCTGATTAAGCCCGGGGCAGACTTTGCGGCTAAAAAAACTGCAGTTGTTAAGCTGTTAAAAGAATATGCCGTCTGGTATCCCAGACAGTTTATTAATTTAACTCTGTTTGCACGTTTTTCTCATAAAGGGAAATTAGCCGGGCATATCAATTATTGTCAGCGTACTGCTCATAGGCTGGCAAGAACACTATTTCTACAGATGGGAGTGCATCGTGAGAAGTTAGAGCTGCGTCAGGAGATTCTTGGGCATCTAATGACGATAGGCTCAGAGCTGTTTGCTATGGCTGCTGTCTGCTCCTATGCCGAAAGTCAGGTTTTAAAAGGTCATAACAATGCGGTAACTTTAGCAGATCACCACTGTCGACAGGCTCGTAGGCGTATTAAAGCGGAGTTTAAGGCGGTTTTTTCCGGACAGAGAAAAACGGCGAAGCAGATTAGTACGGCGATATTAAGAAAAGACTTTTCCTGGCTTGAAGAGGGGATCTACCCCGTAGGCCCTAAGGAGTAGCGGCAATGCCTCATGAGCCTACCCTTGCCAAGCCAAGCCGCTCATTCCGCTTATCGAGCCTGTTGATTAGAATTATTGAAAAATTTACAGGTTCAACGATTTCGGCTGAGGGGCTGGAAAATCTGCGTACTAACCCTACTTTATTTGTAGTTAATCACTTTACCCGGATGGAAACTGCACTGCTGCCGCAGGCTTTGTATAAATTTAACGGCCAGATGGTGCACTCTTTAGCTGACAGCTCACTTTTTGTTGGTCCCTTTGGTAGTTTTCTTGAATCCGTGGGAGCGCACCCCTTAAACCTTGAAGGGCGGGATGAAAAAATAATATCGGAACTGATGAGCGGTACCTATAACTGGGTTATTTATCCCGAAGGTTCGATGATAAAAAATAAGAAGGTGGTTGAAGGACGCCGTCTGCAGCTGCGCCTGCCGGATTCTGTACGTGCCCCTCACACCGGAGCTGCGATTTTAGCGCTGAAAACATTTCTGATGAAGCAGGAGTACAAAAGAGCGATTGCTGATAATAATGAAGAGCTGATTAATTATTATCAGGAAACCTATAATCTTTATGGGCCGGGGGATCTTGCTCCGCAGGACTTATGTATTGTTCCGGTTAACATCAGTTATTACCCGCTTCGTCCGGGCAAAAATTTATTATCAACCGGGGTACAGCTGCTGCTTAAAGACATCTCGCCTGAGGTTGAAGAAGAGCTGCTGGTTGAAGGCAGAATAATACTAGAAGAGTGCGATATCTCGATCTCTTTCGGTCATCCCATTGATGTGCGTAGTTTTACCCGGCCTTACCGGCGTTTTTTCAGGTACTGCCTGCCTTTTTTATCTGCATCTAAAACCATGGACTGGCTGATGGTGATTATGCGCCATCGTCTTACCCGCATTTTTATGTATCGAGTCTACAACCGGCTGGCAATTAATATGGATCATCTGGTTGCTACCGCTTTACGTTATGTGCCGGACAGCGGCATGGCGGAAAATGACTTTAAAAAGGTGATATATCTGGCGATTATTCTGATTAAAAGCAGAAATAACCGCCGGGTTCACCTAAGCCTTAGAGAGGGGATTATTAATCTTGTCTCCGATGAACCTTACCTGCCCTATGATAAAATGATGGAACTGGTTGAAGCTGAAGGAACTGCATTAAGAGAAAACGGCGGCCTGTTTGTTGATCAGAATAAAATAGCAAAACCGTCACACTTTCATCGAATGCGTATTGAGAATACCACCAGTGTATTGGCTAATGAATTTGAAGTGATGAGAAAGTATGTCTGCGCCATCAGAAAACTGACGGCCGGCTCTACGGACAAGCTTTCTCAACAGGTGGCGGAAACCGCTGCAGAAAGAGACCGTTCTATTTACGAAGCGGAAAGAATGCGTTCTTTTGAGCAGAACCGCACAAAAAGCAGAGAAGCGGGTAAGCCGCGTCACCTTAAAGGTGATGCAGATAAGCTCGGGATTGTGCTGGCACATGGTTTTCTGGCTTCACCCGGTGAGATGATTGAGCTGGGAGGGTACTTAAACCAGCTGGGTTACGGGGTTTATCTGGTGCGCCTAACTGGTCACGGCACCCACCCGAAGGAGCTGGATACAGCAACGCTGAAATCCTGGTTAGAATCATTTAAACGGGGGTATGCGGTTCTTTCACATTATCATTCTAAGGTAGTGCTCAGCGGATTTTCTGCCGGTGCACTGCTGGCGATTTTGAAAAGCTGCGGAGATATTGAAAAGGTGGCGGGAGTTATCGCTATTAATCCGGCGCTGAATTTGCGTCAGAAGTCTGCGCAGTTTTCACCGCTTTTAGACAGCTGGAATAAGATGATGGAAAGTATCTCCTTTACAGACGGGGCATTGAAGTTTGTCGACAATGATTCTGAAAGTCCTGACTGTAACTACCAGCAGATATATATCGGTGGTCTGCGCCGCCTGCTGGAGCTGCAGGAGTCCTGCCGCAGTAAGCTGCCGGAAGTTCGTGCTCCTTTACTGATAGTGCAGGGAAGCGAAGATCCGGTTGTTGATCCGTCCGGTGCCGTGGAAATTCTTGATAAGGTCAGATCGCCCTATAAAAAGCTTGAAGAGATAGTTTTTAAACGCCATGTTATTGTTCGCGGGCATGCAAGTCTGGAAGTATTTAAAGTTGTGAAGAAATTTTTAGAGACGCTTTAGCTGCAGCTATGAGCAAAGTGAAAACGGAATTTAGCCAGGTTTTTAATCTTCAGGTGCTCGATTTCAATTCCCTCCGACTTTAATAATTCTACTTTCCTGGCTGTACCTAAAGCGTACTGGCCTATTTCACCTGTACTTTTAACCACCCGGTGACAGGGCACAATTATCAGGTTTGGATTATTTGCCATCGCATTACCCACTGCCTGGTAAGCTTTGCAGTTAAGCGCATGAGCAATATCCCCATAGGTAACAACTTTACCTTCGGGGATCTGTTTTAATAAGTCATAACATAACTCATTAAAGGTTTTCATTTTATGCAATGCTCTGTGCTTCGGCATCGGTCAGGTAACGCCATTCACCCAAATCAAGTGAGCTGTCCAATTCAATACTGCCGATCTTCTCACGGTGTAATTCCACTACATGATTACCGACTGCTGCAAACATACGTTTAACCTGATGATATTTGCCTTCACTGATAGTCAGTAATACTTCTGTTTCTGAGATGATCTGCAGCTCGGCAGGTAAACAGGGTTTAGCTTCATTTTTCAGCTGTATGCCTTCTCGAAATAAAGCGACTGCATCTTCACCGACTGGCGCATTAAGGCCGACACGGTAGCATTTTGAGCATTTATTTCTAGGGCTGGTCACTTTATGCGACCATTGACCGTCATCTGTAATCAGGGTTAAACCTGTGGTATCTGCATCTAAGCGGCCGGCAATAAACAGCTGTTCACGTTTTTCTACATCAAGCAGATTTAAAATACTGGGAAGCTGCTCATCAACTGTTGAACAGATAAAGTCCGCTGGTTTATTAAGCATAATGTAACGTATACCGCGCACATTAATTACTTTTCCATCAAAACTGATCTGTTCATTTTCGGACACTTTATAAGCTGTGCTGCGGATCGTATTTTCTGAGCTGCTGATGCGCCCTTGAGTTATTGCCTTTTTAGCCTGGCTTCTGGTTAAAGTGGTCGACTGGCAGATGTATTTATCTAATCTCATTGGTTTCTTCTTTTAATAACTGTTTAACTGCACATTTAAGCTTACTCTGTGCTTCTTTTTTTCCGCTGTAATTGTGTTTTTTACACACTTCAGGCCAACTGTTGTTCTGTACTATTTTTTGTATTGTAAGCGACTGCTGCTCTTTGGTTAAGTTATTTAGGCTTGAGTTGATAACTAATTCGCTCAGCATCTGCTCAACATATTCGTAAGGACGGTTACCCTCTATATAACTAAGTAACTGCTCAGCTTTCGGATCAGTTTTTGAAAACTCATTTAATATGCTTAAAACCAGCTCTGCTTCTATATGCTGCAGGTGTCGACTCAGTTGGACAGGAAACTGCTGCTGAAACTGTTCCCGCACTGCGCTGTGTAATATTCTGCCTTTTTCGGACAGCGGCAGGTTAACAATAATGGAATGTGTGCCGCTGCTGCTGTCCCTAGTAGAGCCGATGCGTAAAGTGGTGAATGCCTGCTGCTGCCAGAATGCCAGTAAATCAGCAGTTGCCCCGAAACTGGCACAGATATGGTCAAATTGACTGCACTCAGCCCAGTTAATTAAGCGGCTTATAAACAGTTTACCTAATCCCTGATGCTGACATTCAGGGTGAACTGCAATTCGCTGGATACGTGCATAAGACTCACAGGCCGCTTGTTTAAAGGCGCAGTGAAAAGTGAGGGACTGAGCGATGAGATTTCCCTGTACACGACGACTTCCCAGCCATATTTTACTTGAGAGTTCTTCATCAAGCCCGCCTTCTTCATTAATAAGTGCTACCGCGAGAAGCTGCTTATTCTGTTTAATAATGAATATATGCAGAGAGCGGTCATTAAGTAGTTTTTCAAGGTCAGAAGGTTTAGTCTGATAGTGTGCCAGGACTAATAAAGAGAATACTTCCTGTAGAAGTGCTTTGTCTGATGCTAGCTGCAGAGCATTTAACTTTTCGAATTGAAGACTTTGCTTATTATTGTACAAAGGTTTTTCGCAAAGGCTTTTCGTTAAACATAAGCTGTTCAGGGTAAAGTTTTCCACAGGATCATTCTCGGCCCAGCGTATAGGCTGGTCGAGGTGAAGCTGACGCCACTGTGGTGCAATTTCATTTAAGCGTTTCTGAAAACGCAGAGCAAAACCCCGTCCGGATCCCTCATAACCATGCTGAGTGGTGGCAAAAACAACGCGGGAATAATGTTTTACCAGTGTCTCGAGTGTAGGTACAGGCAAAGCCGCCGCTTCATCAATCATCAGCAGATCACACTTTGGCTTCTCTGCAAGTAGACTGTCGGGAGCGATAAACTCGATAGACTTGTTTTTGTCGATAATTGCGAAGCAGTTGTTTTCGCTGTTATTTAATATCAGGTCTGCATGTTTAAAAAGTGTTGCCGTTGCCTGCTTGTTTGGTGCACAGACTAAAATTCGTTTACTGCCTCTTTTTAATAGCTCAGCCGCCGCAATACCCAGTGAAGCTGACTTGCCGCGCCCCCTGTTCGCGGTTAATACCAGAGGGCGTCGTCGATGGCCTGTTACTGTTTTGATTACGGCTTCAACGGCGGTCTGCTGCTGTGTCAGATTAAGCGGGTTGTTAATTGTGCTAACGCGGTGCGGGTATTCAAGATCGGGAAGAGGGTGATCCTGGCGGATCGTAATAAATCTGCAGGCAGACAGCTGCGAGCTGATATATTGATAGAAAAGATCTTCATCTGCTATTTCAGTCGGGCTAAGCAGAATCAATAATCCGCCGCCGCGTAATGTTCCTTCACAAGCTGCAAAGGCGTTTGCATCAAAGTGTTCAAGCGCATTAATGACCAGTAATGGTGTCTCTCGTCCCAGTATCTGTTTGAAAGAAGTGCTGCAGATTTCATCCGGAGCATTGCCGTACCAGAAGTAGGGCTGTGCCCGTTGTTTAATTAACTGAAGTGCTTGTGATAAACACCAGTCTGATTCACCCTGCAGGCGTAATAAGCAGCGATGGTTGTCTGCTGCAGCCAGGTGCTGGAGTGTATCTGCAAATGAAAGAATTGACGGCACTGGAGATCCTGTTCAGAGAAGCATTAATAGGCGCAGTATACCATCGTTAAACGGATTTTAGGTCAGCGTAGCGGTTAACTGCAGTTTGTAAATATCTTCATGAATAGTACACGAAGATCTTTATGCATATATTTTAAACAAAACACTAAGAAAAACTTGCATTAGTGCACAAATACTATATCATGCACCGCACTTGCCGATATGGTAAGCGGGCTAAAGCCCCATAACCAGTTCATAAGGTTATCAAAATGACTCCCGATTGGGGAGCTACTAGTTTGAATGAGCACTTGAGATCTATCTTGTATAGGTTGTCAGGTGTTTGTTTGTATGTTGTATTTTTAACTATTGGAGTTTTGGTCCATGCAGAACCAAAGAATCCGTATCCGCCTTAAAGCTTTTGATCATAAACTGATCGATCAATCAACGGCGGAGATCGTTGAAACTGCAAAGCGCACAGGTGCTCAGGTACGTGGTCCTATCCCACTACCAACTCGTAAAGAGCGTTTCACAATACTGGTATCACCGCATGTAAATAAAGATGCACGTGACCAGTATGAGATCCGCACTCACAAGCGCTTGATTGATATCGTAGAACCAACTGAAAAGACTGTTGACGCACTAATGAAGCTAGATCTAGCTGCTGGCGTTGATGTTCAAATCAGCTTGGGTTAGAAAGGAGTTTAAACAATGACAATCGGTCTAGTAGGTCGTAAAGTTGGTATGACTCGCATCTTCACTGAAGATGGTGTTTCTATCCCAGTTACAGTTCTTGAATGTTCACCTAACCGTGTTACTCAAGTGAAAACACTTGATACTGATGGCTACAACGCTATTCAAGTAACAGCTGGCTCAAAAAAAGCTAGCCGTGTAAACAAGCCGGAAGCTGGTCACTTTGCGAAAGCAGGTGTTGAAGCTGGCCGTGGTCTGTGGGAGTTTACTCTTGCTGACAACGAAGGTGCAGATATCAAAGTCGGTGCTGAGCTAAGCGTTGAGCTTTTCAACGAAAAAAATAAAGTAGACGTTACAGGTCAGTCTAAAGGTAAAGGTTTCCAAGGCGGTGTTAAACGCTGGAACTTTTCTATGCAGGACGCAACTCACGGTAACTCACTATCACATCGTTCAAATGGTTCGATTGGTATGTGTCAAACTCCGGGTCGTGTTTTCAAAGGCAAAAAAATGTCTGGTCATATGGGTGCTGAGCGTGTTACGACTCAAAACCTTGAAGTTGTTCGCGTAGACGTTGAACGCAACTTACTGCTCATTAAAGGTGCAGTACCTGGTGCGAAAAACGGCGATGTGTTCATTAAACCTGCTGTTAAAGCATAACCAAGGATCTAGTATGGAATTGGTATTGAAAGATGCACAAAGTGCTCTTGAAGTTTCTGACGCTACCTTTGGACGTGAATTCAATGAAGCCCTAGTACATCAGGTAGTCGTTGCATATGCAGCTGGTGCTCGTCAAGGTACTCGTGCTCAGAAGAACCGTAGCGATGTACGTGGTGGTGGTAAGAAGCCATGGCGTCAAAAAGGTACGGGCCGCGCTCGTTCAGGTACTATTCGCAGCCCAATCTGGGTTGGCGGTGGTGTAACTTTCGCTGCGCGTCCACAGGACCACAGCCAGAAAGTTAACAAAAAAATGTACCGTGGTGCAGTGAAAAGCATTCTGTCTGAATTAGTTCGTCAGGATCGTCTAATCGTTGTAGAAAACTTCAGTGTTGAAGCTCCTAAAACTCAAGAGCTGAAAGCTAAATTAAAAGAACTGGATCTTAAAGATGTTCTTATCATTACTGAAGAATTAGATGAAAATCTATTCTTAGCAGCACGTAACCTCTACAAAGTAGACGTTCGTGACGTTCAAGGTATTGATCCAGTTAGCCTAATCGCATTTGATAAAGTTTTAGTAACTGCTGATGCAGTGAAAAAGATTGAGGAGAGCCTAGCATGATCAGTGAAGCACGTTTACTGCAAGTTATCCTAGCCCCGCATATCTCTGAAAAGGGAACTTTATCTGCTGAAAACCATAACACTATGGTATTCAAAGTTGCAGGTACTGCGACTAAAGCAGAAATCAAAGCGGCAGTTCAGAAACTGTTTGAAGTCGAAGTTACTGGTGTTCGCACACTAAACGTGAAGGGTAAAACCAAGCGTACAGGTCAACGTATGGGTCGCCGCAGCGACTGGAAAAAAGCATACGTTAGCCTGGCTGAAGGTGCTGACATCGATTTCGCTGGCGCTGAATAGAGGAATTATAGATGGCTATTGTAAAATGTAAGCCTACGTCTCCAGGTCGTCGCCACTTAGTTAAAGTGGTAAATAACGATCTGCACAAAGGCAAGCCATACGCACCGCTTTTAGAGTCTAAATCTAAATCTGGTGGTCGTAATAATGGCGGTCGTATTACGGTTCGTCACATCGGTGGTGGTCACAAGCATCACTACCGTATTGTTGACTTTAAACGTAATAAAGACGGTATCCCGGCAAAAGTAGAGCGTTTGGAATATGATCCAAACCGTAGTGCAAACATTGCACTAGTTCTTTACGCTGATGGTGAGCGTCGCTACATCCTGGCTCCTAAAGGCCTGGTTGCTGGTGATCAAATCCAGTCTGGTGAAGATGCATCAATCAAAGTAGGTAACTGCTTACCGATGCGTAATATCCCAGTGGGTACAACAGTACATGCTGTAGAAATGAAACCTGCTAAAGGTGCACAAATTGCACGTTCAGCTGGTGCATACAGCCAAATTGTAGCTCGTGATGGTGCTTACGTTACTCTACGTTTACGTAGTGGTGAAATGCGTAAAATCCCTGCTGAGTGTCGTGCAACAATCGGTGAAGTTGGTAATGCAGAACATATGCTGCGTCAACTAGGTAAAGCTGGTGCTACGCGTTGGCGTGGTGTTCGCCCTACCGTTCGTGGTGTTGTAATGAACCCGGTAGATCACCCACATGGTGGTGGTGAAGGTAAAACAAGTGGTGGTCGTCATCCTGTTTCTCCTTGGGGTATGCCAACTAAAGGCTACAAAACTCGTAAGAACAAACGTACTGATCAGTACATTGTTCGTCGTCGTAATAAGAAATAAGCAGAGGTATCGCCATGCCACGTTCTCTCAAGAAGGGTCCATTCATTGACCTACACTTGCTGAAGAAGGTAGAGAAAGCGATGGAAAGCGGTGAGAAAAAGCCTATTAAGACTTGGTCTCGTCGTTCAATGATCATTCCAGATATGATTGGTCTGACCATCGCTGTCCATAACGGGCGTCAACACGTGCCAGTATTTGTAACCGACGAAATGGTTGGTCAAAAACTGGGTGAATTTGCACCAACTCGTACTTACCGCGGCCATGTCGCGGATAAGAAATCGAAGAAATAAGGGAAATTATGGAAGCTTTAGCTAAACATTTATTCGCTCGTTCTTCGGCACAGAAAGCGCGTCTGGTAGCAGATCAAGTACGTGGTCTTCCAGTAGAAAAAGCACTAGAACTTTTATCTTACAGCCCTAAAAAAGCGGCAGTATTGGTTAAGAAAGTTGTAGATTCTGCAATTGCAAACGCTGAGCATAATGAAGGCGCGGATATTGATGAGCTAGTAATCAGCAAAATTTGTGTTGATGAAGGTCCAACGATGAAACGCATCATGCCGCGTGCGAAAGGCCGTGCCGATCGCATCATGAAGCGTTCTTGCCATATCACAGTTGTGGTATCAGACAGGGGTTAAACAATGGGACAGAAAGTTCATCCTAACGGTATTCGCCTAGGTATCACTAAAGCATTTAGCTCTACTTGGTATGCAGGCAAGAAAGATTTCGCAGATAACTTATACAGTGACTTTGAAATCCGTAAATTCTTAACAGAGAAACTGAAAAATGCTTCTTTGTCTAAGATTACAATTGAGCGTCCGGCTAAAAGTGTTCGTGTGACTATTCACACTGCACGTCCAGGTGTTGTAATTGGTAAAAAAGGCGAAGATGTTGAAAAGCTACGCACAGCTATTGCTAAAATGGCCGGCGTTCCAGCTCAAATCAACATTTCAGAAGTTCGTAAACCTGAACTTGACGCAAAACTAGTAGCAGATTCTATCTCTTCTCAGTTAGAGCGTCGTGTAATGTTCCGTCGTGCTATGAAGCGTGCGGTACAAAATGCTATGCGTCTAGGCGCTAAAGGTATTAAAGTTCAAGTAAGTGGTCGTTTAGGTGGTGCAGAAATCGCACGTGCTGAATGGTATCGTGAAGGTCGTGTACCTCTACATACTCTTCGTGCTGATATCGATTACTCAACTTCAGAAGCGCTTACTGTTTACGGTATTATCGGTGTTAAGGTTTGGATCTTTAAAGGTGAAGTTCTAGGTGGTTTACCACTACAACAAGAACAACAGCCGTCTAAACCAAAGCGCAAAAGCCGCGGTAAGTAGGAGATACGCTAATGATGCAACCAAAACGTATGAAGTTCCGTAAAATGTTCAAAGGCCGCAACCGTGGTCTTTCGAAAGGTACGGAAGTAAGCTTTGGCGAATTTGGACTAAAAGCTGTCGGTCGTGGTCGAATTACTGCTCGTCAAATCGAAGCAGCACGTCGTGCAATGACTCGTCATGTAAAACGTCAAGGTAAAATCTGGATCCGCGTGTTCCCTGATAAACCGATTACCGGCAAACCGTTAGAAGTTCGTCAAGGTAAAGGTAAAGGTAACGTGGAATATTGGGTTGCTCAAACCCAACCAGGTAAAGTTCTTTATGAAATGGAAGGTGTTCCAGAAGAATTGGCTCGTGAAGCATTTGCTCTAGCAGCTGCTAAACTGCCATTGGCAACAACTTTCGTAACTCGTAAGGTGATGTAATGAAAGCTAACGAACTTAAAGAAAAAAGCGTTGAAGAGCTTAATGCTGAACTTCTAAACCTATTACGTGAGCAGTTTAACTTACGTATGCAGTTAAACACAGGTCAGTTAGCACAGGCACACTTGGTTAAACAAGTACGCCGTGACATCGCCCGTGTTAAGACAGTATTAAATCAGAAGGCAGGTGCGTAATGAGCGAATCTAAAACTCGTACTCTTCAAGCAAAAGTAATCAGTGCAAAGATGGATAAATCTATCGTTGTTGCTATCGAACGTAAAGTGAAGCACCCGTTATACGGTAAATTCATGAAGCGTACGACTAAGTTACATGCGCATGATGAAACTAACCAGTGTAGTGAAGGCGACGTTGTATTAATCAGCGAATGCCGTCCACTTTCTAAGACTAAGTCTTGGACATTGGTAGAAGTGGTAAGTAAAGCTTAATTCAAATTAAGCCTTATTTGCATATTTGAAAACGGCGCTCATTTTTGAGTGCCGTTTTTTTAGACTATCTTTCTATAAAAGTTGGTGGTATGATGCCGCTCCCTTCAAGAAAGGGAACACAACTCTTAGAAAGTAATTTAGCTAAATATAGCGGAGCACTGTAATGATCCAAATGCAAAGTGTGCTGGATGTCGCCGATAATTCAGGCGCTCGACGCGTAATGTGTATTAAGGTCCTTGGTGGCTCGCATCGCCGTTATGCAGCAATCGGTGACATCATCAAAGTTTCTGTAAAAGAAGCAATTCCTCGCGGTAAAGTGAAGAAAGGTGATGTTCACACAGCTGTGGTTGTGCGTACCAGAAAAGGTGTACGTCGTCCCGATGGTTCTGTAATTCGTTTTGACCGCAACGCCGCGGTTATGTTGAATGCACAAAACCAGCCAATCGGAACACGTATCTTTGGCCCTGTAACTCGTGAACTTCGTAATGATAATTTTATGAAGATTGTTTCACTGGCGCCAGAAGTACTGTAAGGAACCGAAAATGGCAGTAAAAATTAAATGTGACGATGAAGTAATTGTTATTACCGGTAAAGATAAAGGTAAAACTGGGAAAGTTTCTAAAGTTTTATCTAACGGTAAAGTAATTATTGAAGGTGTAAACACTGTTAAGAAACACCAAAAGCCAAACCCGCAAGCGGGCGTAACTGGTGGTATTATCGAACAGGAAGCACCAATCGAAGTATCAAATGTTGCGATCTACAACTCGGAAACGGGTAAAGCAGATCGTGTTGGATTTAGACTTGAAGACGGCAAAAAAGTACGTTTTTTCAAATCTAATAATGAACTTGTGAAGTAACTGGAGTTTACGATGGCGAAACTGCATGATTTCTATAAAGACAACGTGGTGTCTGATTTGCAAACGCAATTCGGCTATACGTCTGTCATGCAAGTCCCTCGAATAGAGAAAATCACCCTTAACATGGGTGTTGGTGAAGCACTGGCTGATAAAAAAGTCCTAGAGAACGCAGCGTCAGATATGGCAGCAATCTCAGGTCAAAAGCCGGTAATCACTAAAGCACGTCGCTCAGTGGCTGGCTTCAAAATTCGTGAAGGCTACCCGATTGGTTGTAAAGTAACACTACGTGGTTCGCGTATGTGGGAATTTTTTGAGCGTTTGGTAACAATCGCTATTCCACGTGTACGTGATTTCCGCGGCCTGAATGCTAAGTCATTCGATGGTCGTGGTAACTACTCTATGGGTGTACGTGAGCAAATCATTTTCCCTGAAATCGATTACGATAAAGTTGATAAAGTACGTGGTTTAGATATCACAATTACTACTTCAGCTAAGACTGACGAAGAAGGGCGTGCATTGCTTACTGCCTTTAACTTCCCATTCCGTAAGTAAGGTGTAAGTTATGGCTAAACAATCAATGAAAGCGCGTGAAGTAAAACGTGCGAAGCTAGTTGTTAAATACGCAGAAAAACGTGCGGCATTAAAAGCAACTATTAATGATATCAATGCAACTGACGAAGCTCGTTGGGATGCAGTGTTACAGCTTCAAACGCTACCTCGTGATTCAAGCCCGGTACGTAAACGTAATCGTTGTAACGTAACTGGACGTCCACATGGTTTTCTTCGTAAATTTGGCATGAGCCGTATTAAGGTTCGTGAGCATATGATGCGCGGAGAAATCCCTGGCCTTAAGAAAGCCAGCTGGTAATCAATTAAATCACGGAGTAAATAGTTATGAGCATGCAAGATCCTATTTCGGATATGCTTACGCGTATTCGTAACGGTCAAGCAGCAAGCAAAGTGTCTGTAAAGATGCCTTCTTCTAAGCAAAAAGTTGCAATTGCAGCTGTGCTTAAAGCAGAAGGTTACGTTACTGATTTTGTTGTTGCTGGTGACACAAAGCCTGAATTAGAAGTTACTCTTAAGTACTTCGAAGGCAAAAAAGTTATCGATACTTTAAAACGAGTTAGCCGTCCAGGTCTACGTATCTACAAAGGTGCGAACGATCTTCCTAAGGTTATGGCTGGTTTAGGTATCGCGATTGTTTCAACTTCTCAAGGTGTAATGACTGACCGAGCTGCGCGTAAAGCTAGCATCGGCGGTGAAATCATCTGTTACGTATCTTAAGGAGTAATCTATGTCTCGTATAGCTAAGGCACCGATTACTGTTCCTGCTGGCGTAGAAGTTAAAGTAAACGGTCAAGAGATCACTGTAAAAGGTGGTAAAGGCGAATTAGTTCGTACTCTTAATGATGCTGTTGTTGTTAAACAAGAAGAAGGTGTAATTACATTTGCACCTGTTGAAGGCGTGAAAGACGCCTGGGCACAAGCAGGTACTGCTCGTGCTAACGTTAACAACATGGTTGTAGGTGTAGCTGAAGGCTTTAAGAAGACTCTTCTTCTTCAAGGTGTTGGTTACCGTGCACAAGTTAAAGGCCAAGAGATCAACCTGACTTTAGGTTTCTCTCACCCTGTTGTTTATACATTACCTAAAGGCGTAACTGCGACGGCTCCTAGCCAGACAGAAATCGTTCTTGAAAGTTCTGATAAGCAGGAAGTAGGTCAAGTAGCTGCAGAGATTCGTGCATTCCGTCCGCCAGAGCCTTATAAAGGTAAAGGTGTTCGTTACGCTGATGAAAATGTGCGTCGTAAAGAAGCGAAGAAAAAGTAAGGTAAGACTATGGATAAGAAAGCATCTCGTCTTCGTCGTGCTACCCGCACACGTAAGAAATTGCAAGAGCTTGGTGCAACTCGTCTTGTGATAAACCGTACACCTCGCCATACTTACGCGCAGGTAATTACAGCAGACGCACAAGTCGTAGCAAGCGCTTCTACATTAGAAAAAGAAGTGCGTGCACAATTAAGCAACGGTGGTAACACAGAAGCAGCTCAACTAATTGGTAAATTAGTTGCAGAACGCGCGGTAGAGAAAGGAATTACTAAAATTTCTTTTGACCGTAGCGGTTTCCAATACCACGGTCGCGTAGCAGCACTAGCTGAAGCAGCTCGTGAAGCTGGTCTACAGTTCTAAGGGTACTGATGATGTCAAAAGTAGAATCTCAAACCGGTGATCTGAACGAAAAGCTAATCGCAGTAAACCGTGTTTCAAAAGTAGTTAAAGGTGGTCGCATCTTTAGCTTCACAGCACTAACAGTAGTTGGTGATGGTAGTGGTCGTGTTGGTTTCGGTTATGGTAAAGCACGTGAAGTTCCTGCAGCTATTCAAAAAGCTATGGAAAAAGCACGTCGCAATATCAGCGAAATCCAATTAAAAGGTAACACTCTGCAGCATCCTATCAAGGGCCGTCATTCTGGTTCTAAGGTATACATGCAGCCAGCATCTGAAGGTACTGGTATCATCGCAGGTGGTGCAATGCGTGCCGTATTAGAAGTTGTTGGCGTACAGAACGTACTTGCTAAAGCTTACGGCTCAACTAACCCGATTAACGTTGTTCGCGCTACGCTTGACGCACTAGAGAATATGAATTCTCCAGAGCAGATCGCGGCTAAGCGTGGTCTAAACGTTACTGATATTCTGGGGTAATTAAGCATGGCTACTAAAACGATTAAAGTAACCCAAACCAAAAGTGGAATTGGCCGTTTACCAAAGCACCGTGCAACATTAACAGGTCTAGGCCTGCGTCGCATCGGTCATACTGTTGAGTTAGAAGATACTCCAGCAGTACGCGGTATGGTTAATAAAGTTTACTATATGGTTAAGGTTGAGGGGTAATTATGAAACTAAATACTCTATCTCCGGCAGCCGGCTCTAAGCCTGCTGCTAAACGTGTAGGTCGTGGTATCGGCTCTGGACTTGGCAAAACTTGTGGCCGCGGTCATAAAGGTCAAAAGTCTCGTTCAGGCGGTTCTGTTCGTCCAGGTTTTGAAGGCGGTCAAATGCCTTTGAAACAGCGTTTACCAAAATTTGGTTTCACATCACGTAAATCTCTTGTTAGCGGTGAAGTTCGTCTGAACGAAATTGCTAAAGTTGAAGGTGATGTAGTAACTATTGAAACGCTGAAACAGGCAGGTCTACTTGTAAACACTGTTAAGTTTGCAAAAGTAGTTCTATCTGGTGAAATCTCTCGCTCAGTTACAGTACAGGGTCTTCGTGTAACGAAGGGTGCACGTGCTGCAATTGAAGCTGCGGGCGGAAAAATCGAGGAATAATAGGTAATGGCTAAGAAACCAGGATTAGATCCAAAAGCAGTACAAGGCAGTAATTTAAGCGAACTTAAAACACGACTTTTGTTTGTTTTAGGCGCAATTTTAGTGTTCCGTATGGGCTCTTTTGTTCCAATTCCTGGTATTGACGCCGCTGTCCTAGCTGATTTATTTCAGCAGCAAAAGGGTACCATCATAGAGATGTTTAACATGTTCTCTGGTGGTGCGCTTGAGCGTGCATCTATCTTTGCACTGGGTATTATGCCGTATATTTCGGCATCGATTATTATCCAGCTGTTGACGGTTGTTCATCCTCCTTTAGCTGAGCTGAAGAAAGAGGGCGAATCTGGTCGTCGTAAGATAAATCAATATACACGCTACGGTACTTTGGTATTAGGTACATTCCAAGCAATTGGTATTGCTACTGGTTTGCCGACAATGATGCCTGGACTTGTTGAAAATGCAGGTCTGAGCTTCTATGTAACGGCAGTTGTGAGCTTAGTGACAGGAACAATGTTCCTTATGTGGCTGGGTGAGCAAATAACTGAGCGCGGTATCGGTAATGGTATTTCTATCATTATCTTTGTAGGTATTATTGCAGGTCTTCCTCAAGCAATTGGGCAGACTGCAGAGCAGGCGCGACAAGGTGAACTTCATCTTCTAGTGCTTTTAGCATTAATCGTTATCGTATTTGCGACAACGGCATTTGTTGTATTTGTTGAACGTGGTCAGCGACGTATCGTTGTTAACTACGCAAAACGTCAACAAGGGCGTAAAGTTTTTGCTGCTCAAAGCACGCACCTTCCATTGAAATTGAATATGGCTGGTGTAATTCCTGCAATCTTTGCCTCGAGTGTTATCTTATTTCCTGGTACAATCGCTGCCTGGTTTGGTCAGACTGAAGGTTTAAGCTGGTTATCGGATGTTTCTCTGGCGCTACAGCCGGGACAACCGCTGCATATGATGTTATATGCTGCCGCAATTATCTTCTTTTGCTTCTTTTATACTGCACTTACGTTTAATCCACGTGAAACGGCAGATAATCTGAAGAAAAGCGGTGCCTTTATTCCAGGAATTCGTCCCGGAGAACAAACATCACGTTACATTGATAAAGTGATGACTCGCCTGACATTAGCAGGTGCGTTATATATTACCTTTATCTGTTTGATTCCCGAGTTTATGATGGTTGCAATGAATACGCAGTTCTACTTCGGTGGTACTTCGTTATTAATTATCGTTGTTGTTATCATGGACTTTATGGCACAGGTACAGACTCATTTGATGTCTAATCAATATGATTCTGTCTTGAAAAAAGCTAACTTGAAAGATTACGGCAAATAAGCCGGTCTGATAGTTATACTAACTACGGAGTGTTGCAATGAAAGTTCGTGCATCCGTTAAAAAAATCTGTCGTAACTGCAAAGTTATCAAGCGCAACGGTGTTGTGCGTGTTATCTGTGTAGAGCCAAAGCACAAACAGCGCCAAGGCTAATTTAGATTTTGGATATCAGCAGCTTAGGTAACTTTGTTATCTAAGCTGTATTTTGTTTGATAAATTATCATTTGTAGAGTATCCTACCGGGCTTTTCGCAAATGAATCGTTAACTTTTAAGGAGTGCATAGTGGCCCGTATCGCTGGCATTAACGTTCCTGATCATAAGCACGCTGTAATTGCATTAACTGCAATCTTCGGTATCGGTAAAACTCGCTCACAGAAAATCTGTGCGGCGGCCGGTATTGCAGAATCAGCTAAACTAAGTGATCTGGAAGAATCGCAAATCGAAGCTCTTCGTACTGAAGTAGCTACGTTCACCGTTGAAGGTGATTTACGTCGTGAAGTTTCTATGAACATCAAGCGTCTAATGGACCTTGGCTGTTACCGTGGACTTCGTCATCGTCGCAGCTTGCCTGTACGTGGACAGCGTTCTAAAACGAATGCTCGTACTCGTAAAGGTCCGCGCAAAGCAATCAAGAAATAGGGTAAGAGATAATGGCTAAGACTCCAACTCGTGCTCGCAAGCGCGTTAAAAAGCAAGTTGCTGATGGTATGGCTCATATCCATGCTTCTTTCAACAACACAATCGTAACTATTACAGACCGTCAAGGTAATGCTCTTTCTTGGGCAACTGCCGGTGGTTCTGGTTTCCGTGGTTCACGTAAATCTACTCCGTTCGCTGCACAGGTTGCTGCAGAACGTGCTGCTGAAGCAGCTAAAGAGTACGGTCTTAAAAACGTAGAAGTTTTTGTAAACGGACCTGGACCTGGTCGTGAATCTTCGATTCGCGCACTAAACGCGGCGGGTTTCCGTGTGACTAATATTACTGACGTTACACCGATCCCACATAATGGTTGTCGTCCACCGAAGAAACGTCGCGTTTAATAGCGACCTTCCAAGGTAACTGGAGAAAGAACAATGGCAAGATATTTAGGTCCTAAGCTTAAGCTTAGCCGTCGTGAAGGAACAGATCTTTTCTTAAAGTCTGGTGTCCGCGCGATTGAATCTAAGTGTAAGATTGATAACGCACCTGGTGTTCATGGTGCTCGTAAACCTCGTCTATCTGACTACGGTTTACAACTACGTGAAAAGCAAAAAGTTCGTCGTATGTACGGTGTACTAGAAAAGCAATTCCGTAACTATTACAAAGAAGCAGCTCGTTTACAGGGCAACACTGGTGAAAACTTACTTCAACTTCTTGAAGGCCGTTTAGACAATGTTGTATACCGTATGGGTTTTGGTGCTACTCGCGCTGAATCTCGTCAGCTAGTTAGCCATAAAGCTATCTTAGTGAACGGTAAAGTTGTAAACATCCCTTCTTTCAACGTAAAAACTGGCGACGTGATCGCAATTCGTGAAAAAGCTAAAAAGCAGTCACGTATTGGCGCTGCACTAGAGATCGCTGGTCAACGTGAAGCTTTAGGTTGGGTTGAAGTTGATACAACGAAGATGGAAGGCGAATTTAAACGTCAACCTGAACGTTCAGATTTATCTGCTGAGATTAACGAACAGTTAATCATCGAGCTTTACTCTAAGTAAAGTTAACTGCTAAGAGAGGACACAAATGCAGGGTTCTGTAATTGATTTTCTAAAACCAAGATTAGTTGATATCGAACAAGTCAATGCAACTAGAGCTAAAGTGACTTTAGAGCCGCTTGAACGTGGTTTTGGTCACACATTAGGTAACGCACTTCGTCGTATCCTATTATCGTCTATGCCCGGCACAGCGGTAACAGAAGTCGAAATTGATGGTGTACAACATGAGTACAGCACCAAAGAAGGCGTACAGGAAGATATCCTTGAGATTCTTCTTAACCTTAAAGGCCTGGCTGTTAAGCTTGAAGGTAAAAACGAAGTTCTAGTTAGTTTAACTAAATCTGGCGCTGGTCCTGTTACTGCAGGCGACATCATTCATGATGGTGATGTAGAGATAGTCAACCCAGAACATGTGATCTGTAATTTAACAGGCAATGCTGAAATCAGCATGCGTATTAAAATTGAATCAGGTCGCGGTTATGTTCCAGCTTCATCACGTATTCATACTGAAGAAGATGAGCGTCCAATTGGTCGTCTACTAGTAGATGCGACTTTCAGCCCTGTTGAGCGTATTGCTTACAATGTTGAATCTGCTCGTGTTGAACAGCGTACCGATTTAGACAAACTTGTCATCGATATGGAAACGGACGGAACACTTGATCCTGAAGAAGCAATTCGTCGTGCAGCTACAATTTTAGCTGAGCAGTTAGACGCGTTTGTTGATTTACGTGATGTTAGTGAGCCGGTTGAGAAGGAAGAAAAACCTGAGTTTGATCCTATTCTCTTACGCCCAGTAGATGACTTAGAATTAACTGTTCGTTCTGCTAACTGTTTGAAAGCAGAATCGATTCACTATATCGGTGATCTGGTACAAAGAACTGAAGTTGAACTTCTTAAAACACCTAACTTAGGTAAGAAGTCTCTAACTGAAATCAAAGATGTTCTTGCATCTCGCGGACTTTCTCTGGGCATGCGCCTAGAAAACTGGCCGCCTGCAAGTCTTATCGAAGATTAGTCCAGTCATCCGAATAACGAATAATAAGGATTAGGTTATGCGCCATCGTCAAAGTGGACGTCAACTTAACCGAAACAGCAGTCATCGTCAGGCTATGTTTCGTAATATGGCAATCTCTATTGCTACGCACGAAGTTATTAAAACTACTGTGCCTAAAGCAAAAGAATTGCGTCGTGTAATTGAGCCGTTAATTACACTAGCTAAAACGGATAGCGTTGCTAACCGTCGTTTAGCGTTTGCTCGTCTTCGTGATGATGCAGCGGTAGCAAAATTATTTAATGAACTAGGTCCTCGCTACGCGACTCGTCCTGGTGGTTACACTAGTATCATTAAATGTGGTTTCCGTACTGGTGATAAAGCTCCAATGGCTTACATCACTTTAGTAGACCGCCCAGTAGTAGCTGACGAAGAAGCGTAAGCCTCTTTTAATGCTGCAGTAAAAAAGCCGAACTTATGTTCGGCTTTTTTGTATCTGTTATTTATTAAATTTTAATAACAGTCTAATTTTGTCTCAACGGTTTTACTGATCAGGTTCGACAACTGTTCAAAACATACTTTGCGCACGCTGTTGCGCCGGCAGATCAGTCCAACCTCCCGTGATGGTACAGGTTCTTTAAAGGGAATATATTTAATGCCTGCCTGATGACGGTTAGCCGGGATCGCCAGCTGCGGTAACAGAGTCAGACCGTTTTCAGCACTGATCATATGGCGCAGTGTTTCTAAACTGGTTGCTTTAAAACTGTTGTCTTCAATTGCACCGGCGGCAAAACAAAATCCCATCGCCTGATCGCGCAGACAATGTCCGTCTTCAAGCATCAGCAGATGCTCTCCGCGGAGCTTATTTAAGTCAATTGAGGATTTTTTTGCCCAGCGATGTGTTTCGGCAAGGGCCAGCTCAAGCGGCTCATCATAAAGCTTATACTGCTGAAATGACTCCATTTCAGGTAAGACTGCCAGCATCAGGCAGTCCAGTTCTCCCTGTTCAAGCTGCTTTAATAAAACATGAGTCTGATTTTCATGCAGGTATAACTCCAATTCCGGAAAATGCTTTTTTATTGTCGGGATAATCAGCGGCAGCAGATAAGGAGCAACGGTTGGGATAAGCCCGATATGCAGGGTGCCCTGCATCGGCTCATTATGACTCTTAGCAATCTCCTTTAAGGAGCGAGCTTCTAATAATATGGTTTTTGCCTTGGCAACAATATCCAGACCGGCCTGAGTAAATATAACTTTGCGCGATGAGCGCTCCATCAGCTGCACATTTAATTCATCTTCCAGTTTTCTAATCTGCCCGCTTAATGTCGGCTGGCTGACAAAACATTTTTCAGCGGCTTTGCGGAAATGTTTCAACTCCTCCAGTGCGATTAAATACTCTAAATCTCTAAAATTCATACTGTTCCTTTGAAGTTGAAATATTAGAAAATAAGGATACAGCAACTAATGTCGGGCATATATAGGAATAATTGTTAATTATTGATTGCTATGGCATATTTTTTGCTTTGAATAGACTGTATAACAAATTTTTGGCAAGGAGCTTAACTATGATGCAGTTTATTGAACGTGTAAAAGAGCAGCAGGGCATCACGCTGGCTATGGCATGGATGTGCATTCTTAGTGCGGTATTATTAGCCGCACCTGCATCTATACTGCGTATTCCCGGTGCAGATAAGTGGGCAGACATTTATGCGCCTTATGCCTGGATCCTGGCATTACTGACCGGTTCATATTTAGTAACACGTCTGGTGATATCTTTATTCAGCTGTTTAAGCGGTAAATATCAAAAGCGCACTATTCTTGCTTCACGTAATAAAATGATCCGTCAGTTAGACTTTGAAGAAAAAGCTGTGCTGCGTGAATTTATTATTCAGCGTAAAAACGTTCTGCCGCTGCCGATGAATGAACCGGCTGTCAGTAACCTGCTGCGTTCTGCTGTGCTTGTACCGGCATTTGAAACTCAGGAAATCAAAGGCAGCGGGCGTATTATTAAACTGTCTATTGCAATTGATGCTCGAGAACAGCTGACCCATAGAGTGTTAGGTCTGCCTGTCGGAAAATTGACAGAAGAAGAAGCTGCAGTGCTGAAAGCCGCCCGTCCAGATTATGCACGCAGTAATTACATCCCGCTAAGAGACTAATACTGTTATCTATAGCTGCGCTGCCTGCCGCATCTCCAACCAGCATAGCTATATTATGAGGTGAATGTCCCGTTCACCTCGCCAGCTCCAATGACTGCTTGATACTTTTCAGGCTTGCTCAAGGTGTTCACTGGCTCGCATCTTGAAGTAGAATGGGTATATAATACCGCTCTTAAACTTTACCCATTATTGAGAATTATTATGTCACCTGAACGTCTTGCCCGTATTACGCAAATGCTGAATCATCGCCAACCAGAACTGACGGTATTTTTGGAGCAGGTGCATAAGCCGCATAACTTAGCTGCTATTGTACGTACTGCCGATGCGGTCGGTGTGAGTGATGTGCATGCAACGTGGGAAGAGAAAGCAAAACGTCTTTCCGGCAGCACCGCGACCGGCAGTCAGAACTGGGTAAATGTACATTCATACGATAACTTAGATGATGCTGTTAAAGAGCTGCGTGCACAGGGCATGCAGATTATTGCCACTAATCTTTCCGATACTGCAGTAGATTTCCGTGAAGTTGATTATACCAAGCCGACAGCAATTTTAATGGGCCAGGAAAAGCACGGCATCAGCAAAGAAGCATTAGCACTTGCGGATCAGGATGTAATTATTCCTATGGTCGGCATGTGTCAGTCACTAAATGTATCTGTTGCTTCGGCGCTTATTCTCTATGAAGCACAGCGTCAGCGTGAATTAGCCGGAATGTATGATGGTGAATGCCGTTTATCTGCTGATGAAGCGCATCGTATACTGTTTGAAGGCGGTCATCCTATTTTCACTAAATTATGTAAAGAGAAGAATCTGCCTTACCCGCCGCTGGACGAAGAAGGGCAGATTGATGCCGATCAAGACTGGTGGTTAGCTATCCGCAGTGCAAAGAAATAATCAGCCTGAGGAGAGTTGAGCAGTGAATCTATTTCAGCAGATTTTATTAGCCGAAGGGGTTCGCGCCGTTGAAGGTGATTCTCCTTGTTCAGCTGAGCATGCTGAGGATCAAAGCTCGTTAAGCTTTGAACAGCGGCTGCTGCGCCGTGCCGCACAATTAGATCTGCGCCTGCAGATTTCGCCTTTATTTGCGCATTTCAAACGTCTGTTTACAAATCTCTCTTTTTGCCTGTGTTTTATTATATTCTTCATAGGTGCCGGCTGTGTACAGCAGCTGTTTTTTAGTGCGCAGGGAACTGAGGTTAACTTTTTCTGGGCATTTGCCCTGTTCTTTATTCCTAATCTGTTAACGCTTCTATTATGGGGGCTGTTTTTTTTCCAGGGATATACATTAAACAGCGGCTGGCTGCAGCGCTTGAGTATGTTTTCTTTAAAGTTCTTTGAAAAAAGGTTTAACCAGCAGTCCCAGCAGAATCCACATTACTGGACTCTGTTCAGGTGCTACTTTCAGGCTACATTTTCCGGAGGACTTGGGCGTTACCAGCTCTCTGGCTTGACTCATCTGTTATGGTTTTCCTATTTCTGCGGTGCAGTGCTGATGCTGATTGTGATGCTGGCAACACATCAGGTGGATTTTATCTGGCAGACCAGTATTTTATCCGTGCAGAGCTTTCAGTGGTTAACAGAATCTCTGGCTTATCTGCCTAAGCTGTTAGGTTTTCCTGTGCCGACTGCTGAGCAGATACAGCAGAGTCATTTAGGCGCTGTTAATTTACTTAACGATGCCGAGAATACCCGTTTTGTCTGGTCAAGCTTATTAATCAGCAGCCTGATATTTTACGGTCTGCTGCCGCGTTTATTGTTATTGCTGCTGATGCGATTTTTATTAAGTTCCGCCCAGATGAAGTTTAATCTGCCCTTAAGCAGTCCCTATTATGTGCAGTTACGGCAGTTATTAAAACCTAATGTTACTTCTCTGGGTATTAGTGATCCGGACGCTTGTGTAACTCAACCGGCTTATCACGGCACCACGGCAAAGCATACTCAGGGGGTACCGGAGCAGTTTTATCCGCTGGCTGTTGAGCTGTCAGAAAAGCAGTTAATACAGGCCAGGGAACACGTAAAACAATATGCTCCTGACTATTGTGATTTATTCAGGCATATTTCTGATTACCAAAGTCAGCAGAAACTGCTGGCTGATATAACTAATGTCAGCCAGCAGTCTGTGCTTGTGTATCTTTCACTGCAGCGTGCCCCGGATCGTGGACTGCTTGGTTTTATCAAAGCATTAACAGGGCAGGATAATAAGTCCTATTATCTGCTGCTGATTAACGATGCTCTGCTGCCGGAAGACAAACTCAATAAACGCCGCAGTGACTGGTACGGACTTGCTCAGCAGGCAGATATTTCTTTAGATAACGTCATCCAGTTAGACTGCATAGCAGGCAGCGGAGAAGCTTATGAATAACAGCGGACTGTCAGTTGCAGTGGTCGGCCATGCGAATGCGGGTAAAACCTCATTGATTCGAACTTTACTGCGTGATACCGAGTTTGGTGAAGTTGCTGATCAGGCCGGCACCACGCGTCACGTAGAGGGCGGTGCATTAGCTATTGATGAGAATAAGAACTTAGCCCTGTTTGATACTCCGGGTTTAGAAGACTCGATGCGCCTCTTTTATCTGTTAAGCACTTTTTTTGACGGGCAGTCCGTTGACGGTATTGAACGTCTTAATTATTTTTTAGCACATTTATCTGACTATCCTGAACTGCAGCAGGAAGCAAAAGTATTAAGAGCATTATTAAATAACGATATTATTTTCTATGTGATTGATCTGCGCGAGCCTGTTCTAGGCAAGTATCGTGATGAACTGCATATTCTCAGTTATGCGGCCAAGCCGGTTATTCCAGTTTTAAATTTCACCATAGAGGGCGCAGCCAATTTAGAGCAGTGGAAAACACAGCTGGCACGGCTGAACTTTCATGCTTTTGTGAGCTTCGATAATGTGCACTTTAAGTTTGCCGATGAACTGAAAATATATCAGAAAATGCAGACCCTTCTGACGGATAAAGAGGAGCTGCTCCAGGAGTTGATTAATCAGCGCCGTCAGCAGTGGTCAGAGCTGTTTAATGCAGCTGCTGAACTGGCAGGTAGTTTATTTATTGAATGCGCCTCTCTGCGTTATAAAACGTTTAACGGCGAGAAGGAAATAGAGCAGACAACCGCAAAGCTGCAGCAGGTCGTGCGCGAAGCGGAAAAAAAATGTGTACGCAGATTATTAAAACTGTATCAGTTCCGTAAGGATGATTTAAGAAACAGTCAGCTGCCTGTAGAGCAGGGCGGCTGGGAACTGGATCTATTTTCTGCAGACAACCTGCAGGAGTTCGGCATTAAACTGACCGGTAATATTGCCAAAGGGGCGGGGCTTGGTGTGGCGATTGATTTAGTCACTGCCGGTATGACCTTAGGTGCTGCCGCTGTGACCGGCGGCATTGCCGGTGCGTTATGGGGCGTTAAGCAGCATTACTTTGACGAGATACAGGCAAAGATTAAAGGCTCCCGTTATATCTGTTTAAATGATGTTACCCTGCAGGTGCTGTGGTTAAGACAGGTGAAACTGCTGCAGGCCCTGCAGAAAAGAGGCCACGCTAGTTTTGCAAAAATTGATTATCAGATAACGGAACAGCGCAGGGAAAACGAACTGCCGGAAAACTGGTCGAAATGGCTGCGTAAAGCGCGCAGCCGCCCTGAGTGGTCCTCTTTGAGCTCTCAATCTATCGAACCGGCAGAAAATAAGCGTTTGTTATTTATGAAAGAATTGTGTCAGGAGCTGGTTAAAGGCGAAAGTCTGCTCTGATTCCTGTGCCGTGCTGAGCCTGTCTGCAGGCATTCCCTAATGGATACTTCCACCTACGGCTTGTGCTTGTAAGTTGTTGATATAAAACGATTGTTCGTAATGGCCCCGCACTTTAAATGCTCCGCCTTCAAACTGATTTGTGATCCAGCCTGCATAGTTGAGCGATGAACATTAAAGGTAAGATCTTGCCTGTAGAAGATAAAAGAAAAATGACACTTCATGTAATGATAATCCTAGTTTTTACTACGGATGTCCAGGAGGACCCATGAAGATGAAAGTCACCAAATTAAGCGCATTGATCGCTGCCGTTATTCTAAGCGGATGTAATGATTCCGATAACGATGACAGCAGTAAATTTCAGCAGCCGCAGTTGACCACAGGATCTCTCACTGTTATCGAGAAAGACGGTTATCAGTTTAAAGATCATAATAAAGACGGTGAAGTTAACCCGTTTGAGGACTGGCGTTTAAGTGCCTCTGAACGTGCAGATGACCTTGTTGCTCGAATGACTACAGAAGAAAAAGCCGGTGCTATGATGCACGGCACATTCTCTATCTCTGCAGGAACACTAGGTGAAAGTGAATCTCGCTTGGTCTTTGAGGGCGGCACCCCTATGTTCCCTAACAATACGGTCTTAATTAAAGATCGTTTTCTCAATACATTTATCACCCGCCAGGCGGGCGCAGTACAAGATATTGCGGACGATAATAACAGGGCTCAGGAAATAGCTGAACAAACCCGCCTTGCTATCCCGCTTTCAATCTCTAGCGATCCGCGTAACCACTTTAATGAAGCCGGCGGCGCATCTATCGGTGCCGGAGAGTTTTCCAAATGGACCGAAACACTGGGTATGGCGGCAGTTGATGACGTGGAGATGGTTAAAGAGTTTGCTGATATTATCCGCCAGGAATACCTGGCGGTCGGTATTAACCAGGCACTGCATCCTACAGCAGATATAGCCACTGAACCGAGATGGGGCCGAAACAACAGTACTTTTGGTGAAGATGCGCATGTTTCACGACGCATGACCAAAGCTTATGTGCAGGGGCTGCAGAATTCAGATACGGATCTGGTTAAAGGCGGTGTCTGGGGCGTAGTAAAACATTTTGCCGGCGGCGGCCCGCAGGAAAACGGTCTTGATGCCCATTACTTTGTCGGCAGAAAGCAGGTTTATCCGGGTAATAACTTTGAATACCACAAAATTCCGTTTAAAGGCGCTTTTGAAGCCGGTGTCGCGGGTGTAATGCCCTATTACGGTATGCCGATTGATGTTAAAGATGGTAAAGGAGTGGCTATTGACGAAGTCGGATTTAATTTCAATAAGTACCTGTTGACCGATGTGTTACGCGGTGAAGAAAAATTTGACGGCGTGATTCTCTCCGACTGGCTGGTAGCAGGTGACTGTAAAGCTGACGGCCCATGCCGCAAAGGTCTGCAGACATTAGAAGATTCCACGATGAATCCGTTTGCTTACCTGGCTATGCCGTGGGGTGTGGAAGATCTGGAGGCTGCTGAAAGAGCCGCTTTGTTTGTTGATGCTGGTGTTGATTCATTCGGCGGCATTGATGATCCGTCTGCACTGCTTGCGAGCATTGAAAGCGGTCGATTATCGATCGAACGTATTAATATGTCCGTGAAACGCATTATGCTGAATAAGTTTAAACAGGGGCTGTTTGAGTCGCCAATGGTTGACTCGGCTGCCGCCAAGGCGATTGTTGGTAAAGCTGAATTCCAGGCTGCCGCTGATGATTCGCAGCGCCGCTCTGTTACTTTATTGAAAAATGAAGGCGATGTTTTACCGCTTGCTGTTAAAGAGTTAGGCAAAGTATATGTAAGCGGCATCGAAGCAGATTTCGCTGCCGGCTACGGTCTGACTGTAGTTGATGAAATGGCAGATGCTGATACGATTATTATCCGTACGCACACGCCGGGTCTGCAGGCATTTGCATGGAATCCATTTGCAGTCATAATGCCGATGGGTGAACTGGGCTTTATGTCTGATGCTCAGTTTGCAGCTCAGGCCGGTACTGTTGATGGTCTGCGTGATTATGAGCTGGCTAAGGATTCTATGAATGATGCACAGCTTTGTTACCCTGATTCTGAGACATACCCGGAAGAACATCCGCTTGCTGGAAAAGCCGTCGGCCGATGTGAGTATACTGGCGGCGCAACGTATGACTTAATCAAGGCTGCGATTGACTCGGGTAAACGTGTTATTCTTGATGTGTTTATGATCCGTCCTACCGCTCTGGGTAATATTGCAGATGATATTGCTGTTATCACAGCTAACTACGGTACGTCTGATCAAGCATTTTTAGATGTAATTACCAATAAAAATGGTGCAGAACCGCAGGGTAAACTGCCGTTTGGTTTACCATTTAATACTGCTGTGGTTGAAGAGTTCGGTTTAGAAGATGTACCTTCTTTTGCCGAGCCGGAAAAAGACACGATTACCCAGTATGAGTTTGGATTTGGTCTTTCGTACAAGTAAAAATGACTTAGTCTGATGAGTAAAAATAAAACCCTAGTTAAATGCTAGGGTTTTTGTTTTTAAGCTTTAATTTGCTGTAATTCCAATTGGCAGGATTTATAACCAGTCGGTTAATGAAATACCTAAACCAATAGTGTTGGTATACTCATTGTATTCAATCATGCTGTTGCCGTAACCGCTGAATACCTGCAGGTAGCCGCGCAGATTGCCGTGAATCGGGAAGCTCCAGGAAAATTCTGTTGATCCTTTACTAAAGCCGCTCTCGATATTGTTTCTGCTGCTTACAGTAAAAGTATTGTCGCCCCGTTTATAGATAGCGCTGATTTTACCGTGTCCGTAATAATCAAGCAGGTCGGGATTATTATCTTCTTCTGCTGATTCAGAAATGCGGTGCCATGGATTTACTACAAAGGTAAAATCATTTTTTTCAAATAAAAACTTAGCGTCAAAACGGTTCCAGCTTCGTGAGATAGGTTCGCTGCGTCCGTTGGACTGATGAGTAAAACTTAAGGCCGCTAATTTAAACTTCCAGCCTGCACCCAGCTCTTTATCCTGCTGCCATAGAGCAAAAACTTCAGGCTCATAATTGGTTTCCCTGAACGGCGATGACTGCTCGGTATTATAGGCCTGCCAGAAGGAGACTTGTGTATAGGCAAAATAAACAGAGAGCGGCAGATCTGCTATATTCTGGGCGACCGGCATTTTGAAGCTGATCTGAAATTTCATCTCCATATTTTGTGCCTTATGATCGTCCCCGGTATTTCGGTAAACATCATAACTATCGATTTTATCATTATAATTGAACGGCAGAATATAAGTGGGTTTATGAGGAGTAATCGAAAAGTTGACCTCTTCGAGATTTTTTTCCTGCTGCAGACGTTTATCAACCGCTGATTGTTCAGCTAGGCTGGAAAAGCTGTATAAAAGAATCAATAGTGAAAATAGAAAACGCATATCCATCGCCTTAATAATAATGTAAATTTATTTATCTGTGTATAACCAGTAAACTTGGACGCACAAGAGAATGTAAACGCTATAATAGCTAGACTGTTTGAACTTGTTTTACAGTCTAACTGCTTGAGGGGCAAAATGAAATTAGAAAAAATTCCCTTAACAGCCCTGAAAGGCGTGGGCATTAAAGCGGCTGAGAGGCTGGCAAAAATCGGCTTGAATGATGTATCTGACCTGCTTTTTCATCTGCCTCTACATTATCAGGACCGCACCCGTATTTATCCGATTTCTGATCTGAAAGACGGCATGCAGGTTAGCGTGCAGGGCAGGGTGTTAAGCTGCAATGTACAGTTTGGTAAACGGCGCATATTAAAGTGTAAAATCAGTGACGGCAGCGGCAGCGTCACCCTGAATTTTTTCAATTTTAATGCTTCACAAAAAAACAGCTTAGAGCAGGGCACTTTAATTAAATGCTTTGGTGAGTTTCGTCGTGGTTATCAGGGCTTTGAAGTAACCCATCCCGATTATTCGCGCCTTGATGCCAGGCTGGAGAGTCATGTTGAAGAAACGCTTACGCCGATCTACCCGACCACCGAAGGCTTAAAGCAGAACAGCTTACGTAATTTAACTGAGCAGGCGCTGCTCCATTTACAGCAGAATCAAATTGCCGAGTTAGTGCCCACACACCTGCTGCCTCATCCGATTAACCTTGCCGATGCACTTAAGTATATTCATCGTCCGCCGTCGGATGCCTGTATTGAACAGCTGGAAGCAAAAACTCATCCTGCGCAGCAGCGCCTGATTGTGGAAGAGTTATTAGCCCAGCAGCTGAGTATGCTGACCATGCGTGTTAATGCTCAGCGGCATCAGGCTGCTGTTATTCATGAAACAGGTTTATTACAAAAACAGTTATTAAGCAGCCTGCCGTTTTCGGCAACTAATGCGCAAAACAGAGTCTGCAGTGAGATTCAGAAGGATCTGCAGCAGGCTGTACCTATGATGCGTTTAGTGCAGGGGGATGTAGGTTCTGGAAAAACCTTAGTTGCTGCACTGGCCGCTTTAAGTGTAATTGAAGCGGGTTATCAGGCCGCTTTAATGGCGCCCACAGAGCTGCTCGCCGAGCAGCACCTGTTAAATTTTCAGAGGTGGTTTGAGCCGCTTGATATTCGTGTTGGTTTTCTTTCTGGAAAATTGAAAGCCAGAGAAAAGCGTGATCAGTTAGAAAATATCACCCTGGGTTTGTCGAAAATGGTGGTGGGAACCCATGCACTGTTTTCTGAAAATGTACAATTTAATAAGCTGGCGTTAATTATTGTTGATGAACAGCACAGGTTTGGCGTGCACCAGCGATTAGCGTTACGTGAGAAAGGCCAGTTTGGAGATTTTTCTCCGCATCAGTTAACCATGACCGCAACACCTATTCCGCGAACATTAGCTATGACCGCCTATGCGGATCTTAATGTGTCGGTAATCGATGAACTGCCGCCGGGCAGAACAGCTGTTCAAACCGTTGCACTGGCGGATTCAAGGCGCGATGAGATTATTCAGCGTGTTTATCAGTCCTGTAAGAATGAAGGGCGTCAGGCTTACTGGGTATGTACCCTGATTGAAGAGTCGGAGGTGTTAGAGTGCCAGGCGGCTGAGGAAACTGCGAATGGACTGCAGCTGTCTCTGCCTGATTTACGCATTGGTTTAGTACACGGGCGTATGAAAGCTATTGAAAAACAGTATGTAATGGAACACTTTAAGGCCGGTGAATTAGATCTGTTAGTGGCAACTACAGTTATTGAAGTCGGGGTGGATGTGCCTAATTCCAGTTTGATGATAATTGAAAATCCGGAAAGGCTGGGGTTAGCGCAGCTGCATCAGCTGCGCGGACGAGTCGGCCGCGGCAGTGTTGCCAGCCATTGTGTGTTACTTTACAAAAATCCGCTGTCTAAAACTGCGCAGAAACGTCTGCAGATTTTACGTGAAAGTAATGACGGTTTTTATATTGCCGAGCAGGATCTGGCTATTCGTGGTCCGGGAGAAGTTTTAGGTACCAGGCAGACCGGTGTTGCGGAATTTAAAATTGCAGATCTGCTTCGTGATCAGAGTTTACTTCCGCAGACACAGGAGCTGGCGCAGACGGTCGTGCACTCTTTTCCCGAGTTGATAACACCGCTGACCAAGCGCTGGCTGGGTGATAAAGGGCAGTATGCTCATGCCTAGCCTTATTCTATCAAGGTGCAGAGCTTATCGCCGCCTGCTGAGCTGTGTTTTGATAGCCAGTGTATTGAGCTTCTCTTTAGGGGCTTTTATTTACTTTTTTGATCTCAACGATTACCGCGGGCTGATCAGCAGGCAGATAAACAGGGCAACAGGTTATCAGGTTAGCTTTGCAGCTCTTGACAGCCGTCTGCTCTCTGAATCCAGGATCTCTTTTTCGGGGCTGTCGCTGGCGGCAGATAACCGGGAACTTGTATATATTGATAATGTGGAAATCAATATAAACAAGTTAAGTCTGTGGAACCGCGAGTTAGAACTTGGTCTCGTAGAGTTAACCGGGGTTAATATCCGCGGAGATGTTTCTGCTTTTACTAAACTTGGCGCTGAAAATACAAGCAGCAGGCAGAGCGCTTCTAATATTCAAGCGCCGCAGCAGATACCCTGGAAGCAGTTTAAAATACAGAAACTATCTGTTAAGGATCTCAATGTAGATATCACCCAAGCTGAGCAGCTGCTAGTTGTAGACGGTGCGGCCTTAAGTTCGAAAGAGCTTGTGCTTATCGAAAATCAGCAGCTCGCGGCCGCATTTTTTAAAGGTAATTTAAAACTGGCGTTCAAAGAGCTTTCTGCGCAGCATTCAAACTCTGAAAAACTGAGACTTTCCGGCTTTAATCTGGACTTCTTTTTTACACTGCAGACCATGCAGGCCGGCCTGGATATTAAGGCGGATAAGCTGGATATCAGCCTGAACGGACAGCAGGCAGCCGCTGCGCATAATACTCAGCTTGTTATGGAACTTAATAAAGACAAGCTCAGTATAAAAAGTCTAAGCACAGAACTGTTCTCTGGAGAACTGCAGCTGCAGGCCGATATCTTACTGTCGATGCGCTTATCTGCGAAGCCTGCTTTAGCTGTTAAAACACTAACTGTGCACGATTTAGCGGTTACAGATATGGATTTAATAATTCCGCCTTTAGCTGAGCGGCCGATAGAAACAGTTTCAAATACAGAAAATAACAAACAACCACTGCCGATTGAAAACCTGTTTGTAAAGCAGATGCTGTTAACAAATATAAACATCAGCAGTAATAATCAGCAGTTCCCCTTAGTTGTGAAAAACTTCAACAGCCGTGTTTCCAATTTTACTCTGCTTCATAATCACCAAGTGAAGACGCTGCCTGAAGAAGCGCGCCGTGCCGGTTCATTTTCCGTGCAGTTTGCTTATCTGCAGTGGGCGTCGGCAGTTATTGAACAGTTTGAAGTTTCAGGGCGCCTGTCGAAAAATGATCAGGCCGTCTTACTGATAAAGCAGTTGTTAAAAACAGATGCTGTCAGTCAGTAACTGATTTCCCATGCTGTAATTCATACTCCATTTGTGTTTCGCCGTCGAGGCTAAGATTACCCGTGTATCTTGCTTAACTATATGAATAGTAATGGTTTTGTAAGTTGTCAGAATAATAATCTCTATTTTGCTATAATCTCCGCCAGTTTTTAACTTTAATCTTAATAGGGACCCCATGATTGAAAACAACTTTGCCATAACGGCAACGTTTATAACGTATTTAGCCGGGATGTTATTTATCGGTTATTACGCATATAAACGCACCAGTAACTCTTCGGATTATTTTTTGGGCGGGCGCACATTAGGGCCATGGCCGGCGGCATTGTCTGCAGGCGCTTCTGATATGAGCGGCTGGTTATTACTAGGTCTGCCAGGTTATGCTTATGCAGCCGGTATGGAGTCACTCTGGCTGGCCGGCGGTTTATTAATCGGCACCTGGGCTAACTGGTTATTATCAGCAAAACGCCTGCGTACCTACAGTATTACTACCGACAACTCATTAACTCTGCCGGAGTTTATCTCACGCCGTTTTAATGATAAATCTAAATTAGTACAGACCATAGCCGCCTTTTTTATCTTAATGTTCTTCCTTTTCTACACCAGCTCCGGTCTGGTTGCCGGTGGTAAATTATTCGAAACTGTATTTGGTTTAGACTATACCTATGCAGTGGTTATCGGTGCCGCCTGTGTTGTTTCCTACACGCTGTTCGGTGGTTTCTTAGCTGTTTCCTGGACCGATTTAGTGCAGGGATTATTAATGTCGGCCGCGCTGTTAATTGTGCCGATTGCCGCTATGCAGGGTGGTTTCGGTCAGCTAAGCACTGATTTAGCAAATATTAACCCGGAACTGTTAACGCTGTGGAATGGTATTGACGGTCAGCCGTTATCCTGGATTGCGATTGTTTCATTACTAGCCTGGGGCTTAGGTTACTTCGGCCAGCCGCATATTCTTGCACGTTTTCAGGCAACACGGACCAATAAAGATTTAACCACTGCACGCCGTATTGCAGTGGTCTGGACTGCGGTTTCTATGTTTGGTGCGATCTTAGTGGGTCTAGTCGGCCTTTTATATATTGAAGGTAATATGGCGGGGCAGTTAGCTGACGGCGAAAAAATATTTATGCTTCTGGTAAATGCTATCTTCCACCCGGTTATCGCTGGTATTCTACTGGCGGCGATCCTGGCTGCTATTATGAGTACGGCAGATTCTCAGCTGCTGGTATCGTCATCAGCTTTAGCTGAAGATTTCTATAAACAGCTTCTGCGCCCGGAGGCTTCTTCATCTGAAGTGATGATGGTTGGACGTCTGGGAGTGATCGGATTATCACTGCTGGCGCTGTTCTTAGCAATGGATCCGGACAGCTCGGTACTTGGTCTGGTATCTTATGCATGGGCTGGTTTCGGAGCTGCATTTGGACCGGTATTGGTATTAAGTCTGTACTGGAAGCGAATGAACCGAAATGGTGCATTAGCGGGAATTATTGTCGGCGGTATTACTATTGTTGTCTGGAAACAGTTAACAGGCGGGATTTTTGATGTTTATGAAATCGTCCCGGGGATTATTTTTGCCGGCGCTGCTATTGTAATAACCAGTTTAGCAACGGCTGCTCCTGATAAATCAGTTACCGATCAGTATGATTTGTTTGAAAAGAACTTAGCTGAATTTGACTAGTTGTGCATGATATTTGCCTCGCTTCTGTGCAGATTACAAGAGTGAGGCATAATGAAAGAGTTTGATATTACGAAATATTAAACTCTTTCAGCTTACGGGTTAAAGTGTTTCTTCCCCATCCCAGCAGTTTGGCCGCTTCCTGTTTTTTCCCCTGAGTAAAGCTTAAAGCCGTTTTTAACATGATCTGCTCAAATTCCGGCAAAGCATTTGCCAGTACATTTTCTTTACCCTGTTTTAATTCTGCTAGTGTCCACTGCTGCAGGTTTTTCTGCCAGACAGGACTTTCCTGGTCCGGATCTTCAGTTTCCTGCTCATTTAATTCCGGCGGCAGGTCGGAAATATGCACTTCCTGGCCGCTTGCCATTACGGTTAACCAGCGGCAGATATTCTCCAGTTGACGCACGTTGCCCGGCCATGGAAGCTGGCTTAAGTATTCCTTTGTCTCCGGTGTAAGTTGTTTGCTTTTAACATTTAATTCTGTGGCGATATTATTTAAAAAATGCAGAGCGAGCAGACTGATATCTTCTCTACGCTCCTTCAGTGAAGGCAGCTGCAGACGGATCACATTAAGGCGGTGAAAAAGATCTTCGCGAAAATCGCCGCTTTGTACTTTTTTCTCTAAATTCTGATGGGTGGCTGCAATAATCCGCACATCCACTTTAATGGCATGATGACCGCCGACACGGTAGAACTGCCCGTCAGCCAGCACGCGTAATAAACGGGTCTGCACGTCTAAGGGCATATCACCAATTTCATCTAAGAAAAGCGTGCCGCCGTCTGCCTGCTCAAAGCGCCCCTGGCGGTTAGCCGCCGCGCCGGTAAAGGCGCCTTTTTCATGGCCGAACAGTTCTGCTTCAATCAGCTCCTTAGGGATGGCAGCCATATTCAGGGCGATAAAAGTCTTTTCTTTGCGCGGACTGTGCTTATGCAGCGCATGGGCAACAAGTTCTTTACCGGTACCGGACTGACCGTTAATTAATACACTCATACTGGAGCGCGATAAGCGCCCGATAATTCGAAAAACTTCCTGCATTGCCGGGGCTTCACCGATAATTTCCGGTGTTGAAACCATCAGTTCCGGCTTTTTCTTCTTCTGCTTTAATTCAATGCTGTGGCTGATTGCCCGCTGAATAAGTGCAGTTGCTTCGTGAATATCAAAGGGTTTAGGCAGGTATTCAAATGCCCCGCTTTGATAGGCATTGACTGCACTGTCTAAATCACTGTGCGCAGTCATGATAATAATCGGGATCAACGGAAAACGTTCGTGAATACGTTCCATTAAAGCTAAGCCGTCAATACCCGGCATGCGTACATCGGAGATGATCACTTCCGGCTGCTCTATCTGCAGCTGGCGCCATAAACATTCACCGTCAGGAAAACTGGCGTGTTCAATATTTTCACTTTTTAATGTGCGTTCTAAAACCCAGCGAATTGCATGGTCGTCATCTACTATCCAAGCTGTTGCCATCTGTTAGTTCTCTTTTAAAGTGTCATGGGTAAATAGATAAGAAATTCGGTATGCCCTGGTGTGCTCCGGCATTCAATACGTCCGTTATGCTGCTTAATCAGCTCCTGTGCAATAGACAGGCCAAGCCCTGTGCCGTCACTTCTTCCGGTTACCATGGGGTAAAAAAGCGTGTCTTTTAACTGACTGGGAATGCCCGGCCCGTTGTCGATAATTTTAATTTCCGTTGCCAGGCGCTGCGGCAGCCCGTTAATGGTGACTTGATGTGCAGTGCGTGTGCGCAGGGTTATCTGCCCCCCGTGTCTGTTGTCCGGCATTAGCGCCTGTACAGCATTTTGAATAATATTCAAAAATGCCTGCTGCAGCTGATCGGACTGCATTTCAAAATCGGGGATGCTTGGATCGTAATCCTGATGGATTGTAATATGCTCAGGCAGATCCAGCTGTACTAATTTACGCACTTTTTCGAGTACCGAATGAATATTATCTGCGGCGCGCAGGCCCATTTTCTGCGGGCCTAACAGGCGGTTTACCAGCGCACTCAAGCGGTCTGCCTGCTCAATAATAATCTGGGTAAATTCTTTAAGTTCAGGATCCGCTAATTCACTTTCTAATAACTGTGCCGCGCCGCGTAATCCGCCTAATGGGTTTTTTATTTCATGAGCAAGTCCGCGTACCAGTTCCTGGGCCGCTTTCTGCTGGTGCTCCTGGTAATAGACCTGACTGAATTTGCGCTGCTGCTCAATACAGCGCATTTCAATAATGGCATGCTGCTTATTATCGAAGTTCAGGTGGGTTGCGCTTAAAGCAATTAGAGTAGGTAAACCATCAATCAGTAAAGTGACTTCATTTTCGGTAAAAGCACTTTTACTTATAAACAGTCTTTCAATTGAAGCCGGATTAAAATGGTAATGCGCCGCCAGCTGCTGCAGACTCTGCTGGTAGAGGCGCTGGGTACTTTGTGATAATAATAATTCACTGGCCGGATTGGCATAAATCAGCTTCAGTTCAGAGCTGATTACAACAAAAGCAGTATTTGCTTCTTCGAGTATTGCTAAAGGAAAATCTACTGCCTGGCTGCTTAACATTATTACCTTTCATTAATTAATATTGGCTTTTAGGACTCCAACAGTTGCGCGTTGAAGATGAACTGTGACTATCTGTGTTTTAGCCAGCACATTCCCTTTTTCATCAAGCAGGTGAACCTGTACCTGATGTGTTCCCCTGTCGATATTTCTAGCACTCATTGTCGGAGATATCTGCGGACTGCCTAAGGCTTTTCCGTCTAAATACAGCTGCAGTTTCTGAGTATTTTCTTTTTCCGGTGTTGTTTTTACATGCACGTTGATTGTGCCGTCGTTACTGCGTAACGCCATATCATCCTGCGGTGATGTTATGGTTGCCTGATACTCGACAGCCGGTTCACTGTCTGCAAATTCATCATCCAGTGATAAATCGTTATCTTCACTGTCTGTTTTCAGTGCCGTGTCACTGGAAAATAAGTTTTCGTTTTTTACTGTGACCTCTTCAGTGCCGGGGACTGCCGTATCTGAAAAATGGCTGTTACCGTCTTCATCAATCCAGTGATAAATTTTAGTCTCTGCTGCTGTAACAATAGATGAACAAAGAAAAATTAAAGCTGCCGTGCAAAAAGTTGAATATTTCATAATTAAAACCCCAAATACAATTGATTTAATTGTGAGCCATCATTGTATTTTAGGCAATAAAAAACCCGCTTTGCTGCGGGCTTTATCACTCGAAGCGCCGAATTAATCTATCAAACACTTTGAATTAACTTAAAAAGTCGAACTAAACCGTTCTGAAGTAACCAGATTCTTGTGCATTGACTGCCTGCTTGAAGTCAGCCTCAAGCAGGCAGTGCAGTCGAATTGATTATACGCTGTAGTACAGATCGAATTCTTTTGGATGCGTTGCTTGAGAAACAGCTTCACATTCAGCAGTTTTAAGCTCAATGTATGCATCGATTGCATCATTTGACATTACGCCGCCTTCAAGAAGGAAGTCACGGTCAGCATCAAGTGCAGCCAGTGCTTCTTCAAAAGAAACAGCTACCTGCGGGATTGAATCCGCTTCTTCTTTAGGAAGATCGTATAGATCTTTATCTAATGCTTCACCCGGGTGGATCTTGTTTTTAATTCCGTCAAGGCCGGCCATTAACATTACAGAGAATGCTAAGTAAGGATTTGCTGTCGGGTCAGGGAAACGCACTTCGATACGGCTTGCTTTCGGGTTTGGTACCACTGGGATACGGATAGAAGCACTACGGTTTGCCGCAGAGTAAGCCAGCATAACTGGCGCTTCAAAATGCGGGATAAGACGCTTGTACGAGTTAGTTGATGCGTTAGCAAATGCATTGATTGCTTTAGCATGCTTGATGATACCGCCGATGTAGAACAGTGCCATTTCAGAAAGACCGCCGTACTGATCACCGGAGAAAAGGTTAACGCCGTCTTTACCTAGAGACTGGTGACAGTGCATACCAGAGCCGTTATCACCAACAAGCGGTTTAGGCATAAATGTAGCTGTCTGACCGAATGCGTGTGCAACATTGTGTACAACGTATTTGTAGATTTGGATCTCATCGGCTTTTTCAACGATAGTGTTGAAACGGCAGGCGATCTCATTCTGGCCGGCTGTTGCTACTTCATGGTGATGTGCTTCAACAACAAGGCCCATCTCTTCCATAATTAAACACATAGCAGAGCGGATGTTTTGAGCTGAATCAACAGGTGCTACCGGGAAGTAGCCGCCTTTAATACCAGGGCGGTGGCCTGTATTACCGTCTTCGTATGAAGTACCCGAGTTCCAGGCTGCTTCTTTAGCATCGATTGAGTAGAAAGAACCGGCAATGCTGTTACCGTATTTTACGTCGTCAAACAGGAAGAATTCCGGCTCAGGACCAAATAGAATGGTATCAGCCAGGCCCGTTGAGCGCATGTATGCTTCAGCGCGTTTAGCAACTGAACGCGGATCACGGTCATAACCCTGCATCGTTTTAGGCTCTAAAACGTCACAGCGCAGGTTAAGAGTTAAGTCATCAGTGAACGGGTCGATAACAGCTGTTTCAGGAGCCGGCATTAATACCATGTCTGAATCTTGAATGCCTTTCCAGCCGGCGATTGAAGAACCATCAAACATTTTACCTTCTTCAAAGAAGTCTTCATCGAGCTGGTGGAATGGAACTGATACGTGTTGCTCTTTACCGTGTGTATCAGTAAAGCGTAAATCAACGAATTTTACATCCTGCTCTTTGATTAGATCAAGAACGTCTTGTGCTGTTTGTACTGACATGTTTAGAACCTCAATTGACATCAAAATGATGAATAACCATAACAAAAATAATTTATGACACAAGTAAGCTAAAATCGTGCCAACTTGGAAATCTCTTGTTTTATCGACCTTTATTGTGAGTATCAGTTAATTATCCGTCAAATAGGGCACCAAGTTGGTGCATTGGTGCCCCTGGTTGGTGCTTTGCACTAATATGATCGCTTTCGGCAGAGAAAAATGCATAAATGCAGCAGATATCCTAATTGTGACCGAGTTAAAACTTTCTATTTTTGAAATTATGGTTACAATGTGCGCGTTTATACCAATTAGATAAGTTCAGCGCGGGAAACTGCTTCCGCTGCTAGATTCATCTAATTGGTATTTTTATTAATAGTTACTTTTGAGGCGCATCATGTCGTTAGATAAATTAAGAAATATTGCCATTATTGCTCACGTTGACCATGGTAAAACTACCCTTGTTGATAAACTGTTAGAGCAGTCTGGAACATTAGATTCACGCGGCGGCTCTGAAGAGCGCGTAATGGACTCTAACGATTTAGAGAAAGAGCGTGGTATTACCATCCTTGCTAAAAACACTGCGATTGAGTGGAACGACTACCATATCAATATCGTAGATACTCCTGGACACGCCGATTTTGGTGGTGAAGTAGAGCGTATCATGTCTATGGTAGACAGTGTTTGTCTTATTGTTGATGCTGTTGACGGCCCGATGCCGCAGACTCGTTTTGTAACGCAAAAAGCATTTGCACACGGTTTGAAACCGATTGTTGTTATTAACAAAATCGATAAACCAGGTGCCCGCCCTGAATGGGTTATGGATCAGGTATTTGATCTGTTTGACAATCTTGGTGCAACTGATGAACAGCTAGACTTCCAGGTTGTTTACGCATCTGCGTTAAACGGCTGGGCAAGCACAGAGTCTCCAGAAAAAACTGAAAACATGGAACCGTTATTCCAGGCTATTGTTGATGGTGTTGATGCACCGGAAGGCGACCGTGACGGTGATTTCCAGATGCAGATTTCACAGCTTGACTACAACTCCTATGTTGGTGTTATCGGTGTCGGCCGTGTAATGCGCGGCAGCGTTAAAGTTAACCAGCAGGTAACTGTTGTCGGCAGTGACGGTAAAGAGCGTAAAGGTAAAGTTGGTCAGGTATTAGGTTACTTAGGTCTTGAGCGTCATGACGTTGAGCTGGCACAAGCCGGTGACATCATTGCAATCAGTGGTTTAGGTGAGCTGAAAATTTCTGATACGATTTGTGATCAAAACAATGTTGAAGCCATGCCTCCGCTGAGTGTTGATGAGCCAACGGTTACCATGACTTTCCAGGTAAACACGTCACCATTCTGTGGTAAAGAAGGTAAATACGTCACTTCACGTAATATCCTTGAGCGTTTACAGAAAGAATTAGTACATAACGTTGCGCTTAAAGTTGAAGAAACTGATGATCCGGATAAATTCAAAGTATCCGGCCGTGGTGAACTGCACCTGGGTATCTTAATCGAAAATATGCGTCGTGAAGGTTACGAGCTGGCTGTATCTCGTCCTGAAGTTATCGAACGTATGGTTGACGGTCAGCTGCAGGAGCCGATGGAAACATTAACGGTTGACGTTGAAGATGAGCACCAGGGTTCTGTAATGGAACAGTTAGGTATCCGTAAAGCGGAACTAACTAATATGACGCCGGACGGTAAAGGCCGTGTACGTTTAGACTTTATGATTCCAAGCCGCGGTTTAATCGGTTTCCAGACTGAATTTATGACATTAACCTCTGGTTCTGGTCTTCTGTACCATTCATTTGATCACTACGGCCCGCACAAAGGCGGTACAATTGGTCAGCGTCAGAATGGTGTACTGATTTCTAACGGTACTGGTAAAGCGGTAACTTACTCGCTGTTTACACTGCAGGAGCGTGGTCGTCTGTTTATCGGTCATGGTGCAGAAGCATACGAAGGTATGATTATCGGTATTCATAACCGTGCTAACGATTTAACAGTAAACTGTTTACGTGGTAAGCAGCTGACTAACGTTCGTGCATCGGGTACAGATGACGCACAGACACTTTCTCCTGAAATTAAATTAACGCTTGAGCAGGCGCTTGAATTTATCGATGTAGATGAGTTAGTGGAAGTAACACCGGAAAGCATTCGTATCCGTAAGAAGCTTCTTACAGAAAACGAACGTAAACGTGCTGCGCGTCCAGCTAAAGCTTAATTAGTTAGAAATAACTGATTAATAAGGTCTTACTTCGGTAAGGCCTTTTTTTTATCTATAATTTAAAGGTATAGTGAGAGAATGCTAACTAGTAAGGACTGCGCAGATGGATAAGCAATTTGTTTTCGATAAGGCTAAGACGGTATATTCGTACTTAATATTTCTACTGCACCGCTGTCAGCAGGATAATATTAAGGTACCGGCAGGGCACCTTGCCTACGTCACTCTATTATCCATAGTTCCCTGCTTGGCTGTTGTTTTTTATATGCTTTCTGCCTTCCCTATGTTCTCTGAGCTGAATGAAATTATAGAAGATCTTATTTATAACAACTTTGTACCGACATCCGGTGACGCCATTAAAGTACATATGAGCGGTTTTATTGAAAATACCAAAAAGATGAGCATGATGGGTATTGCATCACTGATCGTGATCGCTTTACTGCTTATCTCTACTATCGACCAGACGATTAACCGTATCTGGCGCTGTACCAATAAACGCCCCAGGGTACAGGCTTTCACTATCTACTGGACGATTCTTAGTCTTGGTCCGATTATTATCGGCGGCAGTATTGCTTTAAGTTCTTATCTTTTTACTATTGTTCAGACGGATGGTTTTCTTTCGGCTGGACAAAGGCTGCTGAGTTTTATGCCCTTTGTTTTTTCCTGGTTAGCTTTTGCCGGCGTGTATAACCTGGTGCCGCATCAGCGGGTCAGTTTCCGTTATGCTTTAACCGGTGGTTTTGTGGCTGCCGTTTTATTCTCCTTAGCGACCGATCTGTTCTCTTTATATATTACTAATTTCCCGTCACAGCAGATCATATACGGTGCGCTTGCGGTTATCCCTATTCTTTTTGTATGGATATATTTCAGCTGGTTAATTGTCTTAATAGGCGCAGAGGTGACTGCAACATTAGACGAATTTTCAAATAAAAAAACAGTACAAGCAGATCTTGGAGCGGAAATATGATTGCCCTTATTCAGCGTGTCAGCCATGCAAATGTGGATGTCGCCGGTAAAACTGTTGGGAAAATTGACGGCGGTTTATTAGTTTTATTAGGCGTCGAAAAAGATGATGATGAAAAAAAATGTAAACGTCTGGCTGAACGGGTACTCGCTTATCGGATATTTTCCGACAGTGAAGATAAAATGAACCTTAACGTGCAGCAGGCCGGCGGCAGTTTGTTAGTTGTCTCTCAGTTCACTCTGGCCGCCGATACAAAAAAAGGTAACCGCCCGGGGTTTTCTTATGGTGCTTTGCCGCAGGAAGCGGAGCGTCTCTATGAACTGTTTAATAAAAACTGTGCTGATACGGGCATCAAGGTAGAAAGCGGTGAGTTTGCCGCCGATATGCAGGTTTCTTCAACTAATGACGGACCAGTGACATTCTGGCTGCAGGTATAAATACAGCTTTGTTTCTTTTTTGTTAAACTTATCGCATAGTACGCTGTCTATACGGTTCATTTCTTAATATGAGATTTATACATGTTACCTGTTAACTTCCTTACCCTGATGTTCAGCTGCTTTGCTTTATGCTTTTCTTCATTGCTGTCTGCCTCCGACAAAAATAATACTGAGTCCACTATGAAATCTTTTGAAATTATCAATGAGTCGATTAAACAGAGCCCCAATGATAATCGCCGTTATCAGAAGATTCGTTTAAGCAACTCCCTTGAAGTATTACTGGTGTCAGATCCGGATTTAGAAAACAGCTCTGCGTCGTTATCGGTACCTGTGGGAAGCATGCATAATCCGGAGAGTCAGCTTGGTCTGGCGCATTATTTAGAGCATATGCTTTTTCTCGGCTCCGAGCGTTACCCGGTAATCAATGAATACAGTAAGTTTATGAGTCAGCATGGCGGTTATACTAATGCTTACACTTCTCAGGAGAGCACTGTTTACGGTTTTGAAGTTAATGATAACTCTTTTGAGGAAGCCTTAGACCGCCTCGGTGATGTTATGCGCGCACCATTGTTAGATGAAAAATATGCAGAAAAAGAAAGGCATACGGTAAATGCAGAGCATAAAACCTACTTTGATAACGATATGCGTAAACTTTACGCGCTGCAGCGTTATACCTTAAACCCTGATTATCCAATGGCGCGCTTCAGTACCGGGGATTTAACTACGCTGACTGATAAGCCGGGCAGTAAACTGCAGCAGGAGCTGGAGCAGTTCTTTGCGGACTACTATTCAGCTAATTTAATGAAAGTTGCGCTTACCGGACCGCGTTCAATCGAAGAGCTGCAGAAAGCCGCTAGTGAATACTTAACCCAGATTCCCAATAAAAATGCGCAGAAACCGGTTATCGTGACACCTATGCTGACGGCAAAAGAGTTAGCCCTTAAAGTGGAGATGAAACCCACGGCAGACTTGAAGATACTGCAGGTTAATTTTTTAGTGCCTAGTGTTAAAGACGAATATATGTATCAGCCGGGCGGTTATATCAGCCGTCTGCTCGGCTCTGATCATAAAGGCGGCTTGTCTGATTATCTGCAGAAAGCCGGTTTAGCTGATTCCGTAATGTCCAGCTTTTATGCGCCGCATAGCGATGAGTATTCGAAATTTTCTATGCAGTTCAAGTTAACCAGCAAAGGATTAAAAGAGCAGGATACTATCATCGCCAGCTTGTTTGCTTTTATAAATTTAGTTAAAGAACAGGGCATTAATAAACAGCAGTACCAGGAGCAGAAAAAAAGTTTAGATCAGCGTTTTGAATTTTTAACGAAAAACTCCGGTTTTAATTATGTAATGGCATTATCGGCGAATATGCAGGTTTATCCGAGCCGTGATTTACTGTTTTTTCCATATCGCCTGGACAGCTTTAACGAAAAGTTTATCACTCAGGTCTTATCTTATTTAACGCCTGAAAACAGCCGCATTTTTGAATTAAGTCAGCAGGCAAAAGGCGGAACACAAATCCCATATTATCAGGGAGAGTATGCAAAAAGTGCTGTTTCAATTGAGACCCAGCAGGCCTGGTTAAAGCAGGCTGAAACAATTGAACTGATACTGCCGAAAAGCAATGAATGGCAGCCGGAAAATTTAAGCCTGGTAAAAAAAGAGCACAGCGAAAAAGCTGCTCAGCTGGTTAATAAACCGGGATATTCAGTGTGGTTTCAGCAGAGTGAATATATTGATGAGCCGAAAGCAATTATTAAACTGCAGCTTAACAGTAATATTGCTGATCAGAGCGCTAAATCTCGTGTAACCATGAATCTGCTCCTGAGTATGCTTAGAAAGCAGTTTGCAGAGCTGAATTTTGTCACGCAGGAAGCGGGGTTAGGATTTGCCCTGAGCAGTTCAAACGGGCTGGTTATCAGTACCTCTGGATACAGCGATAAGCAGGATAAGCTGCTGCTGACGGTATTAAAACAGATACAAAATGCCAAGTTTAGTGAACAGTCGTTAACGCTTGCGAAACAGGATATGCACAGACGCTTGAATAATAAAGCGAAAATTAAAGCGATGGATCTGGCGCTTGACGGATTCAGGCAGGTTGTACGTCAGCCGGCCTGGTCTGATCAAACCCTGCTTGCAGAGGTGCAGAGTCTGACCTTAAATGATGTTGACTTGTTTATCAAACAGCTGTTTGACAGTTCCGCTTTACGTCTGCTTGCATTGGGTAATTTAAGCAGCACTCAGGTGCTTGAGTTAAGCGCTGCTGTAGAAAAAACGGTAAATATTCAGGCCGCAGATTTTTATGTTATTAAACGTTTAAATGCCGATCTTAATCAAGGAGCTTTAAATTATCAGTTAAGTTCAGAGATGCAGGATGACGCCCTGGCAAGTATTTACCTTACAACACTAAAAGGGGATAAACCCCTGGCTGCCGCTGAGCTGCTAAATAAGATATTACGCCCGGCTTTTTACGATCAGATCCGCACTCAGGAGCAGCTTACTTACTCTCCGTTTACTGCTACTTTTCCTGTGAATGACCACGTTGCATTCGGCCTGTTTACACAAAGTCCGGCAGCCAGCAATGCACAGCTGCATCTTCGTTTTAATGCTTTTCTGAACAACTTTAAAAAGATCATCGAAGCAACAGATGAAGAAAAATTCGCTGCTATTAAAAAAGCACATATTGCCAATTATTTAGCTAAACCTACGGCAATGTCGGGAGAGTTTGCTTATCTGATTAATGAGTGGTTAAGTGTTAAAAAAGAGATAAACAATAAACAGGCTTATATTCAGTGTCTGCAGGAAACTTCATTAGCTGATATCAACAAGTTTTACCAGGATGTTTTTGTGCAGAGCGGCAAAACCCAGTCTGTTTTCATTCAGGTACAGGGAGAGAAGTTCATAAAAGAGCCTCGTTTAACAGTGGCTGGTGAAGTGAAGATCACTGATGTGGATAAATTACCCAAGTAACATGCCATTTATTCAGTTATATAGAGTCTCTGCTCACAAAACAGCCTAAATACTCAGTTGTTTAAGTTACTTGTTTGATAAAATATTGATCAAGCAGGCGGCTTAAGCATCAGAGTGCACCTTTTATGATCCTTTTTATTTTTCTATTTCGTAAATCATTAATGTTAGTCTTCGGCATTATTGTAACTTGTTTAACATTGTCCGCCGCCGCCGCTGCAGATATCTCTTTCACTGAACAGGAAAAGTTGTATTTACAAAGCGCTCCGCTCATCAAGGTACATGCAGAAAAGGCATGGCGGCCTTTTAACTTTACCGAACATAACCAGGCCAAAGGTTACTCTAATGATCTGATTCGTCTAGTTGCACGAAAAACCGGGTTAAAAATACAGTTTGTGCCGGGTTATCATTGGAACGATTATCTGGGCATGCTGGAAAACGGCGATATCGACTTAATCACTAATATAAAGATCACTCCGGAACGAGAGCAGTATGCTGTTTTTACTCAGTATAATCCGCTAAAAGCGATTGACGGTCTGCTCACTTCTAATGAGACGGCTCACTATGCCGACTTTAAATACCTGAAGAATAAAAATATCGCCGTAGTGCGCGGTTTCTTCTATGAGGAGTTAATGCGTACTCACTATCCTGAGATTAATCTGCTTTTAACCAACAGTACCGAAGAGTCCGTTGAGCAGCTGGTGCTGGGCCATGTTGATGCGGTTTTGGACTCCTATGCGGTGCTTAATTATTATATTCAGCGCTATTTCATCAGCGGCGTAAAAAACGTACCTCTGTTTGATCATTATGTCTTTAATCATCTGCCGCAATATATGGCTGTTCATAAAAATAATCCTGTTTTGCGTGATATTTTAAATAAAGGTCTATTAGCGGTTAGCGATCAAGAGTTATTTAATTTACAGAAAAAATGGTCTATGTCTGAAGAACTGAATGAGCAGTTTGTAGATACAAGTTTTCAGCAGAAAATGCCGGTATTCAGTGAAAGTGAACGTCGTTATCTACAGCGTAAGGGGGATTTAAAGATGTGTGTTGACCCGGACTGGCTGCCTATAGAAGGTATTCAAAACGGGCAGTATATCGGTATGGGGGCTGATTTTCTGCAGTTGTTTAAGCAGCGCATTGGTAATGCGGTACAGCTGGTAGAAAGCAGGTCGTGGTCGGAAACTCTGCGCTTATTTAAAGAGGGGGAATGTGATTTTATTCCGGTGATCAGCAGGAGTGAAAAACGTGAACGTTATTTAGACTTTTCATATCCTTATTTACGTTTTCCGCAGGTGCTGGTGACAAAAAAAGAACGTTTAATACACAAGCTGGAACAAGTATTAGATAAGCCTTTAGGCATTGTTAAAGATTACTCCTATAAGGATGTTTTTGAAGAAAATTATCCGCAGGGTCATCTGCGTGAATTTTCATCTGCACAGGCAGGGCTGGATGCAGTTGAAAGCGGAGAAATTTACGGTTTTATTGACTCTCTTCCTGTGATGGCCAGGCAGATTCAAAAATATTATCCCGAACTGAAAATTGCCGATAAATTTGAACATAAATATGCTTTATCTCTGGCTGTTCGGGAGTCCAACCGTGTTTTACTTGGTGTGTTCAATAAGATAATTGCAAGTATTTCAGTGCAGCAGCACGAAGAGATTATCAACCGCTGGCTTCCTTTGGTTTACGAGAAAAAAAATAGTTTAACCTGGTTATGGTCTATTTTAGCAGCCGCTGCAGTGATCTGTTTTATCTTCGTTTTACGTTCTCTGCTGTTAACCAGGACAAACCGCCAGCTCCGGGATATGCAGGAAAAACTGGAACAATTAGCGATGCGCGATACTTTGACCGGACTGCCTAATCATTATCACTCTACTGAGCTGCTCAATAAAGAGTGGGCGAGGGCAAGACGTTCCAAGCTTCCGCTCTCTGTGGTGATGCTGGATATTGATCATTTTAAGAGTTTTAATGATCAGTATGGCCGCCTGGCAGGTGACAGCTGTTTAATTGAATTAGCCCGGCGTCTGCAGGAAGTCATTAACCGCCCGGCTGACTTATTAGCGCGTTACAGCGGTGAAGAGTTTATCCTGATCCTGCCTGAAACTAGTGCCAAAGGTGCGCAGGCGCTGACTGCAGATGTGTTTTCTGTACTGCAGCGCTGGGCGTTAACACATAAAGGTTCACCTTCATCGTCTGTTTTAACTATGAGTGCGGGTTGTGCAACACTGGTTTATGACGACAAATACCAGGCGGATGAACTGGTGCGCAGGGCAGACAGCGCGTTATTTAGAGCCCAGGAAAAAGGTTATAACCAGCTGGTGCAGTATGGAAATAATTAGTTTTTCTTCACGTGACCTCGATTCACTTTAATCTTATAATAAGCCCTCATTTTCTAAGAAGGCTTTTTAATTTATGCGCCCTAGCAACCGTACTCCAGAACAAAACCGCGATATCAAAATCACTCGTAATTACACCGAATATGCTGAAGGCTCTGTATTAATTGAAGTGGGTAATACCAAAGTACTTTGTAACGCATCAGTTTCAGATTCAGTGCCTCGTTTTTTAAAAGGCAAAGGTAAAGGTTGGGTAACGGCTGAATATGCAATGTTACCGCGTGCAACACATACTCGTAATATGCGTGAAGCAGCTAAAGGTAAACAGGGCGGGCGTACCTTAGAAATTCAGCGTCTGATCGCACGTTCATTACGTGCCGCGGTTGACCTTGATGCTCTAGGCGAAAATATGATCACTGTAGACTGTGATGTTATTCAGGCAGACGGCGGTACACGTACAGCATCTATTACCGGTGCATGTATCGCATTAGCAGATGCGCTTAACTGGATGGTTAAGGAAGGTAAATTGAAAACAAGTCCGCTGAAGCAGATGATTGCGGCTGTTTCTGTGGGTGTCTACAAAGGTACGCCGGTATGTGATTTAGATTACGATGAAGATTCAAATGCCGAAACAGATATGAATGTAGTTATGACTGAAACTGGCGGTATGATTGAGATCCAGGGGACTGCAGAAGACGGTGCATTCAGCCATGATGAGCTGCTTGCAATGCTGAGTCTTGCAAAAAGCGGTATCGAGAGATTAATCGCTGAACAGAATAAAGCACTAGCAGGAGAATAATTCGCATGAAAGATTATCAGAAAGAGTTTATTGAGTTTGCTATAGAAAAAGAAGTACTTAAATTTGGTGAGTTCACATTAAAATCAGGCCGCACCAGTCCTTACTTCTTTAATGCCGGCCTGTTTAACAGCGGTCTGGATTTAGCGCGTTTAGGACGCTTTTACGCGGCTGCATTAATGGATTCTGGTATTGATTATGATCTTCTGTTTGGACCTGCTTACAAAGGCATCCCAATTGCAACAACAACTGCGGTTGCCTTAGCAAACGATTACGATTTAGACCTGCCGTACTGCTTTAACCGTAAAGAAGCTAAAACTCATGGTGAAGGCGGAAGTCTAGTAGGCTCTGAGCTTAAAGGAAAAATAATGCTGGTTGATGATGTTATCACGGCTGGTACCGCCATTCGTGAATCAATGGATATCATTCAGGCACATAATGCTGAACTTGCTGGTGTATTGATTGCCTTGGATCGTCAGGAAAAAGGCAAAGCAGAGCTTTCTGCTATTCAGGAAGTTGAACGTGATTATAATGCTAAAGTCATTTCAATTGTGCAGCTGGGTGATCTGGTGACTTATCTGCAGGCGAAGCCTGAAATGCAGGAGCATCTCCAATCTGTACAGGCATATCGTGAAAAGTACGGTGTGTAACAAGTGTTGTTAAGTGAAAACCACTATTTATAGTGGTTTTTTTATAGCTAATTTTTACCAGCCGTATTTCTTAGATGATGTAGATCCTGATAGGTTATTGAGCTCAGCTCATGGTGCTCTTGTAAAAAGGTATTTAACTTTTCCAGCGAGTAGGGGGTTAAACTTTTAGGATGACCCATAACATTAAAAACAGCGTGCGGATCTGCTTTATTTTTATGTTCTTTAAGTGCTTTATCTAGCTGGCCGGCTTTACTGCCGTCAAGTGAAACCGGCCCGCAGGTTGTTCTGCTTAAACGCTGAATATAATAACTTTTGTCGTGAATGATAGCCTGGCCGTCACCAAAGGCAGAAAATTTACTGCTGGAGAACTGCTTATGAAACGCCAGTTTCCAAAAAAACAGCGGGGATGTTTTGACTGCACTAATCGGCAGTTCCGTAAAGTACCCGTCCAGCTGCTCAGTTAACGGATCATTTTTGAAATTCCACCAGGCTTTATCCGGCATGTCCTTAAAATTAAACCAGCGGCTGGGATCATCACAGCGCCCCTCTGCAAACAGAGTGCTGTCTAACCAGATATTGTTATTTTCAAGTGACTGCCTAATATCTTCAAAAGGCTGCAGGCACCAGCCTCCGGCGCGGAACGCAAATATTTTCTGTTCAGAGCATGATTCAAGCTCCTGCTTGTAGCTTGTCACTATCTCATTCTGTTCCTGACGACAAAAATCATGTAATCGGTAGCGTTTACTATTTATTACCCAGCCTTTGCTGCTGTAGTAACTGTCCTGCCAGTGCGGGTGGATATGCAGCTGTATATCGTGACCTTGCTGGGAAAGTGACTGCAGCTGCTTTTTTATTGCCGCATACTGCTCTGCAAGGAGAGGAAAATCAGCGCTGTATTGTTTGAGTTTAATTAAAAAACCGGCATCGACAAACAAGCTTATTTTGACGTTATATCTATTTACCACATTAAGTAAATACCGGGTAGGCCGGAGCAGGCAGTGCTCGACACTGCCGCTTTTATTACCAAAAAAAAGTTCATAATCTAAGCTGAGAAGTAATTTCACCTGAGACTGTTTCATTTTATTTTTCCAATGTGTTTGATACTTATGAATCATAGTCATTTTTCAGCAGCTCGCCATGGAGTAAGTTGTGAAGTTTGATTTAACCAGTTAGATCTTCACCTTCACGCCTAGAAACTATTCACCTCACGACTTGCTGATTTTTGTATCTTGAATGATAACGGTATAAGCAGGGGATTTTTTATCTGTAACAAAAAAGCCCAGCAGCAGTATTACTGCTGTTGGGCTAAACGTCATTTTTTAAATTTCAGTTAAGATTTTATTTTTTGCCGCGGCGGACAAAACCGAAACCAATCAATGCTAAACCTAATACTGCAGCAGCTGCTGGAGCTGGAACGGCAGTAGCAGAGAATGACACCTCTGATGTTGAAGTTTGGCTTGTAAATACCCATTCACCCGCAGTGTCTGCATATCCCGCATGTTTAATAGTCCCGTCACCCGCAACCGTTATGGAAAATGCATTTGCAACATTGTAAGTTATTGATTTTAAATCAAAGGTGAAGCCGTTTACTACCCATAGAGCACTCACAGGTCCTACAGTAAACGGGTCTACAAATGTAACTGACATAGCCTCGCTGCCCACAAAGTCACCTGTCGCTAAGTTGACGATAGGCAAACCGGAAAAATCAATTTTAGTTACTGCAGTTCCGACAACAGTATTGACTGAGTCGCCGGTAAAGTTAATTGAACCTTCGATCTCCGGCATTGGAATGGCCGATACTGTAACGCTGGTAAGTAAAAGCAGGGTTGATACAAAAAATGTGGAAATAAGCTTTTTCATGTTAATCCCCTCACTAAGTTTTATGAAATTACTCACGATGTGAACATTATTTTGTTTCACTCTGTATAACTAGAGCATAGATAATGCCAAATAAGTAAATATCTTTTTTATCAGTCAATTACAAACTGCATCGGGTATGCAAAAGCCAGCTATGTAAAGTTTATCGTCAATTGTGCCTGTGCTTAACTTAATGTCTTTGCAAGCAGTGCAGAAGAGGGACTCAATTGTATTGAGCTGCGCCGTTGTGATATTGCTTTTTTTTAGGTTATTTGCTGTTGATGCGTGTAACTATTTGATTGCACACGTGAAATTGTTTTGGTTAATCGCATTTTGTGATGGCTTGCCTAATATTGTTAGTTATTTTTTACTTATCGGTGAGTGTAATGTTTTTCGACATGAACAAAAACAAGCGATTAGTACTCATAAAAGTTCATGCCGATCTGCTATTTTATATAGTAGTCGAGTGCAGGATTCGGCTAATCTGTTAATCTGTTAATCAGTTCAGCGTATTATTAATCTGCTCTAAATGCTGTTTAATAGCCTGTTCATCCGGCGCTAACTGTACAGCCTTCTCGATTAACGCTTTACCTATAGCCTGTTCGCCATTATTAAATAAGATCCAGCCGTAAGTGTCCAGGATCGCACCGTTGGTCGGATTAATTTTATAGGCTCTTTCGGCTAGGCTGACGGCTCGGGCATCACCCTGTTCAAAATAGATCCAGGCGGCATTGTTAAGGCTTGTGACTTCACCCGGTGCTTTTTTCAGTATCTTTTCATAAAGTAGCAGTGCTTGTTTTGTCTTACCATGTTTCTGATGATAGATTGCATCATAACGCATGGCTCTAAGGCTGTCTGGTACTTCTATTCGCCACTTAGCAAGATATTTTACAGCCTCTGCCGGATCTGTTTTATTTAAGGTCTGATAAATTTTTTCTGCAATGATTTCATTGTTTTTTTCCTGCCATTCTTTGTGTAATGAATCTAACGCCTGCTGCGGTTTGTTCTGTGCTAGATACAGATCCGCCTGCAGTATATGAGACAGGGGGCTGTCCGGCAGCAATACTGCGATCTGATCGGTGATTTTTTGTGCTTCTTTGTATTGTCCTGAACGAATCTCAACGTTGGCTAATAAACTCAGTAGACGCTGGTTCTCTGGAGACTCTTGAAGCGCTGCTAATAGTATTACCCGCGCATCTTTATAATCTTCTCTGGTAAGTGCTGCCGCTGCTTTTTTCAAATTGAGCCGGCGCATAACTTCATTTAATAACGGACGGAATTTTCCCGGCAAGCCAGTGTCTGCTGACTGGGCAAGCTGGCTTGTTAGCTCAAGGTTATTCTGCTGCAGGGCTAAGTTTGCTAATGTCAGTGCTAATAGTGAGGGTTCATGATTACCCGGAAAATGAGCTTCTGCCTTGAAGGGATCTAAGCGCAGCTGGATTAAACTTAAAACCAGACCTCGGTAAGCTTGAATTTCTTGAGGGTAGATCTGAATTATCTCTTTGAAATTTAATAAGTTAAGCTGCCATTTCTGCTGAACTTGATAGATGTAGCTTAAGCTGTAAAGGGCCTGAATATTATCAGCTTCAACTGTCCTTATTTTATTTAAAACCTGTTCGGCTGCAGTGAATTGTTTTTGATGAATTCGATAACTGGCGACGATTAATTGAGTTTCGATACTGTTTTTATAGGACAAAGCTAATTGTTCAACATAGTTATCCGCCTCAGAAGTGCGTTTTAAAATCAGCAGTTGTTTAATATAGGCCGTCTGCAGTTTCGGTTCTGTTCCTGATTTTTGTAATGCATCACTTAAGGTTTGCAATGCCTTTTCAGGCTGCGGTGTCGTTAAACGATTGTAGTAAAGGGCCTGCAGTAATATCAGCGGTGCGGAATCTGGATGTAGTTTTCTTGCTTGATTCAGGGCCGTTTGAGCTTTTTCAAACTGCCTTTCTTTAACAGCTGCTGTTATATAAAGTGCCCAGGTATCACTATTGTACTGCTCCTCCGGCATGTTCTCTATTAAGGCTAAAACATCAGAGGATCTGTTGAGTTTCAGCTGGGTAACCGCATAAAGTTCGGTGAGTTTAGTTGCGGAGGTTTCAGGGTCAACCACATCGGATAAATACTTTTCAGCATTTTTAACATCGCCTTCGCTATAGAGTATTAAGCCTAACAGTGTGTTCGATTTTTTGTGAGAGGGGGCTGTCTCAAGAATTTCCTGTAAAATCTTTTTGGCTTCAGTTAACTGCGTTTTTTTGAATAACTCCAGCGCGGCGGCGTACTGCTGCCTGACGGACTCTGCCCCGGGGAACTCTTCTGCTAATATCCGTGAATAAATCATCGCTTCTGCGCTGCGTCCCTGCAGAGTCAATACATCGGTTAAACGCTGTAGTATTTCGATTCTGTCCGGGGTAAATATATCCGCTGACGGCAATGTACTTAATGCTAGAGAAAGTGTTTGTTCAACATTAATATAATCTCCCTGTTCAAGGTAGATACGACTTTTCAGGATTAAAGCTTCACTGTTTGTCGGCGCTGATTCAATAATATCGTCAAGGATTTTTAGTGCGCCGTCTTGATTTTCCGAAACGGCTTCAATGCGGGCAAGGCCAAGCATGCTTTTAATTTCATAATCTGGATTATTGACTAACTGATTAAAAGCCTGTTTTGCTTTTTGTAGTTTACTGGAATATAACCATTGCTCTGCCTGTACGAACGCAAAGCGCTGAGGTTCTGCTGCTAACAGCTGTTGACGGCTGTTAATAATTTTCTTAGCCGAAGTCAGTTTACCTGCTTTTTGATAGGCTGTAATAAGAGCGAAATAATACTCGCTTTGCTTAACGCCGGAATAACTTTCAAGTACTTTGATACTCTGGTTCGCTTGACCGGATTTTTGATAAGTTGCGGCTAAAATAAGATAACCGTCAACTTTGTCCGGATCTGCTTCAACGGCTTTATTGGCCGCAGTAAAAGCCGCTTTAAACTGATGCTGCTGAAGATAGGACTTTCCCTGCTGGACATACATTGCCAGGTTGTCTTTTTGTGAATCGGGAGATTCATTACAACCTGACAGTAAAGCTGCGCAGACCATTATTGTTATTGATAAAACAATTCTTATTTTATCACTGCAGTAAGTTGCCTTCATTGAGAGCTCCTTAATTCAAACTCTGTTTAAGTGAGAAACTGGATTAATTAGTTCTGATTTAAGTTATATTTTTTCATCAGGTCATACAGTGTCGGCCGGGTAATGCCTAATAATTTGGCTGCTGCTGATACGTTATTTTCTGTTGTGATTAATGTCCTTTTCAGGGCCTGTACCTCGGCATTCTGACGAACTTCTTTTAAGTTCAGCGGTGTCTGGCTTACTAATTTCAAACCAAGATCTTCAGCGCTGATATATTTCTGCTCACACATAATTGCGGCGCGTGTGACTTTGTTACTAAGCTCGCGAATATTACCCGGCCAGAAATGTTCTTCGATAGCGTTAATAGCATCCTCAGTAAAACCGATAATTTTTAAGTTCTGCTCCTGGGTGTACTTTTTAAGTAAATATCGCGCAAGTAATATCTTATCGGCACTACGCTCTCTTAAGGCAGGTATATCAATCTGTATTTCAGCGATCCGGTAATAGAGATCTTCACGGAATTCACCGTTTGCCATCATAGCTTCAAGGTCTCGGTTAGTTGCGCAGACAATTCGCGTATCAAGGTGAATTAACTCTCGTCCTCCGACGCGTTCAATGACTTTTTCCTGCAGAAAACGCAGCAGCTTAGACTGCAGCTGCAGCGGCATTTCGCCTATTTCATCTAGAAACACCGTACCGCCGTTGGCAAGTTCAAATTTTCCGGGAGTGCTTTTTACTGCTCCTGTGAATGCGCCTTTTTCATAACCGAAAAGTTCACTTTCAAATAAATTTTCAGGCAGTGCCGCGCAGTTAATTGCCACAAAACGTTTCTCATTACGGGCGCTAAGTGCATGCAGTGATTTAGCTAAAACCTCTTTTCCAGTGCCGCTTTCGCCGAGTAATAAACATGCGGCATTAGTTGGTGCGACTTTTTCTATCAGTTTGCATACTTTCAGCATCTTTTCATCGGTTGTGATTAAACCTTCAAGTGTACTGCTTTTAGCCTGGTTAAATTCTCGATTTTTTGTTTCTAGCTGATGCATATGAAATGCCCGCTGAACGATAAGATCCAGTGTCTGCGGATCAACGGGTTTGCTGTAAAAGTCATAGGCTCCAAGATTAACGGCTTTAAGTGCATGTTCATTACTGTCATTACCTGTCATGACAATAATTTTCATATAGGGGTTCATATGCAGAGCCTGCTGCAGTAAATCAAAACCTTGAGTAACCCCGTCTTCGTCTGGGGGTAAACCAAGATCCTGCACCATTACTTTGGGCTCATGTAATCGGATCGCAACAACAGCCTCGCTTAATGTAGTGGCTGTAACGATATTGTAATCGCAGAAATGCCACTTTAACTGGGTCAGTAAGCCGATATCATCTTCGACAATCAGTAAACTCGCCTCGTCATCTTTTTTCAAAATATTTTCCTTAAATACGTGGGTATTTAATATATAAATACGATGCGCGTTGCATAGTTCTGTTCCGTATTGTCCGCTTCACTTCGGTCAAATTTCTGATCCTCCCAGTCGATACGGAACTGGATATATAATGCGTCGGTGAAATTATAGCGGCTGGAAATTGATGCTTCTATCTGCTTCTTTTTTTCTCCGCTGTACAGATCGGACAGTTTATAGTGGACAAATAAACCTGCACTCCACTGCTCGTTTATCGGCCAGTCAAAGCGTGTATTTATACCCTGGCTATTGGAGTCTCTTGTTTCGTGGATACTACTGATGGACTGGTCTTTGTTAAAGTAAATGGATGACTTGTTGGTTAAACGGTCGTCAAGCATAGTGTATTGATGAGACAGGCTGATTTGTGTGGTCCATACTAACTGGTTCTGGAAAAAATCCAGTTCATTGCTGTTGCCTTCCCGTAGTGAGGAATCGGTCAGATCCTTCATTGCTTTTAAAATAAACAGATGCTGCTTAACCAGGGCATCAGTGGTCAAACTGTAATTAAGGCCGTCGTATTCCGCATTCTGATAATCTACCAGGCTTTTACCAACAGTGAGTGAATAACGGCCCATGCGGTGGCTGCCGGAAACTTGCGTGTTGAATTGTTGTTTTTTATAACTGTTGGTGTCTGTATCAAATTCGACCTCACCGTTACTGTAGGAAAACTGGAGCTGTAATTCCCTGTTCAGTTGATGCTGCCAGCTGACCTGTCCGGTGTTACTTTCATTGTTTTTACTACTGAAATCATGGAATCTTGCCTGGCTGTGCGCCGCGCTTAAGATAAACTTGGAACGGTCGGAATAGGGGATGAACAACTGTGGTTCTATCGTAAAAATATCCCGCTCAGTTTCATTGGAGGACAGGGAGGCGATATTCTCATCAACAACAAAACGTTCCCTGTCGTGACTGAGCCCAAGCAGTAGATTTTTAGTAAATATTTGTTGAGAAAAAAGTCCGTTGCCGGCCCAGAACTTACTGTCTTCCAGAAGATTATTACTTTCATCGGTATATTCTGCACGATAGTTAAGAGCAATATCATTCGTTTCATTTTTCTGGGCATAACTGACTTCGACATCTGCTCGTGAACGGCCGCTGCTTTGCGTATTTTCTGCGGTTTTATAGATATTGTCACTATAGCTGTATTCAGCACCGAACTGGATGAAGTTTTTTTGTGCCGGCAGGTGACTGCTTTCCTGCTCTGCCGCCGTTAACAGCGGCTGATAAAACAAAACGAGATATAACAGTCCGTTGTATATATGCATGGATTGAATTTTCATAGGCATACCATCAGTTGTTGAAAATAAGGCCGGCAAGCTTGTCGGTACTGATAATGTCAATCCCGGCCTGTACCTGTGCCGTGTTTGACTGACCGTAGCGCACAACCAGAATCGCAAAGTCACAAAGTGAAGCTAAAATCTGCCCTTCGGCATACAGCCCTATCGGCGGTGCATCGAGTATAATAAACCTGTCCGGGTAGCGTTGTTTTATGCGCGACATAAACAGCTCCATTTTTTCAGAAGAAAAATATTCAGCTGCATGTTCTGTTCTGATGCCCACCGGTATCATTCTTACGCGCGGAATACCCGACGGATAAATAATGTCTTCCATATCATCGGTATCCTGGGCAAGAAAGTTGGTTAAGCCGAGTCTCGGTATAACTCTAAAGTAGTCGTTTAGTTTTGATGCGTGGATATTACAGTCGATTATTACGGCTGTTTTACTGCGGTCAAGTGCAATACTGGCAGCCAGGTTGATAGCGATTGAGGTTGTGCCTGCGTCCTGATCAATGCTTGATATCATGCAGATAAAATTATTATTGTTAGAAATTTTTAATAATTTAGTGCGAAGCTCGCGATAATCGTTAAGTGTCTGGCCGCTGCTGCAGCTGGCATAAATAATTTTACGTTCATCAAGTTCTTCCGGAGTGAGCAGAAATTCCTCTTTCATTTTGCAGATCTGCATACGGCTCTTTTTTTCTATATTTGCCGCGACAATATGATTGTTGTCATTTAGCGGTGTATTATCACTATTTACACTTTTTAATGTCATGTCTTAGCTCCAAAGCGTGAGCAGTTGAGATGCCGGGATATCATATTTATACATAAAGGCTGCCCCCGCATATAAACTCATGGCGATTAACATATAGAACAATAAGGTTATATTATGAATACGCCGTTTTCGTATTTCTAAATGGTTCATGCTGTGGCTGATTGAGGCGAGCAGCGGGGCCCCCTCGAATGTATTCAGCTGCGATGCAAACCTTACTCTGCCGTCAAGCGTACTTTTGATGATAAATATTATTATCAGCAGCAGAAAAGACAGAATCGGGCCGGCGATAACAAAATGCAGAAACCGGGGGCCAGATGCAGTTGTCGGATAAGTTGCCGGCTCCTGGATTTTGTAGTTTACCCCTTGTCCTTCAATATCTAAGACCATGGACAGGCGGGCTTTTTCTTTATTGGCGAGCATGTCTTCATATAATATTTTGGTTACATTATTATCCCGGTTTAGTTCAGCAAGCTCCGCCTGATTATTAGCAATACGTTTACGCCGCTCATAAGCCTCGTCAAGTAATGCTCTGAAAGCATTTAAGCGGTTATTGATAGTGGTATGTTCAACTTGAGCTGTAGATAACTTACTGCTTATCTCCTTGTATAAAGGATTAAAATCGGCACTTGTACCGGGCGGTGTTTTTTCTGCCTCATTTAAATCTTCAATAGCACCTTTGAGATCATTAATCTGATATCTTAGTTCAATGACGGCCGGATAGTCGTCCTTATAAGTTAATAACAGGTTAGCGAGATCTTTTTGCAGTTCTTTAAGGCGGGTATGATAAAGGGCCGTTTCATAATCTTTTGCAGAAAACTTATCCTGTGACGACAGTTGTTTTTTGAGCGATGAAATGCGTGTTAAGCTTTCCATTTTTTGAATTTTCATATCTTCAATATCGGCGCGTATTGCTGATATGCGTGCTTCAACTTCTGATTCTGTGCCGTCCAGGTGCGTTGATTTAAAGTTTTTTAATCTTTGTTCGGCCAGCAGCAGTTGTTTTTTATAGCTGTCAACCTGCTGTTCTATAAAGTTAAATGCGCTGCGGCTCTCTTCCCGTTTAGTATTGGCACTGTCTTCGATAAACAGCAGTACAACTTCATTAAGCAGGCGAAAGGTTTTGTCGGCGGTATCGTCTTCATATGAAACTCTGATGTAGTTGCCGGAGATGCTTTCGATACTTAACTTCTGCCGCAGCTCAGTTAACTTGTTTTCTTTCTCGGTGCCTTCAGGAAATGCGTTTTTACCGTAAATTCGGTTTATCACCTTGGTTAACTGACGCGGCGAATAGATGATGTCACGAACCTGATCCGTACGGTTCTGTTTGACGCGGGTAACTTCTGTCTGTTTACCTAATAAGGGTTTAATAACATTTTGAGTATCTGCGTAAATAGTGACTTCACTTCTAAATACAGACGGTTTAAATATACCGACTGCCATAACTGCAAAGCTCAGCAGCGTGATAACAAAAGCTGCTTTGAATTTGCGCTGGCATATTTCCCGCCATGCTGTAATTAAGTATTTTAAAATATCGTTATGTTCCATAATTAAAATAAACTCTCTGGGACGATTAGAATATCTGACGGCTGAAGCTCATAATTTGTTGTGATATCGCCTTTCTTAATTATTTTATCGATCTGTATGGAGTAGCGTTTGGTGCCGTCTTTGGTTTTTCTATACAGCAGAGCCGCATCTCCATCGGCAAAAGAGGTTAAGCTGCCGGCTTGAAGTACCAGATCCAGTATGGTCATGCCGCGGCGGTAGGGGATAGACTGTGGAATCTGCACAGCACCGGTAATGCGTACCCGGCTTAAGAATTCGGCACTCTCTGCGGAGATAACAATGACAGTTACCTTAGGCTGGCGGATAAATTTTTCCAGCTGCTTAGTCAGCATGACTGCCAGCTCTTCTGCGGAAAGGTTAACCGCTGTTGCATCACCCACTAAGGGCACTGATATTTTCCCGTCGGGGCGAACCGGTACGGTCATTGACAGGTCGGGGTTCTGCCAGACATTGATAAACAGCTGGTCGCCAGTACCAATGGTATATTCCTGGACCTCAACTGCCTGTTCGGGTGTTTCAATTGAGGCTGCACAAGCAGTCAAGATTGTGGCGCTGAGCATTATTAATAGTATGTTTTTCATATAGCCCTCTATCATTTATCCGTTTAATTTAAAGTTATAAACTAATTTGATACTCACAATTTTTAAAACACTTATCGTTTATCGGTATCTGGGAGGTACCTTAATCTGCTTATTGAATATCCCTGTTTTCTGAAAACGTTAAGCTGATTTATTTAAGTCTTTTTCTGCGATATTTAAGGGTAAATAGATGGAAAATGTAGTGCCTTTTTCTTTAACACTCTCAACAAAAAGCTCTCCCTGTAATGAGTGTATTAGCTCTCTTATCTGATAGGCTCCTATTCCCATACCTTCATTTTTTTTTGTACTGGAAAACGGTTTAAATAATAGTTCATTTATAAAAAATTGCTCCATTCCACAGCCTGAATCTTTGATTTCTAACCATAAAGCTTCTTTTTGTGTGTTTAATTTAATAGCGATTGTTCCGCTGTCCTGAGTCGCATCCTGAGCGTTTTTTATAAGGTGATTGATGACCATTAACAATTTGTCCGGATCCGCCATTACAAAGGCCGTCGGGCCGTTAACGGACAGGGTCGGTTTGGGAAAACTATTGGAATTCATTTCCAGCGCATTTAACAGAGTGTCATTAACGTTAACTCTTTCCATGTTTCCCTGCGGGTTACCCTGCAGTTTAATTAACAGTTTATCCATTTTTTCAACTGAATTAGTGATGGTTAAAATTACGTCGCTGACAAATTCTGGTTTATGCTTGAATTTGTCGGCATTTTTTATCATTAGGCGCTGCTGTGCAACCAGGTTTTTTATATCGTGAATTGCAAAAGCGGTAACCTTGTTAAACAGATCAAATTTTTTATTCTGGATTAATTTTTCTGATGCCTGCTGATGAGCAATATAACTGGCGACTTGCCTTCCGGTAAGTTTCAGGATGTCTAAATCTTCCCAGGTTAAACATGAGAAAACAGATTCTTTGCATAATACAATGAAACCAATCAGGTTATTACGGTTGTTGAGGGGCACAATCGTCCAGGCATTTTCAGTATCAACAAACCATTCAGGCAGATGCTCGTTGTAGGGATTGTCAGTGTCGCCGGAATAGCGGGGAGCCTGGAAAACCCACTCCTGCTGCTCCATTATCTGAATAAAGTCACTGTCGTTAGGTTCAATCGGCAGGGTGGATTGTAAATCGAGGTTTTTTACGGCTACGAGGGAGAAAAACTGCTGTCCTTTTATCCAGATCCCGCCTTTACAGCAGTCAAATAATGTTGTCATAGCCAGCAGGGCTGTCTCATAATTATTACCGTCCGGGTTTTTTTTAGAAAGCAGAACATCCAGTTTAATCCACTGCTTATGATAGTCATATTTGTGAGTGAAGAAGTGTTTGCTGGTCCAGACATTAACTCTTTTTCTAAATTTTTCCATACATGACAGGGTGGCAATGGCAAAGACTGCCATGACATAGAATAATATTTCCAGAACTTCAGCCCATTGAATGTTAAGTGATTTAACCGCAAGGCCGAGTAATGACATGGAAACTAAAAAAATACCCGCCAGGATAAAGCTGGTATTAAACAGGATCACCGTATTTGACAGTTTAAATTTACTTTCCAGGCGCTGTTTAAACGGATAAATAATAATGCTCAAAGTAAGCAGCAGTGAAGTGCTGCTGCTGATAAAGCCGCGAGCATACCAGAGGCTGCTGCTGTTGCTGGTGCTGATCTGCAGTAACAAATTGCAGTAAACCAAAGTATCATAAGCAACCTGTGTGATTACAACTAGCCCTACAAATTTTGCTATACGGCTGGAATCGGGATTTCTGAGCACCTGTTCGGCCATGACAATAGCCGCTAAACAGAACAGTATTTTTACGTAAAGCCATAATATCGGGTAGGGGAATACAGTTAAACCGCGGGTTAAGCCGTAGGCAAAAATGATCAGGCAAAGCGCCATGCATAAATTTATGCTCAGCGGCCACTGCAGTGGAATTTTTGTTTTTCGCGAGTGCATTAATAGATAAATCAGAACTGATAACCAGCTGCTGTAACGCAGAATTTCAAGACTCTGAAACTGCCAGCTCAGTGCAGTAAAACTTACCGGGCTGCTCGCTAAACTGATATGCCAAAGGGCTGCGGAAACCGCCATGGCAGTGAAACTAAGTTTAAGTTTTATGTTTTTTATATTAATTAAAGCGGTAACTGCTAATGAGATTTCAACGCAGGCTGTTAGTAAATCAAAAATAGTTAGCTGTAAGTAATAATCGATCATTATTCTGCTTACCTCGAAATTTTCGTAACTAACGGCAGCAGCCCTTTTCTGAAGCTACTTCCTGTATAATTTTTAACAATACATATTTAAAACCAGCATCTTTGTTTATATGATTCCGCGGGTATCAATCACCATAGTGGCTGCAAAGTGAGTTTTATCTGCTGCGGTTTTAAATTCCTTATGATCCACCAGTACAACTACCACATTAGCAATTTCCAGCGCATGTTCCAGGTGGGTAAATTCAACGCCCATTCTAAGCAGATGCTCAGGTAATGAGCGTAAATTCGGCTCGACCGCAATTAACTGGCCAATTTTGTTTTTGGCTAACTGTTCAACGATCTGTAAGGCGGGGCTCTCCCTAAGGTCATCAATATCCGCTTTAAAGGCCAGTCCTAAGCAGGCAATAACAGGGCGTTTAAACTCATCTGCAGCACGGGTTATCTGTTCGATAACGTAAAAATGTTTATGATCATTGGTTAAACGCGCCTGCTTAATTAGATTGGCTTCTTCCGGACAGCTGTCAACGATAAACCAGGGATCAACGGCAATGCAGTGTCCGCCGACGCCGGGTCCTGGATTTAAAATATTTACCCGGGGATGACGGTTAGCTAATTTAATCAGTTCCCATACATTTATTTTTAATTTGTCGCAGATAACGGACAACTCATTGGCAAACGCAATATTAACGTCTCGGAAAGAGTTCTCGGTTAATTTTGCCATTTCTGCAGTGCGGGCATTAGTGACGATGCACTCGCCTCGGACAAAGGTTGCGTAAAATGTAACTGCTTTATCACTGCATGATTTACTTATGCCGCCGATAACACGGTCATTGGAAACTAATTCCTGCAGTACATGACCTGGTAAAACGCGTTCCGGGCAGTGTGCAATATTAATATCGGCCGCATCACCGCTATTTTGCGGAAAAGATAAATCTGGACGTGCTTCGGCTAACCAGTCTGCCAGCTTTTCAGTGGTTCCTACCGGAGATGTTGATTCTAAAATAATCAGATTTCCCTTTTCCAGGACCGGAGCGATGGTCTTAGCCGCCTCTTCAATATAGTGAAGATCCGGATGATGGCTGTCATCATTGCTGTGTATAAAAGGGGTCGGTACTGCAAGTATAAAAACATCCGCAGGCTCTGCTGTGGTAACTGCGCGTAAGTTGCCGGTGGATACTACACTGCGTACAACAATATCGAGATCCGGTTCGACAATATGAATTTTGCCGGCATTGATGGTGTCTACTGCTTTCTGATTAACTTCTACGCCGATCACGCTCATGCCTCGGGATGCAATAATTGCTGCTGTCGGCAGCCCTATGTATCCAAGCCCGATTACCGACACTTTTTCAAAACTCATAAGGCACTCCGTGTATTGTTAGTTTCTATTACGGCAGTTCAGCAATATCAAATAGTTAACTTATAATCAGCATAGTAATGTTTGTTCTTATTTACAATTGAACGGCATCTTTTCTGCTGTATATGTTGTATCTGTAAGAGCAGATAAGCAGGCGCTTATTGAGAAACTTTAGAGCAGTATAGGCTGTTGTTATAGAGCAGCTGTCAGCATAAGGTAAGCGCTGTATTTATCTATAAGAAGCTTAGTCTAGGAATGAATTTTTTTGTCTAGCAAACTATTTGTGAATACATAATTAAGTGATTTATCTCTCATAGTGCAGCTCTTAATTGAAAATGTATTGTGGATAGAATAAAGCCGGTGTTTTAGTAAAACATTATGTTTAGAGCTGGATCTGCACAATATTTGTATGCCGGCTTTCGAATCCGGAATCGTTAAATGCAGTTATTGAGAAAAAATAAAGCCTGTCTGCCGACAATGTATCTATTTTGATAAATGTCTGCTGCGGATCATTAATAATTATCAACTTATCTAACTTTTGTGCAGACTGTCCGTAGTAGACTTTGAAACCGGATAAATTTGTCAGCTCCGAGCCGTTTTCATTGAAAGTTGGGGCTTCCCAGCTAATCTTGACAGTGGAACTGCTGATTTGCTCGGTCTGCGCCGTTGATGCTTCTGTGTTATTTGTATCTGAAACTGCTATTGATGAAGAGCCGCCGCCACCACCGCCGCCGCAGGCACTCAGCAGCAGAGCTGATAAGCCGAAAAAGAAAGGCGGCAGATAAAATCTGCTTGAAGTTTGTGAGAGTTTTAAATAATTCATTAACTGGCTTACGCTTATTAGTGGTTGAAAATCGAACAGTTGAATATGATAGAGAATAATATTCAACTGTCAAATTTGCCAGTTATAACCATAACAGCTTTGAATGGATCGCTAGGGAGGTGTATGCAGATAAATGCAGACAAATTAATTCATGCTCGTGTTATCAGTGACTGGCATGGTTTTGAAAATATCAGAGCAGAGTGGAATAAGCTGCTTAAGCAGTCTGATGCTGACAATATATTCCTGACCTGGGAGTGGCTAAACTGCTGGCGTAACAGTCAGAAATCCCTTATTAAACCGATAATTATCGTTATCGAAAAGTCTGGTGAAATTATTGGTATTGCTCCTTTTTATATTCAGCAGTATCGCCTTGCTCACCTGTTCACCTATAACGCATTGAGATTTGCTGGAGATCAGGCTATCGGCTCAGAATATTCAAATTTTATTGTTCATCGCGATAACAGCACTGCGGTTAAAGCCGGGTTATGGCGTCAGCTGCTCTCTCCTGAGGTTAAAGTTCTTTGGGACTTTATCTGGTTTACTAATATTGCCGCCTGGAGTGAAGGTGGAAAAACGCTGCTGCAGTCCTTAGCGGAAGTAAAATCACTTCATTGTAATCAGCGTACAGTTGAGTTTTCTCGGGTGCCGCTAGAGCTGTTTAGAAGCGATATATTACCTAAGCTGTCGAAAAGCCTGCGTACTAATATCCGTCAATCCAGCAGGCGTCTTGATAAACTTGGACCGTGGCAGATTACTGTTAGTGATCCGGATAGTGATATATTCCAGCAGCTCGAGAAGCTGTTTAGTTTACATAATCAGCATTGGTTACATGCCGGATCAAGCGGTTCCTTTCAGCGCCGCCCTGAGCTAGCTGCCTTTTACCGTTTGTTTGTGCCGCTGGCATTGGAGCAAGGCTGGCTGCGTTTATTTAGTCTGCAGAGTAATAATGAGACACAGGCTATGCAGCTGGGTTATGTTTATAACAATGATTTTCTGGCGCTTCAGGAAGGTTATAACCCGAAATTTTTACCGGGAATCGGACAGGTTTTACGTTATTCTGCATTTTCATACTGTGCTCAGGAACAATTAAACTGTTATGACTTTTTAGGTGGTTACAGCGATCATAAACGACGCTGGCTGGCTGAAAAAAGGCTCGGCTGCAGTCTGTTTATCTGGCGGGATAAAGCTTTGAACCTGCCGTTTTATACAAAAAAGATCTGGCCGACCGGCCGTTATCTGAAACCCTGCAGTTAAAAGCAGTCACCAGTTTATAATGGTTTTAAACTGCTGTTCGCCTGTTATGCAGCCTTTAGCAACTAAGGTTGTTATAGGCTTTTTCTGATGATAACCGCGGCTTATCCAGCCTAATGAGGCCTTATGTGTATCCTCTCCGGGTTTTCCCGTCACTAAAGACAGCTGCAGATTTTCGGGTAAATAAATAGATATTTTTTCTTCAGCCAGGGTTAAGGTGCAGATATGGCCGTTAATGGCTATATCGTTACAGTACTCTGAAAGATGGAAGTAGACTGCTATATCGTGCCGCCCTTGAGTATGGATTTTATCAGTAATCTGCAGCTGTTTTTGTTGTGAATTCAAATCCAGACTGCGCTGGTGAAGAGCGGGTGAGGTCAGGCGCTGATAGCCGTTATGCTGACCAGTAACCCTGCCGCCGCAGCCGCTGGGCTCCCAAAGTAAACAGCGGGCTTGAGCATGCTGTTCCCACATAAACGGGCCGGTCATAACTGACTGATCCAGGCCGTCAATCTCAAGGGTATTATGCGCCTTGGTTTTTCTAAAATGGGAGCGCCACTGCGGAAAACTGTAATAATCATAAGTACCGCTGTCAATAAGCAGATCTTTACCATTAATGCGCATAACAAAGCTTAATGCATCGGCATGGCCGTGAGCGGCAATTGATGTATAACCCAGCTCTGCACAATCGAACAGGATACTGACCTGATTATGCTCAGCAGCTAAACCAGCCTGTAAGAGAAAATAACCTGATTCATTGAATCTGTGTGAGGTTAATACCTTGATCTGTTCTGCTGACTCGTTATGCCGGCGAATGATTCGCTGGTTAAATAACCAGAATGCAGTTTCGCTGGGCTGCCGGCCGCTTGTTGTGAATATCTGCTGATCATAAAGATAATAGGCAGTGTCACAGACTGCATTAATATTATGGACATGATCACCAAGATCCAGGGCGTAACCATCGTCCTGATCACCAAGCATCGGGTAGTTTTCACCGCCTTGAGCAACCCTGGCAATAAACTCGGCAATTTTATTTAGGGTATTGTGATAAGGCGCTGAAAAATTATCCTGGCGCCATTGTCCCGCCAGCGAGGAGATTAAGTACAGCTGAAAAACAAAAAACTGATAGCCGAAGCCGTGCTCTCTGGAACAGCCGTCGGCAAAGGTTTGTGCCTGTATTTGAGTTTCTAATACAGCTTTACTTTTAATACGCCAGGCAGGAGCGTCTTTGAGTACCGAAAAATAACTTGAAGCGATGTAAACTCCAGCGGCTTCTCCAACTAGGTGATTATTTGCTGAAGAGCCTTGAGAGAATTTTGCACTTACATCACGACAATGCAGAAAAACACTATTTAATATTCGTCTCTTAAACTGACCGCTGAATAATCCAGAGTCTTGAATTAAATCAATCGCCCATACCCAGTTAATAAGTCTGATGCCCAGCTCAAGAGGGTTACACCAGTTCATACCGTAACCATATGGATTAGCATCTAGCCAGCTGTTTAGCTGCTTTACAACCGCTTGTGCGTATTTTAACTGCCCGCTTACTTGATACGCCCGGGCAAGTACTACAAACTGATGATGCCGGTTTGGCTCCCACACCAGTTTACAGTCACCATTAACGGCTGTGTCCCGGTAGTTGACTGCCATAATATGTTTACGGCTGGTTTGCCGGCCTGCCGCATGATCTTTATGCCAGTTGACTGGTGATTCCAGGTGATGTTCCTGCAGATCAAAAAAACTGAGGCGATGGTTAATAATATAATCTGCTTTATAAAGCAGCGGGGCTCGCCATAAAATATTAAATTGTCTGATATCACCGACAAAGACTTTAAAAGGCGGCTTAAACTCTGCATCAGGATTATAATCAGCTTGAAACTGAGCCTCGGGAACTTGTTTGAGCTGTACACGAAGCCGTTCAATAACCGCTTCAGCTAATAATCTTAAACGCCAGATTATTTCTCTATATGACATGCTATTAAGACGCTTTATATACCAAAAGGCACTCTGCATAAGGACTTCCTATATTTGCGGCTCAGGTGAAGCTGAGGGCCTGATAAATTCAGAAGAAAAGTCACTTATTATTTTCAGTGCACGGCTTTGCTCTTGATTATGATAGTCAAGTGCAACCGCGATCAGTGTTGCGCCGGGGCTGCCTTTTATTGTCGCGACTGCTTCATTCCATTTCGACTGTTTTTTATCTGCGCTAAAGTGTCCGTCGTTCACATACCAGTAGGCAATTAAGCGCGAGCGTTTTGTATCTCGGCGAAGTTTGATTAAATTTACTTTATTGAGCACGCTGTTCTGTTTGATGGCTAATGTTTCCTGGCCAACTGCTGCCCAGCGGTTTTCATTAAACAGACGGTTTTCTACAAAGATCATCTCCTGCCCTTGACGCTGACGCACATAATTGGCCAGATAAACTTGAATTAACAACTCCCCCTGAGAGAAATAGACGAACTGTTCTGAACTTGCCCCGATTGAGGTCGGGGACCAGTTAGGACTGGCCGCATTAACCTGACCGAGTTGTTTATAACTGCTTATTGTCGGTAATATAAACTTGTAGTCGGGATCATAGCGGGAGGAAACATATGAAAAAGCACCGCTGGAGAGCACGACAATGGCCGATACCAGTAATAAGTATCGTGTATTGAGAACAGGCCGTGCATTTTGCTCTACGGAGCTAGTTGAATTATCTGCTGCGGGTTCATTAAAACTGGCTTGTCCGATAATGATAAGAGGCAGAATACCGGCGGCGAAAACAAACCAGCCGAATGTTAAATGATCCTGTACGATAAAGTGCTGCATATGAGTCTGGCTGCCGACAATAATAATAACTGTTATACGGATCCAGTTAGCAATTATAGCGATAATAACAGCAAGTATTAGGAAGCCTAATCCGGCTTTATAAGTTAAATTATTGAACTGAGTAACAAAACCCGCATATAAAGCGGAGACTAAAAAGAAGCCGAGACCTGAGCATGCTTCTTCGACACTGAATATACCGCCCGGTGTAATAAGGCGGTAACCCTCTCTAGTTATTTCGAACCCGAGCAGACTGACACTATGAAAACTAACCGCAGTTGAAATATCCCGTAAGGGTACCTGCAGTATATTCCATATGGGTAGTGTTAGAGACAGTATCAGCAGCGGCAGAAAGAGAGTTTTAATAATTTTATAACCGTAAACCGAGGTTAACAAAGCGGTTACGATAAGAAATACGCTCAGCTGCTGGAGCTGGCCGATACTGGCAAGGTTTGCAGTAAAAAGTAACAGACAGCTGCAGAGAATGAACAGAATCGTAACAGGTTTGAAGCTGTAACAGCTGAAAATATCCCGCTTTAACCAGAAACAGTACATGCTTAGGCCGAAACCTAACAGGCCGTGGTTATAGGGGCCTACACTCCACCATTCAGCGATCAGCTCAGAAACAACTGACGGATTAGCGACTAGAACAAATATAATATTGAATGCAAAAAATGAAGTTAATTTTTTTCGGTCACTAAAATACATATTAAGTATCCTTAAAATAACTTTAAATGAGTGTATACCCATGTTACTTCAAGATGCAAAGTCAGCAAGGCAAATTGTGCCGAGATGCTAGGCATAAAATTGAAGTATAGTTATTCTACATAGAGGTTTTATAACAACGCAGATCGGTGCAAGTTTCCTTACCCTACGGGGCACTAGCTCGAAAACCAGCCCTGCGTTGCAACAATCGAAAAGTGAATAACAATTACCTCATATTGCGCCTTGCTCTGGTGTCCGAGCTAGCGCCTGACAAAGCATCTTGAGGCAGCATGGGTATAGTTCCTTTAAGCGAACAAAAAAACTTACTCTGGCTGCTGTCTGCTTAAATTTTTTCCGGAGATGACGGAGAATTGCTCACCGGCTTATTTACTTCTATAAATTAGTTAAAGTGATAAATCTTATCTATCATTATGTTCTTAATATCTTTTTTATTTGATTTCTTTACTGTCGGTAGTGTTTTTGGTTACGGAGAATAGTTTATGCCTGCATTGAGCAAACCGTCTGCCCCGCTCCCTTCCTTGCCAGTGTTTAATGTTACCCAGAAATATGTAACTTTATTCGGCATTAAGGTTCATGCGCTCAGTGAATCTGATGCCCTGGATAATATCGATGCGGCTGTCAGAGAAAAAAAATCACTGCATATTGGTATGTTGAATGCTGCAAAAATAGTCAATATGAAACGCAACCCGGCTCTTAACCTTGATGTTCAGTCATCGAATATGATTCTTGCCGATGGAAGTTCGCTGGTGGCTGCAAGCTGGCTGCTTAGACATAAATTACCAGAGCGGATCGCTGGTATTGATTTAATGCACGCCATCTTGAGACAGGGCAGCAGCAGGGGTTATAAAGTATTCTGTCTTGGTGCCGCCCCGGATATTTCCGCTAAAACAGAAGCTGAAATCCGCAGGCTGTATCCGGGAGTTATCATCGCAGGCTGCCGGCATGGATACTTTTCTGATGATCAGGAGGAGGCTGTTGCGCGGCAGATTGCGGATTCGCAGGCTGACGTATTATTTGTTGCAATAACTTCGCCGAAAAAAGAGCAGTTTATGGCCCGCTGGAATGAAACCATGCGGGTTCCTGTTGTGCATGGTGTAGGCGGTTCCTTTGATGTGTTAGCTGGAAAAGTAACGCGTGCACCGCTGCTGTGGCAGAAGTATGGAATGGAGTGGTTATATCGGGTGAAGCAGGAGCCCGGGCGTTTATGGAAGCGTTATTTAGTGACTAATACGTTATTTATTGCTCTGTTAGTCAAAGAAATGATTTTTCCCAGTAAATCTCGTTAGTTTTAAAGTATCGAACTAAGCTTAATAAAATTACCCGTTTGATTATTCAGCTGGTTGTAAAAAACGGCGAATTTTATCCACTTATTCTTCAACTGTTTATAAACGGTGAAGGATTTTTGTTATGTGGATATTAAGCGGGCTTTTAACTTACCTATCTGCTTATGCTTGATAGTCGAACAGGAAAAATTAAGTCATATTATGGATAATAAAAAACAATCCTTGATTTATTTAGCCGCCGCCAGCCATTCCGGCTCCACTATGCTGGCCATGCTCCTTGGCGCTCATCCTGATTTATGCAGCGTTGGTGAACTAAAAGCGGGCCATTTAGGGGATAAAAACAGTTATTTATGTTCCTGTAAAAGCCTCCTGGAAGAATGTGAATTCTGGCGCGGGGTCAGTGAAAAAATGGCGTCCAGAGGGCAGTCTTTTTGTATCTTTGATGCCGGTACTGATATTCGTTCTAATGCGAGCCCCTATGTACTTTTTTTATTAAAACCTCTGGTACGCCGCCGTTCTGTCGAATGGATGCGCGACGTTTTATTAAATATCTCGCCGAGCTGGCGAAAGCAGTTAGCCAGGCTGCAGCGGCGTAATGCTGATTATGTTCGTGCCGTTGCGGAGCAAGCCGGAGCTGATGCTGTTGTTGACTCATCTAAGACAGGTATTCGTCTTAAATATCTGCTTAAGAACAAAGATCTGGATATTAAAGTTGTCTGGCTTGTACGTGATGGAAGGGGGGTATCGTTAGCCTATAAAAACCCTTCTGAATATGCTGATGCGAAAGATCCTGAATTCCGCGGCGGCGGAGCAGAGAAAACTCAGGAGCAGGGAAGAAATGTCGCGGCGGGAGCTCATGAATGGTTGCGCTGTAATCAGGAAACCGAAGCTGTATTAGCGACCATGACTGAGGATAAATGGCTTAAAGTGCATTATGAGGATCTTTGTGATAATACAGAGAGCGAACTCAATCGAATATTTGAGTTTATCGGGGTTAATCCCGGCAAAAAACGCATGGACTTTAAAGCGGTAGAGCATCATGTTCTGGGTAACGGCATGCGTTTTGACTCGAGCAGTCTGATAACGCTTGATGACCGCTGGAAAACAGAGCTTACGCAGGTTGAATTAAATGAATTTGCTCAGGCTGCTGGTGGTTATAATGAATCTGTCGGTTACTCTTCTAACGAAAGAAGGTTATGAAAAAAAGAAGTACTCCTGTAACGGATGTCGATTTAAGCGGCAAAAATAGAATCGTGAGAAATACCTTAATCAGCTGGGCAAGTCATCTGGTTCTGGTTGTTTCTGGTTTTATTATGCCCCGCTTGATGCATGAATATATAGGTCAGGTACAGCTGGGTATCTGGGATTTCTGCTGGGCATTAATTTCATATCTGTCTTTAATCGGTTTAGGAATCGGGGCAAGTTCAAATAGGTACGTCGCTAAATATAATGCGGAGCATAAAACCGAAGATCTCAGCAAGCTGATCAGCTCTACGCTGGCCATAGAAGTTTTTATTTCTCTTACTATTCTTCTGGGAACCTTAACGGTTGTTTATACTATGCCGCTTTTTTTTGCTCAAGAGTTGGGTGAAAACGTATTTAAAACTCAATCTGTTATGTTTTATTTAGGTCTTAGTCTAACGATAACAACACTGTTTTCTATCAGCCGCGGATTATTAACCGGTCATCATAGATGGGATCTGCATAATGCTCTGACGGCAGGTTTCAGTGTGCTGTCACTGATAATTATGATGACCATGTTAATGTCTGGTTTTGGCCTTGTAGGAATGGCGCAGGGGTATTTAGCTTCAACGCTTATTGTTGAGATGATCCGAATTATTATTGCCTCTCAGTATACTAAACAAATTTCGATATCTCCTTCTAATATCTGCAAAGAGCTATGCTGGGAGCTTTTGGGTTTCAGCGCCAAAGGAAAGCTGGCTGTGCTGCCTCCTGTGGTTTTATTACAGTCAGTTAATATTCTAATTGTGAACGCTTTCGGGCCTGCAGTTTTAGCGGTGTTTGCCAGGCCGCTTGCATTAACCCGGCATATATCAACCTTTATGGTCAAATTTACTATGATATTAACCCCCACAGCAGGGGCTATGTTAAGTGAAGATAAAGCGGAAGAGCTGCAGTCATTTTTTCTAACAACGACTAAATTTAGTTTTGCTTTCACTCTGCCTCTAGTGATCGCTCTGGCCGTTTTCGGCGACATTGTTATCACATTCTGGATGGGGGCTGATTATGCGAACTGGCTGCTGATAGCGGTTTTATCCTTAGGGGCTTTATTACCGACGGCACAGGACAGCTCTCTGCGTATTATGATCGCTAAAAATATTCATGGGAAAATATCTATTTATATGAGCCTGATTGTGCTTATGGTGTTTTTTATCCTTTATCTGCTGTTTATTGAAAATAACTTTAATCTTATCACTGCCGCGTGTTTATTAATTATCCCGTCCAATCTGGCTTATGGTCTTGCATTACCTTTGTATGCCTGTAAAAAATTGTCTATTCCCGTGCGCTGTTATTTAAGTAAAGCAGTGTTTAAACCTGTTATTGCGACGCTTCCCTATGCCGCTCTGCTTGGTCTGGCAAAATATTATTACTTACAGTATGCATATCTCTATTCAGGGATGTTCTTTGTGTTTGCCTGTTTTTCTCTCGCTTTTTTTTATAGTGTTTTACTGCTTAATAAATCTGAAAAAAATCATTTGTGGAATAAGATTCGTTGATTCACTGAAAAGGAATTGATAATGAATATCTCTTTACGGAAATATCCCTATCCCTACCAGGCTATGCTGGCAGTCTGCAGTGATTTAGATGAAACACCGAATAAAGAGATTTACTTTGAAACAGCGCGCTACTTGAATACCACTGAGCAGACTATTTTAGGGAAAGGTGTTGGTCTGGAAGTTGGTAACAGTATCTACTTTGATATGCCTGAAAATCAATTTTCTTATACTAATACAGATAATGACGGCCGGAAAAAAATACATTATTTGATTGATTCCGGTCATATTGACTGTCTGCACTCTTTTGGTGACTTTGTTAACTCAAGGGAGCGTATTAAGCTGTGCTGGGCAGAGCTGCAGAAAGGTCAGCGTAAACTCGAAGTCTGGATTGACCATGCTCAGGCCCCTACCAATTTAGATGACGATATTATGCAGGGAGAAGGGGCCGTAGCAGGGGCGGATGCATTTCATACAGATCTTACGGTAAAAACAGGCGGGCTGTCTTTTATCTGGAAGGGACGGGTCACAAGTATCGCTTCACAGAATGTGAAACGAAATTACCGCAGCCTGTTTAATATTAAAGAGCCTTATAAGTCGGGTAAAACGATTTTAATTGAGTTTATTAAAGGCTGGTTCGCGCGCTTAGGCAGTGTTAAATATGCGATGCATAAAGATAACCATGTATTAAGAAAAACTCAGCTGCTGGACGGCACTCCTGTGCAGGAGTTTATGCGCTGTAATCCCTCATGGGGCGGTGTTTCTGTCTTTGACTCTGCCCGCGGTATTCATAATGTATTAACTGAATCAGTGCTGAATACACTGCTGAAAAATAAAGGCTGCAGTGTTCTGTATAGTCATTTGGGAAAGGTATTTAGCGGCGAGCAGGCTTTTAAACAATGCACCAGAGATGCGTTTGAGTTATTAGCTGCTTATCAGAAAAACAAACTGATTTTAACCGCTACAACCAGAAGGTTATTAGGTTACTGCCGTACGGTTGAAGAATTAAGCTTTATGGTTAAGTCTGCCGACGATAAGGAGCAGATACATCTGTCCACTACTTACAAGGGGCAGGATCTTTACGGGCTGACCTGGTATGCAGATGATCCTGAAAAAGTTGCTTTGTATATAAATGGTAAGTATTACTCTAATTTACAAATTAACCCGGCCGATAACAGCGGTAGGAAAAGTGTTTCTATCGCCTGGCCGCCTTTAGTCTTTCCTGATATTAAAAGTCCAGTTTAAATATGAGGTTCTTTATGTATAAAGTTAAAATTTTATTCGGTCGTTTAACTATTTTTACCTTGTACTTGCTGATTTTATTATTTTCGATGCTGCCGAAAAAGAAACTCCAAAAAAACGGGCATATTATCGTTTTAACGGGAACCTTTTATTCAAAAAACTGGATTGATGCTCACCTTATACCAATCGTAACCTGTTCAAGCGTCCGCCATGTGTATATTGTTTCAAATAATATTAACTACAGCGTAGAAGGGCTGACGGTTGTAAAATCCCCTGAGCGGCTGAGAAAATACTGCGGCGATACTTTTGCTCGTTTAATCTCTTTTTTTAGCTGCTCGATGCGCATGAAGCCGGATTATATTGGCGGATTTCATATTCTTTTTAATGCATCTTTATCAATTTTGTTTGCCAATATGCTGAGATGCCGTTCAATATATTTCTGCGTCGGTGGTATTACCGAAACACTTGCCGCCGGAAAAACAGAAAATAGATTTTTTAAATTTCTGGACGGTAAAGATAGGTTTTTAACGTTTTATATCTGCCGTATTGCGGCTGCTGCAGACCGAATTATAACAATGGGTAACGGCGCTAAATTATTTTTACAGGAAGCCGGTGTGGAGGCTGCTAAAATAGAGGTTATCTCAGGGGCGATTGATCACAATAAATTTTACCCCTGTGCAGTTCAAAACAGTAAAAAATATGATCTGGTTTTGACCGCGCGTTTATCTAAGGTTAAGCAGGTTAATCTGTTTCTTGATGTAGTTAATAAAATCAAAGACGAAAAGACAGATTGTAAAGCATTGGTAATTGGTGACGGGCCGCTATTAAATGATTTAAAGTCTTACGCGGATTCTTTGAATATCTCTGCTATGGTCGATTTTGCCGGGCATCAGGATGATGTGCTGAGCTGGCTGCATCAGTCTAAAATTTATGTATTAACCTCCAGGTCTGAAGGACTGGCACTGTCTATGCTGGAAGGGTTAAAAGCAGGCCTTCCCGCGGTTGTACCCAATGTAGGGGATTTATCCGATGTACTGGTCAGTGGCTATAACGGTTTCTTAATTGAAAATCATTCTGTTGAGGATTTTGCTCGACAGATTTTGTATCTGCTCAATAATGAGAAACTTCTAAGTGAGTATTCCCGAAATGCCGCCGCATCGACTAAGCGTTTCGATCTTGAGTGTGTTCAGAGACAATGGCTTAACGTTTTTAAAGAACAGGGGAGCTGAAATGAAAAAAGCTTTTTCAAGAAAAAATCTATGGGAAACCATGCCCTCTCCTGTTAAGAAACTTGCCGCGACAGTGTTATCTCGGATCCCTTTAGAGTATTTAATCGGCAGGAAATTTAGAGAAACGACCAGACTGATCCGCTGTGCCGAAAAATGGACAAGAGCTGAAGTTGATGCCTACCATTTAAAGCAGTTACAGTTTCAGGTATCTAATGCCTATAATAAATGTCCTGCGTACCGTAAATTATATGATGACGCCGGGATAGATGTTTTCTCTCTGCAGGAGCTTGATGATTTTAAAAAGCTCCCTCTGATTGATAAAGCCTTTATTAATGAAAATATTGATGATCTTCTTCTCGTTGATAAAAATAACTCTGACGTTGATTATGTGACTACAGGCGGAACAAGCGGTATTCCTTTAACTTTTTATATTAATGCCGGACGTTCTCAGATTGAATATGCTTATTTAGTGGACGGCTGGAGAAAAGCCGGCTTTAAATTCGGGGATAGTAAAGCGGTGTTTCGCGGCCGGGTAACCGGGACTAAAAGCAGCTTAAACTACAGTTTTGATCCTGTTTTTAATGAGCATTATTATAGTAATTTTCATATGAATGATAGTGATATAAGAGCTTATATCGAACATATTAAATCATTAAAATCCTGTTATCTGCATGTCTATCCGTCATCGGTTTATCAGTTAGCCCGTTTTATAAAAAAAGAAAAAATCAGTGTTGAAAATGTAAAAGGTATTTTAGCGGAATCTGAAAATGTTTATCCGGAGCAGAGAGCATTTGTTGAATCTGTATTTCACTGTCGTTACTTTTCGTCTTACGGGCATACTGAAAAGCTAGTGGCTGCCGGTGAGTGTGAGTTTTGTTGTGATTACCATGTTTGGCCGACCTACGGATATTTTGAGTTAATTGATGACCAGGGAGAGGTGATCACTGAAAAAGGTAAAACAGGGCAGATAGTCGGCAGTGGTTTTATGAATACCGTTATGCCGTTTATTCGCTATAAAACCGGAGATTTTGCAGAATATGTCGCTGATCACTGTGAACAATGTAAGCGCAACTATTTGATTGTTAAAAATATACGCGGACATAGGGTGCAGGAGTATCTGGTTGCATCAGATAATAGTTTAATCTCATGGACGGCGGTTAATATGCACGATGATACTTTTGACAATGTGATGCAGTATCAGTTTTATCAGGATACGCCAGGGTATTCAGTGATAAAAGTGGTTGCTGGTCATCTGTTCTCAGAGTCGCAGAAGCAGCGTATTGAAGAAAATATTACAGTAAAACTAAAAGGAAGGGTGCAGGTGAAAGTTGAAGTTGTTGATGCGATTCCTTTAACCGCCAGGGGAAAATCTATTTTTGTTGATCAGAAACTCCCCCTTTAAATGCTTATAAATTGATAATGTATCTCGCTGTAATTCATTTATAACGAAGGTACGAAGGGCAAATAAAAACGGAGCAGATACAAATATAAAATTGTATCTGCTCCGTTAAGTCTGAACTGCTGTATATTACTGCAGTATGATCTGTACGTTGCCTGGTTTCTCAGGAATAATGATATTAGAGTTAGTACCTTGCTGTTCAAAGGGACCGATATCAACAGAGGAGCCGAGTACTCTTTCTTTCCTTAGAAAATCACTATCTATTGGTACGTTCTTGTTTAACAGCTCTGAGAGTGTGGTTGACAGTTCTGGATACATATCTTTGCCGAAATCCCATAGGCGGCTGTTGTCATATCCCTCGAGTGCTATCTGCTCTAGATCTATTTGAGCAACATCGACCGGCCCGGAAAAGTTTGTACTGACTTCACTTGTTGTACCCGCATTCAGATGTGCATCTAAACTCAGGGTTGTGGCAAAGTTGGTTTTATTGAGCTGGACGCTCATTTCATCAGTGCCGAAAAAGTTATTGGAAACTAGAAGTTCCGGTGCTCTCTGGTGGTGCTCAGACCATATCTGATAGCCCTGACCTGTAGTGTGGTTTGCATCTACTTTTAAAATAATATTGTTTTTGATATCTGTCATGCCGGATGTTGAAGATATATTAATTCCATTAGGTGTATTAAATATTAAATTATTATAGATGTACCTTTCCTGAGCTCCCTGAATATGGATCCCGGCACTTTCCCAGGCTGAGGAGGTACCTACCGGGCTTTCCGTATGAATGTTATAGATGACATTTCCTATCATATATACTTTGATATCAGTATCTTCGATTGCATTTGTACTCGGTATTCTGATGCCGTATTCGGTATCATGGATTTTGTTGTTAATCATCCATAAACCGTTTGGCTCATACTGGGCACCCATTGCCTTAGCCGGCGACCAGGGAGTGCTTATTATGTTATGTACATAGTTACTAGAAAACACAACATTTGAGGCGTATTTCACCCACATTCCAGACTGCCTTACATTATAAAACTCGTTATCTCCGGCATATATATTATGGGAGGCTGTGCGTGGAGGCATAGCATTTATCTGCAGGCCGGGACCCGATGCGTTGAAGCCTTTATTATTTAATATCCAGACATAAGAGGTATAGCCTGAAACACCGATACATGTCGCGTCAACATCATTGGGATTATATATATCGCCTAAATCTCTAATCACATTATTATACAAGATAACATTAGTGCTTGAGCTGTTCTGATGGCCTACTGCGGATAATAAAGCAACATTACCGGTCAGCGGATCGCCTATAAATTCGCTGTCTCTTACTACTATATTGGTAACACCATAACCTTCTGACATTGAGCCGATCTGTATAGATGAATTATTCTGCACTATCATATTCGAGATAAATAAGTTAGAGCCGTAAGCAAGGGCTTTATATTTCTCGAATGATCCTTCTTTTCCTGGGGCGCTGGTTATCCATACCGGTCCTTTACTGCCTGCCGCCCAGGTATCATCTGTCCCCATGGAGTTCATCTTAATAACGCCGCCGATTGCATTAGCGTATCTGCCGTCAATTTCAATATAGCTCCCGGCTGGAATAGGGAACGGAATCGTTCTTCTTGGTGTGAGCGGTGTGCCGTATTGTCTGCTGTCACTTCCTGTGGTGAAATTTATATAATAGTAACCATGGGTTTCAGATACTGGATTTGCTGTCCAGCTTTCTGCTCTTGGCGGAGGGGCTTGTTCAAAGTTGATTGGTGATTCGGGTATGCCTATTGGAACCTGGTATGCGCTTATGATTTGGGACGAAAAGAGCAGAAAAAATAGGACTGTTGAGTATGTGGCTTTCCTTGAGTATAAATTCATCATTTATCCTTAAATGCATTAAATGCATTAAATGCATTAAATGCTAAAATGCATTAACACACTATAAGTAATTGATTTTACATTTAGGTCCTTTCTCCTAGGCGAGAAAGTTGTTCCGTACTTGCTAGCAGTATAGTTAACGATCCGGTTCGCCGCTAACAAAAGAGCGAGTAAACTTGTAGTTGTTAAAATTTAGATATTGATACTAGAATAAATCAGATGTTTCCAGTTCAGATGTAACTAACTGATTATATTAAGACTGATTTTATACTAAGATAAATTAATAAATAATTTACGCTTTAAATCAACGGACTATTGGTTTCTGCTGCAGCCGCAGAGAAGTATCCATTGCATTTATTTGGGGGTTGTCTTTGATCCGGATAACTTTATTAACACTTCTAATAGCATATTTAAGTGTTTATGCCTGGAAAGACTGGTTTCGGACCGCCTGCTGGCTGGTGCTGCTGATGGCTGTATTTCAACACCCGGATATGCCTAAATCAATTGCTGGTATCCCAGGTTTGAATCATTGGAATTTTTTATTTCTGAATGTGTTTTTGTCCTGGTTAATCAACAGAAATAAACAGAAGCTTACCTGGGAAATGCCCCTGCATATTAATACCATTCTTATTTTTTATTACTTTTTTATTTTCGCCGGCGTGCTGCGTTATTTCGATGATATGACCGGGATCAGTGATCTGCATGCCGTATACGGATGGGAGAGCATGGGAAGCTTAACAGCAGTAAATGAATATTTAATTAACTGCGTTAAGTGGGTGGTCCCGGCGATGATTATCTTTGACGGCTGCCGAAACCGTCAACAGTATAACTTTGCTGTTATTACGCTGAGTTTAATGTTTATTTTTCTTGCTCTGCAGGTAATAAAAGCCATGAGCTTCGGCTCCTTAATTATGTCCGGTGACGGTTTACAAAGGAAGGCTATTAAGGTTATTTCAAGTAATGTTGGTTTTCATCGGGTCAATATATCTATGATCATGAGCGGAGCTTTCTGGGCTGTATTTTGCTTAAAAGAGCTGGTAAGTGTTAAAAAATTTCTTTTTATAATTATTCCTGCTTGTATTTCTATTTTCCTGGCGATGGCGATGACAGGAGGCAGGATGGGGTATATAACCTGGCTCGTTTTAGGTTTTATACTTTGTGTTTTCAGGTGGCGGAAGTTTCTTCTGCTGGCTCCGGTTTTGGCTGCTGCTTTGTTTGTTTTTGCGCCTTCCACAATCGATCGCTTAATGCAGGGAGTGACGCCGCAGACTGAAGAGCTGGCCCCGGCCGATTTTGAAAAAGAGGAAATTGATACCTACACTATAACATCGGGACGAGTCATCAGCTGGCCTGTGGTCTGGTGGCATATTACTGAAGCTCCTTTTCTGGGATACGGACGTGAAGCGATGCAGAATACCGGTATTACTATGCAGATAATGGTTGAATATGGTGAAGGCGAAGTCTTTGCTCACCCGCACAATGCTTACCTGGAGTGGATTCTTGATAATGGTTTCATTGGTGCCGTTCCGATATTTCTGTTTTATTTTTATATTTTAAAGTACTCCTGGTCGCTGTTTAAAGAAAAACAGACTGCTGTCTATGTGGTTACTGGTGGGCTCTGTTTTGCGCTGGTTTTTGCATTTTTATTTGCATCTACCGGAAGTCAGACTTTTTACCCTCGAGAAGGTGCTGTGGGGATGTGGGTAGCAATTGCTTTGATGTTACGTATTTATATCGAAAGAGAAAAACTTAGAAAAGGTTTAAAAAGTGAGTTAATAGACTGAGCAGCTGCGGCTGCATCAGGAGCTGTTTCCCTGTTCCTTAACTGCAAGGGCCGTCGCTTTGATAGTCTGATGTCACAGCAGTAGATTATTTCTTTACATGTTTGAATTAAATGAGCTACAGAAGCTGCTTGTAAGCTCAACAATTGAAGGTAACTAGTCTGAAATAATGAAGCATTTGATAAAGAAAATAATACTTAAGAGCTTATCCGTTTTGGGGGTTCTACGGTATTTACACTTCAGGAAACGCAATCAGATCACAGTATTGATGCTGCACGGTGTGATGGCGAAACATGAAGGTGTGATATGGGAACCTTTGAGGTCGCAGCTTTGTCCTGCAGAGTTGGAGCGCATACTCAGGCTGTTGTCTGATTATTATCATTTTATAAGCATTGAGCAGTGCATTGATATGCTTGATGGAAAAATTCCGATGCAGGAGCATAGTTTACTAATAACCTTTGATGATGGTTATCGTAATAATATTGACTATGCTCTGCCTGTTTGTGAACGCTTTAATATAAAACCTGTCTTGTTTGTTTCAACCTGTCATATAGATTCTTCACAACCCTTCTGGTTTGATCGTTTGGATTATGCGCTGCAGCAGAATATGGGAGGGCAGATATCACTTGGTCACGACGGACGGGTGTATAACTTTGACGGGAGTTCACGTGAAAAGCTAACCGTAAGCTATCAGAATTTTCGTAACCATTGTAAGCAGACATTTGATGATGACAATCAGATTAATAAATTATTCAGTGCGCTTTGTGAAGAACTGGAGAAACGTTCCAGTAAAGCTCTCAGTGATATATGTAAAGATGATGACTGGTCAGCTATAGCTACATGGCCGCAGCTGCGTGACTGTGTAAAAAATAACAGGTTAGATATTGCCAGCCATACTGTGAACCACTGGCGGCTAGATCGTTTGTCAGAAGAGTTAATTACTTCTCAGTTAGTTAATTCAAAAAATCGTATTGAACAGGAAATTGGAACTCAATGCTGCTATTTCTGTTATCCGAACGGTAGTTATAATGAGATGGCGGTTAATCTGATAAAGCAGACAGGTTACAGGGCCGCTTTTTCTACAGATGTTGGATTATGTCAGTATGGCGATGATTTAATGACTTTAAAACGTTTCAGCTTCCCTGTAGGTAGAGAAAAATTTGAAATTATTTATCTGCTTACGAGCTGATTTTACTATGATTGAACTGCCTGCTGATAAAGTAGATCAAGAAATTTATATTTTCTCTAATTATTAATCCAGCAGAAACTCAAGGTCGCAAATAATTATGCTGAGTATATGTCTTGTTGCACATTTCGCTTATGGTGCGGTTACTGGTGGTAATCAGGGCTCTTTTGGTGGAGTTGAAAGGCAGACTACTCTTATGGCCAAATGGCTAGCGGCAAAAGGTCACAAGGTATCATTATTAACCTGGTCAGAAGGGCGGGAAGAGGATGAAGTGATTGCCGGTATTAATGTAATTAAGATCTGCCGTCAGGATTCCGGCTTACCGGGGATTCGTTTTTTTCATCCCCGATGGACGGGATTAAATGCAGCAATGAAAAGAGCCGATGCTGAGCTGTATTACCAGAATTGTGGGGAATATGTTACCGGACAGGTTGCGCTCTGGTGCAAATTGAATAATAAAAAATTTCTTTATTCTCTGGCTAGCGATGCCGATGCTGATCCGGATTTTCCGGTGATGCATACCTTTAGAGAGCGGCTTCTGTATAAGTACGGGTTGTTACATGCCGATAAAGTTATTACGCAGACAAAAAAACAGATGAATTTATTGAAGAATGCTTTTAACCTGGACTCAACTGTTTTACCTATGCCCTGCATCGGACCTGAGCAGAGTGAGTATACCCCTTTAGAATTTCCTGCTGATAAACCTACTATTCTCTGGGCTGCGCGTTTTCATGAGTGTAAACGTCTTGAATTATTTCTTGAAGCCGCTGCTGAGATACCTGAATACAATTTTTTAGTAGCTGGAAGTCCGAGTCACGATGATGCTTATTCGCAGGGGCTGCTGGAAAAAATGGACTGCTTAGATAATGTATCCTGTCTGGGCATGGTGGCTCGTGATGATATGCCGGCGCTGTATAGATGCAGTACGGTCTTTTGTTGTTCTTCAAAATATGAAGGTTTCCCTAATACATTTTTAGAGGCCTGGAGTCAGGGGCTGCCGGTAATTTCTACTTTTGATCCGGATGATCTGATAAAAGAGAAAAAATTAGGTGTCAGCGTAACAAATAAAGAAGAACTGATTTCTGCTTTACGAAGCTTATGTTCGAACCATCAACAGTGGGAAGAGTATTCTGCGAATGCAAGAGACTATTATCAAAGAAATCATGCAGTGAATCAGTCGATGGAGCTGTTTGAAACAGTTTTTATTCATATGCTTGCAGATAAAAAGGAAGGCTTTGATGAAAAAGATTAAATTAGCATTTGTAACACAGTTCCCTGCCGATACAAATCTTCCATTAGGCGGTGTTGAAGCTGTCAGCCTTAATTTAGTTCGTTCTTTGGCCGCTTACCCGGAACTTGATATACAGGTCATTACTTTGTGTGCCGGCGCCGCAGAAACCAGCCTGGAAAGCTGGAATAATACAACTATCCATCGCCTGCCGAAACCTAAGGGCAGTGAATTACTTAATGCACTGAGCAAGAGTAAAGTGCTTATTAGTAATTATCTGCTTAAGTTAAAACCAGACATAATTCATGCTCATGATACTTACGGGATTATGGTAAACAGCTTGTCTATACCTAAAGTTTTTACCGTGCACGGTTTTATTTACGGGGATACTTTGTTTTCCAACGGCAGTTTTAAATGGTTGAGATCAAAACTATGGGAGCATTTTGAAAAAAGCAGCTGGGCTAAGCTGCCTAATATAATTTCAATCAGCCCCTATGTGAGGGAAAGAGTCTCTTTGTTTTCGCCAGCCGCTATTTACGATATTGATAATCCTATCTCAGACCATTTTTTCACCCTGGAGCGTAAAGAGAAAAAAGGAGTAATTTTTACTTCTGCTGTTATTTGCCCGCGTAAGAATACGTTAATATTAGTTAAAGCCGTCGCGATACTGGTTAAAGCTGGTTACGATGTTGAGCTTAGGGTAGCAGGCAGCGTAAGCGATGAGCGCTATGCGCAGGAAATGAGCGAGTGGATTGCTGAACATGATCTGGTCAAACATATTAAATTACTCGGCAGGATATCAACACAGAGAGTTATGGAGGAACTGCAGGCCGCAGCTGTTTATGCGTTAGCTTCATTTGAAGAAAATTCTCCAATGGGAATTGAAGAAGCAATGGCTGCGGGGATCCCTGTTGTGACATCTAACCGCTGCGGTATGCCGTATATGGTTAGAAATAATGAAACAGGGTATTTAATTAATCCCTTTGATGAAAATAATATTGCCGATAAATTTCGACGAATTTTAGATGATGATAATTTAAGGCTGGCTATGGGGGAAAAAGCTAAAGAATTAGCTTTAGATCTGTATCATTCAGAGAATGTTGCTCGACGTACATATGCAGTTTACCGGGATCTGCTGGATAGTTAAGCCTCCAAGGCGCCTGTTTAAATATGCTGATTAAGAAATTCATTGTGACGGGTTTTTAAGCTTGTGCATTAAGTGTAACAAGGCCGTTTGTCTGCATATTAAAGCCGTTTTTTTGCCGCTGCAGTAATCTTCTTTGTGAAACTTAATCCGGCAAACAGCGCTGAATTATTTCTGTCGAAAGGTTTCTTTTGATTTAGTTGAAATGATTTTTTTTTGTTCCTCTAGCGCTGTTTTCCCCCTGTTTAGCCCGTATATTATGGTCAGTCAATAATGCTCTCAGAGCTGATGTTGACTGATATTTCTTAGTTTAGAGAACAAAAATTGTATTTTTTTAAAAAAAATATTGAGCTGAATTTTTTTTATTTAAATACATTAAACTGTCACTTCCTAATCTATTTTATTGTTTCAATTCACTAAATTTTATCGGTCGATAAAAAGAAATTTTTTCGAGTTAATTGCCTGGCAATATCGGGCTGTTTTGTCTCCTCTGGTGATTTGTGTTTGCCAGAGTATTGGCATACTGTTAATAATAGAATTGCTTTTTACGCAACTATTATTATTGACTATTAAGTGACTTTTATCACACTTTTCTCGCAAAGGACTGCTGAATATTTAAGTGAGGTCCCGTAGAGATTGCAATGTTATCAATTGTCACCTGAAAGAGTGCAGCAAGGGGATTGATTATGTTTAAACTACGGGGAATTTCCACAGCAAACTTTACCACTAAGGTGATGACTCCAGGGACAATTTTATTATCTGCAATCGTGATCTCACTGATCGTTCTGATCGGTTATAAAAGCTGGCAGGAGTACCGAATCTATCAGATTAACAAGATGATTCAGACTTTTCCTACCGCAGCCGGTACTGGTACTCAAACGGTTATTTCATGGATGGATAATGCTACGGACGAAGATGGTTATGTTGTCGAGCGTAAAACCGACGGTGAGTATGTCATCATTGCCACTTTGAATGCCGACTCTACTTCTTATGTTGATTATGCGAGCGTGCCCGGCAGTAACTCCTGTTATCGAATAGGTTCTTATAATCAGGCTGGTACAGCTTATTCAGAGGATTATTGTATTGATATTCCATTGGAAGATACAGCGGAACCGCTGCCGGAACCATTGCCTGAACCACTGCCGGATGACCCGGTAGATCCGATACCGGATCCAGATGACCCTGTTATACCGGGAAATGTTTCTATTGTTTCTACATTTATTGAAAAACCAGGGGTGATTGAGCTGGACGGCCGCGAGTTTTATGGTTTTAAAAGTGATTATAATTACAACGATGAGTTTAGCGTAGATGAAATCAGCAGTGTTGATTTCTCGATTGGTAACGGCAGTTTATCATCTCACGATTCATCCATTTTCATCTTTCAGGAGCAGGGCCAGGAGTTGGAAAACGGCTATGTGGTGATGAATTATAATGAGCTTAACAGTTTTAATTTCTCCCTGTTAGGCAGCGGAAATGCTCAGGTAGCAACCCTGTATTTGTCACTTGGAGCCTGGAGTTCTGATCTTGCCGGATTGACCGTTCGTGCGGGTGATACAACTGAGCTTGTTACGCTGCCGTCATCATATTCATGGCATTATGTGAAGATCGACATTGCATTCGAGCAGTCTACGGTTGTTACGGTTACCCCTACCGGTAGTCATGGCGGTTATAGTGGAATTAAAGTTGCGGGTCTTTTACTTAATGTAGAAAGTAAACCTAGTTATGCATTAGTACATGGAGTCAGTGTTGAAACTGGGGGCGAAATCGACGTAAGTAATGTTGAATATACCGCGTCCGACGGCATGTCTGGAAATGTTGATTTTAGCGGAGCAGAAGTCACCTCAATTGATTACGCCGGCTCGCCTAAATACAGGGACAGCACTTATAAGTTTGTAAATAATGGAACTGTAGTCGCAAGCGGTTATACCGGTATGTCCTGGAAGGACACTAATGCCGTGTTGATTGATTTAAAAAGTTCGGGTGATCAGGCCGGCTTAGCTTCCTTGTACTTCAAGGCTGGAGCCTGGACGAATGATCCTGCAATGCTTGAATTAACAGTGAACGGGGAAGTTTCGCCTGTTGAGCTAAGCAAGGGATATAGATGGTTTTACCTTAAAGCGGATATTGAGTTTGAAGGAAGTATTCATGTTGAGCTCAGGCCTGTTGGTAAATTAGGAGGGTACAGTTATATTTCTTTTGCGGGTCTGACGCTGGAATAATGATTGTATCAGTAGTTGATAGTAATAAATAACAAGCCGACTGCAGAAAAAAATTCTTTTTTCTGCAGTCGGTCGTATACCGGTTTGATCTAATGTTGTTCTATGAAAAGTAATATCACGTTAATTCAGTGTATTACTTTTTATAGTCAGCAAATACAGGGAGTTCAGATTGTGGCATCACGTAAAGTTTTTACCTTTAGTTCTAATACCTATTCGTTTATATATCGCCTGCTGGATTTATGTGTACTGCTAGGCTCATTGCCCGTTGCAGCCTGGTTGTACGGTTTAACTATAGAGCGGGAATATATCATCGCCTCCCTGGTTGTGTCGGTTGCTTTTTTATATATTGCAGAATCATTTGCTCTGTATCGTTCATGGCGGGTCGGGCATTTTTCAGAAATGGTTTTGAGTGCCTGGGCCTGTATCAGCGTTGCTTTTTTTATCGCTGTTATGATCGCATTTTTGTTGAAACAGTCTGAAGAGTTTTCCCGGGTAACGGTGGTTCTTTGGTTTGCTCTAAGTTTTATTTTTAGTTTTTTGTGGCGGGCTGTACAGCGCCAATATATCAGAGCCCGTCATAGAGCCGGATTTAATATTAAGCGTGTTGCGATTATTGGTGCAACAAATTCAGGCAGTGAGCTGCTGAGCGAAATACGAAAACGCGATGAGTTAGGCTACAAAGTTGTTGGTATTTATGAAGATCGCCATCCCCGCCGGGTTACTGATGATTTAAATATGGATGTTGTGGGTAAAATTGAACAAGTAATTAAGCTCGCGCGTAACGGGCAGGTTGAAATGCTGTTTATTGCCCTGCCGTTAAAAGCTGAAAAACGCATTGCAGATATACTGCTGCGTCTGGGAGATACAACCGTTGATGTGCATTACATCCCTGATTTTTTAGTATCAACCCTGATCCGTTCACGTTTTGCCAACGTTGGTGATATTGACACTTTAAGTGTTTTTGAATCTCCTTATCTTGGTGCTAAAGAGTGGGTTAAACGCACTGAAGATATCATCATCAGCAGTATTATATTATGCCTGATCTCCATACCGTTAATTATGATTGCAGCTGGAATCAAGCTGACGTCTCCAGGCCCTGTCTTATTTAAACAGCGCCGTTACGGGCTGCGTGGTGAAGAAATTGTGGTATGGAAGTTCAGATCCATGAGTGTAATGGAAAACAGCGATACTGTGACTCAGGCAACTAAAGGAGATCCCCGTGTAACTCGATTCGGCAGCTTTCTACGGCGCACTTCATTAGATGAATTTCCGCAGTTTTTTAATGTGCTCGCCGGCAGCATGTCGATAGTCGGCCCCAGACCGCATGCCGTTGCCCATAATGAGCAGTATCGCGGACAGGTGCGTTATTATATGCTCCGTCATAAGGTCAAACCGGGAGTGACCGGCTGGGCACAGATCAACGGCTGGAGAGGGGAGACAGATACCCTTGATAAAATGAAAAACCGGGTGGAATTTGATCTGCATTATATAAAAAACTGGTCGGTATGGCTGGATATAAAAATTATATTCTTAACTATTATTAAAGGATTCACTAACCCAAACGCCTATTAACAAAGGGCCTGCAAGTGGGAAATGGGAATACATTGTGGTCTATCCATCGCCGCCAGGTGCTGATTGACCACAGTTCTTTTAGCTTCTTTTTTTCACTTATTACTATTCTGTTTTGAACTCAGCTGAAAATTACTAAATTAAGAAAACTTCTTTAAACCAGTCCCAAACACCAAATGAATAGTTTGGAAAAATGTTAATGCCCATTGCGGATTTGATCAGGTACAGCACTAATATCCCCAGCAGAGCACAAAAGCTTAAAAAAATAGCCGTGAATGCAGTTTTCATTAATAAGCTGATATGTTTTTCCCGCCGAGTGAGTTCGCGCAGATCTCTTCCTGCAATAAACACATAATAATAATGGTAATGAAAGAATTTGATAGTGTGGTGAATATCAACCGCATGATTTCCTCTGCTTTGAGGTTTCATCGCGCTTTTTATACTGCTTAGCTGTTGGCTGCTAAAACTCGTTCTAACACCTTCCGGCATACGCTTTAAAAACATATTCAGTTCACTATCTCTTTTCAGCTGCTCAATACTTTCAGAATTTACACTTTTATCGGCCGGCATGTTTATATCCTGCTGCTGTAGGTTCTATTTATTAGTGAAGTTTATTGCTGTTTGAAGCCCTGCGCGTATATTCCGCTATAACAGTCTGTCAATAACACTAGCATCATTTCTAATTTATTCACTCGGGCGGGCTTTTGGACTGCTTATAAAAAAGGCCCGGTAGTTAAACTGCCGGGCCTTTTATTCAAGTGTTGTAACTAATTATTTTTAGTTTACTTGTTCTTTTACTTTATGCTGCAGGGTTTCATCAAACTCCTGGATTGGAGTATGTGAACTTGCAATAAGCGAATAAATCACCGGTAGAATAAACAGAGTAAACAGCGTACCAATCGACAGGCCGGCTACGATTACAATACCAATACCGAAACGGCTTACCGCACCTGCGCCGGTTGCAAATAACAGCGGCATTAAACCTGCCACCATAGAGCCAGTGGTCATTAATATCGGGCGTAAGCGTATTGTCGCTGCTTTTTTAACTGCGTCGATGCGGTTCATACCGTGATGCAGCTGCTCTTCTTTAGCGACTTCCGCAATTAATATACCGTGCTTAGTGATTAAGCCGACTAAGGTTATTAAACCAACCTGAGTATAAATATTCATGCTGGCGGCACCCCAGGCAAGTGCAATTAAGGCACCACTGATAGCAAGAGGAACCGTCATCATAATAACCAGCGGATCGCGAATACTTTCAAACTGACTCGCTAGTACTAAGAATATAATTAAAACGGCTAATACAAAGGTCATGTACAGCGCATTACCCTCGGATACAAACTGACGTGCCTCCCCCAGGTAATCATGTGTATAACCTTGCGGCAACGTGGTCGTTGACAGCTCTTCAAAGAAATTAATCGCATCTCCCATGGCAAAACCCGGGGCTAATACGGCACCGATTGTTGCACTGTTAAGCTGATTAAAATGCGGCAGTGAACGCGGCTCTGCGACTACCTCAATATCGATCAGTTCGCTCAGCGGTATCATGTCTTCGTTTTTAGCTCGTACGAAAAAACTGCCCAGCTTGTCCGGAGATAAACGGTATTTACGTTCAACCTGAGCAATAACTTCGTAACTACGTCCATTAAGGTCGATACGGTTTAAAATGCCGTCACTTAACAGGGTGCCTAAGGTTATACCTATATCCTGCATAGTGACGCCGTAAGCACCGGCTTTATCCCGGTCAATTTTGATATTCATGGTTGCAGAATCAAAAGCTAAATCCAGCTCTGAATAAACAAAATTAGGGTTAGCCTGCGTGGCTGCTAATACATCCGATGCAATACTGCCCAGGCTTTGGAACGAGTTTGCAGTACTGATAACAAACTGCACCGGTAAACCGCCCGATGAACCCGGTAATTCAGGCATCTGGAATGCGGTTGTAGCCACTGAAGCCACACTGTTAAATGCCGGTGCTAAGGTCGTTGCAAGTTCTTTAGGGTTTTTCTCGCGCTCACTCCAGGGTTTCATAATGGCAATGCCGAATGCCTGGTTAGCATTGGGTATGCCGGACATGGCCAGACTGCTTTCCACTTCCGGCTGCTCTGAGAGCATGCCTGTTATTGTACGCATGCTGTTTTCGATGTAATCAAGGTTGGCATTTGACGGCGCTTTAGACATCATCATTAATGCGCCTTTATCTTCTTTGGGGGCCAGCTCTGCCGGTATGCCGGCAAATAATAAAGGCAAAGAGATAAATACAAGTACAGCGAAAACAATAACAGCAGGACGGCGTGTCATTACTTTATCCAGCATGCGCGAGTAACTATCGGTAATACCGGATAAAACGTTTTCGACTCCCTGTTCGAAACGGTTCGGCTGATGGTTGCTTTTGAGCATAATGCTGCACATCATAGGTGATAGTGTTAATGCCACAATGCCTGATACAAAAACAGATCCTGCCAGTGTTAAAGCAAATTCAGTAAACAGCGAGCCGGTGATGCCCCCCATTAATGCAATCGGTGCATAAACGGCTGCCAGGGTAATAGTCATGGAAATAACCGGGACGGCAATTTCCCGGGTACCGATAATGGCTGCCCGGAAGGGATCTTCACCTGCTTTAATATGCCGGTCAATATTTTCTACCACAACAATCGCATCATCAACTACCAGGCCGATGGCGAGTACCATGGCCAGCAGCGTCATTAAGTTAATGGTGAAACCAAACATCTGCATTACTACCAGTACACCGATAAGTGACAGTGGAATGGTGATAATCGGGATCAGTGTTGCACGCCATGAGCCTAAAAACAGGAGCATCACAACAAGTACGATGATACCTGCTTCAGCAATGGTTTTAACTACTTCAGCAATAGACTCTTCAATGGCAATCGTTGAGTCATATAACACCTTCATATCAATTGAACTTGGATTATTTCTCTCAAGATCCGGCAGCATTTCACGTACGCCTGCAGTAATATCCAGCGGGTTTGCTGTTGGTGCCGCATCAATTGCGACTACAACGGCTTCATCACCATTAGCCATTGCCCGGTAAATATCATGGCTTTTTTCTAAGGAAACGCGGGCGATATCCTGCAGGCGAATGACTTTACTGTTTTCTCGAGTGGCAATAACAAGATTTTCCAGTTCGGCTGCATTCTTAATCTGCGTTTCTGTATTACCGTTAATCAGAGTGAAATAACTGTTTGCCTGACCGGTAGCAGACTGAATATTGTTCGCTTGTAAAATTTGTACTACATCTGCTGTTGTTAAACCAAAACCAGCCATGCGCTCCGGATCTAACCAGATACGCAGGGCAAAATCGGTTCCGCCGTACAGGTTTACTTTAGCAACACCGTTAATACTAAACAGCTGCGGTTTAATTACCCGTTCAAGGTAGTCGGTGATCTGGCTGGAATTTAGCTCGTCACTTGAAAATGACAGGTAGATAACCGAAGTTGTTGAGCCGGTACTCATATCAATGGTTGGATCTTCAGCTTCGCTGGGCAGCTGCGAACTGACACTGTTTACCTTGGCGAGAATATCTGCAACAGCTCCATTGGGATCGGTATTTAGTTTCATATATACCGAAATGCTGGAGCGGCCCATAAAACTTTGCGAGGTAATAAAGTCAATATTATCTGCCTGCGCAATGGCCTGCTCAAGCGGCTGAGTAATAAAGCCCTGAATAAGATCGGAGTTTGCACCGTAATAGCTGGTGGTAACAGTTACTACGGTATTGGTCATGGTCGGGTACTCTCGTACCTGCATTTTTCCTAACGCCTGCAGACCTAATAACACGATCAGCAGACTGATGGATATCGCCAGTATCGGGCGGCGTATAAAGGTATCTGTAAATTTCATCGGAGCCCCTATAAAGCTGGAATTTCAGCGGGTTTGTTTAATATATCTGATTCAACAATTTTAACTCGAGCACCGTTACTTAAACGAACCTGTCCGCTGGTTGCAATAACATCGCCTTTTTTCAGACCGTCAAGAACATGTACAGAACCGTCTTTACTGTTGCCTAATTTAACGATCTGCTGGTCAGCCTGCATGTAGGAAGTACCGTCTTCATTGGTTTGTTCCGTTAACAGATAAACGGTTTCACCGTAAAGCGTGTAGTTAACAGCAGTTTCAGGAATGATGATCTGAGATTTTTCCGTCGGTAGAATAATATTTGCCTTAGCAAACATACCTGAACGTAATTTTTGTGCTTCATTCGGGATATCTGCCTGTACCTGAATAACACCGCTCTGGAAATTTACCGCAGGCTCAATGGCTGAAATGGTCCCCGTAAATGGGATTTCCGGCTCAGCATCTACAAATATATTCATCTTCTGGCCGATATGAATTTTATTCAGATCATTCTGCGGTACGGTGAAACGTAAACGCATACGGCTGACATCTTCTAAACGCACAATATCACTGCCGTCTTTTAAGTATTCACCCATAAATACATTACGCAGACCGGCAATACCGTCAAATGGTGCACGGATAATACGGCGGCTGATTGTTGCCTGATAACCTTCTATCTGTCCCTGCAATGTTAGAAGTTCAGCTTCAGCTTCATCAACTTTACCCTGTGAAACCGAGCCTTTTTTGAATAATGAGACCATGCGTTTATAGTTACGCTCAACTGCCGGCATTCTGCCTTGAGATGCTTTCAGATTCGCTTTTTCAACTTCTGAATCAAGGTAAATCAGCGCATCGTCAGCTTTTAATTTCTGACCAGATTCAAAATTTATTTTTACTACTTTGCCGGCAACTTCATTGGCAACCGTTACCCCTTGAATTGGTTCGATAAAACCAATTGCGCGCAGATGCGGGGTCCAGTCTTCATGCTGAATAGTCGCACTCGTCACAGGAAATTCAGGAACAGGGCGGTTAGCAAGAAATTCTTTAATTTTTGAAGCTTTAAACATGTTAAAACCAATGACACTGCCGAATACCAATATTGCTAATAATATTGCCGAAGCGATCCATTTTTTCATTGTATTACCTTAATAATTAAAATTTAGTTTGCTGAATTAACTTTCTGAATACTCAACCATGAAGCATCTCTGACCTGATTGAGCAGTGTTTCGTCTATTTCTAGGCGTTTACGTGAAATCTTTTTAGCGAGATTGATAGAAGTATCAAAACTTAGCGTGATTAATGCACATATATGCCAGTCGTGAAAACGGCCTTCATTTATACCCTGCTGGTAAAACTCTATTAATGGAAAAAATGTATTTTCCTCAATTGCTGTATTTTCCGCCTGACAGGGAGGCACAACAAAATTCAGCATTTCTATAACAGCCACGCGCTTCGGGTTATTTAACACTGCATTAAAAGCATTGCTCCACAGGCGGTCATATTTCTGTTTTGGTTCCTGAACATTTGACCAGCCGTTAAAAATAATTAAAGAGGACTGTTTACAAATATGCTGGTGTAACTCATGAAGCAGCGCCTCTTTGTTTTCAAAATACCGATAAATTGTACCCGCCGCTATACCTGCTGTGTCGGCCAATAGTTTCATTGACAGGCCATAGACACCATGTTCTGCAAGTAGTTTCTCAGCTACGATAAATATTTTCTCTTTTTTGTCCATAATTATACTGCCAAGTGAATGAACGTTCATTATCGTTATATTATTTGAATATGCAATGTTATAATGGACATTTGTTTAGTCTTTTTGACGATTCGGCTATCTCTCCGATTAATAGATTGTTTTGTATTAAAGTTAAACTGACGTAAAATCTGCTGTTTCGTATTTTTGAGTATGTAGGATAGACCATGAAGCTTAACCCCGGACAAGATGCCGCAGTAAAAATGATCTCTGGACCTTGTCTTGTTTTAGCGGGAGCGGGCAGTGGAAAAACCCGTGTGATCACTAATAAAATTGCGCACTTAGTGCAGAATTGTGATTATTTAGCCAAAAATATTGCTGCGGTAACTTTTACCAATAAAGCCGCGCGGGAGATGAAGGAGCGTGTCAGCCAGACGCTAGGGCGAAAAGAAGCACGCGGACTGATGGTCTCGACTTTCCATTCTCTAGGTTTAGATATTATTAAACGTGAATATAAAACCTTAGGCATGAAGGCTGGTTTTACCCTGTTTGATGATCAGGATACCCTGGCCTTATTAAAAGAACTGACTGAAAAACAGCTGCAGGAAGATATGGACCTGCTTAAAGCATTAATTACGCAGATCTCCAACTGGAAAAATGCTTTAGTTTTACCCCCGCAGGCAGTCAAACATGCCAAAGGTGAGCGTGAAGTTATTTTTGCGCATTGTTATGACTTGTATCAGCGCCAGTTAAAAGCGTATAACGCACTGGACTTTGATGATTTAATCGTTATGCCTACTCTGCTGCTTACTTTAAAAGAAGAAGTTCGTTTACGCTGGCAGAAGAAGATCCGTTATCTGCTGGTGGATGAGTATCAAGATACCAATACCAGTCAGTATGAATTAATTAAAGCCTTAGTTGGTGAACGAGCAAGATTTACCGTGGTGGGGGATGATGATCAGTCCATCTACTCATGGCGCGGTGCCCGTCCTGAAAACTTAGTGCTGCTGCAGAATGATTTTCCGCAGTTAAAAGTAGTGAAGCTTGAGCAGAATTACCGCTCCAGCCAGCGTGTATTAAAAGCCGCTAATATATTGATTGCTAATAATCCGCATGAGTTTGATAAACGTCTGTTTAGTGAACTGGCTTACGGCGAGTCCATTAAAGTGCTGTTTGCAAAAAATGAGCAGCATGAAGCAGAGCGTGTAGTGATGGAGTTATCCGGACATAAATTTATGAATGGTGCTTCATTTAGTGACTATGCGGTACTTTACCGTGGTAATCACCAGAGTCGTTTATTAGAAAAAGTAATGATGGAAAACCGTATTCCCTATCGTATCAGCGGCGGTACCTCCTTTTTTGCCCGTAGTGAAGTCAAAGATATCATGGCCTACTTAAAGCTGCTGGTAAACCACGATGATGAGAATGCATTTATACGAGTTGTTAACAAACCAGCGCGGGGAATAGGGGCGGCGACCCGTGAGAAACTGGGTAATTATGCTAATTTGCGGCAGATTAGTATGTTTGCGGCAAGTTTTGAAATGGGCTTAGAGCAGACGTTATCAGGTAAAGGTCTGCAGTCGCTGCAGGCCTTTAGCCGCTGGTTAGTAGAATTGAATGATCGTTTGAAACGCGAAGATCCGATTGATGTGGTGCGGGATCTTATCCGTGATATCGGTTACGAAGACTGGTTATACGAGAGCAGCCCAAGCCCGAAAGCAGCAGAAATGCAGATGAAAAATGTGTCTATGTTATTTAAATGGGTAACAGAGATGCTTAAAGGTGATGAGCTGGATGAAGAGATGACACTTGAGCAGGTGGTTGCACGCTTAACACTTCGCGATATGCTTTCCCGTAATGAGGAAGAGGAAGAGTTAGACCAGGTACAGCTGATGACCCTGCATGCATCTAAAGGGCTGGAGTTTCCCTTTGTATATATGATCGGTATGGAAGAGGGAATTCTTCCCCACCAGGTGAGTATCGATGAAGATAATGTTGAAGAGGAACGACGCCTTGCTTATGTGGGCATTACCCGTGCGCAGAAAGAGTTAACCTTTACCCTAGCTAAAGAGCGTAATCAGTATGGCGAACTGATCAAACCTACACCAAGCCGTTTTTTATCTGAACTGCCTCAGGATGATCTTGACTGGGAAAGCGGTCCCCGTAAAAAGACCGAGGAACAGAAAAAACAACTGGCTGATAAAGGTATTGCTAATTTACGTTCATTGTTTGATTAAATTTTTCTTCCCTATTAAAGCGGAAAAGAGTATTACTTTAGCCGCTTTAATAGGTTTAACTGCCTCATTATTATCTTGTGATAGCAAAATCCTATCGTTATCATAATAATAAACGATTTTACCTATTGTCTTGTTTTGTCCATAATTACTCCATCGAAACAAGTTAAGCACTTGTTCAAAATGAAACTAAAATTTTTACTTATCTCATTTTTATCATATTTAGGAGTTACACATGTTAGATAATATCGAAGGTCAAAAAATCCCAAGCGTTACTTTTCCAACTCGCCAGGGTGATGAATGGGTAAACGTAACAACCGATCAGCTGTTTTCTGGAAAAACCGTGGTTGTATTTGCACTGCCAGGTGCTTTTACTCCAACTTGTTCTTCAACACATCTGCCTCGCTACAATGAATTAGCGGGAGTATTAAAAGAGAACGGTGTTGATGAAATTGTTTGTTTAAGTGTTAACGATACCTTTGTAATGAATGCTTGGCTGGCAGATCAGGAAGCTGAAAATATCACAGTTGTACCGGACGGCAGCGGTACATTTACTGACGGTATGGGTATGTTAGTTGATAAAAGTGATATTGGTTTCGGCAAACGCAGCTGGCGTTACAGCATGCTGGTTAAAGACGGTGTAATTGAAAAAATGTTTATCGAGCCGAACCAGCCGGGCGACCCGTTTGAAGTGTCTGATGCAGATACTATGCTTAATTACATCAACCCGAGAGCTAAAGCACCATCAGCAGTAACATTGTTTACTAAACCTGGTTGTCCTTTCTGTGCAAAAGCAAAAGCGACATTAAAAGATAATAATATCGCCTTTGAAGAGATTGTTTTAGGCACTGATGCGACAAGCGTAAGTCTTAAAGCCGTTACTGGTGAAACGACAGTACCGCAGTTATTTGTTGATGGAAAGCACATCGGCGACAGCGATGCAGTGATTGCTTACGTTAAAGGTTAATAGAGCTAAAGAAACTTTTTACTAAGTTATATACCCGTTATCATTCAAGATGCAAAAATCAGCAAGTCGTGAGGTAAACAGGTCCTAGGCGTGAAGGTGAAGATCTAACTGGTTAAATCGAGACTTCACAACAACGGAGATGTTTGCCTCACGGTTTGCCCCGTGGGTCACTAGTTCGAAAACCAATACTGCGTTGCAACACTCGATAAGGGCTAGCCATTGTCATCATGTTGCGCCTTGTATTGGTGTCCGAGCTAGTGACTGATAAATGCATTTTGATTGATAACGGGTATGTTTAGAAGCGCACTTTCAGTATTGAAGGCTGCGCTTTTTTTGACCCCAAATTTCACTAAATCATTAATATATTAGTTTCCTGGAGTATTTATGAAGCACATTAAAGTCGAAGTTGCAGTTATTGGTGGCGGTACTGCAGGATTAGCCGCATACCGAGCTGCTAAAGAAAAAACAGATTCAGTCGTGCTTATTGAAGGCGCTGAATTCGGTACAACTTGTGCCCGTGTCGGCTGTATGCCGAGTAAGTTATTAATTGCAGCCGCTGAAGCTGCTCATAGCGCTGCACATACAAGTCCGTTTGGTGTATTTGTTGACGGCCCTGTACGTATTGACGGTCAAAAAGTGATGCAGCGTATTCGCGATGAAAGAGACAGATTTGTCGGCTTTGTGGTGGAAGCTGTTGATGGTATTCCTGAGCAGGGTAAATTAATTGGTAAAGCCAGCTTTGTTTCGGCAACGCTGCTGCAGATTGATGATCATACACTTTTAGATGCCGATAGAATTGTTATTGCTACGGGATCCCGGCCAAGTTACCCGGCAGTTTGGAATGACTTAGGTGATAAGCTTATTATCAATGACGACTTGTTTAACTGGACTGATTTACCAAAATCCATTGTTGTATTTGGTCCCGGGGTAATTGGTTTAGAGCTTGGACAGTCACTGCATCGTTTAGGTGTTGAAGTACTGATGTTTGGTATGGGTGGACAAGTCGGTCCCTTTACTGATCCGAAGATAACGGCATATGCGCAGAAAACATTTTCAGACGAATTTTATTTAGATGCTGATGCTAATGTTAAAAACATGGTGCGTAAAGGAGATAATGTTGAAATTACCTATGTTGATAAAGATGGTATTGAGCAGATTGCTGAAGTTGAGTATGTATTAGCTGCTACGGGACGTCGTCCTAATGTGGATAATTTAGGCTTAGAAAATATCAGCATTGAAAATGATGCTCGCGGTGTTCCTGTTGCCGACCCGTTTACTATGCAGACCTCAATCCCTTCAATATTTATTGCCGGTGATGCCAGTAACCAGATCCCTTTACTGCATGAAGCTGCCGATCAAGGAAAAATAGCCGGCAGTAATGCCGGAGTTTATCCTAATATTCGTGCTGGCCTGCGTCGTTCATCAATTGCAGCGGTATTTACTGAGCCGCAGCTGGCAATGGTAGGGTTGACTTTTAAACAGGTCAGTGAAAAATATAGCGGCTGTAACTGTTTTGAAACCGGTAGTGTATCCTTTGAAGATCAGGGGCGCAGTCGTGTGATGTTAAAAAACAAAGGTTTATTAAATCTTTATGGAGAGCATGGTACCGGGCGTTTTTTAGGTGCTGAAATGATTGGTCCACAGGCTGAGCACCTGGCGCACCTGTTAGCATGGGCGCATCAGAATCGAATGACGATTTCACAGATGCTGGATATGCCTTTTTATCACCCGGTAATAGAAGAAGGTCTACGTACTGCATTACGAGATCTGAATGCGAAACTGAAATTAGGCTCTGCGATGATCAATCAGTGTATGGAATGCGGCCCGGGCTGTTAATAATGCTCGTATATCACTTCTTATTTGCTGATAATTAAAGGTAGCTCAAAAACAGCGCGATAAAGATAACCAGTCCAACATAATTATTATCTAAAAAGGCTTTAAAACAAGCCTTTTTATCGCGTGTTTTTATCTCTATCTGCTGCTTAATAAATAAAGCCGACACTATTAATAAACCCACATAATAGATCCAGTTTAAAGCCTCTATCCAGCCGACTAAAACTAATAAAATCAGGCTGAACAGCTGCAGCAGCCCGACAATTAGTTTGTCATTATCGGCAAATAAAATAGCCGTAGATTTTACGCCGATCTTTAAATCATCATCACGGTCAACCATCGCATATAAAGTATCGTAAGCTATGGTCCAGAGAATGTTAACCGCAAATAAAATCCATACTACAGTTGGAAGAGCATCTGCCTGCGCTGCATACGCCATTGGTATTGCCCAGCTGAAGGCCAAGCCTAAAACCAGCTGGGGAAGGTGTGTAAAACGTTTCATAAAAGGGTAAGTGAATGCTAACAAAACCCCGACAACTGACAGTTGAATGGTTAAGCTATTCTGTGTTAACACTAAAAAGAAAGAAATAAGAGCAAGGAATAAAAATAGAAGTACGGCTTCTGCGCTGGTGGCGCGCCCGGACGGCAGAGGGCGATTTTTGGTGCGTTCAACAAAGCCGTCAATTTTACGATCTGCAAAATCGTTAATTACGCAGCCGGCACTGCGCATTAAAAATACGCCAAGTGAGAAAACAATCAGTACACTGAAATCAGGAAAGCCCTGTGCTGCAATCCACAGCGCCCAAAGCGTAGGCCAGAGCAATAAAAGGGTACCGATCGGTTTATCAACACGCATCAGCTGCGTATATGCCTGAAGTTTTTGTTTGGAAAAAGAACTCATGTCAAATATATTCCAGAAGCGGGTAAAAACACCTCGCTCACTAATAACGGTTTGTTTTTTATATGAAATAGAGAGCGCCTTGCCCATAAGGAGTGTCGGCAGCTTTGCTGGAGAGACTCAGACAACTGATGTAGAAAAGAATTTTTGAGAAACTCTGCAGTTTCAATCTTGCCGCGTACCATGGTCGGGTCTTGAAAAAGAAACTTGCCGAGTGACTGTTCGCCGATTTGGGCTAATTTTTCCTGCTCTTCACTTAATGTTGAAAAGGGAATCTCAGTCTGCGCAAATACTACTGGGGTATCATCACAATATAAGTAAACTTCACGTACTAATACCTGTGATTCGCTGCTAAAATAATCTGAAAGAGGGCTGTTTATTGAATTTGTGGTTATCTGCTGTTTTATCTGCACACTGAATGTTTTGCATAAACCTTCCAGTTTTTGTGTTAATGAGCTGTGATCATAAAGCCAGGCAAGCACATTATCGGGGCAGTGCAGAGGCCTTTGTTGTGTCGACCAGTATGCTGTCGGCCCGATAGGAAGTAAGTGATTGTGCATATAAGCCTTTGACTGTTGTGCCTTTGTTTAACTCTCAAAAGAGGTAAAACGGGAAATAGTTTGCTATTGTATCATTCAAATATATAAGGTTCATCTTTGTTAAGGAAATCACCATGTTTAAAAGAGCGCTAGTCTGCGTGCTTTGTTTTTCACTGTTCTCTTCTATTGCATTTGCTGAAGAGGAGGCCGTTGAAGAAGTGAAAAATGATTATCAGTATTTTTTAATTGAGCCGGATATTATCACCAACTATATAAAACCAGGTAAACGCGTGGGTTTTGTGCGTATTACCATAGAATTAATGGTCAATTCAAAGAGTAGTTACGCTTTAATAGAGAATCATGAGCCGCTTATTCGCGATAAAATAATTACCATTTTTGGTGAGCAGAACGAAGTAAAGGTTAAATCAATTGCAGAGCGGGAGAATATTCGTGCCCGCTGTTTAGATGAAGTTAATGCGCTGCTGCTTACTGAAACCGGTAAAAAACCAGTTGAAGATCTGCTGTTTACTAAATATTTGTATCAGTAAGCGCCTGATTAGCAGGCATTTGTAAATGAGACTGCGCTCTTCGGTATGTTATCTGTCTGGAGAGTGCTAACTTTCCCCTATTAAAAAGGATTGTTCTGTAATTCTCTTCCGCCTGTAGAAGCTTACCTACCCGTCCGGGTAGTTTTTATTTATTCTGCTTAAACTTCATTGATAAAGTCAAAATATAGTCTAATTTAAATGGTGCGTTTGGTCATTTAAGGAGGAATACCCGATGCTTAAAAAATTAACCTGCCGTTTATTACTTGCCGTATCATTGTTTTTATTATCCGCCGGTCAGCTGGTTTTTGCCGCTGATAAGAGCGCTGAACAGCTTGTTTCAACTGCTGAGTTGTCGGAAAAAATAAATATTAACAGTGCGAATGCTGAGCAGCTTTCTGTAATCAACGGTATTGGAAATAAAAAAGCTCAGGCTATTGTGGATTATCGCGAAAATAACGGCGATTTTTTGAATATAGATGAGTTAATTAACGTCAAAGGCATAGGTCAAAGTACCCTGAAAAAAATTACACCTTTTGTAACCCTATAGATTACGGCAATGTAACCGTAGAGAGTATACGGTTACATTGTTTATTCCCGGCGGTTATTTTAAATAGACTCAGCGTTTTAATTATTAACCTTCACATTTTTATCTTCGAACAAATGCCTGCTAAAACTAGGCCGGCTAATAAACCAACCAGATGGGCATAATTGGCGACATTTACCGGTAATAGGTCAACAAACCCAAAAGCAAGCCAGGCCATTAAAAAGATAAAATAGGAGTTTGGTAAATTTACTTTGCTGCCTTTGTTAAGTTTGCCGTATAACCAGCAGTAACCAACCAGGCCATAGACAACACCGCTTAAACCGCCAAAGTAAGGACTAACTAGATAGTACTGCGCAAGGTTTGCCAACACTGCCGAGAAGAAGAAAAGTATCAATAAGCGCTGCCTACCATGCTGCTTTTCAACAATGCCCCCTAACTGCCACCACCAGAGTAAGTTGAAGACAATATGCAGAAGACTGAAGTGTAAAAAAGCAGGGGTAATAAAACGCCAGCTTTGCGTGTAGTCAAAAGGCTGCTGAGTAAAAAAAGAAAAAACGGACGGAATGGGGTTAAAGAAACCTAAACTTGTCAGGATAAATATAGCAGCACAAAAGGCAAATACTGAATGGGTTATAAGACCTGCATGGCTGATGAAATTACTTATTATATTGGAGTTTACATAAGCTAAGTGATTACTGTCATTTTTTGTTGTACCCGTATGCCAGCTTACCGAAATATATTTAGGATCGTTGGGGTTCTGTAAAAACAGCTCCAGCTCTGCCTGCGCCTTGGGCAGCTGCGGATTTTGTTCAATTAATAACTGATAATAAAAGTCATCATGCTGAATCTGATTTTTAATATTAAGTGCCGTTAAATAATCAGAAAAAGCCCGGGCTGCGCGTAAATTTTGAAACTGATGCAGTGTAAACATAATTAACTTTCCGCTTTTTTAATCTCTTTATTACAGAAAGAGATTTTGTTCTCTTGATTAAGTATATTGAGCAATAACATCGAGCGCTCTAAACCATCCTGTGCTTCAAAAATAGCAGTTAATCCTTTAAATGAACCGCTTTTAATCTCCACTTTATCACCGCTTTTAAATAAGAGCTGAGTATCAGCTTCAAAGTCGTTGATTGAATGGCAGGCATTTTCAAGCTGTTTTATTATCTTTTCTGAGACTCGCGCAATTTCTCGTCCAAATTTGACAAAATCATTAATACCACGAGTAGAACGAATTTTACTGAAGCTGGCATCAGCCTGATCTACAAATATAAATAGATAACTAGGAAAAAGTGCCTCTTCAACAGTGTCTTTCTTGCCTCGAATTATTTTTTCTTTACGGATTTTAGGAAAAAAAGAATGAATTCCCTGATTCTGTAAATTCTGCTGTGCACGACACTCTTCCCGGCTTTTACAATACACAACAAACCACTGTTTACTCATTAATACCTCTTCTTAATGCCTTTGCTCACAGTTAAGGATACAGAAAGTAGAGTCTTGAATCTAGAATCAAAACAAATTGTTATTTGTGAGAAGGGAATATGTTTTTATTGTGATAAATATAAGTTACCAAGCATTACTCACAGCCTATAGGTCTTCCAATATTTATCTATTTAAAAATTATACGGCTATGAAACTGTGATGTTTGCATCATATAAATGGAGGTCACAGATAAGTGATTTTACTGGAAATTACATATAAAAAAGCTATACTGCGCGCTCAAAATTTACTATTTCAGGATCTGAGTTATTCAACTTAGTGGCGGTAGCGTGCCTGAAAAGAACTTTTTCAATTATATTTTTCTCCTCCAGAATAATTATTTCGGGATATCTGAGCGATGGAGGCGAATGAACTTGCTCATTTTTAAGTATATTACCTGTTAACTTATGGTCTTAAAGTGAAGAATATATATATATATCGGTTACAAAGGTTATTAACTGCCGCTTTTTTTCTATTGGTTACTCCAGTGTGGGCCAGCCCGTGGATGGAAACTGATGATGTTTATCTTCGCAGTGATTTACAACTATTAGTTGATGCAGGCATTGTCACTGTGCCTGTTAATACTTTTCCTTTACCGTGGCGGGAAATATCTGAACAGATAAAAGTGATATCCCCTTTAGAGCTGACAGAAACTACCCGTCAAGCTTATTACCATATCAGCTATAAAATTAATGCTTCTAAAAAGGGGTACGGTAAACGTTTCTTAAAGTTAAAAGCCTCACAGAAGGATATGCCCAGCAGTTTCGGCCAGGATAACGATGTTGAATGGGGCGCTTTTTCCAATGTTGAGATTGACAGATCTAGTTTCTCAATGCGGGTCAGTGCTAATTATGCGCAGTATCATGATAAAGAAGAGCCTAGGTTTAATTTAGATAACAGCTATTTTGCAGTTACTACGGGGAAAACTAATTTTTTTATTAATACTCAGGCACAATGGTGGAGCCCAAGCTGGCTGCAGTCGCTGAGTGCAGAGCAGCGTGTTCATCCTGCCTATGAGTTAGGTTTAGAAAGAACCTTTATCGACTTGCCTTTATTTGGTGATGTTTATTTTAAAAGCGGTATAAATCAGTTAAGAACGACAGATGACTGGAAATACTCATGGCGATCGCGTTTATCGTTACGGCCGGTTAATGCACTTGAACTGTCAGTTAGCTACTTTGACTTTAAAGAAGCGCAGAATAGTAATTATCAAGATAACTATCAGCAGTTGAGCATGGACAGCCGCTTAAGTCTGCAGTCCATAATTGATCTTCCTCTGGCTGTTTATATGCAGCAGATTATCGATGATTCAAAGCCGGATTTTTCCGACTCTTTAATCGGAAGTGATTATAGTGTGTTCGCTTCAGGTATGCAGATGCGCTTTGTGTTTGAGTATCGTAATAGTGAAGATCGTTATTACAATAAGAAGCGTTATTCCCTAGGAAGTTATGTGCAGATGGCCAATGACCATCAATGGCAGTTATTTCTACATCATGACAGCAATGATAACCCTGGAAATCAGTTAGTTGGCTCTTACCGTTTTCTGTTATATAAAGGTATGCTATCTTTGTCAGTTTTATTTTCTGATGCGCAGGATAATTCAGATAAAGTAAATGCCGGCTTATCATGGGAACTGCGTTTTTAAGCTGTTTTGAAATAAGAGTTTATTGTGGAGCCTGAAACGGCTTTAAATTTTAATAATATAGGTAACTAGTGAGACATGTTTAATATAAATAGGTTATTTTCAGCATTAATACTGCTTGTTTTGTCTTTTAATGTATTCGCTAACAGCCCGACTCCAGAGCAGATAGAGCAGTTTAAAAAACTGCCGGAAACGCAGCAGAAAATGCTCGCTTCTCAATATGGAATGGATTTAGAGCAGTTAAAAGCCATTTCCTCTCAAGAAACAGCAGTAACGGAAGTTGTAGAAGATAAACAAACAATTAAACCGCGTATCGTCGATACAGAAAAAACAAAAAATAAAGTAAAAGATCCCGATTCTTTAAAAATGTTTGGTTATGATCTGTTTGCCGGTGAACCTATGTCATTGACACCATTAAGCGATCTTCCTGTGCCGAATGATTACCTGTTAGGCGTTGGTGATGAGCTGAAGATCAAAGTATTTGGTAAAACGACAGAAAATTATAATTTAGTCATTAACCGCGAAGGTTCTATTCATATCCCAGAGTTAGGACCTTTTCAAGCGAGAGGGTTAACCTATCAGCAGTTGAGAACGGAATTAAGCGCGCTAATACAGCGCAGTATGATTGGTGTAGAAACCAGTATTAGTCTAGGCAAGTTAAAGACAATCGAAGTCTTTGTGTTAGGTTCAGCATACAAACCCGGCAGTTATGTAATCAGCTCTCTGTCGACGGTGACTCAGGCGATAAAAGCTGCTGGAGGCATTGATAAATTAGGCTCTTTACGTGAAATTCATATTAAGCGTAATAACAAAACTATTAAAAAAATCGATCTCTATGATCTGTTAATTTCAGGTGATACATCATCGGATATCTCTTTAAAGCAGGGGGATGTTGTATTTATCCCGATCAAAAAGAAAATGGTTAGTATTGATGGTTTTGTAAAACGTCCGGCTATTTACGAATTAAAAGATGAAAAAAACATTAATAGTGTGCTTAAACTAGCCGGTGGCTTAAATGCTAAAGCATACCCGGAAGTGCAGTTAACCAGAACAACAAAAATGGGCCGAGAGTTATTTGAAATAAATGTACAAGATAAAAAGGCTAGTCAGGAATTTTTACTGAAAAATGGTGATGAACTGCAGGTTGGTAAAGCAAGTGAACTTTACCATAATGCCGTTACACTTTCCGGTGCAGTGGTTAAGCCTGGGGTTTATAAATGGACGGAAGATTTGACTGTTAGCGATGTGATTAAATCGGTCAAATTAGATTTGAATAAAGATGTTGATTTGAATAATGCTTTACTGGTACGTGAGGTAGGGCTTGAGCATAATATTAAAGTGATGTATTTTGATCTGTTAGCTGCTGTTTCGAACCCAAAAAGTGAATTAGATATAAAACTGCAGGAGCAGGACCAGGTTATTGTTTTAAATAAAGATACAGGAATTGCTGAAAAACTGGGTGAAAAAAGTAATTTATCCAAAGAGATTGATAATGCTGAAATTGACGAGGAATTAGCTATCTCTGATTTAGGTGATAAATCGGAACAGCAGAGTAGTGCACAGGCGTTTAGAACTGAGTTGTTAAAGCCGGTTATTGCGCAGTTAAAAGCGCAGTCTGACTTTAAAAATCCGGTGCAGATTGTTGATATTCGCGGTGCGGTTAAGTTCCCTGGTATTTACCCGCTATTTAAGAATGCAGATTTACAAACGCTAATTAATATAGCCGGCGGCTTAAAAGAAGCGTCATATTTAACTGCTGGTGAATTAAGCCGTATTAAGCTGGTTAAAGGTAAAAGTCGTATTAACTATCAGAGTATTGATATTGCAGGTGCAATGAAAGGCACTGAAAATGCAAATATTAGGCTGGAAAGTAAAGATAGAGTACATATCTTTACTAAGCCGGAATGGCGGGAAGATTATAAAGTGACTCTGTCAGGGGAAGTGCAGTTCCCGGGAACTTACAGTTTTAACCGCGGTGAAACATTATATGATGTGATTCAGCGAGCAGGTGGTCTAACTGAATTTGCTTATCCACAAGGGGCCGTTTTTGCACGAGAAAGTCTACGTAAAATTGAAGAAAAACAGCTGGCGTTTTTACACCAGCAGTTACGTGAAGAGGTCAGTACGCTATCATTCCGTCGCCAGTCAAGCACCAGTCCGTTACAAAGCAGTGATGCGCAAAGCGCTATGAATACCATCGAACAGTTAGGTGTCGCTGAAGCGGTTGGCCGTATGTCAATTAACCTTGATAAGATTCTGCAGCACGATCAAGCGCAGAATATTAACTTAGAAAATCAGGATTTTTTACATATTCCACCATTGCGTAAAGTGATTTCGGTAATCGGACATGTACAGTTCCCGACAGCTCATATTTTTGAAGAGAATAAAAATGTTGATGCATATTTAGATTTATCTGGCGGCCCTAAAAAACAAGCAGATACGGATCGTGTTTATGTTATTCGTGCAAACGGCAGTGTATTTGTTCCAAATCAGTCATTCTGGTTCAGCCGCGAAGATCAGCCGTTGATGCCTGGTGATACCATTGTTATGCCGATGGATACCGATTACATGGATACACTAACAACCTTTACTTCAGCAACACAAATTATGTACCAGTTAGGAGTTGCCTGGAGCGCCATTAAAGATTAGTAAAAGATATAAGCGTTACCCCGGTAGTTTTTGGGCCGGGGTATCGAATAATTAATATCAGTCTTTACTCAGTCCCCGAAAGGTTAGGCTTAGCCGTAACATATAATTAAATAGTAGGCAGTATAGGCGACAATATAGAAAGTATGCTGCTTACTCCTAACACCTGCATCATGAGACGAAATTAAATGCAAAATCAGCAACAAAATAGTGTAAATAACATTGACGTACTTTCTATCTCTAAAGCCATGAACGCAGAAGATGATATTACTATACGTGAACTCTTTGCTGTTATCTGGAAGGGAAAATGGTTAGTTCTTTTGATCACTGTTATTTTTGCTGTTGGTGCAGTGGCTTTCGCACTATCAAAGCCAAATATCTACAAGTCTTCAATATTGTTAGCCCCTGCAACGGAAGATAGTAATAAAATGGGAGCATTAACTTCACAGTTTGGAGGTTTAGCATCCTTAGCAGGAGTTAACCTTGGATCTGGTTCATCAAATACAACTGATTTAGCTTTAGCGGTATTAAAGTCGCGCAAATTCTTAACTGCTTTTGTAAATCGCCATGATTTGAAAGCTGAACTATTTGCAAGCAAAAAATGGGATTCAGATAGTACTAAATTAATTTTTGATACGAAACTATATGATATTGAAAAGAATGTTTGGAAAATTAATGAAGAGACAGGTGAGTCATTAGAACCTACTGATTGGCAGGTTTATAAATTAATCAGTGGCCTTGTAGTTATTGGCTCGGATAAGAAAACTAGTATGGTAACAGTCAGTATAGAGTTCATATCACCAATATTAGCTAAAGAGTGGGTCGAATTGTTAATTTCAGATCTTAATAAAGAGATGAGGGAAGCCGACTCAGAAGAGGTTGACCGTAATATTAAATTCCTTAAATCAAACTTAGAAGCGACTTCTCTTGCAGATATGCGCACGGTTTTTTACCAGTTGATTGAAGAACAGTTGAAAACAAAAATGCTATCGCAAGTACAAATAGAATACGCCTTTAAAACTATTGATCCGGCTGTAGTTGCCGAAGAAAAAAGCAAACCTAAGCGCGCATTAATTGCTGTGTTAGGTACATTATTAGGTGGCATGTTGTCTGTAATGTTAGTTTTAATGGGTTATTTTATGAGAAATAAGAAATAAGAAATAAGAAATAAGAAATAAGAAATAAGAAATAAGAAATAAGGAAGTATTCACATTAAGCTAAAGTCATAAACGGTAGTTTATTTAATATGCTCGCAACAATTAACTAACTGCTTCCTGACATATAAATGACTCTTTTTAGTTCCTCTGTAACCATCTAAAATGACAGTAGAATTCTTGGGTTTTTGGCTTGTTTTAGAGCTCTAAAATGCTATATCTTCTATGTTATAGCATTTAATCTTCAATACCTCTCCATTCTACTTACTATTAGAGTATGTTGATGCATAATAAATTATTAATAACATCATATATGTCGATAATTACTTTAACACTTGAAAGTCAAGTAGGTATCAGTCGAGGTGATTATTGGTCTGCATGAAAAATCACATCAGCTAGAATTTTGTTGATGTAGTTTGGATGGGTGAAAAGTCCCTGCTTGTCGAATTGATTATTACTAAAATGGTGCTAATTCAACTGCTGCAATTAGTACTGAAAGAAGTTTGAAGCTGTTATTTTGATGTCATTAAAGCTGTTCAGCTAAATGTCTGTGCCGAAAAACGTGCAACAGGGAACTTCATTGCTCTTGACCCGCTTAACTAATGCAATGGCAGGTACTGGGGGTATTAAATAGATGAAGCACTTGAATATGCACTTAAATGCTTAATCAGATAAATTTAGTTCTAACTAGTCTTAGCAAATCAATTCAGAAAATATGTGTGCACAAGTAAATTAAACATTAAAGGTGATTTATTAATGAGTTCAATTTTATCTCTTATCGGTCGTGAAAAAGAATTGTTTTCCAATGACATTAAAACTCACGAAAAAGAGTTGTCAGAAATAGTTTCAAATAGTCGTTTTCTGGTTGTTGGAGCTGCAGGCTCTATTGGTCAAGCTGTAACCAAAGAAATATTCAAGAGAAACCCGCAGAAATTGCATGCTGTTGATATTAGTGAAAATAATATGGTTGAGCTTGTTCGAGATATCCGCAGTTCTTTTGGGTATATCGAAGGAGATTTTCAAACGTTTGCTTTGGATATCGGTTCGATTGAGTACGATACGTTTATTAAAGCTGACGGGCAATATGATTATGTTTTAAACCTTTCTGCTCTTAAGCATGTTCGCAGTGAAAAAGATCCATTCACATTAATGCGTATGATTGATGTAAATGTTTTTAACACCGAAAAAACCTTATTGCAGTCAGCTGCCAAAGACGTAAAAAAATATTTTTGTGTATCAACGGATAAAGCTGCTAACCCAGTTAATATGATGGGGGCATCTAAACGTATTATGGAAATGTTTTTAATGCGACGTAGTGCGGATATTAAAATATCTACTGCTCGATTTGCCAATGTTGCATTTTCAGATGGTTCTCTTCTCCATGGCTTTAATCAACGTATCCAAAAGTGTCAGCCAATTGTAGCCCCTAAAGATATCAAACGCTATTTTGTAACTCCTCAGGAGTCCGGTGAACTTTGCCTTATGTCGTGTATCTTTGGTGAAAACAGAGATATTTTCTTTCCAAAGCTAAGCGAAGCGCTACACCTTATTTCATTTGCAGATATTGCGGTGAAATACTTAAAACAATTGGGTTATGAACCACACCTTTGTGATTCAGAAAATGAAGCGCGAGAATTAGCTCAAACGTTACCGGAACAAGGGAAGTGGCCATGCTTATTCACTGCTAGTGATACTACGGGTGAAAAAGATTTCGAAGAGTTCTTCACTGATAAAGAAACACTCGATATGCAGCGCTTTGAAAACTTAGGAGTGATAAAAAATGAAGCGCTATTTGATGCTGAATTAATTTCATTCTTTGATAAAGAAATTGCTGATATGAAGTCCACTAAAGAGTGGAGCAAAGATCAAATCGTAAAATTATTTTTCAAGATGATTCCTGACTTTGGCCACAAAGAAACAGGCAAGTATCTCGACAGTAAGATGTAAGGCTGCAAGCATGAATAATAAGTTAATCAGTTTTGTTCGAGATATTTATCAAACCAATGATTTTATTCCGTTGCATGCCCCAACATTCGCGGGTAATGAAAAAAAATATGTTACTGATACTATCGATAGTACGTTTGTATCGAGTGTGGGGAAATACGTTGAAGATTTTGAAAAGCATATAGAATTTTACACAGGAACAGCAAAAGCTGTCGCGACCGTTAACGGCACGGCTGCATTGCATACTGCGCTGTATATGGCTGGCGTAAAAGCAGGTGATTTAGTTATCACTCAAGCTTTAACTTTTGTTGCTACCTGTAATGCTTTATACCATATGGGGGCAGAGCCCATATTTGTGGATGTATCTAAAGTCAGTTTGGGTTTGTGCCCAAAAGCAACTGCAGAATATCTTGATGCTAACGCAAAGTTAAACAGTGATGGGGAGTGTATTCATAAAAAAACAGGGCAACATATTAAAGCGATTGTGCCTATGCATACCTTTGGCCATCCCGTTGAGCTTGATGAGTTGTTAACTGTTTGTTTGAGGTGGAATATCGTATTAGTAGAAGATGCTGCGGAAAGTTTAGGATCTTTTTATAAAGGCAAGCACACAGGTACTATTGGTGACTTTTCTGCTATTAGTTTTAATGGTAATAAGGTTATTACTACAGGCGGTGGCGGCATGATATTGTGTAAAAGCTTTGATGATGGTGTACATACTCGTCATATAACCACTACAGCTAAAGTACCTCACCCTTATGAGTTTTATCATGATGAGCCCGGTTTTAATTATCGCTTACCGAATTTAAACGCAGCCTTAGGGTGCGCGCAGATGGAAGTGTTACCGGAGTTTCTAAAGCAAAAAAGAATACTTGCAGAGCAATACAAAACATTGTTTTCAGGTTCTGATTTTCAGTTTGTTGCTGAACCGAGATATGCACAATCAAACTACTGGTTAAATGCGATTATCTGCCCTGATACAGAAAATAGAAATTCTTTATTAAAAGAAACCAATAAGCAAGGCGTAATGACAAGACCTATTTGGCAGTTGATGCACCGTTTGCCGATGTTTAAAAACGCACTAAAGGGGGATTTGACTGTGTCAGAGTGGGTTGAAGGGCATTTGATTAATTTACCGAGTTCACCTGTTTACTTAGGAGTAGAATAATGAGAAAGATTGCTGTATTTACAGGAACAAGGGCTGAGTATGGATTACTTTACTGGGTTATAAAGGGAATTCAGGAATCCTCTTTATCTGAGCTGCAATTGTATGTTGGAGGAATGCATTTATCCCCTGAATTCGGTTATACAGCTAGTCGAATAATTGAAGACGGCTTTCCCATCACGGAAAAAATGGAGTTCCTTCTATCATCTGATACTCCTGTTGGCATAGCAAAGTCTATGGGTCTGGCGCTAATAGGAGCTTCGGAGGCTTTAGATAGGAATAAGCCAGATTTGTTGGTGTTATTGGGGGACCGGTTTGAATCAATGGCATTAGCACAAGCCGCAATGCTTGCTTGCATTCCTGTTGCTCATATACATGGTGGAGAAACAACAGAAGGTTTGATTGATGAGGCCGCAAGACATTCAATTACTAAAATGTCACATTTTCACTTTACGACCACTGAAGCGTATAGAAAACGAGTAATTCAATTAGGAGAGCAGCCTAACACCGTTTTTAATTTTGGTGCTCCTGGAATTGATAGTATTGTCAAATTACCATTAATGGAGCGTAAGTCTTTATCTGAATCTCTTGGTTTTGATGTGTCATCTCCATATTTTATGATAACTTATCATCCTGTAACTTTGGAAAAATATGGCTCATCTGAATCCCTTATCAATTTAAATAAAGCATTAGAACTTTTCCCTAATTATAAGTGTGTGATTACCTACCCAAATGCCGACACTCACGGGCGTGAATTAATTAAAATATTAGATGACTTCAAAGCACAAAATCCGGACCGAGTGTTGTTGGTTCAATCATTAGGGCAGTTGCGCTATTTAAGTTTATTAAAGTATTGCGACGCAGTTATTGGTAACTCTTCTAGTGGGTTAATTGAAGCTCCTACTTTTAACATACCAACAATTAATATTGGCAATCGTCAAAAAGGTCGAATTATAGGCGACACTGTCATTCAGTGTGGCGATTCCCTTGAAGAAATAAAAGAAGCTATCGACGTTGCGGTAAGTCCTGAGTTCAAATTTCGCTGTAAGCAGGCTAAAAATCCATATGGTAATGGTGATAGCTCAATTCAAATTGTTGATAAACTGCTTTCGTGCTCCCTAGATAAAGTGGTTGCGAAATCTTTTTACGATTTTGAAGTGAGTAAAAAATGAAAATAGGTTTTATCGGCTGTGTCGAATCAAGTCTCTTAGCTCTTAATACACTTGTTAATATGGATAATATAGAAGTTTCTGCTGTGATAACGAGAAAGGAATCTGCAGTAAATTCTGATTTTGTAGATTTATCTCAAGTTTGTATTGAAAATAAGATTCCATATTTCTATGAAGATCCAAATGACAGAGAGGCTTCAATAGATTTTTTCAAAAAATTTAAGTTAGATGTTATTTATTGTTTTGGCTGGAGTTACCTTCTTAGAAAGGAGCTATTAGACCTACCGGTTTGTGGTGTTATCGGATTTCATCCTGCTAAGCTACCCATGAATAGAGGAAGGCACCCTATTATTTGGACCTTAGCGTTGGGGTTAGATGAAACGGCGTCCACATTCTTCAAAATGGATGAAGGTGCTGATTCTGGTCCCATTTTAAGTCAAGAGTTAATAGCTATTACTACTGAAGATAACGCTACCTCATTATATAAAAAGGTACTTGCTGTTGCTAATAAACAAATAATTAATTTTACAAATGATTTATCATCTGGAACTGCAGTTTTTAATCCGCAAGACGATAAGAAAGCGACCTACTGGAGAAAACGCAGTAGAAAGGATGGCTTAATCGATTGGCGTATGTCTGCTGTTTCAATTCATAATTTAATTCGAGCGTTAGCTCCACCTTATCCCGGTGCAGAGTTTAGCTGGAATGGTGAGTTAGTTCCTGTTATATCATCTTCAATCGCAGTGGATTCTTACGCACAAAATATTGAACCAGGAAAAGTTTTATCTAAAAAAAGAAATAGTATACTGGTAAAATGCGCAGAAAAAAATGCGATTTGGATACACAACCTTGATGAGCAAGAATTGCCAGATAAAGGAGAATATTTGTGAAAAAAGTGCTAATCGTAGCTCCTCATGCGGATGATGAAACCTTAGGTTGCGGTGGTACAATACTGAGATATATTGAAAGCGGTTATGACGTGCATTGGTTGTTAGTAACGGGGATGAGTGTAGAAGCAGGCTTTACTAATGAGCAAGTTAAGGAAAGAATTAAAGAAATAGTAAAAGTAAAAAGTTTATATGGATTTAGTTCCGTTCATGAGCTGTATTTTCCTCCTGCTGCTCTTGAAACCCTAACTAAAGGACGTTTAATCGCTGCTGTATCGAAGGTTATTCAAACCATTCAGCCTAATGAAGTTTTCACTGTTTATCGTAATGATGCGCACAGTGACCATGAAATTGTATATGATGCAGTGATGTCTGCGACAAAATCATTCAGGTACCCTTTTATTAAAAGAGTTTTAGCATATGAAACAATATCTGAAACTGATTTTGGTCTAAAGCCTGAAGATGGTGGATTTAAGCCTAATGTGTTTATTGATATCACTTCGCATCTTGAAAAAAAATTAGAGATATTAGAGGTATTTAAATCTGAAATAGGTGAGTTTCCCTTTCCAAGAAGCAGAAAGGCGTTAGAATCACTGGCCTGTATTCGAGGGGTACAGTCAAACTGTCATGCGGCGGAAGCATTTATGTTAATTAAGGAAATTATATGAGCACATTGATTATTGCGGAAGCTGGTGTTAATCATAATGGGGATATGCAGTTAGCTAAGAAATTAATTGATGTTGCAGCTGGAGCTGGTGCTGACATTATTAAATTTCAAACATTTAAAGCGAAGAAGTTAGCCACCACAAGTGCTCTTCAGGCTGAATATCAAACTAAAAATATAGGTAAGTCAGAATCTCAATTAGAAATGTTAAAAAGACTTGAGCTTAAGTATGAAGATCATTTCATATTGGTCGACTATTGCAAACATAAAGATATTTCTTTTTTGTCAACAGCCTTTGACGAAGAGAGTTTAGCATTCCTTGTTGATAAGTTAGGTCAAACTTTATTAAAAATACCTTCAGGTGAAATTACAAATGCACCCTTATTATTGGCACATGCTAGAACAGGGCTTGATATCATTATATCTACCGGAATGGCTTCCTTATCAGAGATCGAAATGGCTTTAGGTATTTTAGCATTCGGTTACTCTCAAACGAATGAAACGCCTTCCGTTGATAAATTTGAAACTGCATATTATTCAGAAAAAGGACAGGCATATTTGAAAGAAAAGGTACGCATATTACATTGTACAACAGAGTATCCAGCTCCTTTAGAGGAGATAAACTTAAACGCGATGCTTACGATTAGAGATTCTTTTAAACTGCCTGTTGGTTATTCAGATCATAGTGAAGGTATTATTGTACCCGTAGCAGCTGTTGCTAAAGGAGCCAGAATAATTGAGAAGCACTTTACTCTGGATCAAAATATGGAAGGGCCAGACCACAAGGCCTCTTTAGAGCCGACTGAACTTCAAGAAATGATAGCTTTAATAAAAAAAGTTGAAATTATTGAAGGTAATGGGATTAAAGGGCCTAGCTCTTCAGAAATAAAGAATAAAGTGATAGTCCGTAAAAGCATTGTCGCGACCCGTTCTATAAAAAAAGGTGAAACTTTTACTGAGGATTGCCTTGCTATAAAAAGACCTGGAAATGGTATTAGCCCAATTAATTATTGGGATGTGGTTGGGAAACGAGCAATTAAAGATTTTAAAGAAGATGAGTTGATAATATGAAAATAGGTTATTTTGCTGATGGACCGTGGTCCCATGAGACAATTAGATTGATTTCGGAAACCCCAGGCTTAGAAGTTGTCTTTATTGTGCCAAGGTTTGATACTCAAGATCCAGTTTTGAAGGATTGGGCTAATAAGTTGGGAGTGCCTTTTCTGCCTCAGGAAAATGTAAATTGCCCTAGTTTCATAAATAAAATTGCAGACTTTAATGCAGACCTTTTAGTTTCTATGTCATTTAATCAAATCTTAAGAAAAGAAATTATTAATTTAGCAAATAATGGATTTATTAATTGCCATGCTGGTGCTCTTCCCTTTTACCGAGGAAGAAACCCTTTGAATTGGGCTCTAATTAATGGTGAAAAGCAGTTTGGTATTACTGTGCACTATGTTGATGAAGGGATTGATACGGGTGATATTGTCGAGCAACGATTATATGCCATATCGTTAGAAGATGATTATGCTACATTGTTGAATAAAGCCGCTTTCGAATGTGCAAATGTTCTGCATTCGGCAATAGTTAAAATCGAAAAAAATGTTGTTGTTAGACAACCTCAAGAAGATATTCACCCGGTGGGAACATACTTTGGAATTCGCACATTTGGAGATGAAATTGTGGATTTCAGCTGGGGAGCTGAAAGGGTTCATAACTTTATTCGCGCAATTCGTAAACCTGGGCCCAACGCCAGGTGTTACATTGATAAGCAAGAATACGCAATTATTTCTTCTAGGTTAATTATCGACGCACCTACTTATATTGCGACGATTGGTGAAGTTGTTGGGCGTAGTAGTGAAGGGGTCGTAGTCAAAGTTGGTGACAGCACTTTATTATTAAAAAAAATGGAAAAAATAATTGATAATAAAGGTGAAGGGGAGTTTACTCCTACTTTCCGTATTGGTACTCGTTTTAGTTTAAGAAGGTAAACTATGAGTCATAAATGGCAAAATACGTTAATTACACCAAAAAATACAATCCGTGAAGCACTCGAAGTCATTGATCGTGAAGCGCTACGAGGTGCAATCATTGTGGCTCCAAATAATAAGTTATTAGGAGTGGTCAGTGATGGTGATATTCGTAGAGGAATATTATCTGGTATTTCATTAGATGACTGCGTTTCTAAGGTGATGAACACTAAACCAACGACTGCTACGACAGAAGTTAGCAAGGGACAGTTAATTGAGCTAATGGAGTCCAAGGAAATTTTATCAATTCCAATTATTGAAGCTGGTATTGTAGTTGGCTTACAAACATTGCATGAGTCTTTATCAATACAAAAATTAGATAACCCTGTTTTTTTAATGGCTGGCGGATTTGGTACTCGTTTAAGACCGCTAACAAACAATTGCCCGAAACCCCTATTAAAAGTTGGGGATAAACCCATCCTTGAAATTACACTGCTTAACTTTATTAAATCAGGTTTTATTAATTTTTATATTTCTACGCACTATATGCCAGAAATGATCATGAACCATTTTGGTGATGGTTCAAAGTGGGGGGTGAATATTACCTATGTTTATGAAGACTCTCCCCTTGGAACTGGTGGCGCGTTAGGTTTACTGCCTGCTGATTTACCAAAGCTTCCCTTAATTATGATGAATGGGGATATTTTAACCAATGTTAATTTTAAAAAGGTATTAGACTTTCATAACAATGAATCTGCAGATGCTTCAATGTGTGTGCGAGAATATGAATACCAAATTCCTTATGGTGTTATCCAAGGTGATGCAGGAAAAATAACGAGTATGGCAGAAAAGCCAACTCAGTTTTTCCATATTAATGCAGGAATTTACGTTGTTAATCCAGAAGTTATTAAGCAAGTAAAGACAAATGAAAAAATTGATATGCCTACGCTGCTTGAACATAAAATAGAGGCACAAGGTAATGTCATGATGTTTCCTATTCATGAGTATTGGCTGGATATTGGTCGCATGGAAGATTATCAGCGAGCACAAGTTGATATAGTAAGTTTGGGGCTATAGATGAAGAATGGGAATAGAAAAGTCTTAGCAATCATCCCTGCCAGAGGTGGAAGTAAGCGCCTCCCAAGAAAAAATATTTTATCTTTGGCTGGTAAACCCTTGATAGCTTGGAGTATTGACGCTGCAATTGGTAGTCAGATTTTTGATCAAATTATTGTAAATACAGACAATAGTGAAATAGCTGAAATTGCAGAACAATTTGGTGCGACAGTTCCATTCTTGCGTCCCGAAGCTCTTGCAAGTGATACAGCATCAAGCATTGATGTAATTAAACATACTTTGTTATGGTACCTGGAAAAGGGGGTTCATTTTACAGAGGTTGTATTATTGCAAGCAACATCTCCACTACGAAACAGCAATGATATTAAAGAAGCATTTGATATTTATACCGGCAAAGCTGCATCTTCCGTATTGTCTGTTTGCGAAGTTGATCACCCTACACAGTGGTGTAATACACTTGATGATTCTTTATCAATGAATAATTTTGTAAAAGAAAGCAAAAGAAAATCTCGCAGTCAAGATTTTGATAAGGAATTTCGCCTTAATGGTGCTATTTATATTTGGAATGTGGAGCAATTTTTAACTCAAAATGCAGCTATTATAGAGCCTTCATTTGCAAGTATTATGCCTAGAATTCGTTCAATAGATATTGATGAAGAAATTGATTTTAAAATAGCACAGTGCCTATTAGATACTAATTAGTTGATAATAGTATGCTAGGTATTAACTTCAAATGTATGTGGGGGGGGGAGCTTGTTAAAAAAACTTTTTAGCGATTCCATTATTTATGGTATTGGTGATTTTCTTGTTGTCGCGGTAAGTGGTCTGTTTTTACTTCCATATTACACAAGAATGATGACTATTGAAGAGTATGCTATATATGGTGTATTTAGCGCTTCAATTGCAGCAATGACTTTTATTGTTCATTTTGGAATAATTTCTACTTTTGTCAGATGTTACTTTTTACAAAAATCAAATGAAAGCAAAGAAATATATACTGGGCAAGTGATGCTTATACATTTTACTATGGCTTTTATAATACTACTCTTGGCATTTCTTTTTAAAGATTTTATTCTCAATAATATATTGGTTTCCGTTAATGCAAATCTATACAGTTGCATTGTTTTGATATCAATATTTAGTTTTTTGAATGCAATATATTCGGGCTATTTAAGGGTCATAGAAAAGCCTAAGCAATTTCTGATGCTCCAATTGACAACTGTTTTTTTGTATACATCGTTAATTTTTGTGTTTCAGTTCTTTAATTTGAGTTCCCTTAATTCTGTAGTTTTAGCACTTTTATCCAGTACCTTTTTTATCTGGTGTATATCTTTAATTAAGTTACCTTATAAATTTAGTTTTTTTAACCTTATCGATACTGCCAGATCTACTTTTACTTTTGCGTTTCCAATCTTTATCGCATACATAATGTATTTTTGTATAAACAAATATAATGTTTTATTTTTGCAAAACTTTGTTGATAAAGAGCAGTTAGGGTATTTTACATTTGCGTTACAGTTGTCAGCTATAATTGTCATTGTCGCTGGTGCTATCGGTAAAGCTATTCAGCCTGCGCTATATAAATTAAGTGGCGATAACGTCATAAATGCATCAAGGAGGCTCGCTTTATATTACAAATCGATGATGCTTATCATTTCTGCGATTTTAATCTTATTCTCAAATGAAATTATTTTATTGGTCGCTCCCCAACATTTCTTAGGAAGTGAATTTGTGTTTCGAATATTAATACTAAGTTCTCTTATTTATAATTTTAGAACTATCGAGGCAAGTCTCTTTTATTATTTTAATAAACCAAGATATTCGCTTTATATAACCTTTTTTAGTGCTTTAACGGTTATTGTTTTATCTATTTCATTTGTACCTAAATTTGGAATAACAGCATCAGCATATTCTATTCTAGCAGGCAGTACAGTTTCTATGCTGTGTAACATGTTTATTTGTAAAGTGTTCATAGAGGGGAAAGGTTTTGTATTTAAAAATAAAGTTATCGGAATTTAACCTAATTCAAACAACAAGAGGTAATAATGTCATCTCCGAAACATTTACATATTGTGGGTAATGAAATTAAGTTTATTAGGCCATTTGTTAATTATATTAATAATAATTTCAATTCTGATGAGCATTTGTTTTTAATATTGAACTCACAAAAAGAAAGAGTTAATGATATAGCTGGCTTTTCTAATATAAAAATCATTAGACCTTATGACAGTAGCAATGGTTTCATAAGAAAAATGATTTTATTTTTTAAAGTTCCAATGTCAATTATGTTATTGTTTTATTATTTCTCAAAATCAAAAAAAATATACTTGCATGGGCTGTTTGATAAAAAAGTAATTTTGTTTCTTTATATTTTTAATAAATTTGCAAGTAAAACTAATTGGATAATATGGGGGGGAGGGGACATTGATGTTCCTACTGATAAAGAAAATATTAGCCTCTGGTATAAAATTGCGAAAAAAGTAAAAGGCAGTTTTTCTGGTTATATTACCTATCTTCCTGGTGATTATATGCTAGCAAAGCGACTTTATAATGCAAAAGGTGAATTCTATGAATCACTTATGTATGAGAGTAATGTGTTTAATTATACTGAATTAAAAAGTGTAAATGATGATGTTGTACGCATCCAAGTCGGTAATTCAGCCGATCCTGCCAATAACCATTTAGAGATATTTGACAGCCTACAAAAATTTAAACAAGATAATATTAAAGTTTATTGTATCTTGTCATATGGTGAAAAACCTTGGTCAAATGGGTGGACTCAAAAAGTAATTAATAGAGGTAAGGAGCTTTTTGGTGATAAGTTTATACCAATTGTCGATTTTATGGACTTTGAAATTTATTTAGAATTTTTAAGTAAGATTGATATCGCCATTTTTGCACATAAAAGACAGCAAGCCATGGGCAATACTATTAGTTTGTTAGGGTTAGGGAAAAAAGTATATATGAGGAGTGATGTCACATCTTGGGAGTTGTTTAGTTCTATAGGTGTGAAGGCTTTCGATGTAAATGATATTTCTTTGGCTGGGTTGGCATTAAATGAGAAAGAAAATAATATAGAAACAATCAAAAATTTCTTTTCAAAAGAAAAGTATTATCAACAGTTAAAAAATTTATTCGAGGATTATTAATATGCCGTATCTTACTAATGAACAGCTGAATAACCTTGGGCTTAAGTTTTTTGGGAAAAACGTAAAGATTAGTGATAAAGCTAGTATTTATAACCCTGCAACAATAAGTATTAAGGACAATTCAAGGATTGATGATTTTTGTGTCATTTCTGGAAAAGTCTCCATTGGCAGAAATGTTCATATAACTCCAATGTGTTTAATTGCAGGAGGTGAAAAGGGCATTGTGTTAAATGATTTTTCTACCGTAGCCTATGGCGTTAAAGTATTCACTCAATCGGATGATTATTCAGGTGGTGCAATGACAAATTCAACGATACCTGCAGAATTCAAAAATGAGTATAAAAAAGAAGTTGTTTTAGGGAAATATTCAATTGTAGGTGCTGGCTCTATAGTTATGCCCGGGGTCACCTTATCAGAAGGAACTTCAGTTGGTGCAATGTCACTGGTTTTAAAAACAACACAGCCTTGGAGTATTTATGCTGGAAGTCCTGCAATAAAAATAAAAGAAAGGCTGAAAGATTTGTTAAAACTTGAAAAAAAATATTTAAGCAAAAAGAGAGATAGCTAAAATGATACCATTTAATGAACCGCCATTAACTGGAAATGAAGAAAAATATATTTTACGTTCAATTAAAAGTAACAAAATATCAGGTGATGGTGAATTTACAAAATTATGCCATAAATGGTTTGAAAATAAATTGAAGTGTAAGAAAGCTCTTTTAACAACTTCTTGTACTCATGCATTAGAAATGGCTGCAATTTTGATTAATACTCAGCCTGGTGATGAAATTATTATGCCTAGTTATACTTTTGTTAGTACAGCTAATGCATTTGTACTTCGTGGAGCTAAAATTGTTTTTATTGATATTCGTCCAGATACTATGAATATTGATGAAAAACTCATTGAGCAAGCTATAACTGAGAAAACAAAAGCTATTGTGCCTGTGCATTATGCCGGTGTTGCCTGTGAAATGGATACAATTATGGATATCGCAAATCGTCATGGACTTTTTGTGATTGAAGATGCAGCTCAAGGCATGATGAGCTGTTACAAAGGAAAAGCTCTTGGCACAATTGGTCATTTGGGCACCTTTAGTTTTCATGAAACCAAAAACTACACCAGTGCCGGTGAAGGTGGCCTGTTAATTGTCAATAACGAGCAATTTTCCGAACGAGCTGAAATAATTAGAGAAAAAGGAACTAACCGTAGTAAATTTTTCAGAGGAATGGTTGATAAATATTCTTGGGTAGATCTGGGAAGTAGTTATCTTATGAATGATATTAGTGCTGCTTATTTATGGGGGCAGCTTGAAAGAGCTGAGGAAATAAATTGTGATAGATTAAGATCATGGAAAAGATATTCTGAAGGTTTAAAAAAACTATCAAGCAAGGGGGTTATCGAGCTTCCAGCTGTGCCTACTGGTTGCTTACATAATGCTCATATGTTTTATATAAAAGTAAAAGATATAGACACTAGAAGGTCATTGCTCAGTTATTTAAAGCGTAATGATATATTGAGTGTGTTTCATTACGTACCTCTTCACAGTTCATCAGCCGGGTTAATATTCGGCAGGTTTAATGGAAACGATATGTATACAACAAGTCAAAGTGAACGACTTATTAGGTTGCCAATTTATTACGGTTTGGAAAAAGAAAAAATAGATTTTGTTCTAGATAAACTAAATCAATTTTATGAAAACTTATAAGTATACTATGCAAACATTTGAAGACTTCAAGTTATCATTACGCGTTGATCATTTCAGAAATTTTGGCAAAGTAAAAAGTTCTATATTTTTTAAGTTGTTTAATAGGAAATATAAGTTCTTATTTTTATTGCGATTATGTCACTTTATTTACTACCGAAGAACAAAGCATGTAATTGTTAAAGTTATATATAGAGTGTTTCTTTTTTTCTATAATCGTGCCCAGGAACACTTTGGTGTTGAAATAGAGCCCTGGACTAAGATCGGAAAAGGGCTTTTTTTACCACATCTAAATGGTATCGTTTTGAATCCGAATGTTGTTATCGGTGATAACTGCACCATATTACAGCAAGTTACTATTGGGAATAATGGATTTAAAGGTTTAAATGATTTGGCGGTTATCGGAGATAACGTTCAAATTGGGGCCGGCGCAAAAATAATCGGGCCATGTACAATTGGCAGTAACATTACAATAGGTGCAAATGCCGTTGTAACTAAAGATATTTTAGATAATCAAGTTGTAGGAGGTATTCCTGCTTCTTTATTAAGTAATAAGGTATCTAAGATTCATAATCAGTATCTAGGTGAGTAAGCATGCTAAATAAATTAATGAGTAAAATTATAAAAAGGCTAGGTGACAAGAATAGATTAAAAAAAAGCCACTCTCATTTTATAAAAAATAACAAGTTATTTTGGCAGTCTCAAAAGACAAAAAGATGCCATAAGGATAGTAAAAAAATAGTATTAGTAGAAGTATCAGAAAAAAATCCATTTGAACTTGAATCTAATATGCGAGTCGCGAAAACGGTAGAGAAAATTAAAAATTTAAATATTATTGTCTTGTTATCGGCTTCCTCTAAATTCAATGAACCCTATTATAAGCTAGTTAAGTCTTATTTAATTAGTAAAGTTATTTTGTTTTCATTACCAAGTTTAAAAAAAGCTTTGTATTTTGCTGTTAGTTTTTTTGAAGCCATTGGATTATTCAGAAGTATAAAAAACCTTGCTGATATAGAGGGTATTAAATACAAGGATATAACTATTGGCGATTTGATATACGATGCTTATATTCGATTTTCTAATGATAAATACAGTCCAGAAAAAGATTTTATGCTTTTTAAATATATTGTGTCTGCTATTTTTAAATATAAAGTTGTGTCTGCAGTTTTCGATGATAATTCGGTAGAATATTTAATTGTTGCTGATAAATGTTATTTAAACCATGGTGTTTTATATAGAGTGGCGGTACAAAGAGGAATAAAAACATTAATGCCGACAAAAGAGTTGAAATTTCTTCATAAGGATAATGTGACAACCCATTTTTATCATCCGGAAATTTCATTAAGTGACATGGCAGAAAGACTTCAGGGTGTTGATTTTGATAAAGAAGTAGAGTCTTACTTTAAAAAACGATTTTCAGGTAATATTAATGAAATAGATGTTTTAGCTTCATATAAAGATAAAAAAATATATTCTAAAAGTTCAATTGAAAAAATATTATCGTTAGATAAACATAAACAGAATGTCGTGATAATGCCTCACGCATTCAGTGATTTTCCGCATATAGCGAATGGACTATACTGCGATTACTATGTGTGGTTAGTTAATTTGTTGCAGATGGTTAAAGAGCTAGATAATGTAAATTGGGTTATAAAGCCTCATCCAACTTCATATATGTTTAATGAATCAGGTGTTATCGAAAATTTGTTGGGTGAATTAAATATTAATAATGTAAAAATTGTTCCAAATGATATGAATACGGCTACGATTAAAGATTTTGCTGATGTTATTTTAACTGTAAGAGGCACGGCTGGATTGGAGTTTGCAACTTTTGGTATTCCTGTGGTAACCGCTGGAGATGGTTGTTATTCTGGATATGGTATAGATATCAGCTCTGTATCTAAATCAGTTTATGAGAAAACAATTAAGAATTTAGATAAAGTAGTAAAATTAGATAAAGATACAATACATAAAGCCAAGATGGTCTTTTATTATTTATTCATAAAAAAGAATGCGAAATTGAATTATTTGATGGATGATTTCAGTAGTAACCATGCTAACTACGACAATATATTGCTTAATATAGTCAAAAACAATGAAGTAGAGACTATGTTTGAAAATGTTTTATATAAAGAGACTGTTAATGTTTTACAATAATTATTTTTTGTTATTACATTTGGCCTTTGTTGGTTTCTTTTCTGTAAATTTTTACCATTAAAAATAAAATAATTACAATTAATACTGTTTTTAACTTCTTTGGGAGTACCTATGATCTTAATCACCGGCGGAGCTGGTTTTATTGGTAGTGCTGTTGTACGCCATATTATCGAAAATACAAATGATTCTGTAGTTAATGTAGACAAACTTACTTATGCAGGTAATGTTGAATCTGTTGCTACTGTGTCAAACAATGAGCGTTATTATTTTGTGCAGGCTGATATTTGTGATGCTAAGGCAATGACTGAGGTTTTTGAAAAATATAAACCTACATCGGTTATGCATTTGGCCGCTGAGTCGCATGTAGATCGATCTATTGATGGACCAACTGCGTTTATGCAAACTAATATTATGGGGACTTTTGTTTTATTAGAGGCAGCTCGTAGTTACTGGAATAAACTTGAGGGAGCTGAAAAATCAATTTTTCGTTTTCACCATATTTCAACTGATGAAGTTTATGGCGATTTAGAAGGAACTGATGCTCTTTTCAGCGAAGAAACTTCGTATGACCCAAGTTCACCTTATTCTGCTTCTAAAGCATCGAGTGATCATTTAGTAAGAGCTTGGAACCGTACTTATGGTTTGCCTACTATTATCACTAACTGCTCGAACAACTACGGCCCTTATCATTTCCCAGAGAAACTGATCCCGCATATTATTTTAAATGCATTATCAGCGAAAGCATTGCCTATTTATGGTGATGGCAGTCAGATCCGTGACTGGTTATATGTTGAAGATCACGCTCGTGCTCTTTATAAAGTTGTGACTAAAGGTGAGGTAGGAGAAACTTACAACATTGGTGGGCATAACGAGAAGAAGAATATTGAAGTGGTAAAAACATTGTGTTCTTTATTGGATGAGTTAGTGCCAACTTCATCATTTGAAAAAACAGAGCATTTGAAATCTTATAGCGACTTAATCACCTTTGTTACAGATCGCCCCGGGCATGATGTTCGTTATGCAATTGATGCTTCAAAAATTGAGCGTGATTTAGACTGGAAACCTCAAGAGAGTTTTGATACAGGTATTCGCAAAACAGTTGAATGGTATTTGAGTAATGAAAACTGGTGGAAGCGTGTATTAAGCGGTGAATATCAGCTTAAGCGTATTGGAGATAACTAATGGCGGTTAGCTATAAAGGTATTATTCTTGCGGGAGGCTCAGGAAGCCGTTTGCATCCAATCACATTAGGAACATCAAAGCAGCTACTTCCTATTTATGACAAGCCAATGATTTTCTACCCGTTATCAGTATTAATGTTAGCGGGTATAAAAGACATACTGATTATTTCCACGCCGGAGGATCTTCCGAACTTTGAGCGTATGCTTGGTGATGGAAGCCAGTTTGGTATTGAAATTAGTTATAAAGAGCAGCCTTCACCAGACGGATTGGCTCAAGCCTTCATAATCGGCGAAGAGTTTATTGGGAATAGCAATGTCGCATTGGTGCTGGGGGACAATATTTTTTACGGTCAGCATTTTTCAGACAAATTACTTGCTGCAGCCAAGGTTGAAAAAGGAGCTTCGGTTTTTGGTTATCATGTGACCGATCCTGAACGTTTTGGTGTAGTTGAGTTTGATGAAACTGGAAAAGCATTAAGCATTGAAGAAAAACCTGAACAGCCAAAATCAAATTATGCTGTGACCGGGTTGTATTTTTACGATAATGACGTAGTTGAAATAGCCAAATCTATCAAACCATCACACCGTGGTGAATTAGAGATTACTGATGTTAATATTGCTTATCTGAATCGTGGCGACCTGAATGTTGAATTATTAGGTCGTGGGTTTGCTTGGCTTGATACAGGCACCCATGATTCGTTATTAGAAGCCAGTCATTTTGTACAAACTGTTGAGCATCGCCAAGGTTTCAAAGTAGCTTGTTTAGAGGAAATTGCTTACGTGCAGGGTTGGTTGAATAAAAATGAATTACTTGCTCAGGCAGAGAAGCTAAAGAAAACAGGTTACGGTCAGTACTTATTTAATATCGCAAGTGGGGCTGTTTAATGAAATTTATAAATACAAGTATTGAAGATGTCAAAATTATAGAGCCGAAAGTTTTTGGTGATGAACGAGGCTTTTTTATGGAAACATTTCGTGCGGAGCTATTTGCAGAGAAAACAGGTGCAAAACCTTTCGTTCAAGATAATCACAGTAAATCATCACAAGGAATTTTGCGTGGATTGCATTATCAGCAAGATCAAACTCAAGGTAAGCTAGTTCGAGTTATTTCTGGAAGTGTTTATGATGTCGCAGTGGATATGAGAAGATCATCTTCGACTTTTGGTCGGTGGGTTGGTGTTGAGCTATCAAGCGACAATAAACGACAATTATGGATACCGGAAGGTTTTGCTCATGGTTTTTATGTTTTAAGTGAGTCGGCAGAGTTTGTATATAAATGCACTGATTATTATCATCCTGAATCTGATGTCTCTATGAAATGGGATGATTCAGAGGTTGGTATTGAATGGCCTTTAGTGGATGGTAAAGAGCCATTACTTTCAGGTAAAGATGCCAATGCGTTGTCATTTGTAGATTCTCCTAAGTTTAATTGATGCTTGTGAGTGATTCGTTTTCATCACTCATTACGCGACTTCATCCCTCTTAACTCCTTTAAGGAATAATAATGAAAGTTTTAATTACCGGCAAAGGCGGTCAACTTGCTTGGGAGCTTGAGCAGTTAGCGCCCAAAGAGTTTGATGTTATAAGCGTCGGTGTTGATGAGCTTGATATTGCTGATGAAAGCTTGGTTGCAGACTTTATCATCAAAAGCAGACCTGATTTAGTGATTAATGCAGCTGCTTATACTGCTGTTGATCAAGCAGAACAAGACGCTGATACCGCTTATGCTGTTAATGAGCTTGGTGTGAAATATTTAGCGGAGGCATGTAAAAAAATTGGTGCTCGTGTATTGCATATCTCAACAGACTTTGTTTTTGATGGAGCGGCTGCAACACCTTATCAAACAGATGCTCAACCTAACCCTTTAAATGTTTATGGCGCCTCTAAATTGGCTGGTGAGATTGTGCTTAACCAAATATTACCAGAATCCAGTGTTATTGTTCGTACAGCTTGGGTGTACTCTGCTAACGGTAATAATTTTGTAAAAAGCATGTTGCGGCTAATGCAAGAAAAGCCTCAATTAGGGATCATATATGATCAGATTGGCACACCAACCTGGGCTAAAGGCTTAGCCCAGTGGTTATGGATAATTGCTCACAAAGCAGAGGTTATAGGTACTTATCATTGGACCGATGCTGGCGTTGCATCTTGGTATGATTTTGCTATTGCCATTCAAGAATTAGCAATAGCCAAGGGGTTAATAACAGCTGATATTCCTGTTAAACCTATTCCAACAAATGCATACCCAACACCTGCTCAAAGACCCGCATTTTCTATAATAGATAAATCAAGTGCAATAGAGGTTTCCGGTTTAAATACGAAGCATTGGCGTAAACAGCTTTCTGCAATGTTGGATGAGTTAGTTTAGCTATTACTTATGCATTTTTTATTGCTGTTATAAAAAGGTAGTTAATTTTAAGAGAGTTGATTTTGCGTTTTTTTCCATTCATTTGTTTTTTGTTATTTGCTTCTTTCTCTTTTGTATTGCCAGTTATGTTTTTTAATAAACTGTTATTGCTAGTTATGATGGTTTTGTTACTTTTTGGCATGGTTTATAATCAGTGTGACTTTAAGGTGAAAACCTTCTCACCATTTGTTATATTTTTTGTGTTTTTATATTCGTTTGTTGTTTCATTTGGTTTTGAAGTAACTGAAGGATTAAGGAATCAGCTTTTTTTATCTACAGCTATGTTGTTTTTGATATATTTCATTAATCTTTTCAGGATCGATATGAATAAGATAGCTTTATTATCTGGAATTGTGCTGTGTATCGGGACGATACTTCTTATGCTTTCAATTTTATACGAGCTAAATATGGTTTCTGCCTTATTTAAAAGTTATGGTGGAGGGAGTCAGGGGGTACGGGATGTGGGGAATGGTGCACAAGATTTCTTTCGTCTAGGAGGAGTGACATTCTTATTTGTTAGCATTTCTATCGTGTTAAAAAAAATGTTCAAAAAAATTAATTTAGTTGATTTTATATTATTATTATTATTTTTATTTGTCATTATACTTAGTTCGGCGAGATCTTTGCTGGTAGGTGTTTTTCTTGCCCTTGTATTTTTAACTTTAAAAAAAGTTAAACCAATAACCTTATTTTTTCTTGTTGGAATTTGTTTATTGTGTTTTTTATTTATAGCGTTTTTTAGTGATTTTTCAATAGCTATGTTCTCTTTATCTGACGAAGGTACGTCACATAAAATAAAACATGCAATATCTTTTATTGATTGGGTAAATAACTACAACATATTTTTTGGAGAGGGGTTAGCTAGTTTATATTTTTCAAGTGCCTCTAATGAATTTACTTCGCAAACAGAAATAACAATATTAGATAATATAAGATATTTTGGAATTGTTTTAACTATTGTTTTTTATTTCGCAATACTTTTTCCATCTTTTTCTATTGCCCCTTGGAAAGTTGATAATGGGTTTCCACTTGTTGTTATGCTTATTTATATTTTAATGTCAATAACTAATCCAATGTTGGTGAATTCTGTAGGGTTTATTGTGGTTTTATGGTATTGGTCTGAAATTTTACATCATGAGGATAAAAAATAATATGAGGGTAATTGCAGTAATTATTACATTTCATCCAGAACTTACAGCTTTACAAAAAATGATTTGCTCTTTAAAAAAGCAGCACATTAATGCAGTTGTTGTTGATAACTCTCCAAACCAAGTTTTATTAGATTTACCAATACCTAAAGATAATATTATTTATAACTCTCAAAATTTAGGTATTGCAAAAGCACAGAATTTAGGTATAGAAAATGCTTTAAATCAAGGTGCAGATTTTATTTGTTTTTTTGATCAAGATAGCAAAATACCTGAAAATTTTTATTCTGATATGATTTATGGAAAAGATCCTCAGGTTAATTCAGTATTTTGTCCTGTAGTTATAGATGAAAAAACAGGACAAGAGTTACCTAACTTCAAATTATCAAAATTCGGGCTAGGCCAAAAGAGTTACAGCAGAGGTTTGGAAAGTAATTTAAGTGTAGATTTAGCTATTTCTTCTGGAAGTGTTGCAACTGCAAATGTATTTAAAATAGCAGGGCTAATGGATGACAAACTTTTTATTGACCTTGTAGATTTTGAATGGTGTTTTAGGTGTATTAAATATAGTATTCCAATTATTTGTATTCCAACTGTCGAATTGTTGCATAGCATAGGTGACGGGAAAAGTAAGGTGCCACTTGGTGGATCAATACATTCACCTTTTCGAACTTATTACAAAAATAGAAATCCCTTTTATTTATTAAGTAAATCACATATCCCATTTTTGTATTCTTTCAAACTTATTTTGAGTAGTAATATTCAATTGTTCCTTTCTGTTGTGTTTGGAAAGAACAAATGGCAACACTTTATATCAGGTTGCAAAGGAATTCATGACGGGCTTACTTTTTTAATAAAAAAGCAAAAGGGATAACATGAAAATTTCTGTATGTTTAACAACTTACAATGGTGAAAAGTATATATATCAGCAATTACAAAGCATATTGCATCAATTAGGTAAAGAAGATGAGGTGGTTATCTGTGATGATTTATCATCTGACAATACTATAAATATCATTGAGTGTTTGAATGATGATCGTATTAAACTTTATGTAAATGACTACAATTTAGGGCATGTGAGAAATTTCGAGAAAGCAATTCAGCTTTCTAAGAATGATATAATAGTGCTTTCTGATCAGGATGATATTTGGTTTGAAAATAAATTAAAAGTTATTAAAGCTAAATTTAGCTCAAATTCTTCACTAGTACTTTACCATCATGGAATAACCACAGTAACCGAAGATGGGAATATAATAGATAATAACTACAATAACGTTGATATGTCGTTTAATACTTTTTCCTTATTCCGTAAGCTATTCAATATGCTGGTAAAGCAGCATTATTTCGGATGTTGCATGAGTTTTAAGTCAACTCTTAAAAACACAATGCTTCCATTTCCTAAGGTTACGTATGCGCATGATCACTGGATTTCAATTGTCGCTACAATGAATTCTGAAATTGAATGTGATAATCAAAGTTTAATATATTATAGACAACATTCGGCTAATCTCACTCCTAAAAAAAATCTAGGAATAATGAAAAAAATTCAATTCAGATTGAAAGCATTGATAATGACGTTCGTGTCATTTAAAAGGAAGCTTATTTATGTTCAAAAATAAAATTTTATTAATCACAGGTGGTACAGGTTCATTTGGTAATGCCGTCTTAAATCGTTTTTTGGAAACGGAAATTAAAGAAATTCGTATTTTTTCTCGTGATGAGAAAAAACAAGATGATATGCGAAAAAAATTTAATTCAGATAAATTGAAGTTTTATATCGGTGATGTGCGTGATTATCAAAGTATTTCAAATGCAATGCGGGGTGTCGATTTTGTCTTCCATGCGGCTGCCCTTAAGCAAGTTCCATCTTGTGAGTTTTACCCGCTAGAAGCCGTTAAAACAAATGTGCTCGGTACTGAAAATGTATTAGAAGCTGCAATTAATTATGGTGTTAAAAATGTAGTTTGCTTAAGTACAGATAAAGCGGTTTACCCTATTAACGCAATGGGTATATCAAAAGCTATGATGGAAAAAGTAATTGTTGCTAAATCACGGAATGTTCCAGAAAATATGACTATTTGTACTACTCGTTACGGTAATGTAATGGCATCTCGTGGTAGTGTTATTCCTTTATTTGTTCGTCAAATAATAGAAGGTTCTCCTATTACAGTAACAGATCCTAGTATGACTCGTTTTATGATGACTTTAGATGATGCTGTTGATTTAGTTTTGCATGCATTTAAACATGGTAGCAATGGCGATATTTTTGTTCAAAAAGCACCTGGTGCAACCATTGATGTGTTAACAAAAGCAATTTTTAGTTTAATGGATAAGCCTAATCATCAAGTAAATGTAATTGGCACACGTCACGGTGAAAAGTTATTTGAAGCATTATGTAGTCGCGAAGAAATGTTTGTAGCACAAGATCAAGGTGATTATTACCGAGTTCCTGCTGATAATAGAGATTTGAATTATTCTCAATATATGGAAGAGGGTGATAAAGATCTTTCTAAAGTAGAGGATTATAATTCTCACAATACTCAGCGTTTAGATGTTGATGGAATGAAGGATTTATTAAGAAAACTTGATTTTATGCGAGACATTGAATCTGGAAATTTAATTGTTCCAGAAGGTGTATAAATGAAAATTTTAGTTACAGGTGCAGATGGTTTTATCGGTCGAAATTTATGTGTATTCTTAAAAGAAGCTGGTTATGAGTCATTATCAACCATCACCCTTGATGATTCAAAAGAAGATATTTTAAATAAAGTTGAACAGGCTGATTTTATTTATCATTTAGCAGGGATTAATCGCCCTGAAAGTGAAGATGAATTTAAAAAAGGTAATACAGATTTAACTGTTCTGATTGTTGATCAGCTAGTATCTTGTGGTAAAAAAACTCCTATTGTTTTAACGTCTTCTATTCAGGCTAGTCTAGATAACGCTTATGGTGCTAGTAAAGCTGGAGCGGAGGAAGTTCTAAAAGATTATCGAGAAAAAACTGGAACAGAAGTTTATATTTACCGTCTTCCAAATGTGTTTGGCAAATGGTGTCGTCCTAACTACAACTCTGCTGTTGCTACTTTTTGTTATAACACAATTAATGATTTACCAATTACTATTCATAATGCTGATGCGCAATTAAACCTTGTGTATATTGATGATGTTTGTAAAAACTTTGTTCGCCTATTAGAAGGCTCAATTGTGAATAGCCAATATTGTGAAATATCCCCTATTTATAGAACAACAGTTGGAGAAGTAGTAGACTTATTGACTAAGTTTAAAGGCAGTCGCGATTCTATTGTTACTGAAAAAGTAGGAACTGATTTTATTCGTGCTTTATATTCAACATATCTTAGTTATTTTGAACCGTCACAGTTTTCTTATTCGGTAACTCGGCACGGTGATGAACGCGGCACCTTTGTTGAGATGCTTAAAACAAAAGACTCTGGTCAATTCTCTTTCTTTACTGCTCATCCTGGTATTACCAGAGGTGGACATTATCACCATACTAAAACTGAAAAATTTTTAGTTATTAAAGGCAAGGCATCATTTAAGTTTAAACATATTATCACTGGCGAGTCTTATGAGTTGCTTGTTGATGGAGAAGAGTCACAAATAGTTGAAACAGCTCCTGGTTGGTCACATGATATAACAAATATCGGTGAAGATGAGCTAATTGTAATGTTATGGGCTAATGAAATATTTGATCGTGAAAATCCAGATACGATTAATTTTAAGGTTTAAGTAATGAAAAAATTAAAAGTTGTAAGTGTTGTAGGCACGCGCCCTGAAATTATTCGTTTATCACGGGTTCTTTCTAAGTTAGATGAGCATTGTGAGCATATTCTTGTTCACACTGGTCAAAATTATGACTATGAATTAAATCAAATCTTTTTTGATGATCTCGGTGTACGTAAGCCTGATTATTTCTTAAATGCTGCAGGTAAAAATGCATCAGAAACAATTGGTCAAATTATTATTTCGGTTGATGAAGTACTTGAAAAAATAAAGCCAGAAGCACTTTTAGTTTTAGGTGATACTAATAGCTGTTTATCTGCAATCCCTGCAAAACGTCGTAAAATTCCTATTTTCCATATGGAAGCTGGTAATCGTTGCTTTGATATGCGTGTGCCGGAAGAAATTAATCGTAGAATTGTTGATCATACCGCTGATGTTAATCTTACATACAGCGATATAGCTCGTGAATACTTACTCGCAGAGGGCTTGCCTGCAGACAGAACAATTAAAACTGGCAGTCCTATGTGTGAAGTTTTGACACATTATAGTGATGAAATTGATGCTTCTGATGTACTTTCAAGATTAGACTTAATATCAGGAAAATATTTTATTGTAAGTGCGCATAGAGAAGAAAATATTGATTCAGATGTTAACTTAGATAAGTTGGCATTAACATTAAATACAGTTGCAGAAATTTATAATGAACCTGTAATTGTATCGACGCATCCTAGAACGCAAAAACGAATTGATGCTAAGCAAATCAAATTCCATCCATTAGTTCAATTATTAAAACCACTTGGTTTTAAAGATTACGTGAAACTACAAAAAGAAGCTCGCGCTGTTCTTTCTGATAGTGGAACAATCAATGAGGAATCATCAATTCTTAACTTCCCCGCCCTTAATCTTCGTGAAGCACATGAGCGACCAGAGGGAATGGAAGAAGCTGCTGTTATGATGGTTGGACTTGAGCCTGAAAGAGTAGTGCAAACATTACAAATTTTAGAGACTCAAAGCCGAGGAACAGAGCGCTCATTACGTCAAGTTGCTGATTATTCTATGCCAAATGTATCAGACAAGGTTGTGAGAATTATTCATTCTTATACTGATTATGTTAATCGTGTTGTATGGAAGAAGTCTTAAATGCATTTAGCTATTATTGGTGATGATAGCCTGCCCAATAGCACCTTAGTTCATGCAAAAATGTTGCATGAACTTGCTTCTGAATTAAAAAAACAGGGGCATACTGTTGTTATTATTGCGCCTGGTAAGCCAAAGCAAGAAAAACGATTAGACATTTCCAGTCTTGATGGTAATACTTATTGGAAGTTCAAAAGTGGAAAATTAAGGGGGGAGGGCAAGTTTAAACGAGCGATCAATGAAACATTGTTATCATTCAATGCTTGGCTTGCTATACCTCATATAGTTGAAAAAGAACCATTTGACGGAGTTATCTATTATTCACCGTCTATTTTTTTTGGTCCTTTAGTAAATAAAATAAAGGCTAAAAACAGATGTAAATCTTACTTGATTTTACGTGATATGTTTCCGCAATGGGCTGTTGATGAGGGCTTAATAAAAAAAGGCTCTCTTATTGAAAAATATTTTTGCTATTTTGAAAATGTTAATTATTGCGCATCAGATTCTATCGGCTTAATGTCACCTAAAAATTTAACTTTGTTTACAGATAAGCACCAAGATAAATTTAATACACACGTATTATATAATTGGGCTGACACTACTGCTTCTTTGCAACGGGATGGGAATGCCGATTTAAGAGAAACCTATGGCTTGCAAGGTAAGGTTATTTTCTTTTACGGTGGAAATATTGGTCATGCGCAAGACATGGGAAATTTATTACGCTTAGCACGTTCCATGAAAGAAATTACTAATGCGCATTTCCTTTTTCTCGGGCAAGGAGATGAAGTTGATTTAGTAAAAGAAACCATCGAATCTCAACGTTTATCAAATACCACCTTATTGGCATCTGTTTCCCAAGAGAGGTATAAGCAAATATTAACGCAAGTTGATGTGGGACTTTTCTCTTTAGCTGCATCACACAAAACCCATAATTTTCCAGGTAAATTGCTTGGTTATATGGTTGAATCATTGCCTATTTTAGGCAGTATTAATGAAGGGAATGATTTAAGTGAATTTATTACTGATGCGGATGCCGGCTTTATTTTGGTAAATGGTCAAGACGCTGAGTTTTTTGAAGCCGCAAAAATTTTAGCTGTCGATGAAAAGCGCAGAAAGCAGATTGGCAATAATGCTAACCGCTTACTTGCGACTCACTTTTCAGTAGAGTCAGCGGCAAATACAATTATAAGCAATTTAAAGTTATGATCTTTATCTAGGGAGGGGGGATGGAAATTGTTTTAACCGGCATTAGTGGTTTTGTTGGGCAGGCTCTTCTGCCAAATTTGCTCAGCAAACAATATAATATACGAGCTGCTGTTCGAAGCTTAAATGAAAGGTTAAATGGGCAAGTTTCTCAATATTCTATTGATAATATCTGTAAAAATCAGGACTGGGAAAGGATTGTAATTAACGCCGATATTGTTATCCACTGCGCTGCTCGTGTTCATATCATGAATGATGCTTCTACTAATCCATTAGATGAATTCCGAGCAGTAAATACCTACGGTACACTTAACCTTGCACAGCAAGCCGCTGATGCTGGTGTTAAACGTTTTATATTTATTAGTTCTGTTAAAGTAAACGGTGAATCTACAGAGCTTGGTCGGCCATTTAAGCCTGATTGTAGCTTTGTGCCAACAGAACCATATGGGCTGAGCAAATATGAAGCTGAAATCGGTTTACGTAAGATTGCAGATAATACTGGAATGGAAGTAGTTATAATTCGCCCGCCTTTGGTTTATGGGGCAGGTGTAAAAGCCAATTTCGCTTCTATGATGCATTGGGTGAATAAAGGTGTTCCTTTACCATTAGGTGGTATTAAAAATAATATACGTAGTTTGGTATCAGTTGATAATCTTGTTGATTTAATTGTAACTTGTATCGAGCACCCTAAAGCAGCAAATCAGACCTTTTTAGTGTCTGATGATAATGATGTTTCTACTACTGGTTTGTTAGAACATATGGCTATAGCGTTAGATGTTCCTAGTCGATTATTAACAATACCAAGTTCATGGTTTACTTTTTTTGCTAAATTAATTGGTAAGCCTGCAATATCACAGCGTTTATGTGGTTCTTTGCAAGTCGATATATCAAAGACAAAAAAGCTGTTAAACTGGCAACCACCTTATAGCATTGCTGAATGTATGAAAAAAACAGCAGTTGCATTTATTAAAAACAATAGAAAGTAATTGATACTATGAATTTTTTTTTAATTAGAACTCTAGATTTTATCATGGCTTTTTGTGGTCTTATGATTACATTTCCAATTCTTATGGTTGTGACCATTATTGGTTATTTTGATACTAAATCTCCTATTTTCATTCAGAAGCGAGTGGGGAAAAATAAGCGTCCTTTCAAGCTTATTAAATTCCGTACTATGTCGGTCGACACAAAATCTGTAGCGAGTCATCTTGCGAGTACAGCATCGATCACTAGGTTAGGTTCATTTTTACGTAAATCTAAAATTGATGAACTTCCACAGTTAATCAATGTATTAAAAGGGGAAATGAGTTTTGTCGGACCTCGTCCAAACTTATTTAACCAGGAAGAGTTAATTGCTGAACGAGATAGTCGTGGAGTCTATGATGTACTGCCAGGTATTACAGGCCTTGCACAAGTTAATACTATTGATATGTCGACACCTAAGTTACTTGCTGAAACAGATCAAGAAATGATTAAGGCATTAACCGTTAAAGATTATTTTAAATATATTATTATGACGGCAACAGGAAGTGGTTCCGGGGATCGTGTTAAATAATTTACATCATTTAATTGTCTTTTATGATATGTTGTTTTTTTATTAGCCTTACATGTGATTTATAGGGCTTTAACCTCTAACTTCGTTTAGGCAAGGCCCTATGTTTTTTATTGATTCTGTTTTATCCACACCACGCATTTGTAAGCGTATTATCAGTGTTTTTATTGACGCACTTTTTATTTGTGTCGCTTTTTTCGGTGCATTCTCTACACGTTTAGGTGATTTGAATTTTTTTAAAACTGACCAATACTGGCAAGTACTGCTTACTCTTTCAATTACAACCCTTTTATTCTTTTCTAAGGTAGGGTTGTATCGGGCTATTTTACGTTTTTTAAGCGTGCATGCGCTGTTAACTATTGTTATCAGCTGTTTTATATCTGCATTGTTAGTTATTGTTTTTGGTTATTATTTTGATGTGTTTATTCCTCGCTCAGTCCCTATTCTTTACGGGACTTACCTTATTTTACTCTGTGGTGGTGCGCGGTTATTTGTACGAGTGATTGTTGCTCAACAGAATAATAAACAAAAAACGCGGGTGATTATTTACGGTGCAGGTGATTCTGGCCGCCAATTGGTCAATTTATTACGTCAAGGAAATGAGTTTCATCCTGTTGCATTTATTGACGATGAGAAAAAACTGTTTAAAAGTGTTGTTAACGGTCTTACGGTATTCAGTAGTAAAAACTTAAGTTGCTTAGTTTCGAAAACTCGTGCAATTAAAGTGCTGTTAGCAATGCCCAGTGCGACTCGCTCACAACGTAAAGTGATTATTGACTCTCTGGTTGATTTACCGGTAGAAGTGAAATCAATTCCAAGTTTTGATGAAATTTTAAATGGTTCGGCACCCATCGATCAATTACGTGATGTACCTATTGAAGATTTATTAGGACGAGATTGCGTTCCAGCTAAAGCAGAGCTTCTTGAAGCTAATATCAAAAATAAAATAGTGATGGTAACGGGAGCTGGCGGCTCTATTGGTTCTGAGCTTTGTCGTCAAATAATACATCAATCACCTAGTTCCTTGGTATTATTCGAACTTTCTGAGTTCTCTTTATATCAAATAGATAAAGAGTTATCGGAGCTTGTTGCATCACAAGGTCTAGATGTAAAAATTATTCCTCTGTTAGGCTCTGTTCAGCGCTTGACTCGTTTAAAAGCTGTGTTAAAAAGCTTTAAAGTGCACACTCTTTATCATGCAGCTGCTTATAAACATGTTCCATTAGTTGAATATAATGTGGTTGAAGGGGTGCGAAATAATGTTTTCGGTACTTATTATACCGCACTTGCTGCGATTGAGGCTGAAGTTGAATCTTTTGTTTTGATTTCAACAGACAAAGCGGTTAGACCAACTAATGTAATGGGGACAACCAAGAGAATGGCAGAGTTGACATTACAGTCGTTAGCCGCTGAAAATAGTAAAACACGCTTTTGTATGGTGCGATTTGGTAACGTATTGGGATCTTCTGGTTCTGTCATTCCGTTATTTAAACGTCAAATAGCAGAGGGTGATCATGTCACTATTACTCATCCAGATATAATTCGTTATTTTATGACGATTCCTGAAGCCGCTGGGTTGGTTATACAAGCAGGTGCAATGGGTAAAGGTGGGGATGTTTTTGTATTGGATATGGGCGAGCCAGTAAAGATTGTTGATTTAGCGACCAACCTGATTAAGCTTTCTGGTTTAGAAGTGAAATCCCAAGAAAACCCACTTGGCGATATTGATATCAAATTTACAGGATTACGACCAGGTGAAAAATTATTTGAAGAGTTGTTGATTGGCGATGGTGTAATGGGGACAGAACACGAACGAATAATGACAGCTAATGAAAGCTTCTTGCCTTATTGTGAATATAAAGAAATTTTAGAGAGGTTAGACAAAGCTTGTCACAATTTTGATCATGAGCAGATACGTAAAATTTTATTATCCACACCAACTGGTTTTAACCCAACCGATGGTATCGGTGATTTGGTTTGGAAGGTTAACCAGTAGTACTCTTGTCAAGTACAACCGTACACTGGCGCAAACAGTTATCATGTGCTTCACCACCTCTGGAACTGGGGGCCAGCGTTTTCGTTTTGTTAATGACAGACATCAAGCGAATCCAGATGGTATAATTTATTCACCCATTGATTACATTAAACTGCCAGATTGGACGGTGAGAGTACTCAGAATTGATAAATATGGTGTTATTCCTACTAATCACCCGTCATTATTAAATTCATTGGCATTGTTGATGATACATGGATAGAGCTTGTAAGTGGTTTTGGCAAAGATTATCAGAGATTGTCGGTTCATTGGAAAATAGGTATTATTTGTCACGCATACCAGTAAATATTGGATAGCAAGTAAAAATGCTTTACTACGATGTTTACACTGATTTTTTGTTTAGATGTACGATGAGATATTGAAGCCGATAGTTGCATGTTGCTGAGCTCGTTGCATTATGGTGCTATTGGCTCTGAGATTATCGACAAACCAATTTGGGAATGACGGGGGAGTACCTGATAAGTTAGTCTAAGGGGCGAATTTAACGTTATCATTAGAAATCTACTAAGAACTGATGTAAAATTCACAGTTTTTAATTAGGATTAATTATGTTTATCCCTGTGATTATGGCCGGAGGATCGGGGTCTCGGTTGTGGCCTTTATCTCGTTTGAAATTTCCAAAGCAGTTTTTAGCATTGGATAATCAAAACGATTTAACAATGTTACAAGCAACATTAGACAGAATTCATGGATTAGAAGCCTCTGATCCTATTATTATCTCAAATGAAGAACACCGCTTTATTGTTGCAGAACAAATTCGAAATTATGGTGATAAATCAAGAATTATATTAGAGCCTGCCGGTCGAAATACTGCTCCTGCTATAGCGTTAGCTGCTTTTGAAGCGATTGCTCATGGTGAAGATCCTATTTTATTAATACTTGCCGCCGACCATGTGGTTTCTGATAAAGTTGCATTTCAACGTTCGATCACTCAAGCATTAGAGCTCGCCTCTACGAACGAATTGGTGACTTTCGGTATCGTACCAACAGCTCCAGAAACCGGATACGGCTATATCCACCGCGGTGATATTACTGGTGATAAAGGCTATAGAGTTAAAGGGTTTGTGGAAAAACCAAATTTAGAAACAGCTGAAGAATATCTTAAATCAGAAGAATATTATTGGAACAGCGGTTGTTTTATGTTTAAAGCAAGCGTTTTTCTAAATGAACTGAAGCGGTTATCTCCAGAAATATATGAGTCCTGTGCTAAAGCAGTAGAGAAAAGCACAACTGATCTTGATTTTATACGTGTATCAAAAGATGAGTTTTTAAAGTGTCCGGATGATTCTGTTGATTACGCAGTCATGGAAAAAACAACGAAAGCAGTTGTTGTGCCAATGGACGCCGGCTGGAGTGACGTAGGTTCATGGTCTGCATTATGGGAAGTATCAGAGAAAGATAATAATCAAAATGTATATCATGGAGACGCTATTTTAAAAGGGACAACCGGCTGTTTAATTCATGCTCCGAATAAGCTAGTCGCTGCTGTTGGCTTAAAAGATATAATTGTTGTTGAAACAAAAGATGCGGTTTTAGTTGCAGATAAATCTAAAGTTCAAGAAGTCAAAAAAATCGTTGAACACCTGAAATTAGAAAATAGAACCGAATTTAAAGATCATCGAGAAGTATATAGTCCTTGGGGGATATCTGATGCCATTGATAAAGGTGACCGATATAAAGTCAATTTGATCACAGTAAAGCCAGGAAAAGAGCAGTCCGTTCAAATGCATTATCATCGTGCAGAACATTGGGTAGTCGTTTCAGGAACTGCAAAAGTGACAAAAGGTGAGGATGTCTTTCTTCTGACAGAAAATCAATCCACTTATATTCCTATCGGTGTTGCTCATAAAATCGAAAACCCAGGTAAAGTAGATCTTGAACTGATCGAAGTTCAGTCGGGCAGCTACCTTCACAATGATGATATTGTCAGATTATAGAAAGAGATAATAAATGAATAGATTAACGTGTTTTAAAGCATACGATATCCGAGGTAAGTTAGGCTCTGAATTAAATGATGGTATTGCATATCGGATCGGACGTGCCTATGGTGAATTCTTGGTTAAAGATGATAAGAAAGACAAAACAGTTGTTGTTGGCGGTGATGTTCGCTTAACTAGTGATGAGTTAAAAACGGCTCTTTCTAATGGTTTAAGAGATGCAGGGATTAATGTATTCGATATTGGTTTAAGTGGAACTGAAGAAATTTACTTTGCTACTTTTCACTTACAAGTTGATGGTGGCGTAGAAGTAACGGCTAGTCATAATCCGATGGATTATAACGGCATGAAACTAGTGCGTGAAGATGCAAGACCAATTAGTGGCGATACAGGGTTAAGAGAAATCCAGCTTTCAGCTGAGAAAAATGATTTTGCTAAACCTGCATTGGTGCGTGGTGAATATAAAAAGGTTGATATTTTAAGTGATTATGTAGAACACTTAATGGGATATATCAATCCAAAAAGTATTAAACCTTTAAAGTTAGTTATTAACTCTGGCAATGGTGCAGCAGGTCATGTAATTGACGTACTTGAAGAAAAATTTAAGGCATTAAATATACCTCTAGAGTTGATAAAAGTTCACAATGAGCCCGATGGAAACTTCCCTAATGGTATTCCAAACCCTCTTTTACCAGAGTGTCGAGAAGATACTGCATCTGCTGTTCGAGAGTATAAGGCTGATATGGGAATTGCTTTCGATGGTGATTTCGATCGTTGTTTCTTATTTGATGAAAAAGGCGATTTCATAGAAGGTTATTATATCGTAGGTCTTTTAGCGGAAGCTTTCTTAAAGAAAGAATCAGGTGCTAAAATTATTCATGATCCACGCTTATCATGGAATACAATCGATATAGTTGAGCAGTCTGATGGAAAACCTGTTATGTCCAAAACCGGTCATGCATTTATAAAAGAACGAATGCGCTTAGAAGATGCGGTTTATGGCGGAGAAATGAGTGCGCATCATTATTTTCGTGATTTTGCTTATTGTGATTCAGGTATGATTCCATGGCTGCTTGTTTCTGAACTTATGTCTGTTTCTGAATTAAAGCTTTCAGAAATGGTTGAAGCTCGTATCGCCGCATATCCATCTTCTGGTGAAATTAATAATAAGCTGGATGATCCTCAAACCGCTATTCAACGAGTCAGGTCGTTTTATGAAAAAGATGCTTTAGTGATAGATGAAACTGATGGTATTACTTTAGAATTTAGTGAATGGCGCTTTAATTTGCGCTCATCGAATACAGAGCCTGTAGTTCGTTTGAACGTTGAGTCTCGTGCTGATGTAGCTTTAATGGAAGATAAAACAGCCGCGCTCCTAGCTCTTTTGTGTGCACAATAAATGATCTAAGCTTTGCTGTTAAGTATATAGGGGTTTCCCGGCTTTATATGAAAGGCTGCAAAGCTAAATTTCCCCTCTCGTTATTATTTTCTATTTTAAAGGTATTATTTAAATGAAAAGAGTATTCCTCCCGCTTTGGGCGTATCGATATTTTATACTTTCATCAATTAAAACTGAATTTCGCTCTCGTTTTGCGCGAAGTAAACTTGGTGGATTATGGATGGTATTGCATCCTTTAGCGCTGGTGCTTATTTATGCACTGATTCTTTCTCAAATTATGACGGCTAAACTGCCGGAAGTAGCAACTCAATATGCTTATCCTGTTTACATCCTTTCAGGAATAGTTGGGTGGATGTTGTTCTCAGAAATATTAGGCCGCTCTCTAACGGTGTTCATAGATAATGGTAATTTACTTAAAAAGATGTCATTTCCTAAGCTTGCACTTCCGTTGATAATAATCGGAAGCGGGTTAGTTAATTTCTTGCTGCTGTTCATTACCATGTTTGTTGTTTTTGGTTTTTTAGGCCACCTTCCTTTTCATATGCTTCATTGGATCCCATTGCTAGTTTTAATTACCTTAGGTTTGGCTGCAGGAATAGGCTTGTTTTTTGGGGTTTTAAACGTGTTTATGCGAGATATAGGGCAGGTTATGAACATTGCTTTACAATTTTGGTTCTGGTTAACGCCTATCGTGTATATGGCTTCAATTGTACCTGAAAAACACCATTGGCTACTGATGTTAAACCCTATGACAGGGGTAACGATGGGGTTTCAACACGTATTGCTATACGATAAAGCACCAGATGCTAGTTTACTTGTGTACCCAAGTGTATTTGCCATCGTAAGCTTGAGCTTGGCTATGGTTATTTTTAAGAAAGCAAGCGAAGAGATGGCGGATGTTTTATGAGTAATGTTTTAGAAGTTAAAAATGTAAGTAAATCTTTCAAAGACTACCGCTCTGAATCTCAGCGTATATTGTCTTGGTTTGGTTTGAAATCTAAGCCTATTCAGGAACATCAGATTTTAAAACATATTAATTTATCTCTTTCTCCGGGTGAGGCTGTTGGTCTTGTCGGGCAAAATGGTGCTGGTAAAAGTACGCTTTTAAAAATTATTACGGGTACCCTTAAACCATCTCAAGGTAGTGTTCATATCGCTGGCCGTATCTCAGCTATTTTAGAACTTGGCATGGGCTTTCATCCTGACCTGACTGGCCGTCAAAATGTTTATCACTCAGCTGGATTAATGGGCTTTACTCAAGCGCAGATTGACGCTGTTATTGATGAACTTGAAGCTTTTGCTGAAATTGGTGAGTATTTTGACCAGCCTGTTCGTACCTACTCCAGTGGTATGCAGATGCGTGTTGCTTTTGGTGTAGTCACTGCTTACCGCCCCGAAATTCTGATCGTAGATGAAGCACTTTCTGTTGGTGATGCCTATTTCCAGCACAAAAGCTTAAACCGTATACGGGAGTTTCAAGAACAGGGCACAACGCTGCTTCTAGTTTCACATGATCGTGCTTCTATTCAGGCTATCTGTGACAGAGCAATTTTGCTTGAGAAAGGGGCGGTTATTAAAGATGGAAACCCCGAAGAGGTGATGGACTTTTATAATGCTTTAATTGCAGAAAAAGAAAACAGTACTGTCACGCAGACAGTTAAAGAAGATGGCAAAGTGGAAACCGTTTCCGGCACAAATGAAGCAACCGTCGAAGAAATTGGGCTTTATAATACCAAAGGTGAAATGGTTGAATTTGTTGGAGTTGGTGATGCGCTTGAATTACGTATAAAAGTAAAAATCCACCAAGACATCGAATCATTGGTTCTTGGTTACGGTATAAAAGATCGACTGGGGCAAGTTATGTACGGCACAAATACATGGCACACAAAACAAGTGATTGAAAGTCCAGTAGCTGGAAATGTCTATGAGTTTATAGCCTCCTTTCCTGCAAATTTAGGGCCCGGAAGTTATTCTATTCAGACTGCATTGACCGATCAAGATACTCACTTAACGAAAAATTATGAATGGCGTGATTTAACCTTGGTTTTCAATGTAGTGAATTCATCAAAACAAGTATTTGCCGGATCAGTTTGGCTAGATCAAAAAATAGAGGTAAAACATGTCTCATAAAAGTTTTTATAGGGCATTCGAGGATAAATTTAGAGGCTCGAGAGCATTAATAAAAAATAGAATAAAAATATATTTGCCATTTATTCTGAAATTGAAAGAATTATACCCTGATTCTTCTGCTTTAGATATTGGTTGCGGTAGAGGTGAATGGCTTGAATTGCTTAAAGATAATGGTATTTCTGCTCAAGGTATAGATCTTGATAGTGGTATGCTTGATGCTTGCCTTGAGCTTGGCCTTGACGTCATACAAGACAATGGAATTCAATACCTAAAAGAACAGAATGATAACAGTATAGCAATAGTTAGTGCATTTCATGTTGTAGAGCATATAAGTTTTGATGATCTTCAGGTGCTAGTTGAAGAGTCGCTTCGAGTCCTAAAGCCAGGTGGAATTCTAATATTAGAAACGCCAAATCCAGAAAATATTAAAGTTGCGACAGAAAAATTCTATCTAGATCCTACTCATATTAAATCAATACCTTCTGAGTTATTGTCTTTTATATCTGAATTTCATGGTTTTATACGGACTAAGGTTGTGAAGTTAAATGAACCAAAAGAGTTGGTGAATCAAAACTGTGCAAGTTTAATGGATGTATTAGGAGGTACTAGTCCAGATTATGCTGTTGTTGCACAAAAAGAAGCAGATAGTGATATTTTAAAGCATTTCGATAATGTTTTCAGCCAGGATTTTGGGATATCTTTAGTATCACTCGCTGCTAAATTTGAACGTCGTTTATTAAATGTAGAAGCTAAAACTGCTGAGACAGAAGCAAAGGCAAATGTGGCAGAAGCAAAGGCAAATGTGGCAGAAGCAAAGGCAAATGTGGCAGAAGCAAAGGCAAATGCGGCAGAAGCAAAGGCAAATGTGGCAGAAGCAAAGGCAAATGCTACAGAAGCAAAGGCAAATGCTGCAGAAGTAGAAATGAGTCATATTTTACAGTCTCGTTCTTGGCGCTTCACAAAGCCATTACGGTGGTTTGGACTGCAAGTACGGTTGATAGGAGCTCTCGGTTTTAGAGCTAGATTTAAGTCTTTTCTAGTAAAAGTTATTCGTTTTTTTATTTCAGGGGCAATCAGGTTTGTAAGTACGCGGCCAAAACTAAAAGCTGTCATCTGGAGTCTTATAAAAAGAAGCTCTAGGCTGGAGCTGTTTACTAGAAAATTTCATTTGGATAATTCCAGTAAACATGAAATATGTAATGCTACCTTTTTAACCGAGAGAGGGAAGAGAATACTAAACGACATAAAGGGGGAGAAATAATCATGAAAATTTTAATAGATCTGCAGTCATGTCAAAGTCCTAGTCACATGAGAGGTATAGGTAGGTATTCATTAGATTTAGCCCTAGAAATGATTACAATTGGTAGTGGTAAGCACGATTTTCATATATTACTAAACTCCAGTTTAAGTGAAACGATCTTATCTTTACGTGCTCAGTTTGAACCTCTTGTCGGGAGGAGAAATATTCACATATTTGGTGGTGTTACTGGTGTGTCTGGTATTGAAAATAATATTGAACTTACACAATGTGCTGAAATAATTAGAGAGTTCCATATTAAACTTATTGACCCTGACTTTGTTCATATTAGTAGTTTTTTTGAGGGGCTGGATAATAACTCAGTCACGAATATTCCAGAGAGGGGGAGTATTCCAACGGCCGTGACTCTATATGACCTTATTCCGCTGATCAATGAAAGTGACTACCTTGAGTCTCCTTTACTGAAAGCTTGGTATTATAGGAAAATTGAACAATTTAAACGAGCAGATCTTTTCTTTTCTATTTCAGAGAGTGCAAAAAAGGAATGCCTAGAGTATTTAAATATTGATGAGAAAAAGGTGTTTAATATATCATCTTCAGTTTCTAATGCTTTCTTAAATATTGATATTACAGAAACTGAATCCAATAATATTTTAGATAATTTAAATATTATCGGCAAGTATGTATTATATACAGCGAATCTTGATACAAGGAAGAATATCACGGGTTTGTTTAAAGCATATTCACTCGTTGATAAGGAAATCAGGGACACATTAAAACTAGTTATTGTTTCTCACATCGATGAAGAGCGAAGGCTAATTATTGAAGCTGAAGCAGCTAAGGCTGGGCTTCATCAAGGTGAGCTGATTCTTACTGGGCACGTGTCAAATAAAGAGCTAATAGTACTATACAAGCGATGTAGTTTGTTTGTTTTCCCTTCTCTACATGAAGGTTTCGGTTTACCGTGTTTAGAGGCTATGGTCTGTGGGGCTGCTGTTGTAGGATCAAACACTACAAGTATCCCTGAAGTTATTGGACTGGAGGATGCTATGTTTAATCCTCTAGACCCAGTTGAAATGGCGGCTCTTATCGAAAAAGCACTTGTAGATAACGAGTATTATGAGTTGTTGCTTAATAATTCTAAACAAAGAGTTAAGATGTTCTCTTGGACTACAACAGCTAAGAAAGTACTTGAGAGGATGGAATCTTTTACAGTTTCAGAAAAACTAGAAGTTTCTAAAGAAAGTAAATATAAGCAATGCATTGATAGCATTTCCGATAAAATATCAAAGTTATCAAAGAGTGAACTAAAAAAAATTGCAAACTGTATCGATCTATCAATGCCTAAGGAGAGGCCAGAACTACTTATAGATATAACTGCATTAGCAGAAAGTGATGCTAAGACTGGGATTCAAAGAGTAGTCAAGTCTATAATAGAGAAATGGTTTGATTTAAGCTTGTCGCATCAAATTAGATTAGTGTACCTTGCATCTGATGGTCATTATTACTATGCGTTTGATTATGAAAGTAAATATGCTAATAATCAAAATAGAGATAAAGGCTATGTATTGCCGACTTCTGGTGATGTTTTTATAGGGTTAGACCTTGTCGCTCACGCCGCTTCTGTTACCGGTGAAATATATAAAAAGTGGCGTGAATTTGGTGTCTTCATTTGTATTGTTGTTTATGACATATTGCCAATAAGAATGCCGGAATTTTTTCACTCAGGAATAAAAGATGCTTTCCCTTTATGGGGGAGTATGATAATTGAAAGAGCAGATAAGCTGCTTTGTATATCTGAGTCAGTTGCGAATGATCTAGAAGAATTCATATCTTCTTCAGCAGTCGAACGTTTACTTCCTTATACAATTGAGCATTTTCATTTAGGAGCTGATTTTACAACACCAAAAAATGTTGTAACTGAGAGTGTCGCGACAGAATTGGAAGGGCTAGATTTATCTAAGACCTTTTTAATGGTTGGTACAATTGAGCCAAGAAAAGGTCATGAGCAAGTTGTCAACGCATTTGAAACTTTATTCGCATCACGTAAAGATTATACGTTACTAATAGTTGGTAAAGAGGGGTGGAATACAGAGTGCTTAGTTAAAAAGCTTAAATCACATAATGCAAATACATCAAATGTCAGGTGGTTGAGTAATTGCTCTGACGATACACTACAGTATCTCTATCATAACTGTTGTGCATTGATAGCCGCATCATATGGTGAGGGATTTGGTTTGCCATTGATTGAAGCTGCGCAACAGAATATCCCCGTTATTGCTCGAGATATTCCTGTGTTCCGTGAGGTCGCCGGCGACTATGCGTATTATTTTGATAATGATAACAGGGTAGATGTTATAGCCACTACGATAAGAAATTGGTTGGAATTATATGAGAAAGATGAACATCCAAAATCAGATAACATGCCATGGCTGACTTGGGAAGAAAGTTCAGAACAACTACTGAGATGTCTAAATATTAACTAATTCAGTTGTTAATTTCCACACAACCTAAATTAGCTTTAATTGAAGCTAATTTAGGACTGTCGCTTTTTGTTCGAGATATTGGCTTTTTTAAAGAAGTGCGGGTGATAATGCCTTTTATTTTGATAGTGATAAGTAAATTAAACCGAAGAGAATAGAGTGGGGATGAATATAATAAACAACCTAAAAATGAAGGTTTAATCGTTTGCTAGGTTATGGAGTCAATTTGGTATCGAAATATCATATAAAGTTCAACCAAGCCTTGTTGGCTTGGCGCAGGCATTCATTATGGCGGAGAGTTTATTGGCGACGATAATGTTCGTTTAGTGCTAGAGGGTGGTGAAACTTACAAAGCTATTTCTCTCGAAGAGCAACCCGAAATAGCAAAATCTGACTTTGCTGTCACAGCATTATATTTTTTACGATAACGATGTGATTGAAATAGTGGAAAATATTAAACCGTCAGAATGCGGTGAGTTAGAAATTACCAGCGGTAATAACGAAAACTTAAAATGTGGTGATTTAAATATCGAATTATTGGATCGTGATTTCACTTGGGTAGATACAGGCACTTACGATAGCTTGATGGATGCTGGATAATATGTGAAAACTATCGAGAAACAACAAGGCTTTAAGATTGCCTGCCTGAAGAGATAGGCTTCTGTCAGGGCTGGTTGTCCATGGAACAAATAAAGCGATTGCCAAACCATTGATTAAAAATTGTTATGGCAGTATTTATTAGATTTAGTTAAATTAAATTAGAGATATGATGAAACATACAACAGCAGATATCCAAAGTGAGAATATTGGTGAAAATACAAATGTTTGGCAGTTTGTAGTGATTTTACCTGAAGCGATTATAGGTAAAAACTGTAATATTTCTTCTCATTGTTTTATTGAAAACAAGGTCTTCATTGGCGATAACGTTACCGTTAAATCAAGCGTACAGTTATGGGATGGTATTGTTTTAGAAAATGATGTTTTTATTGGGCCGAATGTAACATTTACAAATGATAAATATCCACGTTCAAAATCATACTCTGATTCTTCTCCTAAAACATTTGTAAAATCAGGGGCATCTATCGGTGCCGGTGCAACAGTTTTACCTGAAATTACGATTGGTTCAAAAGCAATAGTTGGTGCAGGAGCAGTTGTTACAAGAAGTGTGCCAGATAATGCTATCGTAGTTGGTAATCCTGCTCATATTGTTGGCTATGTCTCAACGGAGAATAATAAGAAAACATCTGCGTTATCTGTTAAAACCGAGCCAGAACTTATCAAAGTTAAAGGCGTGACACTGCATGAATTCCCACTTATTCATGATTTACGCGGCAACCTAACTGTAGGGGAATTTAATAAAGAAATTCCTTTCTCACCTAAAAGATATTTTGCAGTGTTTGATGTGCCGAGCAAAGACGTTCGTGGAGAGCACGCACATAAAGAGTGCCATCAATTTTTAGTCTGTATTAAGGGAAGTTGCCATGTGATGGCGGATGATGGTAAACAAAGACAAGAGTTCATATTAGACGAGCCGAATAAAGGGATATATTTACCGCCTATGGTGTGGGGGGTTCAATATAGATATTCTGCTGATGCGGTTTTAATGGTTTTTGCTTCAGATCACTATGATCCAGATGACTACATTAGAAATTACAATGAATTTATGGAGAGTGTGAATAATGAAGCTTGAACAAATAGGTAAAACAATAAAATTTAGACTCGTTGAAATAAGTGATGCTGAATTTATCAATTCTTTAAGAGTTGATGGGAAATATAATAAATATTTATCAAAAGTAACCGGAAGTGTTAAAGATCAAAAAGAATGGATAAAAAAATATAAAGAAAAAGAAAAATCAGGCATTGAATATTATTTTATTATTGAAAAAATTGCAGATAAAACCCCAATCGGGACCGTAAGGTTATATGACTTTGCAAGTGTAAAGGGATCCTTTTCATGGGGTAGTTGGATACTTAATGAAAATAAAACAAGATTATCTGCTGTTGAAAGTGCGATGTTAGTTTATGAGTTAGCATTCAGAACACTTCAATTTTCTAAGTGTCATTTTGAAGTAAGAAAAGAAAATAAAGGTGTTATAACATTCCACAAAAAAATGGGCGCTCAAATTATTGAAGAAAATGAAATTGAATACTTTTTTAATTTAAATAAAAAAAACTATATAAATTTTTACAATGAAAAAAAACATTTTATTGAGTAACTTATGATTCCATTCTTAGATTTAAAAAAAATTAATGCGCAATATCAAACTGAATTAAAAGAAGCATGTGCAAGAGTCATTGATTCTGGTTGGTATGTATTAGGCAATGAAGTTGTTGAATTTGAAAAAGAATTCGCCACTTATTGTGAAACAAAATATTGCCTAGGGGTCGCTAACGGCTTGGATGCATTAGTACTGATTCTGCGAGCCTATATTGAACTTGGTGTGATACAAAAAGGGGATGAAGTGATTGTTCCCTCGAATACCTATATTGCCTCTATTTTAGCTATTTCTGAAAATGGCTTAACGCCGGTATTAGTTGAGCCTGATATTAACACCTTCAACTTAGCTCCAAAGTTAATCGAACAGGCTGTCACTAAAAAGACCAAAGCGATTTTAACCGTGCACCTGTATGGCCAAGTAACTGCGATGGATGAAATCAATACCATTGCTAAAAAGCATAATTTGAAAGTTATTGAAGATTGCGCTCAAGCGCATGGTGCTTTGTATACTGAGAAAGAAGGCCATAGTCGAAAAGTTGGTTGTTTGGGTGATGCCGCTGGTTTTAGTTTTTATCCAGGTAAAAATTTAGGCGCTTTAGGCGATGGCGGTGCGGTCACAACTAATGATAGCGAGTTGGCAAAAACGATCACTGCTTTGCGTAACTATGGCTCCCATGAAAAGTACAAAAACCAATATAAAGGTATGAACAGCCGATTAGATGAAATACAAGCAGCAATGTTACGCGTTAAGTTACGTTATTTAGATAAAGAGACAAGCGCACGTCAGGCTGTAGCCCTGGCGTATTTAAAGGGGATTAATAACCCGCTGATTGAGTTGCCCGTTGTTGAAGACGTAAATGCCCATGTCTGGCATCTGTTTGTGATTAAAACGACCCAGCGTGAAAAGTTAGCTGATTATCTAACTGCGAATGGGGTGCAGTCATTAATTCATTATCCTATTCCTCCGCATAAGCAAGGTGCTTATAAGGAGTGGGGTAATGATGTATTTGACGTGAGTGAAAAGCTACATATGGAAGTATTGTCATTACCAATTAGTCCTGTTATGACGATGAATGAAGTAGGGTATATTGTAAATGAAATTAATAAGTGGTCGCTATGAAATACTCAGTAATTATACCTGTTTATAAAAATGAAGAATCTATATCGAGATTATTAGATGTGTTAACTGATATGAATTCTAAACTTCATGGCAATATGGAAGCTGTATTTGTAGTCGATGGTAGCCCGGATAAATCGTATGAAATGATTCTTCAGCGTTTAGAAAGTTTGGATTTTTCGGCTCAGTTAATTGCTCATTCTAGAAATTTTGGCTCATTTTCGGCCATTCGTACGGGCTTGTCAGTAGCCAAAGGCAGTTACTTTGGTGTAATGGCCGCTGATTTACAGGAACCACCGGAATTGCTACTTGAGTTTTTTAATATCTTAAAAGATGATGGCCATGATGTTGTTATTGGTACTCGCTCTTCAAGAGCTGACACTTTATCATCTAAAATTTCATCAGGTATATTTTGGGGGATATATCGACGTTTAGTTGTAAAGGATATGCCCAGTGGTGGAGTTGACATCTTCGGTTGCAATAATATTTTCCGAAAAGAACTGTTAAGACTTGATGAATCAAGATCATCTTTAATTGCATTGATCTTTTGGCTTGGATTTAGGAGAAAACTAGTCTCTTATGAAAGACTTGAGCGACTAGAGGGGGCATCTTCATGGACATTTAGGAAAAAGGTGGACTATATGATGGATAGTATTTTTGCATTTACCGATTTCCCTATCAGGATGCTAACAAATATAGGAGCGATTGGAAGTGTTCTGGCCTTCGTTTTTGCGATTGTAGTTCTGACTGCACGATTAATGGGACTTATTGAGGTATCTGGTTATGCCACTACAATAATTGTAATTTTATCATTTGGCACATTAAATCTGTTTGGCTTAGGTTTGGTGGGAACTTATGCTTGGAGAGCTTATGAGAATAGTAAAGGGCGCCCCTTATCTATAATTATAAGTAAGAAGACAAATCGCTAAGTGTACGGTAAAATTGTAATAAATATGAATATAAAGCTAAAAAAACATTGGGTCATGTATATTGTTATGGGGCTCACTAATACCGGGGGGAGTTACTTAGTTTATTTGTTACTCAATATTATTTTATCGTATCAATTGGCTTTTATGCTCTCATATATATTTGGAATAATTCTATCTTTTATATTAAATTCAAAGTTTGTGTTTAATGTAGAACTGTCTTTTAAAAAATTAGTTATTTATCCACTTGTTTACCTTTTCCAGTATGCTAGTTCAGCTTTTTTACTCGAGTTATTGATTCAGTTTTTTAATGTAAGTGAGCAAATTGCCCCTCTTTTAATAACTGCAGTAATGCTACCTTTCACTTATTTTGTCACTAAGATCATTCTGACAAAGAGTTATAGTCAGTAGGTATAAATTTATGGAAATTGAAATGAGAACAGATTTCACCCCACCAACATTAAAGGATATTATATTAAAAGAGTATGTCGTTCTATTACTTGGTTGTATTTTTGTAACACTAGTAGCTTGTACCCTTTTTCAAGGAATTCGTGATTTCTTGCCATTTAATTTGTCGATACCTTATATATATGCTGGTGATGGGTTAGGTTACTCGTGGCAAATTAAGCGTATCATGGAGGGATGGATATTTTCTAACGAGCGAAGTGGTTTCCCATTTGGTTCGGATTTTTACGATTATCCCGGAGTTGATGCGGGAAACTATTTGGTAATAAAATTTATTAGTTTGTTTTTTTCTGAATACCCAGCTGTATTTAACCTATATATTTTAATGAGCTTTCCAGCCGTTTTTCTTTCATCATATATAGTTTCAAGGTTGTTTTCCTTACGATGTATTCTCGCTTTTTCAATTTCCGTTATTTTTACTTTTTCCGCCTTTCATATGCTTCGGATAGATCACTTATTTTATATTTGGTATTTCTGTGTGCCGATATTTATATATATATCATACAGGATCTATTCAAATGAAAGCTTGATGCCTTCAAGTGTTTTTGGAAAGATAGTTACTATTCTAATGCTCATGTTTATTTCATCATTCGGTGTTTATTATACATTGTTTGGTGTCATTGCATTATTTGTATCTTTCATATTGTCTGTATTTAAGCATAGTTATAAAGTGAAATTTGTAGAATATGGGTTAATTATTTTTGTTGTGATAACTACTGTTATGGTTAATTTGATTCCTAATATATATCACCAAAGTCAATATGGAAGTAATCCAGAAGTTGCAGAACGAGCAAAATATGAGTCTGAGGTATATGGATTTAAGTTTATGCAATTAATTTTACCAAGACCTGGGCATCGTATTGATCTTTTTGCAAGAGTAAACGAATCCTATAGTAGCAGTACCCCGCTAGTTAATGAAAATATGACATCAAGTTTGGGTATCCTTGGTTCCTTAGGGTTATTGGTTATTGGGTTTAGTTTAGTAATTGTGCTTGCGGGGCGTCCTATCGATGTACGACTTAGCTTGTTAATTAGTTTAACGCTTTTGTTTTATTTGTTTGGAACCATAGGTGGAGCAGGGAGTTTATTTGCGTGGGTTATCTCTGCATCTATTCGAGGATGGAACCGAATTAGTATTTTTATCTCATTTACTACTATTCTAGCCTTATTTATAGTACTACAATTTTATTTTGATAAAAGTAGATGGTTTTTTAAGTCTCGTTTATACACTGTCTGTGGGGGCGGAGCGATATCGTTATTAACAGTGCTGGCCATCTTAGACCAGACTACTTCAGCTAATATAAAAGCTATCGAACTTCAGCAGCAAAGGTTTGAATATGATAATAGTTTTGTCAAAAATATTGAAGCCATTTTACCTGCCAAGTCCTCAATTTATCAGCTTCCCTATATACAATTCCCTGAAGCAGCTCCACCTTATGGTTTACATACCTACGACTTAGCCACTGGTTTTTTGCATTCACAGCAATTAAACTGGAGTTATGCGGGAATGAAAGGTCGGGAAGGTGACTTATTTTACAGAGCCCTTTCGGAAGCAAAACTCTCATACCAGATAGATGTTATAAGGAAATTAGGGTTTGCTGGCATATATATTGACAGCCGAGGGTTTAAGGATGGAGGTAGAAAAATTATCTCAGAGATTACGGAGTTATTGGGTGAGCCTAGGCTTGTACGCAAAGATAATATGGCATATTTTTTTAAGCTTTCAGATTCATCAGTTGATACGCTAACAGACTTAACTACAAAGGAAATAATTGAATCGTTAGGTTATATCGGTTATAGATATGAAGCAAACCTTCTGAGTGGTTTCGAATTTTCTAACCCGGGGCTACCATCATTTTTAAGAGATATCTCTGGACTTTCTCAACGGGAAGATTGGGGGCGTTGGTCAGATAGTCAGGATGGAGATTTTGTTCACCTTTCTTTTATTGACGTTTTGCCGAATAAGTTTCAGCTTGTTTTAAAGGGAGTAGGCTTCGGGCCTAATATAGGTGAACTTTTAAAAATTAAAGTGGGTAATTTGATACATGAGGTAAAAATTATTGCAGGTACAAATATTTATCATATTAATTTTGTTCAGGATAACGTTAAATTAAATGATATCGAAATATATATACCAACCCCAGTTTCACCATTTGAATTAGGGCTCGGAAATGATCATCGTCAATTAGGCTTTGGATTTGTTTCTTTAAAGATTATTGAGGTAAAATAGCTGCTTTATTTAACGGTCTACATAATTTGGGATAAAACTATGCCTCATTTACTTACTTTAAGCCGTTCAGGTTTGACATTTTAGAGTTTCCCATAAACAATCGGGCTTTGATGAAAGGTATAATATATACAGGATGAATAAAACAATGAAAACAGCAGTAATAACAGGAATTACAGGTCAGGATGCCGCATATCTAGCGGAGTTACTTCTTGATAAAGGTTACAAAGTATATGGTACGTATCGCCGTACTAGTTCTGTTAACTTTTGGCGGATTGAAGAGCTGGGTATTAAAGATAATGCTAATCTTGAGTTAATTGAATATGATTTGACTGATTTAAGCTCTAGTATCCGTTTACTTGAAACAGCCAAGCCAGATGAAGTTTATAACTTAGCCGCACAAAGTTTTGTAGGTGTTTCTTTTGATCAACCTATCACAACAGCTGAAATTACAGGTTTAGGACCAGTTAATCTGCTTGAAGCGATTCGTATTGTTAATCCTAAAATTCGTTTTTATCAAGCCTCTACTTCAGAAATGTTTGGCGAAGTTCAAGAGATTCCGCAAAAAGAATCTACGCCATTTTATCCACGCAGCCCTTACGGTGTAGCAAAACTTTATGCACACTGGATGGTAATTAACTACCGTGAGTCTTACGATATTTTTGCAACGAGTGGTATTTTATTTAACCATGAATCACCTCTTCGTGGTCAAGAGTTTGTAACCCGTAAAATTACAGATACAGTTGCTAAAATAAAACTAGGTAAGCAAGACCTTCTTGAGCTGGGCAATATGGAAGCGAAACGAGACTGGGGTTTTGCAAAAGATTATGTTGAAGGTATGTGGCGCATGCTTCAAGTTGAAAAAGCAGATACTTTCGTATTAGCGACAAACCGAACTGAAACGGTTCGTGATTTTGTTACTATGGCATTCAAAGCCGCTGATATCGAGCTTGAGTGGAGTGGTTCAGAGGAAAGTGAAACTGCTGCTGATAAAGCAACGGGGAAAATAGTTGTTAAGGTGAACCCTAAATTCTATCGCCCGGCAGAAGTTGAGCTGCTAATCGGTAACCCTCAAAAAGCTAAAGATATTCTTGGCTGGGAACCGAAAACCACATTGGAAGAACTTTGTTCTATGATGGTTAAAGCTGATTTACGCCGTAACAAGCAAGGTTTTTCATTCTAAGAATGAGTTAATCTTTAGTTATACTAATAAATTGCGATAGCGGGCATTTAATTAACCTTATTGAGTAATTAAATGGTCGCTATTTTTTTATATTAAATTCGATAGGTTCGGGTACTTTATGAAAAAAATTTTAGTGACAGGAATTGATGGTTTCACAGGTCGATATGTAGCAGAAGAGCTTAGCCGCCGGGGGTATGATGTTATCGGTCTTGTATATGCAAACCCTATTGTCGGGCAAGTAGCCTGTGATTTAACTGATAAGGAAGCCGTGAAGCGTTGTATCGACTCTGTTAAGCCCGATGCACTGATTCACCTTGCCGCTTTATCTTTTGTTGGTCATGAAGATCAAAAAGCATTCTATGATGTTAATGTATTCGGAAGTTTGAATATTCTTGAAGCTATATTTGAGCTTGGTTTAGATGTCTCAAAAATTATTTTGGCGAGTAGTGCGAATATTTATGGAAATCCAGATGTTCCTAAAATTAATGAAGGGCAGGAAGCGTCACCAGTCAATCATTATGCAATGAGTAAGTTGGCGATGGAACATATGGTTAAGCTTTGGTTTGCTAAGCTTCCGATTATAGTGACTCGTCCCTTTAATTATACAGGTATAGGGCAGCAGGATAACTTTCTGATCCCTAAGATTGTTAGCCATTTCTGCAAGCATAAACCGGAGATTGAGTTGGGTAATATCGATGTATCGCGAGATTTCAGTGATGTAAGAGATATTGCAAAAAGTTATGTTGATTTATTGGAGTCGGATGTTAAATCTGAAGTTTTTAATCTATGTTCAGGTAATGTGCACTCATTATCAACAATTATTAAAAAAATGGAAGATATTGCCGGCTACTCAATCAATGTGAAGATTAATCCTGATTTTGTTAGAGCTAACGAAATAAAAATATTAGGTGGGGATAATAGCAAATTATTCAATATGACTGGTTCAAAACCCTCTATTTCAATCGATCAAACATTATTTGATATGTTCCATGCAAATTAAGCTTCTGATTAACCTAAACCCATTGCGCAAGCCTTTAACTGGGATTGGCTATTATACTAAAAATGTTATTGCTGAGCTGTTAAAACGGGATGTAATCTTGGTTGGTTTGCAAAATGGTCATCTATTTGAAAAATCGGATATAGAGCAGCTGCTTTCCTCTTTTGAATCTAAAAGTCAAAATGAGGATTCTGTACAATTTACTCTGAAAAAAACATTAATTAATATAGTGAGGTCTGTACCCGGTATTTATTCTATTAAACACCTTCTAGTTAATTTTCGAGCTAAAAAATATTTGCGACAGCTAGCTAGTGAGGGGTATGTGTATTTTGAGCCAAGTTTCGTTCCAATGCCGTTTGATGGTCAGGTTGTCACAACGGTACACGATCTTTCATTTATTACCTACCCTGAATTCCACCCTAAAGAAAGAGTTACTTTTTTAACCAAAAAAGTAAAATCAGCGGTCACGGTTTCTACGCATGTGATGGTTGATTCTGATTATATTCGAGATGAATTGCTTCAAAATTATGAAAAAGCAGAAGGTGCGGTTTCTACAGTGTACCTTGGCGCTGATGATTCATTTCAACCTTATTCTGTTTTTGATTGTTCACAAATCCTTTCTCATTTTGAGATTAAGTATAAAGGCTTTATTCTGAGTGTTGCTACGCTTGAACCAAGAAAAAATTTGCCGCGTTTAGTTAGTGCGTATAGGGCTCTGCCTGATAAACTAAAAGAACTGTACCCGCTTGTTTTGGTTGGCGATCCTGGATGGAAGAATAATGAACTATTTGAGCAAAACCAAGATTTGTTAAAATCTAAGCAGCTCATTATAACTGGTTATGTTGCTGACGATGACCTTAAGCGTTTATATGCGAGTGCCAAACTGTTCGCTTATCCGTCACTTTATGAAGGTTTCGGTTTACCAGTTTTGGAAGCGATGGCCTCGGGGGCTGTGGTTATGACATCAAATATTGGAGCAACGGCAGAGGTTGCTGGGAATTCTGCTTTATTGATTGCGCCTGATTCTATTAAATCAATGAGAGATGGAATGTCGTCTATTTTAACCGATGATCAATTAATAGCTTCATTAGAGTCTAGTTCTATTGAAAGAGCGAAGCTTTTTAGTTGGAAAAAATGTGTTGACGACATATTAACTATTGTACAACACCTATAGTAAGGCGCCTCAAGTATGCTTTAATTGTTAAGCAGATTTTTGTATAGTTTTAAATAATTATCTGCATATTGTGTAATTGTGAAATTATTATCGTATCTTATCTTTGCTTGTTTTCCCAGTTTTATGGCTAATTGGGGTTGACTGTTAATTTTTATCATTGCATCTGATAAGCTTTTTGGATTAGCCGGCTCAACAACTAAGCCTGTTTCATTATTAATATTGACGTAAGAAGAGCCGGTCCCAATTTCACAGCTAATAATTGGCCGGCTATATAGTTGCGCCTCTAATAATGAAATACCAAAAGCTTCAGAGCGCAAATGAGATGGAAATATGAATGATTTTGATAGTTGATGTAGTGCAACCTTGTCATTTTCTTCAATGAAACCAACCATCTTCACGTTCGTTAGCTTGTGTTTATCTATATATCTTTTAAGGCTCTCTCTTTCTGGCCCATCGCCAGCAATAACAACCGGTAGTCGATTGATATTTGCAGCTTCAAGTAAATATTTGAGTCCTTTGTAATAGCGTAATACACCAATAAATAAGAAGAAACCTTCTCCGACCTGTTTTTTCCATTTCTTATATAAGCTGTCACTGATAATAGGGTAGGATTTTTCATCTATCGCTAAAGGAATGACTTCTACTTTATTTTTATACTTAGTTAAGTTTTTACTTGAATTTGCGTACTGTGGTGAGCTGGCAATTATCTTGTGGACACGAGAAAAGAAAATTTGTTCAAGCGGCCAGTAGAGAAGTTTGAGAAATTTTTGTTTTACTATGTCCGATTGATAGCTGACAATGGATGGTTTATTCGGGGCGATTAGGCTTAATAGATCAGCTGTAGGCCATGGATATTGATAGTGGATAATGTCTGTATTTAGACTAAGTTCTCTAAATTTTTTGAATAATCGTATTGAAAAGCCATTTGAAGAAATCTCAAGGTCTTTTTTTACCACGATTATTTTAGTGCCCTCGAAGCTGTATTCTTTATTTTCATCGCCGAGAGTTAGGATTGTACTTTCAACATTATGCTTATTACACCCTTTACAGATAAATCTAATCGCTTGCTCTAGCCCGCCTTTAGTTTCAGGGTAACAGGTGCGATAAACATGTAATACTTTCATAATATTTTAGTCTCAAGTTTTTGTGTATATATCCAACAGGCACATTAAGCAATATTTGTTGAACAGTTGGAATATCAGTTTATGGCAAGCCATATCAAGTTGAGTTAGGGGGGCTATTTCGTCCCAGTTCAACTTTTCCATTTTCAGTTATTATTTTCGGATGTAAAGTGTTCTCAAGACAATCCACTATGTGAAGGTCTTCATAAAGTAATTCTTCTTGACTTAATCCACTTTAATGTTGTCTTTTCATTAGACTCTTGTGCTCCCAATAAATGGGCTCTTCATTTTGCTAACTCATGAGTTTTACAGGTTAACCATATCTAAAACAAAATATCCCCCATTTTTGACCATCGCGCTTGTTTGAGTCACTAATTGGGCGATTTCTGGCATCTGCATGAAATAATGCTGATGTATGGAGCGGTAACGAGACCACATTTTGTTTTCGCTTTGCCATTAATATTTTTTGATTGGATGAGTTTGTATGGCCCAATGATACTCTATATGTTTTTTGAGAAAGCTAAGTATTATAAAGGCTGGTGATTTTATTAACTAGGGTTGATTTGTACAAAGAGGCTATTATCACTACTGAACATTAAATTAATGAGGCAAATATTAACAATGAATCTTTTTATAACAGGTAACAATGGCTTGCAGGTAAAGATTTAAGCGAATTGGCTGTCAAAAAAAACAGTACATTGAGTATAGAAAATGCTCTTGCAGTGTTTTGGTGGGGCGAATAAATTAAGCTCTATCTGCTTATTTAAATCAATTATAAATGAAATTCAGAGGTAATAATTATATGACCATTTTAGTCACTGGCGGTGCGGGTTACATTGGCTCCCATACTGTTTTAGAGCTATTAGAAGCCGGACAGGAGGTTGTTATTGTCGACAACCTTTGCAATTCATCACAGGAGTCTTTGAATCGTGTTGCTAAGATTACAAACAAAACTTGTGCTTTTTACCAGGGGAATATTTTAGATAAAACCTTCTTGGATTCAGTTTTTGCTAAGCATGAGATTCAAAGTGTTATTCACTTTGCTGGGCTAAAAGCCGTTGGCGAGTCCGTTGCTCATCCGGTTTCTTACTATCAGAATAATGTCCAGGGTACATTAACCTTATTAGATGCGATGGCGGATGCCGGCGTATTTAATTTGGTATTCAGCTCTTCTGCAACGGTTTACGGCGATCCGGCCAGTTTACCTATCCGTGAAGATTTTCCTGTTGGCGGCACGACTAACCCTTACGGTACATCTAAGCTGATGGTTGAGATGGTACTGCAGGATGTTGCTAAATCCGATCCGCGCTGGTCATTTGCCATCCTTCGTTACTTTAATCCAGTAGGCGCGCATATCTCCGGGTTGATTGGTGAAGATCCAAACGGTATTCCAAATAATTTACTGCCCTATATCGCACAAGTTGCTGTGGGCAAATTAAAAGAACTGGCTGTTTTTGGTGATGATTATAAGACTAAGGACGGTACCGGTGTACGCGATTATATTCATGTTGTTGATTTGGCACTTGGTCATTTAAAAGCATTAAATAAAATAAACTCTTCAACAGGAGTTCATATTTATAACCTTGGTACTGGTAATGGTTACTCGGTACTGGAGATGGTCAAGGCGTTTGAGAAAGCCTGCGGTAAAGAAATTGCCTACAGGCTGTCACCTCGACGAGAAGGTGATATTGCCGCTTGTTATGCTGCTCCTGATAAAGCCTCTACTGAGCTGAACTGGCAGGCTAAGCGCGGATTAGAAGAGATGATGCAGGATACCTGGCGCTGGCAGTCTAATAACCCTAATGGTTATGTTGACTGATAAGTTCTTGCCGGGCTATTAAAATTATCAAAGCCGCTTTTGCAGCGGCTTTTTTGTTTTTACAGTAGCGTTTTATCTGCCCTTGCGAATCAGATAACGGTACGGCACATTGTTTATATCGGCTTCAATAAGAGTATGGTCCATAAAGCGGCAGAAACTTGGTATATCTCGTGTTGTGGCCGGATCGTCTGCTATTACGGTTAATAGTTCACCCTGCTGCATCTTTCTGACTGTTTTTCGGATCATCATGACAGGCTCCGGACAGCGTAAACCTAATGTATCTAATTCCTGTATACTCTCTTTGCTCATTGTAACTCTCTGCTATAACTAATCTGTTTTAAGTCCGAAATGCTCTAAAGGTAAGAATGAAAGCTTACTAGACTTATTTAATATAAAGGGATCATATTGCAGGGAGGTCTTATGTTACAAGCTGATTATCGAATTTATATCTACCTTTGTATAATAATTACCCTGCTGGTTATTCCTATCCTACCTTTTGTATCGATCATTTCCAGTATCTGGCCCATGGCACTGTTAATATCATCTCTGGCATTATGGATGGAATTAGGTGAACAGAGGAACTCCCGCTCTTAACTGCTATATGTTTTAAGCTTTTCTTATATAAATAAAAAAGACTTAAACCTGCACAGGTTTAAGTCTTTCTTGCAGTCGCTTGTGATTAAGCTCTTGTTAACCGGTATTACGTAATCCGGCAGCAATACCTGCAATGGTCACCATTAATGCCTGGTCAATAACCGGACAAATCTCCTCGCCGTTTTTGCGGGAGCGGCAAAGAAGCTCTGCCTGCAGCATATTAAGCGGATCAACGTAAGGGTTACGCAGCGAAATAGATTCTTTAATCCAAGGCTGCTCCTGCATCAGCTTATGATCTGGTATGGTTTCTAACACTGTGTCACGTGTCAGAACTAAGTTTTCACGTAAACGCTCACCTAACGGCCATAACTCTTCAGGTACAAGACGCTCTTCATAAAATTTAGTCAGCTCTTCATCTGCTTTCAAAAATACCATTTCAAACATCTCTAAACGCGTATGGAAGAAAGGCCAGTTACAGTACATCTCCTGCAGTAGCTCTTTTTTACCTTCATCTAATAATGTTTTCAGTGAAGTTCCTGCACCTAACCATGCCGGCAGCATCAAGCGGTTCTGGCTCCAGGCAAAGATCCACGGGATTGCACGCAAACTTTCAACGCCGCCGTTAGGTTTACGTTTTGCAGGGCGGCTGCCTAGTGCCAGTTTACCTAATTCCAGCTCTGGTGTTACGCTGCGGAAATAAGGTACAAATTCCGGCTCTTCCTGAATGAAATGACGGTACTCCTGACAAGACTGCTCGGCAAACTGTTCCATTAAGTCACGCCATTCCTGTTTAGGCGCCGGCGGCGGAAGAAGGTTGGCTTCTAAAATAGCGGCTGTATAGAGGTTTAAGCTTTGTACGGCAACTTTAGGCAGACCGAATTTAAAGCGGATCATCTCACCCTGCTCAGTAACACGCAGTCCGCCTTTAAGCGACCCTGGAGGCTGGGATAATAATGCCTGGTGTGCAGGAGCACCGCCGCGGCCGATTGTGCCGCCTCGCCCATGGAACAACACCAGCTGAATATCATTTTCTTCACTGATTTTAACCAGTGCTTCCTGAGCTGTATATTGTGCCCAGTTAGCCGCCATTACACCGGCATCTTTTGCAGAGTCAGAATAGCCGATCATGACATGCTGTTCGCCGCCGATATATCCTCGGTACCAGTCAACAGCAAACAGGCGCTGCATTACTTCGGCCGCATTATTTAAATCATCTAAAGTTTCAAATAACGGGGCAACAGGGATGCGGAAAGGGCAGCCGGTTTCTTTTAATAGAAGTTGCACAGATAAAACATCAGACGCCTGGCGCGCCATTGAAATAATATAAATACCCAATGCCTGCGGATCGGTTTGTGCGACCACTTTACAAGTATCTAATACTTCCTGAACCTCTGCAGACGGCTCCCAGGACACTGGAATAAGCGGGCGTTTACTGTTTAACTCCTGCAGTAAGAATGCCTGTTTATCAGCTTCACTCCAGGCGTTGTAATCGCCAAGGCCCAGATAACGTGTTAATTCAGACAGAGCATCACCGTGGCGTTCACCGTCTTGACGAATATCAAGTTTTACCAGGTTGATACCAAAACATGCCAGGCGGCGCAGGATATCTAGAATCAGGCCATTTGCAATAGAATGCATCCCCATAGTTTTAAGTGACTGATAACATAGCTCTAGAGGCTTTTTCAGCTGCTCTGTACGGGTGATGATATCTTGTGCATTGCTGTCCTGGCCTCGCAGGGTCGCGCTTAGTGAAGTGCGTGTTTCTTTTAATTCTTCACGTAATTTCCGTAAAACAGCCCGGTACGGTTCATCTGTATTTTCGCCAACTACTGCGCGTAAAGCGGGAGCGCAGATATCCATTGATAATTCTTCAGTCAGCTGTTTAATATCCCGTAGATATAAATCTACAGCTACCCAGCGGCTGGTTAATAATACTTCTTGTGTTACTTTTGCGGTAACAAACGGGTTACCGTCACGGTCACCACCCATCCACGAAGTAAATTTAATTGGTGATGCGTCAAGCGGTAATGATAAACCTAAGTCATCCTGCAGCCTGTTATCAAGCTCACGAACATATTGAGGAACGGCTTCCCACAGGCTGCTTTCGATAACACCAAATCCCCATTTGGCTTCATCTACCGGACTTGGGCGATTTTTGCGGATATCATTGGTATGCCAGGCCTGAGTAATTAACTGTTCAAGGCGGTTCAGCAGCTGAGCACGCTCTTTTTCAGATATTTCGCTAATTTCCAGCAGACTTAAACAGTCATTGATCGCTGTGTGTTTATGGATAAGTGTGCGCCGCGTAATCTCCGTTGGATGTGCGGTCAGTACCATATCCATTTTTAAGTCATTAACCGCCAGCTGCATTTTTTCTTGGGAAAGCTCTGCACTTTTTAGCTTTTCAATAAGCTCCTTCATTGGATCCGGTGCACAGACACCGCTGTCGCAATGACGGGAAATACCATGAAACTGTTCGGCGATATTGGCTAAGTTTAAGAAATGTGTAAACGCACGTGCCACCGGCAGCAGTTCATCATCGGAAAGATTAGCTAATACTTCAACGAGTGTCTTGCCGTCATCCTGATTACCGGCACGAGAAGATTTAGAAAGCTGGCGGATAGATTCTATTTTATCCAGAAAATCTTCGCCTAAATGTTCACCAATACTCTTACCTAGTAATTGACCTAATAAACCAACGTTACTACGCAAATTTGCATATTGTTCTGTCATATAAACCCCATGAATTCTGTAATAAAATTACACTTTAAAAATGAAACTAGTTAATTAACCTACCACAAAAGATTGTGTAGTCAATGTACTATCACATAAGTTTTGCTTTCATTTGATTTGAAAGGTGTGCCGTGTAATTAAATTACATGCTGCTGAGTAATTGATTTTTTGCTTAGGTGTCCTGCGGTTGCGCTTTATAACAGTTAACGGCTATAGCTCTCTTTAACAGCCGTTAACTGCAGGCTTGGGGCTGATGAATATTAAATGGTGCAGTAATGTGTAATTAACTTTTCAATCACTTCTTTGGTTGGTTTTACAAAGGAAAGGTCTAAGTATTCGTTAGGCTGATGGGCCTGAGCGATATGTCCGGGGCCTAATACTATGGTGTCACAGCCAAGCTGCTGTATAAAAGGGGCTTCAGTGCAGTAATTAGCACTTTGTGCCTGATTACCCGTATAGATTTGTGCCTGTTCAATCAGGTCCGAATGCATTGGACATTGATATGAAGGAATAGGCTCATGTAAATGATATATCTCCAGACAGTTAGGGTAACGTTTCTCTATTTCTGTCAATGCGTCCTTCAGGGTAATGAACAGCTCATTGGTACTGACACCTGGAATAGGGCGCATATCAATATGCAGGTCGCAGCAGCCGCAGATCCGGTTTGGACTGTCACCGCCGCTGATAGCCCCAAAATTCAGTGTCGGATAGGGAACCTCGAAATGTTTATTGGAGTACTTGTCTTTAAACTGCTGCTGTACTTTTTTCAATTCTCCAATTACCAGATGCATTATTTCAATGGCGTTAATACCTTTATCGGGATCTGAACTGTGGCCGCTTCGCCCGGTAATACGAATTGCTTCAGACATATGACCTTTGTGCATTATTACCGGCACCATTCCCGTCGGCTCTCCAATCACCGCATAATCTGGTTTGATGGTTTTCTGTGCGGCAATATCCTGTGCCCCTGACATCGTTGTTTCTTCATCCGCAGTTGCTAATATGCGCAGCGGTTTATCGAGCTTAGTTAAATCGAGTGTTTTTAATACTTCAATAACAAAAGCAAAAAAACCTTTCATATCAATGGTGCCTAATCCGTACAGGCGGTTGTCTTTTTCAATTACTTTAAACGGATCGCTTAACCACTTACCTTCATCATAGGGCACGGTATCAGTATGCCCGGCAAGCAGCAGACCGCCGTCTCCCTGACCTAAGGCTGCGACTAAATTGTACTTACCCGGGGCGCTGCTGACCTCTTTAATTTCACAGTCGAAACCAAGTTCCTCTAACCATGAAGCCAGCTGGTTGATGACTTGTAAGTTGCTTTGATCCCATGATGAATCGGTGGAGCTGATTGATGGAATGGCGATCAGATCTTTATATAAGTTGATAAAATCAGGTAATGACATGGGATCCCTTTAATAAGCAAATTAATATCGGTGAAAATGATATTACACTTAATAGCCGGAAAGGGTAGCTGCAGATAAGAAAAAGCCCTGAGCTGCTGATAACTGTGCTTAGGGCTTTTTTAGATAAAATACTGTGATTTATACTGTGAAACTGCTTACTTCTTTATTGAGCATATTTGCCTGCTGTGCAAGTTCATCACTCATCTGTTCATTTTGCTGAGCAGACTCCCCTGATTTTTCTGCTACATCGCGTATTGATACAACATGGCGGTTAACCTCTGAGGCAACCACGCTCTGTTCTTGAATGGCCGTGGCGATCGTTGTGGTCATATCCATAATATTTACAATATCGCGGTTAATCTCCTGCAGCATTTGTCCCGCCTGGCCTGCTTGTTCGGCGCTTTCCCGGCCTTCATTACGACAGTCAGTCATTAAGCTGACTATGCTTTTAGTTCTTGTCTGCAGGGAGCTGATAATGTTTTCAATCTCCTTGGTAGATGACTGGGTTCGACTTGCCAGAGTGCGCACTTCATCTGCAACAACTGCAAAACCACGCCCCTGTTCGCCGGCTCTAGCCGCTTCAATGGCAGCATTTAATGCCAGTAAATTTGTCTGCTCTGCGATACCGCGAATAACATCAAGTACTGTGCCGATTGTTTCACTGTCTTTGGCAAGGTCGTTTACCACATCTTCAGATTCAATTAATTTATCCGATAATAAACGGATCTGCTCAATGGTCGCATCAACGCCGCGTTTGCCTTTTTCTGCATTGAGGTTGGTCTGCTGCGCTTTATCTGCGGTATCTGTGGTATTGCCGGCAATCTCTTCAATGGTTGCCACCATTTCAGTGACGGCAGTGGCGACCATATCCGTTTCCTGCATCTGCGATTCAACACCTGAATTGGCCTGATGTATATTAGAGGCAAGAATACCGGTTGCCTGATTTACATTAGCTGCTGACTGCTTTACTGATAAGATCAGGCTGTGGAAGTTTGCAATCATACCGTTAAAGGACTCTGCCATTTCGGCTAGTTCATCACTGTTTTTAGCGGGAACAACAATGGTTAAATCATTACTTTGTGCAATTTCAACCATTGAATTTTTAATGCATAAAATCCCCTTCATAATATTACGGCTGACTATTGAGCCGATAACAATAGATAAAATTAGAGCGCCGGCAAAAAGGATATAGGTCACTCTGCTGATAGACTGCACATAGTCTGCAATCGCCTGGTCTGTACTGCTGACCAGTGTGCCCTGAATTTCAATTACCTTTGCCGCGCTGTCAAACAGTGCTTTACGCAGACCGCTTTGTGCATCATAACCTAGTACTTTCTGCTCTTTGGCAAGTGCCAGAAAGGCTTTCTGGTAGTTTTTTAGAGAATAGTTAATGCTTGTTTTTTGACTCAGACTTAAGCCACTTGTCTCAATACCGGCTGCGAATTTTTTGAACAGCCTTTCGAATTTTCTAATGTGTTTGCGGTCATTTTCCATCAGAAAATCTTTTTCATAACGGCGTAACTGCAGCGTCTGGCTTAATGCCTCAAAATCATCGCGGCCTATGGTGCGTTCAACCTGACGTACGGCCGCAGTTAATTTTCCGTATAGTCCGTCACGAGTGTTGAGTCCTATACGTTTTTGCGAATCTACCAGGTTAGAAAAGTGCTGACGATATTCGTTAAGAGCTGCGGATAATGCCGGAATTTCTACTGCAGGAATATTCATCTGCTCAAGAGTCTGGGCGACGTTGTCGAGCTGCCCGGATAATTGTTGTGCTTCGTCGTTAAACTGTTCAACATTTATCACTTTTTTCTGGCTTATAAAGTCTTTTTCATAGTGCCTTAGCTGCAGAATACCTGATTCGATAGCGCCGATATCCTGTGCAAGTGCAATATCTTTTTTCAAAGAAGATGATGAGAAGCTAAGCAGGAGCAGCATTGTCAGCATACCGACAATGGAAATGAGGGTATTTGCAGTTAATTTATGTTTTATCAGCATGATAATGTACCTAAGTCCTTTATTTACATTAAGATCAACTATGTCAATAAATGCTGTCTGACACTTTTCTGGCTATAAATTAGCAGAGAACAGGGAGATAGGCGCGAGATTTTAAAAATTAATTGCAATTATTTTGCGGTGCGTAGAAACTGTGTGAATATTCTTGTGCAGGGGAGGCAATAATAAAAATGAACAGTTGATTTTTGTTTGTTTTTGCTGCAAATAAAGTTTATGGGAAATTTTCCGCCGGCTGATGCATTTGCGGTGAATGCCGTTGTCTTATCAATGACAGGGGGAACTCGAAAGGGCAGAAATGCCTTAAATCACTGTGATGCATTTAAGGCATAGCTATAATGAATTGAGTTAAATGGTGAATGTACTGATTTCTTCTGTTAATACGGTTGCCTGCTGTGACAGTTCCTCACTCATTTGTCCGTTTTCTAAAGCAGAGGCGCCGGCCGCTTCCGTAACATCTCGAATAGAAACAACATGGCGGTTAACCTCTGATGCGACTGCGCTCTGTTCTTGAATTGCGGCCGCTATGGCGGTGGTCATATCCATAATACTGACCACATCGTTATTGATCTCTTCCAGCATCTGACCCGCTTCTCCCGCCTGAACCGCACTTTCCTGCCCTTCATTGCGGCACTCGGTCATTAACTGCACAATATTGGTGGTCCTGCTTTGCAGTGAACTAATAATATTTTCAATCTCTTTAGTCGATTCCTGGGTGCGGCTGGCAAGTGTTCTGACTTCATCGGCAACAACTGCAAATCCGCGTCCCTGTTCTCCTGCGCGGGCCGCTTCAATGGCTGCATTGAGTGCCAGTAAATTGGTCTGCTCGGCAATGCCGCGAATAACATCAAGTACAGTCCCTATGGTGACGCTGTCTTCAGCGAGTTGTTTAACAACAGATTCTGATTCAATTAATTTGTCAGATAACACACCAATCTGCGCTATGGTTGCATCAACACCGTGTTTTCCTTTTTCTGCATTAAGGTTGGTTTGTTGTGCTTTGCCGGCTGTATCTGTGGTATTGCCGGCAATCTCTTCAATGGTTGCAACCATTTCAGTAACCGCCGTGGCAACCATGTCGGTTTCCTGCATCTGTGATTCAACACCATTATTTGCCTGGATAATATTCTCTGCCAGTGTACCAGTTGCCTGATTGACACTGCCGACCGACTGATTAACGGAAATAATAAGGTGCTGAAAATTAGCTATCATATGGTTAAAGGCGTTTGCCATCACGGCTAATTCATCATTCGTTTTTGAGTTGACGCTAATGGTTAAATCATTCGTTTCAGCCACTTCCAGCATTGAGTCTTTAATAAGTGTAATTGCACTTAAAATACTGCGTCCGAGAAACCAGGCAATTATTGTTGATATGATTAATGCAATGGCAAAAATGATATAGGTTAGTTTATTAATCGAAGTAACATATTCAATAACCGCTTCGTTAATTTTACTGACTAAGGTATTTAATACCGCATCAACCTGGTGAACGCTTTCGCGCATATTTTTCTGCAGGCCCTGATTCGAGTTATAACCTAGTACTTTCTGTTCTTTGACCAGGGCTAAAAATGCACTCTGGTAAACTGTTAGTGCGTTATTAATTTTTGTTTTTTGTGTATCTGGTAAATAACCGCGGCGAATGACAGTTTTTAATTTTTTAAAGTTACCTTGAAATTTAGTGACGTATTTGTCATCAAGGCGGAGCATATAATCTTTTTCATTACGTCTTAGTTTGAGCATTATACTTAATGCCTGAAAGTCATCTTCGCCGATAGCCTGTTCAGCGCTGTGTACCGCTTGTCTTAATTTCCCGTAAAAGCCGCTTTTAGGATCAAAGCCGATACGTTTCTGGGTATTAACCACATTAGTAAAATGAATCTGATATTCACCTAAGATATTTTGTAACCTTACGGCTTCTGCATTGGAAATACCGAGTGCATTTAAGTTTTCTGTTAAGCTGCTTAATCCTTCATTTAAAACTGCAATTCCCTCGTTAAAACGGTCTAAATATTTGCCGTCTTTACGGGCTAAAAAATCTTTTTCATGTCGTCTCAGCTGCAGGGTGTTAGATTCTATTTTGCCGATATCCTGCGCCAGGGTAATGTCTTTCTGCAGTGATGATGAAGAGTAGTTGATCAGCAGTAACATGACCAGCATGCTTAATATGGATACTGTGACGTTAAGAATCAGCTTGTGTTTAATAAGCATGTGTTTGGTCCTTGCAGTTGTAGATAAGTAAATTATAAATATGTAAAAAAATAGAAATTAATTTACATGGTGCTCTGATCACTAAGTGTATGAAGCAATTCAGGGGTTTGCCATTAGTGCTTTAACAAAAAGATATCAATTTATCGGTTGTTTTACGGCCGTTAAATAATGAAATAAATTATTGCTTATCTTTATGTTTTTCAATTACCTAATTGGGCTGGGTAAACCTCTAGCATATGGATTTATAAGCGTATTCTGCAGAGCAGATATGATCTGCTCACATTTCTAAAAGCTCGTCAGGCAAGGTGAATTAAAAAAGCTGATAATCAATATGGAATGATTCATACTCAACTTCTCAATAACATCTGACTGGTGTTGGAATTCAAACTGCATTCGCTAATGCTGAGTGACTTAATTATCGAGATTGAGTTGCTTGAGTTAATGCAGGAATGGAATGAAATGGAATGATTGATTTAGAAGATATAATCACTAAACAAAGAATTTTAGTCGTGGATGACTGCCCTGAAAATATTCAGGTTTTAAATGAAATTTTAGAACCTTATTATAAAGTTGATATTGCGCATAATTGTTCGCAGGCACTTAAAAATGTTTCTGCAGCAGATAAACCCGATATGATTTTATTGAAAACCAGTTTGCCTGATATCGATGGTTATAGGATCTGCAGACAGCTTAAAGCCATGCCGGAAACATCGCAGATTCCGGTTATTTTTGTCAGCACGACAAGAAATGTGGAGGATGAGAAAGAGGGATTTTCATTAGGTGCCGTTGACTACATTACCACCCCTTTAAGTCTGCCGATTATTTTAGCCCGTGTAAGCGCGCACCTGAAACTTGCAGATCAAAAATCACATTTAATGACTCTGGTAAAAGAAAGAAGTAGTGCGTTGAGTCGTACACGTATGGAAATTCTGCAGATCCTGGGGCGAGCTGCTGAATTTAAAGATAATGAGACGGGCATGCATGTTATCCGTATCAGCTGGTACTGCCGTTTTTTAGCCAAGCGCTGCACGGGAAATAACGGCTGGTCGGAGCTGCTTTTTAATGCCGCCCCTATGCATGATATTGGCAAGATTGCTATTCCTGATGAAGTTTTATTAAAACCCGGCAGGTTAGATCAACATGAATGGCAAGTAATGAAAAAGCATGTTGATTTTGGAGTACAGATTCTTGGCGAGCATGAATCTGATTTACTGCAGATGGCGGTAGAGGTGATCCAGAATCATCATGAAAAATGGGATGGGACAGGTTATCCGGCCGGCTTAAGCGGTGAAGATATTCCTCTAAGCGCACGCATCGTTGCGATTGCTGATGTGTTTGATGCTCTGACCAGTGATCGGCCCCATAAAAAAGCCTGGTCCGTCGAAAAAAGCATAGCATTGATTGAAAGTGAATCGGGAAAGCATTTTGATCCGCAACTGGTTCCTTTGTTTGCGGCTTGTTTACCCAAAATGCTGCAGATAAAAGAGCAGTACCAGGATGAATAACCGCATCCTTAAACTAACTCGGCAGTAAGTAAGAGTATTATTTAGTCATAAATCGACGTAATTGTTTTCTTTTTCAGCTGAGAGGAAAAAATGTTGAAATAATTATTCACTTATCTTGCATAAAAACCCACTCAAAGATAAAGTGGTGCCTTAAGCATTAATCTCTCTCATCAGCAGTTGTTATTGAGAGCATATTCATTCTTTTTAGACTATTAATCGAAACAGGAACTTTTTATGTTAAAAGCCATTATTGTGGGCGCTAGCGGTTATACCGGCGCAGAATTAGCACATTTTTTAACACGTCATCCAGAGATTGAACTGGCGGGCTTATATGTTTCGCAGGGTAGTTTAGATAAAGGTAAAAAACTGTCTGCACTGTACGGTAATTTATTAGGCGTGGTGGATCTGCCGTTACAGCCTTTAGGTAAAGACGGTATTGCTGACGTATGTAAAGGTATTGATATCGTTATTCTGGCTACGGCACATGAAGTGAGCCATGATCTGGCTCCTCTGTTTCTTGCGCAAAATACCGTCGTTTTTGATCTCTCCGGTGCATTCCGAGTGCAGTCAGCAGGTTTTTATGAGCAGTTTTATGGTTTCACCCATCAGTATCCAGAGCTGTTAGAAAAAGCTGTTTATGGTTTAGCTGAATGGAATTTTGAAGCAGTTAAAAGCACTGATTTAATTGCAGTCCCGGGGTGTTATACAACTGCTTCGTTAACAGCATTAAAACCGTTAGTGCAGGCGGGATTAATTAAAGAAAACACTAAGCCGACTATTAATGCAACCAGCGGTGTAAGCGGAGCGGGGCGTAAAGCGAATGTGGCAAGCAGCTTCTGTGAAGTAAGTCTGCAGCCTTATGGGGTCTTTACCCACAGACACAAACCGGAAATTGATCAGCATCTAGGGTTGCCTGTGGTATTCACCCCGCATCTGGGCAGTTTCAAGCGTGGTATTTTAGCAAGCATTAATGTGCAGTTAAAAGAAGGCGTGACAGCTGAGCAGGTTAAGCAGACTTATCAAGATGCCTATGCAGATAAACCTGTCGTGCGTTTAATGGCTGAGGGCAGTTATCCGGCGCTTAAAAATGTTGTTGGTACTCCTTATTGTGATTTAGGCTGGGCGGTTGACGGTCAGGATCTGGTTGCTTTCAGTGCCATTGATAACCTGTTAAAAGGTGCATCCTCTCAGGCAATGCAGTGTATTAATTTACGTTTTGGTTTCGATATCTGTACTTCACTTTTATAAGCAGGACTTTTTGAAAATGACACAGACAATATTAAAACCCGATTCACTTAAACCTCTGTTGATCAAGCTTGGCGGTGCGGTACTTGAAAATGAGCAGGCATTAAGCAATCTGTTTTCGGCATTAACCGCATATCTGGCAAAACAGCAGCGCCCGTTATTATTAGTACACGGCGGCGGTGTTATTGTGGAAGATGTTTTAAATAAAATGAACATCGTCAGCGAGAAAAAAGACGGGTTGCGCATTACGCCTTTCGAGCAGATCCCTTATGTAGCGGGGGCGTTAGCGGGCACATCAAATAAGTTGTTAATGGCGAAAGCACTGCAGGCCGGTCTTTCCGCTGTCGGTTTATCACTGGCAGACGGCTTCAGCTGCAGAGTTACTCAGCTGGATCCGGAACTTGGTGCAGTAGGTGTCTGCGCTGCCGATAATCCATCATTAATCAACGGCCTGCTGGCTGGTGGTTTTCTACCGGTTATTTCATCTATCGGTATTGGAGAAGATGCGCGTTTGTATAATGTTAATGCGGATCAGGCTGCTGTCGCTATTTGTGAGCTGGTGGATGCCGAGCTGGTTTTTCTGTCTGATGTTGACGGTGTATGGGATGCTCAGAAACAGGTTATTCCCGAGTTAAATACACAGTTCGCTGATACACTGATTGCACAGAATGTCATTCGCGACGGTATGGCTGTAAAAGTAAAAGCCGCGCTGCAGGCTGCTGATTCATTAGGTTATGTCATGTTGGCAAGCTGGAAAAATACAGAGAAATTAGTGTCGCTGCTTGCCGGTCATGCAGTGGGCACAAAAGTAGTTAAGTAGTTATTAAAAGCAGATTATTTACGTAGAGAGTTGAATATGAAAAATTTACTGACAGGTATGGAAATGACTCAGCAGCAGGCGTTAGACCTGATTGCACTGGGTAAAGATTTAAAAGCAGATCCGGCTAAATATTCACAAGAGTTAGCGGGTAAAAGTGTTGTTACATTATTCGAAAAGCAGTCATTACGTACACGTGTCACTTTTGATATCGGTGTAAATAAACTTGGCGGTCATGTCGTTTATCTGGATCAGGCAAATGGTGCCATGGGCAGTCGTGAAGATGTTAAAGATTTTGCCGCCAATATTTCCCGCTGGGCAGAATGTATTGTTGCGCGTGTTTATGACCATAAAACGCTGCTTGAAATGCAGCAGTATTCAAGCGTGCCAGTTATTAACTCCTTATGTGATCTTTATCATCCCTGTCAGGCAATGGCTGACTTTTTAACTATCTCACAGCAGTATGATGATGTTTCTAAAGTGAAATTAGCTTATATTGGTGACGGTAATAACGTTACTCATTCACTGTTTATTGCCGGCGCAATTTTAGGTGCTACCGTGACAGCGGTTTGTCCTATCGGTCATAGTCCGGATGCGCAGGTAATGAAAACGGCAGAAGCTATTGCCGCTGAAAACGGCGGCAGTATCAGCGTCACTAACAATATTGAAGATATTAAAGGTTATGATGTGGTTTACGGAGATACCTGGCTTTCAATGGGCGATGATACTCCGCTTGAACAGATTAAAGCTAAATTTATGCCGTACCAGATTAACCAGGAATTATTAGATTTAACCGGTATTAAACACGTATTACATTGCCAGCCGGCACATCGTGGTTTGGACATCACCTCCGAGGTGATGGATGGTCCTGCTTCGTTAATTTTTGACCAGGCAGAAAATAGAATGCACATTCAAAATGCTATCATGCTGACATTGATGAAAGGAAAATAATCAAATGACTAAAGTAAAAAAAGTTGTACTCGCTTATTCCGGCGGCTTAGACACTTCTGCAATCATTCCATGGTTAAAAGAAACTTACGATAATTGTGAAATTGTTGCTTTCTGTGCCGACGTTGGTCAGGGCGAAGAAGAGCTGGTGGGCCTGCACGAGAAAGCTATTGCTTCTGGTGCTTCAGAATGTCACATTGTTGATCTTAAAGAAGAGTTTGTTAAAGATTATATCTACCCGACAATTGCTGCCGGTGCGGTTTATGAAGGCACTTATTTATTAGGTACTTCAATGGCTCGTCCGATTATCGCTAAAGCGCAGGTTGAAGTTGCACTTAAAGTTGGTGCTGATGCAGTTTGCCACGGTTGTACTGGTAAAGGTAATGACCAGATCCGTTTTGAAAGCTGTTTTGCCGCACTTGCCCCGGAGCTGCAGGTTATTGCTCCATGGCGTGAGTGGGACATGGTATCTCGTGAAGATCTGCTGGATTACCTGGCTGAGCGTAATATTGAAACAACAGCTAGCGCGACAAAAATTTACAGCCGTGATGCAAATGCATGGCATATATCTCATGAAGGCGGTGAGTTAGAAGATCCGAATAATGAGCCGAGCAAAGGTGTCTGGACATTAACGGTTGATCCGCTTGATGCGCCTAATGAGCCTGAATATGTCACACTTAAAGTTGAAAATGCACGTGTTGTAGCGGTAGACGGTGTTGAGCTTTCTCCATACGATGCATTAATGCTTCTTAATGAAAAAGCGGCTAAACATGGTGTCGGCCGTGTTGATATTACAGAAAACCGTACCGTTGGTATGAAGTCTCGCGGCTGTTATGAAACTCCAGGCGGTACTGTTATGGTAACTGCTCTGCGTGGTATTGATGAATTAGTGCATGACAAGCCGTCTCGCCGCTGGCGTGATCAAGTGGGCCAGGAGTTTGCTCACTTAGTATATGACGGCCGCTGGTTCACACCGCTTTGTGGTTCTTTATTAGCCGCTTCTGAGTCTCTTGCTCAAGATGCAAATGGTGAAGTTGTTGTACGCCTATATAAAGGTCAGGCAGTTGCAGTTAAGAAACAGTCGCCAAACAGCCTTTACTCGGAAGAGTTTGCAACATTTGGTGATGACAATGTTTATGACCAGAAACATGCTGAAGGTTTCATTCGTTTATACTCACTTTCAAGCCGTATCCGTACGCTGAACAGTAAGTAAACGAAGCAGACAGCCATAATTCAATTCCTGTCCGGCTTGATCGTCAGACAGGAATTTCTATTTATATGCGCTTTAGTTTTAGAGTGGATATAAATAGACCTTGTTTAAAACAAGAAACTAACTACTAGACAATAAAGCAAGCGACGGAGCATTAATATGGCACTATGGGGCGGACGTTTTAGTCAGGCGGCAGACGTAAAATTTAAACAGTTCAATGATTCATTAAAGTTCGATTACCGTCTTGCAGAGCAGGATATTATTGGTTCAATTGCCTGGTCTCAAGCATTACAAACGGTTGATGTATTAACGCAGGACGAACAAAAATCTTTAGAAGCTGCATTAAATGAATTATTAGCTTCAGTGCAGGCAAATCCGCAGCAGGTATTACAGTCTGATGCAGAAGATATTCATTCCTGGGTGGAAACTCAGCTTATTCAGCGCGTTGGTGATTTAGGTAAGAAATTGCATACGGGCCGCAGCCGTAATGACCAGGTAGCGACTGATTTAAAGCTATGGTGTAAAAAAACGGCACAGGAGCTGATTGTTCACCTGGATAATTTAGAAGCCAAGTTAATTGAACTTGCTCGTATTCACCAGGCAGTTGTGCTTCCTGGCTATACGCATTTACAGCGTGCACAGCCGGTGACTTTTTCCCACTGGTGTTTAGCCTATTTAGAAATGCTGGAGCGGGATCATAGCCGTCTGGAAGGCTGTCTTGAACGTTTAAATACCTGCCCGCTTGGGAGCGGTGCGCTGGCCGGTACTGCATATGCCATGGATCGTACTGCATTAGCGCATTCGCTTGGTTTTGCCCGGGCAACGCGTAACAGTTTAGATTCTGTATCGGATAGAGATCATGTTGTTGAATTGATGAGTTGTGCAACGCTTTCTATGGTGCATCTGTCGCGTATGGCTGAAGACCTGATTTTCTATAATAGTGGTGAATCTGCCTTTATCGAAATGTCGGATCTGGTAACTTCTGGTTCTTCACTTATGCCGCAGAAGAAAAACCCGGATGCGATGGAGCTTATTCGTGGCAAATCTGGCCGTGTATTTGGATCATTGGCGGGAATGTTAATGACACTGAAAGCACTGCCGCTTGCTTACAATAAAGATATGCAGGAAGACAAAGAAGGGTTATTTGACGCATTGGATACCTGGGGCGATTGTTTAGAGATGGCTTCAATGGCGCTGACGGATCTTAAAGTTAATGAAAAACGTACTAAAGAAGCAGCGCAGGGCGGTTACTCAAATGCTACAGAGCTTGCAGATTACTTAGTCGCGAAGGGGATTCCTTTCCGTGAAGCTCACCATATTGTCGGTATTGCAGTAGTCGTAGCGATTGAAAAGGGTGTTCCGCTGGAAGAGCTGAGTGTTGCGCAGTTTAAAGAATTCTCTGATGTGATTGAAGATGACGTTTATCCGGTGTTAACACTGGAAGCAACATTAGCCGCGCGTAAAGCACAAGGTGGTGTTTCGCCGGAGCAGGTCGAATATGCACTTTCAGAAGCAGAGCAGCGCTTAGCTGATCGGGATACGTCGGGGCTTATTATTCGTACCGCGCGATTAACCGATTTAGAGCGTGTTGAGTCAATGGTCAACCATTGGGCCGTGAAAGGTGAAAACCTGCCTAGAGATAAATCGGATTTAGCACAGTCTGTCGGAGAGTTTGCTGTTACAGAATGTGAAGGGCAGGTTACTGGTTGTGGTTCATTATATATTTACGATACAGGCCTTGCTGAAATTCGCTCGTTAGGTGTTGAACCTGGCTTTGAGCGTCGCGGTCAGGGCAGTGCGCTGGTGGAACTTCTGGTGAAACGAGCTGAGAAGTTAGCGATTAAGCGTGTGTTTGTATTAACACGTATGCCGGAGTTCTTTATGAAACTGGGCTTCAGTCCGACCAGTAAATCTATGATGCCGGAAAAAGTAATGAAAGACTGTGCAATGTGCATACGTCAGCATGCTTGTGATGAAGTTGCTTTAGAGTTTCATATAAACAGCAGTACATTAATCCATAAAGAAACAATCTAAGAGTAAGTATTAAAAAGGGTGGCTTCTCTATATAGGAGAAGCCGCTTTTTTGTCTCTGTCAGTAATTCTCTATGTTATTTGCTCTTCGCTTCTTCTATATATTCATTTTTAAGTTTTACATAATGACAGGCTGAGCGCTTTAGAAATGCAAACTCCTCTTCAGTTAGTTTTCTGGCTGCTTTAGCAGGGGAACCCACATAAAGGTAACCTGATGGTAAATGTTTGTTAGGGGGGACTAAGGCTCCGGCTGCTAAAATAACATCATCATCAATGCGTGCATTATCTAATACAATAGCGCCCATACCGATTAAAACCCGATCACCAATCTGGCAGGCATGCAGCATTGCCTTATGACCAACCGTAACATCTTCACCAATATGCAGAGAATAACCGTTAATACTTGCTTCCCCTTTGCGAGCTACATGTAAAACACTGCCGTCCTGGATATTCGTACGTTTACCTACCTTTATATTGTTTACATCACCACGTAAAACACACATTGGCCAAATGCTGACATCATCAGCTAATTCAACATCACCAATAATAGAAGCAAACGGGTCGATATAGACAGAATCTCCAATTTTAGGAAAAGTATCTTTATAAGCACGTAATACAGGAAGCATAAAAAACCTCATTAGTAAGAAAGAGAGGCAACTATACGATAAGAATGTGTGCATAACAAAAGCAAAGTTGTGGATAACTTGTTGGCAAAACAGGTATAAAAATTAATTGTAAAAATAACCCGTTTTTATGCAATAAACACTTGCCAATGATAGCTTAGTCCCTATAATGCGACCCCACAGACACGGGGTGTAGCGCAAGTTACTAACTGAGACTGAGAACATAACAAACGCATTAAACGCTTCGAAAGAAACTTAAAGTAAGACGTTGACATTGTTCAAAAGGCGCGTAATATACGCACCTCGCCGAAAGGCACGCTCTTTAACAATTTAATCAAACAATCTGTGTGGACACTTATTGTTGATGTGATTTCAAAAAAAATCAAAGACCTTACTTGTAAGGCAACATCAATACTTAGTGGCACACGAATTAATTCATTAATTCAGAATAACCAATCACTTCGGTGATTAGTTTTAGTCAGTAATATTGAGCCGCACTTAGGTGCAAATTAAACTTTAAATTGAAGAGTTTGATCATGGCTCAGATTGAACGCTGGCGGCAGGCTTAACACATGCAAGTCGAACGGTAACAGAAGGTAGCTTGCTACTTTGCTGACGAGTGGCGGACGGGTG
>NZ_AUAM01000009.1 GCF_000428725.1 Psychromonas aquimarina ATCC BAA-1526
AAAGGTTTTGTTCCTTACGGCGCAACATTCCTGATGTTTATGGAATACGCACGTAACGGTTTACGTATGTCTGCATTAATGAAGCAGCGTGCTATTCAGGTGTTTACTCATGACTCAATTGGTCTGGGTGAAGACGGTCCTACTCACCAGCCGGTAGAGCAGATTGCCAGCCTGCGTTTAACGCCGAATATGGACACATGGCGTCCATGTGACAGTGTTGAGTCTGCTGTTTCCTGGAAATCTGCAATCGAACGTACTGACGGTCCAACATCACTTATCTTCAGTCGTCAAAACCTTAAGCCGCAGCCTCGTGATGCACAGCAGTTAGCCGATGTTGCAAAAGGCGGTTACGTACTGTTAGACAGCGCGGCTCCTGCTGAAATTATCTTGATCGCTACTGGTTCTGAAGTACAGCTTGCAGTTGAAGCTCACGCTGAACTGACAGCTCAAGGTAAAGCGGTGCGTGTTGTTTCTCTTCCTTGTACAGATGTATTTGAAACGCAAAGTGCAGAGTATAAAGAGTCTGTATTACCGGCTGCTGTAACTAAACGTGTTGCAATTGAAGCGGGTATTGCGGATTACTGGTACAAGTACGTTGGTCTAAACGGTAAAGTTATCGGTATGACAACATTCGGTGAGTCAGCACCAGCTGAGCAGCTGTTTGAAATGTTCGGTTTCACTGTTAAAAATGTAGTTGAAACTGCTAACAGCCTGTAATCTTTAACTTATAAAGATTAATAAAAAACCGCGTTTATCGCGGTTTTTTTGTATCTGAGATAAATTCAGGCATTGATACTGTGCAGTGCTTCATCTAAGAGACTTTCCGGTGTATAGATTTTATCTGTTATGCCGATTCGATTCGCTCTGGACTGCTGCTCGGTTAACTCACCATAATTGAAAAGTACACGTTGTATTTCAAATACTTCGTTAATAACATTAAAGCTGTTTATGCCTTTATTTATATTCCTGTCAAGGTAGCTGTAAAAGCGCTCTACATCGTTTGTTTCTTTGAGCGGAACTGCCGTATCCTTTTTGCCCGCAGATGTAACCGGGCAGTAAGCTGCAAATTCATTGCTGTACCAGCGGTCATTCCACCATCCAATTTTTTTGCCGTTTATATGCTCCCCGGCTTTAGCGAGAGGCACAAAGAAATATACATTAGCATTGGCTTTCTTTATCTCCTTCAATGATGCCATTAATGCTCCGGCTCTGAGTGTGCTTTCATGCTCTATAAAATGATCGTATTTTTGTGATTTTCGAGTAAAAGCATTAAGCAGCTGAAAATGCACATAAGCTAATTTGTCCGGATAGATTAAGCTGCATTTTGTCAGTGCTTTTAGTTCGCCGACCAGTAACTGCTCAAAATGCTTTCTTTTCATATTTTGTGTATAGCGGTCGACCAGCATGTTTTCAGTACTTTCTAAGTCATGGCTAACAACGATTGTGCTGCTGTGTGCCTGGTAGTTGTCTTCAGTATGCAGCTTTGTTCTGGTTAGATTATGGCTCTGTAATAATATATAACCGCTGTTAATCTCGCTGCTGATCAGGCTGTAAACACCTCTTTTATGTTTCAGGGAAAGCACTTTTCCTTCGCTGTGCAGCCCTAAATATTTTCTCTCTATTATTTTTTCTTCATTTATTCTGCTGAAGTTTGCAAGGATTAAAGACAGCTGATGCAGGTAAAAATAATAGGATTTTGGCGAAAGCCCGGTTGTTTTTATCGCCTCACGGGTTTCCTGCTTGTTTACAATGGTAGATAAAACAGCCTGCAGCTGTTTGTTTTTTTTGAAGTTTGCTTTGGTAAAAACGGATCCGCATGCGGCGCATTGTTGTCTCTGCCGCCCCGAAGAGGTGAAACCATATTTATGTAAACGGGTATCTTTCTCAAAGAAAAAATAGCTGGAGCATTTAGGGCAGTGATTTAATTTTGCAGAGAAGTGTATCTCCAGTTTCTCTTTTATAATATTAGCCACAAGCTCGTTGTTCACCCACGGCGGGTTACTGCCGCATGATTTGCATGCCGTTGATAAATAACCTAATCTTGTGCTTTTATGAATGTAATCCTGACTGTTTAAAACACCAAAATTTCTGCAGTGGACAGCTTTACAGCAGTTAAAGTTATTTGCAAATTTAAACATGTTTCCGCCTGAAAACCTTCAAAAAACAACTTATAAGATTCATATTATAACCTATCAACAGATTTGGGTAACAGCTGTTTTAGATCTTAATTTAGACATTATTAAAGAGACTCTGGTCACACTTTGCTTTCTATAAATTACTAAACTGGTCTTAATTATTCAGTGCATCAACTTTCAGGGAACTCTTATGCATGAAATATTCAAGGCTTTGTTTGCAGGATTAGTTGTTGGACTGCTCTTTGCTTTTTTAAGATTACCAATACCTGCTCCACCGGTTTTATCGGGAATTATGGGTATTGTAGGCGTGTATTTAGGCGGTATGTTATTCCAAAAATACATCAGTAATTTACTTAATACCAAATAACTTTAATTAACTTGTCAATTAATAATTAGGAACTAAAAATATGTCTACTCCTCACATAAATGCAGAAATGGGTGATTTCGCTGATGTTGTTATTATGCCGGGCGATCCGCTTCGTGCTAAATTCATCGCTGATAATTTTTTAACAAACGTAGTTCAAGTTTGTGATGTCCGTAATATGCTTGGTTTTACCGGCGAATACAAAGGCCGTCGTATCTCAGTTATGGGACACGGTATGGGCATTCCTTCTGTTTCTATCTACACCACTGAACTTATTAAAGATTTCGGCGTAAAAACTATTATCCGTGTCGGTAGCTGTGGTGCCGTTCTTGATGATGTGAACTTAGGCGATATCGTTATTGCAGCCGGTGCCAGCACAGACTCTAAAGTAAACCGTATCAGATTTAATAATCATGATTTTGCAGCGATTGCTGATTATCAGTTAGTTGCTAATGCGATGAATACAGCTGAAACTCAGGGCGTGAAAGTTAAAGCGGGTAATGTTTTCACTGCGGATCTGTTTTACTCTGCAGAGCCTGAGTTTTTCAAGAAAATGGCTAGCTACGGCGTGCTTGGTGTAGATATGGAAGCTGCCGGTCTTTATGGTGTGGCTGCTGAATACGGTGCAAAAGCGTTAACTATTCTTACAGTATCAGATCATATTACTCGTGGTGAAGCAGCTTCATCTGAAGCTCGTCAAACCGGCTTTAAAGCAATGATTGAACTGGCTTTTGAATCGGTATTACTTGGCGATAAAAAAGCACTTTAGTTTCTTACACAAAAATTTTACAAGGTTATTATTATGACATCTAAATTAGATGAATTACGCAAACTGACAACTGTTGTAGCTGATACCGGGGATATTGAAGCAATTCAAAAATATAAACCTCAAGATGCAACCACTAACCCTTCTTTGATTTTAAAAGCTGCACAGATTGCTGATTATGCACCTTTAATCGACAGCGCTATTGAGTATGCAAAAGCACAAAGCGATTCTGCTGAACAGCAGGTTCAAGATACCTGTGACATGTTAGCGGTTAATATCGGTAAAGAGATTTTAAAGATTGTACCGGGGCGCATCTCTACTGAAGTTGATGCTCGTTTATCTTATGACACAGAAGCAAGCCTGGTTAAAGCGCGTCAGCTGATGAAAATGTATAACGATGCTGGCATTAGCAATGATCGTATTCTGATCAAACTTGCATCAACCTGGCAGGGCATTAGAGCCGCTGAGATTTTAGAAAAAGAGGGTATCAACTGTAATCTGACACTGCTGTTTTCTTTTGCTCAAGCGCGTGCATGTGCTGAAGCCGGTGTATATCTAATTTCTCCGTTTGTCGGCCGTATTATGGACTGGCATAAAGCCAACGAAGGGCGTGATTTTGCACCTCAGGAAGATCCGGGTGTACTGTCTGTTTCTAAAATATACAACTTCTACAAAGCAAACGATTATAAAACCGTTGTTATGGGCGCAAGCTTCAGAAACACAGGTGAAATTTTAGAGCTGGCCGGCTGTGACCGCTTAACTATCAGCCCTGAATTACTGCAGCAGTTAGAAGATACAGAGGGTGAAGTGGTTAGAAAATTAGCACCTTCTGTTACTGAGAAAACATCTCAAGCTCCGCTAACTCATGCTGAGTTTTTATGGGAACATAATCAGGATCCGATGGCGATTGAAAAACTAGCTGAAGGTATCCGCAATTTTGCTCTCGACCAGGATAAACTGGAAAAAATGATTGCAGAGCGTCTTTAATTAACTGATTAATCAGTTTGTAAAAAGCAAGAAAAAACCGCGTTTATCGCGGTTTTTTTATATTCAATAGAGACTGCTGTTTAAGTTTATTTTTGCAGAAGATCTGCAAGCTGCTGTTCTAACTTGATCTGATCAACAGCAAAGTTACGAATGCCTTCTGCTAACTTTTCCGTTGCCATGGCGTCTTCATTCATTAACCATCTAAAACCGCTTTCAGATAAGCTTGCACTTTTTTCTGCAGCCGCTGCTGCTGGATTCAATTTCTGTTCGACAGGCTCATCACTCTGCTCTAATGCCGCCATCAAATCCGGACTGATGGTTAAACGGTCGCAGCCGGCAAGTGCTAGAACTTCTTCAACACTTCGAAAACTAGCTCCCATTACCACGGTTTTATAACCCTGCTGTTTGTAATAGTTATAAATATTCGTTACCGAGATAACCCCGGGATCTTCATCTGCAGGGTATTCGCTGCGGCCGGTGTCTTTTTTATACCAGTCCAGGATTCTACCTACAAAAGGTGATATCAGATAAGCACCGGATTCAGCACAGGCACGGGCCTGAGCGAAACTGAACAGCAGCGTCAGGTTACAGTTAATACCTTCTTTTTCAAGCGCTTCAGCCGCTTTGATACCTTCCCAGGTTGAGGCCAGTTTAATCAGTATACGGCTATTATCAATGCCCGCTTCTTTGTACAGTGACATCAGTTTACGGGCTTTATCTATCGAAGCTTGTGTATCAAAAGATAAGCGTGCATCAACTTCAGTGGATATTCTTCCCGGTACAATTTTCAAGATTTCCAGACCAATCAATACAGACAGTTTATCGGCAGCATCTACGGTCTGCAGCTGGAGATCATTTGACTGCTGCTTTGCCCAGTCACAGGCCTGTAATAACAGCGGCTGGTACTGCTCTAATGAGGCTGCTTTTAATAATAATGACGGGTTTGTAGTTGCATCCTGCGGTTGAAATTTAGCAATTGCTTCAACATCACCGGTATCTGCGACGACTGTGGACATCTTTTTTAATTGTACAAGCTGGTTGGCCATGATATTTACCCTGCTGTTAATTGGTTAATAATTTATTTTTAATAAAGATAGAACAAAGGGAGTGCCTGAAATTTATATACTGCAGCCGTTCTGCAGCTGCCTTTTTATTAGTATCAAGAGTTTTATGGTTAAGCAAGTAAGCTTTTAATAATAATAGACTTGTTAAAAATTTAAATTTTTCCTTCCGATCCATCTCACATTTATTCATAAAGAGAAGTGCAATTTTTTTTGTTTTAGTCTAATTTTTACCCATCGAAACGTTTGCGCAAACGTTTCGATATGGTTTAAGTACAGTTTTCTTAAATGTTTTGAGTAACAATTTTTAAATTAAAGCGACTCTTCAAGGTGAATGTCATGAAAAAAACAGCATTAATTAACGCTGAATTATCTTATCTGGTAGCCTCTCTCGGGCATTTCGACGAGATTACCATCTGCGATGCCGGGCTTCCGGTTCCAAGTCAAACCCAGCGCATTGACCTGGCTTTAACGCATGGTGTTCCGGCGTTTATTGATACAGTCAGCGTGCTGCTGGATGAGATGCAGGTTACCGGCGTGATTTTAGCTGAAGAGTTCCAGCTGGTAAGTCCGGATCTGCACAATGCACTGCAGGGGCTTATTGCGAAAGAGCAGAAACAGGGTAAAGAAATCAGTGTTTCATATATCAGCCATGAAGAGTTCAAGGGACGTACCAGAGACAGCAAAGCGGTTGTACGTACCGGTGAGTGTACGCCTTATGCAAATGTTATTTTTCAGGCCGGTGTTGTTTTTTAGTCCAGCAAATAATTATTAAGGAGCTGCTATGAAACAGCCCATTTTAGAATTAAAAGGCATTCACAAAGCATTTCCCGGTGTAAAAGCGCTGGATGATGCATGTTTAAACGTTTACCCGGGTAAAGTGATGGCGCTGATGGGAGAAAACGGTGCTGGAAAATCAACGCTGATGAAAGTGCTTACCGGTATCTACTCTCGAGATGAAGGTGAAATCATCTACGAAAATGCCAAGGTAAACTTCAGCGGCCCGCGTCATTCCCAGGAAGCGGGGATCAGTATTATTCATCAGGAGCTTAACCTTCTTCCTGAGCTGACCATTGCAGAAAATATCTTTCTCGGCAGAGAAATAACTAATGCATTCGGCGCAATCAGGTGGTCGGTGATGTATGACGAAGCACAGGTCTTATTAGACCGTTTAAATGTGAAGCATAAACCTTCGCAGCTGCTTGGTGAGCTTAGCCTTGGTGAACAGCAGATGGTTGAAATCGCCAAAGCATTGTCATTTAAGTCTCAGGTTATCGTGATGGATGAGCCGACCGATGCATTAACTGAAACAGAAACAGCTTCTTTGTTTACCGTGATAAATGAATTACGCGATGAAGGTTACGGCATTGTTTATATCTCGCACCGTTTAAAAGAAATTTTTGAGATTTGTGATGATATTACTGTGCTGCGTGACGGAAAATTTATTGCCGAACGCCAGGTTGCAGAAACAGATGAGGACAGCTTAATTGAATTAATGGTGGGCCGCCGTTTAGATGAGCAGTATCCGCGTATTGAAAGTAAACACGGTACTAGATGTTTAGAGGTTAATAACTTATCGGCCGCCGATATTGATGATATCAGCTTCACGCTGGATCATGGTGAAATACTGGGTATTTCAGGTTTGATGGGGGCCGGGCGTACAGAATTAATGAAAGTGATTTATGGTGCTTTTCCGCGCAGTTCCGGAGAGATGCTGGTTGAGGGCAAAGCCGTTAATCCGCGCAGTCCTCAAGAGGGGCTTGCTAACGGCATCGCTTATATTTCTGAAGACCGTAAAGGTGACGGCCTGATCCTCGGACTGTCCGTTAAAGAAAATATGTCCCTGTGCTCTTTGAAACAGTTATCTAAAGGCATGCAGTTAGATCACGGGGCTGAATCCGTCGCAGTTGAAGATTTTATTCGTCTGTTCAATATTAAAACCCCGTCAAGAAATCAGATTATCGGTAACCTGTCCGGTGGTAATCAGCAGAAGGTAGCGATTGCAAAAGGTTTGATGACCCGTCCTAAGGTATTGATTCTTGACGAGCCGACACGAGGAGTAGATGTCGGTGCTAAAAAAGAGATCTATCAGCTTATCAATCAGTTCAAAGAAGAGGGCATGAGCATTATTCTCGTCTCTTCGGAGATGCCGGAAGTGTTAGGTATGAGTGATCGGATTCTGGTTATGCATCAGGGGCGGATCAGCGGTGAGTTTACGGCGCAAGAAGCGGATCAGGAAAAATTAATGGCCTGTGCTTTTGGTAACAAAATTATGGAGAAATCAGCATGAACAACAAGGTTATAACTAATCAGGACTCCCCTAAATCTGGTGGTCTGATAAATAAAGAATGGTTTATTGAACAAAAGTCATTAATCGCATTAATTATGCTGATTGTTGTCGTGTCCTTTCTTAATGAATACTTTTTTACGGTGGACAATATTCTTAATATTCTTCGTCAGACATCGGTTATTGCGATTTTAGCCGCCGGTATGACCTTAGTGATATTAACCGCCGGTATTGATTTAAGTGTCGGTTCTATTTTGGCATTGTGCGGTGCTTTTGCCGCCAGCATGATCAGCATGGAAATTCCTGTTCTGATTGCTGTGCCCGTTTCATTATTAGGCGGTGCCGCGCTTGGTTCTGTGGCCGGTGTTATTATCGCCAAAGGTAAGGTGCAGGCCTTTATTGCAACTCTGGTAACTATGACACTGTTACGCGGTGTGACCATGGTTTATACCGACGGCCGTCCTATTTCTACAGGTTTTACTGATGTTGCAGATGCTTTTGCCTGGTTTGGTACGGGTTATCTGTTTGGAATTCCGGTGCCTGTGTGGCTGATGGTCGGTGTATTCGCTGGTATCTGGTATCTGTTAAATCATACTCGTTTCGGTCGTTATATTTATGCGCTTGGCGGCAATGAATCGGCAACCCTGTTATCGGGAATTAATGTTGACCGTATCAAGATCGGTGTTTATTCAATCTGCGGATTATTATCAGCACTGGCGGGAATTATTATTACCTCGCGTTTATCATCAGCACAGCCGACAGCCGGTATGGGTTATGAACTAGACGCTATTGCCGCGGTTGTACTTGGCGGTACAAGTCTGGCGGGCGGTAAAGGGCGCATTATGGGGACGCTGATCGGTGCGCTTATTATCGGCGTATTAAACAATGCTTTAAACCTGTTAGACGTTTCGTCCTACTACCAGATGATTGTTAAAGCTGTGGTTATATTGTTAGCGGTACTTGTTGATAATAAACATAAATAAATTTTAATTTTAAAACCGGCGGGGAGCATAGTGCCTCCGCTAATACCAGTAAGATAAAAAGGAATAGAAAATGAAAAAGTTTACAACATTAGTTTCAGCAGCTGTAATCTCTGCTTCTTTTAGTGCAACCGCAATGGCACAGGATACGCTTGCGATGGTTGTCTCTACTTTAAACAATCCATTTTTTGTCACTATGAAAGAGGGAGCTGAAAAGAAAGCGGATCAGCTGGGTTACAAGCTTATTGTGCTTGATTCACAAAATGATCCGAGTAAAGAGCTGTCAAATGTTGAAGATCTGATTATTCGCGGTGTTAAAGCTATTTTAATCAATCCAACCGATTCCGACGCGGTTTCTAATGCTATCCGCGTGGCAAATCAGGCTAAAATTCCGGTATTAACACTAGACCGGGGAGCAAGCCGTGGTGATGTAGTCAGTCATATCGCTTCTGATAATGTCGCTGGCGGTGAAATGGCCGGTAAATTTATCAGTGAAAAAATTGGTAAAGATGCACGTGTTATTCAGCTTGAAGGTATCGCCGGTACATCAGCTGCCCGTGAACGCGGCCAGGGTTTTATGAACTCAGTTAAAAGCGAAAAAATGGATCTGCTGGCCAGCCAGCCTGCTGATTTTGACCGTACTAAAGGCCTGAATGTAATGGAAAATATGCTTTCTTCTAAACCGAATACACAAGCCGTATTTGCACAGAATGATGAAATGGCATTAGGTGCGGTACGTGCAGTACAGGCATCAGGTAAAGATATTCTGATTGTTGGTTTTGACGGAACCGATGACGGTATTGCCGCTGTTAAACGCGGCCTGTTAGGCGCAACAATTGCCCAGCAGCCTGGTTTGATTGGTGAGATTGGTATTGAGTCTGCAGCCAAAGTATTAAAAGGTGAAGCGGTAGATAAAAATATTCCGGTACCGTTAATGATGGTACTTAAATAAAAGAGCGGTTTTTGCAGTTGTCAGAACCGGGTTTACCCTGGTTCTGCCTGCTGCGAAGCCTATTGATTAATTTTGTTAAATACAGTGTTAATCAATATGTTTCACCTTTATGCTAAAAACTAAGTGGTCAATATTATGAATAAATTAGTCGTTTTAGGCAGTGTTAATGCAGATCATGTTCTGCAGGTTCCTTCATTCCCGCGTCCGGGAGAAACATTACACGGCCGGGGATATTGTGTAATCCCCGGAGGAAAAGGCGCCAATCAGGCGGTTGCGGCCGCACGTTTAGGGGCCGATGTGGCATTTATCGCCTGTGTGGGTGATGACAGTTTTGGTATCAATATACGTAAAGCATTCAGTGAAGACGGTATAAATGTTGATGCCGTGATGATTGAAGAAAACAAACCGACCGGGATCGCCATGATCCAGGTTGCAGCAAGCGGTGAAAACAGTATCTGTATTTCAGCTGAAGCAAATGCCTGTTTAACAGTTCCTCGACTGAAGCCTCACCAGCATCTTATCAGCAGCGCTGATATGCTGTTAATGCAGTTAGAAACGCCTGTTGAGGCGATTAAAAGTGCGGCGGAAACCGCTAAGCAGGCGGGCACTAAGGTGGTGCTTAATCCTGCTCCCGCGCAGCCGTTACCTGATGATTTACTGCAGCTTATTGATATAATTACGCCTAATGAAACAGAAGCAGAGCAGCTGACGGGAATTAAAGTCAGCGATATGCAGTCTGCGCAGCAGGCCGCTGATGTGCTTCACAGCAAGGGAATTAAGCTGGTTATGATAACCCTGGGCAGTGAAGGGGTGTGGATTAGTGAAAATGGTCAGGGTCAGCAGATAAAAGGGTTCCGTGTAAAAGCGCTTGATACAACGGCCGCTGGTGATACTTTTAACGGTGCATTACTGACGTCTCTATTAGAAGGGGCTGACCTAGCTGATGCTGTTCGCTTTGCACATGCCGCAGCCGCGATTACGGTGACCGGCGCGGGAGCACAGACTTCAATACCCTACAGAAATACAGTAGATAACTTTCTTATTAATGCGGATAATGAACCATAAATTTAATACCCATGATACTTCAAGATGCAAAGTCAGCATGGTAAATTGTACCAAGATGCTAGGCATAAAATTAAAGTATAGTTATTCTACATAGAGATTTTATAACAACGTAGATTGGTGCAAGTTACCTTGCCCTCTGGGGTGCTAGCTAGAATACTATCCCTGCGTTGCAACAATCGAAAAGGGAATAACCATTAACTCATGTTGCGCCTTGGACTAGCATCCTAGCTAGCACCTGACAAAGCATTTTGAAGCAACATGGGTATATAAGGATAACAATAAGATAATGGCAACTATCAAAGATGTGGCAAAACATGCCGGCGTGTCTACTTCAACGGTAAGCCATGCCCTTAATAAAACCCGCTATGTAAGCACAGATATTGTTGAGCGGGTGATGAAAGCGGTCGAGGAGCTGAATTACGCGCCTTCAGCACTGGCCCGCAGCTTAAAACTAAAAAATACACGTACCTTTGGTATGCTGGTGACAACTTCTGCGAATCCGTTTTTTGCCGAAGTGGTAAAAGGGGTTGAGCGCCGCTGTTATGAGCAGGGTTATAATCTGCTTTTGTGTAATACAGAAGGGGATCTGGACCGCCTGAATTTCAATATTGATATGCTGCTGCAGAAGCAGGTTGACGGTTTGTTACTGATGAGTGATGAGATCGCCAGTCAGAATTTAAATATATTCTCCCGCCATAAAGCCGTTCCGACTGTGGTGCTGGACTGCGGCGAGACTAATTTTCCCTGTGACAAAATACAGGATAACTCCCGTCACGGCGGTTATTTAGCGACTCAGTATCTGATTAATAGAGGCCATCGTAAAATTGCCTGTATCAGCGGACCTCGCGAGAAACAGGCAACCTCGGAGCGTTTTGCCGGTTATATTCAGGCAATGAATGAAGCTGATCTTAAGGTTGATGAAGACTGGCATGCATTTGGTAATTTCGAGTGTGAGGGCGGTAAGCAGGCTTTTGAAAGCATTTTAGCAACAGGTAAGATGCCTAGTGCAATTTTTGTCTGCAATGACATGATGGCGATGGGCGTGATCAATACCGCTAATAAGCACGGTATATCAGTTCCCGAGGATCTGTCGATTATCGGTTATGATGATATCAGTCTGGCTAAATTTATTACTCCGTCGTTAACCACGATTCATCAGCCTAAATTTAATTTGGGTCGAAAAGCCTTTGATACCCTGCTGGATCAGATTCAAAGCAGCCGTGAAAGCAACCTTGAGATCCATTTAGAACCGACATTAGTTGAGCGCGACAGCGTCAAAACATTAAACTAACCTTAGCGGCTAATTCTGAAATCAAAAAAAGCCGCCTGATTGAAAAATCAGACGGCTTTTTTATGATTTAATTTAAAGCTAAATAAAGACTATTTAAGTTTAGACAAATCGCGTACCGCGCCTTTATCCGCTGACGTAGCCATTGAAGCATACACTTTAAGCGCTGCTGAAATTGGACGAATACGGTTTAGCGGTTTCCAGCCGTGTGCATCCATTTTAGTGCGTCGCTCTGCTAAGATCTCTTCAGATACCTTCAGATCCATAACACGTGTTGGAATATTGATATCGATAATGTCACCGTTTTCAATTAATCCGACTACGCCGCCGGCAGCCGCTTCCGGAGAAACGTGGCCGATAGATAAACCTGAAGTCCCGCCGGAGAAACGACCGTCAGTGATTAATGCACATTTTTTGCCCAGTCCCATGGATTTCAGGTAACTAGTCGGGTAAAGCATCTCCTGCATGCCCGGGCCGCCCTGCGGACCCTCATAACGGATAACAACCACATCACCGGCTGCAACTTTACCGCCCAGGATCGCTTCAACCGCATCATCCTGGCTTTCGTATACTTTTGCCGGACCGGTGAACGTCAGGTTATCGTCATCAACCCCCGCAGTTTTAACCACAGCACCGTCAACGGCCATATTGCCAAACAATACCGCAAGACCGCCTTCTTCACTGAATGCATGCTCTAATGAGCGGACACAGCCGTCTTTACGGTCGTTATCCACTGTATCCCAGCGGCAGGCCTGACTGAATGCCTGAGTGGTACGGATACCTGCAGGACCGGCACGATAGAAATCGATAACTGCCTGGTCTTGAGTCTGCATAATATCGTATTGTGCTAACTGCTCTTTCATGGTCATATTTAAAATAGTCGGAATATCACTATTTAAGAAACCAGCTCTGTCGAGCTCACCTAGAATAGCCATTACGCCGCCGGCGCGATGAACATCTTCCATATGATATAAAGGTGTGGAAGGTGCAACTTTACAAAGCTGTGGAATACGGCGGGACATGGCATCCATATCACTTACCGTGAAATCAACACCGGCTTCCTGTGCGCAGGCTAAAAGGTGTAAAACTGTATTGGTTGAACCGCCCATAGCTATATCTAATGCCATTGCATTTTCAAAAGCAGCTTTGCCGGCGATTGCACGAGGCAGTACCGAGTAGTCATCTTCCTGGTAATGTCGTTTAGTGATTTCAACAATACGGCTGCCGGCATCTAAAAACAGCTGCTCACGATCGGCATGTGTTGCCAGCATTGAGCCGTTACCTGGAAGTGATAACCCTAGTGCTTCTGTTAAACAGTTCATGGAGTTTGCTGTGAACATACCAGAGCATGATCCGCAGGTCGGACACGCGCTGCGTTCAACATTAGCAACATCTTCGTCAGATACGTCTTTATCTGCGCCCATTACCATGGCATCAACTAAATCCAGTTTGATTATCTGATCGGAAAGTTTGGTTTTACCCGCTTCCATTGGGCCGCCGGAAACCATAATAATTGGAATGTTTAGACGCAGACCAGCCATTAACATTCCCGGAGTGATTTTGTCACAGTTGGAGATACAGACGATGGCATCTGCACAGTGTGCGTTAACCATATATTCAATAGAGTCGGCAATTAAATCACGAGACGGCAGGCTGTATAACATACCTGAGTGCCCCATAGCGATACCGTCATCAATGGCGATGGTATTAAATTCTTTAGCGATGCCGCCGGCGGCTTCAACAGCGCCTGCTACTAACTGGCCCATATCTTTTAAATGTACATGGCCCGGTACGAACTGCGTAAATGAGTTAGCAATGGCAATAATAGGTTTGCCGAAATCATCATCTTTTACGCCTGTCGCGCGCCACAGGGCACGTGCACCAGCCATATTACGGCCGTGTGTGGAAGTTTTTGAGCGGTAGTCTGGCATCTTAATTCCTTGTTTAGGTATAACTTATCCGCACCGTTTTTACTGCGGTTAGTTGTTGTCTGTTCATTGGAAGTTAACTGATTTAAGCAGATAACTTTGTCTTTAACAAGCGTTACGCACTGGCTTTAACTGCTTGTTCCTGCCCGATTGCCGCGACCCGGGTAATGCCGAATAATTTTTCAATCTGTTTAGTTAACAGGCTTACCGGTCGATCGCTGCACACAGTTAAAGTGACATGCAGTGATTTTTCATTCTCTGTTGTTTCGCCGTTAATATTTTGTACTCTAAATCCGCGGTGACGGCAGACTCGCAATAGGCGCTCTAATAGTTCAGGGCAGTTTTCACCTTGGATAATCAGTAAATATTTCATTTTAAACTCTCCATCATTTTATCGTTTGGTGCGCCGGGCGGAACCAGCGGCCATACGTTTTCTTCCTCTGAAATAGAAACATGCAGCAGGTACGGGCCGTCACTGTGCAGTAAACGGTTAAGTGCATCCTGAATCTGACTTTTTACTGAGATTGTTTCTCCCGGGATATCAAATGCGCTTGCCAGTGTAACGAAATCTGGATTATCCGTTAAAATGGTTTCACTGTAACGGCCGTCAAAAAACAGTTTTTGCCATTGACGCACCATGCCTAAACGCTGGTTATCAATAAGCACGATTTTAACCGGTAATTTTCTGCGCTTGATAGTACCTAGTTCCTGAACATTCATCATAAACGAACCGTCACCGGAAACGGTGATCACTGTATCATTCGGACGTGCTGTCTGTGCGCCGACGGCTGCCGGAATGCCGAAACCCATAGTTCCTAAACCGGAACTGGATATATGATTTTCCGGACGATCCACAAACATATGCTGTGCAACCCACATCTGATGTTGTCCGACATCGCTGCAGATGACACTGTTCGGCGGCATCATTTCAGCCAGCTGTCTCAGCATTGCCGGAGCATAAATTGCTTCACCCGGATGGTCATAGCGGCGGGCAAAATCTCTTTTCATTTTTAATATATGCTGCTGCCAGGCGCTGATAAAGGTTTCAACCTCAATGGCGGGTAAAACTTCTTTTAGATCATCCGTAACAGCAAGCTCAGCAAGTCGTAATTTATCGACTTCTGCCGCATCAATATCAAGGTGGATAACTTTTGCGTGACTGGCAAATTCATCGAGTTTACCGGTTACCCTGTCATCAAACCGGGCGCCGACGGCAATCAGCAGATCACACTCCTGGACTGCCAGGTTAGCGGCCTTGCTGCCGTGCATACCGACCATACCCATAAAGTATTCAGAATTATGTTCAATAACCCCGATCCCTTTCAGGGTGCAGACACTGGGAATATAGGTATATTGAATAAAGCTGCGCAGCTCCTGAACGGCATCTGCCATACCCACACCGCCACCGACATAAAGGAGCGGTTTACTGGCCGACTTTATCATCTCTTTAGCTTGTCTAATCACAGTGGCATCAAGAGGGAAGTTCAACTTTTTCTCAGTTGTAAGCACTTTTAATGTCGAAAATTCAGCATCAGCAAGCATAATATCTTTAGGGATATCAATTAAGACAGGGCCGGGACGACCAGATCTGGCTATTTCAAAAGCCTGCTCAATAATAGGGCCCAGCTGTTCGGCGCTCTGCACCATAAAGCTGTGTTTAGTGCAGGCTAAAGAAAGCCCTAATACGTCAACTTCCTGGAAGGCATCGGTACCGATCAAATTACTCGCTACCTGCCCGGTGATCGCAACGACGGGGATCGAATCTAATAAGGCATCGGCTAAACCGGTAACTAGATTGGTAGCTCCCGGGCCGGATGTTGCAATGCATACTCCTACATTACCTGTTGCTCTGGCATAACCTAAAGCCGCCATAGCAGCACCCTGCTCATGGCGGCATAAAAGGTGGTCCAGTCCGCCGTCATAAAGGGCATCGTAGAGCGGCATTATTGCGCCGCCCGGATAACCGAATACCTGAGTCACATTCTGTTTTTTTAGTGTTTGAACGATAAAATTGGCACCATTCATTTTTTGATCCGTCCTGAATTTAGTGAGGGCTTATCGTTGTTTTGTTCAAAGGAAAAATAGACAAAATAAGCAATGCTGAGTTTGAAAAGTGGTCATCTTTATAGCGTAAATGTCCGCCTTTTTCAACTTTTGTCACATTTCTGGATGAAAGTGCACAAGAAAACGTTGCCAATTTAAAATATTCCGCAATAAAGATACCTGTATTCAAGACTGTCTGGTTATTTAAAGTGAGCTGATATTCTTAATCTGCCTATACTAAAAGACATTGTCTTGACATAAATAAGAGAAAGCTATGGCATTAGCAAGTTTATACTGTCGTGCGATGCTGGGGGTAGATGCCCCCGAGGTCTTAGTTGAAGTACACCTAGGAACGGGACTGCCGGGTTTTTCGTTAGTAGGGCTGCCGGAAACATCCGTTAAAGAAGCTAAAGAAAGAGTACGCAGCGCGATACTGAACAGCGGTTTTAAATTTCCCAGTAAAAGAATCACGGTAAATCTTGCACCTGCTAATTTTCATTAGTAGTTATATGTTGCGCGATAACTTGTTGCACATTATGTAACGTGCAATAAAGGTAGGTATATAGAAAGGAAATTTCAGGGCAGGTGGTTTGGATAAGCTGGTGAGACATCTCATGGTTGTTCTATATACACAGTAACGCGAAACCATGAAATATTATGATTCATAATATTTCAAAAATACTTTTATCGATGATGTGTCAGTAGAACTGTAACTTTGTTTATCTGGCTCGCTTCGGGAAAAAGCGAGCGTGGAGATTTTTACTAACAGAGGGGGATTCTCAGCGATGGCTAACAAAAAATTGAAAAGTCATATTATTTCCCTTTTATAATAAAAATTATGTTTTTATATACAGCGTAGTGCTTTTGTCATTTTTCCACCGTAAATACGACAATTTCCAGCCTTTCTTCATGATTTGTCTTTGACTTATTATTTTAGCTCATTGATATATTAATCAAATCAAGTAATCTGACCTCATATTTAAATAAATAAACGACTGTCGTCTTTCCGCTGGAAATACGACAAAATGTCGCATAATAAGCTGTTATGAAACCAAGGAGAATTATGTCTTCAGAAAAAATACCAACAATTACCAAATCAGTTTCTTTAACATTAGCCTGCATAGTCGGATTACCCTTTCTTTGGTTTTTTTGCTTAGACTTTCCAATGGATACTATTAGTGAAGAATCTCGAAGAAAATTCGCTCAAATTGGATTGCTTATTAATCTTATAGCAGGGTTGTCTATGGTTGTTCGTTATTTGTGGCTAAACAGCTATAAAAGAAGGCTAAAACATCTTTATCAGATTGATGATTTGATGGTAGCTAAATACGAACTATTAAAGCACCATACTTTTGATAAGGCTACAAAAGAGAAAGATGATGCACAATTCAAGCTCGAGCAGAAACCATTATATGAAGAGCTCGAAAATTATTTGAAGTTTGATAAAGTGGAATCAGTTCATATGTTTATTGGACTTGCTGGTTTGTGTGTTGGCACTGTTTTCCAAATGATAGCTGCAGGGTAAGTTTCATAACAAGTCGTTCAACACGGAAGCGTAAACGGCTGTCATCGTTTTTGCAAAGACCAAAAGCGCAAAAACAATACCAACCTACGCTCCGGTTAACGAGGCGTTATGTTCTCATCACTCACCTCTTGAATCTGGACAATTAATCCCCACATATCTTATGTGTATTGTTGCACAATTTAACTTGGAGAGAATTATGGCTGGTATTATTTTAGATGCTGAATTGCATGCAATAGCTCGTTACTTGGTTAAGCTTGAAGATTACGTACAAGAAGAATATCAAGGTGTTGTTAATGTTGACTCAGAAATACAGCAACTTAATGAGCAATATGGGTTTGTTGTTAATGAAAATGCAGTCGCATTTAATAGCGATGTAAAAACTATGTATAATTTTGAACGTAAACGCTCATTAAAAAGTATTGATAATGTAGCTTTTGCTAAGTTCAAACTTGATAATTTAACTGGTAATAATAGGCTCCAACAAATTAAGACTGAATTGGCAAACGAGCTTCAAGCTGCACGAACATAACAAGTGTTTTCAAGTCGGACACAAAAAGTTGGCTGCGACTCGTTCTGCGCGCATTATAGCCAACTTTTCTTAGCCGCTTAAAACGGCGTTAGGCTTCTTTAGAGTTTGTTAATTAACCATGTATAACTGAAAATAGTAGTTTTATATTTTCCAAATTTGAGAGGTATATTTTGAAAGAAGTAATTGGCTACACAGAATTTTGCAAAGAAAAAGGACTGAACTTTTCTTCACAGAAATCACAGACTGAGTATCAGAAATATACTGGTGAGATCGATATCGAAAATCGCTCACATTACGATGATATATATAGAAAGGCTGAAGAAATTAAAAGTATACTTTCTAAGAAAAAGTAGAGTTTACTCTCGTTCTAAAGTGGTTGGGTGATGACTTAGTTTTGGTTTTACTAATTCGGAATCAAAGCCTAACAAATTGTTGCACGCGGACTCGGTAGAGTTGGTGAGCAAGGCGTTAGCATGACAAATATAAGTAGTACGGAGTTACTCGTGGATTTTTACAATAATTTGAATTGTAATCAAAAAAAAGCCTTTGATGATTACAAAAATGCAGAAAGCATTTACGAAGGAAATGCGTTTGCTTACCATGTAAACCATCTATTACTAAATCAAGAGACGCCTCCTGCTGAGTATGACTCCCATATAGCATCACTTGATAGCATCTCCAAAGTAGAGTCGCTGACTGAAGATACCACTTTATATCGAGCTTGTTTTGATAATACAGTAAATGGTCATTTAGATAATTCGAGTCAATTAAATATTTATCGTGCATTTATGTCAACATCGACAACCAACACCAATCTCCGTTTACACTTTGTTCGTTGTTTAATAGCAGATTCATGTGTGCCTTGTTATATTGAGATAAAATGCAAAAAGGGTGCGTACATAATACCCCTTGAAAAATCAGCTCAAGATACTGAAAAAGAAGTACTGTTACCGAGAAATAGCCAATTTAAGCTTATAAGTAAATCCATAATTACCTGTAAATCTGAAATTGAAAATTTGGCGGGATTTAATGGTCGTAAATTTACAGAAATTATTAAGCTCGAACTTGAGTATATTAGTAAATAGCAATAACCGCATCTTAGTACGATCATGCTAACAAGACATTTAAGCGGACTAAAACAGTGTGTTAGGTTCCGCTTTGCTTCACATTATAACCCACTGTTTTAGTCCGCTTAATGCGGTGTTTATGCTAAGCCTGTAGCAGTTCTGGTAAATATTGTGTAACGCTCTGTTGGGAGTAAGCGAACGCATTACCAAACGTTTTTAATTTGAACATCTGCTATTAACAATTCTGTTGGCGTTACCCTGTATAGCTTCTATTTTCTTGCTACGTTTACATTCCCAATCACTAACTGGATACATTTTGTCCCACGCATTCATTAACTGTTTCTGTTGTCGGCTCATGCTGTATCTACTGTAAGCTTCATCCATGTATAAATAAGTGCGTGCTATCTGTCCTCTTGATCTTACTGGAGGCTCTGCTTTACGGTTATTTATCTTCATTTCACAACTGCCGAAACTACTCTTTTCATCAGGTAACATAACAAAGTTGTAATTACTTCTTAGCGCATTCACTGCACCAATGGCAGGGTATAGATTAAACATATCGGCTTGCATGTAGCGGTACTCTTTATTCACCTTTTCAGCACATTTACGCCCCTTAAATGATTTTCTCTTATTGTTAACGCATTGAGCATCACCATCTCGCCATTCTGTAAATGTTCTGCCGAAGTTTTCAGCAGGAACTACATGCTCCCATTCTACTTTTTTGGCGCGTTTCAGATATTTCGTTGTTACAAAACCTTCAGGTGGAGTTATTAGTTTTTTAGAATCGAATGTAGCGGCGCAGTACAGTGTAGTTCTATTATCTGGGTATACATTTCTCTCCAATGATTTTTTGGCTTTACTAAAAGAGTCATTGGTTTGATTCGCAGCGAAGATTGGACTAACCGATATTAACAAGCATAGCGTGAGTAGTATTTTTTTGATGAAAGTATCCATAAGTTTCATTTACCTCGCACATTTGAAATGGGGGGGGAATTCAACTATAGCAGACTTGAACAGGCTAATCGGATATAGAGTAAAGTGATCAAAGCTGGAAAAGTAGAAATCGGTATGTCAGAGGAAGCTATTAAATTTTTCGGTGCAACGTTGATTAGTGAAAAATCAATGTTGTCGGTCACTGAAACAGTTTACAAATATAAAACATTTTCTGGTTATACATATTGTTCGTTAATAAATAGCAAACTTGCAGGGATTCGTTATCTGAACATATAAATACAATCGAAGGCGGTATTTTTACCGCCTTTTTACGATAAAGTGTGTTTTGATACAAATTAAACATTTAGAAATAGAAGAAGTGACGCAAATCATTCCTCCATTATTTAATGAATACTTTATTAAATAATCTGCTGGTGGTGCTGTAACTTGATTTATCAGCGTTCGCTAATCCCTATTAGCGAACCAGTATGGTCTACCTTTTTGTTCAAGGTAATCACTGACTGCATACATAGCTCGTGTTGTATTTCGTGTTTCCACCGCAAAATATGGGATTATTCCGCCTTTCTACAATAAGTGAGCCTTCTAAAAAATATAACCATTTGATAAGTAGTGTTAATGCATGTAATGTTTATTTTTATTACAAATAGTTGATGGGTCGCTCTTGTGGGAATACGGAATTATTTCGCCTAATAAGTGTTATGGCTCATGAAATTAAGGATATTTAGTGAACGACTTAGAATTTGCTTTAAAGTTGTTAGAGTTTCAACAAGTTCAAGACAATATTGAAAAAATCACTGAGAGAAAATTAGATATTTATGCTGTTGTTCAATATCTCAATGGTAAATGTAATGATTTTAGTGATGTCGAAGAAGTTGTACATCTCTTGGATGAAGAATTTTTGTCTCAGTACCCCAAAATTCTTGATAGAGTTGTTTGTGAGGAATCGGTGATTCCCTCTAATGTCCCTATAATTCTTGAAAAGAAAAAATACAAGCATAAAGGGGAAGTCTGGGTTGTACATCAAAATGATGTCGACCCATTCCCTTCATCTCCGCACGCACATAACTATGATCAAAATTTAGTGCTGCATCTTGGTAATGGCAAAATGTTTAGAAAACGCGAATATATTGCAACAGTTCAGAGAAAGCAGTTTCTTATGCTTAGAAAACTAATAACTAACATTAGTTTGCCACCTTTAGAGTATTAGCCATAATAAGTCGCTTTACTTGACGGTTTACCGCTGTCACGTTTTTTGAAAAATACTCAAAAACAATACCAACCATAAACCGCAAGTGAGCAAAGCGTTATATTTTCAAGGAGGTTCTTTGTATATCAAAGCTTATTCATATGATGGAATTAGTTTTATTAATCTTAGCTCTCAACTTTCAATGGAGGATTTGAAAAGAGAGTTAATTGATGAATGGACGCCAAATATTGACTGTTTTAAATGTGGTAGAAAAAGTTACTGTAAGTACTCTGTTAACAGAGGGAACTGTGATTATCTTTATCAAGAAATTCAGTGTGGTGTTGTATCTAATTTCATAGAAGAGTATTTGGATATTGCCGATAAGAAGTATCAAAGCTTGAATAAAGCTAAAAAAGAAGAATTTTTAAAGGGGTTGTATCATTTAACTAAGTTTACATATGATGCTGAAAATTATATTGGAGCATTTCAAGAAAAGGGCTTTATCAGTGAGATGTATTCCGAGCAAGTCGGCGAAAGACTTTTAGGTTTGGCTGCGGATATAAATGACTCTTTAGTAAAAGCTTGTTCACATTTGAAAAATACAGAATTTACTCGCTCAGAAAGAATAATGTTATTAGTTGAGGGACAGTCTGAAAAAGATTTTGTTGAACTTTTTACCAAGTTGAATTCTGCATATTTTAGCGGTGTCTATGTTGAAAGTTACGATGGTAAGGATAACAAACGTAAGGATAAAGTTTTCCTTCTTATAAATTATTTTAAAGAAAAAGGGTTTAAAGTTATCTTTCAAATAGATCAGGATGGAAATCCTGCTATAAACCTAAATCAACATATAAAAAGTAACCTAATAACGGAAAACGATTTCTTTGCATTTAGCGATGATTTAGAAGCAACATACCCTAAAGAACTTATTGCTGAGTGCTTGACGGAGTTTGGAAGTGATTATGGAACCATCATAGAACATTTGAATTCTCCAAAGAAAGATGATGTTACGCTATACAATCACCTTAAAAATATTGCAGTGTGGATGCCTCCAAAGCCCCTGTTTGCTAAAAAAATGGCGGAGTTGGTTTCTGATTATGATTTATTCTACCGTGAAGATTATAAGGATTTTGAATTAGTATCCTTTCTGAAATTTGTATCGTCACACGCAATGAAAATATAAGCTTGTTCAACAGGACTAAAAACAGCAGTCTATTTTCGTTGCGATCAAGCTTAGTCCACTATTTTTAGCCCGTTAACAAGGGTGTTGAAAAATTAAAGGTAAATTATGTACCGAAATTATGTTTGTAAGCTTAGAGTTTCCACCGATGCTTATTTTTATAAAGTTAAAGAAGTAACTGCATTTGGTTATTTTGACGGAGAGAATAACATACTTGTAACCGCCGCTCATATCGTTACAGATTTACTTGGGTGCTACCCTGCATCGAATCAATCTACTTTGTATGTGGAGTTTGAAAATCATAATGGGGTCTTGCACCCAAACAATCTTGTCGCTACCTTTGTGATGAGTCGTCTCAATAATCAATTAAATTTCAACGTATCTTCACCATTTCCTTTCTTTGATATCGCAGAAATTAAATTTGAAGGTGCTTGTCCTGTTACTCAGTTCTTTGGCCCAGGTAGTTATAATGTTGGAGATCACATTGAAGGTGTCGGTTTTCCTGTAGGTAGTCAATCAATACAGGTTCTTAAAGGTAATATCACAAATATTAATCATCAGCCATGTACACAAATATCAGCAAATTTGAGCGTTAGATCAGAAGTAAACCATAATAGTCAACCTGGTTGTTCTGGAGGCCCTTATATAATTATGGATGCTGAAGAAAATCCTTGTGTGATTGGTTGCTTGATTGGATCTATGTCTCTTAGGAGTAATTCTCCAGTAGCAATACAGTGTATTTCAAATTTACGGTGAAATTTTTAACGCGTCATTTAAAGTCGGACTCATAACCGTTGGCCGAGTTCCGCTTCGCTCCACATTATAGCCAACTTATTTGTCGCTTAATGTGGCTGTTAGTTTTACTGTATTTATTTGCACAATCACGAAGGTATTAAGGAGTTGAAATGTTTGGTAGCAGTGAAGAGAAAATGGAAAAAAGGCTACAAGAAGAAAAAGGATATCTTTGGGACGAAATAGATAGAATAAATTCAAAAATATCCTCGCAAAAAGAGTCTGTTGATAATATATCCAAAAATGCGCCTGAACATTTTAAAGAATTACAATTATCGGCTAAAGATGCTTCGTATTATAAAAATCGAGCTCAAGAACAGTTCAATGCTGTTGAAAATTCTGTTAGTAAAATAGATGCGATAAAAACAGAAATCGAAGCTCTTACTACAGATGCGAAACTGCATGCTGAATATCTAAACGAGCAGAAGACACAAGCAAAAACAAGCTTGGTAAACATAGCAGAGTACGAAACAACGATAAATGATTCTAAAGAATCAATCGCAAATACTATTGATATTTTAAGTGAATTAGCCGATCAGAAAGAAGACTTAGAAGAAAGTATTAATGCTATAAATACTTTTTCCGAAGAAACTAAAGAGGTGGCTGGTCGAGTTAAATCTTTGATGTCTGGTTTTGTTAAAGATCGAAATGAAATAAAGGAACTACACAGTAAAATTTTTGGTTATAAAACTGAAAATGAAGATGGGGAGTTTGATTATGTAGAAGGTCTGTCATCTGAGCTTGAAACAAGTTATGAAAATATAAAAAGTAAACTTGAAATATTAGGAAATAATATATCAGAGGCTGAAACGGAACTAACGAACAACCTCAATCAATCTAAAGAAAATGCAGAAAGAGATTTTAATAATTACATTCATGATTGTGACATTGAGCAGGATGAGGTGATGAAACAAATTAAATCTTTATTGCCAAATGCGTTAACAGCAGGTTTAGCTGGGGCTTATGAAGCAAAAACAACCCGAGAAGAAAATCAATTATCTAAGCATGATTCTTCTTTTAACATCGCAATCGCCTTGTTAATATTTTGTTCATTACTACCTATTGCTTTTAATATTTACCGGTTATTTACCAATGTTCCATTAGCTGAGGTGTTAAAGGATATTCCCGTAATTATAACAATGATGTTTCCACTATATATGCCTATTTTATGGGTGGCATATTCATCGAGTAAAAAATATAAATTATCGAAACGACTTATCGAAGAATACACTCATAAAGGTGTATTAAGTAAAACCTTCGAAGGATTATCAAAACAAGTTCAAGATATTAAAGAAGATGATATTAGCCGAGAGTTGCGGAACAAGCTTTTATATAATTTAATTGATGTTAATAGTGAAAATCCAGGCAAGTTAATTTCAGACTATAACAAGAGTGATCACCCGTTAATGGAAGCTTTGGATAAAAGCTCTCAATTAGCAGATGCTCTTTCTAAAGTTGAGCGTGTTCCTGTCCTATCATCATTGGTCAAACACTTTGCTGAAAAGCAAAGTAAAATAATTGAAGTGAATAATGATAAAATTAAAGACATTATCGACAAAGAAATTAAAACTGATGGTCAAACTATAAGTAGTTAAACGTGGATGCATAATGGTTGTCATCGTTCTTGCATAAGAAAAATCGGTAAAACAGCCCCGCTTACCCACCGATGAGTAAGGCGTTGTTCTCAAGGATAAATATGGCAGATTACAAATACATCGTAGATGCACTAAGCTCCACTGCTGCATTAACTGCAATTGTTACGGTATTGTGGAGTTGGTTTAAGAACTCCCAAATGCCGCTAAAAATTGAGAGATTAGTTGTCCACAATAAAGCTTCTGAAAGCACATACATTATTGTTATTAAAAACAGTAAGACATACCCTGTAAATATAAAATCGACATCTTGTTACACAAAAGTATCTTACAAGGTAGAGAAAAAAAACAATCAAAAACCAGAATATATGGATACATTATCTCTGTCTGATAATTTATTTCTTAATAACGATGATTTTGAAATCGGTGCTAACGGTCATACAGATATCCGAATTATCGGAAGTCATTTGAACCCTGATATAACCAAGTTACTGTTCACTATCCAAACATCACACGGTTATCATCAGATTTGGTGTGATAGCATCATAACCGTAGACATGATTGGCAAAACTGCATCTTTTGGGATGGAAAAGATGTACAATTTTGATTCAAAATTTAAAGCCAAAAGAAAATACTATTGGTTAAAATTTATTACTTTATTTCGGCGTTTAGTGCGACGTTGAGGCTGTAGAATAGCTCGATTTTTATAACTTTCTGATCCCCACACTTTTCAATCTTTTATTTTAAAAGGCAATGTAATTAGAAAAAGTGTAGCTTTCTGAAAATGGAGAAATTCTACAGCCTCGTTATGTTTTTAGTTGAATAATCACACAGGAGTTACATGGACTTTACTTTGGAACAATTTACAGAATTTTTATTAACAACAATACTTGGTGTTATTTTATTAGGTGCTGTTGGTAGTATACTTGGTGGGCTTTTGGTTTTTTTGGTTAAAAAAATATTTGTTTTATCCGTTGAAAGGATTCGTAAATATTCGCCTGCAAACAGAATGCTGTTCCCTCTAAAGCGCTCTTACTTCACAGCAATTCAATTAAGGACTGAGTACGTTACAGAGGCTTATGAATTTGAGTACCCACTATATGTGGTTAAAAAGCTAATTATATTCGCTTTAGATGCTGTGATATTTATTTGTTTTGCTTTGTTAACAGCCATAGTGTCCATAATTTATGGTTTGGATCGGCCTATTCTTTTATCTTATTTAATATCATTTATGTTGTTTTTTTTCTGGAAAATGCTTAAAACAGCAGTGCATTCGTCAGCATTAGTAGGAGAAAATGTAAGAATTTCTGCTCACAAAATAGATGGAAAAACGCCTAAAAAATATTGTCCTAAAGAAAGACTAAGTATAAAAAACAAACCTAACTAATTGCTTAAACTGTTGTTTTTCGACTGGTAAGGCGTTAAATGGTAAGGAGAGTGCTCGCAATGTCGACAGATGTACGGCAAAAAATGTACGATGAATTAAGAGATGAGCTATACAAAAGGGAACTTTCGAACTCTGAGAGTTTTGATAAAGCAATTTTATCTTTATCAAGTGCTGGGCTTGCAATTTCTCTGACATTTATCAAGTCGATAGTTGCTATTGATGAAGCAATATACATATATTGGTTGTACTCGTCTTGGGTGTTTTTTGGCATGGCAATTATTTTAACGTTACTATCACTTATGTTTAGTAATCAGGGAATGAAGAAGCAATTAGATTTAGCTGAACGGTATTATTTATTAAATGAAGAAGACGCTTTTAATAAACCAGATTGGTTTGCGAAAGCAACGGAGTTGAGCAATTTGCTTTCAGGTATTGTTTTTATCTTTGCAATTTCCTCTGTAATTGTATTTTCCATAGCAAACTTTAGTAATAAAAATTCAAGTATAAAATCAGGAGTATATGAAATGTCAGATTCAAAAAAAGTTATCCATACTAATGGTCAATCAGTTCCTCAGATGAAACGAGTGTATACTACTGATGGAGCTACGATCCCGAAAATGCAGAAAACACCTGAGCCGACAGCAAAGAAAGTTGAAGCAACTAAAAAATAGATTCTGGCAATAATTAATGCCATTTTACGAATAAGGATAGCTCGTAGGAGCCACTAACCACGTCTATCCTATTGTTTAGTGTGTTGATGTGCTTATTTATAAGCAATATATCGGGTTTACTGGGGGAACAAATCGTTTGTCCAATATTAGTGTATGATGAAGTTACGGTGTGATATCAAAATATTGACGTTTTCTGCAGCCGATTGATTCACACCTAAGTTCCATAACAAAAATAACTTATGCGTCATTCAACTTCTTCCAATGTCTTTTAACCGTAGCAATGCTGATACCTAAGTCTTTTGCGGTTTTGGACTGAGACAAACCATCATTCTTGCATCTTTTTACTTTTTTAGTCGTATCATCAGCGACAGGTCTTCCCAGTTTAATACCATTATCCTTGGCTCTCTGTAATCCCTCCATTGTTCTCTCTCTAATGCGATTCCTCTCAAATTCGGCAAATGCGGAGAACATATGAAGCATAAGTTTACCCTCTGAGCTTGATAAATCTTCAATTGGTAAATCTAAACAGATTATTTTTATGCCCTTATTAAGCAATAGTTCCACGGTGGTCTGTACGTCGATATTGTCGCGGCCGAGGCGGTCCAATTTCAACACAACTAACCGATCGCCAGCCTCAAGTTTATGTTCAACTAAATTTTTAAATTTCTCTCGTGACATTGCTTTTGTTGTACCAGATACAGTTTCCGATATAACTCTACTGTCTTCGATATCATAACCTGCTGTACGAATAGCTATTATTTGGTTTTTAGTCGTCTGTTCACTCGTACTGACACGGCAATATGCAAATGTCCTCATGGCAAATTCCTTTTTATGATTGTGTCATCAAATGGTATCATAAAGTGAGGGGTGTCATCAAATCGGTATCTCATGTTTTATGACACCTAAATCACAACGTTAATATAGGTATCATTAAACACTCGTTTGATGGACTGCTGCATAATCAGCCAGTCAGTGCATTTTGTGGTGAAGCTTATGGGGGTCGAATAACAGGTCTATAAAAAGAGTTAGTGGCTATGCGCAATTTAACTACAATAAAAAACGGTATTATGAATCACTTTCTAACTACTTAATTAATGATCCCTAAGTGAGTATCAATCTGATCTTTCATCCTCTTAGGGGATTGGCACTCACTTACTAACCAAAATTAATCTTTGAAAAATCAGATTTTTTATTTATGTTTTTCTTGATATCTTCAAACATTAAAACCCTATCAAGGCATATATCCGAAGATGGGGTTTTGTCTTCTGACAAGGTATTTAAAACACCATAATCTTCATCATCATTGCTGGCATTTGCACTTGTTATGGCTTCTATTGATTCACTCATCGGATTAGGCTGGTTTAATTTTTTCACCGGATCAATAAATATATCCTCTCTTTTAGTTGGTTTTAACTTGGTTTTTACCAACTCTTCAAATGTAGATTTAGCTTTTTGACCTCGTAAGCCTGCCATAGTCTTAAGGAGAACACTTGGTTCAAAACAATCAACGTCAGATCCGTACTTTTTACGTAATCTTGATCTAATATTCTCCTCGGCCTTAGTCATTTTATCCCCAGTAATTGATTTTGTTTTGCGTCCACTAACTGCGCTTTTGAAGCTCTCTGATAACTTAGGATCAAGTAATTGAATATCAACTTCGATCCCTTGTTCTTCAAGTAAACGAGCCTGTAAATATTCAGCATCGGCTTTAGTTGGACAAACAAAATCACATTCTCGAGTATCATCGCTATGACGCAGGACTCCACGAAACAGATTTTGCATAAGATTATTTCTGTGGATAAAATTATCTAAATCATCAAATGTTAATCCTGTTACGTGGCTAAGAACGTGTTTACTTGAAACATCTAAATCCATATTGAACAAACAGCATATTAATGAATTTTCCTTTAGATGGTTTATACCTTTAGTAATCGGGCTTGTAACCGTTAAATCAAAGTTATCTTTTAGCTCATCTTCAAAAATACCTTGTTCTTGCTGGTCTTTATTGATGTTAATTAACATTTTATTGTGTTTTTCACCAAAGGTACTAATCAAGGTTTTACTAATTCTTGATGGCAAATATGGAATGCGAGATATGCGTGTCTTTGCAAAATTGTGTGTCGTAACAAAATGTATTTTTTTGATTCGTTGTTGTAAATTTTCAGAGCGACATTTCATTTTTATAGACTTAAACATAACCCCACAATTATTGGTTAACATTTTAACATATGGGTTATTTTCGATTTCATCACCAACAAAAAACACGGCTTTAAACATTTTCAATTTCTCAATGTTGAACATATATAATTGCGTGATTTTGTTCTTTAAAGTAAGTTCATCTTTAGCGATATAGTAATACGTTACGTTGTTTAAGTTTGGTGCTCTTTTAGCAGCATCAACTCTCGCATACATATGTTCTTTATCACCAATGTTGGCTTGACTACCCATGTACGAGAGACCGTGAATACTCGCGCTAATTACTTTGTGTGTTTCACCGTTAGATTCAAATTCAATGTATTTTTTCAATTTCGAGACTTCAATATCGGTCCATTCGTTAGATATCTTTTTTGCAGTTGGTAACGAACTGATATCATCAAACACTATACGATGCTGACATTTGAACATTTCATCCAAATTAACTAATTCAAGACCAGCCATTGTGAGGAATATGATTCCCCCTTTGCCTTTGTTTTGTAATTCGTCCAATGCAATATTAAATTGAATACTAACAGCTGATTTTTTTTCTCCTGTGTTTTCATCTGTACCTGATGCAATTGTTTGAACGTTTAATAAGTGTTCGTTATATTGGTTGTTAGTTAAAACACCACTTTGCCTTAGCTCAATTAAATACTTGTCTGTTTCTTGATAACGGCTATCTGTAACTGTCTTATTAAAGCTTTGCTTATCAGGGCATACATAGATAGTGATCTCGTCGTTCATCATCCAATCTATTGCATCCCGTACCATTTGGTACGATTTGCCAGATCCAGGAAGTCCCACAACCATTGTTGCATCTAACTCTGATAAATCGCCTAATTCGATGGATCCTTTAACTTTGGTTTTAACAACTTCAATTTTAGGTTTGTTCGTAGTAAGGGCTGTTATTTTATCGTTTATACCCTTAATTTTTAAATCTAATGAATCAATATAATTTTTATTATCGCCCCTTATCTCGCCACCACCATATTGTGAACCTGTAGCTTTCATGGCATTACTAACTTGATTTTTAATAGTAAAGGTCATTTTGCTAAGATTATGCTGCTTAAAACGGGTCACATACTCAGTTACGGTCGCATGGTCTAAACCTATTTTAAAACATGAGCAAGCAAGGCTAAAACTCGTTTTGTTACCTTTGTTCATGGTAGATTTAATAGCGGATGCCAATACCTTTTCAGCATACTTGCGTTTGTTCGCTCTTTCTAAATCTGATAAATCGTGCCAGCTTACATACTCGCCCGCTGTTTTAGTCGCTATTAGGGCCTTTTCTTTCTTACGAATAATAGCTTGTTCTTCATTATGCAGATTTAAAATAGCTGTAATTGCCTGTTCCATTTCAACAACTTCTGCATTATTGTATAATTTTATTTTGAAGTTTTCGCCGCCAGTCAGATAACATTTACTGTTAGGGTTGGTTGGCATATAATCGTAATATTTATTTAAAGATACACTCGAAAGTAATGATTTAACGGTATAACGACAAAGTTTAGTGAACATTTGACGGTTTTTTGGGGTGTTTTCTAAGTCAGTTAACCAAAATGCTTTGATTCCACCGTTAGGGCTACGGAACATGAATAAAGGTTTCGTTTTCTCCATTCTTGACCATACTTCGTTAAAGTCTGTTTGGGCAATTTTATCAAGATCCGCATGGATTAAACCGGAGATATGCCAACGATTGTGATTCCACATATCGTTTTCATCTAATAATTTACGTTGACCATCATAATAAGCGTGTGGCAAAAAACTTGGAAAAAAATCATCTTTACTGACCTGATCTTTAGATGCCTCTTTCGCTTTAAGGTATTTCGATTGGCAAGCTGCGAAATTATCATTTTTAAGTTCTCTTAATAATGATAATAAAGGCTTAATTGTTACATTAAAATTATCGCCAGTTGTAGAAAATGCGATTCGTAATTGCTGTATTTGTGCTTTCATCTCCTTCTTGTTGCTTACTTTTGACATTTTGTCACCTATGTTTTTATTGGTGACTACTAAATAAGATATTTATTTATGAACGATTAATTCCAGTCATAAATATTGTTAGATTGTTATTTTAGTAGTTCCTTATTTTTATTAAAAATTGAATTGATGTTTATCGAGAACATTAATTCAAAAATGATTTGTTAAAAGCCTCTTAATTGAGGTTTTTTTATGCGTAGATATTTATCGATTTTTTAGGATGAACTAAATACCACTTCTGGCTGTTCTGATCTGACGGTTTCAATAACTGGAAGATGTGGTATCGAAGTTTTTACTGGACGGTTTGTGATTCTTTTGATTAGCTCACTAACACGTATTTTGGCTTGGTTTAATTCTTTCTGACGTTGACTGATCGCATCTCTATGCTTCAGCATTAATTTCTCAATAATGTTCATGTTTATTTCCTCAATTAGTTATGCTCTATTTCCTTTTTTGAAAACGCAAAAAAAACTGTTCCATTTTGGCAGTCCAAAATTAGATACAGTTCTATAAAATATTTAAAATGCAGGTCTCGAGTATTTCGAACCAGTTAGTTAACGATTATTGTTAACGTTGAAAATGCTAACTGTTCTGGTTTGATAAGTCAAGTGTTTTTTTGTGAGGTGTGTTTTGTCTCCGCCTGTCCCTAATTCGTATTTGGATAGTGGTGAACCTTGATTCAGATGACATTAATACGACACGTCAGCTGGTGATTGAGCAAGCCTTGATTTCCTCGAATTTCATAAGTAATCACAAACGTTTGATTTTGAATAATTAGACCAGCATTATCTAAATCGACATTTTAGAATGAAAATCGATAATCCTGCCTATGAGAATGAACACTCGAAAGGCAGTCATTCTCACAGGAAATTTGATCATATTAAAGATGCGTACCAAGTCGAAAGAAAATATTAAACAAGAAAGCTCTAACGATAATTATTGTTAGTACTTCAATAGTGAACAATCTAATATTTTATTAGCACCGATCCATTGCTGTATTTTGGGGAGCTGTTTTTCTATTTTGCTCCTACATATCACTAAATATTTTGTATCATTACCTTTTTGCGTAGTAAAACTGATTGTGTACAACCAGCCTTTTTTTATTAAATCTTTTTTAGCGAGGGATTTGTGGCTCTGCCATTGCTTATCACTAATCAACTCATCATTTAACAGGAACTTCTTATAGAAGACAAAGAAACCATTCTTTGCTTCATATTCCAATAGAACATTCACGAATTTATCCAGTGCTGTGTATCGTGTATGTTCTTCGGAATACAGCCTTAGAAAATCAGGATGAATACTCTCAATATTACAGCGGTATGCATTATTTTTTACTTCATCTTCCGTAAAAGTGATCATTTTGAAATGTTCATCACTTTTCATACTTTGATAATTCTTATCATCAGGTTCAATAATAATAAGATTGTACCCAAGCCTGCGTCCCGTTTGCTTCATCTGTTCTGGCAGATAGTAGTAAATGCTCTTATTATCAATTAACGTGATATTAATTAAACCATCTTTGTAAATAGTAATATTATTTACCAATTTAGCGATTTTCTCGCCATTTTCCCGTTTAGATTCACTATCTCCGTTGATTATTTTCTCTTTATCATCACCCCATGACTTAATATCGTCGAGTGTTTTTCTACTTCCTGATGTCAGCAATACTTTCTGTTTTTCTTCCGCTAATTTAACTTCTAAATCACTTATATTTTGATTCAATTTTATTAATTCGAGCTTTGCGAAATCGCCAAATGACTCAGGGTTATCGAATACTAATTTTTGCTTCGTATTGAATAACTCTGTTTTTGATATTAACTCTTGCTTTAATGAAATTAGCTTTGAATCATCAATATCGGATTCGGCTAACAAAAGGTGGCTCAGAGCATTCACCACAATATGATCGAGGGTGTAAATCTGTTCGCTTAATAGGCATTTGTGATTGATACAAGTGTAATAAACCGCGCCTTTTCCTGTGGAGTGATTTGCACTTAGTGGTGAACCACAATCACCGCAGAATAAAAACCGTTTACCAGCAAGAAGGGTATAACTTTGGCGATTGCCATTAGATTTAGATTTTTTCCTTGAGTGCTGTAATTGGTAATATTCTGCTTCTGTACAAATTGTTTCTCCATTGAAGCTGTAGTATCCATTCAGCTTGATTGGCTTCTCATGCTGGAGGCTTATTTCCAAGCAACCAAATAGAGCTGGACTGCTTAAAATATCTCGAATGCCCTGTTTAGTATATTTTAACCCTTTACCCTCTAAGAAATTCTGGCAACGACCCAAGCCGTTTTTTAGTCCATATTGAACAAGATCCTTTGCTATTATCCAGTTCTCACTATGCTGACGAACTGGAGGGTTTTTTCTCGTGGTTCCTTCAGTGGTCTTTGTTGTGATGTAAAATGGATGATGCCCTACACCGATATCATAAGGATAGCCGCAAGGTGTCCGTTCACCATCTAAAAATCGGTTAACTTGAGCTTGTGCGTTTCTGTTAATGTAATAACTTTTTCTCGCGCTTTCCTCGTTGGCTGTGGCGAATGCAAAACCGACGAGAGCGTTATTCATTGCCTTGGTTTGGTTGTCTACTGCATTGCTATAGAGGTGATTATCCATAGTGGTGTATATTTCAATACCTTTACTTAGTATTGAATTGAAAAGCTCCATAGAATTCTCAAAATCTAAGCGGGATAGGCGGTCAAGATGGCGCATTACGATAATATCATGAGGCTTGATCGTGTTATTATCAATATCCTTTAGTAGCTCGCCGAGCTCACCTTTCAGGTGATCTCCTTTGTAAGCACTCTTACCTTCGTCTTTGTAAATACGACCTACAGTTGTATTGTATTTAATAGCAAGCTCTTCTAACAAAGGTCTATCATTCTGTAGTGACATCGACAGTCCTTCGAGTTGTTTTGCTTTCGATACCCTGCAATATGCGTAGATCATAATTCCCTTGATTAATAGATATTTTAATGACGACTATGCTAACACAGCTCCGGCTAATTTACCTAAAGAGGGCGGGCGGTTTGATCTGGCGATTGCGCTTGGGATTTTAATTGCTTCCGATCAGGTTCAGGGAGATCAGGTTAAGCAGTTCGAATGCTTTGCCGAGCTTGCCCTGTCCGGCGAACTGCGTGCAGTTGACGGTATTATTCCCTGCGCGCTGGCCGCTAAAGAAAAATCACGCGCTTTAATCATCTGTTGTGAAAATCAGCATGAAAGCGCCTTAACCGGCGTGCAGGCTTTTGTTGCCTCTAACCTTACTGATGTTTGTGCTTTTCTGCAGGGGCAGAAATCGTTAGCGCAGGCGCAGTTCTGCTCGACACCTAAAGCGCACAATCAGCCGGATATGAGTGACGTATTAGGACAGGAACAGGCGAAAAGGGTGTTAGAAATTGCCGCTGTCGGCGGACATAATTTATTATTAGTCGGCCCGCCCGGTACCGGCAAGAGCATGTTAGCAGAACGTTTTATGACCCTGCTGCCGAAATTAAGCGAGAAGCATGCTCTGCAGACGGCCGCAATTTATTCTGTCTGCGGTAAACGCCGCGATGACTGGTATCAACCGCCGTACCGTAGTCCGCATCACAGTGCCTCTTCCGTCGCGCTGGTGGGAGGCGGAGGAAAACCTAAACCGGGAGAAATATCCCTGTCTCATCGCGGCGTTTTATTTCTGGATGAGCTCCCGGAATTTCCTAAATCTGTTTTAGACAGTCTGCGCCAGCCGCTGGAAACCAATGAGGTTACTATTTCCCGGGCTGCTAATCAGGTTACCTTTCCGGCAGATTTCCAATTGATCGGTGCAATGAACCCCAGTCCCTGCGGACATATAAGCGGAGAACTAAGACGCAGTACGCCGGATCAGATCCTGCGTTATCTCGGGCGGTTATCCGGGCCGTTTTTAGACCGCTTTTCCCTGTCAATTATGGTGCCGTTATTACCTAAAGGAACGCTGGCCTGTACGCAGGCTGGACGGAAGCCGTCAAGTGAAAGCAGTGAGCAGATAAAAGTTCGTGTCCTGCAGGCAAGAGAAAAACAGATCCTGCGTCAGGGCAAATTAAATCATGCGCTGACTACTCGCGAGATAACTGAATTTTGTAAGCTGAGTATTGATGACGCAGAGTTTTTAGAGCATGCCATTAATCAAATGGGCTTATCAATTCGAGCCTGGCACAGTTTATTAAAAGTTGCGCGCAGTATTGCAGACTTAGCCGGCAGTGAACAGCTGCAGCGTCAGCATCTGCTGGAGTCTTTGTCGTATCGGGCAATGGATCGCTTATTAAAAAGTATTTCTTATGAGTAATTTCACTCTAATTCTTATTTTTACTGTCTGGGAAATATTTTGTTTTAAATCGGGTGGACGGTGCTTTTAAAGCGTTAATGGTCTGCTGTGAAAGAGTTGGGTTTTGTAACTCAATGAACTTCCTATCTTTAAGGTCCAGCTCATTGATGAGTTCCAGGAAATAAAATTCAAACAGGAGCTCTGTTACTCCGCTCCTGTTTAAACGAGTTAATCCCAGCTGCAGGCGTTCAGCCAGCAGAGGTTTTTTCGGGTTAACAAAAAAGAACAGCGGGAAGGGGTAATGAATCACGATATTCTTTTCTATCGCTAAACCAAGTGAGGGATGATTTGACAGTTCAGAATTAATTTCATTTATACCTCGAGCGAAGCAGTCAAAACGGTTCATAGACAGCTGCTGAAATAATAGATCCCGTTTAAAAGTTGTTTTTACAGTGATTCCATTACTTTCTAATATTTTAGTATCCGGCCAGTTATGGTGCTGGCTGATAGTAATGTTTTTTTCTATCCACTGCTGCTTACTGCTGATACCTGTGAATTTCTCTTGATTACCCTCTTTGATTAAGCATAAACGATAACCGTAAAGCCCCTGCAGAATAGGAATACGAACTGCAGTCGCCTGCTGCTCTCGTTTTTCAGTTGCAATGAAGTGTGCTAAATCGATACGTGAGTTTGCAAGCTCACGCAGGGCACGGTCCTGCTCCATGGCTGTTGAGGTAATAAGCTGATATTCTCCATAGTCATCTTTGGTTATTTCCAGTGCGCGGTACAGAGTATCCCAGATAATACCCGAGTCGGCAGCGGTTTTATTCCATAGGACTATCTCGTTATTTTTAGCCAGACTAAAATTCGCTTTCAGTGCCAGAAGTAAAAACAGTATTATTATATTCTTCATTATCAGTAACCCTTTTATTAGTAAAATTAAAAAGTTATAGCTAATTCTGTGTATCGGGTGATCCGCTTGTATTCTGTAAATATTTTTCTCTAAATCTTTGTGTCGGTATTTTCAGCGCCTGAATGGTCTTTTCTGATAAGGTCGGATTATGCAGATCAATAACCGTTCTGTCTGTCAGTTTTAATTCATCAATAATCGGTGAGAAGAACTGCTCAAAAGTTCGGTCAAATTCACCGGAGTCGGTTAATCTCTGCAGTCCTAACTGTATACGCTCTGCTAAAAGGGGGCGTGATTTATTCACAAAGAAAAAGATCGGCAGCGGATAATAGATCAGCAGTTTTTTTTCAATAACAACACCTTGAGATTTATGGCTTAAATACTCTGCATAAATTTCACTGGCGCCGCGGCTGAAGCAGTCAAAACGCCCCCGGATCAGCTTTTGAAACAGCAGCTCTTTTTTATGGGTGGTTTGTACGGGAATATTATTGGAACGTAAAATGGTGGTATCGGGCCAGTCCTGATGCTGACCTATGCTGATATGCTTATTAATCAGCTGCTGTTTATTTTCAATATTTTGAAAAAGAGTCTGATTTTTTTCATCGATTAAACATAAACGGTAACCCATCAGGCCGCTGAGTAGAGGAATACGGATCGCAATAGCCTGTTTTTCTCGTTCTTCTGTTGGCGCGTAGGTTGCTAAATCAAGCTTTGCATGTTCCAGTCTGCCCAGTTCAACTAAAGAACGCCCCTGTTCCATTTTAGCTGATTCTATTAACTGATAATCTCCGTACTCTTCTGTGGTTACCTCTAATGCCCGATGCAGATAATTCATCACGATGGGTGTCGGATTATTATAAAGGCTGTCCCAGACAATAATTTTAGTGACCCTGGCATAACCGTATGAGTTGTAAAAAACAAAAAAAATAATAACCAGCCATTTCATTTATAATCATCCTGATTAATGAAGGATATTAGGAAGTGTAATACGAATAGACCCATTTTTAGTAAAAAAGATACTTTATTAACTGCTTGTATTCAAAAAACTTGTAAAAAAAAAGATCCGCACCATAAGGGGCGGATCTTTTATCTGCGGACTTACTCAGCGCTGAAATTACAGGGCTTTGATCGTTTTAATCTGCTCGTTTAATTTATCACAAGTTGTCTGCAGTTCATCCTGCTTAGCACGCTCTTTAGCAATAACGGCTTCCGGTGCATTGCTGACAAAACGTTCGTTGCTTAACTTGCCGGAGATTTTTGCCAGTTCTTTGGCCGCTTTCTCAAGCTGTTTATTTAAACGTGCAAGCTCAGCTTCTACATCGATTAACCCTGCCATTGGGATTAACAGTTCAAGTTCACCAACAAATGCGGTTGCAGAAACAGGTGTTTCTTCACCTTCCGCAACAATAGTAACCGTCTCTAATTTTGCTAAAGCGCTTAAGAATGCTTCATTATCAGAGAAACGTCGCTGGTCTTCGGTTGTTGCGTTTTTAGCTAATAAGTTAAGCGGCGTTTTCGGGCTGATATCCATTTCACCACGGATATTACGAATCGCTACGATAACTTGTTTAACCCATTCAAGATCTTCAACCGCCAGCTGGTCGTTCAGCTTCTCGTTAAATTCAGGGAAGCTTTCAAGCATGATGCTGTCACCGCCTAAACCAGTAATACCTTTCACACGCTGCCAGATCTCTTCGGTCATAAACGGCATAATCGGGTGTGCTAAACGTAATAGTGTTTCAAGTACTGTGATTAATGTATTACGTGTACCGCGCTGCTCAGCTTCACTGCCTTTAAATAGTACTGGCTTAGTTAACTCTAAGTACCAGCCGCAGAACTGGCTCCATGTGAATTCGTATAAGATATTTGCCGCTAAATCGAAACGGAAGGTATCTAAAGCATGCGTATATTCTTTAATGGTATTCTGCAGTTGACCCTGGATCCAGCGATCTGCAAGACTAAGCTGCATTTCATTACCTGCATCACTACCGAAGCCTGAAGGATTCTCTTCACAGCTCATTAATACATAACGGCTGGCATTCCATAGTTTATTACAGAAGTTACGGTAACCTTCAAGACGGTTCATATCCCAGTTGATATCACGACCCGTTGAAGCCATTGCCGCCAGTGTGAAACGCAGTGCATCAGTACCGTGTGCTTCAATACCATCCTCAAAGGCTTTACGCGTTTGTTTTTCAATTTTCTTAGCCAGCTGCGGCTGCATCATATTGCCGCAGCGCTTAGTCACTAAGCTTTCTAAATCGATACCGTCGATCATATCTAAAGGATCTAGTACGTTACCTTTAGATTTAGACATCTTATCGCCGTTTTCATCACGGATAAGGCCGGTTACATAAACGGTTTTAAACGGTACCTGTGGTTTGCCGTCTTCATCTTTCATAAAGTGCATGGTCATCATGATCATACGGGCAACCCAGAAGAAGATGATGTCAAAACCTGTTACTAATACATCTGTAGAGTGGAAGGTTTTAAGATCCAATGTCTGCTGCGGCCAGCCTAGCGTAGAGAATGTCCATAGACCCGACGAGAACCAGGTATCTAATACATCATCATCCTGGGTTAATACTACAGAATCATCTAAATTGTGTTCTTTACGTACTAATGCTTCATCGTGACCTACGTAAACTTTACCTGATTCATCATACCAGGCCGGGATACGGTGCCCCCACCAAAGCTGACGAGAAATACACCAGTCTTGTACGTCGTTCATCCACGAGTTGTACATGTTCTCATACTGCTGCGGTACAAATTTGATATCACCGTTGGCTACTGCTTCAGTTGCTGTTTTAGCCAGTGGAGCAACACGTACATACCATTGGTCGGTCAGCATAGGCTCGATAACTACGCCGCCACGGTCACCGTAAGGTACGGTTAAATCATGAGGTTTGATTTCATCTACCAGACCTAGCGCTTCAAGCTCAGAAACCACTAATTTACGTGCATCTTCACGTGTCAGGCCCTGGAACTGCTGTGGTAATGCTGTGCTGTAATCGCCGCTCTTTTCACCGTTGCTGTTGAATACTTCCGACTCATCACGGATGCAGGCATCAAAGGTTAATACATTAATCATCGGCAGCTGGTTACGTTTACCTACTTCGTAATCGTTAAAGTCATGCGCTGGGGTGATTTTTACACAACCCGTGCCTTTTTCCATATCAGCATGGTCATCAGCAATAACTGGGATTTCACGGTTTACAAATGGAAGAAGAATTTTCTTGCCGATCAGATCTTTGTAACGCGGATCTTCAGGGTTAACCGCAACAGCCGTATCACCCAGCATGGTTTCCGGACGTGTTGTTGCTACAACCAGGTAGTTTTTACCGTCAGCTGTTAATGCGCCGTCCGCTAACGGGTAACGGAAGTGCCACATTGAGCCTTTAACATCTTTGTTTTCAACTTCTAAGTCTGAAATAGCAGTATGCAGTTTTGGATCCCAGTTAACTAAACGCTTACCGCGGTAGATAAGGTCGTCGTTGTACAGATCTACAAATGTCTTTTTAACCGCTTCAGATAAACCGTCATCCATGGTAAAACGTTCACGATCCCAGTCTACAGAGGTACCTAAACGACGCATCTGCTTAGAGATATTACCGCCGGATTCGGCTTTCCAGTCCCAGATCTTATCAATAAAAGTTTCACGACCTAACTCTTTACGAGTTTGTCCTGTTTCAGCAAACAGTTTACGTTCAACAACCATCTGTGTTGCGATACCCGCGTGGTCGGTACCCATCTGCCATAGGGTATTTTTACCCTGCATACGCTGGTAACGGATAAGCGTATCCATAATCGTATCCTGAAAAGCATGACCCATGTGCAGACTACCCGTGACATTCGGCGGCGGGATCATGATGCAGTAGCTTTCTTTATCAGTATCACCGTGCGGTTTGAAATAACCTTTCTCTTCCCACGTCTGGTAGTTTTTCTGCTCTATGGCACTTGGGTTGTATGTCTTTTCCATGTGTTAATCTTCTGTTTTGGTGGTTGACTCAACAGTTTCTGTATTTTTAACTGTTTGAGTAGAAAGTGTCAGGCCCATTTTTTTATAGGCGCTGTAACGTGTTCGTGCTGCAATTTTTAAGAGCTCCGCAAAGGGAACAAAATCGATGACCTGCTGGAAGTTAACCGCAAAGTCCGGCACGTTTGAACTTAAATTTATTAATATCTGGCGAGGGTGTGTCGGGGCCTGCCAGCTGATTTCAACTGGCGTACCGAAACGCGGGCCTTCGCCAAGCAGGTTGTGCGGTACAAAACTGTCACCGTCAAACTGCCATAGGTATTCATCTACCGCAAATGCATCCTGCCTCGTATCGGTATAAATAAATACTTTTCTGTTCTGCAGATAATAAAAGGCTGCAGTCGAACAAGCATATGCAAAATGTGCAGGCAGCACCTGACTCTCCGGCTCTGCTTGTTCGTCTAATATATAAAAAACAACCTGGCTCATTATTTAACTGTTTGCTTCTGTTGTTTCATTTTCACTGCGGTTAATTAAAAACTGCGTTAATAATGAAACCGGGCGGCCGGTCGCTCCTTTGTTAGCACCGCTTTTCCAGGCTGTTCCTGCTACATCTAGATGTGCCCAGTTATAACTTTTAGTAAAGCGGGAAAGGAAGCAGGCTGCAGTAATGGTACCGGCAGGGCGTCCGCCGATATTAGCCATATCTGCAAACGGGCTGTCCAGCTGTTTCTGGAACTCTTCATCCATCGGCAGCTGCCATGCTTTATCACCAGACTGGTTTGATGCATTTAACAGCTCATGTGCCAGACCTTTATGCGGTGTCATTAATCCGCTGATATTATGACCTAATGCCATAATACACGCGCCGGTTAATGTAGCAATATCAACAACACATTCTGGTTCAAAGCGTTCTACGTAAGTTAATACATCACATAAAACCAGACGGCCTTCAGCATCTGTGTTTAATACCTCCACTGTCTGTCCTGACATAGTGGTTAAGATATCACCGGGACGATAGGCATTAGCCGCCGGCATATTTTCTGCTCCGGCTAAAATACCGATAACATTAATCGGCAGATTAAGTTTTGCTAATGCTTTCATCGCGCCGAATACAGCTGCCGCCCCGCCCATATCATATTTCATTTCGTCCATGCCTGCGCCTGGTTTTAATGAAATACCGCCGGAGTCAAAAGTCAGCCCCTTACCCACTAATACAATTGGTTTCTGATCTTCGCCGCCGCCGTTGTAATGCATTAAAGACATATAAGCCGGGTGATCCGAACCTTTTGCCACTGCTAAGTAACTGTCCATTTTCAGTTCAGTCATCTGCTCAGTATCAACAATTTCAGTGCTGATTTTATCAAAGCGCTCATCCAGGGCCTGTGCCTGTTCTGCTAAATACAGTGGTGTACAGATATTCGGCGGCATATTAGCCAGATCTTTACAGGCTTTCGCACCGGAAGAAACTGCTAAACCATGCTGCAGTGCAAGTTCAGCGCGTGCTAATTCCTTACGGCTTGGTACATTGAAAGTTAATTTACGCAGAGGACGACGCGTATTGTCTTTATTGGTTTTGAACAGATCAAAGTTATACAAAGAATCTTTTGCCGCTTCAACGGCCTGACGTACGGCCCAGTATGTATCGCGGCCTTTAATATGAAGTTCAGAAAGGAAACAGATTGATTCCAGTGAGCCGGTGTCATTTAATGTGGCAATGGTTTTAGCGATGATCTGTTTGTATTGTGTTTCAGTTAATTCCCGCTCTTTACCACAACCGACTAATAAAACACGTTCGCTTAATACGTTAGGCACATGATGCAGGAATAAAACCTGGCCGACTTTACCTTCGATATCACCGCGGCGCAGCAGGGTACTTAAGTAACCTTCGCTTATCTCATCAAGCTGCTCGCCGGCTTGTGATAAACGACGCGGTTCGAATACACCAACGACAATACAAGCACTACGCTGTTTTTCCGGGTTACCGCTTTTAACTAGAAATTCCATATGTATCCTTAAGTCGAATAGATTATATTACGATTAACTGTGCTATTTTTCTGAAAATGCAGTTATTATAGAGGTATGTGGATCTTGATAACTCTTCTAAATATACAAAAATAGCAATTTTACCGTATTTACTTGCTTAATCCACTATTTTACCATCTTTCATAGAATCTTATTTTACACTGGAGAACAGGGTGATACTTCTTCGTTATCTAATGCTGGAAACATTTAAAAGCCAGATTGGAATTCTGTTTGTTCTACTTCTTATTTTTGTCAGCCAAAAATTTATTTCCATACTTGCTCAGGCCATTAAAGGTGTTATTCCACCGGATCTGGTCATGACAATCCTGTATTTAAATCTGCCCACACTAGGCACATTAATGCTGCCGATCAGTTTTTTTCTGGCTGTTCTTTTTGCTCACGGCCGCCTGCACAGCGAAAGTGAAATGGTGGCAATGACATCATGCGGATACAGCCCTAATAAAGTGCTTAAAGCAACGCTGTTATTGTCATTTTTAACCTTTTCTTTTGCTTCTTTTAACAGCCTGTATCTAGCGCCTGCTGCCGAAGATGAGATGGTTAGTGTTATTGAAAATGCGGAATCGGATGCTGGTACAGCAACGCTTATTGAAGGACGTTTTCATAAAACCTCCGATAACGGCGGAGTGGTTTATATTGAAAAATATAAAAACGGTAATGAATTAGAAAAAGTGTTTGCCGCTCACTGGCCTCAAGAAGCAGGCAAGTCGCCTTCGGTATTATCTTCATTAACCGGCAAGGTGGAAGATAAAAGCGACGGCGTGTGGCTGACACTTGAAGACGGCCAGCGTTATGCAGGTATTGTCGGCCAGAATGAGTTTGATAATACCGGCTTTGACTCTTACGAAGTGCATATTGCTAACCGTGAAGTACAGAGCAAAGTGCGCGGCGTAGAGGCCCTGCCGACTCAGCAGCTGATTGGTGTGGCAGATCTTAGCTATCAGGCGGAGCTGCAGTGGCGTATTGCGATTCCTCTGTCAATATTACTGCTGACTTTTATGGCTGTGCCGCTGGCGAAAGTCAATCCGCGTCAGGGACGTTACTCCAAATTATTACCTGCATTAGCTTTGTATTTAACCTTTTTCTTATTATTAAGTACATCAAAAAGTCTTATTGAAGAAGGCACTTTACCTGCATTAAGCATGTGGGTGGTGCAGATTATATTCTTTATAGTCGGTCTTATTTTACACCTGCAGAGTTTAGGTAAGTTCACTAAAGTTAGTCAATCCAAGTAACTTGGTTATAAAAACGGAATTAGCATCATGGGTATTTTAGATCGTTACATTGGTAAAACTATTTTTGCAGCCACTTTTTTAAGCCTGTTTGTTTTGATCGGCTTAAGCAGCATCATTAAATTTGTTGAGCAGATGAGAAATGTGGGGCAGGGCACTTATGATGCACTGGCAGCCGCTTATTTTGTGGTTTTGAAAATGCCGGTTGAAATTGCGGTGTTTTTCCCGATGGCCGCCTTAATCGGGGCATTAATCGGATTAGGCAGTCTGGCAAGCAGCAGTGAGCTGGTAGTAATGCAGGCTGCCGGCATGTCCAAACTGCGTATTGCCGGCGCTGTATTGAAAACCGCGATTCCTATGGTATTGATGGTGATGGTGCTGGGGGAGTTCGTTGCCCCGCAGACGGATAAAGAAGCTTATTCTATGCGTGATCAGGCTCGGAGCGGGCAGGAACAGGTGAGTAATAAATACGGTGTATGGGTAAAAGATGCTAAGTCCTTTATCAGTATCGGGCGTATGAACAGCCAGTCAGAACTGTTTAATGTTCAGCTGTATTTTTTTGATGATGAAATGAAACTTGATAATGCGGTTGTTGCACAAAAAGGCGTGTACCAGCAGGGCTCATGGTTATTAGAACAGATCAGCCGTACCCGTTTCTTAGATGACAAAACAGCGGTGGATCAGCTTCCGGAATTTGTCTGGAAAACTGAGCTTACCCCGAAAAAATTAGAGGTGATATTAAGCGATCCTGACAAAATGTCGATGCGCGATATCTATAATTATATCCAGTACCTGGAAACCAATGAGCAGGATGCGAACAGTTACTGGCTGGTGCTGTGGCGTAAAGCGGTGCTGCCTTTTACTGTTATTGTAATGATGCTGCTGTCTGTTTCATTTATATTCGGCGGTTTACGCTCGGTAAGCATGGGAACCCGCCTGATTTTTGGTATTGCCAGCGGTTTTGCTTTCCACGTATCCGGCGAGTTATTCGGGCCCTTTAGCCTGGTATTTAACCTGCCTCCGTTACTTGGGGCACTGCTGCCGAGTATTCTGGTGTTAACGATTGCTATGTATCTGCTGAAACGACAAAGTTAAAGTACTGCTGATACAAAAATGCCGCCTGAACTTTCTACAAGTTCAGGCGGCATTTTTATTTAACTAATAAGGGGATTGTTATTTATCCTGATCCATAAACGCCATGCCTTTGAAGCCTTTCCAGTTGCTTAATTCTTTTGTTAACACAACCACTTCACATTCAGCCCATAAATCTTGAAATGCATTACGATTTTCAAAAAATGCCATAATATTGCCTAAACCGAATGCTGACGTCGCTAGACGAATTAATGCCTGGGTAAAGCTGATATTACTGCCGTCACTATTCTGTACACGCAGGCGCCATGCTTTCATGCCGATGGTCTGTCCGCCTTTGCTCCAGAAGTAACCGTAAAAAGCGACGATAACCAGAGCTAAGTAAGCAGCAAAGAGGCCGCTGTGACTTAAGTATTCTGCAGTATCTTTATAAGCATCAAGGTTAATCAAGCCCGTTTTATCAGCGATAATGGTGACTAGAATTGCAAATACAACTGCCAGCATCAGCAGTGCCGCCAGCGCAAACAGATCATAAATATATGCGCCTAAACGCTTAAAAAAATTAGCACGGGGGCAGCTTTGATATTGTTCCTGTAAGGTCGGTTTAGTTACCTTTTTCTGATTACGTTTGGCCATAATAATTCCTTAAAAAGTGAAAACTCAGTGTAACAAATGCAAAATCACTTGGCAGTTCTTTTATATTATGTGAAGTTATGAATAGTGTGAGGTGTTTAACAGCAGAGCATAAGTTTTGTCGCCTTTTTAAGCAGTTACCTGTTTATTGAATGAAATATCTTGTTTGAAATGAATGCCTAGGTATAATCCTTTTGTCTTATCAGTCATATATAATCTTTTAAGATCTAAAAATTAGCCGTTGTGATGAAATTGGTATACATAGGGGATTCAAAATCCCCCGTCGAAAGACGTGTCGGTTCGAGTCCGACCAGCGGCACCACTTTTAAAAAAACAGACTTAACAGTCTGTTTTTTTTCGCCTAGAATTTATTAAGACTCCTTTCTACTTAGGCTTTTCTATGTATGTTCAAAATAAAGATATAAGTGATGAACAGATAATTGAGGCTGTCAATACTTGCCCTACGATGCGGCAGGCACAAATTTTCGTTAATATGAGCGCAAGCAGTTTTAAAAGAAGGTGTATTGCGATCGGTGTTTATCATCCGAATCAAGGCGGTAGAAATGCCCAATATCCAGTTAGAGGTAAACATAGCCGTATTAGTTTAACTGAAATAACTGCAGGTAAGCATCCTTATTATCAGACGGATAAACTGCGCCGCAGGTTAATTGCAGAGGGGGTAAAAAAGCATGAATGCGAGATATGCGGGACAAAAGACTGGTTAGGTCAGAAGGTGGCGGTTGTGCTTGATCATATTGACGGTAACAATAGTAATCATTTATTAAGTAATTTAAGAATCATCTGCCGGAATTGTGATGGAAATCTTGAAACATTTGCGGGCAGAAATAAAGGTTAATTCTCGAATAAACTTTTTAGATTTTTTCTGCCTACAGCTTGGTAATTCTCATTTATTGCAGGCTTTCGCTTGCCGCGTCTGGTTTAACTTTTATTGTTGGAGTTCCGCCCTTGACGGCGGGTAGACGATGATAAACCGAAACGTAATTTCGCAGTTTGAGGGAGTCATGCTTTTCAACAGCAAGAAAAACAGGGCACACAGAGCTTAGCCCGCTCGTGACACTATGCAACCGCATAACTCGCCCCAAAAAGTGCAGCCCCAAGCCATTTTTTACCTTATGTTGTCCAACCGCTTTTTAACGCACCATTTCCGAATGGGCATTATGTAGCTAAACTGGCTTGTAATTCTAATGCATTGAATTATCTATAAAATAAAATGGATGTTCGATTTTTTTGTTCTGATGAATATAACCGCCATCGAATTGTCATGCTTAGGATTTGAATTCGCCTTTAACTTGTTGAAATGTAATAGCTAAAAGTTTCCTCTTAATAATGTCGCCTCTCTATTTTAGTTAACCTGTCGTAATAACTTCTTTTTTGAATATATCTGTTTTTTATAGATGAAATGCTTTTTTATCAAAAAACACTTGCGGTGAGCTATTTGTGATTTATTATGCATCTTTTTTTGTGCTTATGTTCGCCTTTCTTTTTGGTTAATCAAATAGTCCAAATCAATATGTTGGTTTCTAAAGCATACAATTATTCAATTCAAAGGTTAGATAATAATGTTTGGTTTTTTTAAAAAATATGATGCGCATTTATGCTCGGCAGTTTCAGGTCAGATTTTGCTTAATGGGAAACCGCTGGTGGGGGGGAAGGTTGAAAGAGGTTTAAACTATATCGATGATAAAAAGCGTGAAGATCATACGCTGACTGATGAACAAGGCTGCTTTACTATGCCTGCTGTTAATGTTCGCTCAAAAGCGCCTGGATGGGCGTTTGCAGAACAACTTACGATGCAATTAATTTATATTGAGCATAACAATAAACCCTATGTACTTTGGAGTGCTTGTTTATCGGGAACAGAGCCAGTACCTGCTTATGATAAAAAATTGAAAACACTACAGGCGGATCTTTCTAACCCTGAAGTTGCATTTACTTTTATCAATGAAAGCAACCCTAATGTTCCTCATTGTGTTCGCAGTGTTTGTCGATGGAATGATGACTTTGAAATACTCCACATTGTTAAAGATTAAAAAACTCATAAGGACATAAAAATGCATGATTTAACGCCGCAAATGGCAGTACAACTAGCTAACAGTGCATACCAGATAAAAGATAAAAATAAGCTTGGTAGATATGCAGCTCCGGCATTAGATTATTTAGCAAAAGATTTCGATTTTGATCTCTCCAACAATGTTATGAAAGGTGTTAGTGGTACATTTATGGAACATCTTTTCGATCATAAAACAGGTTTTGCGGTAATTGGTAAAGGTAAGCAGGGCGGTCAGTATCAAGGACATCATGTCATTGCCTTCCGAGGTACTGCCAGCAAACGTGATGCAATAACTGATCTACATTGTGGTTTAAGCACCAGTGCAAATAATCTGCCTGTTCACGCTGGTTTTAATAAAAGTTTTAATTCAATGAAGTCGGCGCTTGAAACCTATTTCACTAAAAATGATATGGGACCTGTGCACTGTGTTGGGCATAGTTTAGGTGGTGCACTGGCAACTTTGGCTGCGAACTGGCTGAAAGCTAGATATAAAGGACGACCTGTTAATTTATATACTTTCGGCAGTCCTCGCATCGGTTATGAAGGTTTCGCTAACCAAACCAAGGCGAGCCTTAATAAAATATACCGCTGTATTCATGCCGCTGACCCTGTACCTTTAGTACCGTTATGGCCTTTTGTGCATACTAATGGGGAATATCTATTAAACGCAGGGCCGAGTATTAGTGCTGAAGCGCATAAAATGGCTGGTAATGCACCCGGTTATATAAACACAGCAAGCTCATATAAAGATTTTAAAGCGATAAATAAACATTCAGGTCAGCAGCATAAAGAACAGATCCGCCTTGATTATGAAAAACGTAATCAGGCTTCATTTACATCGCAGTGGGCTCATCGAATCGGGGCCACTTTGGTGACGTTATTAAGGGATAGCGGCATGTTGGCGGGTATTCAAGTTGCGATAACCAGTACATTGACCCTGTACGATAATATTGCACTGGCATTGACTAAAATAGCCAAAATATCAGACTAGTTCGCTGCACAGCAGAAAGGCTTATTAGGGCATATGCTGGTATTTGCAGGTAAACCAACGGTTAAAATCACGGAATTAAGCTACAGCTTTATTCGCTGGGTGTTATCACTCACGCTTGAGAAAGTAGCTCTTATCGCTGGTTCGGCAGTTAGTATGACTAAATAATCTGACAACGGTTTCATCCATGAACATAAGGTCTGTTTTACTTCGGTACGCGATCTTTTACTGCTAATCTTAAAAACTATCTATATTAATAATCCCCAATACAACAGAGCGCAGCTTCCGAAAATTTGTTGTATTGGGGATTATATAATCGTTAATTTCATTTCAATTTAAATTCGATAAACCTCATCAAGACTTATCCTGGATGAACAGGTAAAATGTTATAAATATTAATAGGTTATATCGAAAGCTTGCAGTGTTGTTACCCATGCTGGCAGTAATTTAAAATCCTATAGCGGGAACCGTGCCGGATCTTTAATTTTGATATCAAGATTAAAGATCTGGTACCTGATATTTGCATGTCAGTCTCACACTGTGAGACTAACTATTGATAATTTTTTCTTATAGCTGCCCCTAGATCCAGCGCTACTAATTGGCATCTCTCTGATTCGCAAGCGAATGAAAACGCCTTATAGGTACAAAAAATTAACTCGTACTATAGATATAAATAACACCAACCTGTAGTAATGTTGACACGTTGCAACTGCATGATTATAAAGGGTAATATGTTTGTGCTTGCTGTTTTTTTGGGGAGTTATAGTATCCGATTAATCGGATTGGATTTTTTTGTCCCTTTATAACCATTGCTTATGTGTTCAGGGAAAATTAAACCTATAAGTACCCACGTAAATTTAAACGGATAATATGTTAAACACAATTTGGAGATAAAAAATGAATTTTAAAATGCTTGAAAAAATATTTGATATGAAGACCGAAAAACTAGCTTGGATTGCAGTGATTGGACTTATAGGATTACTTTACATCGCATAATGACTCGCTTAAGCAGGTTGTTTAAATACATAACGATTCGTTAGGTGTGTATTTTTTTTATTTACCATAACACCCGTTACACGAAGCTAACGAAAGGCTGCCAGATGGTGGCCTTTTTTGCATCTGACCATTAATTAACATAATCAGTATTTTATGCATATTACTTCTATGTAATTAAAAGGCTACCTTTGTTATTTTCTCTAAAACTATTGCGTGGAAGATTGGATCTATATTTAAAACCAACTTCATTAGTTGTTTATGTTTTGTGTATTATATCAACAAATTGGCAGTTTCATACTGTATGATGATGTGTTGATATAACATGTCTTTACGTAATAGGAGCGCAATGATGGCAAAATATATATTACCTTTATATTCTTTTCTACATAGATCTGTACAGGAACACAGTGGTCTTAATCAAGGGTATTCTGCTGGACGACATCGTGATTTTAATGAGGTTTATATACCAATTCCTCAAGCTTTTTATGACCACTACGGTGAGGAGGCATTACCTGATAGGGGAGTTCAATTCCAGCTTGTTTTACCTTCTGGGGACCTTTTAAATGCTAAAGTATGTCAGGATAATCGCAAAGCATTAATGTCTAATCCCAATGCATCATTAGGGAAATGGATATTTTTTGAACTAGGAATTGATTCTAATCAATTGGTTACTAATGTCGATTTAACTAATGCAGGTTTTGATTCTGTAATTTTAGAAAATAATGGGGATGGTAGTTTTAATATTTCACGTTGCTTGGAGAAAAATAAATTTCAACAAGAAATGGGCAGAGAAGATATATTTTGAATATATTATTCTGTAGGAATTGTAGTGGCCAAATAATCAGGCCACATTTTGTAAGATCATTTGCAAATTAATAAATATAGGGATGATTAATTATTTGATCTGCATTTTACATAGCATCAGTTACACGAAGCTAACAAAAGGCTGCCAAATGATGGCCTTTTTGTATGTATTTATCTCATATAGGAAACGATATAGTCGGGCTAAAGCTTCGATAGTTAAAAACTGAATATTTATGTTGTTCATTTTTGCATAACTAAGCACTCTAATTTGAGTGCTTTTTTTGTATTTTATTATCTATATGTTCGTATTAAGCCGTATATAGTCGTAAATGATACTTGTCTGTTTTTAGTGTGTTGATTTAAAAGGGAAATAAGTGATTTCCAAATCTGAATGTTTTGTAAATAGAGATCAAGACTGTAAAAATAACATGTGCGGACTCTGTGCGCATTAGCTTACAGGGGGGATGTGAAGGAAAACGGGTTCCGTTCAACATATAAATTTGTAACAGAAAAACATGGGATAGTTTTTGTACTTTGCTCTATAGGCAAAAGATAAGAGCTAACATAAATGGTTATATGTAATGTGTCCAAAAAATGCTATATATAAGCATTCTAAATTATAAAGAGAGTAAGCATGGACGATCAAAATATTTACAAAGAAGCAGATGTTGAACTAACTCAAGTGCCCCCCGTGATTGGCGGCTGGCTTCGTTTTTTAAAAATCATTTGTATTACCAAAGTAGTGGTGGTGGCCATTGCGACTGTTCTATCTGTCATATTTTACTTTGCTGGTAAGGAACTATTTGATACTCCTGCGGATTTCATCGCCGCACTTGCTGAGTCTCTGCCTATTTTAATATTTTCAGTGCTTATCCTTAAATTTATTCATATTCGTAATGAAGCAATACCCACGAAAATATATGTCATTATATTTTCGTATATGGCGACCAGTGCAGTTATATATTTCATATCATTGTACCTTTTTAACTCTGGTTATCTCACTGAAGAGCCTACGCGTTTAATTGGAGATGTTATCTATACTTTGGTCTGGACAGCATATTTTAAAAAATCTAAACGAGTGAAGTCTTATTACGGCGCTAATGCTAATGTATAAAAACATATGATGCGGACCTTGCGGCTTCTTTTTTAGATAAGCCATGAGACTTGCTGTTTTGAGGTGTTGGAAGTCACATTACTGCGTATCTTTCAACACCTCACATTCCTTCATTTTAACTACTTCAAAACCTGCAGAATCATTGGGCTCTAATAAGGTTTCTCCGAACGGGCTGCTCTCATTTTTATGAAGCAGCTTATCGACTTTGTTGAGGTCGCTAACCGGCTGAATCTTAAGTTTTTATTCTAGGACAGAGAACGCCGCCGTTCTCTCAATGACTTAATTCACCTCATCTGCAAATTCTCTTTCGACAACTGCTATCGGAATGGCATAACCAAATACTTCTGAGCCAAGCGTACCGTCAGCGCGGTAAACAGCAGTATTAATACCAACCACATCTCCCTCTGGAGTAATTAACGGGCCTCCGCTGTTTCCGGGAAGTATCTGGGTATCCGTTACAATATTTCCTCTTTCCCGGCCCATAATAATTCCCTTGGTGACATAATCTTTAAAACCCAGCGGGCTGCCGATTGCATAAACGTCCATTCCTTGAGTGAAGCGGGGGGCATTTTTCAGATACGGGGTTTTGTAGCTTCCTGTTAACTGCAGCAGAGCTAAATCAAATTCAGAACTCAGCTTAATCAGTTTAGCCTGCAGCTCGGTATTATCTTTGAGAATAATCTTAAAGGTACTGGATGCTTTAGAGCGGCGAATTTTGCTTTTCTGTTTTGCTAGTGATTTTTTGGCTTGCATATAGTTATCAGTAATTCTGCTTTGCTCTTTTTTCTGATTATTATAACGTTTTAAGTAATAATCATATGTTTCCTGCATTGTCGCTTTGTCTGTTTTGTGCGCTTTAACCATGCGTTTTTTGTAATTTTCCAGATCTTTTTTATAGCTGCGCATTTCTAATTTTTTTTGTTTTAAATAGTCCCCGGCTTCTTTTATTTTTTTCTCTTCAGACTCAAGTTTTTTTTGTTCTGATTTCCAATACTTAGTCGCAGTAATACGTACAACATGTTTGTTAGTAATAATATGCCCCTGCTCACTGATAAAAAATCCAGAGCCAGATCCTGTCAGGGTTTCTATTTTCACAACTGCAAGGGTCGCTTTTTCGATATCATTATTCGGCTTAATTGAATCACTTAAATAAGCCTGCAGATCTTGAGGCGTTTTTTTTCTACTCGACACTGCCGCTGTTTCTGTCTTGTCAAAACCGAGCTGTTCAGCATTTTTATCTTCGGCGGGAGTTACGTCTGTAAAATGCCATTTACCCTGCTCATCTTGATAGCGGTATATTTCAGCATGACTACTCACTACATATAAAGAAGCAAGTATTAATAAGGTTGGTACAATACGCTGGGCCATTTTAATTATTCTCAAATTCATTAACGACTAATACAAGTATATTAATCTTCCTAGGGTTTTAACCAAGATGGGACATTATTAACCAATATAAGCCAACAAGACAGACAAATAATAATGCAATTATTAGCCATGCCCATCTGTCACCCATAATTTTATTAAATATTAATAAATCATCATAATCACTTTGATGGAAGCGCCTTTTTTATTGAATATGATTGATGCAGATATCTACCGTGCCGCCGCCGAATAACTGTTCTTTTTCTGTATTTATACAAAAATTTGCTCTTTTTGCTAGGGAGATAGAAAGCTGTTATTTTTGAAAGGAAAGCCTTATAAACAAAGAGGTTTTTAAAGGCCTAGTATGAGCTCGGAGGGCTTGTGGTCTACATTGCTCTTACTTCCTGTTAACATCCTGCTAACATTATTCCGGCATTATCCTACATTTACAGATACGTATAACAGAAGGATCCTGCTCATGAAACTTAAACAAAAAGTGATCATTGGTGCCGGCACACTAGCTGCCGTTCCGGTGATTATTGCCTGTGTTACCATTGGCATTACTGCATCGAATAACAGCGAAGATGCTTTAAAAGAGGTTGCGCAGGAGCACCTGGTTGCTGTTCGGGATCTGACTAAAGGACGTATCGAAGATTATTTCAGCACTATTCGTAAACAGGTGCAGACCTTATCTAATAATCAGATGACTATTGATGCAATGCAGTCATTTAAAGAAGGTTTTGCTGATTATAAATATGAAGTCCCAGTAGATCTGTCTGACTTTAAAGATCAGTTATCCAGCTATTACCAGAATGATTTTTCTAACGAATATAAAAAACGTAATAATAATCAGCGTCCGGATGTCTCTTCCTGGCTGGCAAAACTAGATGATGATTCGCTTGTTCTGCAGTATAAAATGATAAAAGCAAACCCGAGTCCGCTGGGTGAAAAAAACAACCTTAACGATATGGGGGATAATTCCACGTATAATCAAGCCCATAAAAAATACCATCCGGTTTTTAATTATTTTCTGCAGAAATTTGGTTATTACGATGTTTTTCTTGTTGATTCCGACTCCGGGGATATTATTTATTCGGTCTTCAAAGAGCTTGATTATACGACCTCTTTGAAAAACGGTGCCTATGCGGACAGCGCTATTGGTGAAGTGTTCCGCAAAGCTAACCAGGCTGGCTCTAGTGATTTTGTCGCGGTTGCTGATTTTGCATCTTACCCGCCTTCTTATCAGGATCCAGCCTCTTTTATCGCCTCGCCAATATTTAATAATGGTGTCAAAAGCGGTGTATTAATCTTTCAGATGCCCATTGATAATATCAATAATATTATGACTCATCACCAAAAGTGGGAAGAGAGCGGTTTAGGTGAATCTGGTGAAACCTATCTGGTTGCTCAGGACAAAACATTACGTTCAATGAGCCGTTTTTTGATTGAAGATAAAGCGGGATATATTAAGGCGTTATCTGAATCCGGCGTAGCGCAGAGCACTATTGATGCTATTTCAACTAAGGATACCAGTATCGGGTTACAGCCGGCCGGTACTCCCGGTGTGACTAAGGCGCTGTCTGGAAATTCCGGTTTTGATATTTATCCTGACTACCGGAATGTGCCGGTACTTTCAACTTATGCTCCGGTTAAAATTGAAGGGCTGAACTGGATTATTATGAGTGAAATTGATGAGGCAGAGGCTTTTGCACCTGCCTATGTCCTCACCAAAAGCATATTTATGCTGTCTGTTACTATTACTGTGCTGCTGGTCGCCGTAGGTATTGCTATTGGTATTGTCTTTGCGATTGCCACTACTAAACCGATAATTAAACTTAGTCAGATGATTAATGAGATTGAGAAAAACTCGGATCTGACTAAAAGAATTGATATTAAATCTAATGATGAAATAGGTATGGCTGCCGGATCATTGAATCTTATGATGGAAAAATTTCATACCGGTATTCTGCAGGTATCCCGCGCCTCCCTTGATATTGCCAGTGCATCGGAACAGACTTCGGCAGTAACCAGTCAGACTAGTCAGATTATTTTCGAACAGAAGAATCAAACCGAGCAGGTTGCCACTGCGATTAATGAGATGAATGCCACCGTGCAGGAAGTCAGTGTGAATATTACCAAAACGGCTGAAGCCGCCGGTGAAGCAAATGATGAAACGGTTGCCGGAAGCCAGATGGTGAATCAAACGGTTGAGGATATTCAGGAGCTTTCTGATTTTATTGAAAATGCCGCCGGTGTTATTCATCAGCTTGAAAAAGACAGTGAAAATATAAGTACGGTAATGGATGTAATTAGAGGTGTTGCCGAGCAGACAAACCTGTTAGCGCTTAATGCCGCTATCGAGGCCGCCCGCGCAGGTGAGCAGGGTCGGGGGTTTGCCGTTGTTGCCGATGAAGTGCGTACACTGGCCGGACGTACCCAGCAGTCCACTGAAGAGATTCAGCAGATGATTGAGAAGCTCCAGTCAGGCTCGCTTAAAGCGGTTGAAGCAATGGATGTAAGCAGTACTAAAGCACTTTCGGTTGTTGATCAGGCCAATCAGGCTGGTAATTCATTAACCGTGATTGCCAGTGCTGTGTCCCGCATTAATGATATGAGTACGCAGATAGCCAGCGCCGCGGAGGAGCAGAATGCTGTTAATGAAGATATTAACCGCAGTATTGTCAGCATTAATGATATGGCGGAGCAGACCTCAGAGGGCGCAGTGCAGACAACGGCCGCCAGTGAAAAACTTGCTGAACTGGCCGGAGATCTTAAACTGCTTGTGGATCAGTTTAAAGTTGAATAACTGTTAAACTTATGACGTTATGCTGATCCTGCCCGGGGAATGCAGGTCGACTTTATCGAGTCGGCTTGTCCGCAGCTGTTTTCCTTATCTGGCTCTTATTTTTAACGAAAAATAAAAGTGATATCTGTTACATAACTCCCACTGACTGAGCGACTATAGGTGCCGGGCTGTTTCCGGCATGGTAAGCTTTCTCTCTGTTTGCAGCAAGGAATTAAGACTGACATGAAGGATCATGGCGTTTTTAAGTTAGCATTAGAAAATAATATATTAATTGTGGAAGGCCGCGGTCCATGGAATAAAGAAGCGCTGAAAATTTCCTTTGCTAACGCGAAGATGATGCTCAAGCTGCGGGAGAGGGGGAAATGGGGGATTATTGCTGTTATGTATGGTGAACCTGTGCATACACCCGATGCCGCTGAACTGCTTATTGAGCAGATAAAATATGAAAAAACACACGGCCGTACTGCCACCGCTTTTATTTTAACGGACTCCAACTCACCAGAACTGGGTAAGCGCCATCTTTCTGAACTGTGTGTTAAAGCTGATGAAACTTTTCAGTTTTTTAATAATGTTTCGGATGCCGAAAGATGGATGAAACCTCTGCTTTCAGACTGACTGTTACAGGCCGTATTTCAACAGTCAGTAATACCTGTCAGTATAAAATTTATTCCTCTCATCCTGTTTGTATTCAGTACAGCAGCTGCCTTGCCCGCTACTATAAATTATCTTAGTTAAAACAACAGTCACAGTGAACGTTTAGTCTTTTTACCTGTCCTTTTACTTTAGCTTTACGACAGCTAATGTCAGTAACAAATATTTTATAATTGTATTTTTCAAGATAGCTATAATCGCTTTCAGCAGGCCTTACATTCTTTTACTCAGCTTTACTTAGTGCTGAATAAAGACAAGGCAAAGTTTGAATATAATATACCCGTTATCATTCAAGATGCAAAAATCAGCAAGTCGTGAGGTGAACAGATTCTAGGCGTGAAGGTGAAGATCTAACGGGTTAAATCGAAACTTCACAACAACGAAGATGTTTGCCTCACGGGTTGCCCGTGGGTCGCTAGCTCTAAAGGTCATCATGCTGCGCCTTGCTTTGGTGTCCGGGCTAGCGACTGATAAATGTATTTTGATTGCTAACGGGTATAAGTCTCAATTTCAATATATGGAATAAAAAATGAATAAACGTGTTTCCCTGACACTATTAATTACCATGATATTAAGTATATCCGGCTATAGTTCTGCGCTTAGCGCTAAAACTTCAGCCGCTGCTGAGCGGGCTGTTGCTGTTTACAGTGAACTGGTTGAATATCATGAAGTTTCACAGTCTATTTCGCTGATCGGTAAACTGCAGTCGGATCAGTTTGTCAGTATTGCCCCCGAGGTCGCGGGTAAAGTAAACACCATCAATGTCCAGGCTAATCAAAAAGTACAAGCGGGGCAGGCGCTGCTGCAGTTAGATGATTCTAAAGCTCAGGCGGCTCTGCTTGAGGCCTCTGCTTATCTGCTTGATGAGCAGCGTAAACTGAATGAATACGTAAGCCTGGTAAAAAAAGGTGCAGTCACCCAGACGCTGCTTGATGCCCAGTATGCTTTTGTTGAGATCGGTAAAGCGCGCTTACTGGCGGCTCAAGCTGAAGTTGATGATCATCATTTAACGGCGCCGTTTTCCGGCACTATCGGTCTGATTGATTTCAGCCGCGGCAAGATGGTTTCTGCGGGAAGCGAATTATTAACCCTGGATGATCTGTCTGTTATGCAGCTGGATCTGCAGGTGCCTGAATCTTATCTGTCTATGTTATCCGAAGGCCTGAAAGTAAGAGCTTCCAGCAGCGCGTGGCCGGGCACGGTTTTTCATGGGGAAATAATTGCCATTGATTCTAGAATTAATCCGGAAACACTTAACCTTCGCGTCCGGGTGCAGTTTAATAATCCGCAGAATAAATTAAAACCGGGCATGATGATGTCGGCAACCATGGCGTTTCCTGCCATTAATGAGCCGATTATTCCTGTACAGGCATTAGAGTATTCCGGTACTAAACGTTTTGTGTATGTGATCAATGATCAGGGTTTTGTTAAACGTACCGAGGTGCTGTTAGGAGCACGTATCGTTAACCAGGTTCTAATCGAAAAGGGGGTTGAAGTTGGTGACAGAATCGTTGTGCAGGGACTGGTGAATATGAAAGACGGATTAAAAGTTAAAGATCTTGCCGGCGACAGTAAAGTAAATAAGGAGCTTAACTAATGTGGCTCTCCGATACCTCGGTTAAACGTCCCGTTGTTGCAATTGTTTTAAGTTTATTACTTTGTGTTTTTGGCGCCGTATCTTTCAGTAAGTTGTCTATGAGAGAAATGCCGGATGTTGAAAGTCCGGTTGTTACGGTTATGACTATCTATGACGGTGCTTCGGCTTCCATTATGGAAAGCCAGGTTACGACCGTTATCGAGGAGCAGATCACCGGCATCAGCGGTATTGATGAAATCACTTCGGTAACCCGTAACGGTATGTCGCGTATTACAGTTACCTTTGATCTTGGCTGGAATTTAACCGAAGGGGTCAGTGATGTCCGTGATGCGGTTGCTAAAGCGCAGAGTTCCCTGCCGGATCAGGCCGACGATCCGGTTGTTGCCAAAGACAACGGCACAGGTGAACCGTCGCTTTATATTAACCTTAACTCCACTGAAATGGACCGCACGCAGCTGACCGATTATGCACAGCGTGTATTAGAAGACCGCTTCAGTCTTATTACCGGTGTCAGCTCGGTGAGTATCTCCGGCGGTTTGTATCAGGTTATGTATGTTAAACTTTACCCTGATTTGATGGCGGGCAGAGCGGTGACCACCAGCGATATTGTAGCTGCATTAAACGAGGAGAATGTTGAAAACCCAGGTGGTGAAGTGCGTAACGATACTACCGTAATGTCTGTGCGTACTGCGCGTTTGTATGCGCAGCCGCAGGATTTTGATTATCTGGTGGTACGAACCGCTAGTGACGGTACGCCTGTTTATCTAAAGGATGTTGCTAAGGTTTATGTCGGTGCAGAGAATGAAAATTCATCCTTTAAAAGTGACGGGGTGGTTAACTTAAGTCTAGGTATTATTACTCAGTCTGATGCTAATCCTTTAGAAGTCGCCGGTGCAGTACATAAAGAAGTAGAAAAAATTCAGAAATTCCTGCCCGAGGGCGCGCGCTTAGCGGTTGATTATGATTCAACGGTATTTATCGACCGTTCGATCAGCGAAGTATACAGCACTCTGTTTATCACCGGCGGCTTAGTGGTACTGGTATTATATATTTTTATCGGCCAGGTGAGGGCGACTATCATTCCGGCAGTGACTGTGCCTGTGTCGCTGATATCTTCATTTATTGCCGCTTATTATTTTGGTTTTTCGATCAACTTAATTACCTTAATGGCGCTGATCCTGTCGATTGGTCTGGTGGTCGATGATGCAATAGTGGTGGTGGAGAATATATTCCACCATATTGAAAAGGGTGAAAAACCGTTACTGGCTGCATATAAGGGAACGCGCGAAGTAGGTTTTGCGGTTGTTGCAACCACGCTGGTCTTAGTGATGGTCTTTTTACCTATTTCATTTATGGACGGTATGGTCGGCCTGTTATTTACGGAGTTTTCAGTGCTGCTAGCTATGTCGGTAATTTTTTCATCCATTATTGCATTGACACTGACACCTGTACTGGGCAGTAAAATATTAAAGGTAAATGTTAAACCCAACCGTTTTAATCTGGCAATGGAGGCTCTTTTTCTACGTTTAGAGGCATATTACCGCCGCGTACTGGTTAAAGCGGTTAAATTCAGGTTAGCCGCGCCGTTTGTTATATTAGCTTGTATCGCCGGTAGTTTCTGGCTGATGCAGCTGGTGCCTTCGCAGCTGGCTCCGAAGGAAGACCGCGGGGTGATCTTTGCCTTTATAAAAGGGGCGGAAGGCACCAGTTATAACCGTATGAATGCCAATATGGATATAGTGGAAGAACGTATTCTGCCTCTGGTTGGTCAAGGAGTTATTAAATCCTTCAGCACTCAGGCTCCGGCATTCGGCGGCATGGCTGGTGATCAGACTGGTTTTGTTATTATGGTGCTGGAAGACTGGGAAAGTCGAACGGTAAATGCGCAGCAGGCGCTGGTCATGGTAAGCAAGGCGCTGAAAGATATCCCCGATGTAATGGTTCGCCCTCTAACGCCCGGCTTTAGAGGCGGATCCAGCGATCCTGTACAGTATGTGCTGGGCGGTTCGGACTACAGCGAACTCCAGAAATGGGCTGAGCTTTTACGTCAGGAAGCAGAAACCGCCGGGATTTTAGTCGCAGGAGATCTTGATTATTCCGAAAAAACACCTGAGCTGGTGGTTACTATTGATAAAGAACGCTCAGCTGAACTTGGCATCAGTGTAAATGAAGTTTCAAGCACACTTGAGATCATGCTTGGCGGACGCAGTGAAACGACTTATATCGATCGCGGTGAAGAATATGACGTTTATCTTCGCGGTGATGAAAACCGTTTTAATAATGTGGCGGATTTAAGTCAGATTTATATGCGCAGCGCGGCTGGCGAGCTGGTCACCCTTGATACCATAACTCATATCGAAGAGGTCGCATCGGCGCAGCGTTTATCGCACAATAATAAGCAGAAATCTATTACCTTAAGCGGCAGTGTTGCGCCGGGTTATACACTTGGCGAGGCACTGGACTTTTTAGATGCCAAAGCGGTGGAGCTTCTGCCCAGTGATATTTCGGTTAATTACAGCGGCGAATCTAAAGATTATAAAGAGAATCAAAGCAGTGTGCTGGTTGTTTTTGCTCTGGCGCTGCTGGTTGCATATTTAGTACTGGCGGCTCAGTTTGAAAGCTTTATAAATCCGCTGGTGGTAATGCTGACCGTACCTATGGGAGTATTAGGCGGTTTCTTAGGTTTATATTTTATGGACCAGGGTCTTAATATCTACAGTCAGATTGGTATGATTATGCTGATTGGTATGGTAACCAAAAACGGCATATTAATTGTTGAGTTTGCTAATCAGCTGCGCGATCGGGGCATTGAGTTTGAACAGGCGATAATCGATGCATCTGCAAGACGCTTACGCCCGATCTTAATGACTGCATTTACCACGCTTGCCGGCGCAGTTCCTTTGATTCTGTCAACGGGAGCCGGCTCTGAAAGCCGTATTGCTGTGGGTACAGTCGTATTCTTCGGCATGGCTTTTGCGTCGCTGGTAACGCTGCTGGTGATCCCGGCGATGTACCGCTTAATTTCCAGCGTAACTCATTCACCGGGTTATGTGGAAGAGCTGTTAGAGGAGGAGCTTAAGAAGGATGTTAAAATTCGGGTGGCTCATCCTTAGCTGCAGTAGAGATTAAACTTTTAATCAAAGCCGACTTGCTTAAGCAGATCGGCTTTTTTTGTTTTAGTGTTTCCCAAGCTGCTGATTAACCGTTAATATATCTGCGCTAAATTAACTTAGCAATTCTCAGGGCGGGGTGAAATTCCCCACCGGCGGTAAGCCTTTGGCAAGCCCGCGAGCGCTCAGTATTTTTATATTGAGGTCAGCAGATCTGGTGTGACTCCAGAGCCGACGGTTAGAGTCCGGATGGAAGAGAATAAAAGCGTACTCTTGTTCGCTGCTTTTACGTATTCTAAAATCGCAAGATAAAGAAAACGCACTTCCCTATGCCCTGATTCTGGTAACTATTAAATATTAAGGAACTACCATGAGTCAGTCTCTATTAACACAATTCGGTGATGCGGCGCAGCGTGTTTGTAATGCCGTTGAATCTATCAAAAATGGTCAGGGAGTCTTAGTTGTAGACGATGAAGACAGAGAAAATGAAGGAGACTTTATTTTTGCCGCCGATTCTCTTACCACTGAGCAGATGGCGATGATGATCCGCGAAGGCAGCGGTATTGTCTGCCTGTGCTTGACGGAACAAACCACTAGACAGTTGGATCTGCCGCAGATGGTCAGCTGTAATACCAGTCAGAATAACACCGCCTATACGGTCAGTATTGAAGCTGCATCCGGGGTTACTACGGGCGTATCTGCTCAGGACAGGGTAACGACCATTAAAGCTGCTGTGAAACCGGGAGCGCAGGCGCAGGATCTCTCCCGGCCGGGACATGTTTTTCCGCTTAAAGCACATCGAGGCGGGGTTTTATCTCGTCGAGGTCATACTGAAGCCGCGGTTGAGCTGGCGAGACTTGGCGGAAGAATACCCGCAGGTGTTATCTGTGAGCTGACTAATCCAGACGGCACAATGGCACGTTTACCGGAAGTGGTAAAATTTGCAGCCGCTCATAATATGCCGGTTGTCAGCATTGATGATCTGGTCAATTACATTACACAGTTACAGAAACAGGCAAGTTAGCACTGAGCAGTGCTTATCCTGAACAATTTTCAGGAGAGCTGTTAAGCGGCTGCATGATTAAATTCAGCAGCTGCTGTTTATCTGTTTTAAAACTTTTATGCAGCGATTTAGTATTTAATCTCTTTTTCAGATATGACTCGTAATCAGTGACAGCAAACAGCTGCGGCTGTGTTGTTAGCCTGCTGGAACACTGGCGATACCAGTTTACATAGTTTCGAAAGAATAATCCGGCAGAAGCACTGTCTAAACTACTCATCAGGTAAGCTGTATCCCGGCTGGTCTGGAAGTGCTGAAAATCAATAGGTGTATCCCAGTAACCTCCCCAGTAGATAAAGCCGTTCTGTGCAAAGATTTGTAATACCTGTTCAGCAAAACCACGGCTGTTTTCTTTATTCAGGCGGCTGTGCATGCGGTTTAAATACTGATGCCCTTTGAGCGGTTTAAAAGTCGCAGTTCCCCATGAAGTGAAGGAGACAAACGGATTCTGCAGCGGGTTGATATCAATCGCCGCGCCGTAGGCATGCAGTGACAGACTTTTTTGGCCTGCTATCGCGCGGTAATTAAAGGCAGAGGTATTATTGACCTGCATTGATTTATCGTCGTCTCCGGAAAAATGCTCGATAGTCACAGCCTGATGAATAGGGAAGTTTCTGCTCTGCAGCTGCGCAAAAATATTTTCAACATAAGGTGCGAGAGCATCGATCACTACTACCTGTCCGGTTTTCTCCGCTCCTTGAAAATCAATATGAGTAAAAGTAACATTTCGTAAACGCCCGCACTGCACCGGAGCATGTGCATCCATCACTCCCGTTTCCGTCATTTTTCGGCACTGTGCTTCACTGATGCGGCCGATATCTGCAGCTGCAGATAACGGATAAAACAGAGTTACGATACAAATTAAGCAGCAGAAAAAATTTTTCATTTTAATCCTTATAAAAAAAAACCAATTTCATAATGAAATTGGTTTTATATTTTCAATGATTATAAAAATCAGTGCTTTTACCAGTTATGGTGGTGGTGCAGCGCATTGTAATAGAGGCGCTCATAATGCCTGACAGCATCAGACCAGTAGAAGTGTGAACGCATCGCCTGGGTTTTCAGACGATACATCTCTTCCGGGTGCTCAGTATAAAGCAGTACCACGCGCCGTAAGATATTCAGCAGCTGATTCGGGTTAGTATCATAGAAGACAAAGCCGTTAGCATGATCCGGATCCTGATCGTAATCCAGTACTGTATCTTTAAGTCCGCCTACCGCACGAACTATCGGCAGGGTGCCGTAAGCCAGGCTGTATAGCTGGTTTAAACCGCAAGGTTCAAAGAGTGACGGCATAACAAAAAAGTCAGAGCCGGCTTCAACCAGGTGCGCCAGATCTGTGTTATATGCATCAATAAACTTAAATTTATCCGGGAAGTGATTAGCAATGGCATTCAGCTGACCTGTAATGGAGGGATCACCTGATCCGACAATCACCAGCTGTACATTATGCTTTAAAAAACGCTCCAGCATTGGAACGATCAGACCAAAGCCTTTCTGCTCCGTCAGGCGGCAGACCATACCAAACATCGGGTCGTCATTTACCGGCAGTCCAACCTCTTTCTGCAGCGCTTTTTTACACACTTCTTTACCGCTGAGGTCATCTGCGCTGTAGTTAGCCGGAATATGTGTATCGGTTTCAGGGTTCCAGTCATCGTAGTCACAACCGTTTAAGATACCTTCGAAATCCTGAATACGTTCAATAAAGTGATGTGACATACCGTGAGAGCCGAGAATAGTAAGTAGCTCGCTTGCATAGTTTGGGCTTACGGTATTGATCTTATCACTGTAGGTTAAGCCGACTTTGAGATAGTTAATATAGCTGTAGTTTTCCAGTACACGCTCATCCATGCACGAGCTGACTTCAGGAATAAGGTTCAGCTGCGACTTATCGTGGATCCCCTGATAGCATGCATTATGCGTTGTTAATACAGTTTTTGTATGAGTAAAGCGGTTGTGCTCATGGTAACGGGTTTTAAGCAGATAAGGGATTAATCCGGTATGCCAGTCATTGCAGTGGATAATATCCGGTGTGAAATCTAATGCATCACAAGCCTGCAGCGCTGCCAGACTGAAAAAAGCAAAACGTTCGCCGTTATCCTGGTAGGCATGATTGTCTTCACCGTACAGACCTTCACGGTCAAAATAGTGTGTGTTATCAATGGCTAGAACAGGGATGCCGTCTAAACTTAATTCCTTTACCTGAAAGGTGACATCCGGACGGGAATGATCTGTATTGAGAGTTAGATTTAAACGGTGTTGTGCATGTTCACGATGCTTGATGGTGCGGTAAAAAGGGGTGACTATTTTAACTTCGTGACCACTGTTGCGCAGCTCGATCGGCAGGGCTTTGGCTACATCTGCCAAGCCTCCCGTTTTTGAGAATCCTTCGACTTCTGACGATACAAAAAGAATTTTTAGTTTTCTATTATCCAATGAAAGACTCCTGTGGCAGTTCTGCCCATGCTGTAAAAAGTTAGTTTAATAGTGCCGGACAGATCAAATAAGTGATTCGTCCCGCTGATTAAAATAAGCACTATCCGTGTGATAAGTACTGCCTGCAGATTAACTCTTTCCGAAGGCTGCTGTTCGTCAAGTGTTCCTTTTCTGCTGTGCAGTACAAGCTTATATAATTAATACATCTGATATAAGTAAAAAGCCACAAAAAACTGTGGCTTGTAAATATTATGCTGAGTGTAATATTGATATTACAGGTTAAAAACCGATTTTAGCACCTTTAGGGATAACCACGATACCGTCATCTGATACAGTAAAACGTTTTTTATCCGCTTCTAAATTAACACCAATCTGTACGTTATCTGCAATCATTACATCTTTATCAATGATCACCTTGGTTAAGATACAGTTTTTGCCGATTTTAGTGTCGCCTAATAATACCGATTCGAAAATTTCACTGTCCTGGCCGACAAAACATTTGAAGCCCAGTACTGATTTTTTAATTGATGCACCGCTGATATGACAGCCGTCGGAAACCAGAGATTTACGAATCGTACAGTTAGACTCATGACTGTTTTTAAAATGTGCAGCCGGTAGTGCCGGGTAATGGGTATGCATCGGCCATTTGCGGTTGTACAGTGAAATTGGAGGCTCAGACTTAATCAAGTCCATATTTGCTTCCCAGTATGATTCGATTGTACCTACATCACGCCAGTAGGCATTTCCCTGCTCGCCCGGGATGGTGTTTTTGGTAAAGTCATAAACGAAGACTTTGCCCTGCGGGTAAAGATGAGGAATAATATCTTTGCCGAAATCATGACTTGAATCTGCTAGTGCCGCATCACGAATCAGCTCTTCCTGCAGCTCTTTTGATTTAAATACGTAATTACCCATGGATGCTAAGACATGATCCGGATCACCCGGGATGGTTTTCGCATCTTCAACGGCTGGTTTTTCAGCAAAACCAATCATACGGCCTTCTTCATCTACTTCGATAATACCAAAGTGATAAGCCTGCTCTTTAGGCAGTTTGATGGCAGAAACCGTTAATACTGCGTCTTTTTCTTTATGGAATTCAATTTTCTGGCTGATATCCATTTTATAGATATGGTCGCTGCCGAAAATACAGATAGTGTCAGCTTCATCGGATTCGATAAACTGTAAATTCTGGTAAATCGCATCAGCGGTGCCGCTGTACCAGTGTTTACCAATACGCATCTGTGCTGGAATTGCATCAATAAAGGTATCGGTAATACTGTTTAATCCCCAGGCTTTATTAAGGTGCTCATTAAGAGACTGAGATTTAAACTGTGTTAAGACATAAATACGAAGCAGTGATGAGTTTACAAAATTGTTTAATACACAGTCTACCAGACGGTAACTGCCGCCGAACGGCACAGAAGGTTTAGTGCGAGACTGTGTTAGCGGGTAAAGGCGGGAACCTTCACCCCCCGCTAAAATCATAGAGAGAACTTTTGCCATGTTAGAAACCTATATATTTAGAATAAAAAATCGTTAAAGAACTGAGTCCGCTAATACTTTTTTGTCTTCAACAGCAGCTGCCGGCTCTTCAAAACCTACTCTGCTGTCTTTTGCTACTACAACAACGCCGTTATCGGAAACGGTAAATCGTTTACGGTCTTCTTCTAGATTTTCTCCAATGATGGTGCCTGGAGCGATTTCTACATTTTTATCAAGAATTACTTTTGTTAGTCGACAGCCTGCACCAACCTTTGCATTTCCTAGGAAAACAGAATCTTTTATAAGCACATTTTTACACACGTGGCTGCGGAAGCCGAGAATAGAATTGTCTATTTTAGCGCCGTTAATATAAGAGCCTGCACCGATAAGAGACTGAGCAATATCGCTGACGGAATCGCCGTGGTCACGGAATGTTGCCGGCGGCAGAGGCGGATGATAAGTGTGTAACGGCCAGTGTTTGTTATACAGGGAAAACGGCGTTTCATGCATCAGTAGATCCATATGCGCTTCCCAGTATGAATCAATTGTACCTACATCTCGCCAGTAAGCTGTTTTTGGTTCGCCGGGAATATAGTTATCACTTAATTTATAAATAAAGACATCACCTTTAGGGTAGAGTTTAGGAATGATGTCTTTGCCGAAGTCATGACTGGAGTTGTTATCCGGCGCATCTGCATATAACTCTTTAAGTAATACATCTGATTTAAAAATGTAGTTACCCATTGAAGCTAATACATGATCCGGATCACCTGGAATGGTTTTCGCGTCTTCAACGGCTGGTTTTTCAGCAAAACCAATCATACGGCCTTCTTCATCAACTTCGATAATTCCGAAATGATAAGCCTGCTCTTTAACAACTCGAATTGCCGCCACTGTCAGAGAACCGCCTTTGGCTTTATGGTGCTCAACCATCTGCTGAACATCCATTTTGTAGATGTGGTCACTGCCGAATATACAAACGTGCTCCGGTTCGCTTTTTTCAATAAAACGTGCATTTTGATAAATTGCATCAGCGGTGCCTGAATACCAGTTTTTATTAACTCGCTGCTGTGCTGGAACTGCTTCAATAAAGCGGTTGCCCATAACGCCTGATAAACGCCATGCTTTACGTAAGTGGATGTTTAATGACTGGGATTTAAACTGGGTTAATACGTAAATCTTCATTAAGTCTGCATTAACAAAATTGTTTAGTGCAAAATCAACTAGGCGGTAATTGCCGCCGAAGGGTACTGCGGGTTTTGTTCGAGATTGTGTTAAAGGGAAAAGACGAGAGCCTTCTCCCCCAGCAAGAATCATAGCGAGTATTCCAGCCATAAATGTCTCCAGATAAAAAAAGGGGGGGTGAATGTTATGATCTACCACATAACCTGTTTGCCGCTTAAAAACGAGTCAGCAGCTTAGTCCTTTTGTAGTCTGGAAACGTTATCAAAAAATATAAAAAATTAAAAGTGCTAATTTGATTATTACTTGAGGCACGTCAATACTTTGAATTTATTGTTTTCTTGAGGTTTTTGTGAACTAGTGAACACTTTTGCAATTAAAGGTTCATATCTCAAGAACTTGTTAGCAACAATAGACATTCTACCATTGTTTTTTAGATTCACAGGTGCTTGATTAATAAATGTTTCCGCTGCCACGTAATCAGTTTTTTGGCCTGAGTGAAACGGCGGGTTGGAAATAAGCAGGTCATATTTTTTGTTGACATCAGAAAAAACATCCGAAGGGTAAACGTTACCACTTAATTCGTTCTGCTGCAGTGATAGTTTTGCACTGGCCAAGGCGTACGCATTTATATCAATTAAATCTATCTCTGTATGCGGGTGTTTCTTTTGAATATAACAGGCTATAACACCGGCGCCGCAGCCGAAATCAAGCAGACTTCCGCTCAGGTTTTCCGGTAAATTCTGCAGCAGCAGTTCGCTGCCTTTATCTAACTCGCCGTAACTGAATACGCCGGGTAATGAGCAGATCTGCAGCTCGGTATTATTGATATTAATCGGGTAGGTTTTAATCCACTCTTCCTGGTTAAAGGTTTTTACTGTCTGGTTTAATTCGCAGAATAAAATGCTGCAGTGACGAGCAGAGTCAATTGTATTTACTGTTGATGAATAAGGTTTTAATAAAGAGTCTGCACTTTTGATACCGCATTTTTTTTCGCCGACTAGAATAATGGAAGCGCCCGGCTGCAGGTGCGGGGTAAGACTGGCCAGTAAATACTGTGTTTCCTGTTTGGCTTTAGGCAGAAATATCAGCAGCAGATCGAATTTCTTGTCACCCTGGTAGTTGTCGGTAAAGTGGACTTCTGACGAGGTTAATTTATTTTTCAAGCTTCTGTAATAGCGGTAGTCGCTAAAACAAAATGTTGCTGATGAAGCGATTTCCTGCAGATGCAGCGGATAATCATCATCTATATTGCCGGCAGCTAAAATGTGTTTATTGTTAAAAAGAGATTCATTACGCTGCAATACTTGACTTGGGTTTGAGTATGTTGTTTTCGTGAGTGACATTAGGCTTTCCTGTTATTAACATACACAGAACTTTCGGACAGGTTCTGTGAAATTGTTATAGCTGATGATGCATTATATTATTGTTTTAAGATTTTAAGCTGAATTATTTTCTAATTAAGCTGCGGTTAAGGGATTGAATGAAATTTACGGATAAATTTACCTATATAACAACATCAGTTGTACTGGTGTGTATTACTTTAGTGCTGGTCGGCGGCCTGTTTACTCTGCGCTCTTTGTCACTTAAATACCATCAGCAGCGTATGGATGCCATTATTGACGTTATTGAACGGCAGCTGGATAAAGGCATTGAAAAGCATGAGTTTGAGGTGTGGCTGCCGGATCTGCTTAATGCTTCCGGGGTGGTGCGTTTGCAGATAAAGCGTTCCGGTAAGGTTCTTTACCAGAGTTATTATGAAAACCGTCACTATTACCCCAAGAACCGGCAGCTCAGTTATCAGTATCAGTTAGAAAAATACCCCAAGATTTCTCTATTGTTAGATACCCGCCAGCCCTACGATGATATTAAGTTTTCCGTGAAGCCTCTGGCTGGTATTTCACTAGCCGTTTTATTCAGTCTTACTCTGCTGGTTTTTGCAATACGCTGGATTAAAAAACAGTTTAAAGGGGCTGAGCTGCTGGAAAGAAGAGCTAAATACCTGCTGCAGAATAACCCTACCGCTCGAATTCCCTATGAGGGGGAGTGGCCTAAGCTGGCCAGCAAAGCATTAGATGTGCTTACCATGGAGCTGGAGCAGAGTAAAAAAGAGCGCAGTTATTTTGACGCCCATATTCGCGGACAGGCATTTTTAGATGAAAGCACTGGACTGGGCAATAACCTCGCTTTTGAAAATCGTTTAGATGTTGTTGCAATGGAGCAGAACGTTTATTCAAGCGCACTGCTGCTGATAAAATTTAGTGAGCTAGATATGCTTAATCATCAGTTAGGCACAAATGCTTATCAGAAAATGCTGCAGCAGATCACAGAGCTGCTGTCGACATTTGCAGAGCGTTATGATGATCAGTTTCACGGCCGCATTGACGCTTCTGAGTTTGTTATTATCATTCCGCAGATGTCCTATCAGGAGACTGAAGTTATTGCTAAGCAGCTTTGTAAACGGCTTTTTCAGCTGCAGCTGCCGGAGCTCTTTGTGATTGACGAGTTCTTTCATATCGGAGTGGTGAATTTCCATTACGGTGTAAAAACAGTGTCGATTATGGATGATTTAAATCATGCCTTGTTAGTTGCGGTACATCAGAAAGTCAGTGGCTGGTTTTTAGCCGATCAGCAGGACCAGCCTGTGAGTCTGTCTAAGGGAACGGTAAGATGGCGGGCGCTGCTGGAAAACCGTTTACAGAATAACGGGTTATTATTATACAGCCAGCCGGTGATGCTTGCTGACGGTATTAATGAGCTTTACTGCGAGCTTTTTCCACGTATTAAAGACAGCAGTCAGGAGATTATCGCGGCCGCTGCTTTTTTACCTATGGCTGAAAAATGCGGGCTGCATGAAAAGTTTGATCTGCAGATGCTGAAAAAAATATTAGCATTACTTATTTCCCGCGGTCAGTCAGGCACACCTGTTGCAGTTAATCTGAGTGCGCGAATTTTAACGGATAAAAATACCCATAAATGGCTGATGTACGAGCTGATGCAGCTGCCTAAATATCTGCGTAATAATTTAGTGATAGAGGTTTGTGAGGATGCACTAACCCATAATTATTTTACCCTGCGTACGGCGCTGAATGCTGTTCAGAAAATCGGCTGTAAAGTAGCCGTTGATAATGTCGGCAAATCGATTGTTAATACTGAGTATATTCTGGATTTCAATATTGATTATTTAAAATTACACCCGGGGCTGGTACGCGATGTTAATCAGCGCGGCGCTAATCAAATTGCTCTGCAGAGTTTAATGGCCAGCTGCCTGAACAGCCGTACTAAAATCATTGCTGTCGGCATTGAAAACAGTGAAGAGTGGAGCTGCTTACTGAAACTTGGAATTTATGCCGGTCAGGGACATTTCTTTGCTGCAGCGCAGCCGGCGGGGTTTTAATAGATACCCGCTGCCATTCAAAATGCATTTATCAGGAGCACGCTCGGACATCGGAGCAAGGCGTAATATGATGACCTTTCGAGCGGTTAACTGCGTTAATCCTCTATCGCTAGGATTAAAATAAAGACTTTAATCTTCAAATGGCGCTCCCTTTAGGATTGCGGGTATAGCCCTCTTTGTTTTAAACCGTTTAATCCCTGCAGACCTCCGGTATGCAGGGCAACGATATGCTCGCCTTTCTTGAAATATCCCTGTTTGATTAACTGAAATAAAGCATAAAACATTTTTCCGGTATAAACAGGTTCAACAGGAATGCTGGTTTGTTCGCTAAACTGCCGGCAGAATGAAATCAACTGCTCGGAAACTTTTGCATAACCGCCGTGATGAAACTGGGTTTTCAATTCCCAGGGGGCGCCGCTTTTAACCGCAGCCTGCTGTAAAAGGCTGTGTACTGACTGATTCAGGTAATCAGCATTTTTTAAGACAGCGATTCCGGTAATTCTGGTTGTGCTTTTGTGATCCTTAAATGCTGAAATTAAACCCGCTAAAGTGCCGCCGCTGCCGGTCGCAGTTATAATATGCTCAACACTTGTCTCACTTTGTTCCTGTATCTCCTGCACGGCCTCCGCCAGACCTGCTAAGGCAAAAATATTACTGCCGCCTTCAGGAACAATGAAGGCATCGGGGTACTGTTTCTGCAGTTGATGTAAATATTCACTTTCGTTTCGTTGCCGGTATTCTTTGCGGGTAACAAATTGTAAGTTCATTCCCCAGGCGGCCGCCTGTTTTAATGTCGGATTGGAGACATAAGCTGCTTCACCGCGGATCACTGCGCTGGTTTTAAACCCCAGGTGAAAGCCTGCAGCTGCTAAAGCATGAATATGGTTGGAGTAGGCGCCTCCAAAACTAAGAATATGATTGATCTGAGAAGAGCGGGCTTCAATTAAATTAAATTTTAATTTACGCCATTTATTTCCAGAAATATCACCATGGAGCAGATCGTCTCTTTTTACTGATAAATGCACCTGATGCTGCTCCAGAAGCGGATGTCGGATCCGCTGTAAAGGAGAGGGATTTATTAAGGTCTGCAGCTTGAGATTAAGCTCTTTGAGTGATTTTTCCGACATTTTTCCGCCCCGTTTAATAAATATTGAAAATAAAAAGACATACTTTGAATTATTCGCTTATTATTCAATGTGAATTATCGATATTTGATGACAAGAGAAAATAATAATCAATGATTTTTAAAAATGTTTTTTGCAAAAAATCAAAAGCCCGGATCAGTCTGTATCTGGGCATTAAGCGAATGGCTGTCTGCCATATGCATGAAGGCCGAGTCTGCCTGCTTGCAGAAACATCAATCACCTCTGAATCTCACTGGGAAGAGGCTTTTGATGCTATTGTGCATGAGCATAAATTAAGCGCAGCAGAGGTTTCAGTAGTTTTAAGCCGGGATTTTTATCAAACCTTTGACATTGAAAAACCGAAAGTTGACAAAAGTGAGTTACCGGCAAGCCTGCCGTTCACTATCAAGGATCTTGTTGCCGACAGCATTTTTGATTTAGTTGTTGATTATTATGACATGCCTTTACAGCAGCATAAAGGCGAACAGATTACAGCAGTCTGTATTTTGAAAAAGCGCGTTATCAGAATACGCGATATGGTATTAAAACATGCGATGACGCTAAAAGAGATAACCATTGAAGAGCTGGCTGTTACACGTTTATTAGGTAACAAAGAAGAGGCTGATATTTTACTTTCACAGCAGAATAATGAATTAGTGCTGACAGTAGTAAAACAGGGGCAGCTGTACTTTTCACACCGTTTACGCGGCTTTAATGAATTATTAGGACAGCCTTTAGATGATGTTGAAGGTCTGCTGCTAGACAGTCTGAGTTTAGAGCTGCAGCGTGCACTTGATTATATTAATTCACAACTGCGGGTTGCCGCTATCGGACATTTATATTTAGCTGTTATCTGCCCTGATATTAATTTATTAGCAGAGAAGTTAGGCAGTTATTTAGCGCGTAATGTGGTGCCCTTTGGCGAGCCGGAGCAGTATGATTTTAATAACATCCTTACTTACGGGGTGTTAATGGAGGCTGAAGGTAAATGAAAAAGCAGATAAACCTTTATCAGCCAAGTTGTTATCCGGTACGAGCAAAAGCCACTTTTAAACAGTTTCTGCTGCTGCTGGGCGTCTGTGTATCGTCTGCACTAATACTGAATCTGTTTTTAGCTGACCAGTACGCTGAAAAACAGGCCGCCGCGCAGGCCCATAAAAAGGTATTGTCGGAAAAACAGAGTGAATTAAGTTTATTAATTACAGAAGTGCAGAAGAAACGTACACCAGCACATAAAACTCGAGAACTGCTGGCTCTGCAGGATGAAATCGATGCTAAACAGCGTTTATTAGGCAGCTTAGCCGGCATTGATATCGGGGTTGTGGTTAGTTTTTCTGAGTTGATGCGCGGTTTGTCGCTAGCGGATACCAATAATGTCAGCATTAATCATTTTTCTGTTATTAACGGCCGTTTGAATATTTCCGGGCTGGCGAAGCAGAGTGATTCAGTACCTTTGTGGTTAAGTAAAATTCAGAAAACCGATGAGCTGGCAGATATCGCATTTTCCGAACTGCAGATATTAGGTGAAGCCGGGCACTTTTCTTTCCAGTTAAGCAATGCTCAAGATAAAAACAGCAGTAAAGGGGGCGTCCAATGAAAAAGCTTAACTTTACTGAACTAGAAAAAGCTTTCAATCAAATGACCCTGCGTGAACGTGTCATTATGTTCGGCGCTTTAATTATCTGCACCGCCGCGCTTACTTATTACTGGATGTATGAACCCGCTATGCTCAGGCTGGCAAAGGCAGATAAAGCTCTGCAGGCAGGTTATCAGCAGGAAAAAGAGTTAAATCATGAAATTGTTGAAATTAAAGCGCGTTTATTAAAAGATCCGCTTCAGGAAGTTAATAATAAAATCGCTTTTTCGGAGCAGGTATTAGTCTCATTAGATAAGCAGCTGGATGAAAAATTAGTCCGCTTTATCCACTCGCAGAAAATGCCGGCAGCCCTGGCTAAAGTGTTGTCCTCAAGCCCGGGGGTAAAGGTGAAACTGCTGAAATCATTACCGACACAGTCATTCAGTTCGGCAGTCAAAGGGGCTGGGGCCGACGCTGCAGAAAATATCTTTTATAAGCATACATTGGAGATTCAGCTGACGGGGAATTACAATGCTGTTTATCGTTATCTGTTAAACCTTGAAACACTTCAGGAAAAGTTCTACTGGTCTTCACTGGATTATCAAGTGGCAAAGTATCCGCTTGCTGAAGTGACAATTCAAATTTATACATTAAGCAGTCAGCAGGATTTAGTCAGTGGTTAAATATATTCTTTTATTTTTTTTAATAATCAGTTTTAACGCGCTCGCGGATCTGGAATCGTTAACGGATCCTACCAGGCCGTTAAGTTATCAGACTAAGTCAGTCAAAAAAGCCGGCCGGGCTTCTTTACCGAGACTGCAGAGTATACTGGTTGAGGGAGACAGCCGTTCTGCCATTTTAAATAATAAATTATATAAAAAAGGGCAGCGGGTAAACGGATATCTGATAACACGTATTGATAAAAATGCTGTATTGATGCGTTATAAAACAAAATATTACAAATTAACCCTGTACACAGATCAAGAACGTTTTATTAATTAAATGACTCATTTTCTTTATGGAAACTATATAAAATGAAAAGAATTTTCGCTATAAGCTGCTGCCTCCTATTACTAACAGCTTGTCAGGTAACTAAAAAAAACACAGCTGAAAATCAGAAAGAGGCCCTGCGGGAAAAAAATGATAAGCAGGTGCAGGAGCTGATTCTGCCAGAGGATATTGAAGCGGAATTATACGCTGACTTAGAGGAGGAGGGCGGCGCTGTTGAGCAGGAAGAAAAACGTTTTAATATCTCAGCCAGGGATGTAAATGCTTCTGTTTTCTTTGCATCTCTGATTAATGACTCATCCTACAGTGTTGCAGTTCACCCCGATGTTGCAGGCTCTATTACACTTTCCTTAAAGCAGGTCACACTGAGTGAGGCGTTATCTGTTATCGAAGATATGTTTGGTTATGAAATTAAATTAAAAGGGCGTGTTTATCATATTTACCCTGCGGGTATGCGTATTGCGAGTTTTACTCTGGATTACCTGTTTATGAACCGCATGGGCGGATCCCGTACCAGTGTATTAGCCGGCCATTTAAGTCAGCAGAATGACGACGAAAATAATGACAGTGACAGCGACAGTTCGAGTTCATCAAGTTCATCGAGCTCTTCTCGTTCTTCGGACTCTTCAGGCTCCGAGAAACAGGAGTTCACCGGGGAGTTTTCATCAAACAGTCTGCAGGACGGTACGAAAATAACCACGGTTACCAGCACCAACTACTGGGCTTATTTAGAGATGAAAATAAATAAGCTTTTAAATAATAAAAATGATCGTGATGTCATTGTCAGCCCTATGTCCGGCCTGATTACCATTCGTGCTTACCCGGGAGAAATTCGTGCTGTACGGGAGTTTTTAGAAAAAGAGTCGGATAATCTCAACCGTCAGGTTATTTTAGAGATGCAGTTAATTGAAGTGGTGTTAAGTGATGAATATCAGCAGGGGGTCAGCTGGACGAATGCCGATACAACAATGGGCAGTACTTCTCTGGTCTATAACAGTGTGCATAAAATAGCCGACAGTGTCATACAGAGTACTATCGGCGGCGGCGGTGCATTAACCATTTCTAACGGCTCCTTTAATGCGGTTGTGTCGATGTTAGAAACACAGGGTGATGTTAATGTCTTGTCGAAACCCCGAATTACCGCGATGAATAATCAGAAAGCGGTGATTAAAGTCGGCGGCGATGAATATTTTGTGACTGATGTTTCAACCACAACGGTAACCGGTACATCTACAACTTCGACTCCTAATGTAGAGCTGACGCCGTTTTTCTCCGGTATCTCTGTTGATGTTACGCCTAAGGTTAATGACGATGACAGCGTGTTACTGCATATTCACCCGTCAATAATTGATATTGAAGAGCAGATTAAAACCATCAGCTTCGGTACGACTACTGGTGATCTGACTATTCCGGTTGCTAAAAGTGATGTGCGGGAATCGGATACCGTGGTGAAATCGCAGAATGGTGATGTGATTGTTATCGGCGGATTAATGAAGAGCGTCGAAAAAGATGTTGTTTCTAAAGTCCCTTTTCTTGGTGATGTACCCTGGTTAGGTGAACTGTTTACCAATCGTCAGAAAACGAATTACAAAACAGAGCTGGTTATTTTAGTGAAGCCGCAGGTTATTAAGAAAAATACCTGGAAGCAGGAGATTCAAAAATCATCGGATTTAATTGAAAAATGGTACCCGTCTGAATGATATATTTACAACACTTTGGATTAGAAGCCGCGCCCTTTTCATTAACGGCGGATCCGCGCTTTTATATCGATTTTACTCCTCATAAAGAAGCGTTAGAAGTTATTAGCACTGCGCTTTCTTTAGGAGAAAGTATTTTAAAAATAACCGGTGAAGTAGGGACCGGCAAAACCCTGTTATGTAATAAAGCACAGCTGGAACTTTCTGAGCAGTATCTGATCTGCAGTATTGATAATCCTTATCTGAACGCCCATGAGCTGCGCTGTGCATTAGCGGATAAAATAGGTTTGCAGAAAGAGACTTTTGAACAGGAGTTTTTATTAACCGGACTGATTAAAGAACGTTTATTAACTCTGCTGGCACAGGGCAGAAAAGTACTGGTGCTGGTTGATGAAGCACAGGCTCTGCCCGATTCAACGCTGGAAGCATTACGCTTGTTTTCTAATTTAGAAACCGAGTCACAAAAATTATTACAGGTAATTTTATTCGGTCAGCCGGAATTAGATCAGCGTTTAAGCGACACTAAACTTCGCCAGCTGCGGCAGCGCATTACCTTTTCATATCAGCTGCGCGCATTATCTGAGCAGGAGATTGAACATTATATTTCGCAGCGTTTAAACCAGGCCGGTTATCGGGGGGCATTACTGTTTGATCGTAACGTCTGTCGTCGAATCAGCCGGGCAAGCCGCGGCATACCGCGTTTAATTAATGTGTTATGCCATAAAGTGCTGATGCTCAGTTACGGCCGCCAGCATTATAATATCACCGCTAAATTAGTGAATGAGGCGGCTGCCGATACTGAAGATGCTTATCCGATTCAGAAATTAAGCCGCTGGTGGGCGGTGCTGTTTTCATTTGTGTTATTAAATGTGTTCCTATTGCTCTGGTGGAAGGGGGTAATATGAGTATTATCAATAAAATGCATCAGGATTTTGAGAAGGCTCGGCATGACTCGCCGGTTTTATCCGCCGTAGCTGCAAAAAAAACGACACAGAAAACACTGCTGTTTGTCTTTATCGCTATATTATCAGCCAGTGCCTTAGGACTTTCTTACCTTATCTTAACTCAAGAAAAAGTGCCTGAATCCAGGCTGGCGAAAGCTGCAGAACTGCCCGCTCCAACTGCTGATTCAGCTGCTGCGCCGCAGACGGCAGTAACAGTAAAGCAACCGCTGAAGCCGCCCGCAGTTATTGAGGTGAAACAATCTGTTTTACAGAAGCAGCCTGAACAGCGCAAAAAAGCGCCAGCGGCGGCTGATCGTCAAGCTGCGGATAAAAAGAAAAGTGATAAGCAGTTAAAGGCAAAGGTTACAACACTTGAAACGGCTGCAGAAACAGTGCCTGTAAAAGCTAAAAGCAAACCGGCAGTAGAGAAAAAAGTACCGCAGGTTAAAAAAACACCTCATTTAGAGATTAAAAAAGCGCAGTTAACTAACAGTCAACTGGCACAGATTCATCTTAAAGCGGCTGAAAAAGCGAAACTTAAAGGAGATCTGGATGGTGCGGCTGCTAAGCGGATCAGGGCGCTGAATTTGCAGCCGGATTTAAATGAAGTTCGTAAATCTGCCGCACTTTATTACTACGGGCAGGGGGAGACTGATAAAGCTGTTCGTTTACTTAAAAAAGGTGCACAGGTGTCACCGGATTATCCTGACTTTAATTTAATGCTGTCGCGTATCGCCTTAAAATCAGGGGATGAGCACAGAGCCTACCTGTATCTGCAGCAGCACCCTCCTAAAGTGGAAGGTAATTTAGACTATTACGTCAGCTACGCTATTCTGGCGCAGAAGTTTAATAAATTTGAGCAGTCTGAAGGTCTGTTTCAAAGTTTACTCTCACAACGCCCGGATAACGGCCGCTGGAGAATGTCCCTGGCGATTGCGCAGGATAAACAGGGGAAAACTGAGCTGGCTGTCAGCAGTTATAAATCGGCTTTACTACAAACCGATCTTTCCTCAAAAGCGAAAGCTTATATCAATCAGCGTTTAATCTATTTGGCTGAAAAGTAAGGAAGTTTATGAAACCGCAACTGAAAAAGCGTTTAGGTGATTTACTGGTTGAAGAAAAGCTCATCAGTGAAGCCCAGTTAGGAAATGCGCTCCAGGAACAGCGTAATTTAGGACTTAAATTAGGCGCGACTTTAATTCACCTGGGTTATATCAGTGAAGAGCAGATATTAACTTTCCTGTCCCGTCAGCTGAACATTGAAATTGTGGATCTGCTTAAAGTTAAAATTGACCATAATGCCGTGCAGTTAATTCCGGAGGTTCATGCCCGCCGCTTAAGAGCTCTGGCCATTCACGATAATGGTAAAACAGTGACTTTAGTGGTATCTGATCCGGCTGATCTGCACAGTTTAGATGTTTTAGCCAGCCTGTTAAAAGGGCGTCATTTTGAACTGATGATTGCACGTGAAGATCAGCTTATTGAGTCATTTGATCGTGTTTACCGCCGTACCAAAGAGATTGCTTCATTTGCGGTTAAATTGAGCGAAGAGCATGGTGAGACATCTGCCTTTGATGCAGCTGCTGTTGATATTGGCGGTGACGGCTCGGATGCGACTGTGGTTAAGTTATTACAGTCACTGTTTGAAGATGCGGTGCAGGTCGGCGCTTCAGATATTCATATTGAACCCGATGAAAATGTTCTCCGCTTGAGACAGCGTGTTGACGGTGTATTACAGGAAACGCTGCTGCCGGAAGGCGGTATTGCCAGCGCATTAGTCTCGCGGCTTAAATTAATGGCGCAGCTGGATATTTCCGAGAAGCGTTTACCGCAGGACGGACGTTTTAATATCAATGTAAAAGGGCGCAGTATTGATATTCGTGTTTCTACTATGCCGATTCAGGCTGGTGAATCCGTGGTAATGCGTCTGCTGGATCAGTCTTCCGGGGTTTTATCTTTTGAGGAAATCGGCATTCCTGCCCACCTGCAGGAGCGTTTAGAGCTGCAGCTTAAGCGTCCCAACGGGCTTATTCTGGTAACCGGGCCGACGGGCAGCGGTAAAACAACTACTCTGTACACATCTCTTGATACGCTTAACTCGCCGGGCAGTAAAATTATTACCGTAGAAGATCCGGTAGAGTACCGTTTACCGCGTATTAACCAGGTACAGGTTAACAGCAAAATCGGTTTAAATTTTTCCAATGTACTGCGTACTGCACTGCGTCAGGATCCCGATATTTTACTGGTGGGGGAGATGCGTGACAGTGAAACAATGGAAATCGGTATACGCGGCGCGTTAACCGGGCATCTAGTGTTATCCACTCTGCATACCAATGACGCGATCAGCAGTACCCTGCGTTTATTAGATATGGGGGCACCCGGTTATCTTGTTGCCAGTGCATTAAGGGCCGTTATCGCACAGCGCCTGGTCCGCCGTTTATGTGAAAACTGTAAAAGCAGCGGGCCGGCCGAATTTTCACAACAAGTACTGCTTGAGCAGTTAAGTGATGAAAACCTGCAGCATACTCACTTTCACTCCGCTCCCGGCTGTCAGCGCTGCCAGTTTACCGGTTACCGCGGCCGTATCGGTGTATTTGAGTTATTAGAGATTGATGACGGTATGGTGACGGCATTACGTTTGGATGATCCTGAAGCCTTTGCTCAGGCTGCTAAAAAAGCTAAATACTTCAAACCGTTAGCATTAGCCGCCCTGGAATATGCGAAGCAGGGTATTACTTCTCTCGAGGAGGTCTTTAAGCTGGTGGATCGTTTTGAAAAAATAAAAAAACATCATGACGAAGTAGAGGTCAGCCTGCCTGAAAGCGCCAAGCTTGAGCAGTCGGGCTTATCGCTGGCACCGCGTGATGACGAAAAGACTCCGGCAGATTCATCACCTTTAGGTTTTTCTGAATAATGGCGCTGTTTAAATACACTGGACGCGACAGTCAGGGCTCTACAGTAAAAGGAGAGCTTGAAGCTGCTTCTAAAGAAGGTGCCGTTGATCTGGTAATGCAGAAAGGCATTTTACCCACTGAGATAAAGGAGAAAGCCGCCGGCGGGCAGGAGTTTGATCTCTCTGCTGTTTTTGCTTCACAGATAAAACTGACTGATTTAATCGTATTTACCCGGCAGCTGTACTCGTTAACCAAAGCGGGTATCCCGATTCTGCGTGCGTTAAACGGCCTGGCTGATTCAACTCATTCAAAATTATTAAGTGACGCATTATATGATGTTTTAGACCGTATGCGTAATGGTTACTCACTTTCGGCCGCCATGACTTTACACCCGCGGGTTTTTTCACAGTTATATGTCTCTTTAGTTCAGGTGGGAGAAAATACCGGTCAGCTGGATCGTATCTTTTTACAGCTTGCACAGTATCTTGAACAGGAAGCCGAAACTATAAAGCGTGTTAAAGGGGCAATGCGTTACCCAAGTTTTGTATTAATGTTTCTGGCCGCCGCTATGGTTATCCTCAATATTAAAGTGATTCCGGTTTTTGCTAATATGTTTAACAAGTTTAATGCAGAGCTGCCCTGGACAACTCAAGTTCTGCTCGGTACGTCTTCATTTTTTGTTAATTACTGGGGTTATATGCTGGCCGCTTTAATTCTGGTGGTGGTGGCTGTTAAGGTCTGGTTAAGTACGGATAAAGGTGCCTGGTTATGGGATAAGTGGAAACTGAGGATCCCTATTGTCGGTTCAGTGATTGAGCGCTCATTATTGGCGCGTTTTTCACGCAGCTTTGCAATGATGCTTAGTGCCGGTGTACCTTTGAATAACTCTCTGTATCTAATCGCTTTTGCAGTGGATAACAACTACCTGAAAGATAAAATGTTAGCGATGCGCAGCGGTATCGAAGCAGGTGAAACCCTGTTGAAGACAGCATCTGCCGCGGAGCTGTTTACCCCGCTTGTTCTGCAGATGATTGCGGTTGGTGAAGAAACCGGTCAGGTTGACGAGCTGCTCAATGAAGCAGCTGATTTTTATGAGCGTGAAGTTGATTATGAGCTTAAGAATATGACTGCCAGAATTGAACCTGTCTTAATATCCATTGTTGCGGGCATGGTACTGATTTTGGCGTTGGGGATATTTACCCCTATGTGGGATATGATGAGTGCTATGAAAGGGCGCTAGAGAAGAATTGGGCGGCTTTTAAAACGCTCAATTTTTAGTGCATATTTTCTGCAAATAAAGCCTCATAAAATCCCTCTCTTCCAAGTGAGTTAATTATGTTAATTTTTTCTTTTTCATAAAAGCTGTTTACATCACCTCTAGCAAAATACCAGATACAGTCAAATAGAATGCTGAGTTTATATATATCAAACAGGTGCTGTTTTTCATTGTTATCTAAGGGCCTATAGCGGTTATATTTAGCGACAGTCTCTCTTGCCTCTTTAAAGTCCAGCTGGCTGTTGTCTATGCTGCAGTTATACCAGTTATCAAAACTAAAAGCTGCTTTAAAAGGATTAATTAACCAGATCAGATCAAATGCCAGAAAGGTGTAGTTAGCATCATCAAAATCAATTAACGCATTGAACTTACCATGATGGTAAAGCACATTGCTGAAATGAAAGTCAGTGTGACAGATCCCCTTGGCTAAATTGTCGGGCAGCCGCAGCTCTGCCAGTTCTTTTTCAACCCACTCTAATTTTAGTGCCGCATTGATGGTGCTGATCTCGGCTGCCTGCTCCTGCGCTTTTTCCCGGCAGCTGTCTATATTGTAATTAAATCTATGCTCCAGTGCGCAGGGCTGGTAGTTTCGGGTAATAATCTGCAGCTCAGCGGCTTTTTGAATAAGCTGATCTTTCTGCTGCTGATCGGGGTTTTCAATATGCTCTCCCTGCATAAACTCAAAAATAATATAGGGCTTATTGTTGTGCACTCCGATGTACTCTCCCCGGCGGTTTTTCAAAGGTGCCGGACAGGGATATTGATGTTGACTAAGATAGGCGCACAGGTGGCTTTCAAACTGTACCGAATCAGCTGAGCGGTTTTGATAATATCTTAAAACAAAGGATCCTCTACTGGTGTGTAGAAAGATATTAGTCTGCACTGTTCCGGTTAAAAAAGGCTGCGAATTTATCAGTTCACCTAAATTATAATTGTGCAGAATGCTAATGAGCTGGTTTTGCGAAAAATGGGTTTTAGCTCTCATCTGTTATTCCTGGATACTGCTAAGTAAAAAGCGCAGCGCCTGCGCTTTTTATTTAAGACTAAAATTATACTGGATTAATTAAAGGCTCTGACAAACTGCCCTTCTCCACGGCACTGATAGGTGTGAGCCGCTGCGCAGATAAAAACGGATTCGCCGCGCTGCAGTTCGATACTCTGCTGTGCTGTTGAGATAGTGATATTACCTTCAAGGCAAAGCAGTATTTCCGGGCTTCTGACAAACTCGCTATGTCCTTGAGAGCTGACGCTGTGTACTTCAAAATTAAAGTCGTCCACAGGAACATGAAATACTTTTTTATGGTCAATACATTGTGCTTTTAATTTCAGTTCAGTAAACGTACTGGGCTGGAATTTTGTGTTTTTAATTAATTCATCAACATCAATATGTTTCGGTGTTAATCCTGCGCGCAGCACATTATCTGAGCTGGCCATAATTTCAATGCCGGTACCGTGGATATAAGCATGCGGCGTCTGCGCATCTAAAAACATTGCTTCACCCGGTGCTAGTTCGATGATATTGAGCAGCAGTGGTGAAAACAGGCCGATATCATCCGGGTAGTCCAGATAAAACTGAGCTATTAGCTGAAATGCTTCTTTGCCTTTATGTGTGCGGGCTTTTTTATCCAGATTCTCAATAAGCTCATGTACTGCCATGGCCTTTTGTGCAGCATTCATATTCATTATCGCGGCAAAGAAGTTCTGCAGCTGCTCTGCACCTGGCTCTGCTTTCAACTGCTCTAGGAGGCCGCTGAGGGTTTGGCAGTCTGCTTGTTCAAACAGACTGATAATTTCCTCTATCTCACGAAAACCATTCATAGCCTGATAAAAAGTTACTGCGTATACCAGCTCAGGTTTATGATTTGCATCTTTATAGTTTCTAGAAGGCGCATCTACAGGGATATTCTGCGCATTTTCTAATTTAAATCCCTGCTCTGCCATAGTTTTACTTGGGTGAACCTGAATTGATAATGGTTTTTCCGCAGCTAAAATTTTTAACAGAAAGGGCAGTCCGGCATATCTTTTTTGTGTATAGGCGCCTAAGGCAGTTGCTGGATCCTGGTCAATAATCTGACTAAGCAGGGTCCCCTGCTGATTTTTAGAGCAGCCGCTGGGGTGAGCGCCCATCCATAATTCTGCCTGCGGAAGCTGATCCGGATTGGGGATATTAAATAAATAATGGATAGATGAATCGCTTCCCCAGACATAGTTTTGTATTACATTGTTTAATTTGAATAAATGGTCGGTCATGATATTGGGTCTCTGATAAGCAGGCTGATTGTTCAGCCTGTATGATATTTATTCAGTCCGTTGAAAGTTATAGGGGTTGAGCGTTTGTTACGGTTAATATTAATAATCGGGACTGAAGACAGATAAATATCTCAGTCCCGATTTTTTATAACAACAAAGAAAGGTAAAGAATTATTCTGCTTTAACTTTTACGGCTTTTAATTTTTCCTGCAGTAGTTTTTTGGCTTGAGGAGATTTCTCAATAGCCGCCAATGAGAGCAGCGCTTCAATGGTAGACTCAGCACCAGAGTTACGGTTGTATTCTGTTGCTGAATTTAAGCCGTCAAAGCCGCGCCCTGTTTCCAGAGAGTACATCTGAATAGAAGCTGCATTATCCTTAAAGAACCACATTGCCAGTTTTACTGCCTGATCAATATAGCGGCTGTCACGGGAAATCTCAAAAGCTCTTAAACTAGCAAAGATCATTGGACGGAAGCCGTAAGCTATCTGGGCAAACTGATCTTTTTCTAGGAACTTAATCTCTTTACCTTTCTGCTCAGCACTGAACCAGTTCAGGTGGCCCTGTTCAATAAGGTATGGATAGAAATGATCCAGCTCTTCAAAAGCCGCTTTAACCATATCCCGATCTTCCAGTACCATACCGGCTTCTAATAATGCATATGACTGACTGTTCCCGTAAGCATGCCAGATGTTTTTCCAGCTCAGCATCGCGCCGTATATTGGTGATTCGACATTCTTGACCTGCATCAGCATTATACCGTCTGCTAATGATTTCATCAGTTCAGCAATTTTTTCACTTGGGGCTATCTGGTAAGCTTTAGTCAGGCCTAAAAGTAAAACAGAAGCCTGATCTGCACCGTTACTTGGTAACCATTCAGGTACATCAAAGCCGTTCTGCTTAGTTACTGTCTGCTCAAAATTAAATCCTTCGTAGGTGGTATCGATGCTTTTAAACAATACCGAGTGCATCTTCTCTGCTAACTCTTTATTGTCGGCAAGTACCTGCTCATAGGTGTATGAAAGCGCCCAGATGGCACGCCAGGTCCACCAGTTTGCATTTGCTAAGCTGGTTTTATAAGTTGTATTAACCGTGTTGTCAGGATAGATAAAGTTATTGAAATAACCGTTATCAGAATGCAGGAAGAGAATCGAGTTAATCAGGCTGCTCATTTTCTCAAAATGTGCTTTTTCCTTTGTCTGCTGGTAGGCATCAGAGTAAACCACAATTGCTCTAGCTATATCATCCAGAGCTGATACCCCTTCAAGGGGATCTTTTACCCATTCATAATCAGGGTATTCGCTGTAGATATGAATAAGCCCGAGTTTATCTCCATTCTCCAGAGTGCGCTCCTCGTATAAATGATCAAGGTGCTGCAGGTTAACCAGGCTGGCGCTGGCCATAAATGAAACGGTTAGTGCCGCAACTGCAAATAAACTTTTAAAAATTTTCATATTAGTTCCTGTTGTCTTTTTAACTACAGTTTAACGATTAAAAGCAGTGAATAATCACCTGTTTATCGTTAAACATAGGAGTGGTAAAAAAATTAGAAGACGAAGTTAAGGCCAATTTTACCGAAATTGGTTTCACCGTCCGGACCTGTATATGCGGCCCCGTCAACCTTTTTATCTGTTTCTGTGCGGTAAAAATACTCTGCGACAAAGTAGACATAAGAGGTTATTGGATAGCTGTAATTAACAATATATTTCGCCGCGTTTGATTCATAAGAAACGCGTCCGTCAGCTTCGGTAATAGTTTTCTTCTGCGGCTCAAGTTTGAAGAAAAAGTTATGCTGATCTAAGCGCCACGATACCCATGGACGGATTTCAGTTTCAGTAAGATTTGAGCCTTTGACACCGTCATTATCGTAGTTGTCTCCGTCTTTGTGGAAAAATTCAACACCGGCGGTCAGGTTATCTAAGATATTATAGCGGACATTAAACAGCGCTTCGTAAAACACAAATTTACCCGCATCAGCGCCGTCGGCACTTTTATCTTCGGTTAGCCATTTCAGATCGGTATTTATGCCGAAGTCATCGTTGAATTGATAGCTGTAGTAAGGGCGGATACCATAACCGTCACCACCGATCAGGTAGCTGTCATCACCATTACCTTTCTTTTCATAACCCGATTTACCCAGATAGGTGGCTTCAATCATAAACCAGTGTTTACCTATGCTTTTCGCATAAGCAGGACGAAGTTCCATCTCATTCATACGAAAATCATTAACATCGCCGCTGCCGTCTCTTAAGTCATTTTCAAAGGATACTTTCTTTAAGATATAACCTAAGTTAAAACCGCTGTCGCCAAAATTAACACGGCCGTCTGCAAAAACCCATTCATGTACAGGACGAGAGCTGGTGCTGGTGCCTTCGTTTTTAAAATGCTCAACTTTGTATTCTGTTAACCAGTTGCCATGCAGCTTGAATTTCTTATCTTCCTCGATGCGCACTTTGTCATAATCTACACGCATGTACTTATCATCGCCTAAGCTGATAACGCCCTCTGATAAATTAGCGTTAAGTACTTCTCCGTCCTCCTCTTTTACTTTAATGCGGCTGCCCGAATATACATTATTTTTGGCAAGAAGCTGATCGTCAGTTTCACTGATGCTGAGATCTTCGGCCCACACGGTCGGCGCCAGGGACAGACATAAGCAAGATAATAAAATATTTTTAGTCTTCATGTTTTTTCCTGTTTACTGTGTTGATTTAAAAATAACTGCTGTATTTTTTACTGCTGTAAAAAAGGTTGATTAATTTCAATCCACTGGGCTTCACAATCACTGGTACCGACATATAAGCGGTACAGATCATCTTTAATGTGGACAAGGCCGCCGGAAAACACTACATCGACCAGATCTGCGCGTTTACTTTCACCTGCTTTAAACTGGCTCCGCTCGGCAATAATTCTCATGCTGGAATAACTGTTATCCGCAGGATCAAATAGAAAAGTAGAGGGGTAATAATGACGGCCGCCGTTGTCATCAAAAGAGGCAACGTGGGCTAATAGAGCAATTTTTCCGTCGTCCTGCAGATAACCGGCATTAACACCTCCCCAGTCCTGCTCTTCAAAGTGCTCTGCCAGCAGCTCAGCGTTATTAATGACTTCAATAGACAGATCCTCAAGGGAGTCAATCTGTGTTACACCAATAGTGCCTCGGCCGCCGATTTCACCCTGCGGACGGGTAAACACCATAATTTTGTTATCGACAGTCGCGCATAAACGGATATCTTTCATGCGTGCCGGGCCGTCAACAAAATGAGTTAATGAATAAATATCCGGGCCGCGGTAGAAACATGTTTTCCAGATCAGGGCATCTGCATTATCAGGATCCGGGCTTATTTCCACACCACCGAAAATAAATTCGCCGTTGATATAGGTATAGAAAGGGTCCTGCAGTTCAAATGTCGGTGCATCGCTGAGCAGAGTAAACTGGTTTTCAGCTGTCTGCTCAAAAAACATCACCGTGGAATGCTCAGAGTCCCGTGCTTCAACGCGGCCGGCAATAACCTGTTTACCGTTAAGCTCAAAGGGGGCCGCTATATTGTAAACATCATTGTCCTGTGCGCCGATAAACTCAATTTTTTCAGCCTTGGGCGCAGGGCTGCCGGCCGCTTTGAATTCTGAATATAATGTCTGTACTGATTTTTTGATTGCTGACATAACTAAGCCTTAATTAAGTTGTAGGTGGTTCCAAAGTTCATTTACGCTGATCTGGGCAAGTGCCATATGCTCGTCAGCCGCGCCGTAATAAATATTTAAAATGTCTTCATCGATATAAGCACCACAGGTAAATACAACATTACCGAAGAAACCTTCAACTTCGTAAGGGGCCTGCGGTTCGAGCAGCGGCGTGGCTGATTTTGCTAATATTTTAGTCGGCTCCTTAAGATCCAGCAGCAGTGCGCCCAGGCAGTAACGCTGCTGTGCATCAACGCCGTGATAAATCTGCAGCCAGCCTTTAGCGGTTTTTATCATAGGTGCGCCGCCGCCGAGTTTAAGGCTGTCCCAGTCATCTTCTGAGCTGCCGAGCAGGTGCTGATGTGCTCCCCAGTGAACCATATCCGGTGATTCGGTTATCCAGATTTCCGGTTTACCAAAATGTTTCGGCGCAGGGCGGTGCAGTGCCATATATTTTCCGTCTATCTTTTCAGGAAACAGGCATACGTCACGATTATCCGGGCTGAATAAAATGCCGTGTTTAGTTACGTTGTTAAAATCAGTGGTAGAAGCCAGCGCAGTAGTGATACCAAAAGGAGAAACTGCCGAGTAGTTAATATAATAATGGCAGCCGATCTGGGTAATACGCGCATCTTCACAGCCGAACTGTTCATATTTGTTGTCCGGTGCAATAAACGCACTGTCGGAAATATTGAAGTTAATACCGTCGCTGCTTCGTGCGATACGCAGGTGTGACATGGATGTTAGAAAAACCACACTCGGATCGGCAACAAGTTTGATCTCGCGGGGATCATCAAAATTATATAGCGGATCGTTAAGATCAAATACTTTAATCTGCTGCAGCCAGCGGCCGTTGTCTTCGATTAAAAGTGGTACTTTTATCTGCTCACTTGAGTCGGAAATAATACTTTCAGCAATACGCAGCAGCAGTATAACTTCAGTGTCTGTTTTAATAACACCGGCATTAAATACACAGTCCACTTTAAAGCCGGGCTGCGAAGGTTTTACATCTTCAGGTGAAATAATCGGGTTGTTAATATTACGTGTAATTTTCATTTTGAGCCTTTTTTAATTAAAATTTCGTTTTTTTCAATATACTGCTGGTCTGTGCCGAACAAGGTGCGGCCGCTGTCTGCAAATGTCGGATTAACAGCTGTTTCACCAAAGTTGATTACAACCTCTATATACTGATTATTAAGACTTCTTTGAAAGTGTATAATCTCGCCGTTTTTCTCAAAGAATTCATATTTACCCTGCCATAAGACGGGTTCACTGTTTCGAATTAAGATCAGCTTCTTATACGCCGCTAGAATCGAGCTGCTGTCAGACAGCTGTTTTTCTACATTAACGTCCCTGTAATTTTTATTTATATTCATCCAGGGTAAAACGGATGAAAAACCTGCATGTCGGCTGCTGTTCCATTGCATCGGCGAACGAGAATTGTCGCGTGTTTCTTTAATTGCGGTCAGCAGTGCCTGCTCATCACTATGATTTTTTTCTTTTGCCGTTTTATAGGCATTTTTTCCCTGAATATCACTAATCTCCAGCAGTGTTTCCGGGATAAAATCAGTCATGCCTATTTCTTCACCGTTATAAATAAACGGTACGCCCCGGGCGGTAAGCTGCAGTGCAGATACTGCCGTCGCCCGTTTAATATCCCGCTCAGATTCGCCGAAACGACTGATCATTCTCGGCATATCATGACTTGAAAAAAACAGTGTCGGCACACCTGACATATCTGCGTTCATTTTTCTCATTTCAGTGTAAATTTTTGTTAAATCAAACTTCTCCTGGCTGCCTAGATTAAAATTAAAAACAACATCTAAATGCTGCGCTGACTGATATTGACTGAGCAGAGTCAGATCTTCACTGCCCACTTCTCCTATTAAAAAATAATCCCCTTGTGCGCGTATATGCTGAGCAATACGTGCTACTGCATCTAAAACACCGGGCTGGTTTATATCGTATTTGTGCTCCTGTTCCTCTTTTTTGAACGGGTTGTCTAAACCAATTCCATCGGTAGTCAGAAAATTAATGACATCAAAACGGAAACCGTCAACACCCTGCTCAATCCAGAAATCAATCACATTGAGGATCTCTTTCTCTACCTGGGGATTTGCCCAGTTAAGATCGATCTGCTCAGTTGAAAACTGATGGTAATAATAGTATTCAGTGTGCTCCTCTTTTTCCCAGGCAGAGCCGGAGAAAAAGGAGTGCCAGTTATTCGGATTTTTAGAAAAAATAAAGTAATCCCGATAAGGGCTGTCGACATTATTTAACGCATCCTGAAACCAGGCATGCTGTTTTGATACATGGTTTACCACCAGATCAATAATGACTTTTATGCCTCGTTCATGACAGACATCAACAAATTTCTTAAATAAGTCCAGATCACCGAATCTCGGATCAACATCGCAGTAGTTACTGATGTCATAACCGTTATCAACCAGAGGTGAAGGGTAGAAAGGAGTTACCCAGATACCCTTCACGCCGAGTGATGCAATATGATCCAGATGTTCAATCAAGCCTGCAAAATCACCCGTACCGTCGTTGTTTCCGTCTGCAAACGAAGGCAGGTAAACCTGATAAAAAACACTGCTTCGCCACCAGGGTAGTTGTTTCATACTGCGCTCCTATTTGAGAGAGAGTGACATTCCCTGCAGGAAGTACTTTCTGAATGCAATAAACAGGACCACAATCGGCAGCGTCTGTACTACTGAGCCTGCTAGAACTGGACCGACATATACGCCGTATGATTTGCTGAAGTTGGCCAGCAGTACTGATAAAGGCATTTTCTCTACTTCCTGCATAACGATTAACGGCCATAGGAAGTTGTCCCAGACACCGGTAAAGGTAAACAGGGCAACAATCGCTAAAATTGATTTATTCAGCGGCATCATCACATGCACCAGTATTTTCCACATATTTGCATGATCTAATTTAGCTGCGTGAATATAGTCATTCGGCGTACCTTTAAAGCTTTGCGACACCATAAATATGCCCCAGCCGCTCATTAGGAAAGGAATGATCAAGGCACTGTAGGTGTTGATTAAATTAAATTCTCTAATAAGCAGAAACTGCGGAATAATGAACATAAACGCCGGGAAAACCATCTGAATAATCAGAAAGTTTTTAAACAGTCCCTGACCTCTGAACTTCATCTTCGCCAGCGCATAACCGATAAAAGCAGAACTTATTGTTACGCTTAAGGTAACGCTGATAGAGATAAAGAATGAATTAAATAACGTTCTTAAAAACGGTCTTTCTACACGTTCTGAACCGTCAAAAAGAAAGATATAATTATCAAATGAAAACGGCCCTTCAAATAAACCTGTCGAATAGATATCGGCAGTATCTTTGAGTGAAGAGAGCACCATCCAGATGTATGGATATAACCATGATAGAGCTAACAGCAGCATGACTGCATGAATAGCAATACTTGAAAGTGACATCTTTTTCATATTAAACAATCTCTATATTTTTTTCGAAAAGCTTTCTTAATAGCCAGATAAGGCCAAAGCTGATGATCGCAACGAAGATAGACATGGTTGCCGCCCAGCTTGGTTCCATACGCTGGAACGCCGCTTCATACATTACTACCATCGGGGTGGTGGTACTTTCTAAGGGACCGCCGCCGGTTATCAAATATGGTTCGGTAAATATCCCGAACGCAACTGTGATTGCCAGAACGACCACCATAATTATCTGCGCGTTCATCAGCGGCAGGGTGATTTTGAACAGACGTTTAACCGGCCCTGTCTGGTCGAGTTCAGCCGCGTCATAAATTTCTTTAGGTATAGAGACCAGACCGGAATAGAAGATCAGGCCGTAATAACCGACAAACTTCCAGGTGATAACAATGGCGATAGAGAACATTGCAAAATCAGGGTTGGTAAACCAGGGAATGGTAAAACCAAACACAGAATTCATAAAATCATTGATCGGTCCTGTATCACTGAACAGCTTGGAAAACACAATTGAATAAGCCACGCCGGATGACACGTTCGCTAATAAGAAACTTAGTGCGATAAAACTTTTGCCGTATTTAATTTTCTTTAACCCTAAAGCAAAAAACAGGGAGGCAAAAATAACCATCGGCAGGTAGTACATTAGAAAACGAAATACATTTTTCATCGATTTCCAGAACAGCGGATCCTGAATAACATTAAAAAAGTTATCCAGGCCGCTAAAACTTGGTGTACCGATAAACTGCCAGTCGGAAAAAGTTAGTATCAGCAGCCAGACAAAAGGGAAGATCCAGAAAACTAAGGAGTAACCCATATATGTCGAGGCAATCAGCCCTCCCTGTGCTGATTCTTTTATATTGAGTCCTTTAATCATGTTATTTACCTAATATCTTGTTAACTTCTTGAACCGATTTATCTGCTGAGCTTTTAACTTCGCTGTCAGTAAAGATAATACGCTCCAGCATCTGGGTCATGCTGCGCTGTACTGCAACCGTCTCTGAAGTGGAGGCAGAAGGGATAGCTACATCAACATATTCTGCAAAACCTTTTGCTAAGGGATTGTTTTTATAATAATCACTAAAGATCGGATTGCTTGTTAAATCACCGCGGGCTGGAGGCTGGCTGGTTGCTTTTATCCACTCTAAATCAAATTTAGGATTAGAATATACCCAGTTGATAAACTTCCAGGCATCATCCTGCATATCAGATGATTTAAATAAAACCAGGCCTTTACTGTCTGCAAAAGTGGCTGTTTTCTTATCTGAAACCCCGTCTTTAGTCGGGATTGGTCCTAATTTGATTGTTTTTAATATTTCCGGATGCTGCTGCTCATAACGTGAGATGTCCCAAGGTCCTCTTACTGCACCGATTAACTCACCTGTGGTCAGCGGATCGTTGGCACCAAAGTCATAGTTTGCCCATTTGTTAGCAAACATATGATCGATAAAGCCTAATACTTCTAAACCAGCTTCATTGTCATAGGCCGCCTGGTTGTTTTCAACATACTGCATACCGTCAGACTGAGCGTAATAGAAAGTGACAAAATCAAACCAGCGGTCCCACCAGTTTTTGCCGGCTGCCACCTGAACTGCATACTGTTTATTAGGGATAGTAAACTTTTCTGAAAGTGCATAAATTTCATCATAAGAGGTCGGGATTTTATCAAAGCCGTTTTCTTTGAGGATATCTGTACGCCACCAGTACATTACCGGGTTTACATAGATTGGAATAACCGGTTTTGCGCCGTCATAATCCCAGGAGGTCATGATATTATCCATTTGACGCTTGTCGATAAGTTCGCTGTAACCTTCAAGTTTTGAGAAATCAACAATCTGGTTCAGGCCGTGCAGCTGAGCTGCAAAACCGCTGAATATATTAGTGGTAATATCCGGTTCAGTACCCGATGCCAGTGCGCTCATTACCGCTTCTTCAGAGCTGCCTGTTGCCGGGATAGTGGTGAATTCAACGGGTTTATTACCAGGAATTGCATTCCATTCATTAATAACCGAAGTCCAGAAGACTTCCTGTGCGGCATTAGGTGCGACCCACATTTTCAGTGAAGCATTTTCTTCTTTTTCAGAGCCGCAGCCTGCGACCAGTGCCAGCGAAAATAAACCGGCAATTGTTACTTTTACCTTGCTAAGCTTCATGACTGTAATCCTCTTAAAATTTAATATCTATATAGTAGACAGGGGGAACTCATATCTCTTGTATTTTTAATCTAACACGAAAGAGTTATTGTTTATCGTTAAACACGTCACAAAAAGTGTACTTTTGTTTATCGTTAAACAGAGGTCGGGCAAATATTTTGTTTATCGTTAAACACGTCACAAAAAACAGTTTTGATTTTCGTTAAAGATAGTAATGTAAACATTTTCTGTTTACCGTTAAACAAGGTGGTAATACAGCGTGTTTAACGATAAACTCTGGTTGGTCTTTATAAAAAAATAAATCACAAGAACGTAATTTTACGATCATAACATTGGACGATATAAAAATGACGAAAGTAAAAAAAGTAACGTTGAAGTCGATAGCCAAAGACTTGGGAGTCACGCATACCACCGTTTCTAACGCTTATAACCGCCCTGAAAAATTATCGGTTAGTCTTAAAAAACGTATTTTTGAATATGCGGAATCGGTTAACTTCCATGGCCCTAATAATATCGGACGTAGTTTAAGAACCGGAAAGTCTGGAGCAGTAGGGGTCATTTTTAATGACTCGCTTAGTTATGTTTTCACTGACCAGCACGATCTGCAGTTAATGGCCGGTATTGCCTCAGAGTGTGAGAAAGCGGCGGTTAATATTGTACTTATTCCGTTAAAAAATGAACAGGAATCTAAATCTAATGCGTTAAACGCACTAGTTGACGGTTATATTTTAAATGCCACTCACAATCAGGACATGGTTATTAAAAAAGCAATCGGCAAAGGTGTACCGATTGTGACTACCGACTTTATTACAGAGCAGCATTCCAGTGTTTCAATTGATAATTTTAAAGCGATGCAGAGTGTCTGTGAGCACCTGCTTGACAAAGGACATAAGCAGTTCGGCATTATCTCTTTCCCGTCGCAGCAGGGCAGCTGCGGTCTGAGCAGTTTAAGTAAGCCGGTAAACGGCGATAATGATGTGATGATGACCCGTTTTGCGGGATGTTTAAAGAGCTTTTCGCAGGCCGGTATTATTCTTGAAAACAGCTGCCTGTATGAAATAGAGCATGATGAAGAGCACGGCAGATTAGCCGCTGAAGCTATTTTAAAGCATAACCCGGATATTAGCGCATTAGTCTGTTTCTCGGATCGTTTTGCCTACGGCGCTGCTGAATATTGTCTGGCTCAGGGAATGAAAATTCCTGAAGATATTGCGATTACCGGTTTTGATGATATTTCAGTTATTCAGCCGGTTATTCCCTTAACCACTGTATCTCAAAACCCGAAACAGAAAGGAGAAGTTGCTATTCAGCTGCTTCTTGAGCATGAATCAGTCGTTCATCATGATCTGGACTTCGAACTTATTGTTAGAGAATCAACTTAAAAGAAGAGGAAAATAATGACAAATTTGACATGTTTTAAAGCTTACGATATTCGCGGTGAAATAGGTGAAAATCTCGATGAAGATATCGCTTATCGTATCGGGCGTGCGTACTGCGAATGGTTAAAACCTAAAACCGCAGCAGTAGGTGGCGATATTCGCGCGACTTCTGAGCTTTTTAAGCAGGCATTAGCAAAAGGTTTAATGGACGGCGGCTGCGATGTTATTGATATCGGTATGGTGGGGACCGAAGAGATTTATTACGCGACACGATCATTAAAGTTAGACGGCGGCATTGAAGTGACTGCCAGCCATAACCCGATTAATTTTAACGGTATGAAGCTGGTACGTGAAGATGCTAAACCAATCAGCGGTGATACCGGTTTAAACGCGATCAAAGCACTGGCAGAAGAAAATAATTTTGCAGAAGTAGAAAACAGAGGTCAGTACAAGCTTATTTCTAACCGTGATTCCTATGTCAGTCATCTGCTGAGTTACATTAATACTGCTCAGTTAAAACCGCTTAAAATTGTTGTTAATGCCGGTAACGGCGCCGCCGGGCCGACCATTGATGCGGTTGAAGAAAAGTTTAAACAGGCTGGTATAGCGGTTGAGTTTATTAAAGTAAATCATCAGCCGGACAGCAGTTTCCCGAACGGCATTCCTAACCCTATGTTATTAGAAAACAGGGCTGATACACAGCAGGCTATTTTAAGCCATGGTGCCGATTTAGGCATCGCCTGGGACGGGGATTTTGACCGCTGCTTCTTTTTCGATGAGAAAGCGAATTTTATTGAAGGTTATTATATTGTTGGTCTGCTGGCGAATACTTTTCTGCTGCAGCACGCCGGTGAAAAAATAATTCATGATCCTAGGCTTACCTGGAATACTCAGGATCTGGTTGCATCTCTTTCCGGTACTGCCGTTGAATCTAAAACCGGGCATGCTTTTATTAAAGAAAGAATGCGTAAAGAAAATGCCGTTTACGGCGGTGAAATGAGCGCGCATCACTACTTTCGTGATTTTGGATACTGCGACAGCGGCATGATCCCGTGGCTTCTGGTTATTGAATTAATCAGCAAGAAGAACATGCCGCTATCCAGACTTGTGGAGCAGAGGATGGCGCTTTACCCAATTTCCGGCGAGATCAATACCCTGGTCACTGATCCGCAGGAGACGATTCAGGCAATTCGCGATGCTTATCAGGCATCAGCATTATCGGTGACATTTGTAGATGGATTAAGCATGGAGTTTGCTGACTGGCGCTTTAATCTCAGAAGTTCAAATACAGAAGCGGTGATCCGCTTAAATGTCGAAGCACGAGGCTCGCAGGCTATTGTCGAGCAGAAAACACAAGATCTTTTAGCCGTTATCAACTCATAATTTACTTGTTATAGGATTCAGTCAGCATGTGTGATTTAAAATTAAGCAATATAAAAAAATACTACGATAAAACCGCAACCATTGAAGATTTAAGTTTAGAAATTAACTCCGGTGAATTTCTGGTACTGGTCGGTCCGTCCGGCTGCGGCAAGTCTACTCTGCTGCGTATGATCGCTGGTTTAGAAGAGATGACGTCGGGTACTATTTCTATTGCCGGAGAGGACATTACTCACCTGCCGGCGAGTAAGCGCGGACTGTCCATGGTTTTTCAGTCTTATGCACTTTATCCACATATGACAGTAAGAGAAAATCTTGAGTTTGGTTTAAAGAATATAAAAACACCGCCGCAGGAGATAAACAAACGTGTTGCTAATGCAACTAAGATCCTGCAGCTTGACAGTATGCTGGAGCGTTTACCTCAGAACTTATCCGGCGGTCAGAGACAGCGGGTGGCAATCGGCCGTTCTATCGTTCAGCAGCCGAAAGTATTTCTGTTTGATGAGCCGCTTTCTAACCTTGATGCATCGCTGCGTGTGCAGATGCGTCAGGAAATCAGCCAGCTTCACGATAAATTAGACAGCACTATGATTTATGTTACCCATGATCAGGTTGAGGCTATGACGCTGGCGGATCGTATTGTGGTATTAAATAAAGGTAATATTGAGCAGGTCGGTACACCGATTGAGCTGTATAACTCCCCTAAAAATATTTTTGTGGCTGAGTTTATCGGTACACCAACGATTAATATTATCCCGGCAAAATACAGTAAAGGCGGTATTATTAATATTGCCGGACAGGAGCCGATCCAGCTGAAGCAGGAGCATGCTGCTCTTTCTGACGGTGATCAGCTGTTTATCGGTTTACGTCCCGAGCACCTTAGATTAAATGAGAAGAATGACTTTACCTTAACAGTAGATGCGACGCTGAGCGAGCTGCAGGGGGATTCCACTCTGATTTATGCGGATCTGTCTGAAACCGCGGTTAATATAAAACTCAAATCATCAAAGCAGTTAAAGTTTCGTAAAGGAGATCCTTTAAGTGTTGGTTTTAACGAGGCTAATATTCTTATTTTTAATGAAGCAGGCGACGCAGTTTAAGCCTGCTGAAGCGTACATACAAAAAGACCGCATGCTGCGGTCTTTTTGGTTTCTGAACAATTAAGGTGAAACTTATTTAACTTCCTGACCCGACGCTTGTAAATCCGCGTGGTATGAAGAGCGTACAAAGGGGCCGCATGCGGCATGGTCAAAACCAATTGCTTTGGCTTTTTCCCCAAGCGCGTCAAATTCTGCCGGCGGTACGTAGCGTTCAACAGCCAGGTGCTGCAGGCTCGGCTGCAGATACTGACCTAAAGTCAGCATAGTTACGCCATGGTCGCCAAGATCTTGAATAACCTGCTCAATCTCTTGGTTAGTTTCACCCAGCCCCATCATTAATCCGGATTTTGTCGGGATCTCCGGATGCTGTTCTTTGAACTTTTTAAGCAGCTGCAGTGACCATTTGTAGTCTGCACCGGGACGTACCTGTTTGTACAGGTGCGGTGCAGTTTCTAAGTTGTGGTTGAAAACATCCGGTACATGATCTGCAAAACAGGCTAATGCTTTATCCATTCTGCCTTTAAAGTCAGGTACTAAAATTTCAATTTTGATCGAAGGGTTGAGCAGACGGATTTCGCGGATACAGTCAGCAAAGTGCTGTGCGCCGCCGTCACGCAGGTCATCCCTGTCCACCGAGGTGATAACCACATATTTAAGCTTCATATCCCTGATGGTTTCAGCTAATTTTTTAGGCTCATCGACATCCGGTGCCAGTGGTTTACCGTGGCCGACATCGCAGAACGGGCAGCGGCGGGTACAAATATCACCCAGGATCATAAAGGTGGCCGTGCCGTGATTAAAACATTCATTAAGGTTAGGACATGATGCTTCTTCACAAACAGAGTGCAGTTTGTTTTTCCGCAGAGCTGCTTTAATTTCACTGACACGGGTATTGTCAGAAGATAGTTTTATTTTCATCCATGCTGGTTTTTTCAGCATAGTGGTTTTATCGGACGGAATAACTTTAATCGGAATATGAGAAAGTTTATCGGCATCACGCAGTTTTGTACCTGCAGTTAATTGACTTGGTTTATTGCTCATGAAAAAAACTCTCTATCTGTGAATAATTTAATTGTTGATTCATTTTTTCAATTAATAACGGTGCTAATTGAGAGACTGAAAGAGTCAGTCCCTCTGCTTTACACTGAGTCATTTCTAACCCGGCATAACCACAGGGATTAATCTGCAGGAAAGGGGATAAATCCATATCTACATTTAATGCCAGTCCGTGAAATGAACAGCCTTTTCGTATTTTCAGTCCAAGTGATGCGATTTTTTTCCCTTTAACATAAACTCCCGGTGCATCTGCTTTGGCTGCCGCATGAATATTATAATCGGCTAATAAATTAATAATACTTTCTTCGATAATGGTAACTAAGCTTCTCACATTAAAATCTTTACGGCGAATATTAATTAATAAATAAACAATCAGCTGTCCGGGGGCATGGAAGGTTATCTGCCCGCCGCGATCACTTTGTACAACTGGAATATCCGTCTGCTGGAGCAGATGTTCCGCTTTTCCGGCACTGCCTTGAGTAAATACCGGCGGATGCTCAACCAGCCAGATTTCATCAACCGTGGATGCATCCCGCTGCTTAGTAAAATCACTCATCGCCTGCCAGGTAGTGAGGTAGTCCTGTAAGCCCAGATAGCGTATTTTCAGCTGTTTATCTAATTCATTCATCTGTTCGCTATATTCCAACTTGTGTGATTTTTTAACTGCTGAGGATTAAAGGATATAACGAACCAGTTCAAGGTTATTTAAATCCGTGTAGATAGCTTCAATATGCTCTTTGCTGGTGACTGAAACCGGAATAGTTAAGGAGTGATAAGTTCCTTTTGAGCTGGGTTTTACTTTCGGCGAGTAATCACCCGGTGCATGTTTTTGAATAACAGCAATTACGTCCAGCATCATTTTAGGATCGGCAACGCCCATTACTTTAAATGCAAAGGTACAGGGGAACTCTAACAGTTCATCAAATTTGGTGTTTAATGCCATGGTTAACTCCAGGGGCTATAATATAATTTTGCTAATAATAAAAAAGTGAGACAAAAGCCTCACTTTCATTTTACCTGTTATATGGGGATAGAATTAACCAAACCAACCAATAAATAATAATTTGATGTAATCAATCAGACGGCTGAATAAACCGCCTTCTTCAACTGTTTCCAGTGCAACTAAATCATAGGTTGCAACGGTTTCATCATCAACTGAATAATGTACTTCACCGACTTTATCACCTTTCTGCACAGGAGCGCGCAGCTCACCTTCAATAACAAAATCAGCCTGTAAGTTTTTAGCCTGACCGCGAGGCAGTGTGATTGGAGTGCTCTGGCCTACACCTAAGCGGATATTTTCCTGCGAACCCATCCAGATGCGTTCGTTAGCCAGCTGATCTCCGGCATTGTAAGGAGTCAGTGTTTCAAAAAAGCGGAAACCCCAGTTAAGCAGTTTTTTGCTTTCAACATTACGTGATGTTTCAGATTTTGTTCCCATCATAACGCTGATCAGGCGCATACCGTCTTTGGTTGCTGATGAAACCAGGCTGTAACCTGCCGCTTTAGTATGGCCGGTTTTCATTCCGTCAACATTTAAGCTTTTATCCCATAGCAGACCGTTACGGTTATACTGCTTAATACCATTATACTCGAATGATTTTTCACTGTAGATTTTGTATTCATCCGGCACATCGCGGATTAATGCTTTGGCGAGAATAGCCATATCCTGTGCCGTCGTGTAATGATCTTCAGCAGTTAAGCCGTGGCTGTTTACAAAATGGGTATTCATCATACCCAGCTGCAGTGCCCAGGAGTTCATCAGATCAGCAAACGCACTTTCACTACCGGCAATATGTTCAGCCATTGCTACACAAGCATCATTACCTGACTGGATGATAATACCGCGGTTAAGGTCTTCTACGCTTACTTCTTTACCCACTTCAATAAACATTTTTGATGAATCAGGGAAATTCTTAGACCAGGCTTTCTCTGAAATGGTTACTTTGTCCGTTGTTTTTAAGTTACCGGATTTAATTTCATGCCCGATGATATAACTGGTCATCATTTTAGTCAGGCTTGCAGGGTTCAGTGACTGCTCACTGTTATTTTCAGCAATTACTTTTCCTGAATCAAAATCTATTAACAGGTAGCCTTTTGCCGCAATTGCCGGCGCATTGGGAATGACTCGGGGAGCTGCAAGCACATTGAAACTTAAAAAGAAAGTGATAAGCAGCAGGCTTATTTTTTTCATGGGAGATACCTTTGAGTTATTAGAACAAAAATTTTGATACGCACTATAGCAGATGTCCCCTTGTTTGCTAGAGGCGTACATGTATTTATCCGCAACAGCGCTTACCAGCAGAGTAATCTGATTAGTCTTAATCCCCCGCTGAAAGTTCTAAGTATTTTTTATTTATTGGTTTGTTTCGGTGCATAAAAGGGGGAATTGGCGCACTGCATTGGTGCGTTATAACAGTGTTTTCTCTAAGGTTTGCTTGTAACCGATTGTATTTTAAGTGTTTGTTTAATTGGCATGTTACTTGTAAACATAGTGTTAAAAGAGATGCTCCGGGGAAGTGTTTTGTTTATTAAAAAAATGCATGACATTAATTTACAACATAAGAGGAATTGCCATGAAAATGTTAACCGCCATCATTAAACCATTTAAGTTAGATGAAGTAAGAGAGGCGATTACCGATGCCGGCATTGCCGGGGTAACCGTTTCCGAAGTTAAAGGGTTCGGCAGACAGAAAGGCCATACCGAGCTTTATCGCGGAGCTGAGTATCAGGTTGATTTTCTGCCGAAAGTGCAGCTGGAAATTGCACTGAAAAATGAAGACGTGGATCGTTTAGTTGAAGCTATTACTAGCGCTGCTAGAACAGGCAAGGTCGGCGACGGGAAAATATTTATTCGTCCTCTTGAGCAGGTGGTACGTATTCGTACTGGTGAGCTTGATGAAGAAGCACTTTAAAGCAGTCATAAATTTGTAATGAGGATCATATTATGGAAAACACAGTAACGGAACTTAGGTTTGCTCTCGATACCTTTTATTTTTTAATGTCAGGCGTGCTGGTGATGTGGATGGCGGCCGGATTTGCCATGTTAGAAGCAGGTTTAGTGCGCTCTAAAAATACCACTGAAATTTTAACCAAGAACGTAGTTTTATATGCGGTTGCCTGCACCATGTTTTTATTAGTCGGTTATAACATTATGTATGTTGATAATGCAGCCGGCGGCTGGCTGCCTTCATTTGGAGGATTAATCGGTACTCAGGCTGAAGGTGCGAGTCACTCTCTTGAGTCGGATTTCTTCTTCCAGGTGGTATTTGTTGCAACTGCAATGTCGATTGTATCCGGCGCGGTGGCTGAACGTATGAAACTTTGGTCGTTTTTGATCTTTACTGTGTTTTTAACTGCATTTATCTATCCGTTAGAAGGTTACTGGACCTGGGGCGGCGGTTTTCTGTCTGAAGCTGGTTTTAGTGATTTTGCTGGTTCAGGTATTGTGCATCTGGCTGGTGCCGCCGCAGCATTAGCCGCGGTTATTTTACTGGGCGCCCGTAAAGGTAAATACGGTAAAGACGGTTCAGTTCACCCGATTCCTGGTTCTAATATGCCGCTGGCAACATTAGGGGCATTTATTTTATGGATGGGCTGGTTTGGTTTTAACGGTGGTTCACAGTTAATGATCTCTGATGCTGATAACGCAAGTGCTGTCGGCCTGATTTTTGTTAATACCAATGCTTCAGCCGCAACAGGTGCCATTGCCGCTCTGCTGGTGAGTAAGTTTAAATGGGGTAAAGCGGATTTAACTATGATTTTAAACGGCGCCTTAGCCGGTCTGGTTGCTATTACTGCAGATCCGTTATCACCTTCGCCTCTGTTTGCCGCCGGTATTGGTGCCGCTGCCGGGGTGATTGTTGTCTACAGTATTATTACTTTTGATAAATTAAAGTTAGACGATCCTGTTGGGGCATTATCAGTACATGGTGTGTGCGGGCTGTTTGGTCTGCTGGTTGTACCTATGAATAATAGTGATGCTTCGTTTATTACTCAATTATACGGAGCCGCTGTTATCTTCGGTTTTGTGTTTACCGCGTCATTGATTGTCTGGGCTGTTATCAAGGCTGTTATGGGAATTCGTGTTACTGCGGAAGAGGAAGAAACCGGTATGGATTTACATGACTGTGGTTTAGAAGCCTACCCGGAATTTACTGATTAATATTTTGTTTAATTAAAAGAGATAAACCCTGTCTCTGCAGCCCCTGACTAACCGTTTAGTCAGGGGCTTTTTTATAATAAGAGCAGCTGAAAGCTTGTAAATCCGTTCAAGTTTACTATAAACGTCTATTATTTATAAAAAATAAAATATAAATAGCCATATAAGGATGTTAATGCCTGAGCCAGGAACTAACAGCATGTTTTTAAGGTTTTTATCCAGCAGTGTTATACCAGCTGTGATTCTGTTTGTTCTATTTTTGATCGGTACTTACGGCCAGTATCTGCTGTTTCATTTTTTTGCCGAGTTTTTTGCTGTTTTTGTCGCATTAAGTGTTGGTGTTATTGTTTATTACAGCTATCCGTTTACCAGTAACCATTACCTGCAGTTTTTAGGTCTAGGCTATTTTTCTATTGCATTTTTAGATCTGCTCCATGTATTAACCTTTCCCGGAATGCCGTTTATTACCTCCAATGCATTGAATACCACCCTGTCTGTGTGGATCTTTACCCGTCTTTTTGAAGCCCTTATTTTATTTACGGCTGTATTTTTGTTTGAACATAAACTGAGGCAGTCCGTGATTATTGTTCTCTGTGCTTTCGTGGTAGTCATTATTAGCTCAGTTTCTTTATTCAGACCGTTATCATTATACACTTCTGTGGACGGATTAAGTTTGTTAAAAACCGTGCTGGAATATGTGGTTATGCTTATTCTTCTATTTGCTCTGCTGGTTAATCACAGGAAAAAAAAATGCTTTAATAACTCTGTGTACTGGAAAATCCAGGCCGCTGTTTTACTGACTGTTTTTTCTGAATTTTGTTTTACTTTATATGTAGATGTTCACGGTTTTTTTAGCCTTGTAGGGCACTTAAGTAAATTTTTATCCTTCTGGTTTATTTTTATTGCTGTCGTAAAAAGCGCATTAGAAAAACCTTTGGAAATGATGAAGGAGGGGGTCAGCAGCTATAACGCAATTCCTATTCCGGTTATTATCCTTACTGGAAACGGCAAAGTAAGTCAGATTAACCGGGCTGCTGAAAAATTCATCACTAGTCCCGCATCTGCTGTTATAGGGAAAGATAATCATGACTTCTTTCATCCCTCTGATCTTGAAGCGGATGAATGTCCTCTCTGCCTTGCTCTTAAAGAACACCGTACGCTGAAAAACTTTATTGCCGCCGATAAAATTAAAGAGCGAAGTATTCGTTATTCTCTTAGCCCGATAGGAGAAAACAGAGCATTGGGCATGATACTGGTGTGCAGGGACATTACTGAGGAGTTAGCAAATAATGAAAAACTGAGCAGTCAGAATGCAGTTTTAAATTCAGTATTAAACGGCACGCCGGATTTGATTTATTATAAAGATTACCTACATACGGACGGCAGCTATTTAGGCTGTAATAAAGCCTTTGAACAGTTTATCGGTAAGCCGCAGAAAGAGATTATAGGGCGGACTGATATTGAAATATTCGGCGAAGAACTGGGCGCTTTTTTTCAGGACAAAGATAAGAGTGTCCTTACAAAAAATCGTAATGTCATTAATGATGAATGGGTTACCTATCCGGACGGTCAGCGTGTATTGTTAAGTACATCAAAGTCTCCCCTGTATAAAAATGCACAGCATACCTTAGGCATACTGGCTATTTCGCGTGATATCAGCCAGTACATGCAGTTGAAAAGTGAAGTGCAGGAGCAGAAAGAAACGCTGGAGTATCAGGCTTCTTACGATCTTCTGACCAGTCTGCCTAACCGGACATTGTTATTAGACAGGATTAAGCAGGCGATTAAGTTATCATTAAGAGTGAAAAACTCACTGGCGATATTATTAATAGATTTAGACCATTTTAAAGAGATTAATGATTCCCTGGGCCATCAGATCGGCGATCAGGTCATTAAAACGGTTGCCGAACGTTTAACTGAAAATGTCCGCAGTACAGATACCGTCGCCCGTTTAGGCGGGGACGAGTTTGCCATTGTATTAGGTGAATTATATAACACTGAAATGGTGATCGATATTGTTGATAAGCTGCAGAAAGCTATGCACCAGGCTATCTGTATATCAGGACAGAGCTTATACAGTACATTGAGTATAGGTATTGCGGTTTATCCCGAAGATGGAAAAAATGCCGATGAATTATTAAAAAATGCCGATGCCGCTATGTATAAAGCCAAAGATGAAGGACGCAATACCTCGCGTTTTTATACGGAGGAGATGACTGAAAAAGCCTTTGAACGCATTGTGATGGAAAGCAGCCTGCGCAGTGCGGTGAGTAAAGAAGAGTTTATTGTTTATTATCAGCCTCAGGTTGACGCCAGAAACGAAAAACTGGTGGGAATGGAGGCATTAGTCCGCTGGATGCATCCGGTTATGGGCATGGTCTCTCCGGCTAAATTTATGACTCTTGCGGAGGAAACCGGTCTTATTATTGAACTGGATCAGTGGACCATGCGCAAAGCGATGAGGCAGTTAGTTGCCTGGCATGAAACGGGCTTGAATCCTGGAGTCTTAGCGCTGAATCTTGCTATGAAGCAGCTGCAGAAAGATGATTTTATAGAAATGCTCAGTAATATGCTTAAAGATACAAACTGTAAAGCAGAGTGGTTAGCATTAGAGGTGACGGAGGGGCAGATTATGATTAACCCCGAGAATGCAATTCTGGTATTAAAGCAGATTAGTGCAATGGGCATTGAACTTGCGATAGATGATTTTGGCACCGGTTATTCATCACTCTCTTACTTGAAACGTCTGCCCATTAATAAATTAAAAATAGATCAGTCTTTTGTTCGAGGTTTACCTGAGGACGAGGATGATGCCGCTATTACTATGTCGGTTATTTCCCTGGCAAAAAACCTGCATCTTGATGTTATCGCAGAGGGAGTCGAAAGTGTTAAGCAGGTTAACTTTTTAGCAGACAACGGCTGTTTTAATATTCAGGGGTATTATTACGGCAAACCTATGCCTGCGCCGGATATGACTGAATACTTAAAAAAGCAGATTAATTAAATCATTGACATATCCTTATCAGTTAGCATCTTACAGTCGAAAGGGTATATACTCTTTGACAGTCTTTTAGTACTTCAGCCGCCTTTTAATTTCAGGGAAAATTTTATGTCATTTAAATTAAATATATTAAGTCTATCTGCCATTGCTTTGTTAGCAGCATGTTCGTCGGGCACCCCTGAGGAAGAAACTTCAGTCGGTGCAATCCCAAGCTGGATTTTAAACCCTCAAGTTGAAGATGGAATTGCTGTTTCAGAGTGCGTTTTATTTTCAGGTAATATGTCCATAGACAAGCAGCAGGCACTTGCAAATGCACGTACATCATTAGCTCAGCGTATTGAAACCCGCGTGAGTGCGATGGATAAAACCTACCGCGATAAAATTGAAGTAGCATCTGGTGTCGAGTCTGGTTCAACCTTCTCAAGTGTTTCTAAACAGGTTACGCAGCAGACACTTACCGGCACTAATCCGATTAAAACAGATGTTGTTAAAATTGCAGATAAAGATAACTTATGTGTACTTGTTGCAGTCGGACAGGACTCCACCAAAGATATCTTTGAAAGTTTGATCAATGCGGCCAAACGTCCGATGTCTGCGCAGCAGAAAGATGTTTTATACCAGGAGTTCAAAGCACAGCGTGCAGAACAGCAGTTAGATGCGGAGTTAGAGAAGCTCAAAGGGTAATTTTTAAAGGTTCATTATCTATTGTGATTACTAAGGGCGCTGAATAATCAGCGCCTTTTTTATGGCATAAATATTGCAATAAGCTATGTATGTGTCAATAAACGGATAAACATTATGAATCTTAATAATACCTCTTCTTTATTTAATGAACTGCAGATGCAGGGGCTGCAGACTAAAGGTTTAGATAGTGAGCTTTCTGGTCAGTCTGTTAATTCTTCACATTCTGATTTTTCGAAAATGCTCAAACAGGCTATCGATAATGTGAACGGCCTGCAGCAAAATACCTCGGAATTACGTAATCGTTTTGAAATGGGCGATAAAGAGGTTAGTTTAGGTGAAGTGATGATTGCCGCCAACAAATCAAGTCTGGCGTTTGAAGCAACAGTGCAAGTTCGTAATAAAGTGGTTGAAGCCTATAAATCAGTGATGAGCATGCCGGTTTAGTATATTGGAAGTATGAGTAATTAAAGGGAAAGACAGTGGCTGAGTTAGATAACAATCAAGATATGCTAATGAGCAATTCAGGCTTTGAAGGCGATGAGACACTTGCTCCGCCGGAAAAAAGTGCATTAGCTTCATTTTTCTCCAATGTTGATGTACTGCGTCAGATCAGCATGATTATCGGTTTGTTAATTGTTTTAGCAATTGTGGTGATTATCTGGTCATGGGGAAAAGAGGCTGATTACCGCCCGCTCGGCACTTATCAGACCGATGAATTAATCGGCACTCTGGATTTCCTTGATAAGCAGAAAATTCAATACAAGCTCGAAGGTAATTCAGTGCTTGTTGTTTCCGATCAGTATCAGAAAATTAAACTGCTGATGACACGTGCCGGTTTAGTGAGCGATGACAGCGAAGACGGCGATGATATTTTACTGCAGGATATGGGCTTCGGGGTTAGTCAGCGGGTAGAAAAAGAGCGATTAAAGTTAAGTCGAGAGCGTCAGCTGGCCCTGGCCATTAAAGAGATGAAAAATATTACTAATGCGCAGGTATTATTAGCCATTCCTAAAGAGAGTGTATTTGCCCGCAAAGAGCGTCAGGCAAGTGCAACCGTTGTGGTTACAACCAGCCGTTCCTATAGCCTCTCCCCTCAGGAAATTGATTCTATTGTTGATATCGTTGCATCCGCAGTGCAGGGATTATCACCTAATAATGTTACGGTCAGCGATCAGCGCGGCCGTTTATTACATTCCGGCAGTAAAAGCGGACTTTCTGCACAGTCGAGTAAAGAGTTTGCTTTAGAGCGTGAACGTGAAGAGGAGTATAAAGCGAAAATTGATGCGATTTTGATCCCCGTTTTAGGCTTAGCAAATTATACCTCTGAAGTTGATTTAGCAATGGACTTCACCGTTGTTGAAGAGACGAAAAAAACCTTTAACCCGTCAAATCAGGCTGTTAGAAGTGAAATGCTGGTGGAGACAAAATCATCCAGTTCAGTTGCCGGTTCCATCCCCGGAGCGTTAAGCAACCAGCCTCCAGCCAATTCAGCCGCTCCTGAAGAGCTCAAAGAGGGCGGCGAGTTTTCAGATTCATCTGACGGTACATCACATAATGAATCCACCCGGAATTATGAAGTTGATACCACGGTTACTCATATTAAACATAAAGTGGGTAAAGTAGACCGTCTGGCGGTATCAGTTGCGTTAGACTATAAAGCCAGCACCAATGCCGCCGGTGAAGTATCATACGCGCCGCGAACGCAGGAAGAAGTGGACAGTATCCAGCGGTTACTGGCAGGCGGCTTAGGTATTAATAAAGAGCGCGGCGATATTCTGGAAATTGCATCAGTAAGATTTAATCGTCCTGACCTTGCCGCTGTTGCTGAAGAGGAGTTCTGGAAAACGGAAACTTTTCAAGGTTATGTTCGTTTCGGCGGCAGTATGTTAGTGATACTGCTGACCCTGTTATTAATTGTCCGCCCTATTATGAAAAAACTGCTTTATCCTGAAACAATTGAACAGGTTGATGAATACGATTTAGGTGGTGCAATCGGTTCAGTCGGTAGTGACAACCTGCAGTTATTATCTGATGATGATGAAAATGCCGGGGTTGAGTTTGGTATTAGTAACGGGCAGATTACACTGCCGGATCTGCATAAAGATGAAGATCTTCTTAAAGCCGTGCGTGCATTAGTTGCTAATGAACCGGGGTTATCTGCACAAGTAATTAAAGAGTGGTTATTGGCTGATGAATGATAAAAATAAAAAAGACCCTAAAGCGGCAGAGGCTAAAGGTACCGAAGTAGCTGCCGAGTTTGATATTTCCTCTTTATCGGGGGTTGAAAAGTCTGCACTGCTGATGCTCAGTCTTACACCTGAAGATGCTGCTCAGATTTTTCGTAATTTGGAGCCGAAACAGGTTCAGAAATTAGGTATGCAGATGGCGGCTTTAGAAGATTCCTCACAAACTAAAGTCACCGGTGTGCACCGTGCATTTATTGAAGATATTCAAAAGTACAGTAATATCGGTTTAGACAGTGAAGATTTTGTCAGAGCGTCATTAATTGAAGCGCTCGGTGAAGATAAAGCAGGTAATCTGGTGGATCAGATTATTCTCGGCAGCGGCTCAAAAGGTCTCGATTCACTGAAATGGATGGATGCACGACAAGTGGCGTCGATTATTCAGAATGAGCATCCGCAAATTCAGACTATCGTTTTATCTTATTTAGATCCCGAACAGTCCGCGGAGATATTAACTCAGTTCCCGGAGAAAAATCGTCTGGATCTGATGATGCGTATTGCGGATCTGGAAGAGGTTCAGCCGGCCGCTTTACAGGAATTAAATGAGATTATGGAGAAACAGTTTGCCGGTCAGGCCGGTGCTCAGGCCGCTAAAATGGGCGGTACTAAAGCCGCCGCTGATATTATGAACTATCTCGATACAGGTATTGAAGGGCCGTTAATGGACTCTTTACGTGAAACTGATGAAGATATGAGCCAGCAGATTCAGGATCTGATGTTTGTCTTTGATAACCTTATTGATCTTGATGATCGTGGTACACAGGCACTGCTACGTGAAGTACCCGGCGAGCAGCTGCAGCGTGCCATGAAAGGTGCCGATGAACAGCTCAAAGAAAAAATATTTAAGAATATGTCTAAACGTGCCGCTGAAATGCTTCAGGATGATCTGGAAGCAATGGGGCCTATTCGTATCAGCGAAGTTGAAGCCGCGCAGAAAGAGATACTCACCATTGCCCGCCGCCTATCCGATGCCGGTGAAATTATGCTTGGCGGCGGCGGCGGTGACGAGTTCTTATAGAGTGGCTAAATACTTTTAATATTCAAACTGGTAAAAGGACATACAGTGCATGATAGACAAAAACAGCGATTACAGACACTGGTCTTTGCCTGAACTTGATGGAAGTGAAGCAGAGGAAACGCAGGAGACGACTTTATTCGGTAAACCGGCAAACTGGTATCACCGCGAGAAAGAGACCGTTGAACAAGAGGTTGAAGAACAACCCCTGCCTTTAACTCTGGATGATATTGAAGCTGTTCGTCAGTCTGCCTATGAAGACGGCTTTAAAGAGGGTAAAGATGCCGGTTTTGCGCAGGGGATGGAAGAAGGCAAAGTTCAAGGTTTAAGTGAAGGCCTGCAGCAGGGGATTGAACAGGGAACGGTACAGGGGCTGAGCGAAGGGCAGGCACAGATCGAGAAACAGATCAGCAGCTGGCAGCTGTTAATTGAGCGTCTGCATAACCCTCTGGAAAAATTAGATGATAATGTTGAATACCAGCTTATCCGTCTGGCAACTATGCTTGCTGAGCAGATTACCCGTTGTGAGGTACAAAGCAATCCGCAGATAATTCTGCAGGCTTTAAAACAGGGAGTTGAAGCCCTGCCCGTTTCTGAGCAGACACTAAAAATATTATTGCATCCCGATGATCTTGCCTTTGTGCAGGATGCCTTTTCACCAGAGGTTTGTTTACAGCGCGGCTGGGATCTGCAGTCTGAGCCTGCTTTAGCACGTGGTGACTGTCAGATACATACCCAGACATCCAGTGTCGATTATGCCTTTTCAACACGTATTGAACAGGTACTGAAACATTTTTTTCAAGAAAACCATACGCAGCTCCCGCAGAAAAATGATGATTCAAATCTACTTAATGATCACCCTCTGGAAAATATAACAGCTGTTTCTAAGCAGGAAAATCCGGCAGCTGCAGAAGCCGCTGGTTCAGATAAAGAAGTCATAAATGAATAAACTCGCCCAGCGTCTTGCGCAATATCAGACTGGTGAGTCAATAACTCATCCAACCGTATCGGGGAAACTGGTGCGTGTGGTGGGCTTAACGCTGGAGGCGACAGGCTGCAGTGCCGCGGTTGGTAGTCTTTGTCATGTCGAAACCAATGACGGATTTATTGATGCCGAGGTGGTGGGATTTTCTGGTGAGCGCCTGTTTTTAATGCCGAGTGAGCGTTTAACCGGGGTGCTGCCCGGTGCGCGGGTCATTCCACAGCTTAAAGCACAGGGGATCCCTGTTGGCATGGAGCTGTTAGGGCGTGTTGTTGACGGCCTTGGAAGTCCGCTGGACGGCAAAGGTGAAATAATTACCGCTCACACCAGCCAGTATAATAACCCGCGCATTAACCCCTTAAGCCGTAAAGCAATCAAAGATCCGCTTGATGTTGGAATTAAAGCAATAAATGCACTGCTGACCGTTGGTCAGGGGCAGCGTATGGGGCTTTTTGCTGGTTCCGGTGTCGGTAAAAGTGTATTACTGGGCATGATGACCCGAGGCACGAATGCCGATGTTGTTGTTGTCGGCTTGATAGGTGAGCGAGGCCGGGAAGTTAAAGAGTTTATTGAAGAGATATTAGGAGAAGAGGGGCGTAAGCGGGCTGTTGTGATTGCCGCACCTGCGGATGCATCTCCGTTAATGCGTTTAAAGGGCTGTGAAACGGCCTTAACGATTGCTGAATATTTTCGTGATCAAGGTCTGAATGTTTTATTGTTAATGGACTCATTAACCCGTTTTGCGCAGGCGCAGCGTGAAATAGCGTTAGCAATCGGCGAGCCGCCGGCGACAAAAGGTTATCCGCCGTCGGTGTTTGCAAAATTACCCGCTTTAGTTGAACGTGCCGGTAACGGTAACGAAAATCAGGGGTCGATCAGCGCCTTTTTTACTGTCTTAACTGAAGGAGATGATCTGCAGGATCCGATTGCAGATGCATCCCGAGCAATATTAGACGGGCATATTGTTTTATCGCGGGAACTGGCGGATTCCGGACACTTTCCTGCCATTGATGTCGGCAAATCTATCAGCCGGGTTATGCCTATGGTGACATCCGATGAGCACCAGACATTAGCGCGGGTGTTAAAGCAGGCCTACTCCTTATATCAGGAAAATAAAGAACTGATCACCATCGGCGCCTACGCCAGAGGAAGTGATCCGCGAATTGATAAAGCGATTGTTATCAGACCAAGACTGGATCATTTCTTGCAACAGGGAATGAAAGAAAGTATCAGTTATAACGATTGTTTGACGCAGCTTGCGACGTTAACGCAGGAATTTGTAAACAGTTAACAGCTGTTTAAGTAATATTCCTCTGCCGCAGAGAGAATCCGGCGTATAACGGTCACCTGAATATAAAAGGAATTTGAGATGTCAGAAAATGCACTGCAGCTTGTCTATGAACAACGTGAAAAACAGGTAGAGCAAGCATTACAGGCATATCAAAAAGCGCAGCAGTGCCTCTTTGAATGCCGTCAGCAGTCACAAAATCTACAGCAGTATCGCCGTCAGTATATTACCCAGTTAAGCGAAAAAGGCTCTCAAGGGTTATCTATATCAGCACTTGGAAAATATCAGCAGTTTATTGTGCAGATAGATCAAGGTTTAACTAAGCAGCAGCAGGCAGTGGTTAAATTGGAATATGATGTGCATGCGGCCAAAAAGCAGTGGCTGGATAGTCAGGTGAGCTGCAAAGCGATGGCGATGCTTCTGGAAAAAAAAGCGTTACAAAAAGCAAAAGCAGCCGACCGCAAAGAACAGCAGCTCCTTGATGAATTTGCTACTTTTCAGTTTTTCCAAAAAAGATCCAGCATTTGATTTTCGGATTACAGAACTGGTCTGCAAATTGCTTATTATTAATATAGATACTTTCGATTTAAATATCGGCTGTTTTCAGCCGCAAAAACGGCATAAATGTCCATTTTTTATTCTGCGTTACAAAACTGTACCTGGTTTTGTTTAAAGAGAGCTAATTTATGATGCAATCAATATTATTAAGCGGCCCCTCCGCCGCACCGTCGAATGAAAGTTCATCGGCGGCTTCCGTTGAGAGCGAAGTCGAGGGCGAACTGCAGTCGACAGAGAAAGATAAATCGGGCGGGGTTTTCTCTTCGCTGCTGGACTCGGTAATCGAAGGACAGGGCAGTAATGATGAGCAAATTGACCCTGAACTTTCTGCGGATGAATTATCAGAAGAGTTACAGGCCGGTGAAGAACTGTCATCTGATGATATGGAAGAAATCAGCAGTGAAGAGCTATTAGCTGAAGAGCTGTCGGAGTTAAGCGCTGCCGTGGAACCTGAGCAGAGCGAAATCTCCGGCAATGAGCTGCTGCAGAACAGTGATTTAGAAATCGATAACCCGGCGGCTGTTTCTGCCGAAAATAAAACAATTCACAGTGCTGACATGAAGGATTCTGCAGACGGCTTAGAAGCGGACCAGAGGGAAAGTGCTGCTCTTTTAGCCGGCGCAGGGGTCAATCCATCGGAGAAAAATAGTAATCCTATTCTCGCACAGATTGAAGCTGCTCAAAAAATAGATACAAAAATAACAGAAGCGCAGAAAGGACAGCAGGTCGGAGCTGAAAGTGCTGAGCTGTTGAACGAGGTGAAAAAAGGGGCCGGGAAAGAGGATAAAGAGCAGTTGAAAGCTGTATTTTCGAGTGCCGATAATTCCATAAAAGGCACGCAGAAAAGCTCAGCTGATGATTTGTTAAATGCGGAGGTCTCTGCCCGCTCAATAGATAAAAGCGAACAGTTTTCATTTATAAATAAAAATGACGGCGAGCGAAATACCATAGTCAACCCGGGTGATAACAGTTTCTTACGAGCAGCCGGCAGTAATGTTTCGAATCTTGATAAGTTAATAAATCTGAATACTCAAGCAGCGCAGCCCGCCCTGCATCAGCCTTTAGAACTGCAGTCTAAACATGCTTCTGCTCTATTAGGGGAACGCATTATGATGATGATCGGACAGGGTAAGCAGGAAATTCAAATTCGTCTGGATCCGGCCGAACTAGGCTCAATGCATATTAAACTGCACGTGCAGCAGGAGCAGGTGCAGCTGCATATTCAGACTCAAGTCGGACAAAGCCGTGATCTTATCGAACAGAACTTGCCCAGATTACGTGAACAGCTTGCGCAGCAGGGGATAAGTCTTGGGGATACCAGTGTAGAGCAGCACAATCAGCAGCAGGGCCAAAATCAACAGGCGAAAAACGGCGTGTTTAATACAGGCGGATCTGGCGGCGGTGATCTTCTGGCGCAGGAAACTAGTGATAACAGCCAGTGGATTTCTTCAAAAATACCGCTTCCAGCTCAAGGAATTGATTATTATGCCTAAAGGTGACTAATTGTTACTGGATTCGTAGAAAAGATGCATTAAAATCAGCGCAGACATTGGCGAATAAAAATAACAGGGAATAAACATATGGCTGAAGAAGAAAATGAAGAGCTTTCATTAGAAGAAGGGGCTTCCGCGGGAGGCAATAAAAAAAAGCTGATAATCATTGCCGCTGCTGTTGTTTTATTGTTAGCCGCGGGCGGGGCCGCATATTTTTTTCTGTTTAGCGGTGAGGAAGAGACCGCGGCGGAGCAGGTTGAAGGAGATGGTTCAGAAGAACAAGCTGTTGAAAGTTTAGCCGCAACCTATGTCGCGATGCCCAGACCTTTTGTTTTTAATGTTATGGACGGCAAGCGTGATCGTCTAGTGCAGATTAAGGTGCAGCTGATGGTACGAGGCAGTGCCAATGAAGCCTTAGCTAAAAAACATATTCCTTTATTAGAAGGTGCGCTGGTGCGGGTCTTCGGTGCGGCGACTGTTCAGCAGCTGCGGGATCCGGCAGGCAAAGAGCTTCTGCGGGTTTATGCATTAAAAGCATTAAATGAAGCAACTTCTAAGCTGGAAAATAAAGAATTAATAGATTCGGTATTATTCACCGGTTTTGTTTTACAGTAATTGTCTGCCGCCGCTGGATATAATCCTGATAAACGGCAGAGATTTAATCAAGTAAAGATCAGATATAACAATAAAGCCGCAGATTATTCCTTATTTTTCAGTCGCTTTTTACAGTAATTTTTTACAGCAGCAGGATTTTTCATGGCAGATTTATTATCTCAAGACGAGATTGACGCGCTTCTTCATGGTGTTGATGATGTTGAAGAGGACGTCGTTGAGGCCGGTGATGAGGGGGATGATTCCCTTGTCCACTTTGATTTTTCATCGCAGGACCGGATCGTTCGTGGGCGGATGCCGACACTTGAACTGGTTAATGAGCGTTTTGCCCGCCATTTAAGAATCAGTTTATTTAATATGTTACGCCATACTGCGGAAGTCTCCATTAACGGAGTACAAATGCTTAAGTTTGGCGAATATGTACACACCTTATTTGTTCCAACCAGTTTAAACATGGTACGTTTTCGCCCGTTAAAAGGCACTGCATTAGTCACCATGGAAGCGCGTTTAGTCTTTATTTTAGTGGAAAATTTTTTTGGCGGGGACGGGCGTTACCATGCCAAAATTGAAGGACGCGAGTTTACTCCTACTGAGCGCCGTATTATTCAAATGCTCTTGAAAATAATATTTGAAGATTATCATGATGCCTGGGCGCCGGTAATGGATGCTGAGTTTGAATATTTAGACTCGGAAGTAAACCCGGCGATGGCGAATATTGTCAGTCCGACAGAAGTGATTGTGGTTAATTCGTTCCATATTGAACTTGACGGAGGGGGAGGCGATTTTCACATCGCTATGCCGTATTCAATGCTGGAGCCGATCCGGGAACTGCTGGATGCCGGTGTACAGAGTGATAAAGAGGATACCGACCAGCGCTGGAGCCAGGCTCTGGAAGATGAAATTATGGATGTAGGTGTTGATTTTACAGCTAAGCTCCTGGAAACAGTGCTGCCGCTGCGCGAGATGATGGATTTTAAAGTCGGGGATATTATTCCCGTTGATATGCCCGAGTCTCTGCTTGTTTCCGTTGAAGGTTTACCGACATTCAGGGCTAAGTTAGGCAAGTCAAATGAGAATTTAGCATTGAAAATCACCGAGCGTATTGATCGGCCTGAAATTCAGAATACCCAGCTGCAGCTGGGTAGTTTAAAAGATATGAAAGATGCAGAGTAAGGCTTAAATTACTCACAATTTCATTGAATATTATTAAAAAAGAAACAGATAGGGAAAAAGTTATGAGCACTGAACAAGATATGGCTGATGAGTGGGCCGCTGCACTTGAGGAATCTGGTGATGCGGGGCAGGGGGATAATGTCAATAATGTTGAGCTCGATGAACTTCAGGATACATCTTCTTCGTTAAGCGCAGAAGAGCATGCCCGGTTAGACAGTATTTTAGATATTCCTGTCACTATTTCCATGGAAGTCGGGCGTAGTAAAATCAATATTCGAAATCTGCTGCAGTTAAATCAGGGCTCGGTTGTGGAGCTGGATCGTATTGCCGGTGAACCGCTGGATGTTCTGGTGAACGGTACATTGATTGCGCACGGCGAGGTGGTGGTGGTAAATGATAAGTTCGGTATTCGTTTAACGGATGTTATCAGCCAGACGGAACGGATTAAAAAGCTTAAATGATACGTTTTTTTATACTTGCAGCTGCTTTTTTTCCTGTGCTTAGTTTCGGGGCACAGGAAACACCCGGCCGTCCTGATTTAGCACTCGGCAGTATGCTGGCGTCATTATTATTAGTGATCGCCTGCATTTTTGTTTTTGCTTATCTGATGAAAAAAACCAATCTGTTAAAAAATGGACAGGGAAAATCGGCAATTAAAGTTGTGGCAACACAGCCTCTGACCAGTAAAGGCCGGGTACAGATGATTGAAATAAACGGTCAGCATTATCTGCTGGGCGTCACTGAGCAGAATATCACTTTACTTGATAAGTTTGAAAAACCTGTAATAACAGAAAATGAGCCGGATAACGCGGCTCTGGTTAACCCGTTTGCCGTTTTATTATCTAAAATAAGTAATAAAAATCATGAATAGAATATTTCTGGCTATTGGCGCTGTTTTACTGTTTGTCTCGCCGCATCTTTTTGCCGAGTCAGGCGCTTTGTCTGCTGTTACAGTGACAACCAACGCTGGCGGTGATCAGGAATACAGTGTGACGCTGCAGGTGCTAGCGTTTATGACAGCGCTGAGCTTTTTGCCGGCGATGCTGATTTTAATGACATCCTTTACCCGTATCGTGGTGGTGATGTCTATTTTACGACAGGCTACGGGTCTGCAGCAGACTCCGTCGAATCAGGTGATTAACGGTATCGCGCTGTTTCTAACTTTTTTTATTATGGCACCGGTATTTGAGCGGGTGAATGAAACTGCTCTGCAGCCCTATTTGAACGAAGAGATGACCATCACCCAGGCGCTGGAAAAAGGCAAGAAGCCGATGATGGAGTTTATGCTCGCTCAGACCAGGTTAAAAGATTTAGAAACCTTTCTGGAAATCGCCAATATACAGGTCGACACTCCGGCAGAAGTGCCGATTACCGTGCTGATTCCGGCTTTTGTAACCAGCGAGCTTAAAACCGCTTTTCAGATCGGCTTTATGATCTTTATTCCGTTTTTGATTATTGATTTAGTGGTGGCGAGTATATTAATGGCAATGGGTATGATGATGTTATCCCCCATGATTGTATCTTTGCCCTTTAAGTTAATGTTATTTGTGCTGGTTGACGGCTGGAACCTAATTATGGGCAGTTTAGCTAACAGCTTTGGTTTGTAGGGAGGAGTTATGGAACCGGAAGTTTTTGTAAACATTTTCCGTCAAGCCCTGTGGACTGTACTGATGCTGGTGTCGGCTGCCATAGTGCCGAGCCTGTTAATCGGTTTAGTGGTTGCTATTTTCCAGGCCGCTACATCAATTAATGAACAAACCCTAAGTTTTTTACCGCGTTTAATGATGACCTTAACTGCATTAGCATTTGGTGCGCACTGGGGCTTTAATAAGCTGATGGAGTTCTTTTTTTCCATGATTGAACAGATACCGCAAGTAGTAGGCTGATGCACTTTTCTGCGGAGTTTCTACTCGACTGGCTGGCGGCTTATTTCTGGGCTTTCTGCCGTATTGCCGGCATGCTGATGGTGATGGTTGCAGTGGGCTCCCGTACGACACCTGCGCGGATCCGCCTGTTTTATTCTTTTGCTGTTACTGTCGCAGTGGTGCCGATTCTTCCTCCGATTACCTTGGATATTGAGTTGTTTTCTCTGGGCAGTGCATTTGTGATCCTGCAGCAGGTGCTGATTGGTATTGCTATTGGTACTGTCTCGGTTTTTGTTGTGCAGACCTTTGTTGTTGCCGGACAGGTGATTGCAATGCAGACAAGTTTAGGTTTTGCTTCCATGGCAGATCCGATGAACGGCCAGTCTTCACCCGTTGTTGGTCAGTTTTATGTACTGCTGGTGACGCTGCTGTTTTTAGGCGCAGACGGTCATCTGTTAATGATTGAGATGATGGTTAGAAGCTTCGACACACTGCCGGTTTCAATGGATGGTTTATTAGCCGTCGATTATAAAAAGCTGGCTGCCTGGTTTTCTTTGATGTTTCGAGCTGCTCTGGCTTTTTCGATCGCTTCTATGGTGGCAATGCTGCTGGTTAATTTATCTTTTGGTATTATGACCAAAGCCGCGCCGCAGCTAAATATTTTCAGTTTAGGTTTTTCCATCAGCATGGTATTTGGTTTATTTGTTTTATGGATAACCCTGGTAAATGTGCCGGTTCATTTTAACAATCAATGGCTGCGCGGCATCAGTTTAATATGCGAGTTATTAAATGATGTCTGCGGAGTACCTTAAATATTTATTTTTTCTGCTCAATAACGGCATAATTATTGATTATTTTTTCTATAATCAGCTTATCCATAATTTGTATATCTGCGCTTAATATCAGCAAACGGAGTCTAGTTCATGGCTGAAAATGAAAACGGAACAGAGCGTTCCGAAGAAGCCACCCCCGAACGGCTTCGAAAGTCCAAGGAAAAGGGCCAGGTTGCCCGCTCTAAGGAGTTAGCGACGGCTTCAGTTTTGATTTCGGCTGCACTTTCCTTTCTGGTTTTCGGCGACAGATTAGCATACGAGCTGTCTGTGATGATGAAACGGGCATTTACTTTTGAGCGTGCCGCTCTATTTAATCCTGAGTATATGTGGCTGCATTTAACCGGCAGCTTTACCGGCCTGGCACTGCCGATGTTCACTATACTGCTTATGCTTTTTGTTATCTCCATTTTAGGCAGTTCGTTATTAGGCGGCATGTTATTTAGTACCGAAGCCATGATGCCCAAGTGGAATCGTTTAAGTCCTGCCGCCGGCTTAAAGCGTATGTTAGGCCTGCAGGCCTGGGTTGAATTATTAAAGTCTATCTTAAAGGTGCTGGTGGTAATCGGTATGGTATGGTGGATTTTGGGGGTGACTTTTGAACGGATCCTGCATCTGTCGGTTACTCCTTTACCGGGCAGTGTTTTTGAAGCGTTAGATATGATCTCCTGGATGTTCATTCTTCTGTGCTGCTCTATGCTGTTAATTGTTGCTGTTGATGTGCCCTATCAGATCTATAAGCATACTCAGGAAATGAAAATGACCAAGCAGGAGGTCAAAGATGAGTTTCGAAATTCCGAAGGTAAACCGGAAGTCAAACAGCGTATCAGGCAGCTGCAGTATGAAGCGTCACAGCGTAAGATGATGGGAGATGTGCCCGATGCGGATGTTATTGTGACCAATCCGACTCACTATTCCGTGGCATTAAAATATGAGCAGGATGGCGAACGGGCACCTTATGTTGTTGCGAAAGGCGTTGATTTTATGGCACTTAAAATACGGGAGGTGGCACGTGAATATGAAGTGCCGGTGATGCAGACGCCGCCTTTATGCCGTGCGATTTATCATACCACTGAGATTAATGAAGAGGTTCCAGAAGAGCTGTTTGTAGCGATAGCACAGGTGCTGGCATATATTTATCAGCTGGATCAGTTCCGTAAAGGGCGTTCCGGTCGTCCGAAAAAATTACCTGATGATCTGCAGATTCCAGAAGCTTTTCAATATAACGATTAATTTATAGACGTTCGCTGTTTTTGGGACTTATTTATTTAGAAGCTGTTCAAGTTATTGTCATTAAATGCGTACACCTCCGGTACGGCTGTTGCATAATATAACTTCCAATATGGCTGCTGCGTAAAATAGGTACTATGCATTTTTTGTGGCATTATCTGCTGTCATGGGGAACATTTGAAAATTATAGGGAATTAACATTAAAACGGTACTCACTTCAATATGGGCAAATAAAGCTAAAATAGCAGGCGGGCTTGGTACGCCTATTCTGGTTTTAGCTGCTTTGGGTATGGTTATTTTACCCATGCCGACTCTGCTTCTGGATATGTTATTCACATTCAATATTGCCCTGGCTCTGATTGTTCTGCTTGTCTCTATCTATACCAAAAAGCCGCTGGATTTTGCCGCCTTTCCAACCGTATTATTAATCGCAACCCTGCTGCGTTTAGCGCTTAATGTTGCCTCTACCCGTATTGTTTTGTTAGAAGGGCATCAGGGCGGGGCTGCTGCCGGGCATGTAATTGAAGCATTCGGCTCGGTGGTTATCGGCGGTAACCTGGCCGTTGGTTTAATTGTATTTCTTATTTTAATGATTATTAACTTTGTGGTTGTCACTAAAGGTGCCGGGCGAATATCCGAAGTTAGTGCCCGCTTTACTCTAGATGCAATGCCGGGCAAGCAGATGGCGATTGATGCCGATCTGAATGCTGGTTTAATCGATCAGGATCAGGCCCGTAAACGCCGTGAAGAAGTGACCATGGAGGCCGATTTTTACGGTTCCATGGACGGTGCCAGTAAATTTGTAAAAGGTGATGCTATTGCGGGCATTATGATCCTGTTTATTAATATTATCGGCGGTTTTATTATCGGCATGGCGCAGTTTGATCTGCCCTTTGCACGGGCTGCTGAAATTTACACTATTTTAACCATTGGTGACGGTTTAGTTGCGCAGATACCCTCGCTGCTACTGTCGATTGCAGCCGCTATTACCGTGACCCGGGAAAATACAGAAGCCGATATGGGCGGACGTATGATAGGTCAAATGTTTGACGATCCTAAGGCTTTAATGATCACTGCAGGAATTTTACTGGTGATGGGAATCGTTCCCGGCATGCCCCACCTGGCCTTTTTAACTCTAGGCGGGATAGCTGCCGGCGGTGCATACTGGCAGCTTAATCGAGTCAAAAAACAGGCATCTTCCGATGAGCTGGCGCAGGAAACTGCTGTTGCAGCTGCGGGTGAGCAGGCTGAGGTTAAAGAACTCGGCTGGGATGATGTGCGCAGTGTTGATACAATCGGATTAGAAGTGGGTTATCGTTTAATCCCTCTGGTTGATAAAAGTCAGGGCGGAGAACTATTAGCCCGTATTAAAGGGGTGCGCAAAAAACTCTCTCAGGAGATGGGCTTTTTGATCCCGCCTGTGCATATTCGCGATAACCTGGATTTAGCACCCAATAATTATAATATTTCCCTGATGGGCGTGAGCTGCGGATTTGCTGATATTTATCATGATAAAGAGATGGCCATTAATCCCGGGCAGGTTTTCGGTCCTATTGACGGCGTTGCTGGAATAGATCCGGCTTTTGGTCTTGAAGCTGTGTGGATAGAAGAAGTACAGCGTGAGCAGGCCCAGGCATTAGGTTATACTGTTGTGGATACTGCAACGGTTGTGGCAACACATCTGAGTCAGATTTTAAGTAACCATGCAGCGCAGTTATTAGGGCATGAAGAGGCGCAGAATTTACTGGATTTATTAGCTAAGAAGCACCCTAAACTCGTTGAAGGTTTAGTACCGGAGATTCTTTCGCTGAGTACTGTTGTAAAAGTACTGCAGAGTTTATTAAATGAAAATGTAGCCGTAAGGGATATTCGCTCGATTGTGCAGACCTTAGTTGATTACGGGCCGCGCAGCCAGGATGCCGAGGTATTAACTGCAGCCTGTCGTATTTCATTAAAACGTATGATAGTTCAGGAAATTATAGGTAATGAGCCGGAACTGCCGGTTATCACTCTTTCCAATGAACTGGAACAAATATTGCATCAGTCGATGCAGGCAGGTGGAAGTGATGGTGCGGGCATTGAACCCGGGCTTGCTGAAAGAATTCAAAACTCACTGGTTGAAGCGTCGCAGCAGCAGGAATTATTGGGACAGGCCGCTGTATTATTAACCTCTGGCGTATTGCGCGGTACGTTAGCTAAATTTGTTAAACATACAATTCCGAGTCTGCATGTACTTTCTTATCAGGAAATTCCTGATGATAAACAGATAAAAATAATTAGCTCTATTGGGCAGTAACTGGTTGTAACAAATGAAAATTAAACGTTTTTTTGCAAAAGATATGCGTACAGCAATGACCGAAGTGAAAGAGGTGTTAGGACCTGACGCGGTTATAATGTCGAATAAAAAAGTGGTCGGCGGTATCGAAATTGTAGCTGCTGTTGACTACCAGGCGGAGCAGGCATCAGCAGAAAAAAATCAAGCAAAAGACGAGCTGTTCGGCGCTTTGCAGGATGATAATGTGCAGTTATCTTCGCAGGGAAATCAAAAACCTAAAACACCTCTTAAACTGCAGAAAAGTACGCGTAATGGTGCTAAGGACAGCGGTGAAGATTTTGCTAAATCACTGAATTCATTTTTTGGTAAAGTAAATGCGCAGCAGGCTAAAAATAAAGTGCAGAAAAAAGCAGGTAGATCCGATCTGCCTGCATTTTCAGTCCCCGAGACGAAAGGTGCTTCGGGACTAAATCAACCAAAAACGCTTGCTGAGCAGCAGAACTGGGCTGCCCGGAACGAGGTAAAACAAAATAATGCTCCTTCACGGCGCAGTGCTCCCGTCGGCCGCAGCAATGATAATAAAGAAATCGCTAAAATCGGTGCCGAGGTGGCTTCTTTACGTAAGCTTTTAGAACACCAGGTGTCGGGACTGATGTGGCAGGAGATGGAGCGTAAAGAGCCGATTCGAGCCATGGTCATTAAGTGGCTGAGTAAAGCTGGATTTTCAGATGATGTCGCGGATCAGCTTGCAAGTTATATTCCGGAAGATGCTTCTGCCACTGAAGTTCAGCAGTATATACAGGCCTTATTACAAGATAAAATTTATATCGGCAGCAATGAAATTTTAGCTAAAGGCGGGGCTATCGCACTGCTGGGGCCTACAGGGGTTGGGAAAACCACTACAATTGCTAAACTTGCAGCACAGTTCGGGATGAAATACGGTGCTGATCAGGTCGCATTAATTACAACAGATACTTACCGGATAGGCGCGCATGAACAGCTGGCCACCTATGGTAAAATTATGGGCTGTTCAGTGCGTGTTGCAAAAGATGCGGATGAGCTTTCAGAAATTCTTTACCAGTTTAGAGAAAAGCGTCTAGTGCTGATTGATACTGCCGGTATGGGACAGCGGGATGTCAGGCTGTCAGAGCAGTTAGAGACGTTAATGCGTAACAGCCGTGTTAATATTCAAAGTTATTTAGTGATTTCGTCAACATCGCAGCGCAGAGTTGTTGAAGAGGCGATTGCTCACTTTAAACGTATTGCACTGTCCGGCTGCATCTTAACTAAAGTTGATGAAAGTATCGGCTTAGGTGAAGTGCTGAGCGTCACTATGCAGCATGCGCTGCCGATTTGTTATGTAACAACCGGGCAGCGGGTGCCTGAAGATATTGAAATTGCCAAAACTGAAAATTTAATCGGCGGCACATTAGATATGATGAATAATATTTTTGAACAAGAACAGCACCAGTGGCATAGCGGCTTTGACGGCGAATAAGCTTTTTCTCACGGTGAATTAACAATTTTATATAATGAGTAATATAATGATTTCAGATCAAGCAAGCGGCTTAAGAAGAATGAAAAATAATCAAGTGAAAGTAATTGCCGTTACCGGCGGTAAAGGCGGTGTGGGAAAAACAAATGTGACTTTGAATATGGCCGTTTCACTCGCGCAGAGAGGTAAACGGGTGTTAGTGCTTGATGCCGATTTAGGTCTGGCTAATGTGGATGTTTTATTAGGCATTCGTGTCACTAAAAATCTTTCTCATGTTTTGTCTGGTGAATGTACCCTGGACGAGGTAATTGTTACCGGTCCTGACGGCGTGATGATCATCCCTGCGACATCGGGGACTCAGTCTATGGTTGAGTTGAGCGATATTGAACACGCCGGCCTGATCCAGGCTTTCAGTTCACTGCAGACGCCGATTGATATGCTTCTGATAGATACAGCTGCCGGTATTTCAAATATGGTGGTCAGCTTTGCTCAGGCAGCTCAGGATGTATTAATGGTAGTATGCGATGAACCGACCTCTATTACCGATGCTTACGCGCTGATCAAAATATTAAGCAAGCAGAACGGTGTCTACCGCTTTAAAATTGTTGCCAATATGGTGCGTAGTTTACGTGAAGGACAAGATTTATTTACTAAACTTACCCGTGTGACAGATCGTTTTTTAGACGCTTCTTTAGAGCTGGTTGCCTGCATTCCCTTTGACGGTAATGTTCGTCAGTCTGTACGAAAGCAGAAAGTTGTTGTACAGGCCTTTCCAAAAACACCGGCATCTCTGGCATTTAAAGCGCTGGCGAATCGTGCCTGTGACTGGCCGATACCGCATCAGCCGGGCGGGCATCTTGAATTTTTCATTGAGAAGCTGCTTCTTAATGATATTGATGCAATGAGTGAGTTTTCATAAGTGATAAAAGCGCAGGGCTATTACAATAATACTTCTGATCTAATTGAGAAACACTCTGAATTAGTTCAAAAAATAGCCTATCATTTAATGGCTAGGTTACCGGCGAGCGTGCTGATTGATGACTTGGTGCAGTCCGGTATGATAGGGCTGTTGGAGGCTGCGCGAAACTTTGACAGCACTAAAGGTGCAAGTTTTGAAACCTTTGCCGGCATTCGTATTCGCGGTGCGATGTTAGATGAAATGCGCAGAGGTGACTGGGTGCCTCGTTCAGTGCATAAAAACAGCCGCAATATTGCCGGTGCAATCGCAGAGGTTGAAAAGCGCAGCGGTTGTGATGCTAAAGAAGTTGAGATTGCCAGGCAGCTTGATGTCACGTTACCTGAATACCAGCAGATGCTGCGTGATGTGAACTGTGCAAAGCTTGTCGCATATGAGGATCTTACCGGTGCTGAAGACGGCTTATCAGGTGAGCCGGTCAGTCATGATGCCGTTTTTCATGAAGTAAGTGAAAATGAATTTTCAAACAAGCTTGTGTCTATGATAAAACTGCTGCCTGAGCGGGAAGCCTTAGTGCTGTCATTATATTACGATGAAGAATTGAATTTAAAAGAGATTGGTTTAATACTTGATGTAAGCGAATCGAGAGTAAGTCAAATTCACAGTCAGGCACTGCATCGCTTGAAAGCTAAAGCACATGCTGCCTAGAATATAAACAATATTGATAATTTGACAAGATATGAGTCACAGTTGAGCTAAGAAGGCGGCAAATCGTGGTTTATTATTGTATATTTTTTAAATATTTACTTATGATTTGTTTTAAGTAAGTAAATTAAAGAGATAAATTTTTACTTAGGGGAATGTTTTGGACAGAAATATGAAGGTACTAATTGTTGATGATTTTTCAACAATGAGAAGAATAATCAAGAATTTATTACGAGATCTTGGTTTTACAAACACTTTTGAAGCTGATGACGGCAACACCGCTTTGCCGATGCTGAAAGAAGGGGATTTTGAATTCGTTGTAACAGATTGGAATATGCCGATTATGCAGGGAATTGATCTTCTCAAGGAGATCCGCAAAGACCCTAAATTAAAGCATTTACCTGTTTTAATGGTAACAGCTGAAGCAAAAAGAGAGCAGATTATTGAAGCTGCTCAGGCCGGCGTAAACGGTTATATTGTTAAACCTTTTACCGCCGGTACGTTAAAAGAAAAACTGGATAAGGTTTTTGAACGATTAGGTTAAAAGGGGATGGGTATGGCACATGAATTAACGCCGTTACTGTCACTCTCTCAAGCAAAAGCACTAGTCGCTCATTTAGAAGCTGATGAGATAAACGCCGCAAATGAAATTGTTGAGAGTGTAAGTAAACCAGCATCAGAAGAAGATAGCGTTGTTTTTTACAAGGTTGGTGAATTAACTCGAGAACTGCATGACGCATTAGTGAGCTTTCAAAACGATACTCGCTTAGTGGATATGGCTGGCCAGGATATTCCTGATGCTAGAGAGCGTTTAAATTATGTTATCGAGATGACTGATAATGCGGCCAATAAAACCATGGATGCAGTTGACACCTGCCTGCCTATTGCCGATAAACTTATTGAAGATCTTGAGGCTGTAACCCCAAGCTGGCAGGGACTTATGAGCCGAGATTTAGCATTAGGCGAGTTTAAGATCCTGTGTCATCAGATTGATGCGATGATTAAAGAGTCAACAGCCAGTGCATTAAATTTAAGAACTTCTCTTACTGATATTCTAATGGCACAGGATTTTCAGGATTTAACCGGGCAGATGATTCGACGGGTAATCGAATTGGTGCAGGAAATTGAATCAAAATTAGTCGTGATCTTGACTGTATGTCACCCCGGAGATAAGTATTCCGGCGATGAAACAGCTGCAGATAGTACGAATAAAGATATTAAAGCTGAAGGGCCCATCATAAACGCAGAAGAGCGGGATGATGTTGTAAATGGACAAGATGATGTTGATGATTTGCTCTCTAGTTTAGGATTTTAAGGAAACGGAAAATGACATTCGAAGTAGATGAAGAGATCCTCCAGGACTTTCTGATAGAAGCTGGAGAAATTTTAGAATTACTATCAGAGCAGCTGGTCGAATTGGAAAATAATCCAAACGATACTGAATTACTCAATGCCATTTTCCGTGGATTTCATACAGTAAAGGGCGGGGCCGGTTTTTTATCTTTGACCGAGCTGGTTGAAACCTGCCATGGTGCCGAGAATGTCTTCGACGGCCTACGCCAGAATCACCGCAGTGTTGATGCCGCACTGATGGATACTATTTTAGGTGCATTAGACGTTATCAATGAACAGTTTGAAGCTGTGCAGGCCGGAGAGAGCGTAACGGCTGCTCCCCCTGATATTTTAGAACAGCTGCACCGCTTGAGTAAGCCTGCATCGGAAGATGAAGTACCGCAGGCCGCTGCTGAACCCGTTCCTGAACCTGTACCCGAAACGCCGGCTCCTGAAGCCGTGATTTCTGAGCCAGTCTCCCCTGCTGGAAATTCTATTGATGAGATTGACGAAGCTGAATTTGATGCGTTATTAGATGAACTGCACCAGCAGTCAGGCTCTACGGTAACGGCACCGGCAGCCACTCCTGAAAGTGCTGATATTTCTGAAGACGAGTTTGAGTCGCTGCTTGATGAGCTGCACGGTGTCGGAAAACATGGTTTAGCGCCGCCCGCTTCGTCTGACGAAGTTGAGAAAAGTGTAGAGAAAACAGCCGCTGCAGACAGCGCTGCTTCAAGTACTGATATTAATGATGATGAGTTTGAGTCTTTACTTGATGAACTGCACGGTAAAGGTGCTCACGGCGGAGTTCCCGTACAAAGCAGTGAACCGGTAAAAGCAGCCGCAGCTAGTGATGAAATAACTGATGATGAATTTGAATCATTACTTGATGAATTACACGGCGCAGGAAACAGCGCGCAGACAAGTACTGAAAAGTCGCCGGTATCTGTGCAGGCCGCACCAGCCGAACCGCAGGCTCCTGTAAAACCGCCCGCTCCGGTGAAAGCCGCCGCTCCTGAGATTAAAGCACCAGCCCCTGAAGTTAAAGCTCCTGTTCCTCAGGAGGCTGCGCCTAAAGCACCTGCGCCTAGGGCTCAGGCACAGAAAAAAGCGCCGCCGGCAGCTGTAGAGCCGACAGTACGGGTTGATACAAGTATTCTTGATGAAATAATGAATATGGTTGGTGAACTAGTACTGGTACGTAACCGTCTGGTCAGCCTTGAATCAACCTCCGAGGATGAAGAAATATCCCGTGCTGTTGCTAATTTAGATATTGTTACCGGGGATCTGCAGGGCTCGGTAATGAAAACCCGAATGCAGCCGATTAAAAAAGTATTTGGTAAATTTCCACGTGTTGTTCGAGATTTAGCGCGTACTTTAGGTAAAAATATTCGTCTTGATTTAGTTGGTGAAGAAACTGATTTAGATAAAAACTTAGTGGAAGCGCTGGCAGATCCGCTTGTGCATTTAGTACGAAACTCAGTGGATCATGGTATCGAAATGCCGAATATTCGTATGCAGAATGGTAAAGAGAAAGAAGGGCGAATATTATTATCTGCTTCGCAGGAAGGGGATCACATACTGCTGGTTATCGAAGATGACGGCGCCGGTATGGATGCTGATAAGTTAAAACAGATCGCAATGGATAAGGGTATCTTAGATCAAGATGGTGCGGATAGAATGTCCGACAAAGAAGCCTACTCTCTTATCTTTGCACCGGGCTTCTCGACCAAAGTTGAAATATCGGATATCTCCGGCCGCGGCGTTGGCATGGATGTGGTTAAAACCGGAATAACCAAATTAAACGGTACCATCTCAATTGATTCAAAATTAGGTAAAGGAACGCGCTTAGAAATAAAAGTACCGCTGACTTTGGCTATTTTGCCGACCCTAATGATTGTTGTTGCGGATCAGACATTTGCATTACCTTTAACTAATGTAAATGAGATTTTTCATCTGGATTTATGTAAAACAAATATCGTTCATGGTCAGCTGACAATTGTTATACGTGATCGTGCTATTCCGCTGTTTTATCTTCGCGACTGGCTGGCGCCGCATGCTGAACCGATTGAAAAAGGTCAGGGAGTCGGGCATGTAGTGATTGTACAGTTAGGTGTGCAGCAGATAGCATTTGTTGTTGATGCACTGCTTGGTCAGGAAGAAGTCGTTATTAAAGCGCTGGATAAACTGCTGTCAGGTACTCCAGGTATGGCCGGGGCTACCATTACTAGTGACGGCGGGATTGCTCTTATCCTTGATTTACCAAGCTTATTAAAACATTACGCATAAAATAAATAGGATTTTAAATGGCAATAAAAGTATTAGTTGTTGATGATTCGAGTTTTTTTCGTCGTCGAGTAAGTGAAATTATCAACAAATCCCCTTCATTAGAAGTTATTGCAACAGCAAATAACGGACAGGAAGCTGTGGACATGGTTGCCAAGGTCAAGCCTGATGTAGTCACTATGGATATTGAAATGCCGGTTATGGACGGCATCACCGCAGTGAAAAAAATCATGGCGGCGAATCCCCTGCCTATTCTGATGTTCTCTTCGCTAACCCATCAGGGAGCAAGTGCAACTTTAGATGCTCTGGAAGCGGGCGCATCAGACTTTTTACCGAAAAAATTTGAAGATATCGCACGAGATAAAGAGGAAGCGATTGCATTACTGCAGCAGCGGATTATCGCTATCGCCAACCGCCGTGTGTCGCGAGTCCCAGTTCGCCCTGTAACACCAGTAAGAGAGACTGCTAAGCCGGCTTCAAGCCCGTTAAGAACAAGTCCGGCATTATCGGCATTAAAAAAGTCAACGGAGACCACCCGTTCAGCAAGACCTGCTGCTTCGATTAGTACAACTCCCGCAGCTAAAGCAGCAGCTGGTACGCCAGTGCCTAAAAAACATTTTAAGGCATCCGGCAAATCCTATGATATTTTAGCCATCGGTACATCAACAGGAGGCCCTGTTGCATTACAGACCATTTTGTCAGAGCTTCCGCGTAACTTTAAACTGCCGATAGTCTTGATTCAGCATATGCCGGGAACCTTTACTAAAGCTTTTGCCGATCGCCTCAACGGGATATGTCAGATCAGTGTAAAAGAAGCTGCTGACGGCGATGTTTTAAAACCCGGCTGCGCGTATTTAGCGCCCGGCGGTAAACAGATGCTGCTTGACGGCCGCGCGGGACAGGCCAAAATAAAAATTCATGAAGGCAGTGAAAAGTTAAACTACAAACCCAGTGTTGATATTACTTTTGCTTCATTATCGAAACTATACAGTAACAAGGTACTTGCGGTTGTATTGACCGGTATGGGAGCTGACGGCCGGGACGGTGCTCGTATGCTGAAAGAGAGAGGATCGGAAATCTGGGCTCAGGATGAAGCAAGCTGTGTTGTTTACGGTATGCCTCAAGCGGTAGCGAAAGCTGGAATTGCGACGGAGTCTTTACCATTGGAGCTGGTGGCAAAACGAATCAAGGTAGAGCTGAAGCATGAATAAGCTTGGTTTTTTAGGCTTTTTTATCATTATTTCAAGTTTGTTATTTGCACAAGTTTATCATGGCTCGTCAATAAAAGGTCTGTTTGATTTACCTGCTTTTTTAATTGTATTTGGCGGGACATTAGGAGCAGTACTGATCCAAACCTCAAGTAAGCAGCTTATCCATGCATTAAAGCTGCTTCCTAAAGTCTTTTACAGACCTTCCCATTCCCTCGCCGAGCAGTCAAAAAAAATCCAAAACTGGTCCTATAAATCACGTCAGCACGGTCTGCTAAGTTTAGAAAATGAAAGTGATGAAAACCTTGATCCTTTTACCCGAAAAGGTCTGGCAATGCTGGTTGACGGCTGTGATCAGCTGGCTTTGCAGGATATCCTGCAGCAGGATATTGATTTAGACAGTGAACATCATGAACGCAGCGCTCAGCTGTATGAATCAATGGGAGGATATAGTCCGACAATCGGTATTATCGGTGCTGTATTAGGTCTGATTCAGGCCATGAGTTTTCTTGATCAGCCCGATAAATTAGGTGCGGGTATTGCTGTGGCTTTTGTCGCTACCATTTATGGTGTGGGTTTTGCCAACTTTATATATCTGCCGATAGCCAATAAAATTCGACTTCATTATCAATATACTGCGCTCTACAAAGAGATGACTTTAATCGGTCTGATTGCCATTGCACACGGTGATAACGGTCTGCTTCTGGATCGTCGTTTACACGGCTATATTGACCGGGCATCTTTTTAATGCGTGTTCGTCCCCGCTCTCGATTGAAGATGCATAGCGGTAACGATCTGCACCGCTGGACTGTTTCCTACGCAGATTATATGACATTAATGTTTGCCGTTTTTGTTGTGCTGTTTGCCGTCTCCGCAAGCAGGGAAGATAAATATAAAGAAGTTGTTAGCAGCATTCAAAATGCGACTCAACTGCTTAGCCAGTCTGTTTTCAGCTCAGATAGAGAAGGTATTCTTACTGAAAACAGTAACAGTATTATTGAAGATGCCGGTCCGGCAATGTTATCTGAGGGAATGGTTAATCAGGCCAATAATGAACTTTCAGATGTTGATACGTTAAAAGCAGGTTGGGAGCTGAGTCAATTAAAACTTGAGCTGGAAGCGTTATTCTTATCTGAATTGAACGATCAGGTGGTACAGTTAGATCTTGATGGAGACTGGTTAACTATTGAGATGGGGGGGCAGTTACTGTTTGCTTCCGGAAGTCACAGCCTTCTTGCCTCTTCAGCTGAACTGACGCGTAAACTAGCCGTTGTATTAAAGCCGGTAGATAATATGCTCCGTATCCGTGGTTATACCGATCAGGATACGATATCTAACGAGATATATGCCTCGAACTGGGAACTTTCCGGGGCTCGGGCGTTTAGTGTACTGCATGCATTAAATGAACTTGGTATTGTCGGCCAGAGAATGGTAGTGGAAGCCTATGGTGAATATTATCCGCTAACCGCTGCAGACGGCAGTGTGGATAACGTAAGAAGCCGCCGGGTTGTGATTGCAGTATCTAAATATGCTTTTGTTGAACCTGCTGTTATTTCTAAAAATGATAATAAAAATAAGGTTACGCCTCCTGCCCTTCCGAAGCCGGACAGCGAAGAGATGCAGGAAATTTATTTACCGGATAATCGCTTAATAATTACTACAAGGCAGGAATAAAGTTGTTAGTTTGGACTGTAGCAAATCAAAAAGGGGGCGTGGGTAAAACAACAACTGTGGTTTCATTAGCAGGGCTGCTGGTTGAACGTGGTTTTCGAGTTTTACTCATTGATACGGATCCGCATGCTTCTTTAACCAGTTATCTGCAGTACGACTCGGATCAGCTCCCTGTCAGTTTATATGATCTTTTCCAGGAGCCTGCGGAGAAAAAATCTGAGTTAGATCAGGTTATTTTACCGACAGAGATGAACAACATTTCATTAATTCCAGCCTCTATGGCTTTAGCTACCCTGGATCGGGTATTAGGCGATAAAGAGGGCATGGGGCTGTTTTTAGATAAACAGCTAAAATTAGTGGAAGACGACTTTGATTTTGTTCTTATTGACTGTCCGCCTGTGCTTGGTGTGATGATGGTTAATGCTTTAGCTGCCTGTGATAAAATACTGGTGCCGGTGCAGACGGAGTTTTTAGCATCAAAAGGATTAGAGCGTATGATCAAAACGCTCGAAATTATGCAGCACTCTCGAGATTCTGATTTTGATTACTGTATTATTCCAACCATGTATGACAAAAGAACGCGTGCATCACTAAATACTTTAGAGGCACTAAAAAACAGGTACTCAGATAAAGTCTGGAGTGGTGTCATTCCTGTGGATACTAAATTTAGAGATGCAAGCCTGGAGAATTTACCCGTTTCTTTTTATTCGCGTAATTGTCGAGGTGTTTTTGCATACGAAACTTTACTTAATTATTTGTTACAAGCAGAGCAGTACTAAATGAAAAATAATAATGATGAGGCAATGGAAAATTACTTTGCGTCTATGCTGCGTGAGGAAACGCCGCAGAAAGTGATGTCTAAAACACTAACGGATGATGTTCATGAGCAGTTAGAGAGCTTACGTTCTGCTGTACCTGTTTTGCCGGAAACACTGGTTTTTTCGGAAAGTGAGAAAGAAGTAGAAACTTTAAATGCACAGCAGTTGTCTGAAGCTGTTGAAACAAGTCCCGTTCAGTCGGCTCAATGGAAGAACTTAGAAGTTGAAAATGAGTTTCAGGTGTTGTTTTTCGAACTGGCAGGGTTAACCTTTGCAGTTCCTTTAACTGATTTAGGAGGAATTCATCATCTGGATTCTTCACTCAATTTTTTATTAGGCAAGCCGGACTGGTTTTCAGGGGTAATGACTCATAATAAGTCGTTATTTAATATCGTTGATACTGCAAAATGGATAAACACCGGTGCTTCTGCGGAAACATTAAATTACAGCCATTATATTTTACTCGGCTCAACTGACTGGGGTCTGTCCTGTGAGAAATTATTAGGCACAGAAACACTAAACAGTTCGCAGGTAAAATGGCGGACAGTAGAAGGGAAAAGGCCATGGCTGGCCGGTATGGTTAAAGAAAAAATGTGCGCTTTGATCCATGCTGATGAATTAGTTAAGCTGTTGAATAGCGGAATGAATATTCACGGACATTAAGCACTGGAAAAATTTTGATTAACAACTAATATAAACTCATAACCTATTAACCAACCCAATTGAACAGAGAATATTATGAATAGAGACGGCCAAACATCAGACAGTTCTTCCGATGACGAAATCTTCCAAAGGGTGACTTTTCAGTTAGAAAATGAGACTTATGGTATCAATGTAATGCAGGTGCAGGAGATTTTGCGTTACACTGAAATTGCCGCTGTGCCAGGTGCTCCTGATTATGTGCTGGGTATCATTAATTTACGAGGCAACGTTGTTACCGTAATTGATACCCGCTCTCGCTTTGGTTTGATGCCCGCTGATATTACAGATAACAGCCGTATTGTTATTATTGAAGCAGAAAAGCAGGTGATTGGTATTTTGGTTGACAGCGTTGCTGAAGTTGTTTACTTGAAAAAATCAGAGATGGAAGTGGCTCCTCATGTGGGAACGGAAGAGAGCTCTCAGTTTATTCAAGGAGTAACTAATCGTGACGATGGTTTACTTATTTTAGTTGATTTAAATAAGCTCCTCAGTGATGAAGAGTGGGATGAGTTAAGCCTTTTATAAATCTAATTATTCGGGTAGTGAATGTATTTACAATATATCCCCTGGCTGGCCTTAGTGCTAGCCTTTGTTTTTTTTGTTATCTGTCTTTATTTAATAAACAAACTAATTAAGAAAACCCATGCGTTAGAAGTACTTGTTAAATCTTTATTAGCAAGTAATGAAACCAATAAACAGCAGTTCACTGAGATTCATTCCGGCGCAGTAGGCATGGGGAAAAAAATCCAACAGTTAGATTCTGTTATTAAAAAAACTCAAGAAAATCAATTGAATCTGGTCGCACAAGCCCCAGAAAACCGGCTTTATACGCGTGCGGTTAAAATGGTTGAGTTAGGTGCTTCAATTGAAGAGTTAATGACAGAATGTGAGCTGCCCAGAGCTGAAGCAGAACTGCTGCTTAACCTGCACCGTAAATAACCTGCTGTTGGTCCGAGGATATTAGCCTTCACTGATTTTTTGCCTATGTTAGTTCCTGAACCGGGTTTTTATCTGCCCGGTTATATTACGAGTAACTCCTGCATTTTTCATCCCTGTTGTTTCTCTAGTCTTTTGAGAGAATAATAACTTGCTCATATTAACGCTTTATCTTTATTACTTAGCTTAAATATCTGTGTTAGGATGCGAAACTCTTAAAATAACCTTCAATATCGGGGGTTGTATTCACTCTCTAATCTCTTTATTTTGTTAGGTTGTATTAATGCTTCACTGCGAAAAGTTAACTTGTGTCCGTGAGGATAGAATCTTATTTAAAGATCTTAGTTTTACCGTTAACCCGGGAGAAATTGTACAAGTTGAAGGGCCTAACGGTGTTGGTAAAACCAGCCTTTTTCGTCTGCTGGTTGGTTTATCCAGTCCATATTCAGGGCAGGTACTGTGGAACGGAAATTTAACATCTGAGGATCGCGAATCTTTTTATCAGGAGCTTCTGTATCTTGGTCATAAAACAGGTGTGAAACCCGAGCTCACAGCCTTAGAAAATTTACAGTTTTTTCAGCAGATGCACTCAAGTTTTAGGGATGCGGATCTATGGCAGGTATTAGCAAAGGTTGGGCTGGCAGGTTACGAAGATATTACTGCATCTCAACTGTCAGCCGGGCAGCTGCGCCGCGTTGCATTGGCGAGGTTGTGGCTTAATGACTGTCCGTTATGGATACTTGATGAACCATTTACTGCTATTGATAAGTCAGGTGTTGCTGTTTTAGAAGAGCTTTTTATTAAACATGCTGAAAATGGCGGTATTGTAGTGCTTACCACTCATCAGGATCTAAGTATCGATTCAAGCCTGCTTGCAAAAATTACACTGACTAAAACGGCGGCTGATATATATGTTTAAGGCATTTTCACAGGTTGTCAGTAAAGAATTGAAAGGCGCTTTTCGCCGTCAAAGTGATATTCTTAATCCAATCTGGTTTTTTATTATTGTTGTAACGCTTTTTCCGCTGGGCATAGGTACGGATCCTGCGTTACTGAAGCGAATTGCGCCTGGTATTATCTGGGTTGCCGCATTATTAGCCGCACTGTTATCTTTTGAGCGTTTGTTTAAAGATGATTTCATTGACGGCTCCCTTGAGCAATTGATGCTAACCCGGTATCCTCTGCCCTGGTTAGTAAGCGCCAAAGTTTTTGCTCACTGGCTGCTTACCGGCCTGCCTGTTTTGTTAGTATCCCCTCTGCTTGCGACCTTTCTGGCGCTTGATATTGAGACCTACTGGGCGTTATTTTTAACATTATTAATTGGTACACCTATATTGAGTCTACTGGGAGCAATTGGTGTTGCTCTAACGGTTGGTTTACGAAAAGGGGGGCTCTTATTAAGTTTAATTATGCTTCCCTTGAGTATTCCGATTCTAATATTTTCGACAATGGCTATTGATGCCGCCGCATACGGGCAGTCATATTTAGGATTGTTAGCGCTTCTTGGTGCCATGCTGGTCGCTTCGATCACTTTATCACCATTCGCGATTGCCGCTTCATTACGCGTTAGTGTCAGTTAAAACAGACAATATTAAAATAGATAGAGAAAAGTTATGTGGAAATGGTTACATCCTTATGCAAAACCCGAAAGAAGTTATCAGCTGGCTGGTAAGTTATTACCCTGGTTTACCGCACTCACAGTCATTACATTTGTAGTGGGCTCGGTGTGGGGCTTAGTATTTGCACCAGCTGATTACCAGCAGGGAGACAGCTTCCGTATTATTTATATTCATGTACCGGCCGCTATGATGGCTATGGCTGCTTATTCCACCATGGCGATTGCCGCTTTTATTGCTTTAGTCTGGCAGATCCGCATGGCGGAAATGACAGTGGCTGCCACTGCGCCGGTAGGGGCGGTATTTACTTTTATTGCATTATTCACCGGTGCAGCCTGGGGTAAACCTATGTGGGGCGCATGGTGGGTATGGGATGCCCGGTTAACCTCGGAGTTAATTTTACTGTTTGTCTACCTTGGTATTATCGCTCTGTATAACGCCTTTTCAGATAAAGTCTTAGCTGGGCGGGCCGCTTCAATTTTAACTTTAGTCGGCGTTATTAATTTACCGATAATCCATTATTCAGTGGTCTGGTGGAATACTCTGCATCAGGGAGCAACTATCAGTAAATTTGAGAAACCGTCAATGGCACCAGAAATGCTCTGGCCTCTTATTATTATGATCGTTGCCTTCGGGGCATTTTTAGGCACCTTAACTTTGATGCGCTTTAGAAATGAAATTTTAGCGAGAGAAAATCATCGCCCCTGGGTAACAGCACTAATTACCGATATTAATATGCAGAAATTAACTGGAGAAAAATAAATGGCGTTTACTTCAATCGCAGATTTCTTTGCCATGGGCGGCTATGGTTTTTATGTATGGTTAGCATACGGTATCTCTATCCTTTCTTTGATTGTGTTAATTATCAATACAATGCATAAAAGAAAAATGGTATTAAAAACAGTTAAACAGCGTATTGCTCGAGAGCAGCGTATTAAAAATGCAAGTAATATGGAAGGAACATTATGAATCCGAGACGTAAAAAACGCTTAATAATTACTTCTTCATTAGTGATTGGTTTATCACTGGCTGTTGGTCTGGTTCTATTTGCTCTGCAGCAGAATATTGATCTCTTTTATACGCCGACTGAAATAGTAAAAGGTAAGAATGAAACGGGCATTAAACCTGAAGTGGGTCAGCGTTTACGTGTCGGCGGTATGGTTTTAGCCGGTACTGTAAAACGGGATCCGACAAGTTTAAAAGTAAGTTTTGATCTGATCGATAACGGCGGCGGTATTGTGACGGTTTTCTTTGACGGTATTTTACCGGACCTGTTTCGTGAAGGTCAGGGCATTGTTGCGCAGGGGGAGCTGAAAAACGCAACACAGATAAATGCTTTTGAAGTACTTGCAAAGCACGATGAAGAATATATGCCTCCTGAAGTTGCTGATGCTCTGCAAGGCATGGATCATTTAAAAACTGATAAAAATAAATAGAAGGACAGTTTAATGCTTGCTGAAATTGGTCAATTATCATTAGCAATAGCCTGTATGTTGTCGCTGTTACAAACAGTTTATCCGCTTTATGGTATCTATGCGCGTAACCAAAGCGCGGTTGAATCTGCAAAAATACTGACTAATCTGCAGTTTGTATTTGTCACTATAGCGTTTATTGTTTTATGTTATTTATTTATCGCCAATGATTTTACTGTGGTTTATGTAGCAACAAACTCGAACTCGGCATTACCCTGGTATTATCGTTTATCAGCAGTCTGGGGCGCACATGAAGGTTCACTGCTTTTATGGGTGTTTTTACTGTCCTTATGGAGCTCAGCGGTTGCGGTAATGAGTAAACGCTTACCTGTTGAGTCGATTGCCCGGGTGCTGGCTGTGCTGGGGCTTTTATCATTAGGTTTTTACCTGTTTGTTTTATTAACTTCAAACCCGTTTTTACGTACTCTGCCTTACTTTCCTGTTGATGGTCGAGATCTTAACCCTTTACTCCAGGATGTGGGGCTGATAATGCACCCTCCAATGCTGTATATGGGGTATGTTGGTTTCTCTGTTGCATTTGCTTTTGCTATTGCCGCATTGATGGAGGGACGCTTAGACAGCGCATGGGCTAAATGGTCACGCCCGTGGACAATGGCCGCCTGGGTATTTTTAACAATCGGTATCGCACTGGGGAGCTGGTGGGCTTATTATGAATTAGGCTGGGGCGGCTGGTGGTTCTGGGATCCCGTTGAAAATGCTTCTTTTATGCCCTGGATTGCCGGTACTGCATTAATTCATTCATTATCTGTTAGTGAAAAGCGCGGTGTTTTCAAATCCTGGACTGTGCTGCTGGCAATTAGTGCATTTTCCTTAAGTTTATTAGGCACCTTCTTAGTTCGTTCCGGCATTTTAGTGTCAGTGCATGCCTTTGCCAGCGATCCTGCCCGCGGCCTTTTTATACTGGCATTCTTGATCTTCGTGATCGGCGGCTCATTACTGTTATATGCGGTACAGGCTTCAAAAGTAAAAAGCCGCGGCCGTTTTGACCTGCTTTCGCGTGAAAGCCTGCTCCTGATTAACAATATATTATTAATTGCGGCTCTGATTGTGGTTTTGCTGGGTACACTTTTACCACTGGTGCATAAAGAGATCGGCTTAGGCAGCATCTCTATCGGCGAACCGTTTTTCAACAAAATGTTTAGTATTCTGATTGTGCCGTTTGCGTTGTTTCTTGGTGTAGGGCCTTTGGTTCGCTGGAAGCGTCAGAAAATTAACGAACTGTTGAAGCCGTTAGTTTTATCGTTAATTCTCAGTACAGTTATTGCTGTTCTATTTATATTCCAGTATTCGTCCAAATTTACCTGGATGGCACTGTTAGGTGTGTTCCTCGGCTTCTGGATACTGGTGACAACCTGTTATGAACTGTATTTACGAGCGACTTTCCGTTTTACGCTTTTAAAAGGCCTGAGTAAATTAGGTAACAGCCATTGGGCGATGAGTATCGGTCATGCCGGTTTTGCCGTGATGATCATTGGTATTACTATGACGCAGAACTTCTCAATTGAACGGGATGTGAAATTAGCGGTTGGTGAAAGTATTGCGTTTGAACATTACGATTTCCATTTTGATGCACTGGAAAATGCAGACGGTCCTAACTTTACTGCTACCGCCGGCGTTTTTACCGTGTTAAAAGATGATAAATTTGTAGCCACAATGAAAGCTGAAAAACGTATTTACACTGTACAGAGAATGCCGATGACTGAGCCTGCTATTGATGCCGGAGTGACACGGGACTTATACATTGCTATGGGTGAAGTACTGCCGGACGGCTCGTGGGCTGTGCGGATTTATTATAAACCGTTTATCCGCTGGATCTGGTTTGGTCCTCTGATGATGGGCTTTGCCGGTATACTTATGATGCTGGATCGCCGCTATCGTGTTAAAAAAGTGAGTGAAGAATTAGAGGGGAATGTCTAGTTATGGCAAATACTCGTAAAATACTGACCCTGTCGGTGCCGTTAGTTATATTTTTTTCTGTTTGTTACTTTCTCTTTAAGGGACTGTACTCGGATCCGCGTAAACTTGACTCTGCGCTGATTGGGCAAAGTGTGCCGCAGTTTACTCTGCAGGATATTTATGATCCGCAGAAACAATATGACTCTTCAATTTTTAAAGGTCAGAAGATGCTGCTAAATGTGTGGGCGACCTGGTGCCCTACCTGTTATGCCGAGCATAAATTCTTAAATAAACTAGCCGGACAGGGCATTTATATCGTAGGTATGAATTATAAAGATAACCGTACAAAAGCGATAAAATGGTTAACCGATCTTAAAGATCCCTATCAGATCAGTCTGTTTGATGAAAACGGCATGCTTGGCCTGGATCTCGGTGTTTACGGTGCGCCGGAGACTTATTTGATTGATAGTAAAGGAATTATTCAATACCGTCATGTGGGTGATCTGAACGAAAAAAACTGGTCTGAGACTGTGCTACCAATTTTTAATGAGATGGAGTAAATAATGCCGTTAAGCTCATTCCGTTATTACTTAATGCCTGCTTTTATTTTACTGCTCTGTTTTATCAGCGTCGGGGCTAATAGTGCTATTGAAACATTTGAATTTGATAATGTTGAGCAGGAGCAGGTTTTCCATGATCTGACTAAACAGCTGCGCTGTCCAAAGTGTCAGAATCAGAATATATCTGATTCAAACGCGCCGCTGGCTAAGGATTTACGCAATAAAACCTATGAATTAGTTAAGCAGGGAAAAAGTGAACAGCAGGTTGTGGATTATATGGTTGCCCGTTTCGGCAACTTTGTGCGTTACGATCCGCCGCTGACACCTGCGACTATTTTCTTATGGTTAGGTCCGCTTGTGTTTATTTTTATCGGTTTTTACTTTTTATACGGGCAGTTAAAAAGACAGAATAAACAGGATGATCACCTAGACTCGCAGGAGTCTGATCGTCTGGAGCAGATTCTCGCAGGTAAAACCTCTGTAAATAAAAAAACTAAGCAGGAGAAAAAATAATGATCTTACAGTTTTGGTTAGCTGCTGTACTGCTGCTTATTATTGCAGGTGCTGTTTTTGTTCTGCCTTTTTTGCGGGAAAAAAACAAAGCTCAGGCGGATGCTGCGAGTCGAAATCAGCTGAACAAATCATTATATGAAGTTCGTTTAGCGGAACTGGAACAGGATGAAGCGCAGGGGCTTCTGGTTGATAAAGCGAAAATTGTTACTGAACTGCAGCACAACCTGCTTGATGATACAAGTGAACAGCTGCCCGCTGCAGCAGTTAAAAAAAGCAGCTGGATCTGGCTGCCCGGCCTGGTGGTGCTTGTTTTCGGCAGCCTTAGTCTGTACTGGTCTGTCGGGGCATATCAGCAGACAGCTCAATGGCAGGATGTGCTGCAGCGTTATCCTGCACTGCAGAATAAGTTATTTAATGACCGCAGCAGTCAGCCGAGTGAGCAGGATTTACGAGATATTATGCTCGGCCTGCGCACGCAGCTGGCGGCGGATGAAAATGATGCCGACGGATGGCTGCTGTACAGCCGCTTGGCAATGGTATTTAAAGACGGCGAATTAGCTTTAAACGCAGTGAAGAAAGCACATCAGTTAGATCCTGAGTCTCTAGATATTCGTCTGGTTTATATTCAGTTAAAAATGCAGATGGGGGATGAATATTCGCAGAATCAGGCTGAAGTTATGCTTATGAAAGTGCTGCAGGATTATCCTAATGAGCTGGAAGCCTGGTCAATGTATGCTTTTATGGCACTTGAAAAACAGGATTATATCTCTGCAGTAGAGCGTTGGAAAAAAATGCTGACTCTGATTGATCCTGAGTCTGAGCAGGCCGCTATTCTGCAGGACAGTATCGCTTATGCGCACAAGCAGATAAACGGCGCATCTGTTGAAAGTGATGCTGTGCAGGCACATAAGGCTATGCCTACTGCTAAAGTAGAGAAAACCATCCAGGCAGTCGGCCAAACTTATCAGGTGCAGATATCTGTTGATAAAAAAGTAACTGTGCCTGAAAACGGCTTCTTATTTGTTTTTGCACAGTCAGCCGGCGGTCCGGCAATGCCTATTGCAGCTTTAAAAATGAACATAAGCAGCTTTCCGGTAACGGTTGAGCTGTCAGATGCTAACTCTATGATGGAAGGTGTTAAGTTAAGCGATTATCCTGAATTCATTATAAAAGCACGTATTTCATCTGATAGTAACGTTAACAGCAAAGCAGACCGCTGGCAGGGTGAGAGCCCGGTTATTAAAGCGGGTCAGGAAACAGATATAAAACTGCTTATTTCTCAGCAATTATAAAACTCCCCGAAAAACACACGCTGAAAAATCATTGAGCGTGTGTTTTTTTTGTTTTTTGTTTATGCTTGTTTCATCTATCTTTACATTCAGGCCAATATACTTACAAATGCGATTACCTTGTTTTTTTATTTTTCTGCTGTTTTCAAGCAGCTTGTCCGCACAGACCGCAAACGGCGGACGCCAGTCTCATATGAGCGATCCTCTTGAACCGGTTAACCGGGTAATTTGGGACTTCAATTATCAGATCTTAGATAATTATATATACCGCCCGGTAACTACAAGTTATGTCGACTGGGTGCCCATGGGCGGGCGAAAGGCTGTTAGTAATTTTGTATTGAATTTAGAAGAGCCTTCAACCATGGTTAATAATTTAATTCAGCTGGAGTTTAAACACTCTGCGGATGCGTTTTTACGATTTTCCGTTAACTCGACGGTGGGACTGTTGGGACTGTTTGATGTGGCCGCCAAAGGCGGCATAGAACGCCGCCGGGAGAGCTTCAGTAATGTGCTCGGCCGCTGGTATGTGCCTAACGGTCCCTATTTAATGGTTCCTGCATTGGGACCGAGGAGTACGCGTAAAGTAGTCGGCGATATTGTTGACAGTTTGTATTTTCCTGCAAGTTACTTTACCTGGTGGCAGACGCTGGCTCTATGGGGGGCTGACGGTTTAGAGAAACGCGCCAGCTTATTAGGTCAGGAGCCGCTGCTCGAACAGTCCCTGGATCCCTACCTGTTTGTTAAGGAAGCATATATCCAGTATGAGTCATTTAAATTTCATGCAAACAGTGAAGATATGAACCTGTTTATGGAAGAAAAAGCGGTTATAAATGAAGAAGAGTTTGATTCTGATTTAGATGACTTTATGGATGAAATTGATTAACGCTTTGTTTTCAATAAAAGCGCAATAATTGTGTTAATAACCTTAGGAGGGTATGTGTCTAACATTAATTTAATTACTATCGACGGTCCAAGCGGATCTGGTAAAGGTACGGTATGTCATATACTGGCCAAAAAACTAAACTGGAATTTACTCGATAGCGGAGCCTTATACCGAATTTTAGCTTTTGCCGCGCTTCAGAAAAAAGTTGATTTGGATGATCAAAAAGCGCTGGCTGCATTAGCGCTGAATCTGCAGGTTTCTTTTCAATCGAATGGTCAGGGGGTTGATACCTTGTTAGGCGGGGAAAATGTCGGCGATAAATTAAGAACAGAAACTGTCGGCAAAGCAGCTTCACAGATAGCATCAATTGAGCTTGTTAGAGAGGCTTTATTAGAAAGGCAGATAGCTTTCCGCCAGGCTCCCGGCTTAATTGCCGACGGCCGGGATATGGGCACGGTTGTTTTTCCGGATGCTCCGGTTAAAGTATTTTTAGATGCCAGTGCTGAAGAGCGGGCGCAGCGCCGTTTTAATCAGTTGCAAGATAAGGGTTTTAATGTTAGCATCGCGCAAATTTTAAGCGAAATCAAAGATCGTGATTTTCGAGATCGAAATCGAGCTGTTGCGCCGTTACGGCCAGCAGAAGACGCATTAGTGATCGACTCAACATCATTAACAATTGATGAGGTTGTGAATCAGGTTCTTGAGCTGACTAAGCTGAAATTAAATCTGGCAGGGGAATAATCTCCTGCTGTTAAAAACACTGCTTTATGGATGAAGCGGTTATCTTTCTTGCCTCCCTCGCGAATGGATTGTGTTGGGTTGTATAAAATAAGTGTGAATAAATAGATGATGGAATCTTTTGCTGAACTATTTGAAGAATCTCTTCAACAGGTAGAAACTCGCCCGGGTACGATTGTTAAAGGTACAATCGTAGGAATTCGTAACAACCTAGTATTCGTTGATGCTGGTCTTAAATCCGAAGCTGCAATCCCTGCTGAAGAATTCAAGAACGCTGCCGGCGAAATCGAAGTTGCTGTTGGCGATGTATGTGATGTAGCACTTGACGCGGTTGAAGATGGTTTCGGTGAAACTAAACTTTCTCGTGAAAAAGCGAAACGTCATGAAGCTTGGATCCAGCTTGAGAAAGCATACGAAGACCAAGAAACTGTTATCGGTGTTATCAACGGTAAAGTTAAAGGTGGTTTCACTGTTGAATTAAACGGTATTCGTGCATTCTTACCTGGCTCATTAGTTGACGTACGTCCTGTACGTGACACTGCTCACCTTGAAAACAAAGATATTGAATTCAAAGTGATCAAACTTGACCAGAAACGTAACAACGTTGTTGTTTCTCGTCGTGCTGTTATCGAAACGGAAAACAGTGCAGAACGTGAAGAGCTGCTTGAAAATCTTCAAGAAGGTCAAGACGTTAAAGGTATCGTTAAGAACCTTACAGACTACGGTGCTTTCGTAGATCTAGGTGGTGTAGACGGCCTGTTACACATTACAGATATGGCTTGGAAACGCGTTAAGCACCCAAGTGAAATCGTAAACGTTGGTGATGAAATCAACGTTAAAGTTCTTAAATTTGACCGTGAGCGCACTCGTGTTTCTCTAGGTCTTAAGCAGCTTGGTGAAGATCCATGGGTAGCAATCGCTAAGCGTTACCCAGAATCAACTCGCCTAACTGGTAAAGTTACAAACTTAACTGATTACGGTTGTTTTGTTGAGATTGAAGAAGGCGTTGAAGGTTTAGTACACGTTTCAGAAATGGACTGGACTAACAAAAACATTCACCCGTCTAAAGTTGTTAACCTTGGTGACATGGCTGAAGTTATGGTTCTTGATATCGACGAAGAACGTCGTCGTATCTCTCTAGGCCTTAAACAGTGTAAAGCTAACCCATGGGAAGAGTTCTCTTCAACTCACGATAAAGGTCAGAAAGTTTCTGGTAAGATCAAATCTATCACAGATTTCGGTATCTTCATCGGTCTTGACGGTAACATCGACGGTCTAGTACATCTTTCTGATATCAGCTGGGATGTTGAAGGCGAGAAAGCAGTTCAAGAGTACAAAAAAGGCGACGAAATCGAAGCTGTTGTACTACAAGTTGACCCAGAGCGTGAACGTATCTCTCTAGGTATCAAGCAAATTGCTGCTGACCCGTTCAATAATTACTTAGCAGAAAACAAGAAAGGGTCTATTGTTGTAGGTACTATTTCTGAAGTTGATGCTAAAGGTGCAACTGTTACTCTTGCTGATACTGTTGAAGGTTACATCCGCGTTGCAGATATCTCACGTGACCGTATCGAAGATGCATCTACAGTGTTAAAAGCTGGTGAATCTGTTGAAGCTAAATTCGTTGGTGTTGATCGTAAAAACCGCGTAATTAGCCTTTCTATCAAAGCGAAAGATGAAGCTGATGAGAAAGAAGCAATTGATACATTAAAACAACAAGATGAAGCAAGCATGGGTAATGCAATGCTTGACGCGTTTAATGCAGCTAAAGGCAAATAATTAATAAGGCGTCAGTTTACTGCCGCCATTAATTAGCATTAACTGGAGTCGGTTTACTGCATTCATTTATGAAAACGAGGTAAGTTATGACTAAGTCTGATCTGATTGAAAGACTAACCAGCAAGCACTTTCAATTGTCGGTTAAAGAAGTTGAAGACAGTGTAAAAGAAACACTAATGTTAATGACCAATTCACTTGCTGACGGCGAGCGCATTGAAGTCAGAGGTTTTGGCAGTTTCTCTTTGCATTACCGCGGACCACGCGTTGGACGTAATCCTAAAACGGGAGATAAAGTTGAACTGGGTGGTAAGTATGTTCCTCACTTTAAACCAGGCAAAGCATTGAGAGAGCGAGTAAATGCTGCCAATGCATAAGTGAAATAAAAAGGTGCTTTTAGAGCACCTTTTTTGTTTCTGCCGTTTACCTGTTTATACAACAGGCCGGGCTGTATCGGCTTTTTTATAAATAGGCAGAACGATTCAGCACATGCCTGTAGGCCTATGAGCTAGCGCTATAAACAGGAAGAAGGGTACTGCGAAGAATGCTGGTGCTTTGAATAAAATGCCCGCCAGTTGTCTGTGAGCGAATATCTGCATACACTTTGCTTACCTTTATTAGACAAAATCTGTAAACTACCCGTATCAATGATTTATTCCCTGATTAATATATAATAAACTGATTAACTCATCTTTAACTCTTAAGGTCTGCTATGAAACTTTTTTTCACTCTGGCTGTGACAGTCTTTTTGTTTGCGGTTGTGGTTATTCTTGGCCTTAAAAACCAAGAGTTAGTTAATATTAATTATTTAGTTGCTCAAAGTGAGATGCGTCTTTCCACCCTGTTTGCCGTTATATTTTTAATCGGTTTTGTGGTGTCCTCTCTGATCGGTACATTTTTTTATATGAAGTTAAAAATGAAAAATAGAAAACTGCGCAAACTGAATAAAAAACAGCGTAAAGAGCTTAATCAGCTGCGCACTCTGCCTGTAAAAGCCTAACCTTTAGTGCAGGAAATATTCTTCCTCTTACTTCCCGTTGCAGCCTTTTACGGCTGGTATATGGGAGTGCGCAGCGTTCACCAGAAAAATCAGAAAAAAGGTAATAAGTTAAGTCGAGATTATGTGCAGGGGTTGAACTTTTTATTAGGTGATCAGCCCGATAAAGCGGTTGATCATTTTATTGCGTTACTGGAAGTTGATAGCGAAACTATTGAAACCCATCTTGCTCTAGGCAACCTGTTTCGCCAGCGTGGCGAGGTAGAGCGTGCTATTCGTATCCATCAGAATTTAATTGCCAGACCCACACTTACGCGCGAGCAGCGTGATTTAGCGCTGCTGCAGTTAGGTAAAGATTTTTACCAGTCGGGGCTTTTTGACCGAAGCGAAGATATATTTATCCAGTTAAAAGAGTCACCTGAATACCAAACGGTTGCATTGGAAAATTTGCTGAATATTTATCAGCAGCTGAAAGAGTGGAAAGATGCCGTTGCGGTGACCGAGACATTAAACAAGCTGTCTAAAGGTAAAGCTAAGCGCCGAACACTTGCTTACCTGTACTGCAGTCTAGCTGAGCAGTTAACAATGCCGGCGGAAGAAAAGCAGAAAGTAAAACTGTACCAGAAAGCATTAACTGTATTTCCTAACTGTATTCGCGCGAGCATAGAGCTTGCTGAGTATTACCAGAGTAAAAATAAACCGGAAAAGGCGTTAAAAACGCTGCAGGTAATTCCTGAGTTAGATATTGATTTTAGCGAAGTGATATTAGACAAATTATTACAGCTTCATCATCAGCTCGGCAGTGAAGAAGAGTTAATTAATTATCTGTACCGTATTGTCAGTTTAGGGGCCGGGGCGAGTACCGTTATTCTGCTGTCAAAACTTATCGCTCAATACCGCAGTGTTGATAAAGCGCAGTCATTTATGCTCCAGGAGCTGCGCCGTAATCCGACCATGAAGGGTTTTAACCACCTGATGACCTATCATCTGCAGCTCGCAGAGTCGAAGAATGAGATAGACAGTTTATCTTTTTTACAAAAATTAGTATCAGAGCAGATTAAGCTTCGTCCTCAATACCGTTGTCAGAAATGCGGCTATGCTAGTAAGAAGATTTTCTGGCAGTGTCCTTCCTGTAAAAGCTGGGGACGGATCAAGCCGATTCGCGGTCTTGACGGCGAATAATATAAACTCCTGGAGATTGTCCGGGAACTGGAAAATAGAAGAAAAATAGGAAAAAAAATGAGCCAGTTATTAGATCCCAAAGTAGTGATTGCTTTAGATTATGCAGATCAGCAGCAGGCGCTGGATTTTATCAGTCAACTTGATCCCGCCGCTTGTCGTTTAAAAGTCGGGAAAGAGATGTTTACTCATTTTGGTCCTGATTTTGTGAAAAGACTTGTAGATAAAGGCTTTGATGTATTTTTAGACCTTAAATTCCATGATATCCCTAATACTGTTGCCAAAGCTGTTAAAGCTGCAGCTGATTTAGGCGTATGGATGGTAAATGTTCATGCCGGCGGCGGGCGTCGTATGATGGAAGCTGCTAAAGCAGTTCTGGAGCCGTATGGTGATAAAGCGCCGCTGTTAATGGCAGTAACTGTCTTAACCAGTATGGATGAATCAGACTTAAAAGAGCTGGGTATTGAACTGTCACCGGCCGAGCAGGTTAAGCGTCTGGCTAGTTTAACTAAATCCAGCGGTCTTGACGGTGTTGTCTGTTCTGCTCATGAAGCGCAGGCTTTAAAAGCTTTATTAGGAGATGAGTTTAAGCTTATCACCCCTGGTATTCGCCCTGCAGGCTCAGATGCTGGTGATCAGCGCCGTATTATGACGCCTGAGCAGGCTGTTAATGCCGGATCGGATTATTTAGTGATCGGCCGCCCGATAACGCAGGCTGCTGATCCGGCTAAAGTACTTAGTGAAATAAATGCAACACTGAGTTAATCATCTTTTAGACTGCAGAGGCCGCAAGAAATATCTTGCGGCTGTAAAGCTGGAACTGTTCAATGAAAAAAATCGATATTAATAAGTATAAAGTCGAGTTTATGGAAAAATTTGCTTTTGAATTTAAAGAGTGGATGTCGCCGACAATTCGTGATTATTATTCATTATTTATCAAAAAAGCACATACTAATAAAAGCCAGCTCCTTTCCTGGGTTAGAGAGTACTCGATTTTAAAAGACGGGCGCTCAATAAATGTGGCGCAAAAACCGGTACAGCTTTCTCCCGAAGCAAGAGAACTGTTCCTGCATCTGCGGGCGCAGATAGGAGAAGAAGTACATGTCGGAGACTGGCTGGAGATTACACAGGATCGCATTGACCGCTTTGCAGACGTTACTGAAGATCATCAGTGGCTGCATAATGATGTGGAAAAAGCACAAAAAGAGTCGCCTTTTAAAACAACCATTGCCCATGGTTTTTTAACCCTGTCGCTGCTGCCGCGTTTAACCGACAGTGTAAACCCGGAAAAACCTCTCTACCCAAGTGCCAAGATGACGGTTAACTACGGGTTAAATCAGGTCCGTTTCCCTTACCCGGTGAAAACCGGCAGTGTGGTGCGCGCGCACAGCCGCCTGATTAAAGTGACACCGATAAAACGTGGCCTGGAAATTGAAAAAGAGATTTCCATTGAAATAAAAAACACCCGTCGCCCTGGCTGTGTCGCTGTTTCTGTTGTGCGGGTTTACTTCTAAACTCAATTAATCCCGGCCTGCTTGGGCCGGGAATTTTTCTATATAATTCCACTTGCAAAATTAATTCCCCGTTTTTCCTAAAGTTATTTTTTGACCTGTCGATAACCTTATTAAGTCTGAACATTCGACTGTTTTGAAATGAACCGTTAAATAAATTAAAAAAGTTTTAAAGTTATTTTTTAAGCGGTCGATAAGAGATACATACTTAATCAAACTGATTCGTAAGTTTTATAGAGAACTTAAGTCAGAAAATAAATAACCAAGGAGCACATCATGGCTGCAGTAGTAAACACCAATGTAATGTCACTGAACGCACAGCGTCAGTTAGGCAAATCACAAATGACAAGTAACCAGGCTATGGAACGTTTATCTTCTGGCTTACGTATCAACAGCGCAAAAGACGATGCTGCTGGTCTTGCTATCTCGACTGGTATGCAGTCACAAATTAAAGGTATCAACCAGGGCGTGCGTAACGCTAACGATGGTATCTCAATGGCACAAACTGCAGAGGGGTCAATGGATGAAATGACTAACATCCTGCAGCGTATGCGTGAACTGTCTGTACAGGCATCGAATGATACCAACTCTTCTTCAAACAGAGCGTCAATCCAGAAGGAAGTAGACCAGCTTTACTCAGAGCTGGACCGTATCGCTGAAACAACGCAGTTCAATGGTATTAATTTATTAGACGGTTCAAACAAATCAACCACGTTGCAGATTGGTGCAAACTCAGGTGAAACCCTGTCTTTCTCTATTGATGCAGTAACCACTAAAGATTTAAATCTGAATGCTGTTTCCGGTACGGGTGAGTTAAATAGTGGGCGTGTTAATAGCGGGGCAGCTGTTGTAGCAGCGACGACTGATGTGACCGTTAATGGTGCCGCTCTTGCTGTTCCGGCAACTTCTGCTGCTGATGACATAGCGACTGCCTTTAATGCGGTACAAGGTTTGTCGGGTGTTTCAGCAAGCGCGTATAATGTGGTTGAAGGTGTCTCTGGTGCAACAGGTGTAACCTCTGGTTTGATTATTAATACTGATACTGTTTCTGATTCATCAGATATGGCTAGTCTGGTCGATAACATTAACCGGGATGTAGCCGGCGTGACTGCATCGCTTAATAATGATGGTGCTTTGGTTTTAAGTAATGATACAGGTGCTAATATTGTTCTTGCGGGTACCGATACAGGTTCTGGTTTAACTGGTACTGCTACCTATGGTGGTTATGTTTCATTAACCAGTGCCGATGGCGAAGCAATTGAATTAGGTTTAGGCACTACGGGTGACGCTGCAGATATTCAGTCACTTGGTTTTAACGTATCAACTGGCTCGGATTCAGTAACTGGTACCGCGGTTGCCTCAACCGCAATCGATTCAACCGTCGATGGAATTCAAATTAATGGGGTGGATTTAGGCAGTGTGACAGGTACAACGGCTGCGGATAAAGCGTTTGCAATTAATGCTATCTCGACACAAACCGGAGTTAGCGCATCAGCTACAACCGTGGTTACGGATACAGCGGTTGATGTTGATGCACAGCAAGCCGCCAATGATTTAGTAATAAATGGTACAAGTATTGTTACAACGGGTGATACCAGTGTGGATGATTTGATTGCGGGTATTAATGGTACCGCGGCGCTGCAAGGTGTGGTGGCAAGTGCAGATGATGATGGTAACTTGGTTTTAACATCGAATGCGGGTAACGATATTATTGTGGCAGGTACTGGTATGACAGCAGGTACAACCACTGGTACAATCACCTTAACCGGTGAAAATGGCAAAGATGTGGTTGTCACCAGTAAGGCTGCCACAGAAGCACTTAAGGCCACAGCGACGGCTAAATTAGGCCTGACTGATCAAGGTGGTAACTCAACCGCTGTTGGTACCGGCCTAAGCGTGACCAGTGCTGCCAACGCATCAAACAGTATCGACCGTATTGACGATGCTCTGAATAAAATCACTGAATCTCGAGCAAACCTTGGTGCGGTTCAAAACCGTCTCGGCTCTACAATTTCTAACTTAGAAAATGTATCGCAGAACATCTCGGCGGCAAACTCTCGAATTCAGGATGCGGATTTCGCAGCTGAAACTTCAAAAATGAGTAAAGCGCAGATCTTACAACAAGCGGGTACATCGATGTTAGCGCAGGCAAATGCATCATCACAAAGTGTACTTTCTCTTCTTGGCTAAGTTGGGGCAGCTGGTTAAAATAGGCAATAATTTAGCTCCCTAGTGATAGGGGGCTTTTTTGCCATTAACGGCTTGAATAAATAGGAGGTTATATGTCTGATTTAAATGTTACGGCAGCATCACCCAGTATGAGTGGTATGGAAAAAAATACAGTTTCTGAGCAGACCGCTAAATCCGTCGAACCGGAAAAAAGTGTAACGGAAATAAGACCGGTTGCGGAAGCCAAACCTGAGCAGGAAAAAAAGCCGACTGCACCGGAAGAGGTTGAGCATGTTGTTGAAGAGATGAATGCATTTATGCAGAGTATGCAGCGTAATCTGTCATTTAGTGTCGATGAACAGTTAGGTAAAGATATTGTGTCGGTAACCGATGTAGAAACGGAAGAGGTCATTCGCCAGATTCCATCGGAGGATCTAATGGTACTGCTTAAAAAAATGGATGATGTTGCCGGTATTTTGTTTGATACCAAAGTCTGATTTTGAAAACGGTGCGGGGCAGAGGTTTTATCTTTTATTTATCCGAGAATGAAAAGGCTAAAGTGAGCCCCTGGAACAGGTTTAACTAACTATACTTGATAGGATAAAGTTAAATAATATTTCTGATTATATTATTCGCCTTTATGTTATTTAATAGTGTCACATGGTCTGAATCTTGCAGGGAATTTGATTGGTATTTAATAAGCTAAGTATTAAGAATTTTCTGTTAAGTAAGTAAGGAGTATTTATGGCTGCAATCACCTCAACGGGTCTCGGTTCCGGGCTTGATATTAATAGTATCGTAACAGCGATTGTAGGCGCCGAGAAAGATCCCGCTTTGGCTAAAATGACCAAATCAGCTGAGGAAGCAACGTCAATGATCTCCGCTTACGGCATGGTAAATAGTGAGCTTTCTCTTTTTAAATCTTCCTATAAAGATCTTTCTCTCAGTTCCACTTATTCTGCTGCCACTTCAAGCAGTAGTGACAGTGATGTTCTTAGTGCAACATTAGGTATTGGCGCTGAAACCGGAAGCTGGGAGTTTGAAGTTCAGCAGCGGGCACAGGCACATACCTTAGTTTCAGATTCCGCCGATGTATTTTCCAGTGTTTCCGCGCAGGTTGGAGAAGGCACAATTCAGCTGCGTTACGGCACTTATAGCGGTGTTGGTAATACAGCTTTTTCAGTAGATCCCGATCATCCTATTGAGACCCTTACCATAGATGCGACAAATAACTCTCTAGAAGGAATGCGAGACGCGATTAATGAAGGAGATTATAGCGTTAAAGCTTCAATTATTAATGATGGTAGTAATTATCGCTTAGTTTTAACCAATAAAGAAACAGGTGAAAAAAATGGTATAGAGCTTACTGCAGTAGATCCTTTAGGTGATCCCATTCCAGCCGGTGAAGGATTAGATCGCTTTACTTACAGTGCATCGGATAAAAACTTGACTGAAACCTCAGTCGCTCAAGATGCAAAAATCACCATGGACGGCATTATTATTACCCGTGATAGTAATGAGATCACTAGTGTTATCGAAGGGGTTACCTTAAACCTAAATGGTGAAACCGAGGCAGGAAAAACAGTAAAACTAAATATTACTGGTGATACCAGTAAAGTTGAAGATCAGGTAAATGCATTTGTTGAAAATTATAATCGTACTATTTCAAAGATGAATGAATTAACCGTATATAACGGGGAGGGGGCAAGTAATGGAATACTTAATGGGGATGCCACCGTACGTAATGTTCAAAGTCTATTGCGCGGCGTATTAAATACTCAAGTTGATCATATTGAAGGTTCGGTGCACAGTTTTGCTGATTTAGGCATTTTAACTAAACGCGATGGAACACTCGAATTAGATGCGACAAAATTTGCCGATGTATTGAAAAATGATATGGATGGTGTCGCTGACTTTTTTACCGCAACAGGGGCTGCAACTGATTCACAAATAAACTTCGATAGTAGTAGTAGTTTAACTAAACCTGGTACTTATGCTGTTGAAGTGACACAAATAGCAACTCAAGGTGTATTAGCAGGTTTAGATATTAGTGGTAACTTCCCACTTACCATTGATGCGGCTAGTGATGCTTTTACAATGCGTGTAGATGGTAGTTTGTCTAATGAGATAACACTAGCAACCGGGACATATAATAGCATTGAAGATTTAGCGACTGAGTTACAGTCAAAGATTAACTCTGACTCTAAGTTTATTGAAAAAGGTATTAGCGTCAATATTATTGAAGATGCAGGTAAGCTGTCGATAACTTCTAATAAATACGGCTCCTCTTCAAATGTTGCTTTTACTGAGGTCGATACAGACTTTTTGGCTAAATTGGGAATTGATGTACAGTCAGGGGCTGCTGGTGTTAATGTTGAAGGCAAAATTGCTGGACAAGATGCGCTAGGGGACGGTCAGTACCTCTTATCTGAAAGCGGAGACTCTACCGGTATCAAGCTGTTAATTGAAGGTGGTGCGCTTGGCTCTCGTGGTAATGTTACCTATGCCGAAGGTATGACAACCGTAATGAACGACCTGTTAACTGGCATTATTGATATAAGCATCTCAGGTAGTAGTGGTGATGTAGATTTAAGTGAAGGTATACTTGATAGTAAGTTAGATTCACTTTATAAAAAAATAACCGGCCTTGAGCAGCAGGAAGAAGACCTAAATTATCGTATGGATAAATTAGAGGCGCGTTTATATAAAGATTTTAATGCCATGGATATTGCAGTTTCCAGTCTTAATAATACTATGGGTTACTTGAAAAGCGCTTTAGATGCTCTGCCTGGATATACCCGCGAAAATTAATTTATCAATAACCCTGCCGATATAACTGTGCATTAGCTAATAATTAGACAATGCGCAGGTTCATTTATTAATTTTTAAAGATTTCTTAATTGCGAATAACAAATTGGTTATCCACCGGAAAATGAAATTAGTCATCTTGATTGATAGAATATTAGGTAGAAAAATTTATCTGTTATGCATATGTTCGAGGTTTTTTAAACAATATTAACTCTCTGCACAGAGTTATCCCAAATCGCGTCATCTCTTCTTCATAGGTATCGGAATATGACTGCAACCTTGTTTAAATATTTTATGTCGTTGCTGCTTGTTTCATGACCCTGTCTGAACAATATAATCAATGCTGCATCGAACGGGGCTGTATCCGCTCTGCATCACACATATAAGGCTGATTAAAGAGCAGCTGCATTGTATGAGAAAGGACAATGATTTTTTGGAGTGGTAGCGTTCAACTAATGCTTGAACATATTTTACCAAATGAAGCTGTATCGCCGCTAATCAAAATTTATTGTTAAATATAACTCTTCTCGTTTGAATAAAAGACTCGTTGCTTATTTTACTTATTTATAAGCTTTGATTTTACTCTTATTTCGTTTCTGCAATAAAGACTTTTCTTTAAGCTGCTGATAGCAAGTATCAGATTTTATCTGTAATTCAGCGATTTTTTCTTCAAGAAGCTTTAGCTGTGTTACAACTCTAGACAGATCTTCGCTTGAGTTGGTGTCTAACAGTGCTTTTATTTGATCAGAAAAAAGATCCTGCTGCTGCTGAAACAATTCATATTGTTCATCGTCAAGCAGGGCCTGCAGTTGTTGTTCAAAGTCAAATAGTGCATCAAGTTGTAATTCTACTGGCAGCTGCATCTTTTACCCCTAGGTTATTTTTTATACTGCTGACGGATATCCTGCGGAATGCCGTCCCAGCCGGATTTTATTTCTGCAATTAAAGCGCTGACTTCTGCTAAGGGTTCTACATCATTTTTGATATTGGCCTGAGTAACCTGGCTTATCATATAAGCGTATAAACCATACAGATTTTCAGAAAGTTCGCCGCCTTTTTCCATATCCAGGCTGTTTTGTAATTCACCAATAAGACCAATAACTTTACTGAGCATTTTATTTTTGTTTTCTATCTCTTTACGCTCGATAGCTCCTTTGGCCGCCGCCAGATTTCCTAATATATGCTGCATTACCAGCGAGATCAGGGTGTGGGGATCGGCCTGTTCAACATGTGCCAGATTGGTATTTTGATATTTTTTGATAGAACCGCGCATAATATGATTATTTCCTTGCTAACGACTTTAAGTTTACTAGTGTCAGTTTACGTCTGCTTTTGAGAAATGCATCTTTTTTAGAATAACTCTGTGTCTTTTGACGCTTTATTCGTTTAAAAAATATTTACATCGCTGATATCAGTGAAGCAATAAGCATACCAAACATCTATATTTTGTTTTTCTTCTTTTTTCTGCCGGTTATTTGGGCTGTAGTTAGTTTTTCTACGTGTCATAATTCGGTCATCGTCATGTTTTTGACTTTTATCATTTCTATATGAGACTATTTACTCTATGCTCACTCAAGGATATTTAATAAGTGGATTTTTATGGAACAAAGAGCACCTATTTACCTGGTTCATACCAGCCGGGAAGAATACGATACATTAACCACAGTATTACATTTTATCGGAGAAACAAGCGAGTCGGTAGATAGTGCTGATTTATCTGAAAAAATAAACAACATCAATCCATTATGTGTTATCTGGGGAGGTGAGCATGCCCCCTCTGAAGAGGTTTTAAACAGCCTGCCGGAAACGCCTTTTTTAACTTTAAGCGGTGCGCCGCTTAAGAGTGAAAGTAATCATATAGGGGGGTTAACTATACCAGTGGTATATGCTGAGTTAACGCAGCTGCTGCATTACTGTCAGTCATTTCATAATCCAGCTAAGAAGCTGAAAAAAGCGCATAAATACCTAATGAGCTCTCTGGTGGGGCGCGGTTTACGTATTCAGGAAATTCGTTATCTGGTTGAGCAGGTATCAGACAGCAAAGCCAATGTACTTATTCTTGGTGAGTCCGGTACCGGCAAAGAAGTGGTTGCCCGGGCTATTCATGAAGTTTCAAATCGTAAAAAAGGTCCCTTTGTTCCGATTAACTGTGGTGCAATCCCTGCCGAATTACTTGAAAGTGAGCTGTTCGGCCATGAGAAAGGGGCTTTTACCGGCGCTTTCTCCGCACGAAAAGGACGCTTTGAACTAGCTGCCGGTGGTACACTGTTTTTAGATGAAATCGGTGATATGCCGATGCCGATGCAGGTTAAACTGCTGCGGGTTTTACAGGAGCGTACCTTTGAACGTGTCGGCGGTACAAAGTCTCTGCTGGCCGATGTGCGTGTTGTGGCCGCCACCCATCGAAATTTAGAAGAGCTGATTGAACAGGGGAAATTCCGTGAAGATCTGTTTTATCGCTTAAATGTTTTTCCGATCGAAAAACCTGCACTGCGTGAACGTCAGGAAGATATTCCGCTTCTACTGCAGGAGCTGTTGTCTCGTTTGGAAGAGGAGCATAAAGCGACACTGCGTTTTACCCAGCGCGCACTTGATTCATTAATGAAACACGACTGGCCGGGTAATGTTCGCGAGTTATCTAACTTACTGGAAAGGCTGCTTATTCTGCATGCCAGTCAGATAGTTGACCTGGGAGATCTACCGCTTAAATATCGCCACCTTGACGCTTCCGGCGATACTGTCGAGCAGATTCAGTTTAGTCCCGAAGAAGAGGCATTAGCAGAGCGGGACGCCCTTTGCGGTATGTTTGGTGATGAACCGCCGACACTCGATGGACCCGAGGTGTTTGATGAGTCCCTGGGCTTTTTAGGGCACCTTCCTGCTGAAGGAATGAACCTTAAAGATAAACTGACTGAATTTGAAATTGAGATGATCCGCCAGGCATTAGAGAGTCAGGACGGTGTTGTCTCCCATGCCGCTGAATTATTATCTATGCGTCGTACCACACTAGTAGAAAAGATGAAAAAGTACGGTCTTAACAAAGACGGTTAAAAATACTGTCATTTTAATTTTTTAAAGTCCGTTATTTTCTTGATAACGGGCTTTTTTTATGCTGAAAACAGTGTCAATTTTGCGACGATCGTTTTCTAACTTGCTGTTATTTATCTAATTTTCTGTGTTGGTCTAAATGTTGCTTTATAGCGTGTAAGAACAAACTATAAAGTAAGGTTGTGTTATGACATCAATTAATCGACAGACAGAGACAGCAGAGCTGCAGCAGGAAAGTTATTCAGGTGAACTTCAGCAGCTTCGTGCGCAGGCAAGCTATATGAAGCAGCTTTACAGCGAGCTGCCGTCGGGTCTGATTGTTATTGATGGTTATGGTGTTGTTGAACAGGTTAACCGTGTTGCGGTTGCTCTGCTGGGAGAACCGTTACAGGGACAGTTATGGAGCGATATTATTAACCGCTCATTTGCACCTAAAAATGATGACGGCCATGAAATATCGCTTAAGAACGGGCGGCGTATCCAGCTTTCTATTTCATCGCTGGAAGGACGTCCGGGGCAGCTTATTTTATTAACCGATCTAACCGATACGCGCGAACTGCAGGAGCATGTTGCTAAATTAAAACGTTTATCATCTCTGGGGAAAATGGTTGCATCACTGGCTCATCAGATTAGAACACCGCTCTCTGCCGCTATGCTCTATGGAGCAAATCTTGCGAATAAAACCCTGACTGAAAGCTCTCGTTCACGCTTTCAGGGTAAATTAATGAATCGTCTTAGTGACTTAGAAACACAAGTGAATGATATGCTGTTATTCGCCCGCAGCGGCGAGCGCAAGATAGTTGAAGAAGTCTCCTTAGTGACTCTGCTTGAAGAGGTGCAGGATGCCAGTGAAAGCCTGCTCACCCAGGTTGACGGACATCTGCAGTGTCGTCTGCCGGATCCGGATCTGCTTATTATGGCTAACAAAAATGCACTGGCCAGCGCCATGACTAATTTGATTTCCAATGCCGTAGAAGCGGCGGGTAAGGGATCGCAGCTATACATCACCACTGCGCGCAGAGGTGATGATCTGGTGGAAATATCGGTAATGGATAACGGCCCCGGGATTGAAAAAGGGCATTTAGCTAAAGTGATGGAAGCCTTTTATACTACCAAATCGCAGGGCACCGGGTTAGGTCTGGCGGTTGTACAGTCGATAGCGCAGGCGCATAAGGGCAGTGTGGAAGTTAAATCAGAGTTCGGTAAAGGCAGCTGTTTTACGCTGGTATTACCTTTACATCGCGTTGGATTATATCGTCATGAAATTGAGAATAACAATCAGTTCAATCAAGTAGTGGGAGGCTAATATGTCACAAGGTAAATTATTAGTTGTGGAAGATGATGCAGGACTTCGCGAAGCATTGATTGACACTTTACTGCTTGCCGGATACGACTGCTCTGAAGTTGACAGTGGAGAGGCTGCATTAGTTGCTTTAACTAAACAAAAATACGATTTAGTGATCAGTGATATTCAAATGGGCGGTATGTCCGGTTTGACTCTGCTGCAGAATATAAAAGATAAATACCCGCTGCTGCCGGTTTTATTAATGACGGCATACGCAACCATTGATGATGCGGTTAATGCAATGCGTGACGGTGCTATCGATTATCTGGCAAAACCTTTTTCGCCAGAGGTGCTGTTAAACCAGGTCAGCCGTTATGCGCCGGTTAATAAAGTCGAATCCTGCACTCCTATTTACGGGGATCCTAGTACTGCACGGCTGTTTCAGATGGCGGAAAAAGTTGCTGCTTCAGATGCATCTGTGATGGTGACAGGCCCAAGCGGATCCGGTAAAGAAGTTTTATCTCGTTATCTGCATGATAAATCCAGCCGCTCGGAGCAGAGCTTTGTCGCTATTAACTGCGGTGCTATTCCTGAAACCATGCTTGAATCAACTCTGTTTGGTTATGAGAAAGGTGCATTTACCGGAGCTGTACAGGCATGCCCGGGCAAGTTTGAGCAGGCTCAGAATGGTACGATTTTATTAGATGAAATAAGCGAAATGCCGCTGGATCTGCAGGTGAAACTATTACGTGTTCTGCAGGAGCGTGAAGTTGAACGTTTAGGCTCTCGTAAAACAATCAAGCTTAATATACGTGTGATTGCTACCAGTAACCGCGATATCAAAAAAGCGGTCGAAGAGGGCACATTTCGTGAAGATCTTTACTACCGCCTGAATGTTTTTCCACTGCAGTGGCTGCCGCTCGGCAGGCGCAAAGGGGATATATTACCTCTTGCAGAACATCTATTACAACGCCATGCCCTTGAGCAGTCGCAGGCGGTTCCTGTTCTGACAGATACAGCTAAAACTATGCTGCAGGCATACCCATGGCCGGGTAACGTGCGTGAGCTTGATAATGTTATGCAGCGTGCGCTGATTCTATCTGATGGTGAAAAAATTGATCAAACTGCACTAATTTTAGAGGATATGCAGTTTGAACATATTCAAAGCTCAAGTGAGGCGGATAATCAAGATCCGGCGGAAAATGAGATTTTAGAAGAAGATCTGCTTAGTGACTTGAGCGATGCAGATGAAAGAGTTTTAGGTAAAGGCCTAAAGGAACAGGAGCAGAAAATAATATTAGATGCACTGCAGACCTGCCGCGGAAAGCGTAAAGATGTTGCCGAACTGCTGGGCATCAGCCCGCGTACGCTGCGCTATAAAATTGCACGTATGAAAGATCAGGGCATTGCTTTACCTGTCTAGTGTAATACTAAACTGATTAAGGAGCTGCTTAGCTTTAGGCGCGGAAAAATAGATAAGCAAGACATTAACTGATGTAATCAGCTCCTCTAATCATAAAATTAATAAGCTTTAAAGCAGTATAAAGGAGCAGATACTTATTCAGATTGTCATAAACTGAGTAGCCGTTTCTTTTAAGGTGAACGGCTGGTTACTCTACTGCTTTCTTCTCTGCTTATTAAAAATTGAACATGTTATTCATCATATCAGCTGTTTTTTGTGCTTTACCCGGGCCGAGAATTATTTGAAACTGCTGATCATTTTCAATTAGGCCGAATACGCCGCTGATATCTTTTATTTTCTGGCGGTCTGCATCCGTTTCATCTTTTAACGTTAAACGCAGGCGTGTCATGCAGTTAGTGCATTCTGTGATGTTATTGATACCGCCGACTGCGGTAATCACTTCCTGAATTATTTTTTCCATTATTTATTTCCTTTTAAATGTCAATTCTACAGGTAAGAGCAAGAGTCTACTCCTAGTTTGCTTTTATCTATTGTTTGAAATCAAAATGTTAAAAAGTTACTGGGTTAGGGGGTTGTCTCTGAGCATCATAACATTTACTAATGAAATAAAATAACTGTAAACATGCTTGCAAATAGGAACCGTTATCATTATTATTCTTTGCAACTGATAATTATTCTTGTTTAAGAAATGGAAAATATTTATGAAAAAAATGATCACGGCGGCAGCTGCATTTGCGGCGCTGAGTCTAAGCTCTTTTACAACCTTTGCTGATGAAGTTAATGTTTACTCATTCCGCCAGCCTTTTCTGATTGAACCTATTATGGAAAAGTTTACTGCGCAAAGCGGCATTAAAGTAAATATCCTGTTTGCTAAAAAAGGACTGATCGAGCGTGTTAAACGAGAAGGTGCACTGTCTCCTGCTGATTTAGTATTAACGACTGATATCAGCCGCTTAATGAAACTTACTGATCAGGGCTTAACACAGCCGGTTGACAGCAAAGTATTAAGCGAAAATATTCCAGCTCAGTACCGCGATCCGGGTCAACACTGGTTTGCATTAACAACACGTGTACGTAATATTTATTCATCCTCTGAGCGTATCGGTCCGGCGGCTGATATCTCTTATCTGGATCTGGCCGGCCCTGAATTTAAAGGAAAAATCTGTACTCGTTCAGGTAAACACCCTTACAATGTATCATTAGTGGCTTCTGTTATCGCTCATGAGGGTGAAGCAGATGCCAAAGTCTGGTTAGAAGGTCTTAAAGCGAATCTGGCACGTAAACCGCAGGGGAATGATCGTGCACAGGTTAAAGCAGTTAAAGACGGTTTATGTGATTACGCACTGGGTAATAACTACTACCTGGGCAAAATGCTGGCAGATCCTAAACAGGTTAGCTGGGCGGAAGCGGTTGATATTAACTTCCCTGACCAGAAAACAAACGGCTCTCATGTGAATGTGAGCGGCGTGGTTTTGGCTAAGTACGCACCAAACAAAGAGAATGCAGTTAAACTGATGGAGTTTTTATCAGATGATACTGCTCAGCAGATGTATGCAGAAGTTAATTATGAGTATCCTGTAAAAGAAAGTGTACAACCGTCAAAATTGGTTGCATCATGGGGCACATTTAAAGCTGACCCGCTGCCGCTTGCTGAAATTGCCAAGCAGCATGAAGCTGCCGTTAAGTTACTGGATGAAGTGAAATTTGATCTCTAAGTTTAATCTATACAAGTTACTGCCCTGGGCAGTAACTTGTATTATCATTACGCCTATTTTGGCGCTGATTATCAGCGCATTCAGTATTGATAACAGCGGCAGTTTTCAGCACCTTATTGATACTGTATTAATTGACTACACATTTAATACCCTGCTGTTAATTTTAGGTGTTATCTGTTTAAGTTTTGTTCTTGCACTGCCGGCCGCCTGGTTTGTTGCCTGCTGTGAATTCCCAAGCCGTACTGTTCTGCAGTGGGCTTTTATGCTCCCTCTGGCTATCCCCCCTTATATTGTTGCTATTGTTTATACTGATTTTCTAGACTTCAGCGGTCCGGTGCAGCAGTTTTTACGCTCTTTTATGGGCTGGCAGCAGGCCTCTGATTATTATTTCCCCGATATTAGAACAATATCCGGTGCGGTAATCGTTCTTAGTCTGACGCTTTACCCATACTTGTATCTGTTATTACGAAGTGCTTTTCTGGGACAGTCCGGCGGTTTGTTTCAGGCTGCCAGAACCTTAGGTTTATCCCCCTGGTCAGCTTTCTGGCGCGTCTCACTACCGCTTTCCCGTTCGGCAATAGCAGTGGGTTTATCATTAATTGCAATGGAAACCTTAGGGGATTTTGCCACTGTTAATTATTTCGCCGTGAGCACCTTAACAACAGCTGTTTATGATACCTGGTTAGAGCTCGGCAGTCTGACTACAGCCGCTAAAGTTTCCTCATTTATGCTTCTGGGACTGGTGATACTAATTACTCTGGAAAATTACAGCCGCCGTAAGCAGAAAATTTATCAGCGCAGCGGTGCAACACATACTGAGCTGCGCTTTGTATTACAGGGCTGGAAAAAATGGGGGGCTCTTAGTTTTTCCTGGGGGCTGCTTTTCGCTGCGTTTATTCTGCCTCTGTGTGTGCTTTTTTATTATGCGTTTCACTATTTCAGTGAATCGCTGAACGAGTCATTATGGCAGTATACAGTTAACAGCCTATGGCTTGCGGTTATCGTTGCATTTTTAGCACTGCTGGTGGCTTTAATCGTTAATTTTTATCAGCGCTTATCTCCCGGCCCTTTGGCTAAAACCTGCATACGCTTCACATCATTAGGTTATGCTGTACCGGGCACTGTTGTTGCAATCGGCGTGCTTATTCCTTTTACGAATATTGACTTATGGTTAAACCAGTTACTTGTTGAGTTTGGGTTTTCTCGTGTCGGCCTGCTCTTCTCGGGGACACTGTTTATTTTAGTGACGGGTTATCTGGTGCGCTTTAGCGCAATTGCTGTCGGCAGTATTGACAGTAGTTTAGCGCAGGTTTCCCCCTCTTTGGATTTAGCATCGCGTACGCTTGGACAGAATGCCTCACAAACTATTCGCCGGGTAAACTTACCTTTGATTAAAAAAGGGCTGCTGAGCGCGTTTATTTTAGTGTTTATCGAAGCAATGAAAGAGCTGCCGACAGCCTTGTTATTACGCCCGTTCAATTTTGAAACCTTAGCAACCTATGTTTATCAGTTTGTTTCAGATGAGATGATAGAGTACGCGGCTCTTCCGGCCCTGCTGATTGTATTAATGGGACTTGTTCCTTTTATTGTTGTTAACCGTTTATTGGAGAAAGCCTCTTAATGTGTGCGTTACTTGTTAAACAATTAAGTTGTTTTTATCAGCACAACCAGGTACTTAATTTATTAGATCTAAAACTCGAAAAAAATGAAATTGTTTGTCTGCTGGGCGAAAGCGGCTGCGGTAAAACAACCCTTTTAAGAGCGGTTGCCGGACTGCAGAAGCGGCTTTCTGGGTCTATCGAAATTAACGGCAAAACGGTTAATGACTCCGGCATTAATATTACCCCTGAAAAAAGAAAAGTAGGTTTAATTTTTCAGGATTATGCACTTTTCCCGCACCTTAATGTTTTTGATAATGTTGCATTTTCTTTGAATAAGCTCACTGCTTTAGAGAAGAAAGAACGTGTTAACGACGTGCTGAGTCTGGTGCAGTTAAGTGATTATGCTGAGCGGTTTCCTCATCAGCTTTCCGGCGGACAGCAGCAGCGTATCGCTATTGCCAGGGCGTTAGCTTATCAGCCTGACTTAATGCTTTTAGATGAGCCTTTTTCCAACCTGGATCATCATGTGCGTTTTCAGCTGATTAGAGAGATCCGCAGCCTGCTTAAAGCGCGCTCTATGAGTGCCTTGTTTGTTACCCACTCAAAAGAGGAAGGTTTTGCTTTTGCTGATAAAATTGCTTTGATGCAGGCCGGAAAAATTGTGCAGATAGACAGTGCTCAGGTTCTGTATCAGCGCCCTAAATCGATGTATGTTGCTGATTTTATGGGGCAGAGCAATTACCTGAATGTATCGGTTAACGACGATTACTCCTATCAGTCCGATTTAGGTTTATTAACCAGTAATACTCTTATTAGGCATAAAAAAGATCAAGAGTTAAGTTTGTTATTAAGACCGGAGCAGATTGTTATTGAGCTTGATCAACAGAGCTCAGCAGAGGTGCTGGAGGTTGAATTTTTAGGAGCATACCAGCAGATAACGGTGAGTTACTTAAATAAAATCTATATTGTTAAACACAGTAATCACCTGCATAACAGCATGCAGTTTAATATCGGCGACAGGGTCTCATTAAAAGTGTTAAGCCATGATTTTGTGGTTTTTGAAAGCTAACTGCTTTGCATAAAGCCCTAGACTGCCTGAATAGTAATTCGGGCAGTCTAGGGCTTTATTGATCCGGGCTTAGCTCTGCAATTAAGTGAGCTTTTAAGTTCTGGTGAGTGGTTTCTGCGTTTTCTAGTCATTGTCTGCTCCAGTTGTGATGCTAGTTATTAAAACAGATTAATCACTTAAGGTCGTGTCCGATTTTTGGGGGCCATTTCTTTCAAGTTCGGTTAGTCTAGCGCTTAAAGCTGGTTGAACTTCATTTTCAATAAAAGACTGCCAATCAACATTCCAAGGTTTGACAAAATGTCGTGTATCTGGGTACCATTTTTGATCTGCATTTATTCCCCAGACCCAAAAAGGATCTGCTGGATGTAATACCCACACTTCCTTGCCTAAAGCCGCTGCTAAAACTGCCGCTGAGTTATCAACTGCAACTATAATATCCATGTTTTCAATTAATGCAGCATAGTCTGCAAAGTTGCCACCTGCACTATATCCCTTTAATTCGCTGATCTGCAGCCCCTGTTTACTGAGTTCTTTTAGCTGAGATTTATAGCTGCCATATTGTAAACTAAAGTAGTTCGCACCCGTTTCTGCTATTAAAGCCGTGAGAGCCTCTATCGGTAATGACCAACGATTTACTGTTTTAGCATCTGCACTCCCACCAAACCATGAGATACCAACTTTTAATGAACTCGGGAGCTGTGCTTGTAGGTCTTTGCTCAGTGTTTTAGGAGAGCTAAGCTTTCGATATGATGAAGCTAATGATTGTGCATTGCTTAAATAGTACTTAGGAAGATCGCCTGCTAATATTTGATAGTCAAATTGTTGATCTACGAATTTACTGAAATCCCTATTTCTCATTTCAACAAACTTGACTTCAGGGAAACTGCTTTGTAGTAGGCTTGTTAATCTTGGCTCCCCAACCACTGTGACGTTTTTAGCGTTTTCGGCAACCAATGGAAAGGTCCGCGTAAAAATTATTTGGTCGGCAATGCCTTGCTCTTGCCAAATCAGAATGTTTTTACCTTGTAGTGGTTCACCTCGCCAAATAGGGGCTACATTCTCAGGGATACGAGAGGCTCCGGGTAAAAAATGACGATAGCTATAGTTATGCCATTCTTCACCATAGGGCTGCTCAGTAAGCATTAAGATGGCTGTATTTAGCCTTAATTTGGCATTATTAGGATCGAGGCTAAGCAGGTTATTATAAATTTGTTTGGCTTGCTTAAGCTCTCCCATCCGTTGTAAATTTAAACTCAGATCAACGAGTAACCCGCTGTCTTTTGTTTTATTAAATAGCTCACTGAGCAATTGTTCTGCAAGTAAATATTGTTGAGATTCTAAATAGCAGGTCGCCAAAAACCGGAATGTGGTGAGCTCATTATCACCTAAATTAATCGCTTTTTTTATCGCATTAATAGCCTCTGGCCACTGCTCTAAACAACAAGCATTGGTTGCTAATAATTTCCAGGCAATGGCAATATCTTGGTGTTTATTGACAATTTCTTGGCACAGTGATTTTGCTTTGCCGTATTGTTTTTTTTTATTTAACTCAGCAGCTTGTTGAATTTTCTTTTGAATACGTTTGGGGGTCATTAATCGGCTCTCTGTTTACGATATTTATAAAAACCTTGAGTCACTACACTATATAATATTTACTTAAACATATAATAACTTATTATTAAATAAGTTATTTACTATACAATTATAGAATCGCTTAGATAACTGTAGGCTTAAAAAATTGAATAAATACATTCATATATTATAGGTAGTGTCGCCGTAATGTTAGTTAAAAGCTTAATGTTAAAACCAGTAAAAAATATGTTGGTAGCTCCTTCTACTAGGTTACAAAATATAATTGACTGTGATGCCATGATTCAAGGTGGCTGCGTTATCGTATGTGAAGGAAGGCATCTGTCAGGTATTTTAACTGATGGAGATTTACGCCGCCACCTTAAAAATTACTCTCAAAATAGTAAAGTTGAGGAGATTATGACTGCCTCTCCGCAATCAATCCAAGAAAATGCCCTTGTATCAGATGCCTTTAGGTTAATGACCGAGCTGAAAATTAATCAGCTGCCGGTTGTCGATGAGCAGCTGCAAGTGCTTGGCTACCTAGATTATCACTCTGTTGCTAATGAGATGTCACCTGAACAACTGTTTATTGATTTAAACGAGACACAATTAACGGAGAATGAAAACCGGCATCTTGCACGTTACCACTTTGCAGCCCAGTTTATTGAACCTGATAAAAAAGTGTTAGATTGTGCCTGTGGTTCCGGTTATGGTTCTAAGTTACTTGCAGATAATCGTTTAAAAGTAACCAGTGTGGATCTTTGTGATAAAGCGATTCGACATGCCCGGGATAAGTATCGAAGTGATAATATTGATTTTATCTGCCGTGATATCAGCCAAATAGACTTTGCCGCGAATAGCTTTGATGCGGTTGTATCGCTTGAAACATTAGAGCACGTACCTAATGACGTTTGCCGACAATATCTAAGTAATATTGACAAATTTCTAAAGCCAGGCGGCATGGTTGTTGCCTCTTCACCTATGCTGCGCTATAGAAATGGTCAGCCATATATAACCAACCCGTATCATATTAACGAGCAGCCTAAAGCTGAATTATTGGCTATGTTTAAAACATTATTACCAGATTATGTGCTGCATTTCTATCATCAAAAAGAAACTAAATTTGTCCCTTTGACTGATGAGGATACGGGATTTTGTATTTTAGTCGCTAGAAAGCCAAATTAAGTATAAGGATGGCTCATGCATAAAACGATTGAGAAAAATTTAGCTCGAGTGAGCCGCTTAGTGGATGAGGATGTACAGCTGAGTGAACAGGGGTTTCCTTTGTTTAACTGGCTGGAGTTGAGCCCAATTGATACCTGCAATCGCAGCTGCGTATTTTGCCCTAAAACTGATCCAAGTAAAGCACCTAATCAGCCCCATGTTATGCCGCCGATGCTTTATCAAAAACTGGCAGATGAATTAAAAGCGATAAATTATCAAGGTACGGTCATGCTTGCCGGTTATGGTGAGCCACTTTTAAGTAAGCATATTGTAGATATGGTCAGTGTATTTTCAGCGGTTTGTAATACAGAGATCACTACCAATGGTGATCCATTGAACAAAAGAAAAATACAACAGTTACTTGATGCTGGAGTAGGTAAAATTGTTGTCAGTATGTACGACGGCCCAGAACAAATCGATCATTACAAGCACCTTTTTTCGCAGGCTAACGCACCTTTAGATAGTTATATCCTACGTGACCGCTGGTATGGCGAAAGTGAGGAGTACGGATTAAAGTTAACCAATCGCGCAGGGGTGCTATCGTTTGGAGAGAAGGTTGAAAAGTTACATCATCATCCTTGTTATTACCCCGATTATATGATGATGGTGGATTGGAATGGTGATGTGATGTTGTGCACCCAAGACTGGAATCGACGAATTAAAAGCGGAAACTTAAGTTTTAATAGCTTAGTTGAGGTATGGCAGTCAAAATTATTGAAACGTTATCGAAGTCATTTACATGCGGGAAAAAGAGACCTGCCCCCTTGTAATCAATGTAATGCGACAGGTACGTTACACGGTAAAAAGCAGGCCCTATTATGGGATGATTATTATGCTGACAAGCAAATTAATATTAAAATTGTGGAGTCTGAATAAATGACGATACAAGTTTTAAATGAAGGTTATCAAAATGACCTGCAAGGCTTTTATGTTAGCAAGGCGGAGCGCTGTTATTTATATGACCAGGATGGCAAACAGTATATTGATATGGCGATGGCGGGTGGCTCTGCAATATTAGGGCATGCTCAGCCAGAAATACAGCAGGCTCTACAGCAGCAGTTATCATTAGGCAGCTTATATACCGCACCGACACCACTCGCGCACGAGTATGCAAATCTATTGAGTCAATCTGTAACACCTTACCAAGACTTTATTTTTTGCAGTACGGGCTCCGAAGCGACGATGCGTGCTATTCGCATTGCAAAAGCTTATACCGGGAAAAAAAAGATAGCCGTATTTAGTGGTTGTTGGCATGGCTCGCACGATTTTTTATTGATTGAAGAAGATTATCAATCCCCATTAGATTCTCCTCGAGCAGCTTTAAAGTCTGCAGGAACGCCTGTGGAGTTACTCGAACACTTATTGTTACTTCCTTATAACCACCAAGCTGCTGTCAAGTTAATTAAAGAGCATGCCAACGATATTGCAATGGTGTTTATTGAGCCTGTTCAAGGTTCTAACCCGCGAGATGATATTAGTGGTTTCTTACATAGTCTGCGTAATGTCTGTAATGAGAACAATATTTTATTAGGTTTTGATGAGGTAATAACGGGGGGACGTTTAGCTGTAGGTGGTGGTCAATCCTACTTTAATATAACAGCCGATATTGCCACTTATGGAAAAACATTAGGTGGCGGTTTACCTATTGGTATTGTGGCGGGTAAAAAAGATATCATGGACTGTATTCGCAATGCCCCATTATTTATGGGTGGGACTTTTTCAGCGAACCCACTGTCTTTAACTGCCGGGCTAACTCTGATTAATTATCTGCTTAATCACCCTGAGATATACCAACAAATTAATCTAGCAGGGCAGAGGTTGCGGCAAGAGATTAATCAATTCTGTCAACTGCATAATATTAATGCTCATATGATGGGGGTTGCCTCTTTATCGCGTTTAGTGTTTTGTAAACGTCATATTGCTTCAAGACGCGAAAGAGATACTCATGAAGTCTCTTGGGATAAACAGGCTGAGTTTTACCTGCTATTAAAAAAGCGGGCAGTGTATATTGGTGGTAATCGTATTAACTTTATCTCTTCTACCCATTCATCTAAGGTGATCGATAAGGTTATTAAGGCTTATCAAGAATGCTTATTTGAATGGCATCAGCAAGGAATCATCTAATGAGCGCACGTTCTAAGGATTACATTTTTCAGGAAAATGAACAAGGAGAGCTAAAATTTATTGGCGATTTTGAAGGTTTTTATCAGGCTGAAGATGATCCATGGCAACAATCGGGGGGGAGCTCTGATATTGCTGCTTATTACAAGTATTCGCGACAAAAAATTGCTGACTATATAAATCAATATTCGTTTCAACGCGTACTTGAGGTTGGTTGTGGTGTTGGACACAGCACAAGTCAATTAGCAAAGCTTATCCATAGAGGCTGTAGTGGTGCAGATATCAGTCAAACCGCAGTAGATAAAGCGACATTAAATTATCCTCACTTACATTTCTTTCAACTCGATATTTGTCAGCCAATACAAGCAGCTGAAACTGTTGGTAAGTTTGATTGTGTTATTCTCAATCAAGTGTTGTGGTACATTATGCACGCCATGCCAGAAGTAAAACAAAATGTTAAGTCGTTATTAGCTGAAAATGGGCTGGTTATTTTCTCCACTGCATTTTTAAAAGAGCAGCGTTACGGGCAAGAATTTTTTAACGGCTATCAAGGCTTTATTGATTACATTCAACAGCATTGGATTGAAGATTTTACAATAGAACATAAAAGTTATGATGCTTCAAACAACTTTGACTATCATGATGGGTTCATCTGTTTAGGTCTAATTTCAAAGTGAATTTGGCATTTTTGCCTTTGAGTGATTTGACTATGAAATTTCCACTTAATTTTATTGAATTAAAGAAGTAAGTGGAAATTAAAAGACCCTCGTTAAGCTAAATAGTGCTTAATAAAGCTTCTTTCGAAGCTTATGAAATAGAACAGTCAGCCTTCAGGACTTAATTCTGCAATTAAGTGAGCTTTTAAGTTCTCTTCCTGCTGCTCGGTTAGTGCATTTCCCTCTTCGGTTGACACAATAAACAGATCCTCTGCTCGTTCACCAATGGTGGTTATTTTAGCGGTATCTAACACCAGGCCACTGCTGCGGAATACCTCGCCGATATTGGCCAGAATGCCCGGCGCATCAAAGGCGACCACTTCAATCTGCGTGCGTTTACGGCGGGTTGGTAAAAAAGTCACTTCAGGTTCAAATTTAAACTGACGTTTAACCCTGGGCAGACGGGTCTGCTGCATATTAACTTTCTCCGGCGCCAGCAGGGCCATTTCCACCGCTTTTTTTAAACGCTGAATTTTATCCGGATCAATATGTTCACCGTCCTGCTCCAAAACAGTAAAGGTACTGAGTGAAAAGTAATCACGGCTGGAGAGGATTTTGGCATCGTGCACACTGAGTTTTTTATTGTCGATCTCCGTGACCACGGAAGAAAACAGTGCCGGCATATCTTTATGGTAGACAAAAACTTCCGTTGCACCGCGTTCATTCTGATCACTGATTAAAATCATCGGGCGGCTGTGGTCGTCATGTTTCAGCAGGTTAACTGTGTGCCAGACGATCTGTGCCGAGTGGTAACGGAAAAAATAGTTGAGTTTAAAGCGTTTCCATAAAGGTTTTACCTGCTCTTCAGTAATACCGGCTTCCAGTAACAGACCAAGTGTTTTACGCTGCCGATCGCGAATACGATCTCGGATATCGGGAGGATTTTCCAGTCCGCGCCGGAGCATTTTTAAGGTGCTGTAATACAAGTCGCGTAACAGTGCGCCTTTCCAGCTGTTCCAGGTCTCTTCATTGGTTGCACAGATATCGGCAACGGTTAAACAGTATAATAAATTCAGGTGTTTTTCATCACGCACCAGTTTTGCAAATTCAATGATCACGCGCGGATCGCTGATATCTCTGCGCTGCGCTGTGACCGACATGGTCAGGTGATGTTTAACTAACCAGGAAACAATTTTACTTTCATAGCGGCTTAAACCGTGTAACTGACAAAAAGCCTGTGCATCAACTGCGCCTAGGAGGGAATGGTCTCCTTTCTGGCCTTTAGCGATATCATGAAAAATAGCGGCTAAAAACAGCAGTTCCGGCTGTTCTAAATAGCTGTAAATTTCGTTGGCCAGCGGATGATATTCTTTAGTTTTAGGGTAGTTGTAAATATGTTGAACTAGTTTATGGCTGTGTTCATCAACCGTGTAGGCGTGAAACAGATCAAACTGCATCTGTCCGACAATTCGGCTCCACTGCGGAATATAAGCCGCTAACACCCCGTATTCATACATTAAAGTGAAAGCCAGGCCCATGCCTCTAGGGTGCTTGATGATATGCAGAAAAATTTTCCGACACTCAGGAATATTCTGCAGCCAGTGGGTCAGGCAGCGCCTTGCTTCGCGCAGTTCACGTAATGTTGGAGAGTAAATACCCTTGATGCGCGGATCTTTAGCGATGTGCAGAAACAGCTGTAAAATCGATTCCGGCTGATCACTGAACAGGCTGCCGGTTTTTAATTCAATCATATTATCACGCAGCTGAAAGTGCTCATCGATATATTCAATGTGCTGTGCGATGTTGCCTAAAATAGCTTCATCAAAATACTGCAGGAGCATCTCATTAAGCTCTTTGACCCGGTGAATGGTTTGATAAAAGGCTTTCATCATCTGCTCAACAGCCTGATTCCCCTGGCCGCTGTAACCTAATAATGCCGCCACTTCATTCTGGTAATCAAATAAAAGGCGGTTATCAGGCCGGCTGGTTACTGTATGCAGGGCAAAACGGATTGTCCACAGCGAAGTCTGACAGTCAACCAGCTCCCGGTACTCTCCCTGAGTAATGTAATTGTAGGTGGTTAAATCTAATAAACTGTGTGCGCCGAAATGACGTTTTGACACCCAGGCGATAGTCTGAATATCACGCATGCCGCCGCAGCCGTTTTTAAGATCCGGTTCAAGACTGTAACCATCACCACGGCAGTTTGTATGACGCTGCTTCTGTTCCTCTTTTTTGACCGTAAAAAACTCGTCTGCCGGCCAGAAATCCTTTCCTTCAACCAGCTGCAGCAGTTTTTCATAGGTATTGCGGTTACCTATGATATATCGGGCTTCAATCATGCTGGTGGCAACTGTGATATCGGCTTTACCCTGTTGATAGCAGTCATGCAGGGTGCGTACGCTGTTACCGATATCAAGTTTAAGATCCCAGAGCAGGGTGATAAATGCACTTATTTTTTCTTCTGACTCTTTACTGAAGCCGCTTTGTGAAAGAATAAGCAGATCAATATCAGATTTAGGGTGCAGTTCACCGCGCCCGTAACCGCCGACAGCAATAAGGCTGAGATCGTAATTTTCATTTAAGCCGATGGAATCCCACAAACGTGCCAGCAGTTCATCAATATAACGTGCCCGCTGGGTAATTATCGTGGTGATTTTATGGCGGGCTTTAAAGCAGTCAACCTGCCATTCCTGAAACTGTTTAAGATGATTTTTCAGATAACTGATAGTGAGGTTATCTTTATGAATATTTACTGGGGAGAGCTTTTCGAAATTCATTTAAACCTCGTACAGGTATGATGACGCCTCTATTTTTTAATAGAGGCGTAGAGAGATTAATCGTGACTGATAAAGCGTTCTATTGTTTCTTCCGGGCGCAGGGTTAAAATCTCAACGCCGTTTTCGGTAACCAGTAATGTATGTTCCCACTGTGCAGACAGCTTTTTGTCTTTAGTAACTACTGTCCACTCATCTTTGAGTACTTTACAGTTTTTCTTGCCGGCATTGATCATAGGTTCAATAGTAAAACACTGGCCGGCTTTTAAAGTTTCACCGGTTCCGGCTTTACCGTAATGTAAAACCTGCGGTTCTTCATGGAATTGTGCGCCGATGCCGTGACCGCAGTATTCGCGGACTACTGAATAGCTGCTTTTCTCTGCATGTTTCTGAATTGCCGCGCCGATATCACCTAAACGGGCCCCCGGTTTTACTAAGTTGATGCCTATATATAAACATTCCTGTGCAACACGAGATAAACGCTCAGCTAAAATAGAAGGTTTGCCGACCATAAACATTTTTGATGTGTCACCGTGGTAGCCGTCTTTAATTACCGTAATATCAACATTAATAATATCGCCGTCTTTGAGTGGTTTATCATTAGGAATACCGTGACAGACAACGTAGTTTAATGAAGTACAGATTGATTTTGGAAAACCGTGATAATTCAGCGGCGCCGGTACTGCCTGTTGTTCATTAACAATCATCTCATGGCAGAGGCGGTTCAGCTCATTGGTCGTTGTACCTTTCTGGATAAAAGGTTCGATCATCGTCAGTACATCCGCGGCTAACTGGCCTGCGATACGCATTTTTTCGATTTCTTCTGCCGTTTTTATGATTGCTGCCATCTGTTTTATCTCTATTTTGTTACATGAATAATTAAGCGCTAACTATAAAGAAATAATGGTAACGAAGCTAGTTAAGTTTACTGCCTTTAAGCCCTGTTTATGCTGTGGAATAGCCTGTACAGGGGGATATTAAGAGAGATAGAAATCGTATAACTTTAACACAGGAATTATTGAGTTGAACCACAGAGTGTGATATAAAGCGCATCGAGTTTGTAACTGCAGTTAGTTGTCACAAAACTCACTTAACTGATACGTTCTTTTTTTGACACTGTTCACCTGCTGAACAATGACATTTAGAGGCGTACTTAAAATAACACACACGCATCGACACGTAACTCGGGGTGCCTTTTATTCAAGTTGTTTGAGTACTGGGTCGAGTGTATGGGATGTGTGGAGGCCTAACCCCCTAAGAGGAAATTCTAATGGCAAATGTATCAATGCGCGATATGCTGCAAGCTGGCGTTCACTTCGGTCACCAAACTCGTTACTGGAACCCAAAAATGAAACCTTTCATTTTCGGTGCTCGTAATAAAGTTCATATCATTAACCTTGAGCAGACTGTTCCAATGTTCAACAAAGCACTTAACTTTTTAGAAGCAAAAGCAGCTAAAAAAGGTAAAGTATTATTTGTTGGTACTAAACGTGCAGCTTCTGAAGCAGTTAAAGAAGCAGCTGAAAGCTGTGATCAGTTCTACGTTGATCACCGCTGGTTAGGTGGTATGTTGACTAACTGGAAAACAGTTCGTCAATCGATCAAACGTTTGAAAGACCTTGAAGTTCAAAGCCAAGACGGTACTTTTGACAAGTTAACTAAAAAAGAAGCGCTTATGCGTTCTCGTGAGTTAATCAAACTTGAAAAAACGCTTGGTGGTATCAAAAACATGGGCGGTATCCCTGATGTAATCTTCGTAATCGATGCAGATCACGAGCACATTGCAATTAAAGAAGCGAATAACCTGGGTATTCCAGTTATCGCTGTTGTTGATACTAACTCATGCCCAGACAACATCGATTTCGTTGTTCCTGGTAATGATGATGCTATCCGTGCAATCAAATTGTACTTAGATGCAGCTTCTCTGACTGTTAAAGAAGGTCGTGAGCAGGATGTTATCGTACAAGCTGAGCAAGACGGTTTTGTTGAAGAAGTTGCTGAAAAATAAGCTCTTCTAAGCTAAAAAGCTCTTATTAATCGGTCTCTGACTGATTATCGGGGGTCTTAATGACCCCCTTTTTAATTGAAAATAATAGGAATTCGACAATGGCTATTACAGCTAAGCAAGTTAAAGAACTTCGTGACCGCACAGCTGCGGGTATGATGGATTGTAAAAAAGCATTAGTTGAAGCAGATGGCGACATCGAGCTTGCAATTGAAAATATGCGTAAATCTGGTGCTGTAAAAGCAGCTAAGAAAGCAGGCCGTGTTGCAGCTGAAGGTGTTATCCTGGCTAAAACTGCTGGTACTGTTGCTCTTATCGCAGAAGTAAACTGTGAAACTGATTTCGTTGCAATGGATAAAAGCTTCCTTGCATTCGCAAATAAAGTTGCAGATATCGCATTAGCAAACAAAGTAGATAGCGTAGAAGCGTTAGCTGAATTAGCATACGATGCTGATACAGTTGAAGGTGCTCGTGCTGCTCTAGTTGCTAAAATCGGCGAAAACATCTCTGTACGTCGTTTACAAATCGTTGAAGGTGACAACCTTGGCGCTTACGTACACAGTGGTAAAATTGGTGTTGTATCTGTACTTAAAGGCGGCGATGCTGACCTTTCTAAAGATATCGCAATGCACATTGCTGCAGCTGCACCAACATACGTTAATCCTGAAGACGTACCTGCTGAAGTTGTTGCTAAAGAGAAAGAAATTCAACTTGCTATTGCAATTGAAAGCGGCAAGCCTGAAGCAATCGCTGAAAAAATGGTTTCTGGTCGTATGGCTAAATTCACTGGTGAAGTGAGCCTTACTGGTCAAGCGTTCATTAAAGATCCTTCAATGAAAGTTGCTAAGCTTCTTAAAGATGCTGGTGCTGACGTTGAATCTTTCATCCGCTTAGAAGTTGGTGAAGGTATTGAAAAAGTAGAAGAAGATTTCGCTGCTGAAGTTGCTGCAACAATGGCTGCTTCTGCTAAATAATCATCTTAATAAACAATGAGTTCTGCTTGTTGTCTTAAAAGAACCGCGGCTGAGACTGCGGTTCTTTTATATTAAGAATATAGCGATTTTATTAACAAACTGCTTTAAATCTGTTCGATTTGAGTGTCGGATCGTTTTAAAAACAGGCAGTTTGTTAATGTAATCGGTATTAACTCCACTTTGAGGAAAGAACATTATGAGCACGAATCCTAAATCTGCATATCGTCGTATTTTATTAAAATTAAGTGGAGAAGCCCTCGTCGGTGAAGAGGGATTTGGTATTGACCCTAAAGTGCTGGATCGTATGGCGCTGGAAATCAAGTCACTAATTGAAGCGGGTGTTCAGGTTGGTTTAGTTATCGGCGGCGGTAATATCTTTCGTGGAGCAGGTCTGGCTGAAGCAGGTATGAACCGTGTTGTCGGTGATCATATGGGTATGCTGGCAACAGTAATGAACGGTCTGGCAATGCGTGATGCACTGCATCGTTCACATGTTAACTCGCGTTTAATGTCGGCAATTCCGTTAAACGGTGTTTGTGATGACTACAACTGGGCAGAAGCAATTAAGCATCTAAAACTTGGTACTGTGGTTATTTTTTCTGCGGGTACCGGTAATCCGTTTTTTACCACCGATTCTGCAGCCTGCCTGCGCGGTATTGAAATTGAAGCTGATGCAGTATTAAAAGGTACTAAAGTTGACGGCGTATATGATGCTGATCCGGTGAAAAATCCTGATGCAAAATTATACAGCGAGATTGATTACCAGGTTGTATTGGAAAAAGAGCTGCAGGTTATGGATTTAGCCGCATTTACATTAGCACGTGACCACAGTTTACCGATTCGCGTATTTAACATGAATAAACCCGGTGCTTTAAGTCGTGTTGTACTTGGCGACAATGAAGGCACAACGATTACACACTGCAGTGAAGTTAAATAAAAACTTAAAAACGTAAAAAATTAAGGGAATTGTTATGATCAATGAAGTAAAAAATGATGCTCAGACTCGTATGGGTAAAAGCATTGAATCTTTTAAAAGCCAGCTTGCAAAAGTGCGTACTGGTCGAGCGCATCCAAGCCTGTTAGACGGTATTATGGTGCCGTATTACGGAAGTAATACTCCGCTTCGTCAAGTGGGTAATGTATCAACGGAAGACTCGCGTACATTAACCGTGACTGTTTTTGATGCGTCATTGATCCAGGCTGTAGAGAAAGCGATTATGGGCTCAAACCTGGGATTAAACCCTATGTCTGCCGGTACAGTTATCCGTATTCCGCTGCCTCCGTTAACGGAAGAGCGTCGTAAAGATCTGATTAAAGTGGTTCGTGGTGAAGCGGAAAACAGCCGCGTTGCTATCCGTAATATTCGCCGTGATGCAAATGGTGACTTGAAAACGCTAGAAAAAGATAAAGATATCAGCGAAGATGAGCAGCGTTCAGGTGAAGAGCTTGTTCAAAAAGTTACCAATGAAAGCATCAAACAAATTGATGACATTCTTGCGGTAAAAGAAAAAGAGCTGTTAGAAGTTTAATAGTATAAAAATCAGCGCACCTGATTACTGGTGCGCTGCTTTCTGTTAGTCATATTTCTCAGGGTCGATTGTGATAACGTTAAATGAAAGTTTAAAATTACCCAGGCATGTCGCTATCATTATGGATGGTAACGGGCGCTGGGCTGAAAGCAAAGGAAAGCACCGTGTCTTTGGACATAAGCATGGCGTTAGAGCTTTACGTAAAGCGATTACTTTTGCCAGCGACAGCAATATTCAAGCATTAACCATCTTCGCTTTCAGCAGTGAAAACTGGCAGCGTCCGGCAAAAGAAGTCAGTATGCTGATGGAACTGTTTTTTACCGTATTAAAAAGTGAAATAAAGAAATTAAATAAAAACAATATTAAATTAAAAATTATTGGTGAATTAAGCGGTTTTAGTGAGCGCCTGCAGAAAAAAGTTTTAGAAGCGGAAAAAGCTACGGAAAGCAATACCGGGCTGGTACTTAATGTTGCCGCAAATTACGGCGGACGCTGGGATATAACTCAAGCAGCCAGGAAATTAGCTAAATTAGCCGCAAGTGGTGAATTAGACGCAGATGATATTGATGAAAAAGTGTTAGCCAAAGCTGTCTCGTTAGATGCACTGCCGGCTGTGGACCTGATGATCCGGACCGGTGGTGATCAGCGTATCAGTAATTTCTTATTATGGCAGCTGGCCTACGCGGAACTGTATTTTACCGACATATTGTGGCCGGATTTTGATGCATCAGCTTTTCAGAGCGCACTAGATGTGTTTTCCGGAAAAGAGCGTCGTTTTGGCAAAACCAGCGAACAAGTCAGCTCAAAGTCATCTTAGCCGCATGAATACCGTAACCGAATTTAACAGGATGTCTCTGTGAAACAACGAATAATAACCGCTTTGATTTTAGCTCCTCTGGTAATTGCGGGCATTTTTTTCTTACCGCTTAAATTTTTCATGCTCTTTTGTGCTGCTATTTATTTATTAGCCAGCAAGGAATGGGGAGCATTTGTTGACAGCAAACCTTCCAGCCTGATTCTTTATCTATTCGGCTTAGTGCTTGGGGTTACATTAGTATTTATGCCCATAGAGCAGGTCTGGATAAAAGGTATCGCTAATTCCGTGTTAATTAACGGCTTGATTGTTACTGCTGTGTGGTGGTGCCTGGCACTGTTAATGGTGATCAGCTACCCGAAAACATCATCAGCCTGGACTAACAATAAATTAGTAAAAAGTCTGTTTGGTTTATTGACTCTAGTACCGTTTTTCTGGGGAATGGTGTTATTACGCTCGGTCAATATGCACCATGATTTTTATTACGGTGCAGAACTGTTAATGTTTGTCTTTCTGATGGTCTGGGCCGCAGATACCGGCGCCTATTTCTGCGGCAAGAAACTTGGTAAACACAAGTTAGCACCAAGTGTCAGTCCGGGAAAAACTGTTGAAGGTTTTTTGGGCGGATTAGTGAGCTCAATGCTGGTAGCACTGCTAGGTTCAATTTATTTTGCCATTCCAGCAGATAAAATGGCTTTCTTCTTTATTGGTGCATTGTTAACCAATGTGGTGTCGGCGCTAGGTGACTTGAATGAAAGCATTTTCAAGCGTGAAGCTGGTTTAAAAGACAGCGGTAATCTTCTACCCGGGCATGGCGGCATATTAGACCGAATTGACAGTCTAACGGCTGCTGTACCTGTTTTCGCTCTTATCTATCTTATTTGGCTTGTTTAATAAATGAAAAAGTTAGCTGTTTTAGGCGCAACAGGTTCAATAGGAGCAAGCACGCTTAGTGTGTGCAGAGCAAATCCGGATTTATATCAGATCACTTTGTTAGCTGCAGCTTCTAGTGTTGATAAAATGTTTGCCCTGTGCCGGGAGTTTTCTCCTTTATATGTATCGATGAGCGATGCAGCCGCTGGTTCTGCTTTGTCTGCTCTGCTGCAGCAGGCTAATCTGCCATGCACTGTTGTTGATAATGAAGAGTTGTTACTGCAGCTGCTGGCAAGCAGTGAAGTTGACTCGGTTATGGCGGCTATTGTCGGCGGCGCCGGATTAAAAACAACGCTGGCGGCGGTTAATGCCGGTAAAGAGATCTTCCTGGCAAACAAAGAATCACTGGTCATGTCCGGTGCCTTGTTAATGGATGCGGCTGCTGAATCGGGCAGTAAGCTCTGGCCGGTTGACAGTGAACATAACGCCATTTATCAGGCTCTGTCGGCAAACCTGCAGAACAGCATTGGTGCATGTGATCTGGAGGGCGAAGGAGTTGCTAAAATACTGCTTACCGGCTCCGGCGGTCCTTTTTTAAATAGAGCACTTGACTCATTTGCTGAGATTACGCCTGCACAGGCCGTTAAACACCCCAACTGGTCAATGGGACAGAAGATATCCATTGATTCCGCCACTATGATGAATAAGGGCCTTGAATATATTGAAGCGCGCTGGTTATTTAACGCTTCTCAAGAACAGCTGCAGGTGATTATACATCCGCAGTCTGTAATCCACTCTATGGTGCAGTATAAAGACGGCAGTGTGATCGCGCAGATGGGCAATCCGGATATGCGTATTCCGATTGCGCACGTGATGGGCGGGGCGCAGCGGATCGAAAGCGGTGCTGGTTTTTTAGATTTTTTCTCCAGCCCGGATTTTAGTTTCTGTGAGCCCGATTATCAGCGCTATCCCTGTTTAAAATTAGCGATTGATGCCTGTTATGCGGGGCAGCATGCGACCACTACATTAAATGCGGCTAATGAAATAGCTGTTGAAGCTTTTTTAAATAACAAAATTAAATTTACCCAGATAGCACAGCTTGTCGAACGCGTTTTAAATAAAAGCGGCGCAGTTCAGATTGACTCAATTGCTCACCTGTTAGAAATTGATAAACAGGCAAGGCAGTGTGCTTTGCAGATAATTAATCGAGAAAGTTTATGCTGAGTGCTTTGTGGAACTTAGGTGCATTTGTTATTGCATTAAGCATTTTAGTAGCGATTCATGAGTATGGTCATTTCTGGGTTGCCAGGCGCTGCGGTGTAAAAGTACACCGCTTTTCAATCGGCTTTGGTAAAGTGCTGTTTAAGCGTATTGATAAGCACGGCACCGAATTTGCAGTTGCCGCCGTCCCCCTTGGCGGTTATGTGAAAATGCTTGACGGACGGGTTGAAAATATTCCGCCCTCGGAGCAGGCATTTGCTTTTGATAAAAAAACAGTCTGGCAGCGTATTGCTATTGTTTCCGCCGGCCCGCTGGCTAACTTCCTTCTGGCTGTGATTGCCTTTTTCTTTATGTATATGATTGGTGTTAACAGCGCCAAGCCGGTTATCAGTGATACTGTGGCGAACAGTCCCATGAGTGTTATTGAAAGCGAGAGCCGCTATCTGGTTACGGCCGTCAATAAGCAGCAGGTCGGAGACTGGGAAGCACTTAATCTTGCTCTGGTAAGTCAGATAGGTGAAACTGCGTTTGATATCACGATTAAACCTCTAACTGCTAATAAAATAGACTTCGCCTTTGAACCAACAAAAACTTTTACGGTCTCACTGCAGAATTGGACATTTGATCCGAAAAAAGAGTCGATAATAACCAGCCTGGGATTAATTCCTTTTTCACCGCAGGCCTTTCTTGAGGTTGCTGCTGTTGCACAAGGCGGGGCTGCAGAAAAAGCAGGACTGGCTGAGGGCGATAAATTAATCGCGATTGACGGTGTTAAATTAAGCAGCTGGCAGGAATTTGTTGAACTGATCCAGCAAAATGCTGATCAGGTACTGAAACTTGATATCGAAAGAGGCACAATAGCGCAGACAGTTATTCTAACACCTGATGCGCGTAAAACGCAGTCCGGCACTGCTCAGGGCTATATAGGTCTTTCACCGGTAGTTGAGGCCTTTCCGGAAGAGTACCGGGTAAAACTACAATATGGTCCGTGGCAGGCTTTCACTAAAGGTATTGAAAAAACAGGGCAGTTAACAAAACTGACTTTTGATACTCTGGTAAAACTAGTCACAGGTGATATTTCGGTTAAAAACCTTAGCGGCCCTGTTGCGATAGCAAAAGGGGCGGGTATGAGTGCCGATTACGGCATAGAGTATTTTCTGGGATTTTTAGCTTTAATCAGTGTCAATTTGGGTTTAATGAATTTAATTCCGCTGCCGGTATTAGACGGCGGACACCTGCTGTATTATTTCGTTGAAGTGATCACAGGTAAACCTGTACCGGAAAGGATACAGGAGATTGGTTTTCGAATCGGCGGGGCAATTTTAATGAGTTTGATGCTGATCGCCATACTCAATGATTTTAATTTACTGTAGTTCTGCCGACTGCTTTGTTGGTGGTTGATAAATCATTGTGTTGAAAGTGTATTTATAACTTTATAAACTCAGCGCCTGGTTAAAATAGTTTCGTATTCGAATAGTTATATAGCAGAGTTAATACTCGCGGTTTTACTAAAAATTTCAGCACTGAATGCGCTTAATAAAAACACTCATATAAGTGTTGTAAAGGATTAACGGATAAAATGATTAAGAAATATCTACTTTCTTCTGCGATTGTAATCGGCAGCTGTTTACCTGCATTATCATTTGCAGAACAATTCACCGTCTCCGATCTGCAGTTTAAAGGTCTGCAGCGGGTCACTTTAGGTGCCGCTTTACTAAGCCTGCCTATTCGCGAAGGTGATGTTGTTGATGATTATGAACTAGCTAAAGCAGTCAAAAAGCTTTATGCCAGCAGTCATTTTGAATCAATCGAGCTGAGCAGAGACGGTGATGTTCTTATCTTCACCGTTAAAGAGCGTCCGACCATCAGTAATGTTGAATTAAGCGGCAACGATAAATTAACCGAAGAACAAATTTTTGATTCGTTAAAATCATCTGCTGTGCAGGTTGGTGAATCTCTGGACCGCACAACACTGAGCGCTATTGAAAAAAGCCTGGAAGACTTCTATCACAGTGTCGGTAAATACAGTGCAAAAGTTGAAACGATTGTTACCCCGCTGCCGCGTAACCGGGTTTCAATTCAGTTTGTATTTCGAGAAGGTCTGACTGCCAAGATCGAGCAGATTAATATTATCGGTAATACTGTTTTTCCCGATGAACTGCTGCTGAAACGCCTGACATTAAGCGACTCCGGCGGCTGGTGGGACTTTTTTGCCGATGATAATTATCAGAAGCAGAAGCTTGCGGGTGATTTAGAAGTTATAAAAAGTTATTACCTGGACCGTGGTTATATTCGTTTTGCTATTGATGAAACACAAGTTGCCTTAACCCCTAATAAAAAAGGCGTTTATGTTACGGTGAATGTCGATGAAGGTGATATATATAAAATCGATGAGGTTAAATTTATTGGTGATTTATTAGATCACGATGCAGAAATTGCCTCACTGGTGCCTTTTAAGAGTGGTGATGTTTATGCTGCATCAGATGTTTCATTCGCAGAGCAGAGTATTCGTAAATTCTTCGGCCGTTTAGGTTATGCCTACCCGGAGATCACTACCTATCCTGAAATTGATGATGAGACAAAGACGGTTTCTGTTAACTTTTCTATTGAGCCTGGCCAGCGAGGTTATGTCCGTCATATAAATATTTCCGGTAATACCACCACTAAAGATGTTGTATTACGCCGTGAGATGCGTCAGATGGAAGGCGGCTGGTTATCCAGTGAAAGCATTGAAACCTCGAAAGCACGTCTTAACCGTTTAGGTTTTTTCTCTAAGGTTGATATCAATACCGAAAGAGTCAGTGATGATTTAGTGGATCTGAATATTGATGTAGAGGAGCAGGCTTCGGGTTCCTTTAATGCGGGTATTGGTTACGGTACCGAGTCCGGTATGAGCCTGACCGGTGGTGTGCAACAGAATAACTTCCTAGGCTCAGGTGATAAAGTTGGTTTTGAAGTAAAAACCAATAAATATAATACCAGCGCAAATGTTAACTATACGACGCCTTATTTAACCAAAGACGGTGTAAGCGGCGGCGGTCGTATCTTTTATGACAAATTTGAAGCAGGTGAAGCGAACATTGTTGACTATACCAACACAACTTACGGTATACGCGGCAACTTAGGCTTTCCGGTGAATGAACTCAACCGCTTAGGTTTCAGTGTCGGCTGGGAAAATAACGGTATTTCACAACTAAAGGCCTATGAACAGTTATCTACTTTCTGGGATATTTACGGCTCCATGCTCAATGATGACGGTTCTGTTAACTTCCAGAACTTCGATGTGACAGCCAAATGGACACGCAATAACCTTGATAAAGGTCAGCTGGCCACTCAAGGTATGAAGCACTCTTTATCGGGTAAAATGACCGTACCCGGCTCAGATCTGCAGTACTTTAAAATTAATTTTGAGATCAGTAATTATCAGCGTATTTCAAATGACGGCGACTGGACAACTCTGTTAAGAGCCAGCGCCGGTTATGGTAATGGTTACGGCACCTTTGAAGGTAATGATCAGATACTGCCTTTCTTCGAGAACTATTATGCCGGTGGTTACAGAACCCTGCGTGGTTTCTCCAGTAATACTGTCGGTCCGCGTGCTATGTACCGCGGTCAGAATAACGAGGGTAATAACTCGATGCTTCTGACGGATAATGCTGTGGGCGGTAATGCTAAATATACACTAAGCGGTGAAGTAATTTTCCCTGTGCCGTTCCTTGATGAAGCTTATACCAGACAGGTAAGAAGCAGCCTGTTTGTTGATGCTGGTGAAGTGTGGGATACCGAGTTTGATTACGAAAAATATCAGCAGATCAGCTGTTCATATAACTGCGATTATTTTGGTGATTACTCTAAGCCGGGTAGAATACGTGTTTCGGCGGGGACGCAGTTAACCTGGGTTTCTCCTATGGGACCGTTAATTTTCACACTGGCCTGGCCGATCAAAAAATATGAAGGAGACCGTACGGAAGTCTTCTCATTTAATATTGGTCAAACATTCTAATTATTTTTACATATATAGCTGCAGCCTGTATGTCAGTCTGCAGTGTTATCTTTTATTATTACGGAGTTATAAAATGAAGTCTTTTTTTAAAGTAGTTACAATAGCTGTTGCATTAGTTTCTGTTCCTGTGGTAAATGCTTCCCAGGAAGCCGCGAAAATTGGTGTTGTATTTCCAACTAAAATTCTAAAAGCATCACCGCAGCGTGACGTGATACAGAAAAGCCTGCAGGCTGAGTTCAAAGATCGTTATGAAGATATTCAGGCTATTGAAGCTAAACTAACAGAGCTGGATGCCAAGCTGAAACGTGATCGCGAAATGATGTCTGCCTCGGATGCATTTGATCTTAATCTGCAGATTGAAGTGAAACGTTCTGAGTACCAGCTTAAGCGTAAAGCATTTGAAGAAAATAACCGCCGCCGTCAGAATGAAGAGCAGCAGAAATCTTTCCTTGAAGTACAAAAAGTTATCGATGCAGTCGCTGCTAAGCAGGGATATGATGTGATTATGAACGGCGAACAAACTCTTTATACTAACCCTGCATTAGATATTTCTGACCTTATTATTAAAGAAATTAGTAAGAAGTAGGCTGCAGGTAATGACATATAATCTGGCTCAGTTAGCTAAACAGTTGAATGCACAGTTAGGCGGCGATGAAAATCTTGTATTAGAACGTCTTGCTACCTTTGATACCGCGGGACCCGGTGATATTACTTTTGTATCAGACAAAAAGTTACTGGCTAAACTTGAGTTGTGTAAAGCAGATGCGATTGTACTGCCGACAGCTTTACAGGAAAGTTATCAGGGTAACGCACTGTTTATGGATAACCCCTATGTAGGTTATGCACTATTAGCGCGGTTATTTGATACCACTCCAAATCTAGCTTCGGGAATCGCGGCTTCTGCTGTGATTGATGCAACAGCTGTGATCGGTAAAAACGTTGCTATTGCAGAAAATGTAGTTATCGGAGCAAATGTACAGATAGCTGATAATTGTCAGATTCTGGCGAATACAGTTATCGGCCAGGATTCAATTATCGGTGAAAGCAGTAAAATCTATCCGAATGTGACTGTTTATCATAACTGTCAGTTAGGTAGACGCTGTATTATTCATGCCAATACCGTCATTGGATCCGATGGTTTCGGCAATGCACCGTATCAGGGAACCTGGGTTAAAATTCCGCAGATAGGTCAGGTTCTGATCGGGGATGATGTTGAAATTGGTTCTTCAACAACCATTGACCGCGGCGCACTGTCAAATACTGTTATTGCAGACGGTGTAAAAATTGATAATCAGTGTCAGATTGCTCATAATGTGTCGATCGGCGCTCATACGGCAATTGCCGGCGGTTCAAATGTTGCCGGCAGCACCAAAATAGGTAAAAGCTGCATTATCGGCGGCTCAGTTGCGATGAACGGCCACTTGAATATTACTGATAATGTAGTTATTACCGGCGACAGTATGGTGATGCGCAGTATTGATGAACCTGGTATTTATTCATCCGGCGTACCGGCACAAAAAAACAGAGCATGGCGTAAAACAACTGCTTACACGTTAAAAATCGATGATTTATTCAAACGTGTTAAAGAACTTGAAAAACAACTTAAAGATTAAATAAAGGAACAGATCGTGAGTAACGAATTAAATTCACTGGACATCAAAGAGATCATGGATCTTTTACCGCATCGCTACCCGTTTTTATTAGTGGACCGAGTATTAGACTATGTTCCTGGTAAAACACTGCATGGTGTAAAGAATGTTTCTTTTAATGAACCGCAGTTTCAAGGCCATTTCCCCGGCACTCCGGTATTTCCCGGTGTAATGATTGTCGAAGCATTAGCCCAGGCAACGGGTGTGTTAGCATTCGCAACTTACGGCAAACCTGCTGAAAATGAACTATATTTTCTAGCATCAATCGATAAAGTGCGTTTCCGTAAACCGGTTGTACCTGGTGATATTATCCACCTTGAAGTTATTTACTTAAAAGATCGCCGCGGCATGGGTAAATTTGAATGTACGGCAAAAGTTGACGGTGAAATTGCCTGCCAGGCGATGATCATGTGTGCAAGAAGAGAGATCTAATGACAAATTCAACAGCAAGAATTCATCCAACTGCAATTGTGCATGAAAATGCCGTAATCGGTAAAAATGTAGAAATCGGCCCGTATAGTATTATCGGCGATCGTGTTGAAATTGGTGATGACTGCTGGATTGCACCGCATGTTGTTATCAAAGGCCCGACTAAAATGGGGCAGGGTAATAAGATTTTTCAGTTTGCCTCGGTCGGCGAAGACTGCCAGGATCTGAAATATAACGGTGAAGAAACCTTCCTGGAAATAGGTGATAACAACGTATTTCGTGAAAGCTGCACCATTCACCGCGGTACGGCACAGGACCAGGGTACAACCCGTATCGGTAATAATAATCTGCTGATGGCGTATGTGCATGTAGCCCATGACTGTATCCTTGGTGATAATATTATTTTATCTAATAACGCAACATTAGCAGGCCATACCAAGCTGGCTAATAACGTCATTATCGGCGGCCTTTCGGCACTGCATCAGTTCACTCGTGTAGGCGAGTATGCAATGATCGGCGGCTGCTCTGCGGTTAATAAAGATATCCCTCCGTATTTTATGGCAACGGGTAATTATGTGCAGGCACAGGGTATTAACTCAGTTGGTTTGAAACGCCGCGGTTTCAGCAGTGCTGCTATTATGGAAATCAAGCGTGCTTATAAAGCGCTCTGCCGTCAGGGAAATACACTTGAACAGGCTAAGCAGGAAATCGCTGCAAAATTAGACAGCTGTCCTGAACTGCAGGTCTTATATGACTTTATCTGCGAAGACAGCCGCGGTATTGTCCGTTAATTTGATAATCAGTAAGTTTTATTTAAAAAAAGGCTCATTAGAGCCTTTTTTTTTAAGGTGAATTAGAAATGAATAAACCATTAAGAATCGGTCTGATTGCTGGCGAAGCATCCGGTGATATTTTAGGTGAAGGTTTAATTAAAGCCTTAAAAGTTCATTATCCGGATGCTGTGTTTGAGGGTATTGCCGGTCCGAAAATGATTAAGCAGGGCTGCAGGGCACTGCACCCTCTTGAAGCGTTATCGGTAATGGGGTTTGTTGAAGTACTGGGAAAATTACGCAGTATTTTAAGCATCCGCAAGTCGATTATTAATCATTTTATCAATAACCCTCCGGATATATTTATCGGTATTGATGCCCCGGATTTTAATTTAACTGTTGAATTGAAATTAAAAGAGAAAAATATAAAAACAATTCACTATGTCAGCCCCTCGGTATGGGCCTGGAAGCAGTGGCGTATCCATAAAATTGCCAAAGCCACTGACCTGGTTTTAGCCTTTCTGCCTTTTGAAAAAGCATTTTATGATAAGTTCAATGTACCTTGTCAGTTTGTCGGTCATACTCTGGCTGATCAGCTGCCGCTGCTGCCTGAGAAAGCGGCTGCGCGTTCTAGTCTTGGCCTTGCAGAGCAGGACAAGCTGTTAGCTGTTTTACCCGGCAGCCGTAAAGCTGAAGTTGAGATGTTAGGTCCGATATTCCTGCAGTCAGCCGCAATTATCAGTAAACAGTATCCAGATCTTAAGTTTATTGTGCCTATGGTTAATGAAGCGCGTAAAAAGCAGTTTTTAGCCCAGAAAGAGCAGTATGCGCCTGACTTACCTGTGACTGTATTTGACGGCCAGGCAAGTGCCGTACTGCAGTCTGCCGATACTGTATTACTTGCTTCCGGTACTGCCGCGCTTGAAGCTATGCTCGCCAAAGCGCCGATGGTGGTTGCCTATCGGGTTAAACCGCTAACCTATGTGATTGCTAAAGCAATGACTAATATCAAATATACTTCTTTACCGAACCTGATTGCGGACAGGGAAGTGGTTAAAGAGCTCAGCCAGCAAAACTGTACGGTAGAAAAAATTGTCGAAGAATTAAATCGTTTATTAGGACAAGACAATAACGATATGATTAACACCTTTACTGAACTGCATCAGCTAATAAAATGCGGTGCCGACTCTCAGGCGGCCCTGGCTGTGGTTAATTTATTAGAAAGCAGATAATCCTGCTGTATAGAGAATAGAATGAGTAAATTAAAAAACGATTTTCCTGAAGTTGTTTATCCCGACTTTAAATTAATAGCCGGTGTTGATGAAGTCGGCCGCGGTCCGCTGGTAGGGGATGTAGTTACCGCCGCTGTTATTTTAGATCCGTCTAACCCAGTTGAAGGGCTGACTGATTCTAAGAAACTAACGGACAAAAAACTTGCCCTGTTATTTGATCAGATTCAGGAAAAAGCATTATGTATCGCAGTAGGGCGCGCGTCACCTGCTGAAATTGATGAGCTTAATATACTGCATGCCACTATGTTAGCGATGCAGCGTGCAGTTGAGAATTTAACTGTACAGCCTGAGTTTGTATTTATTGACGGTAACCGCTGTCCGGATCTAAATATGCCCTGTGAATCTGTTGTAAAAGGTGATTTGCGGGTTGCTGAAATCAGTGCAGCTTCAATTATTGCTAAAGTCACGCGGGATCGCGAGATGGCTGAACTTGATCAAAAATACCCGGATTACGGCTTTGCCAAACATAAAGGTTACCCAAC
>NZ_AUAM01000010.1 GCF_000428725.1 Psychromonas aquimarina ATCC BAA-1526
TACATTTCATCTGGATTGGTTTGCAGGGCAATATCCAAAGAACCACAAACTTCTTTAATAGAACGATTACGCATCAAGCCCATCATAATAATGAGCCACATAGCTTGCTCTGCGGGTAAGCGACGTCGTCGAATGCTGGCTTTTTGAGTGCTAAATAATGCTTCTTCGATCCATTTAGCATCAATAGCGGTCAATACGTTGTCATATGAATCTTTGTTTTCAAATGATTCATAAACTAATTCCATTTCTTGATTAAACAAAAAAAATCCCCAACCTTAAATAAGATTGAGGATTATGATCTATCTGCAAGATCGTTCAAGTTTTCTTAAACGATCGGCATTAAGTCTTCATAAGAGCCTGTATCAGCACTTTCACATGAAAACACAGCCTGATCCCAGTTAACTGAATCACTGTCATTCTGCTGCCACATTAATCCGGTTGCACTGTCACTAATGGTCAGATCACCGTTATCCGTGAACTGATTAACACCATAATCTTCATTGGCGGTTACACAGCGTACATAATATTCCTTAAAATCGGCCGGGTAGCCTTTAATACGCCCGTCAATATAATTAACACCGAACATGGTGCTGTCTCCCTGCATGGTAGTGCTGACATACAGGCTGGTAGTCGCATACTGGGCATCAATAATCCGGTCTCCCGCGTTTATGCCTTCAGTGCTGAAAATATCACCAAAAGCCCAGTCAAATTCAGCTGCTAAAAAAGGCACCAGCGTTGAAGTATCTGAACCCTGATAATTACTTGCATCTTTACCGCTGAACAAAATCAGTGAATAAGCTTCTTTTATATTCGGCAGACGCCAGTCCTCCCGCCCGGCCAGCGTTAAGTTATCACAATAACTCAGCGCTTCATGCTGATACAGCTTATCGCTGTAGTTGAGCTCTCCGTCAGCATTAATATCACTGCTCTGCTGCCAGACAAGGCCGGTAACATTATCACTAACCGTTAAACCGTCTTCACTGACCGTATAATCAGGCTGATTCCCCGCATAATCAGCATCATGTCCAGCTCCGCTGCAGCTGTTGCTCTGCCCCGATACTGAGTTGTAGCAGCTGCTCTGATTAGTATCCACAACAGCATAGCTGTACCCGTCAACTGCTGTAGACACAGTATCGCTGCTGCTGACCGCAGCCTGCGAGTCATCACTAGTTGTAGAGCTGTCCGCACTGTCAGAACTGCCTCCGCAGGCACTTAAAAGAGCTGCCGATGCAAATATCAGTGCGCCGGCGGCTTTGTTTTTTGATCTCTTTGTGTTGAAAATATTCATAATATTTATTCCATTAAATGTAGAATTCGTGATCTGTGGCTGAGCCGGCTTACGCTGTTATATCAATAATCGAATCAGAAGATGACAGTCCAAACTTTGACTGCACAGCTGCCAGTATTGAGTCTTTATCGGAATCACTTAATTGACTTGAATCGTATTCAGCAAGTATTTCCTCTAAATAGCTGAACATTTCAGCCTGCGGCATTTCACCAGCAGGAGGCTGCGGAGGCATAGGCCTGCTGTCTGCACCGGCCGTTTCACCAATACTCTGCGCATCAAAACCATTGTTTTTCATCAACTCGGCCAGCTCTTTACCCGGGCTGATACCTGCCTCTGCTAAACCTGCAGCAATAGTGACTGCATCATCTGTACTTAGCGCATCGGCATCGAAATTGGACAAAAGCTCTACGGCAGTTTCGCGCTGCTCAGCCGACATAGTGGGTTTATTTATCTGTATAGAAGGCTGCTGTAGTCCTCCTGAAATTGAGTTTATGCTCATCTGTTCCTCACTTATTTTCCATAAAATAACCGGCAAACTACATTAGAGGAGATTAGCAAAACCTTAGTGAAATCCAGGTGAACTACGCGACTTAAAATTTATTTTATTTTATTTTTTGACTGCCGCTGTATTTATAGGATTTAGCTGCCCTTGAGTTTTGTTGATAAATATATACTTAACTTAAACAGGGAAGGAAGATTATGATTTTAGTTATTGAAGATAACCGCTCGCTGGCGGCAAATATTATCGAGTATCTCGAAGCACACGGCTTTGAATGCGATTTTGCTCACCGCGGAGATCAAGGTTTTGCTCTGGCCCAGTCACACTCTTTTGATGCCGTTATACTTGATATCATGCTGCCCGGACTAGACGGTATGAGTGTCTGTAAAAAACTTCGCGAGCAGCAGAATGACTGCCCTGTTCTAATGCTCACCGCCCGAGATACCCTGGAAGACAAGCTCGAAGGTTTTACTGCCGGTACCGACGATTATCTGGTAAAACCTTTTGCACTGTCTGAGCTGCTTGCCCGCCTGCAGGTCCTTATCCGCCGTTCCAAAGGCACCAGGACAATTCTCCAGGCTGCAGATTTAAAAATGGATCTGGCTCTTAGAGAAGTGTCCCGTGCCGGGCAGAGCCTTACTTTAAACCGCGCCGGCTGGAAAATCCTGGAGATCTTATTACGAGCAAGTCCGAAAGTAGTTACCCGCCGGGAAATAGAGCAGCTTATCTGGCCGGATCAGGTCCCCGATTCAGACGTACTAAAATCACATATTTACCAGCTGCGCTTAGTGGTTGATAAACCCTTTGCCGTTCCGTTAATTCAAACGGTGCGCGGCGTTGGCCTGGTGCTTAAGAGTCAGACATTATGATTGAACATAAAAGCCGTCTGCGTCATCAGTTTAGAAAGCAGCTTTTTATCAGTATCGGTTTACTGGTTGTGGTTTTTTCTGCCCTGCTTTATAACCTTTATTTTATGGGTCATGCGAATGCAACACACCGCTCCATGATGATTTTAGCTGAACATTATTCCGCTCAACTCGAACTTCAGCCTGATTACCCTCTGCCGCAAAGCGGCGGTGTTGCAGCTTATATCGGCAGGCATAACCTGCCTCAAACTGTACAGGATTACTTTAAAGATCAGCCTGTAAATGATTATCAGATGAATATCTATCACGGGGATAAAAACTCTGCGGCCCGCTACTTTATGCTGGCTTTTCCGCTTAAAAACTCCAGGCACAAACTGCTTCTGGTATACAACGATAAGGCGTTAGCTGATTTAGCGATGCCGCCTAGAAAAGGCTGGATAATAAACCTGCCCGGAGCAATTGCATTAACGGCAGTACTGGCTATTTTCCTGGTTTTCTGGCTGGCACAGCGTTTAATTGCTAAGGTATTAAATCCCCTTTATCAGCTCAGCGAAATGGCTAATAATTTAGATGAAAATAACCCGGATCTTAAATTTCCAATAATGTCTGATAAAACTGAAATCGGCGATGTCGCCAACACATTGCGCAGTGCTCTGCAGCGGATTCATCAGTTTCATCTGCGCGAGAAAAAATTTCTACAGAATGCCAGCCACGAACTGCGCACACCTATTGCAGTTGTCGCCAGCTCATTAGAGATTATTGCGCTGCGCAGTTCACGAGGAAATCATCAGATAGAAGATCAGCTGCAGAATATCCGCCGTTCCAACCGCTCCATGGCAGAGCTTAGCGAGGCGATTCTTTTATCAGGGCGAGAGCAGCACAAAGCGGCACAAACTGAGCAGATCAATCTTTTTCAGACAGTTGAAACAGCGGCTGCCGATCTTAATTATCTGCTTGAAGGGAAAACTGTCAGCGTTGAGCTGGCAGAACACAACAGCGTTGAACTTCAGTTAGCAATAACGCCCTGCCGCATCGTACTGAGTAATTTAATTAGAAATGCATTTGAACATACCGACAACGGTACAGTGCAGATCACAGTGCAGGCGGCTAAAGTCACCATTAAAGATACGGGCTGTGGTTTTGCCCAGGAAACGGCGGCTAAACTTCAGGAACGCGGCATCAGCGACGGTCAGGGATTCGGTCTCGGCCTGGATATTGTGCAGCAGATTGTTAAAAGTCAGCAGTGGAAGTTTTCTCTACAGGCAAACAGTGATGTCGGCACTACCGTGATTATTGATTTTGCTTAATAACTAGCTGCAGTTAAAACTGCGGCTTTTTTAGAAGGTTACATTTCCAATCCCCCTTCTACCAGTGGTGATATTATTAATAGTTAAGCTGTCCACCGCCCCTTTCCGGTATAAGTATAAATACAGCCAGTCAATTCAATACATTGAATTACTTCTGATGCGGCATATATTTAATATAAAAATACCAGCAAAAATTTGGGCGGGCTAATGGAAAACAGAAACATGCATATTACGCTTTATGTTTTATTAGCCGTATTTGCCTGCATATCCGGTGTCTTAGCTTTTTTTCATTATGATATCAGCGAACAAGCACACTATGTAACCTCTGAGCAGTGTGAGCAGTGCCATAGAACCAGATACACTTCCTACTCTGCACCCCGTCATGTTCCGCCCGGTAACTGATTTAACTGATATTCAAGGTGACTTTAACTTAAAGACTGCAGCTGTTACCTTCAAAAAAGAGGATATTGAATTTATTATCGGTAATAAGTGGGAGCAGGTTTATGCTCGAATGATCGATAACGAGTATTATCCGCTGCCGGCTAAGTGGCTGATAACAACTCAAAAATGGGTTCCCTATAAAGCGGATAACTGGCGGGAAACACCTCTTTCCACGAACTGTAACGGCTGTCATACCACTGGATTTAATCCTGATACCTATGAGTTTTCTGAATACGGAATCGGCTGCGAAGCCTGTCACGGCCCTGCAGGTAAACATGTGATACAGCAGCGCCAGATACAGCCGGGCAGCGTCTGCAGAGTGTGCCATACAGGTAAAGAAGCGTCTGCGGATAAAGAAATTATTGTCTCTGTTAATAATTCAGTTTGCGGACAATGCCACAGTCGGGGTCAACAGAGTAATAAATCTGAGCACATGCAGACCAGTTTTAATTTCCCAGTAAAATATAAACCCGGCAACAGTCTTCCGACCGACTACCTGATGTCTTCAAAACAAAATGATCATAAAGGTAAAAACTGGTGGGCAGTCGGCTTATCAAAAAACAGACATCAGGAGTTTGCCGATTTTTCTGTTTCCACACACAGTAAGTCTCTTAAACACCTAAAGGAAAAGTATACTGAAATTAGAGGAGAATTAACTGATCAGTGCCTTGAATGTCATTCATCTGATTATAAATTTTCAAAAGATGATGCAAAACTGACCCTGGCAACTGCAAAATATGGTATTTCCTGTGTGGTCTGCCATGAACCGCACGGATTAAGACGTCAGTTCAACTCCCAGAATATTGATGCTGAACACTGTGGTTTATGTCATGTCGACAGCTTTTCAAACAAGGCGGCTGAAACCGGAAAAGCGCATTATCCATGCCCGCCAAGCGCGGCTTCATGTGCAGACTGCCACATGCCTTATATTATAAAATCCGGAGGTGCGTACCCTATCCGCAGTCATGCCTTTAAAATAGTGCCCCCCATTGCCTCAGAGACATTCAAAATGCCTAACTCATGTCAGAACGGAGGCTGCCATGCAGATAAAAGCTTAGACTGGGCTAAAGAAGCTTTTGCGAAACACTATCCGGAATACAGCGGCAATGAATAATTTCCACAGCGTAAGTCAAAGTGATAAAAAGATACCTTTTACACAGAAGATTGGTTACAAACTGACGGCAAGTTTTCTTATCGCAATGCTGTTTGTCCTTTCCATCGGCCTGTTTTTCAACCTGAAAATGGTACAGAAAAACTACTCGCTGCTCACATATTCGCAGTTTCAGGGGATTCTGGATGCACATGAATTTGCCATTGAACGATTTTTGGTCGGACCGGAGACTTGGTCTGAGCACTTAGCGAATGAACACGAACTTAGAAAAATATTTTCCGAAACTCAATTGTCTTTAGAGAATATTAAAACCTTATTGAACAAACATGAGATTGTTTTTTTTGCAGATATGTTTGTTAATTTTATTGATAAAAACGGCAGAGTAATTTACTGCTCAGATAACTGTGATTACCTGGGACATTCTCTTTTAGGCGTTGATCTTATACGCCGGGTAACAGACTCCTCAGCTACTGAAAGTGCCATCGTCTCATACAATGACAGGTTTGCTTTTTATTCTGTCAGCCCCGTTTTTACAGACAACTCACGCAGCAGAAATACTGGTTATGTTATTGTCGGCAAGACAATTGATGACAACTATATGGCAGATATTCAGATTAACAATGATGTCCAGATAGCAATTGTTCGTGACCGGGCAGTTATGGCCTCCACCATAAAAATCGATAATAATCCGCTGATCGATATCCCCCTGCCCTACATCGAATATTTACGGCTGTTAAAGCAGCACGGTCAGATTATTGAAATTGAATTCTTAAAACAGAAATACTTTGTAACCGCTAGAAATATTAAGCGCATGAGCAGCGACATCTCAGGCTCTATTCTGCTGTTAAAGCCGCGCAGAGAGCTCGAAGAAATTGAATCTACATTGTTTACTAAATATATATACCTCTGCCTGTTTTCTTTCGTGATCATAATAATAACAGGTACAGCGATTACCAGACGCCTGCTGTCCCCGGTGCTCAGTCTAACCAATGCCTCCATTGAAACCGCCGGCGGTAAACACGGCATAAGAGCAGAGATCATGAGCAATGATGAATTCGGTCTACTGGCAGCTAACTTTAATGCAATGCTGATTACAATAGAGGAGCAGCACCACTATATTCAAAATCAAAATGAATCATTAGAAGAGCGTGTAGAAAGAAGAACCCGAGACTTAAACAGGGCAATGAATGATTTAAAAAAATTGACCGTAGCGGTCGAAAAAAGTCCCGTTGGTATCATTATTACCAACGCGCGCAGAGTAATAGAGTATGTCAATCCGATGTTTACCCAGTTATCGGGTTATTCTAAAGAGCAGGCCGTCGGCCGGACTCCAAGACTGTTAAAATCTGAACATACATCTGAAGAGGAACTTCAGCAGCTTTGGAAGCAGGTATCATCCGGCAGCTGCTGGCGGGGAGATTTGTATAATAAAACCAAAAGCGGCCGGCTGTGCTGGCATCGAGTTTTAATTACGCCCGTTAAGAATGAAACAGGCCGGGTAACTCATTATTTAGGATCACTGGAAGATATTACCAGCATAAAAGAGCAGGAGGATAAGTTAATCCAGCAGGCTACATTTGATACCTTAACCGGTTTACCTAACCGCTTTTTAGCACAAAACAGACTCAATCAGACACTTTCCGCTATACAGAGAAATAATAATAAAGGGGCGCTGCTTTTTATTGATCTGGATAACTTTAAAGAAGTTAACGACACACTGGGCCATCATGCCGGAGACGAACTTCTTAAGAGCGTTGCAAAGCATATGACTAAGGTGGTAAGAAATGAGGATACTGTTGCACGTCTTGGCGGTGATGAATTTCTGATTATAATAGGTGAGATCAAAAACCGCTCCGATGTAGAGTATGTGGCTGAAAAAATAATAACATTAATTGCCCGAGAATTTGTGATTGATAATACTCCGGTATTTGTTTCTGCAAGCATCGGTATCAGCATTTTTCCCGGTGACGGTACTCGCTCTGAAAGTCTGATGAAAAAAGCCGACTCAGCCATGTATATGGCAAAAAAACAGGGTAAAAACTGCTTCTGTTTTTTCTCCCCCCCTTCTGAGCAGTAATAATCCGCAACAGAGCTTTAATGACTTGAAATCAGCGTCATGCAGCTGTCATGTGTTGCTGCTCATAAATAAGCAGGCCTGATTTTGTACTTAATCTGCGTTATGATTGTCTGAATAACAGTTATTAAAGCTCCGAATTATTCTTAAAACTCAATTATCTATACAAACGGATGTGACATGAAACTCCTAGAAACAACACTTAGCCAGATCACTCCCAGCTCCAGCGAGTGGCGTGAAAAAGCAACACAACGTATTGAAACTCTAATTATGCCTCACTGGGCATTAGGGCGCAGTTTAGATCTTGCCGTTGATATAGCAGCTATTACCCGTTCAATCACCCCGGATATAAGCAGGCGGGCGTGCATTGTTATGGGCGCAGACCACGGTATTGCAGTTGAAGGAGTAACCCCCTGCCCGCAGGAGGTTACACCTCTTATGATGGCGGCTTTCACTAAAGGCGGGGCAGCCATCAATGTACTGGCAGACCATATCGGCGCTGAAATGGTTATTGTTGATGTCGGTGTAAAAGGCGATCTGTCTGAGCTTTACAATGAAGGTACAATTATTGACTATTCGATAGCTCAAGGCACTGCAAACTTTGCCGAAGGGCCGGCAATGAGCCGCGAACAGGCCGTCGCTTCAATCGAAGCCGGTATTGAAGTGGTAAACAGTATCAAAGATAAATTTGATCTTTTTGTTCTAGGTGAAATGGGCATAGGTAACACCACAGCCAGCAGTGCAATTGTTTCTGTACTCTGTGATTTATCAGCTGATATAGTCACCGGCTGCGGAGCCGGTCTGGATGAGCCGGGCAGGCAGCGCAAAGCAGAAGTTATCAGCGCAGCCCTTGCACTTCACCAGCCGGATCAAAACGACGCAGTGGATATTTTAACCAAGGTCGGCGGTTTTGAAATCGGCGCAATGGCCGGTGTTATGCTGGCGGCCGCCGCCCTGCAGAAACCTGTGATGATGGACGGCTTTATCTGCACAGCAGCCGCACTTATTGCCCAGTCGCTTAATCCGGATGTAGTAGATACTCTGATTGCCGGACACAGCAGTGTAGAGCGGGGTCATATTGCGGCATTAGATAAGCTGGGCAGAAAACCGATTCTTAATCTGGAACTAAGGTTAGGTGAAGGTTCCGGTGCGGCTATGGCACTGCCAGTTGTTGATGCCGGTGTAAAAGTGATGAAAGAGATGGCCACTTTTGCCGATTTAGGTATTTCACTTAGCTGATAATTCTCAAGTTCAACTTAAAAAGACAGGTTATTCACCTGTCTTTTTAGCTCAGCACTTTTATAAATCAGAAGCCACTGCATATAAAGCATCAATACCGGAAGCACCTAGTTTGGTGCTTCTTTCCGGCGACCAGCCCTGTATCGGCTGCGGTGTTTCAACTGTATCTTTAAACGGCATTTCCAGTGTCACAGCCGGACAGTTAAATGTCTGCGCAATATAATTAGTACACACAGTCATATTGGCTTCACCGGGTTTATCAATGCTGTAACCTTTCTCCATCTGGAAATCAGGATTAACCTGCATTAATGCTTCAGCAAAACGCTGCTGCAGCTGCGCTAAATTATCATTCCAGTCAGGTATGCCCTCTGCACCGGCAATAAAGTTATAAGGCAGCGCTTCATCACCATGCACATCCAGACAGAAATCAACTCCGATCTGATGCATCTGCTCCCGCACCAGATAAACTTCCGGGCTTGATTTCATACTTGGCTCCAGCCATTCACGGTTAAGGTTAGCCCCGGCTGCATTGGTTCGTAAATGACCGCGGCGGCTGCCGTCCGGATTCATATTTGGAACGATATAAAAAACCGCCTGTTCTAATAAAGCACGCGATACCGGATCATTATCATCAAGTAACCGCAGAACGAATCCTTCCATCCACCAGGATGCCATTGTCTCCCCTGGATGCTGTCTGGCCTGAACCCAGATTTTCTTTTTACCTTCTTCAGGCGTGCCGATAATCAGCTGATCTAGATCCTGGCCGTCTAATGTCTGACCTAGGGTATTAAGCTGTACTTTGTCATCATTAATCGCCCAGCCGATAAAGTCAGCACAGCGCTCAGTTGAATAAGGTGCAAAATAAGCGTAATAAACTGACTGATATTCCGGGATATGATCGATTTGTAAAACTCCGTCTTTATAGGTTGTCGGTACGCGGAACCAGTACTCTTTATCGTAAGAGGCAACCGCGTGATACCCTTCCCAGCCGCTTGTATAAGATGCATTAGCCGCATTGCTGATTTTTAATGTGCAGTCCAGTCCTTCGGCCCCCGTTAAACGAAAGTAAAACCACTGATAAAAATCACTGTTATGGTCTTTGTTTATCTCTAACTCAATGTCAGACGGGTGTTCACATTTCAGGCAGCGGATATTTCCACCGTCAAAACTACTGTTGATATGCATGGGATTTGGATTCCTTAAAGTAAATAACCTGAATTCGGGATAAGCGGCATTCCTCAATACCGTTCTTTTCGCCCCTTTCAGCGTTAAGTTTGCTTGTAATAGCCTGCTATTACTTCACAAACTTGCCTTGATAGGAACGAAAATTTCGGCATTGAATATAACATCGTGAATTACAAGTTAATTTAATGTGTATTAATGCCCATTATCCCGAGTTCAGGTTAAATATGAAGGCAATATAGCGACTATAATTTTTAAGACTGCGTTAACATATTACAAAACCGCAGCAAAAACTAAACATATTGCGAAAAAGTCGATATTAACGCTCTCAACAGACTCTTTTTTAACCTTTATGATACTGAATATTAGGGAGTAATTGTTAACCAGAGTAATCATGCGAGGTTTGCCGCAGCCTAAAATAGTAAAAGTTTAAAATTCACTAATCATATCCGATATCAGTGTTATAAATTACTAAGTGCGTAGGCTGGATGCGACTGCAGTAACAACAAAACAGCTGAGCTATGGAAAATAACTTTTTAATAGTTTCTGCAGCTGTCCGGAACTCTGCATATCAGCAAGCGATTTATTAACCAGCCGCATCAGTTCCTCTCCGCGTTCATTTTTGCTGAACAACATATAAAACAGAGTTGGTAAAGCATCGGGGATCGGTGCGTAACCCAAATCAGGATCATCGATATAATTTTGACCGAGCAGTGTAAAACCAACGATCACTTCCAGGTTTTCCACAAACAGATCCACTCGATGCCGATGAAGCTTGCCGATAAGATGATTGTAATCGTTTGCGTCACGATCCACCTCGGATGTTTCTAATCCCCAGTAATCATAATTATATCCAATAATACCTCCCACCCGGTAACCGCTTAGATCGGTTTTGCTGCGGATCGGCAGCCCGTTCGGATTATGTTTCCTGGAATAGAAATAATAAGGGGTTATCGCATAATAACCGGAGGACAGATAATATTTTTCAGCCCTCTCTTCACTATAAGAAGCGTTCAGGAGCATATCATACTTGCCCGACTCGACCTCGCGTAAGCAGCGTTTCCAGGGAACCAGTTCAATACTGAATTTTATATTGTTTTCAGCAAAAACAGCTTCGATAACATCCACAGAAAAACCAACTATTTGGTCTGTTTTTTCTCTCGACTGATAATGAATAAAAGGCGGCCATTCACCGCTGTCATCACAAATACGTACCAGCTCAATTTCCCTGTCTGCCGCCTGTAAGGCACAGGATACGAAAATAGATAAAAAAACAGCGGCACACTGATATATCTTCATTGTTATAACACCGGGCAGAACTCGATGGAAAACATTATATTGCTCATCGCTCAGGCTCTCCACAAACATAAAGCATCTGTTCTCAGTATAGACGCTATTCTCCCGCCATTGAGCGCCCTGTGAAGATTGCTGTAAAGGTTTTCTGCAGGCTGCTTATATGAAAGCAAAACATACACGGCCGCCGGTATTTTAACCAGATCACATTTTGACAGCGCTGCACCAAAGGGGAAAAAAACGGCACCGAGATGATAAGCACGGTAAACGTTAACATTTTATAGTTTACCCACTCAAATGGAGTAATAAAAAAAATCAGCAGATTATTTTAGGAGAAAGTATGAGTACCCCGAAAAGTTTATTAAATAAAAAATATTTATCGACGGCAATTAGCGCTGCGCTTTTATCAGTTGTTGTATCAGGATGTAACAATGATGGTGATTCAACGCTAACACCGGAAAACCCGATTATCCCGGAAACACCTCAGACGCCGGATACACCGGACACACCGCAAACGCCCGATGCGGCAGAAAGAATTGATACCCTGATAAGTAAAATGACACTGCAGCAGAAAATAGACATGATGACCGGTGCACAAGAGCCTGTATCCTCCGGTGCTGTCGGTTACATTAAAGGTGTACCGGAGCTGGGTATTCCGCCGTTACGATTAACCGATGGTCCTGCCGGGATCCGCTTAGTCGGCACCAAGGCAACCTCCATGCCGGCGCCCGTTGCAATGGCTGCAAGCTTTGATACTAAAGTCGCCCGTGCAATGGGCCGGGCAACAGGAGCCGAAGGTAAGGCATTAGGCCAGGACGTATTACTTTCTCCTATGGTTAATATTGTCCGAGTGCCGCAGGCCGGGCGTAACTTTGAAACCCTGGGTGAGGATCCGCTACTGGCAGGCACAATGGTTGCACAGCAGATCAAAGGTATACAGGAAAAAGGTCTGATCGCAACGGTAAAACATTATGTAGCTAATAATCAGGAAGACAACCGTCAGGCAGTAAACGCAACCATTGATGAGCGAACCCTGAATGAAGTCTACCTGCCTGCATTTAAAGATGCGGTTGATGCCGGTGTCGGCGCTTTTATGTGTGCCTACAACAAAGTAAATGATACCTCTTCTTGTGAAAACGCAGCGATCCAGAACGACATTGCTCGGGAGCGCTGGGGCTTCGAAGGTTTTATTATGTCTGACTGGGGCGCGACCCACAGCAGCAGCAAAGCGGTCACCAACGGCCAGGATATGGATATGCCGGGTAACGGCTTCGGCGGCATGATGGGGCCGGCTAATTTTGACAATCTAAAAAATGAAGTAGAGGACGGCAGACTGGAAGAAGCTGTTATCGACAAATCAGTCCGGCGCATTCTGACTCAGATGGAGAAGTTTGGCCTTCTCGACGGCGGCACTGCGTCAGTCAGTATAGACAGCATTAAAGCCGATTCTGCGGCTGCCGCTAAGAGGGTCGCTGTCGAAGGCGCGGTATTATTAAGAAATGAAAACAGTGTTCTTCCTCTGTCTATTGAACAATTAAAAGATGCAGTCATAATCGGGCCTTCAGCTTATCACGCAATTATCGGCGGCGGCGGCAGTTCTCAGGTGGATACCTTCACCAGGGTAAGCCCTTTGCAGGCATTTGAGGCAAGAACCGGTTCGGCACCAGCTTATTTTGACGGGATTGATATTGAAGGTGAAGTTATTCCAGCAGCCAGCCTGAGAGATCTGGACGGCAGTATCGGCGGCTTGTCTATTGTCGGCGGTGGCATAGATACAGACGGTGTGGATGAAACACTTAGCGCAGGCAGCAGTACAACCTGGCAGGGTAAATTAGTAATAACAGAAGCGGGTTCATATGATATCAAAATGCACACCAAAGGCGGTCAGGGCATTGTATATATAGGCAGCAAAGAGGGTCGAGGTACGGATCCGTTTACCGGTGCGCCGCTCTCTGATGTGGATACTGCCGGACTGTTCGGCGGTATCAGCCTGCTGCCGACTAAAGACGGCAGAGGTAACGGTACATTCACAACGGACTTTGAAGTCGGTGAGTATGATATCGAAGTCACTGGCAACGCCGGTGTGACCAGTATCCTTACGCCGCAGACAAATTCTGAACTTGATGTGCGCTTAACCTGGGTTACTCCTGCAATGCGTCAGCAGAAAATCGATGAAGCGTCAGCTGCGGCCGCCGCGGCTGAAGAAGCCGGCACACCAGTTATTATCTTTGCCTACAATGAAGGCACGGAAGGTGAGGACAGACAGTCACTGAATCTGCCGAACAGACAAAATGCCCTTATAAACGCCGTCACTGCAGCAAACCCGAATACCATTATCGTGCTCAATACCGGCGACCCGGTTTCTATGCCTTGGAAAGATCAGACCGGCGCTATTCTGGAGATGTGGTATTCAGGCCAGGAAGGCGCAGAGGCGACCGCTGATCTGCTGTTAGGTGTCGCGAACCCAAGCGGTAAGCTGCCTGTTACCTTCCCGATCGACCTTGAATCTGGTATTGCAACTGATCCGAATGATTATCCCGGCGTCAATAATGAACAGGAATACAGTGAAGGCATCTTCGTCGGCTACCGCTGGTATGATGAGCAGAACAAGAAACCGCTGTTCCCGTTCGGACACGGCTTATCATATACGGAGTTTGAATACAGCGAACAGAAAATCACAGCAAATAAAGACGGCGGTTATAAAGTCAGCTTTAAAGTGACTAATACAGGCGGCGCCGCAGGAGCAGATGTAGCACAGGTTTATCTTGGTGCTCCAGCAAAAGCGCCTGTAGCAATGGCAGTGAAGAGCTTAGCCGGTTTCAGCAAAGTAAAACTCGGCAGCGGTAAAAGTGCGTCAGTCAGTATTGATATTAAACCTAAAGCTTTCAAATACTGGTCTGCGGCTCAAAACGGCTGGGTTACGGCCTCTGGTAAACGCGATGTCTATCTAGGGCATTCATCTGATGATTATCAGTCAATAGGCACAGTTACTTTTAGTGATTAACAGCTAAACAGTCCGTGCCGCTACTGCGGCTGTAAAGCTTCCGGGCGTAATGTTCAGCATTACGCCTTTTTTTTATCATTTTTTATTAAGGGCTCACTGTTTGTCTGTATAACATGCTTAATTAATACAGCTAAGGCGGCTTCCCGACAGGGATTTTTCACTGCCGCGGCAAGAGTTACTGCACCTAGGAACAGAAATACAGCACCTAAAACAGGCAGATAGAAGAAGGACACAGCTGTCTCGTAGGCGACAGAGGAGATGATCATATTAAATAAATACAGCTTAAATAATCCGGCGCCTATCAGTACAGTCGAGAGCACAAATTGAAGCACTCTGGTTCGTAATCTGGCCCCTTCACTTAAGCTTTTCTGTGCAGCTGCCAGTATTTTATATTCCTGCTCAGATATCATCGCAACTCCTCGGACGCATAACCTGCGTAATTTTTCCTGTGCTGTAAACTCGCTTGATTCAGCGGATTAAATTCAACTGTTCCTTTATTAAGAGGCCGAGAATAAGGTGGCAGGCATGACGGATCTGTTTGTTATGCTGCTCCTGCAGCGTTTTAATGTGTGCCTCCAGCAGCGCCTGATGGGCACCTAAATCAGCCGGCAGATCCATAACTCTCTCATCTCTTACAAAAAGCTGGTTATAATATTCATGATATTCTTCAGTCACATGAGTGATCATTTCTGCAGACAGCCCCGCTTTATACCCGACCTGAGAAATTAACTGCCTTACCTCTTGAAAATTTCCCGGATCAATAGGAAATGGAATTACATTATCCATATCATTACTCACTTTGTTTCTGCTTGATGCGCTCGACATGAACGATCAATGTATCAACGGTATCCTTTAATAAATCCAGTTCATCAATAGACAGATCATTTAACTGTTCAAGGTTATATTCAATTGTATCAATAATCCTTTTGTGCGGCCGCTGCATGGGCCTCATGAAATAAGTTGTTACCGTTGCCACAATTGTCCCGAAAAACAGCATAGAGCCGATCACTATCCATAATCCGCCGATAAATTTAGCAGTAAGAGAAACAGGCGCATCCGCTATCCCGGCAGTAGAAAAGGCGGCGATTCCCCAGTACAGGGCATCTCCATAGGAATGAATCGAAGAGCCGGAGGCTGCTAGCTCCGAATAATACACACCGGCAGAAAATATCAGCCAGAGTACAATTAACAAAAGCAGCATCTCAGTAAACGGAGTGTGTGCTGAAATATCTTTCATAAATCGATTAAACCGACTTGAATGCTTTGCTCTTCTCATAGCTCACCTCAGTATTCTATATATCCTAACTATAGAAGCTGTGTGCTTATTTTGTAACATCAATACACAGCAGCCGTTGGAACAAAACAAGCAGCAGATAAGAACAAAATGGTTTTGGGAGAGAGAAAAATAGAGGCTTAGGGGCTGTTGATCTTTCAAGGTTGTTTTTGCAACAGTTTGCTGGCTATTTATACAAGGCAGAGTCTATGTAGTGTAGTTATTCTACATAAATAGACGATAACGCAGTAGAAATTGTCAGCAAACGTTGCCCTTCGGGTTCATCTCAAAGCGTTTTGCTCTTTGTTGAACGAAATTTACTTAGGTGACTAAGCCACATCTCGTTCGTCGCGATCAAAACGCTTTGAGATAGAACAAAATTCAACCGGCAAAGATCAACAGCCCCTAGAGTCTTTGTCAGGCTTAACTAAATGCAGCCACAAAAAAAAGGGAAAGCACAGTGCTTCCCCTTTTATCAGTAAATTTAGAATTTATGCAACCGCGGCTTCCGATTTGGCATAATCCAGCTCCTGGGCAAGAGCAATTTCCGGTGCAACATATTCCATATTAAGAGCTTCAGCAACACTTTCACAGGTTACTTTTCCGTTAATAACGTTCAGTCCGCCTAAGAAACCTTTATCACTGTTAAGGGCGCTTTGATAACCCTCATTTGCCAGTTTAATAATATACGGCAGTGTCGCGTTGTTAAGTGCAAAAGTTGACGTTCTAGGCACTGCTCCCGGCATATTTGCAACGCAGTAATGCACTACTTCATCAACAATGTAAGTGGGTTCCTGATGCGTTGTAGCATAAGAAGTTTCAACACACCCGCCCTGATCAATGGCAACATCCACAATCGCTGAGCCCGGTTTCATTTTAGCAATATGCTCTTTGGTGATAAGTTTCGGCGCGGCCGCACCGGGAATAAGCACCCCGCCGATCACAAGATCTGCCGCCAGCACCTCTTTTTCTAATGTAGCCGCTGTTGAGTAAAGCGCTTTTGCACTGTTAGCAAACTGAATATTCAGATTGCGCAGTGTATCGATATTACGGTCTAAAATAGTCACATCAGCACCAAGGCCCACCGCCATCTGCGCGGCATTATTACCAACCATACCGCCGCCGACAACCACAACCTTCGCCGGTTCAACACCCGGTACGCCGCCCAGCAGCATACCGCAGCCCTGGTTTGATTTCTCTAATGCCTGCGCACCGGCCTGAATGGCCATACGACCAGCAACTTCTGACATAGGAGCCAGCAGAGGCAGTCCGCCGTTTGCATCAGTCACCGTTTCATAAGCAATACACACGGCTTTCGAGTCGATCAGATCCTGTGTCTGTGCAAGATCCGGTGCTAAATGCAGATAAGTAAACAGAATTTGCCCTTCACGCAGCATAGCACGCTCTACAGCCTGCGGCTCTTTTACCTTCACAATCATATCGGCTTTAGCGAAAATACTTTGTGCATCTTTTTCAATCGCAGCACCGGCGCTAATATAATCTTCATCGGTAAAACCAATACCGATACCGGCATTCATTTCAACAATCACTTTATGGCCGTTGTGAATCAGTTCACGAACACTCGCAGGAACCATACCAACACGATACTCATGGTTTTTTATTTCTTTAGGTACTCCGATAAGCATAACTCTTTCCTTTCATTGATTGATGACACGTTTTTATTAGGTGCTGAAAGTATAAAAGCTTTAGCTTAGATTTTTTGACTGTATTTCCATCTATTTTAAAGATATATTGGCATATGCCACTACAAAGAATATTAAATACAGTTAATTACACTGCCCACATGGAGTTTTGTGACACATGCCACTAGACAAGATTGACCGCAATATTTTGCGTGAACTACAGAAAAACGGCCGCATATCCAATGTGGCACTGGCAGAAAAAATAGGATTAAGCCCCACTCCATGTATAGAGCGGGTTAAACGGCTGGAAAAAAAGGGGGTGATTAAATCCTATACTGCGCTGATTGATCCGAAATACTTAGATGCTTCTCTGCTGGTATATGTTGAAATCAAGCTTAACCGCTCCAGTGCCGACGTTTTCGAGCGCTTTAATGCAGCGGCCAACCAGCTGGATACTATTTTAGAGTGCCATATGGTATCCGGAGATTTTGATTATTTACTAAAAACCCGGGTGGCAGATATGTCGGCATACCGTAAAGTCTTAAGCCAGACCCTGCTGGCACTGCCTGATATAAAAGACTCACGTACCTATGTGGTAATGGAAGAGGTCAAATACTTAACCTCTATTAATATTCCAAGTTGATTGGCAGGCATTCACGCGACGGTGCATCATTCTAGAATATTAAAAGTGAACACCCGGACAAAGCCTATTGGCCTGAAGATGGTGAAAATGGATTATATCCGCAGTGGGGACAACACAAAATTAATATGGCCGCTACGGAAATTCAACATAAACCCGAAGCCGGCGAAGGTAACAGACCAGCACCCTATCATCCTGATAATGCTTTTCTAGAGGTGATCAGACCGTCAGAAATATATCCGCAAAATATTTACTAGGCAGAAAACAGCAGCGGCGGCCTGCTCTAATTAACAAATTCAGCATTTTTATTTATGCGGCAGAAAAACAAAGGAAAATAATAGCGACATTCAGCTATATTTAAATTATCACGTAAATTTAAAGCAATTTCATTTAGATTAAAGGTCGGCTTATGGGGCAATTTTCAAACACTGTTTTTGATTCTCATCTGTTATGGTTTGCAGCAGGTTTGTCGGTTACCTTTTTTATCAGCCTGTTTAAAAGCCTGTTTGAACATAAAAATGCCAGTAAAAAGTTGTTTTTAGAAAATGTCACCCGCGAACGCAGCCTTTGGCGCGAATCATTACGCGAAGAGGTGGCAGAATTTTGCGCTTTGGTTTACAGCATTCAGCACGAATGCCAGTTCAAAGACGAGCAGCTTATTGAGCAGTTGTTCTGCAGACATGTTTCCCGTTTAAATGAATTAAAAGTAAGGGTGAGATTACGCGTTAATCCGCATGAATCGATTAACCAGCCCGATGCTAAATTAGTCCGTGCAATGAACCGCGTAGTTAATCAGCTCAGTCTGGGGGATTTTGACAATATCTCGCGCCAGATGCTGCGCATTGAACGAAATACGCAGTTACTGCTTAAATCTGAATGGGATAAATCCAAAGGTGAAGCGGTGCAGGGTTAATTAACCGTGTGTAAACGGCATATGGATTAATTTAATTTTGCAGGTGTAGAGCTCCCCCATATAAATTTTACCCAGTTTCAACCACCTGAACTGTAAAATAATAATCCAGTCTACTTGAAACAATTGGCTGCCGAATCAATCAAAAAACTTCGCTGTCCAAATTTGATAAAGGGAAAAATGCCGTTACCATTTATATTGACATGCAATTTTGTCAGGAGGCTTGTCATAAAAGCAAAATAGTTGTTTTTTGTACCAGCATTGCCGGCACTCAGTTTAACAGTCGGATCCTGCAGCGCATCGCTTATTTACACGAACTCTTTTCTATTAGCATTTTCAATGCTGCGAGTCATTCAAGAATTTCTGTCAAGCCTCCAGGCAGCCAGCAGGCGCAGCAGCCAGGTGGAATATTCCCTGTTTGCGCCATGCCTGCAGCTCTGCAGCCAAGTAATCAATTCATCAAGCAGTTTTTCCTCCAGCATCGGATCGATTAATTCACCTTGCAATGCAGTATTACGGGTATCAAGGCTTATATTGTAGATATTTTCGATGCGCCTAAAAAATTCTGAGAAAAACGGCTGCTCTGGAGTTTTCAGCTGCAGCTGCAGAAACTGCTGCAGCGCCATTTGTTCTATTTTGATGCGTTCGCTGACAGTACTTGCCTGTCGGTAACGGGCGAGCCAACTCTGAAAATTTTTAAGTAAAGGGCTGAGGGGCGGAGGGAGCCATCGCTTGAAGTGTTCCAGCTCTTCATCGAAGCTTTGAACAGCTCCTGCGACTTTAAGTTTAGTCCACAAAGCAGCTTTCATTGGCCATTAACAACGCGGTCAAGCAGCCAGTCCACCAGCTGTTCTTGAATTGATGCATGGCTTTTTTTTATCATTTCAACCTGCTCTTCTGTCTCCTCAGCAAGGGTTTTCTTTTCGATTTCGATCTCTTCGAACAGGGCTTTTTTTTCTTTTTCAAACTCTTTAAGCAGCTGTTCTGTCCATCTGTTTTTCTCGGCTTCCAGTTGAAGGCGTTTTTCCGTTATTCGGACGCTTGCCTTTGCTTCCGCCTCGCAGATGCTTTGTGCAGCTTTTCGTTCCGCTTCCGCCAGCAGCTCAACAAAAGCTTCGAGTTCATCTTGTTTCATAATAGCCGGGCCTTTAGTAATTTAACCTGAAAGATAGTTTCGCGTTCTTTTTCTTCCAGCCGCTGTTCAATACGACTTTTTGCTTTAAGCAGTTCCGGAATAACAACTTGTGTTAAGGCATTAACCTGACGGTGACATTGTTTCAATGCAGCGGCTATACGGCGAATATTACTTTCAATATTCATCAGCTCGATAAGTTGGGGAATTCGCTGCGCCAATTGACCGCGTACTGACTCTACTCTGAGGTCTAATTCACAGATGGAGCCCAGCAGATCCAATTTCGGCGCATCGCTTTTATACTGGGCAAATTTTACCGACATCCAGCGATGCTCACAATCCTGCAACTCAGCCAGCGGTTTTAGAGCGTCAGCTAAGCACTGCAGTTTGTCAGTCGACTGCTGATTTAGTACTGCCTGCCATTGCTTTTCTATTTCTCCCCAAGACTGGGTTAAAGCGGCACGCAGGGCTTTAGCCGACTTTAGTAACTGCAGCCCTTCTGCCATTAATATATCTCTTTTATGCTCCAGCAGTTCCAGCCCTTCCTGAGAAACTTTAATTTCCTTTCTTAAGTGAACCAGTTCAGCTTTGGTGACTGGGCGGATCTGCTGCGCGCGCATCAGTCGGTTACTCCAATGCTACTGGTTTGCCAAATATCCTGGTGCTTTGCCAGCTCCTCTTTGCTGAGTCGAGTCATCTCCCGGACGGGCAGACGGCTCAGACACTGCCATCCAATAGCCAGACTCTGTTCAATGCTGCGGTTTTCTCCTGCACCTTGTGCGATAAAGTGCTGCTCGAACTGCTTGCCGAATTTAAGATAACATTTATCAATCTCAGACAGATCATCTTCCCCCATAATGCGGCTCATCATGCGTACTTCATCCCGCCGAGCATAGGCTGCATAGAGCTGCTCCATTAACGGCAGGTGATCATTACGGGTATAGCCTTCTCCGACACTGTCCCCCATCAGTCGGGAAAGTGAAGGTAAAAGCTCGATAGGTGGATAAATTCCCTGCCTGTGCAGATCTCGTGAAAGCACTATTTGTCCTTCCGTAATATACCCTGTGAGATCGGGAATAGGATGGGTGATATCATCGTTGGGCATGGTCAGTATGGGAAGCTGCGTAATCGAGCCTTTTTTACCTTTAATCTGCCCCGCACGCTCAAATAATGCTGCTAGATCACTGTATAGGTAACCTGGATACCCTTTGCGGGAGGGAACATCTCCCCTAGCGGAAGCGACTTCGCGAAGAGCTTCACCGTATACTGTCATGTCAGTGAGAATAACCAGTACATGCAGTCCCAACTCAAAGGCCAGATATTCGGCAGCCGTTAGTGCCGCTCTGGGCGTTAATAAGCGCTCCATCACAGGATCATCAGCTAGATTCAGGAACGACACGGTACGACCGGATATCTCTTCCGCGAAGCGTACGGCTACGTCATGTTTTACCCCAATGGCCGCAAATACCACGACCAGCTCCTTGCTGCTGTCATTTAGATCCTGCGTATGCCCGCTGAGGTCGGGCCGAATACGTGCCTGCTGGGCTATCTGGATGGCGAGCTGATCATGGGGCAGGCCCGATGAGGAGAAAATAGGCAGCTTTTGCCCCCGCACCAGCGTATTCATCAAATCAATGCTGCTGATGCCGGTCTGCACAAACTCCTGAGGGTAAGCACGAGCGGTCGGATTGATAACGCTGCCGTTAATATCACGTCCGCTGCCGGCCAATGGCGGCCCGCCGTCGATTGGCTCTCCCATGCCGCTGAGTCGGCGGCCGATAATAGAAGGATCAAGATTAAGTGTAATAGGTCTACCTAAGAACCGAGTTCTCATATTCTCTTTAGCCAACCCAGCCGTTCCTTGAAAGACTTCAATGGTGACTTTTTCACCATCCATCAGTACAACTCGCCCATTCCGGGTTCGCCCCTGTTTGTCCACCAATTGAACCGCTTCGCCATAGCCAATGTCAGAGAGCTCTAACAGCATGGCTATCAACGGGCCCTCGATTCTGTCTAACTGGGTATAAATAACCGGGTCTTTCATGCGCCCCCCGCCAGCTTAAAAAATAGTGACTTTGTCACCATCCATCAGCACTATTAACACTACGCGTCGCCCATTCCGGGTTCGCCCCTGTTTGTCCACCAATTGAACCGCTTCGCCATAGCCAATGTCAGAGAGCTCTAACAGCATGGCTATCAACGGGCCCTCGATTCTGTCTAACTGGGTATAAATAACCGGGTCTTTCATGATCCCCCCTGCCAGCTTAAAATTTTGTCGCTTTCGTCTGAGCCCAGATCATCTTTAAGGCGAATAAGTTCGATTAGCGCAAACTTTTTCACGGCTTCTGCAGCGGGGGACGGATCATCCAGCATCTGATTCAGGCGCCGCATAATAAGCTGCAGCATCAGCGCTTGTTTTTCGGGCGAAGCGTATCGATCTTTAGGGCTGAAAGCGGACTGCTGCAGAAAGCCCTCTTTAATAATTCTTTCAGCCATAACTATTTTGCGCTGATGATCGGATAAACCTTCTTCACCCATGATGCGAATGATTCCCTGCAGCTTGTCTGCTTCCATCAATAGTCTTAACAGTTGATCTCGATCCTGCTGCCATTGTGGTGATAACTTGCTCCACCATTGTCCCAGTTCAGCTGCGTATTCGGAGTAAGAGTCCAGCGGGTGAATGGCCGGAAAGAAACGGGCATTAGCGAGCATTTTATCCAGTACCCAAAAGGCTTTGACAAAACGCTGCGTATGCAGGGTTACCGGTTCAGAAAAATCACCGCCAGGAGGTGATACTGCACCAATCGAGGTGACAGATCCGACTTCACCACTCAGTGTCTGTACTTTACCCGAGCGCTCGTAAAATTCCGCCGTTCGTGTGGGCAGATAAGCAGGAAAACCGTCTTCTGCCGGCATCTCTTCGAGCCGCCCCGAGATTTCTCTCAGCGCTTCAGCCCAGCGCGATGTGGAGTCGGCCATTAACGCCACGTCCAATCCCTGATCGCGGAAATATTCTGCCACTGTGATCCCGGTATAGATGGAGGCCTCTCGGGCGGCAACCGGCATATTGGAAGTATTGGCGATCATCACAGTGCGCTCAATCAGGCGGCAGCCGGTTGCAGGATCGATCAGATTGGGAAAATCTGTCAGTACGCCGGTCATTTCATTGCCTCGCTCACCGCAGCCGATATACACAATCACGTCAGCATCACACCATTTGGCTAGATTATGCTGTGTCACCGTTTTTCCTGTCCCGAAGCCGCCAGGCATTGCCGCCGTGCCTCCCTTGGCAATGGGAAAAAGCGTGTCTATGATACGCTGCCCGGTCACTAACGGCAGGTCGGGTGTTAAGCGCTTTCCTACGGGGCGTTTGGTGCGCACCGGCCAGCGTTGATAGAGATAAAGGTTATGCTCTTCACCTTTATCAGTTTTCAGTTTAGCTATCACATCAGAGAGCTGATAGCCCCCTTCTTCAACCAAATATATAAGGCGCCCAGATAGTAAGGGAGGAACGAGTATCTTGTGATTAATGGCAGCAGTTTCTTGTACCGTGCCGAGAATAGAGCCTGCTGACAGTGATGCGCCCACGCATTGACTGGGTATAAACTGCCAGATTCGCTCACGGTTTAGCGCATCTGCTGCTGCGCCGCGTGCAATAAAATCCCCTGACTGCTGCTGCAGAGTTATTAAAGGACGCTGTATGCCGTCGTAAATAGTGGTCAGCAGCCCGGGGCCAAGCTCTACCATAATTGAAGAGCCAGTAGCCGCCACAGGTTCACCGATCTTTAACTCCATGGTATCTTCATAGACTTGAATAAAAGCAAATTCAGTGGTGATGCGGATGACTTCCCCCACCAGGGATATCTTGCCGACCGCAACCCGCTCACCCATTGCAAATAATTCGGAACGATCACAAGCCACTACAGGACCGCTAATTCTGGTTATTTTCGCTGACAACCTGCTTCCACCTTTGCCAAAGTTCAGGAATCAATAATTCCATTCTCTGCTCCCATGAGCCGTCAATTTCAATATGCCTAGCTGTGTCTTTTAGTATAGCTCCCCCCAGCAGAGGCGAGACTTCAACGGCTATATCCTTTTGCGCAAACGAATTGAGCCACGATGCGTTAAGCTGCAGTTTTAAAAATTTTTTTTCGGGCTGCTGCAGTCTTACTTGTGCCTCTTTAATCCAGTTCGCCAGATACTGTTTATCCAATGTTTTTTGTGCCAGCAGTTGTTGACATCGAACCTGTGTCTGATTGATGCAGTCACGCTCACAATTCCAAATTGATTCCTGCCGCAGCATTCTGGCGTCCCGCAAAGCGCTGGATTTTAGCTGCGCCAGATGACGGGTGTTGTTCTCTTTCATTTTGTCGGCTGCAGCTTTAAATTCCTTTTTGCTCTCTTCTTCAAGGGAACTCATTTGCGACTGACACTCCTGCTCGATCGCCTCCAGGCGGGCGATAAGCTTCTGGTTGAGCTGATTCAGCAGCGGCTGCAGTTTTTCGTCGCTCATAGGTGAACGTCTGCCTGTCCAATCGCTTTTGCCAGGAGTCTTGATAGTTTTTGCGTTTCCTTAAGCGGATTATCAGTATCCGGCAGCCGTACATAGAGCAAAGAGCCTTCAACCAGAGTTGATAAAGAATCTTCAATCTCCTCTTCTTTGCCCAGTATTAGGCCTACCACCTGGTGACTGTCGTGATATTTGCAGCCCATCTGCTTAATCCCCAGTAAGTGGAACAGCAGCTGCTCCTGAGCGCTGCCCTTAATTTTAAGCTCCATATTAAATCTCAGCTATGATCACAAAAGAGACAATTAAACCGTAGATGGCAATACCTTCAGAAAGTCCCAAAATAATCAGAACTTTCCCCAGCAGTTCCGGTTTTTCAGAAACGGCGGCAACCGCTGCCGCGCCTACATGGCTCACTGCGATACCCGCGGCTATGCTTGACATACCGGTTGCTAAGGCAGCCGCCATGTAATACTCCCAACCAGGAAGATCACTCACGCCGCCGGCTTGCGGCTCAGCAGCGGCCGCTTCCGGCAAAAAGAGATAGAGCAGCGTTGACATAGCGATAAAAGAAACCGCTGTGATACAGAGCCCCCAGATCCATTGGTTTATTTTAGATACATTCATTGAACTACTCCTCTGAGCTTAGATTCCTCTGCCGCTGAGTTGGGGATTGTTGATATATTCGTAAACGGACTAAAGACAATGCCTCCCCCTGTAACGAATTTAGTAAACAGTTCAAAGAAGTGCAAACGGATGGCTTGAATGCTCACTAAAAGCCCCTCAAGCAGTGTGATAAAAAGATTTCCGACAACCAGGGTGAATCCCGCCAGCCAAGGGGTGCCCGATGCCATATCAACAAAAATCATGACAGTTGCCGACAGGGCAATATGGGCAAACGTAAAGGCGGCAATACGGATAAAAGAAAATGTCTGCATAATAAATTTCATCACAAAATCATAGCTTTCCAATAGCGATGCAAACAAGCGTAACCCCGCACTTTCTCCTTCCATTGCTTTATAATAATGAAAAGACATTGTCAGCAAGCCGCTGCATGCTAGAACCAGTCCGACATTGCTAAGACTATTTGATTCCCCCTGCAGCCCAAGTACAAAAAGGATCAGTGAAAGATAAAACAGCAGTCCAATTGGTCCATAATTGTCCCACAGAATGGCCGTCAATCGTTGTGTTCGCCAGGCATTGAATAACCCAAGGGTCATACTTAGACAGATAAGCAGCACGCCAAGAAGCATGCTAGACAAGAGATACAGCAGTACATTTTCCATCGGATGAAATCCTAGTGCCGGGATCAATTCTTCAGAGGAAAATACACTGCCGAATAACAGGCCGAAAAAAGCAGCAGACAAACCGACTGGCATGAGTAGACAGCCAGCTTTCGCGGCTGTTGTTTGATTAATGAAAGAAAGATCCGTGCGAATTAGAAAAATTCCTAATAAAAAAAGCAGCAGCCCCTGCCCCAGATCAGCGAACATCATGCCGAACATTAAGGTAAAGCTAAAAGCGAGAAATGGGGTTGGATCCAATTCACGATATCCAGTTGTATCATAGAGCCCCATCAGAGCAGCAAATCCCTGCAGCGCCTGGTTTCGCCTAAACAAACTAGGTATCCGACATGGAGGAAGGCCGCTTTGTTCGGCCGCAATCAATAGATACACTTCATCTTTCAGTAAGTTTGAAAATTGTTGTGCTTCGGCTGCAGGAACCCAGCCATCGATAACACTGTGCGAACCAACACAGCCGACAGATTGAGCTGTTTTGAACAGAAGTGCACATTGATCTTCTGTCAGGTTTAATTTGGGAGCTTCTGTGATCACTATCTTTTGTGTGTCGACATCGCTCAATGGTGAATCACCCACCCAAAGTGAAAACTGATTTCCATGCTGCACACACCCCGCTGGTAATGACGACTGGCTGGCGGGATAGAGAATTTGGTAGCTCAGTAAGGTCTTGTCAGGTAGTTTCTGGAGTATTTGCTGGGCTGACTGCTGCCGCTGAAAGCATTTGCTTGCCGATAACTGGCTCTTTAAAGGCTCAAAATCTTGATCTTTTCCCAGGTTAAAACGATCTGTCAGATGGAATGCTTTGGTTTCTGACAGCCGCTGTAGCCCGCCTGTCAAACGCACACTAGGTAGAAACCAAACCAGCCTTAACATTGCTTGAGGAAATAACATTTCTCTTCCTCCTCAATATTTGTGGTTGCTGGGCATAGGATGTTGAAGATATCTCCATTACTCTAAGTATATTTTACTTTCTACAAAAAGTTGGCCTTATCTAATGCTAACTCAAGTTTCGGAGTTCATTTTCTGCACTTCTACGTTGAGACGTTACTTATATATAAACTATTGCCTGCGGTAATATGTAGGTCAAAACTACAGCGACCAAGTATATTCGGCGGCTGTTTTTACTTCTGATAACCTGCATAAACGATCGCTGGTTATGATCAGTCCAGGTCACATGTCGAGAACTTAAACTCGAGAGGATCAGCCGGTCCAACCCAGCCGGACGGCCTGTAGATTTCTTTTCTAGCAAATACGGCTTTGCAGTCTTCTGCAAAATAGACAGTGAATTTTTCAAAATCTATTGATTTTAAAGTCGTTATTACTTTTTCATGCTTTTTAATAAATCCAACTATTACATCTAAATCATTGGCGTTTTGATATTTTGGCGGTAACGCCGCCGGTGAATTTGTCGACCATAAAAACACAAACAACAGCACTGAAATTCTTTTCATATTTACCTCACCGTAAAACCCTATTTTCTGCTGACTTGTTACCTAGACTTTGCTAAAAATTACAACGAGCCCAGTCACTAAGCTCCTCAATTGGTTTAGGAAAACCAAGGGTATAAACAAAGCGGCTTTCACTGTCTTCAAAAATACTATTACCTACACCAAGTAAAACAAAACCATCAGCTAGTAATTTACTTGCATCTTGAACACATTCAGTTTCGACAATTTTACTAACCTGCATAAGTGTTTCCTGATATTTTGTAATTTCCACTTTATCCATAATTCCTCCTGTGTATATAACACACTGCCGGCAGCTTGTGCGGGTAGAGCTTTACATTCAAAATATAACCAATACGAATAGAATTAAATAACAGTTTATTAAATCCACAACTTAGATCGCTATTGTGGGGAACTCATTGTTTAAATTGCCTTATCCAGTCAGGTAAAGCCAGAGCAGACAATATTTCTGAACAGAACGGCGGCCCTAGTTGAAGCCTTATTGTCTTGTCCAGCGAGGCAGCCAGCCATTTCTTCACCTCCGTTGACTCGCCCAGCATGACCAGCAGATCCGCATCTACCTCTTGATCTAAGTCCTGTCCGAAGCAGAAAAGCTGTAACGTATCAGAAACAAGCTTCATTCGACGGCGGTTCGGCAGCATGCTTATATTTCTAGCGCATGCGGCAAACGGCCTCTGCGCAATGAGCCTGCCGTTGATCGCCTCGAGCACAATCTCCAGGTTCGACACGAATCCCCAGTGACACGGCCAAAGCATGTCGATGACAAAGCCCAGCGAGAGAGCCGCCTTATCGCCGTTTTCTGTGTCATAAATGATAGTCCGAACCGTTTTCAGCCAGAAATCCTGGTGTTCCTTATAGTGCTCCGGGCACTGTCTGCAGGTAGTGATTTCATTTTCGCCTTCGTTTAACAGGAGCCACACGTACTGTTCTGCAGAATCATCAGGTGACTGCCGCATAGAGGCTGTGCAGCGGATTTTATCAATCACCCGCTGCACCTGCCATTCCTTCAGCGGCGAACGCTCGCCAAGACAGGCAAGGAGGTGAGATGCAGGAACAGTGCCGATAGACAAATCGACCTCTGTACTAGGGCATCCTGCTATCCATGCAGAAAGGGCTGCGCAGGCATTCCGCCAGACTATTTCCGCAGGATGTCTCTGACCGGGCAAACGGGTGCCCAGTCCTTTTATTGTCTCCCCTGCAGCGATCGCTGCAATTATATTGCTGACCCGCTGCTCGGCCTTGTGATGACACAATTCAATAGTGGAAATCAGTTCACGAATCTTCAATACGTCTGCAGAAAAGGGTACAAGACGGTCCTCCATTCTGTCGATGGCTCTTATCTCTGAATCAGATTCCTGAGCGCAGTTCCGCCAGCATGATCTGCAGGATGTTGTCATTGCTTCTGCTCTCCAAACTTATGCCCGAACGCAGTTAGGTTTAAGATATGCCTGCAGTAATTATAATGACAAAATAACAATAAGCCTTATGTATTTGATTTTTTTGTTTATTCAGACGTGTGGTCAATAAACAAAGCTTCTAAGCCTGGAACCGTTGTTTTAAGACCTCATTAAAGGGCAGATAACAGCGCTTATAATGTGCAGTAAAGTTAAACTCTGCCGATGATTATGAGTTTGATTTTAGTGATTTATAAGCTGCATGTTTCAATTTTAGCTTGTTGAAGCTTTTACTGCCGAAAACATTTATTAAAGCGCCGGCAATAATCAAGCTGCCGCCTGCCCAGGTCCAGACAGAAGGGATTTCACTAAAGAATAACCAGCCGAGTATGATTGAAAAAACCACCTGTACATAAGAATATGCAGTCGCTTTGCTGGCTACTTCAGTCTGCATTGCTTTGGTCAGACCGACCTGCCCTACTTGAGTAAAAATGCCGACAAACAGCAGTAACAGCAGCGCTTCCTTATCCGGCACTACAAAATCACTGCCAAGTAAGAAAACAGACAGAGGTAAAGCAATAAGTGGAAAGTAAAATATAATAACGGAACTGTCTTCACTGCTGCTAAGGCGTTTTACAATTACATAAGCAACAGCGCTCCCGAAAGCCCCCAGCAGCGCGGCCGTAACACTAAGCAGAGGTAATTCTGCCGTATTTTCAAATGTAAAACCTGGGCTTACTATTACAAACAGCCCGACAATACAAAAAACGATACAAATCACCGTTGAGATCTGAATTCTTTCCCGGAGAAAAAGCAGCGCCAGGACAGCAGTAAATACAGGATGTAGATATTGAAGAATAGTTGCTTCAGCTAAAGGTAAAGTAGCGACTGCGAAATAAACACATATTAAAGCCAGTGAGCCGGCAGCCCCTCTTGCTATCAGTAGTTTTTTATTATTTCCCCAGACAGAAATCTTTTTCCTTTTCACATCTATAAAACTGATGACTAATGAAACCAATGCTCTAGCAGCAACGATTTCAAAAACGGGTATACCATAGGTACTGACTAATTTAACGCAGCTGGTCATAAGCGCAAAAGCAAAAGCTGACAGCAGCATATACCTGACACCGGCGGGGACATTATTTATAAAGTGAGCGGGCATAAATACTTATTTATTTGAGGTGAGTAGAAACACGGATTCTATAAAACAAATCACCTAAATGAAAGTAATGATTCTACTGCTGGGGTTATCTATTGAGGGCCCCAAAGCCATAATCAAAGAGTCAATTGGCAGCAAAACAGCAGAGTGTCATCAACCACTTATTCAGCAGTCACTACTTTCCTAGGTTCAATAAAATCCCACTGCACTATCGGCTGTTTTATCATCATCACGGAGTCCTGGTGAAATTTTTCAGCATAGGATTGTGCAACTGTAACCACTTTCGCCAGTTCACTTTCATCAATAACAATGGTAACTATTTTTGAATGCTCTGCTTTACCTTTATAAAAACCTGTTGAATCTACAACATTAAATCCTGCAAATGATGCTGTAATTGTATTTTCCATAAAGTGACGCCACTGCATCTCTGATACAGAGCCGCCGCCTGGAATAGACTGGCCAAAATAGAGCTGTACACTAAAAGCGCTGTCTGCGAGTGCCGGTTTAGGCAGCAGTACAAAGATCATGATTATCAATAACTTGCTGTTTTTCATTGTATTTCCGATAGTAATACCAATTCCATTAATTAGATGATCTATTTAGGCGTAGGAAAAATGGATGAAAGCAAGGCGTTGATTGCAGTAACTAGTTATTCTAATTACAAAATCAAGAACGAAGCTAGCATCCATTTTAACAAACATAAATGAATAGAAAATTAGTGGATTTGGTATAATAGGTGGAACAAAAGCCGCCGCCGTCAAACGGCGGCTGTATTTATCTGCAAGCATAATTAAATGCCGCGTAGATAGCCTCTTTTTCTGCCGCCTTCCATCTCCCACTGTACGCCATAGGGATCACGCCAGTAAAAAAATGCGACGGGGAACGGGTTAAGCATCATAGGCGGCGCAGCCTCTTCATCCTCTCTTTTACTCTTAGGATAATGAAGCAGTTCAACACCCGGCTGCTCTTTCAGATACTCAAACGCCTCAAAAACATCATTAACTTCAAGGGCAGCATGACGAATTCCGCCCATATCATTGGTATTTTTTATACTGACATTCTGCTCACCTTGAGGCGTGTGATAACACATTAACTCAAGATAGAGACCCGCCGTAGGATGATGCAGAAAGCGAATATCAACATCCACTTTTCCATCAAGAAAGCCCGCATCTTTGGCAAATGAAGGCAGCGTCAAATTAGGGTAATCCATCTTGCCCTCTTCATCGTAAGCCTGCTCAAAACCCAGCGTGCGCTGATAAAAAGCAGCCGCTTTATCGACATCATCAACAATCACATTAAGGTGTGATACGGCACAAATAAACTTTGAAGGGTCATTCGGCGAGCTGATCCGCTGAATCATCTGCGCGCTGAAATCAGCTTCCACATCATGGCAGAAAAGCACTTTATTGGGGCTGACACTCTGCTCCGATGCGATTAAACAGGGTTTATAACTTGTCGGATCGGCATAACCAGTATTTCTGCTGTCATCGGCTAAAATTTTGATTTCAGCCGCCACGGTGCTGCAGGTAAATATATTAGGGTTAACCGCAAACCCGGCAGCTAATGCGCCGACCGGGCTAAAACCAGGAGCACCAAATTCTGTCACCCACTTATTTAAATAAGCTTGTGAATGCGCCTGCAGATACTGGCCGACACCGCTTTTTCCAGCCAGCAGATCTAACTCTTTCTGGGTTATAAGACATTTATCTGCCAGTTCGTAAGGCACTAATACGACAGGTATCTCACTTTCTAACAGGATACGAAATGCGTCGCTGTCTAAATCAAAATTGCGGTCAGAAAAAGGCAGTGTTTGTTTTGGCCCGGCGATAAAATGACTTTGCTGACTGCTGCGTCCTGCAGCCAGGATGACCCGTTCAATTTGCGAAACGAGGTTTGGATAGAGCAGTGCAAACGCGGCAATATTAGTCGCAGGACCTGCTGCTACAATCGTCAGCTTTTGTTTTTTCAGCTTTTCAGCAAGTGCACGGGTTGCATCCGTTTCCCTAAGCAGCCCTATTTGTAATGCACTGTCAGCACCTTGAGCAACAGTTAAGCCGATAGGTCCGAAACGATTACTGAGCTCACAGGCAAGCTTAAAAGCAGTCTCCGCATCTGTATCACCGAAAACAGTACTGATCCCTTCTATTTTCACCGATACGGCATTAAACAGGTTTAAAACAGCATAGGTATTATCAATCCTGTCAGCAGAAAGATCGCTGTCAATCCACACAGACGTTTTAGTTAACGCATCTAAAATAGTTTTAGTAACTAATGAGGTCGACTGCGGGTTTTGTCCTGTGATCAGTCCTTTTTCGCAGACAACAAAGCGACTGTTAGGTTTATCAAGGTTATAATTAGCTCCTTGTTTGCGCAATGCATCTTCTAAATGATAAGGCAGCGCTTTAATATAAGCCGGTGGTACTAACTCCTCTTCTGCATCTGTAAAAGAGGTCATTTTCAGCCCTTTTACCAGCGGCTCTCCATTGCTTTTTTTGGCAGAAAGTAAGCCCGTGGTGCCGTGACAGACAGAGCCGATTAACTTCTCTGCCTGATAAAACTCACCGGCAACACGTGCCAGGCCTTTGCTCTCTTTAAAATCCCAAAGCGTGCCGTGTCCGCCGCAGAGAAAGATGGTGGTATATTCACGACTGTCAACGTCATCGATACAGATAGTATCATCCAGTAAGCGCATTGCTTCTGGTGCTGCTAAAAACCGCTCCACAGAAACACAGCTGAATTCTTTTTGCTGACTTAACGGATCAGCATCAGCTTTACCGCCTTTTATAGAAGCAATACGGACATTAAAACCCGCATCATAAAATCCCCAGAAAGGCGTGGCTAACTCTTCAAACCAAAAACCTGTTTTTTGATCACAGCCGTCTAACTGAGTATGACTAGTAACAACCAGTAAAGCTGACTTTAAACAGTCACCCGCTAAGCCGTTTTTTTTAACGAATCCATTCATTCATCTATCCCTCTTTTTTATTGTAAACAGTTAACCACCTCTTCTATGCGGTTTCTGCCGTTTGTTTTAGCTTTATACAAGGCGATATCAGCACGTTTAAACATGCTGGTTATGCTGTCGCCGCGGATATATTGTGTGACGCCGAAACTGGCAGTAACAGTCCCCACACTGCCGACCTTCTCGGAGTGTATTTTACTGCGCAGCTTTTCTGCATTAGCTGACGCGCCGCGGCTGTCTGTCTGTAAAAGGATAATAAATTCTTCGCCGCCCCAGCGTCCGACTGCATCAACATTGCGGGTATTTTGTTTGAGGATATCTGCAATATGAACAAGTACAGCATCCCCGACATCATGACCAAAGTTATCATTGACTGATTTGAAGTGATCAATATCTAACATGATCAATGACATCTCTTGTCCGTAACGTTCACAACCACTTAGTGCTGTCGAGACCAGTTCTTCTACATGACGTCGATTATATAATCCGGTTAGTTGATCTGTTATTGAAAGGATTTCAAGCTCTCTATTTTTCTGTTGAAGCTCCTGCGTTCTCTCTTTAACAAGGTATTCTAGATTTTTATTTATCAGCTCTAACTCATAATAAATACGAGCATTTTCAAGTGAAATAGCAGACTGAGATGCAATTACTTTCAGCAGCTGTATGCGGTCAGATTTAAAGGCATAAGTTAACTGTGAATGTTCAAGATAAAGCAGGCCAACTAACATTTTCTGCTTAACAATCGGCACACAGCAGATTGATTTTATTTTATGAGTATTTAGATAATGACAGCGGCTGAACTGCTGATCTTTATTATCATCATTAAATACAACACTATTTCCAGAATTTATCACATAGTTAACTACCGCTGGAGATAGATATTTTGATTTATTAAATGCTAAATCCTGCTCTTCATCTTTAGCGTTTATATCCATTTTATCGACCAGGCGTTTAACAATAAACTGCTGCTTCTCTTTTAACAGCAGCACTCCTCTTGTCGCACCGACATTTTCAATTGCCAGATTTAAGAGTTCAACAGTTAATTTATCAACATCGATATGCTTTGAAACAGCCTGTGAAGCTTTTATCACAGAAGCAAGATCAAGTATTTTGGAAAAGTCTTCGGTGGCGATAGAACTGCTCACTGCAGCCTGGCTGTCTGCTATCGCAGGAGCACTCTGGAAATAATCCGGGTACTGCTCTTTTAACCACTTCATTTTTCCAGACGCCCCCCAGCGCTGATATACCGCCATAGCGCGTTCCATACGGAACTTCATCAGATGTGGTTTATCCAGTTTACTCCAGAACAGTGCTGTTAATTCATCGATCAGCCCCGCATCCAGCAGGAAACCTGAGCCTAACGCTAACTCCCGCGCTTGTTCATAGAGTTCAATCGCGCTTAAACTCTCTTTTTCAATGCCGGCAACTTCGGCTTTGATTAACAGGTATTTATGGTAGAAATTCTCGGGGCATAGCTCAGCCCATTGCGCAAATCGATGAAGATGAAAATCAATAGCTGCTTTATATTCTATTTTTGTCTGCTCATCTAACGTTGAATACGCAGCGGTAAGGTGTAAGACTGCATACAGGCTGGCATCGATTTGAATGATTTGTGCCTGAACAGTCGCTTCAATAACAGGCAGCCATTTATTGATAACAGGCAGCGGCTGAATATCTCTTGCTAATAATGATGAACGCAGTATTGAATAGGCGCAATGGCCATAAAAGAATGGATTTTCCTGATAATTATCAAGAAGCGTCCGGCTACAGAAATCAGCATCATCTAAGCTGTTAAAATTAATCGTTTCACCTTTTAAATGCTTTAACGGCTGCAGTACAATCAGTTTAAGTAAGTGCGCAATATCATCAAGTTTTGCATTCGTAAGGTATAACAAGCTTTCCTTTGCCTGTTTTTCAACTTTGCATAGAGGTGATCCCGATGCGAGCAGCACATGAGCTAACTGCAGAAATACCCAGCCGGCATAGGGAGAGCCTGACTCCATTGAAAGTTTGGACGCTTCGTGCCAGTATCCGTGACTGCTTTTTATTGGTTTTAACCAGTGATTAATACCCAGAGAAAAAACATGATAGGTATAATTTTTCATGCATGGATTCTGGTATTTATCAGCTAAACGCATAGCAAGGCGGCCGACAGCATGACCTTCGCGGTAAAAACCGCTGGAGCACAAAACAGTCGCGTAATTAACATAACCCACTGATGTCACAGGGCAGTTACCTTTTTCCATTGATAATCTTGTGCTGATAGCAGCGGCGGCAGAAAGCAAAGGCCCGTTTCCCAGCAGATAAGCATCTACGAAGGTATCAAATAACAGTTCATGGGTAAGAATAAAATCAGCATCGGTGACTTCCTGCTGCTGATATAAAACATCAAAATCCTTCTCCAGAAGCAGCTTCTCTATTTTCAGCTGCTCCTGAGAAAAGATCTGCAGCAGCGCTTGTTGATCAGCTGGTAAATCAAAACCTAATAACTGCAGTGCCTGGTACTCAAGATTAACGGATTTTTGATAGAGGCCTTGATGATGGTACTGTTTAGCCTGCATATTACACAGCTTGAGCTTATCCTGATCTTTTTTGAGGTTATCCCTGATTATCAGATAAAGCTTCTCGGCATCTTCAAACTGTGAAGTTAGATAGCAGGCTTCAGCTAACTCTAAGTGCAGCTGCATTGCTAATTCATGATTTATCTGCCAGCAGTTTTCACCGAGTAGTTTTGCGCCGTGAGTTAAACAGGCTTTAGCAACATTAAACGCGGCTGACTTTTTTGCTTTTACTGCAGCTTTGAGGTTCAATTTTATCAGCTTATCTGTTTCATTCGCCGGACAAAAACAATCCCCCTGATTTAAATGTGCAGCAGCGCTAAATAATTTATCCTCAGATCCGCTTTCTTCGATGTGGCTCAGCTGCAGGTTACCAATAATCCAGTGCAGGTTTGCCTGCTTCTCTTTTGACAGCATATCGTATGCGGCCTGCTGAATACGGTCATGTGCAAAACGAAATAACATGCTCGGCATCTGCACAGCCTGATCTACCGTCAGCAGTTCAAAATCATCATGCAGTGGTTGAATTAATCCCGCAGAAACAGCAGGTAGAAGCGAGCCGGCGACCTTAGCCCGTGGTAATTGAGCCACGTTACTTAGAATAGCTAAATCAAATAGACTGCCGATACAACCCGCCAGCTGTAACAGTTTCACACTTTGCCGCGGCAGGTTATTAATATTGCTCTGGAGCATATCAATAACATTATCAGCACAGGGCAGTACTTCAATCGCTTTACGGTTCCAGCTCCATGATCTCAGCTCGTAGTCAAAGAAAATATGCCGATCGTTATACAGAGTATTAAACATGGTTTTGAAAAACAGCGGATTACCACGGGTTTTCTCAAACAGTAAGTGGTTTAACCGGCCTGCATCATCTCGAGATAACGGCAGCGTATCTTGTACTAGCAGGGCAAGAACAGAAGCATCCAGCTCAGCTAACTCAAGCGAGACAATGTTTTGAGTTGCGGCCTGCAGTACAGGCATTGAAAGTAATAAAGGATGGCTGCTCGGCACTTCATTGCTGCGGTAAGCTGAAATAATAAATAGTGATTTCTGTTCAATATACGGCGCTAAAGCTTCAAGCAGAGAAAGACTTGCGGCGTCAACCCACTGCAGATCATCCATAAATATTAATAGAGGATAACGGCTGTCTCCCAAACTCGATAACAGATTAAGAAAAGCAGTATTAAAACGTATGGACTGCTCTTCCGTGCTAAGTTTAGCAACAGCCGGCTGCTCTCCGATAAGCAGCTGCAGTTCAGGAATAACCTCAATTAAGATCTGCCCGTTAACGCCAATACCATTCAGTACAGTCTTTTTCCAGCCTGCTATTTTCTCGTCACTTTCCTCCATTATCTGTTTAAACAAGGCAGACAAAGCTTGAATGAAAGCAGAATAAGGCTGATGACGCAGAAACTGATCAAATTTACCGGCTGCAATATAACCGCCTTCGGCTATCACAGCAGTGTAAAGCTCCTTAATTAAAGATGTTTTACCCGTACCTGAGCGGCCCGCAATAAAAGCAAAATGACCATTACCGTTGCTTACCTTAGTAAAAGTATCCAGCAGCTTGTTAGTTTCTGCGCTGCGGCCATAGAGTTTTTCAGGAATAATAAAGCGATCATGCAGATCATCAGCAGCCAGCGGGAAGGCTTCTATCTGCCTGCTTAATTTATATTGTTTCAGACATTTACTAAGATCAGAGTGTAATCCCTGCGCACTTTGATAACGTTCAGCTGCATCTTTGCTCATTAACTTTGCAACAATATCCGATAAAACTTGCGGAACAGCAGGATCAAACTCGCAGAGGGGCTGGGGATGCAGCGCAATATGGCTGTGAATTAATTCATTTGAATCATTCACAGTAAAAGGCAGTTTTTTGCCCAGCAGCTCATAAAGCACCACACCAAGCGAATAAAAGTCAGTACGGTAGTCAAGCCCGCGGTTCATTCTGCCTGTTTGTTCAGGCGACATATAAGCGAGACTGCCTTCAATAAAATTTGGTTTGATCATCGCCCTTGCGCTGTGGGGAAACTCTAAAGCACAGCCAAAATCAATAATTGTCACTTCTTCGCTTTCAGGATTAATAATGATGTTATTAGGAGAGAGATCCCGATGACAAAATGACTGGCGATGAATATCAGCAACTATCTCTGTAACACTTATGCTGATTTTAAGAGCGGTTAACAGGTCGATGCGGGACAGTTTTTCATATTCTTTCAGCGAAATACCATCTGCCCTTTTCGTTATCAGAGCTGCAGAATTATTTGTATCAATAAATGCTAAAGCGCTTTGAATTCCTTTTCCTTCAATAGCACTTAATATCTCATACTCACGACTTAAGCATGCGGCCTGACGCGAACTTGGGAACTCTTGTGCTGAAGTTTTTATGCTGACTAGAAGATTGTCTTGATTACGTACTGCATTAAAAACAATATGCTGCTGGCTTTTATATTTCTGCTGAATGTGTGAATAATCTTCAAGCTGCACGTCTGATTTCCTCCATGAAATCCTAATCTCATTCTACATTACTAACTCATCAAAATATTATGAGCAGATTGCTTTATTGTGACAAAACATGAAATATAACACTAGCTTAATCACTCTGTTTTGTAACAGGCATCGTAAAGTTATAAAAACATTGTCACCAATCTTAGTTTTTTAAGCCTGCTCAGAGACTTAACAGATAAAAGAGGAAGCGCTGCCCCATAGATGCTTAATACATTTAGATGCCTGGTCATCACATTTAGTGATGGCAAAAAACCGCCCATATCAATAAGCTGTTTTGTCTGAGTTAAATAATAGAAACTTCAGGCCGACTTCTTATTTCAAAAAGTTAGATATATTGATGCACTTTGATGTTGAATTCGGGATTATCTTATTCATATTTGAGATATCGTTAAACAACCTAAACAGCAGCACTATTAGCATTACACCGTATTGGAAAACCCAGTGCATAACATTAAGTAGTTTGCCTATACTAAACAAAGTGCAGTAATAAATGAAAATATGGATCTTTATGAATAATCGAGTTTTACCTGCTTTTATATTATTACACCTGTGCCTTAACGCTGATGCTACTAATAATGAGCCGATCAAAATAATCACTAATAATTGGACCAGTCAAATTGTACTTTCCAATATTACCGGAAATATTTTTAAGTCAATGGGTTATAACATTAGCTACTTACCTCTCGCTGTATCGGATCAGTGGGGAGCGCTTGCTCATGGTTTTGCCGATGTTCAGATAGAGGTCTGGGAAGGTACAATGTCAGATGAGTTTAAACGTATGATTGCAAAAGGCCGCATCAGTGATCTTGGGGCTCATCAGGCAAAAACGCGCGAAGACTGGTGGTATCCCGCCTATGTTGAAGATCTTTGTCCTGGTTTGCCTGACTGGCAGGCACTAAATAAATGTGCCGCTTTATTTGCAAGACCAGGCTCCGCCGGTAAAGGCGTATATTTTGCCGGGCCGTGGGAAAAGTCAGACAAGGCCAGGATCCGAGCGCTGCAGATGGATTTTAAAGTGCAGCTCCTTAGCACAGGCAATAAGCTGTGGAAGGAATTAGATAAAGCATTTAAAAAGAAACAGCCGATTGTCTTATATAACTGGACACCTAACTGGATTAGCTCTCATTACCAAGGCCGATTTATTGAGTTTCCTGAATATTCCCCTGAATGCGAAACAGATCCAGCCTGGGGAATTAATAAGAAGTATCTGTATGACTGCAGTAATCCCCCTGGCGGCTGGCTAAGAAAAGCGGCATGGTCAGGAATGCAGGCTAAATGGAGCTGTGCATACCAGACACTGCAGAATATTAGTTTTGATAATAATCAAATCGCCGCCCTGGCCGCATTAGTCGATATTGATAAGCTTACTTATAAACAGGCCGCAGAGTATTGGCTAACGAATAATAAAGCTGTTTGGCAGCAGTGGATTGCTAAAGGCTGCACTCGATAAGTTAAGATCTAAAATGCAGCTGAAATCAAAATACGTACAACAACGGCGCGCGGCACCTATCCTTATTTGTTAGAGCTGTTTCACCAAGCTGAAACCCGAAGGATATGAATGAATTCCATCGTAGTCTCCTTTACTTAGCGCCACACCATTCGTTTTTGCTATCGCATAAACCATGCTTATGTGAAACAAGAAATTGGGCAATATATATTGGTAAATGTACTGTGACTGGCACAACTCGACATCTGAAGTGCCTGCTTTATCCTTGATGAGTTTTTCATCACCAAACTCTTTAACGTCCGGCATTTCATTAAGATATTTCACTGTTTCGGTAAGTTGTTTTTTTACCGCTTCTTTGCCCGTATGGTCTTCGAAAAATGAAACAACCTCTCGCACCAATTCGCCCCCTAACAGCATTTTAAACTGCTAAATTTGTGAAGAACAAACTCTCCACTTGAGAATTATTGTTAAGAGGCTTACTCAACAACAATAACTCCTTATACAAAATGCCTCACGAACTTCGTATTTGTCTGCTGCATAAATTTATTACCTTTCTCTGGTAATAGCAGCACAAAGCATGCAAACTATTATCATTATCAATTAAAAAAGAGGTGTATATGAAAACTATCGCAATATGGGGAGCAGCAGGCAGTTTAGGGGCGGCAATGGTTGAATACTTTCATAAGCAAAACTTCACTGTAATTGGAATAGCCAGAAACCCGGCAAAAAATCCACGCCTGGTTGAGCTGGGAATTAAAACAATTACTTGTGACGCCACAAATCAAACACAGGTTAAAACAGCTGTTGACGCCATACCTGCAGATGCATGGGTTGTTTCTACTATGGGAAATTTCCAAGCTGATGTTTACGTCGATTACATTGGCCACAGGTATTTAATCAACTCACTAGAAAAAAGAAATATTAGCCGGTTTCTAATGATAACCTCATTAGGCTGCGGGGATTCATGGCAATATTTATCAGAGCGTTCAAAAAGCGGCTTTGGTGCAGCGGTTAGAGAAAAATCGTTAGCTGAATCCTGGCTTCAAAGCAGTCGTCTCGATTTTACTATCTTACGGCCCGGCGGTTTAAAAGACGGCAGTGCTACTGGAAAGGGAAAGCTTTCACAAAATGTAGAAGAGCACGGATTAATTAATAGAAGTGAAGTGGCAAGGCTGACCCACCAGCTCCTAAACAGCAGCGAAAGCATCGGACAAGTCTACCAATGTGTAGATCCGACTTTACGCTATTGATTTGATAAATGTCTAAATAATTTAGGAATTTCAGTATAGCTTAATCACTTTCAATATTTTTCAATAATTTTAAGATGCTTCAGCAAATTCCTTACGTTACGGCACAACACCATACTCTCTTTGGATCTTATGATATGTGCCGTTAAGAAACAGTTGTTTAATTCCCGGTTAAAATCTTTTATTTTTTCCTTATAGTCAGCAGCAGGAACTTAACCCAACTTTTTTTGTTGTAACAAAAAAACCACGGTTGTGGGCTTTTTACTTAACACTCAGCTCATTAGTGAGTAAGTTGCTCCTGTTTTTGTTGTTTCTTCTTTTCCCATGTTTTTATCCCCATTTTTTCTCCAGAGCGAAACGCAAGATAGGCTATTCCAAAAGATAAAATAACAGCACCGAACATTACTGTATAGAGCCCCCAAGAATGAGGGATTTCATTGAGAAGGGAGGGATAGAAAAGAAACATCAACACGCCAAATACAAAGAAACTCACAGCTCCCCATAGCAGTATCGCAAGCCACCTATCCTTGGAGGCAATCATTTCTCCACTTTTCCCACCATAAAGAGCCCCTACCACCATTGCCGGCAAGATTGTTGAAATAAAGCCAGAGCTAGGCAGCTCTTTATCAAGCAAGTATTCTGCAAGGTAGATTAGTAATCCGGCACAAACCGATGCAGCACAAAGCCAAAACACAATAGCAAAAACTGAAGGAGCCTCTTTTAGCGTACTTACTTCTTGGTTAGAATCTGGTGACTCGTGAATAATATCCATAATAACTTCCTTATAAAATTTAAATAGAACTGTAGAATTACGTCATTTTCAGAAAAAACACCCTTTTGCTAAAATAACGCTAGTTAAGTAAAGGCAGGGCCCCATGCGTTGAATTGTTTAAAATCATTCACTTATGATTTAATAATGATTAGATGTTCTCAATTTTGTTTTAACTTTATTGAATTTCCTCAGGCGAATAGAATGATAATTCATTATTTTTTACAAAAATAAATTCATCAATTCCAGCTTCTGAAGGAACCACAATTACATGGCCATCTGCCACCAACTCTGCAACAGAGTTATCACTAGGGGGTATGGATAGAAGCGAAAAGGATGGCGTACTAAATCGAGAAAAATCAGAACGCAGCGCATAAACCGTACTATCTTCATTAGCAATATCTAAAACAACGATTAACGCTTCCTCTATTTCATTGTTATTCTGGCTTTTTGCCCAATACTGTTTTTCATTTACACTATTTGGCACATGAAATTCACCTCTATATTGAACAATAGTTGCTTCATCTAATAACCCATCTCCATTAAAATCTCCTTTAATAAAATGTGTTGGGATAAACTTTAAAGGTGAAAGTTTATCTTGTAACCTGTCTCTCTCATATTCGCCTGAATTTATACTACAGCCCACAATGGCCAATAATAAAAATATATATAGATGTTTGATTGGCCCACACTTAACGAGAGTTGATTTAAGATAAGGTGCAGGACAATTAAATCTACTTAAAAAGACCGATTTACAGCCCATTTGCTTTACTTATGAAATCCATTTTCATTCCCCATGAAACTGTTGCCACGCATGTTTTATAATGTTGTTTTCGTTCTTTTAGTAAAAAAGATGGGACATCCATATATTGAATTACTTAAAATAATCTGCTTATGATTTATCAACTATTGGATGCCTTGATTTTGTTTCTAACTGAGGGCCTCAATTTGGGCATACTGGCTGCTCGTTATTTTCAAATTGCGAACAAATGTATCGGTGTCTTTACTTTCCTTACCCTTATCGTCCACCGAAACGTTAACGGTTGTTAACGATAAATAATTGCTGTTGTCACAGCAATTGCAGCGATTAATTTCAATTACAGTACTTGCCAGGCTAGAGTCGCCGGCTATTTCCAAACCTGGCACCATATCAACCAGGCCTTCTTCCAGCTTACGCTTGAAAGCCTCACCATCGTCTATTGCTTGAAAACCAGCTATAGTTTGAGCATTCTCAACCCACTTCGAGCACTGCTCGCAAAAAGGCGTAGACTCTACATGGACATAAGCAACCAGCGCACTCCCGCCTATTACTATTAATGCCTCTATAGCCCATATGATGTAAAGAGCAAACCCTGTCGGCGTCCACCCGAAAATACTCCAGGCGCCTGTTACAGCGATTAATTCCATAGTTGGTAATAATTCATCAGGATGCACAAAGAAAAGCGTCTGGTCTGAACTAGCATAAATCCAGGCAACCCAACCGGCATATTCAGCTAACAAACCGGCAGCCAGTCCAATCAAAAAATAAAGCCCAGGTCTTCGCGCTTTGCCAATTTTGCCCCCCATACCAACCGCCATTCCGGTAAGTCCCCCAAAACCTAGGGTGATGAAAAAATTAATATAAATGAACGGAATATAAGCAATTGCATAACCGTAAACTGTACTTAGCAGCAAAGCAGCAAATGCTCCAAAGATAATCATTAAAAGAATTGAAGTTGCAGTCGCTTTTCCTGAATGAACAAAATAGGGGGTCTCGTGTGTCATCGTTGTTCCTTAACTATAAAAATATCGAATTGTATTCGACAGAAAACTTCCATATTCCCGCAGGAAAAAACCTATCAACAATATGTAAAAAAAATGCACCTTACATTTTTTTGTGACCTTTATCAAATGTTTATATTTTATGTATCGGATTTATCTATAGCAGAAAGGCGGGTTAGCACTGTATATATGGCGGAAACACGGCATGCAGCAAAAGCAGGAAAGATTGAGGATTAGGTTTTGTGTGTTTTATGGAATGGTTAAACGCTCGCCATCAAGACCGGGAGAACAGTAATGGGGATTTTCCCTGGTTGACGTAAACCTTCATCAAAGCAAACGTAACGACACTTTTTTTAAAACTGAATACGAGAATGTGCCGATGCGCTTAAAGCGTGGATGCCGTTACCAGAGCTCGCTTAAGCAGAATAAAATGACAGTAACTATAGATACAACGGATGAATTCGGCCTAGAACGCCTTTTAATGTAAATGAGATCAGTAAATTACAGGGCGTTGGAGGTACCTACTTCAGCCGAAAAATAATAGCAAACACCAACTTTTTAGGGATAGCCCCGCCGGTTCGCCTTTACGGTAACGGCTCACCCAAATACCAGTTAAAAGATGTGTTGAAGTTTATTGAAAGCAGGAAAGAGCCAGCCGCACCAGCAGGTTAGGACTATCAGGGATCAAAACCTTCTCTTTTACTCTAAAAGGCAAAACATAAGACTTGATCCTAACAGCTTCTGGCTGTTCAGATCTTATTTTCGCTTACCAGCAATCCATTACGTTCAACAAAACTGACGACCCAGTGGCTAATATATGCGCCAATGTGTTGAGTTCGGATTGTTAAAATTTATAAGAAGCTGAAAACATCAAAACTTCAGGAGTTAAATCAGTATTAATACCAAAATTACTGCCTAGAGGGTATACAGTTAACCCTACTCCAGCTATAGGTATTACTCCACTAGAAGAACTAACTGAAGGAGTGAGAGTAGTATATGTATTTTCACCAGACTGGACTCTAATTGAAGTAGTATCATAATAACCAGTTGCAAAACCTACAAACGCTCTTAATGATAAATAGTTATTCACATCATAATCAGGAACATATGTTACAAAGAAGGAAGTATCATCCCAACTGTTCTTACTAACATACACAACACTAATATCCCAAAGTTCAATACCTATTGAGGGATTATTCTCATTAAGGTATTTATGACTAGTCTTTTGGAAATGGTAAGACTTGATGCCTAAAAATAGAGTAGGATCAGCACGACTCCAATCACCAATTTGAAAAACATCAGCATCAAAAACAGAAGCTTGAGTATTCGAATTACTCCCTAAGAAAAGTACACCAGCTAGACTAACTAATTTCAAATTATTCATGGTACAACTCCTCGACTTAATGGTTATTAAAAAGAAGCAGTGGATCACAGAATATAGGAATAGAATAGAGTATAGAAGCAATGTGAGAAACTTACCAAAAAAACATAAATAAAACATCGACTTGAACATAATGTTTTACCTCATAATGATCCAGTTGCGACAGCGAAAATTATGGAGGCAGTAAATGACTGGCCATGGACGCCCCTATTTCAGTCAAAAAACAGTACCAGAGAGCCGCTTTTTAGAGATAGCAATAGGCCTGCACAAAACGATTCTGCGCATGAGTGGTTAATGGTTTTTAGGTGACTGGCCGGGGATCAAGAACTCTCGTTCACGGCTGTAGAGCAAGCTCAATGATTTAATTAACTCAATCACTTTAGGATAAGGCACACCTGGTTGCCTTTGGGGGTTTAAATAACGACAGGATCTCATTTTAGCTTTTGCCTATATAACCTAAATAGTTCGGCTAGCGTCTTACATTCCCGTTTGTATTTTTCTTGTGATGCTCAAAACCTTTAGCAAATGAAATCATGGAGCGAATTAAACGACAGCTCAGGTTATTCTGCAATAACCGGTGAAAAGAAAAGATAAGAAACTCTTTATAAGCTCAGATAATAATAGAAGAAAAGCGGGCTTGATACACACAAACTATCAAGCCTGTCAAGTATCCCGCCATGTCCGGGAAGAATAGAGCTGGTATCTTTAACATTAAAATAACGTTTCAAAGACGACATGAAAAGATCACCACCACAACCACCAACAGCTATGATAAGCGAAGCGACAAAGGACTGGTAAAGAGAAAGAGGTACCAGCATAGGATAAATAGCCACCCCGACAGCAACAGTAGAGATAACTCCACCGACATAACCTTCTAATGTTTTATTCGGGCTCAACACTCGAACCACCTTATGTTTTCCCAGAGCCTTACCCCAAACATACTGAAATGCGTCATTAAGCTCTGTAAGGAGTACAAGGTAAAGAGCAGCCCCGGCTGAAGAGTAATTATCTGCTGGCAGGAGATTAATAACAACAGCGGCATGACCAAGCATAAACCCGCAGATTAGTACGCCAACAGTTAACTTAAAAGAGAACCGCAGGACCTTAGAATACCCAAGAGTGTATTTAACGACCAAAACAATAACACATGGAGTTGCGGCAGCGATTCCCCAAAAGTAATAATAGCTATACTGACTAATTACAAAGTAGTGGGCACAGATAAGTATGAAACAGCATATAATAGGATAATTATTAAGACGAGCTCGGGAAAAATGACAAAACTCACTGAATGCCAACAGCGCAAGAGCACAGAACAAAGCTATATAAATAAACTTTGAGAACGATATTGCGAGAAAGAAAAGAAAAACGAGTATCCACCACGATCTCATACTCGCCAGATGCTTCACTCCTGTTTCGACGGAAAATTTCGGCCGAAGCGATACAATGGCAACAGATCCCGCCAGGAGCGTAACAACAATCCCGGCCATAACATACCCTATTTCAATTGTAAGCATCTGAAACATACAATTAATCCTGATAATACAACAACAAAGAATGATGATATTTCAACATTGTAGCAGTTCCTGATGAATATTTAGAAACCGCATACAATGAGTATATGTGCCTAATAGTATGGATTACCAAGCAGGCACTAGTGATTGTTATATCAGGGAGTTATCGAGCGTGTATTCTGCGTCCCTCACTTTACAGGTTGTGTCGCGACTACCGCACAACGGTAACCGCCTTTGTAGTCACTTTTAGCTGTAACCTTATCTATTGACCAGCTACCCGTCATTTATTTCGGAAAATTATTAGCTAAGGTTAAAAAACCCTCGGCAACCAGAAACGGATCACCGGGCAAATCCATTCTCACACTTGAACCTTGGCGCTTAACTTTAATCAGTTCATCTCTACAGACCTGATTTGCGCTCTCCGCAGACTCATACGGCTGGCGTAACTTCTTAACCGACGCAATGCCGCAGGTAACTTAGTGCTCTTCTCCTGTTGCTTTTGCCGTTATTGTGCGCATCAAAGATCGGCTAAAAAAGCTGTCTCGGCAATGTCACGGTTTTAAAGCAAATATTAGAGACATATAGAATTCCACTAATACCCTGTATTTTTAATGTGATTATTGGGGATTAAGACAAGGGAGAAAAAGGTAATTTGAAGTGCACCAGGAGCAATAACTTACACAGTTAACTTTGGATGGGGGATCTTACCGTCAGCTTAACGGTGAAAAATTGCTGGCTATACTTAGCGATAGAGGAGCAAAGCCAGCGTATTTTAATAATGATATCGACAAGATATTATTGTCAAATGAGCATCAGTAACAGCATAAACTAACCTATTTGTTTCATCGATACGACGAGACCAAAAACCAGATAAGTTCTCTTTTAATGCTTCTGGTTTGCCGATTCCTTCAAATGGAGAGCGTTTCGTATCGCTTATTAGTTTGTTAATTCTCTTTAACGTTTTTTTATCCTGCCCTTGCCAATAAACATAATCTTTCCATGCTTCATCAGTCCACGCAAGCAGCCTAGTCATTTGGAATTTCTCTCTCAGTAATTTTACCTAATTGAAATTGTTCGATTGACTTTGATAAGTGCACAGCATTAGCTGGCGATTTTAATAAATGAACAGTTTCCATCAAGCTATTGTAATGTTCCATAGACATTACAACTGCGTCTTCGGCATCTCGACGAGTAATTACAGTACAGTCAACATCATCAACAACATGATCTAAAACTGATTTAAGCCCATTTCGTGCTTCCGTGAATGATACAATACGCATATAAGCCACCTATCTAGTTGTACAATTAATAAGACAAGTCTAACTAATAAGCATAACATGTGCAATATTATGTACAACTTAACAAGTGGGAGAAAACTAACTCGCCCCCTATATAATATTCATCCCTTTTACCGCCAAAGATGTTCCCCTATGATAAATATCTTAAATCGCTGTAGCGCTTGCAGTTATTGGGTGCATCAAACATCAGCTTAAAAAGCTGTCTCGGAAATATCACGGTTTGAACAAAGGCGCTAAACAAAACATTAACATACCGTTGAAGGTGAGGAATCAATACTAATATGAAACAGAAAATCAGTGAAAATTTTAACTGACAATAGGTTAAGGGATAAACTCGTCCGCAGGAAATAGGTCCTAAATAAATGAGCTGTTTCACCGTAAAAGAAAATCAATATATTTGTTTATAAAGCCCCTCATTAACGCACTCAGGGCTTGTTCAACAATAGGATAGATCGTGATCCGCGCAGAGCGCACGATCTATCCTTATTCGTTATATTTCCTTTACCCCAAATGTTGGGCCATGGAGGTCTTTTGACAATACATTTGTCACCCCAGCTCTTATGCCTTTTTTCAATATAGCTAAATTATTTTTTTCTAGTTCCTTCAAATCTCCGCCTAACTGATATTGCTCAACAGCAATACCAGAGTAATTCCATATTACCTTTTTGTTTTTAAGGTCAATTATCCTCAATTGAGAAGGCATTATGATTTGAACAATGCCGTAGCCTATTGCATTTCCGTATATCTCCGGAGATAAATATTCAAAAAGAAAATCTACTCCATTGTTTAAAAGACTTATTCGTAAATTTTCAAATTCATTATATGTTGGGTACTTTGAAAAATAACTGCTAGATGGCTGTAGCTTTGTTTCAGGTGTTTCCGGAATTTCAATAGAGTTAGAGTCATAATCTTTGTTTAGCCCTGCTACATAATCTCTTAACAACTCATCATCCGTGCCTGTATTCGAAATTTTCAGTGAATTAATACCTAGTGATGATACTGACTCATCGACCAAATTCAATATATCTGTTTTTGAATCCCAAATACCACTTAGATCCATAGAAGATGTTTTTGTCTCTAGCCATAAAACTCTATACAAAGTTTCTGTATAGTGGATTCTTTCATTAGCAATAAAAAAATTAGTGGCGACTTTACTTGTTTGCATGTTTGCTAAGTCGGTTTCCTCAATCTGACTTGTACTCACACAGCCTGTTATGAATAATACAAACAGGATTATTAAGGTATTTGCTACTTTCATTATTTACTTTCCATAGGTTTAATAGTATTGATTAATATGTTTTCATTATTAAAGACACAGACGAGGATAGGTTTAAAATCAATGTTAGTAGACGGACCTATGTCAGTATAAAAAACTTGGTATATATTTGCAGACATTTGATTTGCTCCTACTGGAAGAGGAATAAACAGATCACTTCTTAATGGTCTACCTGAATACAACCAATATTCATTCCCGTCTCTTCGTTCTACTTTATTAGGTAAACCAATTTGGTCAACCACGTCCATTTTTACAGCTTCACCAACAACTAATTTGACGTTATTAATTTCTGATACACGTTCTATAGACGAACATCCTGTTAGTGTTATGAATAAGATAATGCTGAGAAAAGATCTCAATTTGCCCTCCTTAAAAATATAACCGCTTTATACGACAAAATGCCGTATTTCCAGTGGAAAAACGGCATTCGATTATTAATTGAAATATGAGGTCATATTACTTGATTTAAGGCACACACCAACACGCCAGAATAAAAAGTCAAATACAAATCACAAGAAAGAACAACAAAAAACACTGGCAGTATGTAAAAATACCGACTTATTATAAAAAGCCAGATAAAACAACCTACGCTCTATACGAATTAGCATTTATAATGCCCGTCCATTTTTATCGTTAAATATCTTCCTCTATGATAAATATTTAAAAACTCTCTAAGCCTTGGTGTGATTGGGTTTGTTCTACATTCGCAAAAAAAGCTATCTCGATAATGTCACGGTTTTGAAGTTAATCAGCTTTGAAGAGCAACTATTGTTGCTTTGCCTAAAAAACAAAAGGCAAGACACGTCCCAATTCATACTCATGTAGGGTAATCGGCGAGCTTCAGCGAGTCCGTGTTGACCCGTTTGTTATGCAAATCATTCTTTTTTGCAATATAGTAGTGCTACATTTTTAGGTCTATTTTCGATTTCACCAACAGAGTTAGTCTTGGCAGCTTTAGTCCAACCAGCAGGTCCTTGGCTGTCACTAAAATCATATCGAGTACCACTGGGTGAAGGAAGTCCATCTTCTATTCCATATCTTGATATTATATGAGCCGGATAACCTCCATGATGATGGTGCACTTTAATAGCATCACTTTGTAAACTACCTACTAATCTTGCTCCAGCAGGATCAATAGAGCTTCCAGATTTATCAATACCACGTATAAACCGACCATATGCCTGAACATATTCGCTCCACCCTTCTGGGCATGTTTGTCTTTCAAATGCGAGCACACTCCCCTTTGGTATCGAAACTCTTGATAAGATGGTTTCTTGATTAAGCAGATCTAATTTCTCTATTTCTACTTTCAATGTCTTTCTTAGTGCATCATCAGCGAAATCTGAACCAATTTCCTCGCTAACTTTTGTTACAAGTTCTTTTATTGTTTTAACAATTTCAGGTGAAGTAGCTTGTTGTTGAACAGAATCTTGAATTTTACTTATAAGTTCATTTCTTACCTTTTTGTCAATGCTGTATTCCAGCATTTTGGCATCAACTAGACTATCCATTCTTTTTTCAAGCTTATCCATAGAATTTCCGAACAAGAAACTGAAAACAATACCAGCAGCTGTAAAAATAATTCCAACTGCCCAAGTTAATTGTTTGAAATGTGACTGGAGAAAGTCTCGATACTTAGTTTCTTCAGAAGCTAAAACTCTTCTTACTTCTAACTCTACTTGATCTTTGTCCATTGGTTCCATTTACAGATTCCTTATTTGAAATAGATTGTTTTTCTGCTTGTTCATTACATAACGCAGCCAGCAGGGATCGAAAAACCAGAACGAAAGAGCATTTTTGGGCCCTCTCAAAGATGGCTTGTTATGCCCTACCATCTTTGAGGATTGCAGTAGCAATTTCATGCTCTTCATTTTCAGAAAACGAATTATTAAGGGCCTTTTCAGCAAATAGCTCATATTTTTTCTGGATCATTTCAAACGATGTATCGATCTTGAATTGATATTGCCTAGTATTCGATGCTCCAACAGAGCCAGATATAACCAACTCTCTATCAAAAGGAGGTGCTAAAGAAATATGGACAATAAAAGGCTGCAAATTTGCCCCGGGAGGTAATCTAACTTCTGGTTTGGTGATAGCGCTTAATTGGCGGTCAAATTCCCACATGCCTGTCCAGTTTTCTCTATCAGGTGTTTCAAACTCTACCTGACAGTTATCACCTGGCAATTGCTCCAATAGGCAAATCGCAAACAAATCTTGTGCAATGCCAGGCCCTTCATTATGCAACATGGTTCCAAATGAAACTTTTAACTCACCTAAGTTCATAGTCGGTTTCGGCAAAATAAAATGATGAAACACGTGTGGTTGTGGTCTTCGCCCAAACATTCCAGCTAAAACATCATGGGGAGCAGGAACAAAATCAGAGCCCGCCCTAATATAATACTGCTTCTTCTGTACCATTTGATGAGGCGTAGAATTACTCTTAGGTATTAATGTAACGACATACCCAGCACCAGCTTCAGTTTCAATCGCGTATTGCTCTACCCCTGAATGTGGAGGAATAGTGCAACCAGACACGACTCCCTCCAATAGGCTTAAAAATTTCTTAGGATCTTCCAGAGGGACAAGCGTGTGCGCTACATCTGCACCGGTATTATTATTTGAGCAATCTACTCCCCAAACAACAACCCCACCTTCCGAGTTACCAAAACCAGAAACACACTTTGAAAAATTATTTCGATCATTATTATGAAGCTTACGCCCTGCGCCGTTATCTGCAGATCTCTTGAAATCTAAAAAAAGCTCTTCCGACGCCCTGTCTTCGACAAAGGACTCTATGGCCTCCAATCCTTGATCTTTTATTCTGTTAAATATATCTCTACAGCGTTCCATTGTGCTTCCTCTCACCCTCGTGAGGCATAACAGCTTTATAGACGGCACTATGCACGAAAACACTTGTCACCTATCTACATTTAATCAATAACTATCAACAACAATAGACCATAATAAGTTTACGGCTATTACACTCTATTACACGCTCTCGATAAGGGACAAAGATGGGAGACTCAGAACACTACGCTCTATTAAATCAAAATGTAGTGATCGCTCACCACTAAGCCACCTCTCTCATAAACAAACATGCATCTACCCAGGCGGTGGCGGCTTTTACTAATACATCGACGCGTTTACGGTTTACCTTCTGCTCGGTGCCGGCGGAGAGTACCCGGGCAACATGAGATGCGTTACCGTTGCTGAAATAAAAAAGCACCAGGGCTTTGGCCATTTCCCGATCGCGTATTTTCAGCTTGGCGATTATCGAATCAATCAGCATCGCTTCTTCTTCGCTGAACAGTAAATCGGGCTTCTTCACTTCTGAAAGAACGTCCTGAAACATCGGGCTGGTAAAGCCGACTGGAGCACCACTGCCCTGCTTGGCCCATCTCGCCCACTGAGATAATAACCATCCCGTATTATTTGAAATCAACTGGCCCCTACTTCAGAAAGTCTTGGCTTTGGGTGAGTTTTAAAAATAAAGCCCGAGTTCATCACCCCGCGATGTGTCATTAAAATCATCAATGCCGTATCAGAAAGCGGCAGGTGATGCGCCGTTTTGGTTTTGGTGTTTTCCGCAGGGATAATTCTGTAGCTGTTTGGACAACATCGGCACCGCATTGGACTGCAGCGCACAGCCTTTGGGTAAAATCTTCGCATCGGTAAAATTAGAAAACTTAATCTCAGCAATCGGATTAAACGCAATCAGTTTCAGGGTTCGCGCCTGTTTGCACGCCTTTTTCAACACAGACAAAATCAAACGCACCGTCGACAGTTCATATTGTTCCTGCAACGGCCAGATGAGCAGTTCATCAAGCAGCGCATGATCTAACTCTTCAATCAGCACATGTCCAAGGCGCGGCTGCAGATGCACTTTCAACACAGACTTAATCGAACGTTTACGCTTAAGCGATAAAAAACGATTCACAAGCACTCGGTTTTCATACCAGGTTAATAGATCCGCCACACAGTCCCATTCCGGTAAAACCACACTCGCATGAGGCATCAGCGCATATTGCGCCAACACATCAGGGAAGAATTTCAGCACACTGGCGGTTTTAACGGCCGGATAATTGCCCAGTTTTTCCACGAAGACTTACCGTTCTGGTGAAGTACCAAAAACCATGAACCACGCGCCTCGGATTTAAAACGAAATCTAAGCTCAGGATGGCGGGCATCACGCAGCGTTCCCACATCTGTATCACCGGCATAACGTTTAATCAACGCATCCGAAATTTTAACTGTGAGTGTTTTACTCATAGAAATGGAAGAATTTGAATCAACTCTAATCACTGGCTGGCAGCCGGCTAAAAACGCACCGAAAGACAGCATTATCACTGCTTGCTTTGATGACTGTCCGATACCTGTTTCTGCAACATGGAATGAGCCCAAACAGCAATGGGTATTTTCCCTGGTTGACGTAGACCTGTATCAGGGCAAACGTAACGACACTTTTTTTAAAACTGAATACGAATGTGCCAATGCGCTTAAAGCGTGGATGCCGTTACCAGAAATAGCTTAAGGAGAATAAAATGACTGCAGCAATAGATACAACAGATGAATTCGGACTAGAGCGCCTTATTAACGTAAATGAAATCAGCAAATTGCTGGGCGTTGGGCGCACCTATTTCAGCCAGAAGATAGTACCAAACACCAACTTTTTAGAGATAGCCCCGCCAGTTCGCCTTTACGGCAACGGCGCACCAAAATACCAGTTAAAAGATGTTTTGAAGTTTATTGAAAGCAGGAAGAACCAAGCAACGTCAGCAGATTAGCACGTTCAAGAATCAAGCTTTTGCCTTTTTATCTAAAAGGCAAAACGCAAGATTTGACCCAGCCCCCCTTAGCAATCAATCAAAAAGGTATGGGTGTCCAGCTCTTTTGGTGCCCCTATTTATTCCAGTAGCTTAGAGTCTGGTTTCATTTAAAGCGCCCTAAAAGACGTGATTCATTCGACATGTATATATAGTCCAATGCCATTATCACTCTGAGTCCGCTCCAAGGTTAGACCGAAAACTTTAAACATACTATCAATCACTTTTACTATCTCATCGAATGCGTCGTAGCTTTCAATAAACCCTTGCTCATATGACTCTGTAACAACTTTAAAACTAATTCCCAATTGCTGGAGCGTATCTGATAACTGACTTTCCTTAAGACTCTTAGTTATTTCGGGAAAGCTGCTTTCTAAGTCGATTCCGAAAGCATCAACATATCCGAAGGCGTATGCATATGAGTTGGAAATAAGCTTAATTCTATCTTTTACAGCTATGTACATTTCATCAAGAAGAATTAAGCGATACTGATACTTACGAACCAAAGACTCGATTTCATTTGGGACTTCCTTGATTATCGTATCTAGTTGTTCGAGAAATAGGTCGACTGTTTCTTCAGGAGCTGACGACGCCGATTTCAGATTAGCTAGATACTCTGACCAAGATCTTGTAGCTGACATTAATAGAGCATCATCATAAGCATCAATTAAAAGAGAAGCGTCTAATTGCGCTAAAACGTTCTTCTCGTGAATATGGATCAACTCATGATGAATTCGGTGTAAAACAACAGATATGTTGTCTTCTCTAATTTCACACCTACCGTCATTATTGAACCACTCGAAGAAAAAATCAATACCGAGTACAAGCGTAAACTCTTCACGAGCCCCTTTCGTTACTAACTGCGCTATAGCTATCGCTTGTTTTGAGTCAGTAAATGAAGAAGGTGATATATGACCGTATCCCTCAGTCACTTTCTTTAGCGCACTTGCAAAATCGAAAGAGATCAAGATTATCTTTAAACCAGTTAAATCAAGTTGATGCTGCTTATGTAAAGCTCGAATAGCACTCATCACGGCATTACCCAAAGAATTTGCATCCGTTTCACTAGCAAAGTCTTCAAGCGAAATAGTAAGATCTTGTTCCATCGCATTTTCCTCAAAAAACCTATCGCTTACAACAATGGCGTGCAGGCTTGGCTGTATTTTTGCGGATTTTCTTTTACAAAAATAGCGCCACGACTGCAACGTCCGTTTGCTTGTACTTGTTACAGCTTTTTTAAATATTAAAATAATGTTTGCTGAATAATAGGTTTTAAAAGAAGGTTCTTGTCGACGCCATCTGCATTTCCAACCAAGAAAGGACTTTCAGGATCATGGTTCAATTGATTTTTTTTAACCATATTTTCACTAAATGTCGCATAACAGTATGAACAACCATGTAAACAAGTATTGTATTGCCCTATATCAATACTCTTAATACAACCACATGCTTCCCTTTGACCAGGATCTTTTACAGAAGAAAAATCTAAATTAAATAATTCTTTAAGTAGCTTTTCATCAATACATTTACCTTTTTTTATACCTATGCTTTCTAAATTAAGATCCTCTGCACAAGTAGAAATTTCCATACCATTTTTAGCTGCAACCTCTTCCATATAACGACTTAAATCTTTCAACTCATCTGTTTTAGTTAAAATATCATAGTATTCTAAATCAGTTACAGCATTCAAATTTCGCTCTGTTTTTTGATATAAGTCAGCAAAGCTAATCACAACTTTTTCTGTTTTTCCTGATAGCATTTGTGCAATTTTATTAAAAAGCCTTTTATGCTCATTGAGGGAAGTGACGTTAGATAATAAAATAGGGTCATATCGCCAAATTACTTTATCTTTTCCAATCAAGTCACTTAGTTCCGTAAACGTCTTAATTGCTTTATAAGGACTAGGCAAATGTTTTTCAATTGGTTTTGAGTACCCTGTAATTGTGTATTGGAAATAATATTTATAATTTAAACGGTCTAACTCTGGCAGATGTTTTATCAATTTTTCAGGGTTTCTAGTCCAAAAAACAATAGCATCAACATCAGAAGGTAAAAGTGAGACCCTTTTAATCTGGTTAGCGTTATATGGATTTCTTGTTAATAAAAAACCATCTCTAATGCGATTCATAAACCAGCGATGATAAAACGCGGGAATATCTGTTCTTCGGCTAGCGCTTATTATCACAAATCACTTCCTATACTCAAAAACAACAGTTTGCCCTGTTGAAGTCAACGGTTCAATAGCAAGCATGGGAGGAATTGGAAAAACCATTTCATTTTCATTTATTTGCAACCAGTTATACCCTGGGTAACCTTCGAAGTAATACTGGTTAAAATTTGGCAAATATTTACTTACTGAGCTATGGAATTGGTCTCTTCCCATTTTATTAGTATTAATATCTATAAAAACAATTAAAGCACCAGCTTTTAGTGTTTGTTTAACAGCGTTTTCTAAATTAAGCAGAAAAACAGGGCCGTTACCGTTTTTATAGAGTGTAGAGAATACTTTAGATATAAATACAACATCAGTATTTGAAAGATCAAATGGGATAGTTAAATCCGATAAAGGATAAGTACAATTATCGTCATTAGGACGAGCTAGATTCCAGCACTCACCACTATCCAGACCGACATAATTTATTTGAGTTTGAATATTCTGATTTTGGAAATATTGCTTTAAAGCATAATAATCAGGGGAAAAACCACACCCGAGAGACTTAACATTGAGAGATTTAGATAAATCAAATTTATTTTTAAATTTTGAAAATGATAAATAATGATAAATTTCGCTCGCATATGCAAGGCCAAACCTAAGTACATATGTATTCATTTTTTTGTTACAGTTATATGTATCTGCTCTGTTGTAATAATCATCTTTCAAAGAGGAAAGACAGTTACATGCCGTTCCATCAGTTTTGCAACATTGATAATTTGGTAATGCTTCATTACATTGATTTAATGCTCTAGTTAACATTTAAACTCCATATTTATCTTGATGAAATAGTATAAATTTGCGATAGCTCTAACAGCTTTATATACGTCAGAGTGACGCGATTGTTCCGTTGTATATATTAATGCCCCACAACATCACAACAACCACAAAGTCAAAGACTTAGTAATGTTTAAAGCAGAGTAGTGCGTCGACCAGTGCGTCACTATGGAAGAAGCAATACATCCAAACCCATATCCTTTTAAAAGGTATGGTTAATTGCGAGATACTATACGAAATAGAAAATAAAAAATATTACACCCCATTACATCATCACTGAAAAATCATTAGGTTATAAAAAAGGCAGGTGCGAGGTAAGAAGCTTACCTCTGAAAATGATGACTATATATAGAAGGGATTTAAAGCAGTTCTTTTTCCAGCAACTGCCAGTACAACTCATATCCAACCAGCTGCTCATCAAGCCAGTCGTGCTTATTGTAGATTGCCATTATTCCACCGAGTTCATGACCAAGCATTTTTTCAGTTACATGGGGCATGATGTCGTTTTTACTTAAGCGGGTGACAATAGTGTGTCTAAAATCGTCAGGATCCAAACTGTCGACTTGAAACCAAACTTATCAACCCAAAGCTTCTCTAAGCTCAGTATTACGCGAATGTAGCAAAATACTGAGCATCAATACCCTCAAGCCACGCACGTCTCAGCTTAATCACTTGCTCTCAAGCATTACTTAGCTTAACCTCTTGATATTAATTCAATACAAACACAGTAACTACAAGGCATGAAATGGGTAACTCTTCACAAGAAACAACAATAAAAAAAGTAAGCAATGAGCCCACCTTATACTGGCACGATTATGAAACATTCGGACTTAATCCGGGTGCGGACCGCCCTTCGCAGTTTGCCGGTATCCGTACAGATCTGGATTTAAACGTCGTATCTAAAGCCGATGAATGGTTCTGCCGTGCACCGAGTGATTACCTGCCCAGCCCGGAAGCCTGTTTAATAACCGGTATAACACCGCAGCAGACTCTGCAGCATGGTGTGCCGGAAAACCAGTTTATCGACCTTATTAACCAGGAGTTCAGTAAAAAAAATACCTGTGTGGTGGGTTATAACAACATCCGCTTCGATGATGAAGTGACACGCTTTACCTTATATAGAAACTTTCAGGACCCCTATCAGCGCGAATGGAAAAACGGCTGTTCACGCTGGGATATTATCGATCTGGTACGCACCTGTTACGCATTACGTCCGGAAGGCATCAACTGGCCGGTAGATGATAATGATGTACCGTCATTCCGTTTAGAGTTATTAACCAAAGAAAACGGCCTGGCTCATACACAGGCCCATGATGCTATGTCTGATGTTTATGCGACGATTGCTATCGCCAAACTGATCAAAGACACTCATCCGAAACTTTATGACTACTGTTTTAATCTGCGCAAAAAACATAATGTATTAAATGAGTTAAAACTTGGCAGTATGGCGCCCGTTGTTCATATTTCCGGTATGTTTCCGGCACTGCAGGGCTGTGCTTCCTATGTACTGCCTGTCTGTGAGCATCCTTTTAATAAAAATGCCGTGATCGTGGTTGATCTCAATAAAGACTTAACGAATTTAGCTTCGCTGAGCGTTGAAGAGATCCGCCATTATATGTATACGCCAACGGCTGATTTACCAGAAGGAATAAACCGGCCTGCACTGAAGTTAATCCACATAAATAAGTGCCCTATTGTCGCACCTGCAAAAACATTAACAGAAACTCGAGCTGATGAGTTAGGTATAGACCGTCAGCAGTGCCGCTTATCTTTAGACTTTATCAAGCAAAATACTGAGATTGCAGAGAAGCTGCAGAAGGTCTTTGCCGATGAACCGCCGAGTGCTGCAGACAAGACGCCGGAAGAGATGTTATACGCCGGTGGCTTCTTTTCTGGACATGACAAAGCACTTATAAATCAGGTGCATAAAAGTAGTTTTGAAGAATTAAGCAAAAGCACTTTTGAATTCGAAGATGTACGTTTGGCGGCGCTGCTATGGCATTATCGAGCTCGAAATGCACCGCAGTCTTTAACCATAGAAGAGCAGGAGCAATGGCAGAGACAGTGTCAGGCGTATTTACTGGAGCATAGTCAGTCTTACAGTGAAAAGCTCGATGCGCTTGCTCTAGAGCATCAGAGTAATCCGGCAAAATTAGAGCTGCTTAAACAGCTTTATAATTATCTTTATTATTTAAGCTGTAATTAAGTCATTAACGGGGCTATATTATTACAGTGTTTTTCAACAGTTTTACATGGAGGTAAAATCATGTTGAGGTCAATAATAATTTTAGCCGCGTTTGCTTCCTGCAGTTGTTTCGCAGTTAATGTGCCGTCGAACCTGCTCCAAGTTCAATATCAGAAATCGGTAAAACAGCAGGCAGAGCCGGATGAATTTAATTTCAGCTCTGTCTCGCAGATACCAGAAGCCACTTATAACTACTTGAACGGAATATTTACCTCATTTTCACAAGTATTTTCGTTAAATACTCCCATTACCAACAGTACCTTTGAAGATAACTCCTATTATGAGCTGATATCCGTGCCGTTAATTGCACCTAATAATGACAATATCCAGCTGGAATTTTTCAGTAATTTTTCAAACCCTTCCACCGCTTACCTCAGTAACCTGTCATCAGATCATGCTATGTCCGACTATATGTCTAATACGCAGCACAACAGCTTCTATGGCAGTGAGGTAGATGTAGGGTTTGGTGCAGGATTAAGTTTTAATACCAGCCCGAGCAGTAAAATAAAAATTATTATCTCCAATGAAGAGATCCCGGGCTATGGAGACAGTAAGGCGTTAATCGGTTTTGAATCAAAATTCTAGTTATCTGCTGCAGTCTGTTTAAGGCTGCAGCCCTTCCACTGCAAAGTTATCGCTAAAACCCATATAGTATAACAAAATTTTATTTCCCCTATTTTCTACTTCAGCTATTCTTAGTCCTACAACTTTCAATAACATACAAAAGGTTAGGAAATACGATGACTAAAATTTTTAGTGATAATTCACAAACTATTGGTAACACTCCTCTTGTTCGTTTAAATAACGTAACAACCGGTAATGTATTCGCTAAAGTGGAAAGCCGTAACCCAAGCTTTAGTGTTAAATGTCGTATCGGCGCGAATATGATCTGGGACGCTGAAAAGAAAGGTACTCTTACAAAAGAAAAAGAACTGGTTGAACCGACAAGCGGGAATACCGGTATTGCTCTGGCATTTGTTGCCGCCGCCCGCGGTTACAAAATTACCCTGACTATGCCGAATACCATGAGTGTTGAGCGTCGTAAGCTGCTTAAAGCCCTAGGTGCAAACTTAGTGTTAACCGACGGCGCATTAAGTATGAAAGGTGCCATCAATAAAGCGCAGGAGCTGGCAGATACAGAGCCGAATAAATTTGTGCTTCTGCAGCAGTTTGACAACCCTGCCAACCCGGAGATTCATGAGAAAACAACCGGTCCTGAAATCTGGAATGATACTGACGGCCAGATTGATGCATTTGTTGCCGGTGTGGGTACCGGCGGTACAATCACAGGTGTCAGCCGCTACATTAAACAAACTCAGGGTAAAGCTATTCTAAGTGTTGCCGTAGAGCCGGAAGATTCACCGGTTATCACACAGACATTAGCCGGCGAAGAGATAAAACCAGGACCACATAAGATCCAGGGGATCGGTGCCGGTTTCATTCCGAAAAACTTAGACATCTCATTAGTGGACCGTGCGGCTTTAGTCAGCAATGATGATGCCATTGAAATGGCACGCCGTTTAATGGAAGAAGAAGGTATTCTGGCAGGTATTTCATCGGGGGCGGCCGTTGTTGCAGCCGCACGTTTAGCTGAAGAGCCTGAATACAAAGATAAAAACATTGTTGTTATTCTGCCGAGTTCGGGAGAACGTTACCTTTCAACCGCACTGTTTGCAGGGGTTTTTGAAGGTGAAAATTTCGCCTGATTAAAGTGCTGATTTGAAAAGAAGGTGCCTGGTGCACCTTCTTTTTTAGCAGTTAAAAATCATTCAACTGCACTAAAAAGATAACATCAGTATTTATTAGTTACCTTTTGTTACCTTTCTTACCTTTCGTTACCTTTTTTTAAGCTTTTAAAGCAAAAATACATTGACCTAGTCTCACTAATTAAGGATTATTCAGTCACATTTATTTAAATGTAGCGATAAAAGCCCTGTTAAAAATCTTTTTTTACAGGGAGAAAAAAGTATGGCAAAATGTGACTTGTCGCAAAAAACATGACCTGCGTCAAACTCATACAGGCATTTTTTCGTTACTTTGTAATCGCAAAACAAAAATTATTCGTTATTACGTTGCTATGGTTTATTTCTTAATCACTGCAATAAAAATACCCATAAACTTCTCATAAATGAAGGTGTTTCCATGTATCAAAAAACAGTAACTATCACTGCGCCTAACGGCCTACATACTCGTCCAGCAGCACAATTTGTAAAAGAAGCTAAATCTTTTGCATCTGACATTTCTGTTGAAGTCGGTGGTAAATCTGCAAGTGCAAAAAGCCTGTTCAAGCTGCAAACTTTAGGTTTAACTCAAGGTACATCTGTAAATATCAAAGGTGAAGGCGCTGATGAACAAAAAGCAGTTGATACGCTAGTAGAACTTATGGCTACACTTGTATAGTTCAAAATACGTATTATTTAGTTTTTAATCAGCACTTAAAGGATCGAATATGATATCTGGCATTCTAGCGTCTCCTGGAATAACGTTCGCAAAAGCATTATTACTACAGGAAGATGAAATCTCTCTTAACACGGGTAAAGTTGATGACGTCAACAAAGAAATTGCTCGCTTCCTAGAAGGGCGTGACAAAGCGTCCGCTCAACTTGAGGTTGTAAAACAAAAAGCATTAGAAACATTCGGTGAAGAGAAAGAAGCTATCTTCGAAGGACATATCATGCTCCTTGAAGATGAAGAGCTAGAAGAAGATATCGTAGCTTACATCAAAGAAAACAAATGTTCTGCAGACTTTGCTATCAACTACATTGTTGAAGAAAATGCAAATATGCTTCAGGAGTTGGACGATCCTTATTTGCGTGAACGTGCTTCTGATTTTCGCGATATCGGAAGCCGTTTACTTAAAAATGTTTTAGGCATTGAAATTGTTAACTTAAGCAACATCTCTGAAGAAGTTGTATTAATTGCTAACGATTTAACACCTTCAGAAACAGCACAAATTAACCTTGATAAAGTACTTGGTTTTATCACCGATATCGGTGGTCGTACATCTCATACTTCTATCATGGCCCGCTCACTTGAAATCCCTGCAATCGTAGGTACTAATGATATAACTCAACGTGTTAAAAATGGTGACAACATCATTCTTGATGCGCTTAATAATAAAATCATCATTAACCCAAGTGCGGCTGAATTAGCAGAAGCTAAACAAATTAAAGCCACTTTCTTAGCTGAGAAAGAAGAGCTTGCTAAATTAAAAGACCTTCCAGCAATGACCCTTGACGGTCACCACGTTGAAGTCTGCTCAAACATCGGTACTGTAAAAGATACTGACGGAGCTAAACGCAACGGTGCTGAAGGCGTTGGTCTATACCGTACTGAATTCTTATTCATGGACCGTGATCAGCTGCCGACTGAAGAAGAACAGTTCATTGCTTATAAAGATGTTGTTCAAGCAATGGAAGGTAAAGCCTGTATTATCCGTACTATGGATATTGGTGGTGATAAAGACCTGCCTTACCTTGACCTTCCGACTGAAATGAACCCTTTCTTAGGCTGGCGTGCAATCCGTATCTGTTTCGACCGTCCGGAAATCATGAACCCGCAGCTGCGTGCTTTATTACGTGCTTCTGCATTCGGTAAAATCCGTATCATGTTCCCGATGATCATATCTGTTGAAGAAATTCGTCGACTTAAATCAATTCTTGCGGTACTAAAAGCAGAACTTACCGGTGAAGGTCACGCTTTTGATGAAGCAATTGAAATCGGTGTAATGATCGAAACACCAGCAGCAGCTGCTATCGCTCATCACCTGATTAAAGAAGTTGAATTCTTCAGTATCGGTACCAACGATTTAACCCAATATACACTGGCTGTAGACCGTGGTAACGAGCTTATCTCTGACCTTTACAACCCGATGACGCCGTCTGTATTAAGCATCATCAAAACAGTCATCGATGCTTCTCATGCTGCTGGTAAATGGACTGGTATGTGTGGTGAGTTAGCCGGTGATGAACGTGCTACATTACTGCTTCTAGGTATGGGTCTTGACGAGTTCTCTATGAGTGCTATCTCTATCCCTACTGTTAAGAAAATTATCCGTAATACGAATTTCTCTGATGTTAAAGCCCTTGCTGATGAAGCATTATCAATGGCAACGGCAGCTGAAATCGAAGCCCTGGTTAACGAATTTAATAAGACCAAAGGCATTAACTAATTATTTAAACGGGTTATAATGCAGTAAAGCAGACGCCCGTTTGATATTATATATCTATCAATAACAATTTGGAGTTAACCTATGGGTTTTTTCGATTCATTAAAAAAAGCAATTTCAGGCACTACAGAAACAGACGACACAATTGACATTATCGCACCACTTTCTGGTGAAATCGTAGCAATTGAAGATGTGCCGGATGTTGTATTCGCTGAAAAAATTGTTGGTGACGGTATCGCAATTCGTCCAACCGGCAGCAAAATGGTTGCACCTTGTGACGGTGAGATTGGTAAAATCTTCGAAACTAACCATGCATTCTCTTTAGAGTCTGACACTGGTATTGAGCTTTTTGTTCACTTCGGTATTGATACTGTAGAACTTAAAGGTGAAGGTTTCACTCGTATCGCACAAGAAGGCCAGAAAGTGAAAATGGGTGATACAATCATCGAATTTGATCTTGAGTTCCTAAAAGAAAAAGCAAAATCAATCTTAACACCTGTTGTTATTTCAAACATGGATGAGATTAAAGAACTGCAGAAGATGTCTGGTACTGTTGCCGTAGCTTCTGATGCGGTACTTAAAATCGTTAAATAAGTAAGCTTATTTATACTTTAAAAAAGAGCCGCTTATGCGGCTCTTTTTGTTTCTGCTAAGCACTGCTGTTTTTCTTTTTATTACTTGCTACAATCATTTCATTTTCAGCGGGTAAATCATGACAACAACTCTGTACGGCATCCCTAACTGTGATACGGTAAAAAAAGCGCAGAAATGGCTTTTACAAAATAACATCTCATATACCTTTCATGACTTTCGTAAAGACGGCTTAGATAAAACACTTATCGACTCATTCTTAGAAAACCTCTCCTGGTCAGATTTAGTCAATAAACGCAGTACCAGCTATCGACAACTCACTGATGCGCAGAAAAAATCACTAAGCGAAAGCACAGTAACGGATCTGTTTATTGAACTTCCGACTTTAATCAAGCGCCCTCTGCTTGTTCATAACAACCAGTATCAACTTGGTTTTAAGATTGAAACCTACCAGACTCTATTTTCATTATAAGGAAGTTCCATGTCAGACAGCCCTGTTTTGGCTTTACTCAAAGACTTAGTAAGCCGTCGTTCAATTACGCCTGAAGATGCCGGCTGTCAGCCGTTATTAATTTCAAAACTTGAAAAGCTGGGCTTTGAATGTGAAGTAATGATATTTGAAGATACCACCAACTTATGGGCGCGCCGCGGTACGGAAAAACCGTTATTCTGCTTTGCCGGTCATACTGACGTTGTTCCAACCGGCCCTGAAGACAAGTGGATATGTCCTCCTTTTGAACCGACTGTGATTGAAGGCCTGTTATATGGGCGAGGCACTGCCGACATGAAAAGCGGGATTGCGGCTTTTATGATCGCCCTGGAGCAGTTTATAGAAACACATCAGGATCATAACGGTTCAATTGCACTGTTAATCACCAGCGACGAAGAAGGTCCGTTTATCAATGGTACTACCCGTGTTGTCGATACCCTGGAAGCCCGCAATGAAAAAATTGATTATTGTATTGTCGGTGAGCCGTCAAGTACCGGCCGTGTTGGTGACGCTATTAAAAACGGCCGCAGAGGCTCGTTAACTGCGGATCTGGTAATCAAAGGGACACAGGGTCATGTCGCTTACCCGCACCTTGTCCATAACCCTATACACAGCTGCACCTGTGCACTGTCAGAGCTGGCGAATACGCAATGGGATAACGGCAATCAATATTTTCCACCGACTAGTTTCCAGATCACCAATTTTAACTCCGGCACCGGCGCGAGTAATATCGTACCGGGAGAAGCAGTCATTCAATGCAACTTTAGATACTCCACCGAATTAACTGCCGGACAGATAACAACACAGGTTGAATCGATTCTGCATAAACATGATCTTAACTTTGATGTTCAGTGGACTTACAACGGCTCCCCTTTTATCACCCAGCCCGGCTCGCTGACTGATGCGGTCGCTCAGGCGATTTTTGAAGTAAACGGTTTAACAACCGAACTTTCTACCAGCGGCGGTACATCAGATGCACGCTTTATCGCTCCTACCGGTGCACAGGTGGTTGAAGTAGGCCCGAGCAATAAAACTATTCATAAACTCAATGAATGTGTGAAAGTTGATGATTTAGAAGAGTTAGTGAAGATATATCAACTAACACTGGAAAAGTTATTAACGTGTTAGCACAGCAGTTAACCGGTCAGGTGACCTCTCACCTGACTGAAACCGGTAACGGCATTTTAATCCATCGAGATGCTGCCGCTGATTTTTGTGCGCTGCAGCAGGCGGCAGGATTAGCCGGCTTTAACCTGCAGATTGCCAGCGGTTTTCGCAGTTTCGAACGACAGCAGGCAATCTGGAATAATAAATATTCAGCTAAGACAGCGGTTTTAGATCAAAATGAACAGTTTTTAAATTTAGCGGCTTTATCAGAATTAGAAAAACTGCTGGCAATCCTGCACTGGTCTGCTTTACCAGGTGCAAGCCGACATCACTGGGGAACAGATTTCGATATCTACGATCCTGATTTATTACCTGCAGAGCAGAGCCTGCAGTTAACCGTCAGTGAGTATGAAAACAATGGATATTTCCATGAGTTAAACGCCTGGTTAAGTGAAAATATGCACTTATTCGGCTTTTACCGCCCTTATCAGAATTATCAGGGCGGGGTTGCGGCAGAGCCCTGGCACATAAGTTATTACCCGATTGCAGAAAAAGCACTCAAACAATTAGATCTACACCTCATTGAAGACACAATTATCAATAATAATGTGCTCGGGAAATCGCTAATTTGCCAACAACTACCTATGATATATAAACAATTCATATGTAATGTAAATCAATTGTAATTAACAACATGACGGGAATACACAATGTCAGAAAGACGTAAATTTTCACGAATCACCTTTGCCGGAAACTGTTCGATAAGCGCAGAAGCTTCAGGTGAAACAGAAACCTGGTCTACCGAGATCTTAGATATATCTTTAAAAGGGGCATTAGTCCTCAGCCCGGGTGACTGGAAAAACAGAGAAAATGTGCCGGTGCAGTTAAATCTGCAGCTTGAAGGCTCAGACATAGTCTTAGAAATAGGCGGCGTGACCTGCCACTATGAAGAAGGTTTATTAGGAATTAAATTCTTAACATTAAGTTTAGAAAGTATTTCCCATCTGAAACGCCTAGTGCAGTTAAACTTAGCAGATGAAAACTTACTGCACAGAGAGATGTCGCAGTTGATTAATATTGATGACTAGCTCAGTTTCTCTTTAAAATTTTCTTCTGTCTGCATTTTAACTGATGAGCAGCGGGCTCATCAGTTAAAGACACTGCTTATCGCGGTCATACATAAATCCATATCTCAGAGGCTGATTAGACGCCTAAGTGTTACCTGTATATTTTTTACTTTATAATACTTAATTAACTTAAGCAGATTGTTATTATCTTTGCTTTATATATGCATTTTACTCTTATCCATTGAAATCATTTACTATATTGTGCTTTACTCAGGGTATTAATTATTATTAAACAGATCATGCCTTAAAAGTTAGATATCAGTATTACTGGTGCAGATCACCTACAAAAGGCTAAACAATTCTCAGCAATTGCAGATAAAGTGATTAAAATTAATATAAAAAACAAGAACCGCGGATGAAAAAACTGATATATGGATTTTAAAGATTACCAGTCACAAATTAGAGAGCTTATTCCTTTACGGAATGCACCCGATTTTAATGATCTACTCAATAAAATTCTATTTGGTGAAACTACCAGTGTTAAATTCCTGATCAAAATGGAACTCAACCGTTTGTCGCAGCCGTGTCAGCGAATTATTGATTTAAGGCATAAAGTAACTGAAGATTGTCAGCTCCACCAGCAGGACGGTCTCAAGCATTACCTGACCAAAGATACCATTAAAGTTTTACAGGAAACAATTGAGCTTTACGGCCTTTATACTGTCGGCGTATATGAATACGTGCACTATTACCTTCTCCAGCAGAAACAGAGACAAACCGAAAAACACTTTTCAGACAGTGAATTACCGGTAAAAGAGGAGCAGTGTGAATTCTTGCGCCTTTCTCAGAAAAGCAAGCGCAGTGCACCGCGTATGTTTTTTGTTTCTGATGTACAGCTCATTCTTGAAGACGGCACAATTTTAAACGCACAAACCTCAAATATCTCATCATCGGGTTTAAAGGTAAAACTGCACGAAGATATTCATATGCTTAACGACCAGTACATAGAGGTCATTTTTACCGGTCTGAAAAACGAATACAGCGAAGCACTGCTTGAGAATAAAATTAATTATCAGTTAATCAAGCAGAAACATAACGATAACATCCACTATTTTTACTTAATGTATGCCGATGACAAAGATCTGTTCATCAATTTTATCCGTGAATTTATCCGTATCAATCAGCATAAATATAAGATTGATGTTCACTATTATTATCAGCTTGCCAAAATCAGCGCCTTAAAACATTGTTACCTGGCACAGATGAATTCATTACCGGTTTATCTTGACTGCAGCTCTTCCAGTCCTTTTATTTTTGCTTTGAAAAATAAATCCAATGAAAAAATAGTTAATGAATGGATTTGTGAAGGTAACAATCAGCTGCCGATACTGTTTAATGAACTGCGTCTGACTAAACAGCTGGCACGCATGCAGCAGTCAACCAGCACACTATACTGTTTCACCCACAGCAGCGGCGGTAAACAGTACTTTTTATCTGCAACTGAAGAGGAATTAATAGAAAAAAACTTAAAGAATTTATTTATTAGTTACGGGCAAGATAAAAGCAGCTGGCGGGTTTATCAGCTGACACTGCGCAAATACCAGTATCAGCAGAATCAGAACAATCATTACGATATAACCGAGCCTGTACCTGCAGAGTTTGAGCGTGCCACCCATATAGCCACATTGGAACCGTTAACTAAGGTCTATCCGCAGCCGGTCAGCGGCACAACGGATAAGTATGATTTAAGTACCTTAAACCAGTTTGTTCATATTCAGAATGAAGAAAATGAAGCGCGTATATTCACTCTGTTTTCAACCGAGAAGAGAAAAGAAGAACGTTACCTTTACGAAAGTCAGATAGTACTAAATGATAAAGGCCAGAATTATCAGGGAAAAATTCTAGACTTGTCATTATCAGGTTTAAAAATTCAGCTGGATAAAATCGTTTCTCTGGCACCGGGAAGCAAAGTAAGCATCAATTTAAAGGAACTGCAGAGAATTTCTAAGAAGTTCGTATTAAATCAGCTGCATTATCAGGTGGTTTGCGGAGGGCCGAATAACAGCTGGCATTTACAAGTTTGCGAAACAAACACTCTAAAAGTGACAAGCTCTTTTTTCGCGTTATTAATACAAAATAATGCCAAACACTTTGAGTGTTTACCATTAACAGCACCTAAACAACCGGCAGCTAAGCGTTTAATTGAAATATCCGAGGAAGCATTAACTAACTGCATTTTCTTTATCGGTAAAGAAAGCGGACGCCCGAAAATCAGATTTGCAGCGATAGACGTTCAGGATCATCCTCTGCATAAACTCTTTTCCATGTGCAGTGATAATCCGGCTGAATTGAATTACTACCCGCTGGCAAATAACCTGCTTTACGAGCGCCTGATAGCGCAGCCTTTTAAAAATATAGAAAATGAACCACTGCTGAAAGAGGCGCTGATTTATGTGCGCGCCGTGCAGAACCAAGATAAAGAGTGGCAGATACACAGTTTACTCGATAATGACTTTAAATCTGAGCAGGAAAAAAGAGACTTTATAATTAAGAGTGAACAGGAATCAATATTTTATGCACTGCATTACCGGCTTAGCGCATTAGACAAACCCGATTTAGCAACGATTAAACCAGAAATTCGCGCCATATCCAGGTTCGCAATTCACTTAACCAAAAAGCTTGAGGAAGAGTTAGCAGCGGTTAATGCCATGATCGAAATCTTTGACAGAAGCGAAGAGATATTAGACTCGCTTAATATAACCCGCTCTGCCAAAGGGAAGTCAACTTAAGCACTTTAAAAAGTGCTTAAAACCAGCTAAGTGAACTTGATGCACTCAAAATGCACAAAGCCCCCTGCAGATCTAAATGATTAAGCGAAACGGGGGCTTTCTCCTGCACAATAGGTTTAGCATGAATTGCAATGCCCACTGCCGAAGCGTCCATCATCACCAGATCATTTGCACCGTCGCCGATTGCAACCGTCTGTGAAAGCGGGATACCATAAAACTCTGCTAACTCGCCTAAGGTACGCGCTTTAACCTGTGCATTAACAATTTCTCCCACTACTTTACCTGTTAAACGACTGTCAGATATTTCTAAAGTGTTGGCAACCGCCGCATCAAAACCATGGTCATCTTTTAAGCGGTCGGCAAAATAATTAAAGCCGCCGGAGGCAATAGCAACCTTCCAGCCGGCGGCTTTCAGTCCCGCGATTAAAGTTTGTAAGCCCGGCATCAAAGGCATATTATCTGCAACTTGCTTCAGTATCGAGACCGGCGCATTTTCTAATTTGCCGACACGGGTGCACAGGCTCTGATTGAAATCCAGTTTCCCCTGCATGGCCAGAGCAGTAACAGCAGAAACCTGCTCCCCGACACCGAACAGTTCCGCTATCTCATCAATGCATTCAATCTGAATGGTTGTTGAGTCCATATCCATCAGAACTAACCCCGGCTGACTCCAGTCAGGAAAACGATCCATCAAAGCAAAATCCAGCTGATTATGTTTCGCGAAAGCAGCAATAACTACTTTAAGAGAGTCAGGGTAAATATCTAAAGCAAAACGCATAACAGTGACATTTTCAATCACTTCCGGTTTATGCAGACGAACACAGTCAGTCCCTTCTTTAGCCAGCAGCATCAAAAGGTTATTTAACTGCTCTGTGGTGAATGAGCGGCCCATTACAATCAGTTCAGCCTGCTGATCAAAATCATAATCCGGCAGCTCAATTAATCTTTCATTCTGGTAAAATAAACTATCTAATTCGCTAACTTGTTGTTTTAAATAATCTCTCCATTGAATTAATGATTGAGAATTTAAAGGAACTTGAAGTATTTCTTTGGTTTTCACAGTACAATCCCTATGCTTATAGATACCCTGCCCACCTGCTGGTGAGTTTAATAAGACTTGGGTATTTGAATTAAATGAATCGCACACACGATAACTATTGCATTTTAGCATTGCAAGTTTTACCGCGGCTTCTTAAGGAATAAGAACAAATGAACAAGAAAATGTATTATATTCTGCGTACATGCCAAATTAACGGCCTAATTATTGTGTGCACTGTAATTCTTTACCAGATTACCATGCTTCAAAGCACATCAAATCAGATGCGTTATCAGCAGACCGAAAAATTTTCATATTCTTTAACCAATTTAGCAGCGGCTGAAGCAACTCGTTACCTTTCGCAGAATAAAATAAAAGATCTGCAGCTGCTTATTGATGATTTAAGTAACGACCCTATTGTCCGCGATGCAACTGTTTATGATAATTTAGGGCAGATACTTTATCAGTCAACTGACTCATTACCCCTGCAGGTATTGTTAAAAATTACTGATTCAGACAGTGACGAAGCAAAAGGAGTTATTCCGTATATTGCAGAGCTATACAAAGAGGAAGAAAAGATCGGTTATATTCGAATAACCCTTGAGCAGGAGAAGATTTTAAGTTTAATTCATAATTATCAGGAAAAAGGGTTCTCAACCATGTGGCTGTTATTAACCCTGTCTTTTATAGCAGGTACAATTATCATGGCGCTCTTTTTCAGAAGAGCAGAAGCGGCCTATTACCGTTTAGCTACGCTGATTCCAAGGTTAATTAAAAGTAATAAGTTGTAATGATTCAATAAAAAAACCTTAATGCCGCCATTAAGGTTTTTTTAAACAGCTGGATAGAACTAAATTAAGCAAAATTTTTATTTACAAAATCCCAGTTAACTAATGCCCAGAAACCGTTCAGGTAATTAGGACGAACATTACGATAATCGATGTAATAGGCATGTTCCCATAAATCAACGGTTAACAGCACAGTTACTGTTTCGTCTGTTAAAGGCGTTGCCGCATTTGATGTATTAACAATATCTAGAGAGCCGTCCGCTTTTTTCACTAACCAGGTCCAGGAAGAACCAAAGTTATTGACTGCTTTATCATTCCAGGCAGCTTGAAACTCTGCAAAAGAGCCAAAATCTTTAGCAATCGCATCAGCAATTGCTCCCGTCGGCTCACCGCCGGCATTAGGTGCCAGACAGTTCCAGTAAAAGGTGTGATTCCAGATTTGTGCTGCATTATTAAATAACGGCCCTTGCGTCGTTTTAATAATCTCTTCTAAAGATTTAGATGCCAGATCAGTCCCTTCAACAAGACCGTTTAATTTTTGAACATAAGTTGCGTGGTGCTTTCCGTGATGAAACTCAAGTGTTTCAGCTGAAATATGAGGTTCTAATGCATTTATAGCAAAAGGTAGTGCTGGTAATTCAAAAGCCATGATTTTTATCCTCAATAGAATGTAATTACTTCATAACTATAAAGTAATTTATAGTCATTTGTCTGTTTAATAAAGCATTTGTGTGATTTAATTCTCGACAAGAAATTGATCTATGTCAATATTTATTTGTGGTATGCTGTTTTTATTAGCCCTAATATTTATAACGTTTTTTTAGTGATTAAATTTGGGTACAATCATTTAAAATACTAACTGGATTATACAATGGAAACTTTAGACAAAATCAAAAGCCAAATCAGTGAAAATGCAATTTTACTATATATGAAAGGCTCACCAAAACTGCCTAGCTGTGGTTTTTCATCACAGGCGTCACAAGCATTAATGCAGTGCGGCCACCCTTTCGCGTATGTTGATATCTTACAAAATCCGGATATCCGAGCTGAATTACCGAAATACGCTGACTGGCCTACTTTCCCGCAGTTATGGGTTGACGGTGAATTAATCGGCGGCTGTGACATTATTTTAGAAATGTTCCAGCAGGGTGAACTACAACCGATCGTTGCACAAGCGGCGGCAAAGGCAGAAACAGCGGCTGCAGAGTAACTAACTTATAAATGTAAAAAGGGATACTTAGGTATCCCTTTTTACATTTATAACCCAAAGACCTCTAAACCGGCCAGCCGCCCAGGGCTTTCCATTTGTTAACCATATGAAAAAACAGCTCTGCGGTTACTTCGGTATCATATAAGGCGGAATGTGCTTCATTATTATCATAGGGTATTTTTGCCTGTTCACAGGCCTTAGCAAGCACAGTCTGTCCTAATGTCAGGCCGGCCATGCTGGCGGTATCAAAACTTGCAAAGGGATGGAACGGCACCCGCTTTAAATTACAACGCTGCGTAGCCTGATTTATAAAGCCCTGATCAAACGATGCATTATGCGCAACCAGAATAGAACGGTTACAGCCGTTGTTTTTCTGATGCTTACGAACACATTTAAAAATCTCTGTTAATGCTTCACGCTCATCAACAGCCCCGCGTAACGGGTTAAAAGGATCAATACCTGTAAATGCTAAAGCTTTTGGATCTAAATTTGCGCCTTCAAAAGGCAGCACGTGAAAATGGATCTTCTCAGCACAATATAAATACCCCTGTTCATCCATCGCCGGCATGATAGCGGCAATTTCCAGCATAGCGTCTGTTTGAGAATTCAGGCCGGAAGTTTCAATATCGATAATAACAGGGTAATAACCACGAAAACGCGCAGCCAGTAAATATTCCATAGTTTACTCTAAGGTCAAAATAAGAATGGCGATTATACCCAAGCCGCATGTAAATGCGAGCTCCGCAGCAGGTTCAGAAAACAGATAATTTTAACTAAAGATTATTCAGCAGCTGCCGATATCTGATAGGACGCCTTAATTTAACGAGCTGAATTATGAAAAAAATAATATTAATTACACTGTTGTTCTGCATTAATAATGCTTTTGCGATTAATAAAAGCTATCAGGCAGATATAGATAACTCTCTATGGTACATATCCAGCTCGACACCTATTCAATGCACTCTGGAGCATCCTATCCCCCGTTACGGACAAGCCCATTTTGAAGCAAAAGCAAGTAAACAGGTTAACCTGGATTTTATACTGCACAGCAAAAAAGCAATGCCTAAAACCCGCATGGCAACGTTAAAATCGGTACCTCCGCAATGGAGGGCGGGTAGTCCGGCAGAGAAAATTGATACGGTGAAATTTTATCAGCAGTTTGACGGTTATGTTACACGTCAAAGTGCATGGCAGATGCTCAATGAATTAGAGTCAGGACAGTTCCCGACTTTTTATTTCAAAGACTGGTACAACAAAGAGCAGATCACCAGCGTCGGTCTATCCTCAATCAACTTTATAAAAAGTTACGACGATTTTAACAACTGTATAGACCAGCTCCTGCCCTATAACTTTGATGATATTGCCTACAGCATACTTAAATACAATAAAAACGGCATCAAACTGACGCCGTTTTCTAAAAAACGTTTGAAAATGATCGGCGACTATATCAAGCATGATGAAAATATCAGCGTTATTCTTGTGTCCGGTTATTCAGACAGTTACGGTGCCCGTTACCATAACCAGGAATTATCTGAACAGCGCGCAACTTCTGTAAAAGAGTACCTGGCACAACTAGGCCTAAACGATGAGAAAATTAAGGTCACGGGTTTTGGTGAAAAACATCATATAGCAGACAATCGCGACATTTTAGGACGTATGCAGAACCGTCGCGTGGTTATCTCCATTGAAAGAGAAGATATTTAGCGCCCCTAATCATATAATTAACATATAAGTTAAGTTTGCAGAGCGGCGGTCTATATGTTTAAAAATATTCTTTTATTAATATTTTCCGTTTCGTTATTCGCCTGCACATCAGCGCAGATCCAGCATGCTGTAAATAGTGATAACTGGCAGGCAGTCGGCCAGTATGACGGTGAAAACGGTTTACATGAAAAGTCTTTAAGCGAACTGCAGAAATTAAGTGTTGAATTTGCGCGGGGCGCAGTTGATTATGCGGCTTATCAAGCAGGTTACGAGCAGGCATTACAACTCTATTGTCAGCCTAAAAATGCCTTTATATACGGCGTAAAACGGCAGTCTTACCCATATGCCTGTGATCGTTACCCTCATGGCTGGGCTTTTTATCAGGACTGGCTGAGCGGCAGGCATTCCCGAGCCGGATCAATATTCTAGACAAAGGCACCTGACAGAGTAAAAGCCGCAGTCAGTGATAACAGCCGGCGGCTTTTCTAATACCTATTTTTTCATTTTACTTTTTAAATCAGCAAAAGGGTTATAAGTGGCACCTGCCTGCATATCATCACCCGCTTCAACAGTGCTTCCATATAAATCTGCCTGGGTATATTTATCATGCTCATGGTCATGACAATAGATACATAACAGTTCCCAGTTGCTGCCGTCAGCAGGATTATTACTGTGATCATGGTCTATATGGTGAACCGTTAACTCTTTTAAATTAGAGTAAACAAATTCACGCGCGCATTTACCGCATACCCACGGAAACAACTTTAACGCTTTATCACGATAATCATTTTCTAAACTTTTATAATTACTTGGTATATAGGCCATTTTGTTCATCTTTTAACATAATAGAAAGAGCTATTTTAACTTGAACAGAGTACACAGTGAAGCTGCAAACATTAAAATAGTGTCACAAGCATAACAATCCCTGTTAAAATGCCGGATTCTTTAATAAATGAGTAATTTCAAATATGGCGATTCAATGGTTTCCCGGGCACATGCACAAGGCACACAAACAGATCAAAGAGGTATTACCACAAGTTGATATCATTATTGAGGTTGTAGATGCTCGAATCCCTTACAGCAGTGAAAACCCATTAATATCACATATCCGTGAAAAAACCCCGTGCATCAAAGTCCTGAATAAATCAGATTTAGCCGATCCGGAAATAACGGCACAGTGGATTACTTATTTAGAGCAGGAACAAGGTATTAAAGCGCTTGCTATTACCACCAGCAAACCAGAGCAGGTTCACCAAATCACTAAGCTGTGTGAACAGATGCTGCCCAACCGCTTAAGTCAGGATAAACAAATTCGTGCAATGATCATGGGTATACCTAATGTAGGTAAATCAACCATTATTAATATTTTAGCAGATCGTATTATTGCTAAAACAGGTAACGAGCCTGCGGTCACCAAACAGCAGCAGCGAATTCGTTTACCAAGCGGCATTATGCTCTCGGATACGCCAGGTTTTTTATGGCCGAAAATTGAAAACGCCAACTCAGGATACCGCCTTGCTGTTACCGGTGCGATAAAAGATACCGCGATTGAATATGAAGATATCGCCTATTACGCTGCGGAATACCTTTTAGATAACTATCCGGCCCGCTTAAAAGAGCGTTATGAGCTGGAAACTCTGCCGCAAAGCGATCATGAGTTAATGGAAGCGATTGCATTACGCCGCGGCTGTTTACGGGCCGGCGGACATTTTGACATCTATAAAGTCTCGACAATTTTATTAAATGAACTGCGTTCAGGCGCACTTGGTCCGTTAAGCGTAGAAACACCTGAAATGGCCGCTGTAGAAAAAGTTGAAGTTGCCAGAATAATGGCAGAACAGGCTGAAAACAAAGTTGAAAAGAAAAAGTCGAGAAAGCGTAAATATAAACGCAGATAAAATTCGCTAAAAAAAACGGCGCACGAGAATTAATAAATCTCGTGCACCGGATGGGTAACTTTTTTAGCGGTTAATATACAAAAAACACCGCCGTAGATGACTGTAATAAAAAAAACGATGCGCGAGCGCTTAAAAACTCTCGCGCACCGAATGGGTAACTTTTCTGGTGGTTAATATACAAAAAACGCCACCGCTAATGATTAGATAAAAAACGATGCGCGAGTGCCTAACAAAACTCTCACGCACCGAATGGGTAACTTTTAGACGAGTTCCGTCATTTGTGAGCCGCCGGTGATTTTAATATCCTCATAGGCAAAACGAATTTCTCGACTGCGTCGTTCAATCGCCTGCGGCAGATTGAATGATTTAGGTAAAATACTAACAACCTGTTTTTTGAAACGGTAAACCTGAATATTGATATGACTTTCATTCTGTCCAAGCATCTTGCTTAATTCATCTTTATCTATCCAGCCCTGCTCAGTTTCACTTACTCCAGTTTCCATATCATGAATGCGTTTACGAGCCAGAAGCAGCATTAAATAATGATGATTACGCTGTCCTAAATCGTATTCATGGTCGTCCATTTTAAATTTAAAAGAGACATGTTCTTCATTCTGGCTGACATCAAAGTAGATGCCGATCTGCGGTGATGTCGACAGTTCGCTTGATTCAATAAAGACGGTTTCTTCACTGGCACGCGCTTCGATAAAACGCCATGTCTGATCATGACAGCCGACCAGATCTCCGGTTTTTAATATTGAAATACCAGACTGACTTTCACAAACCCAGTGGCCGTTTGGGGACTGGTACATGGTGATTTCAGGTGACTCTTCACTCGGCAGTACCGCTAAATGATCTAATTCAATTGTACCTAACCCGGCAGTGACAGGAACTAACAAACTTTTCGGTGGAGAAACGTCACACATTTTCCAGGTATCACCAAACAGACTGGCAAAATGGATTTTATCCCCTTTATGCAGACGCTCTTTAGCGCCACGAACTACCGCTTTGCCGTTAATATAAGTACCGTTACTGCTGGAGTCCTGCAGCAGCCACTCTTCACCATCCCAGAAAATCGTTGCATGCATACGCGATGCGTCAGGATTAATAAGTATTGTGTGTGAAGTACTAGGGTGACGTCCAAAAACATGCTGGATCAATAAAATGACCTGTTCCCCAGTATCGGTATTTATAATCTTTGTCATAACTGCTCTGTCTCCAAATTCCTTTAGGTAGAGTCTAATGGGATAATATTAAATGTCCATTACACTCTATTACACGCAGACACTGTATATATGCTTGATTTTTCGCCAATCAACGCTTTGTAGTATAAATATTATGCACTACAGGCAGCTAACTTTAAATGAGAACGGCTTTTAGCACGAAACAGATCATGATCTGCCCGTTCAAATAAAGTATCCAGATTATCGTTTTTCTCAAAATTAGCACTGCCAATATTGCATGAGATATTGAATTCCAGCAGCAAAGCACTCTCTGATATTGCCTTTTGAATACGTTCGATAATATCAGGTACCGATGCTATTACTGCATCGTTTAATATAATCGTGAATTGATCACCGCCGTAACGAAATACTTGATCTCTATAACGAATATAATTAGATAAAATTTTAGCAAAACTGGTTAATACTAAATCACCCGACTGACGTCCAAATTTTTCGTTAATACCCTTAAAACCATCCAGTTCGAGCACTAATAAAGAGAAACTTCTGCATTGAATCTGACTATTCTTAACTGAATTTTTAAACGAAATAGAAAACTGATTGCGGTTATCTAGTCCAGTTAAGTCATCTTGTAAGTTCAGGTCTTCCATCTTCTGATACTCCAGCACATCATCGAAAGCGAGTTAAGCAGAAAATTAACAGCCTGCTGCTTTCAGTTTTAGCAAAGTTCTTGGTCGTCACCTTACCTTTTCAAAATCTTAATTAAAACATCGAATTAGTAAGGAAACTGTTACCAAATAGATTAGCTGTAAGAGTGGATAAAAACTATTACACCTTATTACACGCGGGTTGTGAATGAATAACAGCTATTCATCTTTGTAGGTAACATGAGCACAGGGATACTCATTTGTAAGTATTCTGTATCCCTGACGGCAGCGAGGTAAATCGAGAATCAAGCAGTTGCATTAATATATATAAAAATATATTGACGTTACAATGACAAATCTATTACAAACAAATTTCAGGGCTGTTAATTTCAGCTGAGCCGCTGAAACAATCTGCTGTAATCGCGTGTAATAAAATAAAAACAGTTATATTGTAAATGGTTACAGGATTACATAGTCAATCCAAATCGTTCCTGCAGCACCATCAGGCTGCTTAGGTGCATAAAAACAGGATCTAAAGAGGCCTGCTTATCGGGGCTTATCGTTAAAGCCTGCAGATATAAGCTTCGCACTTTGTCTTTATTGTAAAAATCAGGAAGGTAATTCAAATCTAAAAACTGAGTCTGAAATAATGAGGCTAATGGTCCTTGAGCCCTTAGGCTAGCAGGCGCACTAATAAAAGCTTTTTTTTCTATCTGCGTATAACTTTGAGGCATAAATTTTCCGGCCACCTGCCGTAAAAGGCGCTTATCCACCTGCCCGTCAAACTTATAACTTAGCGGTAAGCTGTGTACAAACTCCACCAGCTTATTATCCAAAAACGGCGGACGCCCCTCTATGCCGTGGGCCATTTCGGTTCTGTCTGCCAGCGCGCCTAAATTATAGGTTTGAAAAACTGACTGATAATGGAGTTTTTGTGAAAGCTCAATGGGATGCTCGGTAACAGTACGTTCAAATTTACTAAAAGAAGTAAATGATGATGTAATCAGATGTTCATTATTACGCAGGCTTGTTAATAACAGACCATTTGGAGTTGCATGTACGGCCTGAGCGGGCATAAGACCAAGTTTATTCTGCACTTGTAATAGATGCGGCTGCCAGCTGGATGGAAATTTCTCAACATCAACATAGGACTGAGTCAGATCCCGACGGAAAAACCCATAACCCAGAAGAGACTCATCGGCTCCCTCTCCGGTTAATACTGTTTTATGCCCGGCTTGTGATAATACTTTACTGAGATGGAATTTAGCCGCAACATTAATATTGGGTATAGGCATTTCACTGTGCACGACCGCATTACAGAAGTTATCAGCAAGTATCTGGTCGGTTACTGTAACTGTTTCATGAGTCACACCGATTTCCCGGGCGAACTGCGCGGCCTGTTTACTTTCATCAAAAGCCTGGTTTTCAAAACCTATGCTGTAGGAATGGATAGAATCCGTTAAACGCGCCCCCATTGCCGTAATCGCAGAAGAATCAATACCGCTGCTTAAATAAGTATGGTTACTGTGGTTCTTTAGTAAACGTTTATCAATCGCATTAAATAATAAGCCCTCAAATTCACTACATGCAGAGGCAAATGAAATCGGCTGTGCTTCAAATAGTGACGGGTTAAGCGGTGATTTAGTAATGTAAGGTAAGCATTCAACACCGCGGTTTGAAACCTTGATAATATGACCAGGGGGGACTGCGTATACCCCCTCAACAAAAGTCTCGAGCGCATCATGAATAAAATACTCAGTCCCCGACAGATAGTTTTTATTCCATTTAGCTTCTACGCCGTATTCTAAAAGAGCCTTAATTTCAGAAGCGGCCAGCAGCTGCCCGTTAGAAAAGCTATAAAAAAACGGTTTAATACCGAAACGGTCTCGTCCCAGATAAGAGCAGTCCGCCTTTTTATCATGCACTACAAAAGCAAACTCACCATCAAGCTCTGCCAGCCCGGCGGGGCCTTTGTGCATAAACTGATGCAGTAAAAATTCGCTGTCGCTTTCTGTACTGAAAGTGAAGCCCTGCTTTTCAATGTCTGCGCGGCTATTATATATTTCACCATTAACAGCAATCACTAAACTGTTATCACGACTGTGCATCGGCTGTGAGGCATGACTGTCCCCGTTTATTTCTAAGCGGGTATGGCCGATCGCCAGATTTCTAGTTTCTGAAAACCATAAATCATCATTATCCGGTCCGCGATGCTTAAGCGACATTAACGCTTTGCTGAATCTTTCACTGTCACATCGATTCAACTCAGAATGATAAAAAATAATACCGCACATAATATATACCCTTGATACTTCAATATGCAAAGTCAGCAAGGCAAACTGTGCCAAGGTGCTAGGCATAAAATTGAAGTATAGTTATTCTACATAGAAATTTTATAACAACGCAAATTGGTGCAGCTTGCCTTGCCCTGCGGGGCGCTAGCTCGAAAACCAGCCCTGCGTTGCAGCAATCGACAAGGGAGCACCATTACCTCATGCTGCTCCTTGTTCTGGTAATCGAGCTAACGCCTGACAAAGCATCTTGAGGTAACATGGGTATAATTACCCGTTAGATATATAAAGCATGCTGATTAATCGTTTCTTCAGTATTAGCACTCTCTAACCAGCCTAAATCAACCGGCGCCTGATATAAGCGTGAGTTTGCCAGCTGCGGCCAGATATGACAAAGCCCGGGCACAAACACTTTCGCCGCTTTAATCGGTAAGGGGTCACGGGAATAGTTAAACACTAAGGTTTCTAAATTCAACTCTTTTAATTTCTTAACAATATTTTCTATATCCGTTTTTATATCACCACTAGTAGTAAAGTCGGTGCTCTGAGCCGCCGGGAAATCGCCCGGAAATAGAAACGGCTGTTCAACTACTGCATTAAAATCAAAAGGCGCACCGTTCTGATCTCGAATAGGAATAAGCTGGCATAACTCCGTCAGTGCCCGCTGGGCCGCCAGCTCACTTTGTAAATGGCAGCCGAAACCAAAACTTAACCCTTGAGTCTGTTTATTACGTCCAACAGCAACCATCACCGGGACTTCAATATCATGGGTTAAATCCAGCACCCAGAAATCATGCTCCTTTGATAATGTCGCATCTAATAAACTAAAATGCTCAGGATCAATGAGATCCATATTAAACTCAGGCCTCGGAGTGCGGTTATACCACCAGATAGCAGCCGCATCGCGTTCAATAAGTTCAAACAAAGCCTGAAGAACCGCTTCCTCTAAAGTGTTTCCGGCAGCACAGCCGTTAGAATGCCAGCGCGCAAACTGATCATCTTCAAAGGGAATATTCGCCAGGCAATGGGTCAGCGGCAGATAAACCTGCTGCTGCTCACTAAGAGACCAGGCCGGCAGCCAGTGCACCGCCTGATCCTGATAAGGCATAGCAGCCTGCTTTAACAATGAGTCGCTATGGCTCGGATCGGTAAAATTCTGATACTGCTTCTGACTATAGGGAACCAGCTGCTGAAAATCATAATAACGTTTATCCAGTTTAGATTTTACCGATAGATGCAGCGGCTCATCCCCTTGATAATGTGAAGAATAACGCTCAATTGCTTCACACAAAGCACTTGCCTGTGACTGAATATGAGAAACGCCTTTGCCCATGCAGCTGTGTACAAAACTGCTGTGATCTAATTTCCATGAATCCTTAAGCGCAGGTGTTTTAAAAAAGGCTGTGGAATATATTTTTACCGGATCATTTTTACACTCTTTTAAAACCTGAATATGGGTAATAAGGCCGGTGATCGGGCTGATAAAAGGTTTAATACTTTGTACCGTCTGCTGCGGATCAACTGCGCGAGAGCCTCCGTCAATATTAAAATTAACCGGGCAGTTCTGCAGCTTAACGGCAGAGTTAACCTGCTTAGAAAAAGCCTGCTGATGATTATCAGCTAAACACACCGGGTGATACTGCACCTGCTGTGTCGAAAGCGGAATAATAACCACCCGCTCCAGCTGTTCGCTCAACTGCTTATTTAATTCATGAACGATGCACTGCAGCTGCGGGACAGACAGCCTGTCCTGTTCGCAATAAGGAATACATAAGCTCTGCTCAGGAAACAACGACTCGGCTAAAGCCAGCGTCGGATTATTATGCTGCAGGCGTGACTGCAGCGCGGTTACATATTCAGGCGCATCAGCTGCCGATAACAGCGGCCCTACCCAGATCTTCTCCCCGCAGACTTTGATTAAACACAGATCTCCATCTGCAGGTAACTGGTTAATAATTTCCGGATTCAGAAAGCTGTCTGTCAACATAAAACAGACTGATGAGCTTAATGATTCAGACAGATGCAGCTGAGCAGTCACAGACAGCCACTGATCTATACTTTCAACGCTTAAGCCGCAAAGGTTGAGCAGCGAGTAATTTTCCTCCTGAGCAATAAGAGTACTGCTGTTTGTATAATAATTGATGTAGGCGGCTGACTCAGCATAATTTTTATCTACAAGTAGCTGCTGTTTTTTGAAGTTATCTACCTGATAAAGAAAATCAGCAGTTTTATGCATGGCTAATTGTGCTTCTGCAAGAATTTCATCAACGCTTTTAACACCGTCAAACATACTGAACAGTGCAAAGTTTACATGAGGCAGAGAAAAACTATCCGATTCACTAATTAATAAAATATCCAGGTTATCTAAACAATACACATTAAATTTTGGATGCCAGCTTAATATTTCTTTCACATTAATACCTATCTATATATTTTGATTTTTTATTTATTAACCGTGTTTGCCCTACTATTTACTGTTCGCAGCACAAAAACAACCGCCGCCGCAGTAAAGTTTTAAACAATGAGAGTTATATCAGCAGTCATTTGCCTTGTCTTTGAATTTACACATAAAAACAATTAAAAGGTAAAATCTGACGCTATCTGCATATTTCAACCTCATCAGCTTGAATGGCAGATATCGCTATGTTAACTTTTGACAACTCCTTTATTTTTTTAATCTATTAAGCAGGTGAAATTTGAAATACCAAGCCTACTCTCAAATCTCTTTCAAAAAAACACCCTATTATCTAAATATGTCAGAAACGCTGCGCGACGAGTTTGATGTATTAACTAAGGTATTACCGTTTAAAATAAACAACTATGTCGCTGAGCATTTAATTAACTGGGAAAACCTGCCCGACGATCCTATCTACCAGCTTATATTTCCGCGCAGAGATATGTTAAGTGCATTTGATTTTAAAACATTATCAGGAATGATTAAGGATGGGGCCAGTGCATTAGAGATGGATATGGTCGCCAATATGATTCAGCGGAAAATCTGGCCGGTGGTTGATATTGTTGAAGATAGAATTCCAAAAAATGACGGGGATATTATTCCGGGCCTTTATCATACATTCCCAACCAACCTCTATCTTTTCCCTGCACCTGCAGTAAAAACATGCCACGCGGTCTGTAATTACTGCTTCCGATGGATCCATCATACCAGCGGCAAATTTCTTCCTGAAACCAGTTACTCAGATCCGGCAACTCCTGTCGATTTTCTACGCAGTAATCCGCAGATTAAAGATATCTTTATGACCGGTGCAGATCCTCTGATCATGACTACCTCACAAGTGAAAAAATTTACCGATCCGCTGCTTGATGTCGAAAGTCTGAAGGTGATCCGTTTTATCACTAAATCGCTGACATACTGGCCCTACCGTTTTACTACGGATAAAGACGCAGATGAGCTGCTTGATTATTTTAGATACCTGAAAGCGCAAGGTAAACATGTCGCTATTATGGCGCATATTACTCATGTTAACGAACTACAGACCGATGTAGTCAAGGAAGCAGTCCGGCGAATCCAGGAAACCGGTGCAGTTATCCGCTGCCAGGCTCCCATAGTAAAAGATATCAATGATAACGCGCAGGACTGGATTGATTTATGGAACAAGCAGGTACAGTTAGGCATGTTTCCTTATCATATGTTTGTTGAAGCAGATACAGACCCCAACGGATGCTTCCAGATTCCGCTTGCCAAAGCTGTGTCGGTATTTCAGGAAGCGAGAAAAAAAGCGACCAGCATTGCCCGCGCTGTTCGCGGCCCTACCTTTATGAACAACAATATGCGCGTTGAGATTTTATCGGTAGAAGAGATAAATGCAGAAAAATTCTTTGTGCTGAAATGCCTGCAGGCATTAGATGATAAACATGAAGGGAAAATCAGGCTCTACCCGTTTGATCCTGAAATGACTCAAATCGAAAACTTAAGAGATGTTTTTGAATAAAAATAAAGGGACTGAAGCAAGTCCCTTTGCCGCACTTATAGTTCCTTTAACATTGCAAATATTACGATGTTAAAGGACAGTTCACTAAATCAGCAGCGCCTGCTGATTTAAATCAGACTCACTGTTCGCTTTATCCAGCCATCCCATTTTTACGGGAACCTGATATAATCGCTCAGCGGCCAAATAGGGGAATATATGGCAGGTTCCGGGAATGATGACTTTAGCTGTTTTTAAAACCATATCTGGACGGCTATAGTCCAGGACTAAGGTTTCAAGGCCTAAATGAGATGCCTTTTTAAGACATAAATTAATATCATCCAATATGTCGTCATGATTTTCCACATCATACTCGTCAAGTTTTATTGGCGGTCTGCTGCTTGCTGCCAGGTAGTTGTCCTGCTTAATCAGATCAAAATCAAACGGCGCCGTATTACTGTTTCTTATTTCAGTAATTTGGCAGAGCTCCGTAAATGCTCGCTGGCAAGCGATAAGCGGGTTTAAATGACAGCCGAAGCCGAAACAAATTTTATCTTCCGATTTATGCTGACTTATGGCGGCAATAACCGGGATATTAAAATCAGTGGTTAAATCAATTGCCCAGTATTGCCAGTCATCACCTAATGTGTGCTTTAACTGACTGAGCAGTTCATCGCTCATATTAGAATAATCAACACTAGGTCTTTGTAACTTGTTATACCACCAAACTGCAATAGCATCTCTTTCTACAATCTCTAAAAAGCCTTGTAGCACGGCCTCTTCTAACGTATTTCCAGCAGCACCGCCATTATGATAAAAACGGCTGAATTTTTGATCTTCAAAGGGCGTATGTGCGTAACAATAACTCAAAGGAACAAAACGTTGTTTATTCTCCGTTAATGACCATACGGGGGTCCAGTGCAAAGGAACATCTGAATCGTATTTTTCTGCTGCATATAACTGATACTCTGCATTTTTCTCTGCTGCAAAATTATTGTACTGCCTATCAGTAAAAGGGCTCAACTGCTGCGGCAGTATATAATCGGAACTATTCTCCGGGGGGATTGAAAACAGGACAACTTCATCCCCTTGATACTGCGATGCAAGACGTTCAATACCTTCACTTAATGCACTGGCTTGCGACTGTTGAGCAACAATACCTTTACCCATACTGGTATATAAAAAAGTAGCATTCGATAATTTATGAGTCAGTGTATGTATTAAGCGGGGTACTTGAAAAAATCCACTTCGATAAATCTGATTAAGATTTTTTCCTGTTTTAGATACCGTATTGAAGTGACTCAATAACCCGCTGATCGGACTTATCACAGCTTTAAGAAGAGCACATGTTTCCTCTGGCGCCACACAGCGAACTCCGCCATCTATACTAAATATCTTCTTAGCTTTCTGCAGCTTGACCGGCTCTTGAGTTTGATGCTTATATAATTTTTCATCACCGCAGCATGGGCATTGTGGACGCTTAATCACCGGATGACTCTCTTGGTGAGCACGCTCAGTATTTATTTCAAAAAAACAGTTTTTTAATTTATTTGACAGCAGCTGTTGTAATTTTGGTGTTAATAGAGAGATATGTTTATCAATAAGTTTGGCATCATACTTTATTGGTACAGCTTTTATTACCATATCACTAGTTTCTATAGGCGTACCGTCAATTAAAGAATCTGAACCATTATTATAATCTATCCATCGAAGCGCATTATTAATACGCATACGATGGTTTAAACACTGCCAGCAGGCGGTATGATTTACAGCACTAAACAACGGGCCTACAAACGTTTGATCGCCGGTAATTTTAATTAACAGCCAGTCCTCTTTACTGTCATGATACTTTTTATTAATTATTTCTAAGCGAGGATCCAGATAATCATCAACTATTACTACACTGCATTTATTCTCTGTATCAAGCTGCTTAAATACGCTAAGAAGAGGCTCTAGAAAATCACATTGTGACAGCACCGTTATTTCATTTGTTTGATATTGATCTGTTATCTGCAGTGCTTTTTGTGAAAAGTCTGGTATATGGTAAATGACATCTTCAGCACAGTTATCCTGCAGACGAATATATCCTGCATTCAGCAATGTCTGCAGCTGCTGGTACAGCTGTAAAATAACATTTGTCGGAAATTTTCTACTTAATTCATCTAAGGTTTTAGAATGAATAAGTACTTCATTTAAAGTTGAAAGAGATACAATATTCAAAATATTATGATTGAAGTCTGCTAAAACACGAACGTAATTATTATGGAGAGAACTAATTAAAAACTTGGGATGCCATTCATACTGCTGTTCAAAAATAATCAACTGCTGTCACCTTTTTGATAGTTGCGGATTTTATCTATTTACTGGTAAAAAGAAATATCGTTTTAAATGCATTCCTGCAGCCCTATATCAGGACCGCAGGAACAGAATCAAACTGCAGGATTAACAAGTAAAAGGCATTCCATAGTCATCAACATCGTAATTCATTAATGCTATTGGCGCCATGCTTTCATTTTGAGGCGGGGTAGGTATTGTATACTCAATCATTTGTAAAGGAAGTTTTGAAGTCGGGTACGCCACTCCTGCCTTAATATCACTGCCCTCTTTAAATTTACTGACAAAGTCTTCGCTGTATATCCATATCCAGGACCCTTTACCTGTATCTTTATCAAGAACATAATGAGCATGTTCATCTTCCATAATCACTAAGTCAAAATGCAGTGGATAAGTAGTATCAAGCAGGTCATTGATTAGTTTAACCGTTTGACCCGGTTTATGCTGTTCCAGGCGCTCTTTGGTAGTGATGGCTAAATCCCAAATGGAATCATTCGTCCACATTGTCGTTAATAAATTGCGAAGACCTGCACTAAGTGAGAAATACAGACCGGAACTATTATTGTCTAAATTAAATGACTTCTCCGGCTGCTCCGGCGCAAGAATCTCAGGAATTAACTGAGTAGGGTCATGCGGCACAATAGGCGGAAGATCGAATAATTTACGATATTCTTTATAAGCTGGAGAAAAATAAACGCTATAGCGTCCAGAATCAGCAACAAACAGCCCGGTATTAATGTTGTATTCTTTTTCACTCAGATCCAGAGTATACATAGTCTCTGCGCCTGATTTATATGTCAGGTTCTGATTGGACTGCTGCTTGGCAGAAAATAAAGCCGGATCATCTGCAACAATATTAGTAAGAGCAATCGCCTGCTGAAATCCAGTTAAACACTCTTCACTTTCTACAATTTGACCGTTTTCAAAATATTTCACATTTTGTTTTTTTGGTACCTTAATAATAATACGGTTATTAATATAGGGCTGCAGTATCATTGAGCTGTTTGAAGGGTTATAAAACGGCGGGATGCCTTCGTACCAGAATAAATACGGGTTGCCCTCTTTTACCGGCTCTCCTGCTTTTTTAGGTCCATAAGCTTTTAGAAATTTAACCCAGGCTTTATCTTTAAACTTTATATCAAACACTGTTTCATCTAATGGATCCTGCCAGCGAAAATCTATTTTTTTCTCATTACATGTAATAATGAAATTTTCAATGCTCTCACTTTCAGACCAAATTTCAGCACATTCACGTAAATGTAACAGCCTTAAGTTGATCATTCTGTCGGCGACTGAACCAGGTATTTCTGTTTCTGATTTATCTATAGTCATTCTATTATTTTCCTTAATTATCATTAAAAAATAGTCGTTAGATCGGACTTCACTTTTTCAACCACATAAGAAGCACCTACTTTTTCAGCTTGCAGCAATGCTTGTTGAAAATCTTTTTTTGCTAATTCTCTTTGAGCAGGGAAATGATGGAAACGGCACAGTGCTCTACGATGGTATAGCTGTGCTTCGTAATAATGTTCACCTATTGTTTGACATAAATGAATACATTCATCCAGGCGTTTAACGGCTTCTTCAACAGCGCCTTGAGATATATAGATATCAGCTATTAATGAAGAAAAATAAGCTACTGCATGCATAGAGCCGTAATTTTTCAAATTCTCCAGTGACTGCTGCTGTCCGCTGTCATCATCAGCAGCCCATGCATAGATTAAACGTCCATAAGCGGCAAAGACGGGAAGATCATGCTCTTTTGACAGAGTTAATAACTCTTCTGAAGTATTGAGACATGAAGCTTTGTCGTTGTTGTATTGATGGACAATACTTGCATACATTAATGTTATGCCTAAAGTTCCAAGATCATCGCTGTCTTTCGCTTTTTTAACAGCTTTTTCCACATACTTAAGTGCCAGATCAGTATCACCCATATCCCAGCAGACTCGAGCTAAACTGGCTAAAGAAAAAACAGCACAATGCCAGCCGTAAATCTTAAAATGTTCAGGATCTTGATCTACTTCTGAATGATAATTCAGTGCTGATTCAAGAAACTCCCTGCCCTTTTGACAATTTCCTTCGGTGTAATAGTAATACCCTAAAATACTAAAAATAGCAGACTTATCCGATGGACTTGCTATGTCTAACAATTCCTCTATTTCTTGTGCAGCTTCGGCCAAATGCTCTCGTTCTCCAGCAACAAGACTCTGCATGATTTTCCACCACAAGTATTTAATAAGCTCTTTCTTCTCATAACCCTGCTTAGAGTTTAATAACTCAATGGACTGGCTGGTATACTCTTTGATCTGATCAGATGCCCATCCATCAGTATGCATACTCACAGTTGTTAGAATCTCATTCAATTCAAGTTTACTGTTAATCAGATCCTCTTCATCCAGATCTGTAAGCCATAATTCCACCTGTTTAGTTTGAGAGACTGTTTCAGAAAATGCCCCCGCAGACAGAGATTGTTTTGCGGCACGAATACCATAATTAACAGCCTGCAAAAATTTTTCCGCCGATGCAAAATGCAGCGCAACAATGGTCGGCTCTTTGTCAGCAAGTTCAGGAAAATACCTCTCCAGTGAATTAGCAATCTGAAAATGAGAGTGTCTAAGCGCATGGGGACTTATTCCTTCATAGGCGGCATCCCTTACCAGAGCGTGCTTGAATATATAACTGTCACCGTTTACCTTGCGCTGCTGATAAATAAGCTCTGCTTCAACTAATTCCCTTAAATCGTTTTGCAGCTGAGACTCTCCAAGCTCGGAGGCGGCCGTTAGCAGATCATAATCAAATTCACGGCCAATGGCGGCTGCGAGTTGTGCCGTTCCCTTTGCAGATACTAATGCATCAAGTTTCTGCTGCAGCGAGTCTCGTAGGCTGGTAGGTACTTCACTGATTTTATCGGCATTTACAAAGTCGGTAATACCATTTAGATGCTGTACCAGGCCTTTTTGTTTGAGCATATTAATCAGTTCTTCGATAAACAGCGGAATGCCGTCTGTACGGGTCACGACAATGTCGAGTAAACTTGTCGAAACATTCTGCTTATCAAATAAAACGCGCACAAAATCACGCGTATCCTGCTTAGAGAGTTTCACCAGTTTAATTAGATCAAATCCAGCTTGTTCTAGTGATACAGGCAGCGGCTGACGAGATGTACTGATAAACACGTCATCAGAGTTATTAAATGCATTCTCGGCACTTAAAAAAGAGATAAATTCAATACTGGTAGGATCCGCCCAGTGCATATCCTCAAAAAGAAATAAGTTCGGCTGAGAAGCCGTAACTGGATCCTGACTGACTAACAAAGCACTTAAACTTGCAAATAAAATCTGTTTCTGCACCTCAGGACTGAGCGTCGAAACATCGATACTTTCAGGTAAAGGCAGACCTAGCCAGGAACAGAGTACAGGTATACTCTCCTGCTCAGTCAGCAGCTCTGTATTACTAATCTTATTACGCAGTTTCTGTACTGCATTTTCAGGTGTTAACGCCTCCAGTGAATACTTATATTTCAGCATATTCAAAATAGGATACAGGGCGTTATTAACATGTTCCGGCAGACACTGCGCCACATAATGAAGCATATGTGAGGCGCCGTTTCTCAACTCAAAAATTAAACGTGATTTACCGATTCCCGCTTCACCATAAATATGGGCGAGTTTAGCTTTATTGTTATCTTCCCCCCTGCTTTGCAGGAGCTCATTCAAACGACTAAATTCCTGAACACGTCCAATAAAAGCATGATTGTTTTGTGTTCCCCGTAAAAATCCAAATGCCTCTACGATACGTTCTGCTACTAATTTATAAACCGGAGTTTCAGTACGTTTGATGCCCAGCTTATGACTTTGAGCGGGTTCAAATTCAATATAACTTTCAAGTATTTTACGACTAGCATCTGAACAAAGTACCTGTTCAGAGCCCGCCATTCGTGAAAGCTGCATCGCAATATTAGGCGTATTACCTTCAGGAACCGCATCTGCATAACAGGTAACTAAACCTGTATGTATACCGATGCGCAGCTCCAGCTCTATGCTGTGAGTCGATTTAAGCAGGGTATTTCGTTTACGTAAGCTGCTGATAATATCCAGTGCACTGCGGGCACATAAACGGCTGTCATTGTCACTTACAACAGGGTAACCAAAATAAAATAACTGCGTATCTCCCAGCGTTCCAGCATGGTAACCACCGTAACGGACTGCCGTATCCAGACACTGATTTTTCTGATCGCGGTGCAAAGCGTCGACGACTTCATAATCAACATCCTGATCGGTCACTGAATGCGCACTTAAACTGATACTCAGAGCTGTTATCTGTTTTCGCTCAATTAACGAAGTGAAACTAACCGGCTGCTCATGAATAATCGTCTCATCAAAATCGGCACGTATCACTGTTGTATGATGTTCATTTTGATGCTCTTTAGGAGCAGCCATCTCACCCACAAGGTTAGAGAAGTTAATCTGGGTAAGTTCTTGATATAATTCAGCGGCATTAACCGTGCGCTCATGTGCTTTTTTCTGCAGCGCCCGGCGGAGCAGAGCTGCAATCGGATGCCCGACAATGGCGGCCGGAAGAGGCACATTTTCCTGACTAAGCTGTTTATGAAATACCGAAGCAAGATTAGAGCCGGACATTGCAGGCTGCCCGGTCAGGCATTCAATAAAAACCAACCCCCATACATAGAGATCGGTTTTTACCGTCGGCGGCTCGCCGCGGAGCTGTTCAGGTGAACTGTAGGAAGGCGTTCCCAGGGTTTCCTGAGTCAGGGTAATAGTTTTATAGTTCTGTAACCGCGCTTCGTCCACTAAAGTGCCGATACCAAAATCCAAGACTTTAACGTGTGTTTTAGCACCGATTTTACTGAGGATAATATTGGCAGGTTTAATATCTCGATGAATAACCCCCTGCTCATGAGCATGAGATAATGCATCTAACACCTGACGCATAATTTCAGCAGCATCAACAGGCGCCAAGGTACCGCATTCAGTTAGTGTCTGTTTTAAGGTTTTGCCTTCTACATACTCAAATACCGCATAAAGCAGATCAGCACAATTACCTTTATCTAATAAACGCACAATATTGGGGTGCTGCAGACGGCCGCCAAGTAAGGTTTCCCGCTCAAAACGATCGATATAACGCGCCCTTTTAGCCTCGTCAAATTCAGCACCGATCGATAAGAATTTAATAGCAACAATCTGCTCGGTATTAACCTGTCTGGCGCGATAAACACGGCCGAAACCGCCTTCACCTATTTTTTCCAGGAGTTGATACGCAGGCGAGTCGAACTGCGCGGCTATTTTATCGTTAACAATTGCTTCTCTAGTCATATTATTTTCATTATTTGGTGAGCATATCGCTATGAAGTCAATTAAAAAGGTTACGGCAGTAATTGACATTTTTCAATGTGTCAGTAGCCGCAAACAGGACTTACAGTGCGTCTTTGATCTCATTTTTAATATTAAAAGCACGTTTGACAGAGCTAGTTTAAATATGATTCGGCAAGTAAATATAGAAATCCAAAGAGAAATGACGTAGATATCCCACTGAAAAAACACAGTAAAAAATAACATATGTGAATTCAGTTCAAACTGGTCAGGTTTTAATCAGGCAGGGAGCAATACTGTAAATAGATAATTAAAGTAATACTGTTTTAAGCTGTTCAAAGGCAGATTAAATAATAGATGCCGGCTATTTTTTACATCATCAAGAAAACATATCGCAAAAAGACGCTGTTAGGCAGTGTGCGGCTAGACAAAAAGATGCTAAACATTAGCGAAAAACATGAGCTGTTTGAGGTAAAAAGAAAGGGACAAATGTCCCTTTAAATCTACTGTAAAAGTAATTAACTTAAATTGAAGAGAACGGGTAAGTTCTGCCTGTCGCCTGATAGTCAGCTAAAGCAATTGCTCTTTTTTCTAACTGCGGCGTCGGCGGTAATACCATGATCACTTCTGAAGCTAATTCGTTTTTAAAATGCGCCCAGCCGTTCAGACCTTTCTCTTCCTGGAATGCATTATCTCCGGCATAGTTCTCAACTTTCAGTTTTGTGCCAAGCGGCATTTTGTAACCGAACTCACGTACTGCCGTTTCTGCATCTGTTAATAACAGTTCACGAAACTGAGGACATTCCCACGCCTTAGCGACTGCTCTTGCCCAGGCATATTTCCACTCTTCATCATCCTTAAGGCCCATAATTACGTGTTCATCACCCGGCAGGCTAGTTTGCATTATTTCTGACATGTTAAGTTTCCTTTGTAGTTATGTAATATTAATTTAAACACTCTACGAACAACCTAAAAATAGAATTATCATCTGTCCATTTGAACATCTACACAGGTTTGCTCAATATAAGAAATTATTAAACAACTGCAGCTTTGCAAATTTAATAAATCTCGTTGATAACATTTCCCTATCGAATATTTATAATACTTCACCCAGCCATTTTTTTCACCCTATTGTCACAAAATAGATATCTTTAATAGACTGTTTTTCAGTAAACTTTTACCGTCATCATCTTTATCTTCAATCACTTGTGCCAAGAAAAACTATTTTCACTTTTAAACGACATAATTAAATATCAAACATTAATACCAATTAACATAACTAAATAAACTGGGAATACCAAGAAAAGATGCGAATTTTGACAGGACACGGTAAAAAAGATGTCTGCAGGGGAAACCGCTGATACCTATAGTAATCAGCGGCGTATCAAAAGAAGCTGTTATTTACCTGACTTCTCGACAGTCAGCTAATAATAAACTTGCCTCCTGAAAGACTGTAGTTTCAAAACCTTCACTAAACCGGACTAATAATGGTTCCAGTAATTCGCTGATCTTACGGGTCTGATTTTCAAGCTTATAAAGCTTGCAAAGGTCTACACAAGCATCTAACTCTAATGCGATGGAGTGCTGTTTTTGGGCAATATTAACAGCACTTTTTAGAGCATCAACAGCGGCATCAGTGTCGTATTCAGAGGAAGCTAAATAGCCCTTTGCCCGTATACGGTAAAGTGTAGACAGCGCAATAGTTTCTCCTGTTTTATGGCACCAGTTAATACTTTCACTTAATAACTGCAGCGCCTGCTCAACATCACCCAGTTTGATCTTGGTTTCAGCGAGTGTCGCTTCATAAAAGGTCATTGCAAACAGTTCGTTTTCCGCCCGTTTTTGAGCAATAAACTGCGCCGTATGCTGCGTAGATTCATTCGCCCACTCTTCCAGACACTTTAAAAATAACGTACACCAGGCCATATCTGGATAACGCTCACACATTTTTTTATTATCTTCGGAAACCTCAAGAATAAAATCCGGCTCTTTTCTAAAGTAGCCGATCAAACCAAGGTAGATATTCGCCATCGCAACCGATGCCGTATGACCGATTGCAGCAGCCCGCTCATGGGCACTTTTAGCCGTTGCAACCGCTTGATCTGCATAACCCAGCTTCCATAATGCTAATGCCAGCGTCATTCTGCAGTAAGACTCCGGCTCTAAGGAATATTTAACCGCTAAGCCCTGATGTTTTTCCGGATCATACATAGCAATAGCTGTTTCTAAGGTATCTTTGGCCTGTAGATACATACCTTCCATATAATAGTTTTGCCCTAAAATACTTCTGATTGCTATTTCGAATTCTACATCCTTTAATAACATCGCCTGCTTAAGCAGCTCTTCAGCAGTTATTCTTGCTTTGCTGCGCATGGAGCGCACATTATAAAAACCAACTAACGCAAACTTACTGCTTCTTTCAAGTTCCATCTGCGCTTCTGTTAACGAGCCCGACGGTAAACTTTTCAAAGCCTGCAGCGCAATTTCACATCTTTTTATCTCTTCGCCGACACTGTCTGCTCCCATACCCGCAACGATCATAATAGCCGGCAGCGTCACCGCTAATAAGTGCAGCGATGATTCAAACTTTTCTGCACTGTCTGTCCGTAATTCATTCCAGCTGAGTACTTTATTAGCAATATCAAAAGCACTCTGGCTAAGCGACTTAGCTAATGCAGTTTGAGACGAGGATAACCCCAATTCAACCGCTTCAGTATAACGCTGCGCATTCGCCAGGTGTTCCGCCACTACTATATCAGAAGTGTTTGCCTGAGTTTTCAGTGCATCGGCCACACGGCTGTGAAGTGTAATTAAAGCCGCCGATGGAATAGAGTCATAAGCAGCATCTCTTACCAGAGCATGCTTGAAAATGTAGCTGTCTCCGGCAACCTTTCTCTGCAGGTAGATAAGTTCAGCTTCTAATAATTCAGCTAAATCATTCTGCAGCTGTGCAGCGCCTCGCTGTGAAGCGCCCGCAAGCAGATCATAATCAAACTCGCGGCCGATAACAGCGGCCAGCTGTGCTGTTTCTTTTGCTGACACCAATGTATCAAGTTTCTGCTGCAGGGAATCTCGTAAACTGTTGGGCACCTCATTAATATTTTCAGCATGCGTAAAGTCGGTAATACCGTTTAAATGCTGCGTCAGGCCTTTCTGCTTAAGCATGTTGACCAGTTCTTCAATAAACAGCGGAATACCGTCGGTTCGAGATACCACAACATCTAATAAATGGGCCGATACTTTTTTCTTATCAAAAAGGTTAATAACAAACTCACGGGTTTTAACCTGGGATAATTTAACTATCTCAATTAGTTCAAATTCAGATTCATTTAACAGCTTAGGCAGAGGCAGACGAGAAGTGGTAATAAACACATCATCTGATTCAATAAAACCTTGATCCATCGTCAAGTAACCAACAAATTCAATGCTGGTTGGATCTGCCCAGTGCATGTCTTCAAAGAGAAACAGATTAGGCTGAGTTTCTCCTGCTCTGACCGGGCTGACTAACAAAGCAGACAGACCTGCAAATAAAACCTGCTTCTGCAGTTCCGGGCTTAGAGGGGAAACAGGCATACCTTCGGGTAAAGGTAAACCTAGCCAGGAGCAAAGCACAGGCAGCGTTTCCTGTAAACGAAGCGGCTGTATCTGATTCAGCTCTTTAATAAGCTTCTGTACAGCAGCTGACTGTGTCAGAGCTTCTAATGAATACTTATGTTTAAGCATATTTAGAATCGGGTATAAGGCGTTATTTACCTGCTCAGGCAGACACTGTGCCACATGATGAAGCATCTGCGGACAGCGGTTTCTTAGTTCAAATATTAAACGCGACTTACCTATCCCCGCTTCACCATAAACATGAGCGAACTTACAGCTGCTTTGTCTATTGGCGGCCGGATTATAAAGCAGTGAATCCAGGCGGTTAAGTTCTTCTTCCCGGCCGATAAAGGTATTATTATTTTGTGCTCCACGTAAAAATCCAAATGCTTCAACGTAGCGCTCGGATGTTAAATTAAACAAGGCTGTTTCAGTGGAATCGATACCCAGGCTGCAGCTCTGCTGCGGCTCAAAATTAATATAGCCTTCCAGCATATTGCGGCTGCTGTCCGAACAAAGTACCTGACAACACCCCGCCATACGCGCAAGCTGCATAGCAGTATTCGGCGTATCCCCTTCCGGCACGGCATCGGCATAACAGGTAACTAAACCAGTATGTATGCCGATCCGGATCTCCATGCGAATCCCCTGGCTGCTTTTAAGCAGAGCATTACGTTTGCGTAAACTGCTGATCATATCCAGAGCGGTGCGTGCACACAGACGAGAGTCATTATCACTCACCGCTGGATAACCAAAATAAAATAACTGCGTGTCACCCAGCGTACCGGCATGAAAACCGCCGTAACGGACAGCCGTATCTAAACACTGGTTTTTCTGATCGCGGTGCAGTGCATCAACCACTTCATGATCAAGAACCTGATCTGTCACCGAATGCATACTTAAATTGATACTCAGCGCAGTTATCTGTTTACGCTCTGTTAAGCTGCTGTACTGCAATGCCTTATCATGAATAACAGTTTCATCAAAATCACTGCGCAGTACTGTTGTATGATGTTCATTCTGGTGCTCTTTGGGTGCGGCCATCTCACCGACAAGATTAGAAAAATTAATCTGCGCAAGTTCCTGGTATAACTCCCGCGCCTTAACTGTGCGCTCATGCGCTTTTTTCTGTAAAACCCGGCGCAACAGAGCCGCAATGGGATGACCGACAATAGCGGCCGGCAGAGGTACATTGGTCTGACTCAGCTGTTTATGAAATACCGATGCCAGATTAGAGCCCGACATAGCAGGCTGCCCGGTCAGACATTCAATAAAGACCAGGCCCCAGACATAAAGATCGGTTTTTACTGTCGGCGGCTCGCCGCGCAGCTGTTCAGGAGAACTATATGAGGGTGTACCTAAGGTTTCCTGCGTCAAGGTGATGCTTTTATGATCCTCTAAACGCGCTTCATTCACTAAGGTACCGATACCAAAATCAAGTACTTTAGCGTGTGTTTTGGCGCCTGTTTTACTGAGAATAATATTAGCGGGTTTAATATCGCGGTGGATAACTCCCTGCTCATGCGCATGGGACAATGCATCTAAAACCTGCCTCATAACAGCAGCCGCATCAGCGGGCGGCAGAGTGCCGGATTCAAGCAGTGTCTGCTTTAAGGTTTTTCCTTCTACAAACTCAAATACTGCATAAAGAAGCTCTCCGCTTTTACCTTTATCTAACAAACGCACAATATTGGGATGCTGCAGTCGACTGCCTAATAACGTTTCCCGCTCAAAACGCTCTATGTAACGAGTCCTTTTAGGCGGATCAAATTCAGCACCGATCGACAAAAATTTAATAGCAACAATCTGCCCGGTATTAATCTGTACTGCACGATAAACACGGCCGAAACCGCCTTCGCCTATTTTTTCAAGCAGCTGATATACAGGAGAGTCAAACTGCTCAGAAATTTCATCACAAAGAGTTGCTTTTGTCGTCATATTTTTTTCATTTTATTATGAGCTTGGAGCTCTGAAATTAGATAAAAAGGTTACGGTAGTAACAGGAATTTTGCAATATTTCTGTACCAGCATTACGTTTCAGCTCTCATTTATAAGCTCATAATAGCAGTTTAATATAAGCAGTCTAATCAAGAATTTCACAAATATATCGACTGCCTAAAAGATAACCAGACAGCCTATTTTACTGAAAGCGCACTCAAAAACAGCTTCTGCAGGATGAAACTATAACGGCAGGTTTGAATTTATGCATAAGCATAATGAATGTAAAAACCGGCTTGCAGCTGTTAACAACAAGCACGCGAAAAGACTTTATAATTAAGCACTGATTTTTCAACACCAAAACATCACTCAAATGTCCAATATTTAAGTAATACATACCTACTCACATATAGGTTTTTCTGGTGCTTCAAAAACAGCACTGCCGGCCCTAAAAGTCTCTAAGATGACTTCTTTCTTTTAACTCTTCTTTTCTTCTTAAACACATTTACACCAGCCGGTAAATTTGTCAGTGCCTGCGGGCCGTCGGCAATAGCTTTGTCGATAATATTTTTTAACTGCCCCAGCAGCGGCGCCACAAAGCCCTGATAGCTTTGCGACTTTTCACTGATAGCATTCAGCTGCATCTCCCACTGGGCGGTCATATCCGGTAAAGTCAGCATCTCTGGTAAACTGTCAATCAGCTTACGCCCGGTTTCCGTCGCTTTGATGACTTTTCCCGTTCTCTGTAAAAACTGACGCTTAAACAGCAGTTCTATAATACCGGCGCGCGTTGCCTCGGTACCTAATCCGTCGGTGTCTTTCAGTATCTTTTTCAGCTCAGCATCTTTGACATAACGGGCAATATTGCTCATAGCCGCCAGTAATGTTGCATCGGTAAAATACGCCGGCGGCTGAGTATTTTTCTCAATCACCTCTCCTTTATTACAAAACAGCTTCTGCCCCTTAATCAGCCTGGGCAGAAATGTATCTTTTTCCTGTTTATCAAATAATACTTTCCAGCCGTCACTGAGTTTAGATTTTGCTTTACTGATAAAAAGACCGTTATTGATCTCAATCTCAGCCTTACACTCTGCATATTGATAATCAGGATAAAACTGACACAAATACTGGCGGGCAATAAGGTTATAAATATTCTGCGACATCTTATCTAAACTGTTTAACGATTTTTTACTATCAGTGGGGATAATTGCATGATGCGCATCAACTTTTTTATCATTCCAGGCCCGGCCCTTAATAGACAAATCAATGTTATCCACAGCTTGTTGTAGGGATAAGTCATTGTTTGAAATGGCCTGAGTGACCGATTTTGCCTGGCTGTGATGATTACGCGGTAAATATCGCGAGTCCGAACGAGGATAAGTTATTAACTTATATCTTTCATATAAAACCTGACAAATATCTAAAACCTGCTGCGCGCTGCAGCCGTAACGTTTAGCGGCATCAATCTGCAGTGCAGATAAATTATAAGGCAGCGGCGCTGTCTGTTTTTTGTTCTTAGCAGTAAAACTAATCACCACTGCAGGCTGATTTGTAATGCGGGCGGCTACATTCTCAGCAAGCCCTTTTATTAAAACGCGCCCTTCTTCATCCTGATACTGAGCACAGGCTTCACTGGGTTTCCATTTTGCCGTGAACGCCTGTGCACCGTCCTCAACATTAGTAATTAATGATGCCAGCACTTCATAAAAAGGTTTACTGACAAACTGTTCAATCTGCTGATCCCGCCTTGCCACCAGCCCTAATAACGGTGTTTGTACCCGCCCGACTGAAATAACCCCTTTATAACCTGACTTTTGCGCCTGCAGCGTATAAACACGGGTCAAATTCAAGCCATATAACCAGTCCGCCCGGGTTCTTGCCAGAGCCGAGGTCGACAGAGCGATAAACTCCTGATTAGAGCGTAACTGCTGCAGCGAACGTTTAACTGCATTGGTTGTTAAATCACTCACCAGACAACGCTGCGTCTGTTTAAGTTTATTACCTTTAACACCGCTGAAATGAATCACCTCATCGACCAGCAGCTGCCCTTCTCGGTCGGGGTCGCCGACATGCACCAGCTGATCAGCCTGTTTAATCAGTTTTTTTAATACAGCCAGCTGCTTACTGGTGCGGGGAGTCGATTTCAGTTTCCATTTTTCAGGAATAATAGGCAGGTGTTCAAACTTCCATTTTTTATATTCAGGATCGTAAGCTTCCGGATCAACCTGTGTTAACAAGTGTCCAATACACCAGCTGACCACATCACCATTACCGACATGAATACAGCCGTCCGCTTTTCGATGTGGTTTGGGCAGCGCATCAGCAACGGCACGCGCAAGACTTGGTTTTTCAGCAATATAAAGTTTCATTGGCTCATTTTTGTGACTGTTTTTTTACACAGTATTAGAATTTCAACAACAACACAAATTAAATCACTGTAAAAACAGTGTTTATGGAACCAATTAACAAAGGCAGAGACTAACATGAACAACACACTTACAAATGCGGCCGGCAGCCGGTCAGCACAATAATAAGTTTCAACTTCGCCATTGGTACATTAGTTATGAATATAAATATCCCGCTTGTCATGTTAAGCCCGTTACTGCTGTCACTTTCAGCCTGTGACGCACAAGAAACTGAAATACCGTCAGAGCCTGCGGAAATGCCGAAAAAAGAACAGGCCGAAAGCGCTCCTGCAGCAAATGTCAGCGAAGATAAAATCCCGTCTGCTGATGCAGTAAAAGAAAAATCACCGGATAACTGGGATAAAGCCAAAGAGTCAACGGATCAGGCCTGGGAACAGGGTAAAAAAGCAGGTGAAGATCTGCTTAAAGCCGGCAAAGATTCCGGCGAAAAAATCTGGGAAGAGAGCAAAGAAGCTTCAACTGAACTTTGGAATTCCACTAAAAAAAGCTCCGAAGAGGCCTGGAATGAAGGCAGTAAAGCCGGTGAGCAGCTCTGGGATGATGTAAAAGGTAAAAGTAATGAAGTCTGGGATAAAAGTAATGACAAGCTTGATGAATTATTAAACGACAAGGACAAAAAGAGTGAATTTGAATCTCAGTTTGATGAGATTTAACCATCCGACCCCTACTGAATTTAAACAACTGTACTTAACTGTTAAGTTAAAAAACCAGCATTTTCGTTTAACTTAACAGTTTTTTATCCAATACGTGCAAATAAACATCAAACGAACCAAAAACTTAAAAGAACTATTGACAGTTTTGCGGGGACAAAGCAAAATCACCTCGCTTTCAACAGCAAAGAAAATAACGCTCGCTTAACTCAGTTGGTAGAGTGCCGCCATGACATGGCGTAGGTCACTGGTTCGAGTCCAGTAGCGAGCACCATTTTCTTGTCTGTAACAGCTATTAACATATAAAATAATGCTCGCTTAACTCAGTTGGTAGAGTGCCGCCATGACATGGCGTAGGTCACTGGTTCGAGTCCAGTAGCGAGCACCATTTTTCTCCTGCAAGATCTTCTAAAGTTTTACCTGCTTAAGTCTACCTGTTTTAACCAAATCTAGTTTCATAACATCTTGTGCAATATACGTTTTTAACCTGAAAATCCCATAATCGTTCATGCTGACAGTCCAGCTTACACGCACCAAAAGTTACTCTAATATGCAGACAGGCATCCATACTGATTTGGCATGGATGCCTGTTATTAAATGACAAAGTTTAGCTTTTAATCACAGCTGGCAAAATCGAAGCATTACGCTATGGTCATTCCCTAGCCTGAATATTTAGCCATAAAGTCATTGGTATCTTTAACCATATTCTTACTGCCGCAGAAAAAAGGTATGCGCTGGTGTAATTCTGTCGGCGTTACTTCCATAATACGGTTATAGCCGTCACTTGCTCTACCGCCCGCCTGCTCAATCAAAAACGCCATCGGATTACATTCGTATAATAAACGTAATTTTCCTTTAGGTGCAGAAGCGGTTGAAGGATAGAGATAAATGCCGCCGGTTAATAAATTACGGTGGAAATCGGAAGCCAGTGAACCGATATAACGTGATGTATAAGGACGGTTTGTTGGTGTATCGATCTCCTGACAGAATTTCAGGTATTTTTTTACCCCGTCCGGAAATTTCAGGTAATTACCTTCATTGATAGAATAGGTACGCCCGTCTTCCGGAATACGAATATTTTCATGAGAAAGGTAGAATACGCCCAGTGACGGATCGCAGGTAAATCCGTGCACACCGTTGCCTGTTGTATAAACCAGCATGGTAGATGAACCATAGATAATATATCCGGCGGCAACCTGTTTAATACCCGGCTGCAGGAAGTCCTCTAATACTGCCGGCTGACCGACAGGGCTGACACGTTTATAAATTGAAAAAATGGTACCGACGGAAACGTTTACATCAATATTCGAAGAACCGTCCAGCGGATCCATCAACACGACATATTTACTGTTGATGCCGCGTTCACTGTTAAAAGAAACAAATTCGTCTTCCTCTTCCGATGCAATACCGCAGACTTCTCCTCGTGCTTCCAATGCGGCTTTGAATGTTTCATTAGCATACAAATCCATTTTCTGCTGCACTTCCCCCTGCACATTCTCAATGCCGGTTGCCCCGATAATATCAACTAAACCGGCTTTATTGATTTCTCTATTTACCACTTTAGCCGCTAAACGGATAGATCCAAGTAATAGAGATAATTCCCCTGTAGCTTCAGGAAAATCCTGCTGCTTTTCGATGATGTATTCACCAAGTGTGATCATGTTTGTCCCTTTCTAATAATGCAATGGTACTTTGAACGAAATTACTTAGTTTAAAATACCCGTTACCAATCAAAATGCATTTATCAGTCACCCGCTCGGATACCAAGACAAGGCGCAGCATGATGACAATGGCGGGCCCTTATCGAATGCTGCAACGCAGTATTGGTTTTCGAGCGAGTGACCCTCGGGCAAGCCGAGAGGCAAACATCTTCGTTGTTGTGAAGCCTCGATTTAACCAGTTAGATCTTCATCTTCACGCCTAGAAGCTGCCCACCTCTCGACTTGCTGATTTTTGCATCTTGAATGATAACGGGTATAGATACTGCCGATATAATAAGCAGCACTGTCTTTCAGTGGTTATTGTGAATAAAAAACACGCAATGATATATACCGGTTTGAAAAAGCTCTGTTTACATTTGGAAAAGATAGTGATTCTTTCTGTGCGGAAACTATCTTTTAAGTGGAGTACGCCCGGGTAATTTTGTAATATAGACTTTTTGCCTATACAGGAATCGATTATGAAAAGCCGAGCTAATCAGATGCTTATCTTACACATCTTAAAAATTAGCGGCAATTTCACCAAGGCGGCTGAAAGATTAGGGGTTTCTACTTCTTATGTCAGTAAACAACTGATGCAGTTAGAATCTGAGCTCAAGGTTCAGCTTGTACAAAGAACGACTCGAAACCTGGCATTAACTGATGCGGGAATTGAATATGCTGAGTATTGCGCACAGTTACATTCAATTGTGCAGAATGCAGAAGCGGCAATGATGGATGCCACCGCGCAGATGTCCGGTACCATACGTCTAGCGCTGCCCCGTTCTTTCGGCATACTGCATGTTATTCCGGTCTTAGATGAACTGCAGGAAAGATATCCAGAAATTAATTTTGAAATCACGCTGACGGATCGAAAAATTGATATGTTAAATGAAGATGTTCATTTATGGATAACAACCTATGAGAATATTAATGAAAGTTATATAGCGCAGAGAGTTGCTGATGGTAACTTTGTGCTTGCAGCCTCTCCTAAGTACCTTAAAAGCCATGCTGCACCGACACATCCACAAGATTTATTAGATCATAATTGTGTTATTTATCACAGCAGTACACGTGACTATAGCCATTGGCCGTTTATTAAAAATAATGAGCAGTTAAATATCCATGTATCGGGGAACTACCGCGTAGATCTTTCTGAAGCGGTAAGAGATGCAGTGATTGCCGACCATGGTATCGGTTATATCGCGACTTACTTGTTATCAGATGAATTTGAAACCGGAAAACTAGTTCAGCTGCTTCCTGACTGGAAAGCAAATTTAGTGATGCCTGTTTATGCTGTTTACCCTCGTAAAAAGCACCTTCCGGAAAGGCTTACTGCCGTTATCTCTTTTCTAAAAGAAAGTATTAAATGTCCCCCCTACTGGGATGCGGCTTTGAGCCCCTGGCTTAAAAACAGTTAATCAATAAAAGGCTCAATTTGAGCCTTTTTGTTTTTAAGCTGCCTGCGTTTATATTTGTCCTTTATCTCTAATCTTTTGTTTTAGCCCTGCATCTTTTCCATACGGCAATAATGTTTTTACGAAATCCTATATATCCAGTCTCTGCTCGGGCGTAATATGAATGACAGCATTTCTTCTACCTATGTAAATACTGAAGTAGATTAATGTCAGATTTATAAACAGCAGCTTTACGCGCAGAATTTAAACACGCTAGATGACGATAACAGGGTTCAACAAGTGATTGAGCTTTGTTATAAGACAAAAACAGTTGCAGATACCGGTTCCAGTTATACTCGTTTATCCTCTTTCTAAAATAAGAGGTAATTGACTATAACTATTCTACAATTTAAAACTCAATGAAGAGTTTGGAGACACAGATGTTTTTACCTCAGGAAATTATTCGTAAAAAACGTGACGGCCAAGTACTGACCGCCGAAGAGATCAATTTTTTTATTCAGGGAATAACAAACGACACCATTTCTGAAAGTCAGACAGGTGCTTTTGCGATGACGGTTTTCTTCAATGAAATGACCATGCCTGAGCGTATTGCCCTTACTTGTGCGATGCGTGATTCTGGTATGGTGGTTAACTGGGACCATATGAATTTTGGCGGCCCGATTGTAGATAAGCATTCAACGGGTGGCGTTGGTGATGTAACTTCTTTAATGTTAGGTCCAATGGTTGCTGCCTGCGGTGGTTTTGTACCTATGATTTCCGGCCGCGGCCTGGGTCATACGGGCGGCACATTAGATAAACTAGAGTCTATTCCTGGTTATAACATTACCCCGGATAATGACGGTTTTGGTCAAGTGACTAAAGATGCCGGTGTTGCGATTATTGGTCAAACGGGTGACCTTGCTCCTGCTGATAAGCGTGTTTACGCAATCCGTGATATCACCGCTACAGTTGACAGTATTTCACTGATCACCGCTTCTATTCTTTCTAAGAAACTGGCGGCAGGTCTTGACTCATTAGTAATGGATGTAAAAGTGGGTTCCGGTGCTTTCATGCCTACCTATGAAGCATCTGAAGAGCTTGCTAAATCAATTGTCGGCGTAGCGAATGGAGCTGGTACAAAAACCACTGCTATTCTGACCGATATGAACCAGGTGTTAGCCTCTTCTGCGGGTAATGCACTAGAAGTACGTGAAGCGGTACAATTTTTAACAGGTGAATATAGAAATCCGCGTTTACATGAAATTACCATGGCACTTTGTGCTGAAATGCTGGTTTTAGGTCACTTAGCCAAAGACAGCACAGAAGCGCGTGAAAAACTGCAGGCTGTTCTCGATGACGGCAGTGCCGCACGATGCTTCGGCAAAATGGTTGCGGGTCTTGGCGGACCGGAAGACTTTGTTGAAAACTATGAAAACTATTTAGAAAAAGCACCTATCGCTAAACCTGTTTATGCAAAAGACAGCGGCATTGTTTCAGCAATGGACACCCGAGCAATTGGTATGGCAGTGGTAAGCATGGGCGGCGGACGCCGTGTTGCGACCGATGAGATCGATTATGCGGTTGGTTTTGATCAGTTTATCCGCTTAGGTGAAACAGCAGACAGTCAGAAACCATTAGCTGTTATTCATGCACGCAGTGAAGCACAATGGCTGGAAGCTGCAGATGCCCTGCTTGAAGCGATTAAAGTCGGTAGTGAACCTTACGTAGCGACACCTGATGTTTACCGTCAGATTCGTGCTGAAGATATTTAATTGTTACTAGGCTTAAAGAGCTGTGATATTTTTCAGCTCTTTAAGCATTACTCAATAAACAGATGCTGCAGTCACAGCAATAAGTACAGGAAGAATAATAACCCTTTAGCAAAAATATTGATTTAATTTCAGCGCATTACACTCCAATGCGGCAAAATATTATAAGAATTTATTCTTCTCCTTCGTCAATATACCTGTTTCTACCCGATTGGCAGGCACAGTCCAGCATTATTCCTACTACTCGTTTCATACAAAGGCATTTCGTTTATTAGCCGTCAAACAAGCCCAGTTGAGGCTGAGCCCTGTCTTCAGATAAAAATTCAACGTCTAAATCCCCTCTGATTTGTCTATGGCAACTTTGCTTAAACGAAAAATGACGCTTATTCTTCTTATGCTGAACTTCTATTTACAGGCGGCTGTAAGTAGAACAAGCAAATAACAAGATGACCTGAAATACTGCTAATTACTAGTTTAAATCATTGAAATTGAGGATTGCTTTTGTCTTTAATTATTGCATCACTTAACCATCAAATTGCTGATGGTGATAATCACCGGCAGATTTTGTCGGATATTAGTTTATCTGTATCACAGAGTGAATGTATTGCATTAATGGGTGACAGCGGCAGTGGTAAAACAACCTTACTCAACCTGATTGCAGGACTTGAACCGATACAACAAGGCAGTATTAGTATTGCAGGTTTACAACTGGCACAAGCGACGGAGAAAAAACTCAGTGAGCTAAGAAAAAAACACCTCAGTATAATTTTCCAGCAGTACAATTTGCTGTCTAACCTGTCAGTGCTGGATAATATTGAATTCAGCGCACGTTTAGCTGGTCGTTATGATGCATTACTTTGCAGCACGCTTACAAAGCAGCTGGATATTCACAGCCTGCTGCATAAGTATCCGGCAACACTTTCCGGGGGGGAAATGCAGCGTGTTGCTATTGCACGTGCACTTAGTGCTCAGCCTAAATTGTTACTTGCTGATGAGCCGACCGGTAATCTTGATGAAAACAACAGTACATGTGTTGTTGAATTATTAGTCAAGTTAGCAAAACTTCATAACACTGCATTATTAATGGTCACCCATAGTGCGAATGTTGCTCAGAGAATGGATAAAATTTATCGATTAGCTGACGGTCAACTAACGTTAGTTGATAAGGCACTTTAATGGAGGATAAAAAATCGACCAGTACAAACGGCAAACCGGCATACCGGGATCTCTTTCTGGTATTGAAAACCCAGGTCGCGGAATATAAAAACACCCCTTTATTAAACCTAGGATTTATTGTCAGCCTGGCCATAGCGACAAGTACCTTGTTATCTATTTTGGTCTTAAATCATGCCAGTAAGCAGCAGTATCAACAGGCAAACCTGCAGTTAAAAAATCCAGTGGCTTTTCATATCGTTGCAAAGCCCGGTGCAAAACTTACTAAGGGTGATTTTGCAGCCTTAAGAAAACAAGGTTTTACGCAGATAACCCCGGTATTAACCTTCATAAAAAAACTGGCTAATGGAAAACGTCTTTCCTTCAGAGCTATTGATATGTTAGCGCTGAGCATCATGAAACCTGAAAGCTTTAACAGCCAGACGGTGCTGCTTAACCAAACATACCGAGATACATTATCTTTGTCCGAAGGGACTAACACAGATCAAGTTAAAAAAACTAAAAATGCAGATAAGGATAACCAGGCAGCTGCTCATAATCACTTTGTATTAGCAGACCAAAGGTCTATTGCCTTTAGTTTAACAGCCGCAGAACAATGGGGTAACGTTGCGCTGCTGGATATTGCGCTTGCCTGGCAGTTATTCCCTGAAGAAGGTGATTTTAGCTATCTAATGGTCGCGCCACTTAGCAAAAAAAATAAACAGCAACTGGAATCAGCATTACCCGGGCACTTAACGCTATATAAACCATGGTCCGTAGAGGAACGGCTGGGCCTTGCCGATGCACTGCACCTGAACCTCAATGTGCTGGCTATATTGGGGTTTATTATGAGTATGTTTATTGCATTTCAAGCCGGCAGTCAGGCGTGGCACAAGCGTGGTAAATTAGCAGCACAATTACGTTTGTTAGGTGTGCAGTTACAAACCCTAAAAACAGCCATGTTGATCGAATTATTATTTCTGCTGATAGCAGCTTCCGGGCTAGGCATACTGATAACTGCCGTTTTAATTTCAGTTTTATTACCATTACTTGGTTTAACCCTTAGCCAGATCTATTTACTTAACAGCAGTGGTCATTTTGTATGGCAATGGCAATACGTAATATGGGCATTTATAATTTCATCGTCAGCAGTATTACTTGCGTTATTCAAGCAGTTTAAGCTTATCAGTACTGCCCATATTGCTCTTTCTGCAAGAGCATCAACGGAGCGCTTTCCTTATCTTCAAACCTCAGCAGCCGGCATTATTTTGTTACTGCTGTTTTTGCTTTGGCCGAGCAGTAACTGGTTTCAGCTTATGGCGAAGTACGGATTGTTATTAATAGCAAGTGTTGCACTACTGCCAATTTTTTTACAATTGATGCTTTTTGTAAGCGGATACTTACTTAATTCTTTTCGCTTTAAATACATTTTTAAAGATGCCGCCAGGCAGATTGCACGACGCTATTTACCGCTTGCAGCATTCTATTTAGCGCTAACTTCAAGTATTGCAGGCGCCTTAATGGTGAATAGTTTTGAGGCGGCTTTTGATAAATATATTGATCAGCAGTTAAGCTCAGATATCTTTATTCGCCATAAGAGCTGGCAGAATCAACAAGTAGTAGAATGGTTAAACAATAAATCAGAAGTTGAACAATACATTTTATTTCAACATACCCGGGCACAAGTCGATAATGAGTCAGTCAAGGTTTCAAGCTACCAGTCTGCTCGCCAGCTTGAATCATTACTATTCAAATCTTCATCAAGCACACTAGATCAGGGGTGTTATATCAATGAACAGCTAGCTTTAAAGAAACAACTTTCTGTCGACCAGACCTTACTCTTATCGCAAGGCGGCAAACAATATAAGTGTAAGATAAAAGGCATTTATTACGATTACGGCTACCCGGGGTTATCTGCAGCTTTGAATAAACAACGAATAACAAAAGTGTTTAACGGCTGGGTTGATACTGGTTTCGGGGTGTTTTTTAAAGCGGGCAAATCGATAAACAAACAAGATATGTTAATGACAATCGAATTAGAAGAGCAGCAGATCTATGAACCACAACAAATAAAGAAACGAGCACTTGCTATCTTCTCTCAAACCTTTGTACTTATGAATGCCATTGTAGCGCTATTACTTTCAATCGCATGTTTGGGGCTGTTTTTGTCTGCAAACAGTTTAGAGCTGGCCCGCAAAACTGATTTATACATTCTTTGCAGTTTGGGATACAGCAAAATGGAGTTGTTTACTCACATGTTGATACAATGGTTACTGCTTGCTTTAGGGACCATTCTGCTGAGCTGGCCAATAGCAGTAATTCTAGCTGATGCATTAGTAAACAAAGTACTGCCAGCCTCATTCGGCTGGTCGATGCCGCTTATGTTAAATGTTGCCCCTTTTGCAGTCAGCAGCTTACTTGCTTTGTTATTTTTAATTCCCGCGTTAAGTATTCCCCTGTTTAAACTTAATGTCAGATCCAGCTTATGAATGTGATAAAAAGCAGCAGACGTCATTTTTACTTACTGCTGATAATAGTGTTTCTACTAGTATCAGGCCTATTGGCCGCTTATTTAATAACAGCAGATCTACCTAGTCGAAATCCTCTAAAAAAACTGGCTGATGATCAGCAGCAATATACACAAGCCTCTGCAGGTAATAATATTACCTTTCCTAAAGCCCATTCACCTCATAAAGGCTATCGACATGAATGGTGGTACTTAACGACTAATTTAACTTCCGAGAACGGTCAGCGTTTTGCCAGTCAATGGACATTATTTCGCACCGCTGTAAATAACCGCCACTGGTATTTTGCTCATGCGGCGTTAGCGGATACAAAAGAGCACCTTTCTGCATTTCGTAACGGCAGAGAAGAGCTTGGTAATGTAGAAGTTTCTGATAGACCTTTTCGAGCAGTTATTGATGACTGGATATGGCAGTCATCTGCACAGTTATTACCCGCCAGGCTCAGTTATGGCTCTTCAAATTACGGCGGCAGCAATGAGCCGCTCAAGAACGCTTCTGCACAAGACCCTGTTTTAGAAAGTGAAGATCTTGAGCAGGAAAACTGGCAGGTGAAATTATCATTATCCAGTTCAAAACCTTTTTATCTGCAGGGAAATAAAGGCTTTAGTAAAAAGCATCACAGTGAAGATATTGCCAGTCACTATTATTCCCAGCCCTTCATTGATGTAAAAGGTGAAATATTATGGCAGGGGAAACGGCAAAGAGTAACTGGAAATGCATGGTTTGATCGGGAATGGGGATCCAGTATGCTCGCGCAGGATCAGCAGGGTTGGGACTGGTTTTCATTACGCTTATCCAAAGATAAAGCGCTGATGATTTACCGCATTCGCTCCCAGGAAGATGATTTTCTATACGGCAGCCTGATGCACAGCAGCGGCAAGATAGATATCTTAGAAATTAAGGATATCAATCTGCAAAGCCGCCTTATAAGTGAGCTTGGTTATCCGCAGGCTTTTACCTTAAAGGTCGAATCTCAAGGTATTGACATTAATATAGATATAATCAATAACAAGCAGATCATGCGTTTTGCTATTGAATACTTCGAGGGAATGGTAACTTTTAATGGATCACATACTGGTCAGGGATTCGTGGAAATGACTGGATATAATTAACGGCAGTTATACCAATCTGAATAAATAGCTGATCAGTTTTACTGGTTAAAACAGCTTATTTCTTCGTTGTAAATTTCGTAAAGGGAACAACCATTTACATCAATTTACGCCTTGAACTAAGCAATTTCTCCTACGCAAAAATAGATCACATACTTAATCCGATTGGTATTATTCCTCTGCGGAGCGAAACTGCAGTTCTACAAGGCGCGCATAAAGAGGATTTTTTGCCACAAGTTCCGCGTGGCTGCCGATTGCTTGAATCCTTCCTTGATGTATAACCACAATGCGTTTTGCCTTGAGTACAGTTGCTAAGCGATGGGCAATAATAATAGTAGTGCGATTGTGCATCAGTTTCTGCAGCGTTTCCTGTACCAGTTGTTCGCTCTCAGCATCCAGCGCGTTCGTCGCTTCATCTAACAGTAATATTGGCGGATTTTTCAAAACGGCACGCGCTATAGCAATGCGCTGTTTCTGTCCTCCGGATAAACGCGTCCCTTTTTCTCCAAGAAATGTATCATAGCCCTCTGGTAAGCGCTCGATAAATTCATCGGCGAAAGCGGCCTGTGCTGCAGACTTAACGTCATCATCACTTGCATCCGGTCGACCATAGCGAATGTTTTCCAGCGCACTGGCGGCAAAGACAATGGTTTCCTGCGGGACAATACCAATAACAGCACGCACGGCTTGCGGATCCGCTTTAGTTATATCAACCCCGTTGATGTATACAGCTCCTGCATTCGGGTCATAAAAACGTAATAACAGTTGGAAAGTCGTTGTTTTACCCGCCCCCGATGGTCCTACAAATGCGATAGTTTCTCCTGGAGTGATGTTCAGGTTAAAATTATCTATCGCAGGCGTATCCGGACGCGAGGGGTATTTGAAATTGACCTCACTAAATACAATACGGCCTCCTCCCTGCGAGGATAAAGATATCGGATTTGCCGGTGCACGAATAAATGGTCGTGCATCGAGTAATTCGAACAGCCGTTCCATCGCACCTGCCGCGCGTTGAACTTCTCCCCACATTTCGCTGAGCATTGCACCTGAACTTGCAAGCAGAACCGTGAATAAAACAAACTGAGCGAGCTCCCCCGGCAGCATGTTTCCAGCCAGTACCTCCCGCGTTCCAACCCAAAGTACCAGCGTCACAGCGCCAAAGAGCAGAAACATGGACCCTAAAGACATCACAAAGCGTCCCCTGATCCGCTGCAGGCCCGCTATAAATGCGGCTTCCACTGCTTCTGCAAAACGTCTGCTTTGTAAAGACTCAAGGGTGAATGCCTGCACTGTCTCAATAGCATTCAGTGTTTCATTAGCCATGCCGCTGGAGTCCGCAATTTTGTCCTGAGCCGCGCGGGACAGTCTGCGTACTTTGCGGGCAATCCACAATATTGGCCCGATTACGGCAGGAACAAGTAATAGAATCATCAGTGTTAAAGAGGGGCTGGTATACATAATGCCGGCAAGAGAAACAATCAACATAACAGATGAACGCAGTACGATTGATATTCCGACCCCGGATATAGACTGTACCAGCGTTGTATCAGTAGTCAGTCGAGATAGAACTTCCCCTGTCTGGGTCACTTCAAAAAAAGCAGGATCCTGTCTGATGACATGTGAATATACTTTTTTACGGATATCTGCAGCAATTCGCTCACCCAGCCAGGTTATCAGGTAAAAACGGCTAGCTGACAATAAACTGATCAGCAGAAGAACACCTAAAACAAGCTTAAAATAAAAATTAATTTTGTCTGGATCACCACTGCTGATACCGCTATCAATAAGGTATCTGGCTGCAATCGGCAGACAGCTCGTTGCCGCAGACGCCATCAATAATACTATGACTGCAGTAATCAGCGTGCCCTTATAGGGGCTCATAAATGGAACAAGAGCACGTAAAGGTTTAAGAGAGGCTCCTTTAGCGCGCAATTCGTTCTGGTCGTTGGTTCGCATATCATTTTTCAATGCTGTTTCCGTCTGTTATTAATCTCAATACTCTTTTAGTTTAATGCTTGAATCATTAATATCATTATTGCTAACAACAGCTTATGATCAGAATAAGCATGCTTTTTAATTTACGCAAGAAAACACAAAAACAGCCCTCCCCTTGTCCAGTCTAGACATGAACCATTTAGACTATTCTTTAGTTAAATAGAAAGGAGAAATATTGTGAAATGTAAACCACTATTGTTTATCTTAACCAGCCTGCTGCTCTCTGTTTCTAATGCGGCGGCAGATAAAGCCGTACTAGCTGGAGGATGTTTCTGGTGTATGGAGTCCGACTTTGAAAAGCTTGAGGGGGTGAGTGATGTCATCTCCGGGTTTACTGGTGGAACGTTAGAAGATCCAAGCTATTACGGCAGTCATAAAGGTCACTATGAAGCCGTTGAGATCACCTATGATGCGGCAAAAATTAGTTATAAAGAGCTGCTGGACCATTACTGGATTAACATTGATCCATTTGATGATAAAGGACAGTTTTGTGATAAAGGCTCAAGTTATTTAAGTGCAGTCTTTGTCGCAGGCCAAACTGAAAAGAAAATAGCGGAACAATCTAAAAGAGAAATAGCCGAGCAGTTCCCTGATCAAAAAGTTGTTACGCCAATTTTAGAAGCGACTGTCTTTTATCCTATTAAAGGTGACGAAAGTTACCATCAGAATTATTATATAAACAACCCCGTTCGCTATAAATTCTATCGCTGGAACTGCGGCCGTGACAAACGACTCAAAGAAATTTGGGGAGATAAGGCGACACATTAAGATGCTTGTTATTTAACAAATCACTTCCAGATTCAAGTAATAAAAAGAAAATGCGCTGCTTCGATTGCTCCTTTTCTTTTTGCTGATTCATAAAACGCCCCGCCTAAGTGTTTTCTGAGCGCCATATATTATTTTTGGTCGAGCAAAGAAAACTCCCCTACCGTTGTAACAGTAAAACCTATGCGAGTCCCCCGGCTGAGCTGGGGGAATCCATGTTTAATTAACGTATAGCGGCTTCATATAACTGCCGCTTAATGTTATTTATGCGGCGGCTAGTTCACCCGCAGACGATGTTACAAATACTCGATCGTATGCAGACATAGTGATGCCTTCTCTTGCGATATTGTAGGTCAATATTTTATCTTCTGTGGTTAGTGTTAACATTGCATTTTTACCAGCCCAGTCATCACACTTCCAGTCATACTGTAAACCGTTATTTACCGCCGCATTAAACTCTTCCATAACTGCAGAAGATGCCTTTATAGTGCGTGCCATAAAGTTATAGAAATTTTTCTTGTTGGTGTCGGTAAAGTCCCAGTTAATCCAACTGATTTCGTTGTCTTGACAATAGGCGTTATTGTTACCTCGCTGTGTATGGCTGAATAAGTCTGCAAATACGATGTGTGGTTCGCCTAGGCTATAAAGCAGTGTAGTCATCATACTACGTTTATCACGCTCTCTACGTGCCGTTGTCTGCTCTGGCGTATCACCCGGCTTATAACGCCCCCAGCTGGCGTTGTCTTCATTCTTACACCCGTCTTTGTTATCTTCTTTATTAGCAAGATTTTGTTTTTCATCATAGCTAACTAAATCTTGTAGAGTATAACCGTCGTGGTAGGTAACGTAGTTCACTGGGCGTTTGCTTTGCCAGTTATTGAATGTGTCCTGGCTGCCTGTAATATACTTAGCGAGGTTGCCTATGCTGTCTGTGCCTTTCCAGAACTCACGAACACATTGACGGTATCGATCAGAGCACTCCTGGAAACCCGCAGGGAATCTGCCCAGCTGATATGTTTCACAATCCCACGGTTCTGCAATAAGTACAGCTCCCTGTAATTTAGGATCATTCTTAATGGCGGTAAGCATCTTAGAGTTAGGATTGAACCCGCCTAAACCGTCACGGCCTAATGCAGTAGCCAGGTCAAATCTAAACCCGTCCACACCGTAGTCACAATGCCACGTATGCATTGAGTGTATTACTTTATCGACACAGTGTTCTAGCTGTACAGTATCGCCGCAGCCGGAGTAGTTTCTATTCCAGTGCGGGTAATACTTGCGGACACTCTTCGCCACATGGTTATATACCACATCGATAATAACTTTAATGCCGTTATCCTTTAGGGTTTTAACCATCTGTTTAAATTCGCTAACTGGATCCCCGTCTTGCGTCGCATAACGTATTGTAGGTGTTATCCAGCATGACGGGTTATAACCCCAGTAGTTAGTTAAACCATTTTCGATAAGGTGTTCCTCTTCCTGGAACTCCATTACAGGCTGAAGCTGAAGTTTAGTTATTCCTGTTTGTTTAAAGAACTCAATCATGTAATCATGACACAGACCTAAATAGGTACCGCGAAATTCTTTAGGGATATTGAAATTTAAGTAAGTAGCGCCTTTGACATGAATTTCAGTGGTTATATCACGTTGGTTAATATCCATCTTTGTATTTCTCTTTATAAGTACGTTAGCAGACGTACGAGGTTCCCTCCAAGCTAGTCTTTTCGAATGTAAAAAAACAACCACCTTATCCCATTCCCGCACCTTCATTTACCTAATTGTTAACTTTGCTATCGTATCTCTTTTTTTGAAAAAATCTGTTGGCCTTTTGTTTTAATTTGTAACAACCTGTAACCATGGCGAATACAGGGCCGGCTAGTTAATTACCATGCCCAGAAAGAAAGTTCGCGGTTTTATATGCAAGCTGCACAGGGAAAAAAGGGAGTTTAGAGGCTGAAAACGCGGCTGCTCTTAGACGCCTGCTGTGTGACTGGATAAACGTGATGAAAACAGCTGTCGATTTAAACCTGCCGGCAAAGCGTAAAGCGGCTGCCGCCAGGAGAAGAAGTTGTAATAGAAACTGATCCATGATGTGAGTCAAGCAGCCGTTTGACGTTTGCCAAACCCAATCCGCGGCCTCCAGATTCCCGGCTTCGGCTGGAATCGAGGCACACAGGGTTATTTACAGAGTCCTGTGCATGGCAGTTATCGTGTTAGACTATTTAATTTGTAATTCACTTACAATAAATAGAATTTTACTCCAATACTCAGATGCAAATTTATACGGCGTGTACGGTAAACCCAGCACATTAAAAAACGCCTTAGCATCACGCATTGTCACCGCAATTTTTCCCGTACCGCCGCAGGCATCACAGCCTACACTTATTTCGTCCCCCTGAGCCGCAGCACAGCGAGGGCAGTGATTATTTATTAGCGATTGTTCCTCAGCGTAGCGGTCTAACGCCAGCTCCTCAGCCGCAATTCGCTCAACCAGTGCTGCTTTTAAATACCAGCTGCCGTTCCCGCGCTGCTCAACAGTCTTTAAATCATGCTTCATTTTCATCAAATTTGCTTTACTTTTATTCGCTTCCGTCCCGAAGCGTTTATACAGTGATTTAATGTATTGTCGTTGTGTGACTAGCGGTTGATCCAGCAGAATAGAGGCAATAATAATGGTGACAATGGTTCTGATCCTTTCATTCTCAACCAGCACATCACAGCAACGCAGATAAATCTCCTTATGCAGTATAAACTCCGCTTCATTATCACCAATATACTTGGATTTAACGATTAACAGTTCTATTTGCTCAACCGGCATTGGCTGCAGTAGTATATGTTCCATTTATACACTCATTTTAAAAATTGTTACAGTGTATAAAGTGGTCAATATTAATCAGCACCACTTTATAATTATTTATTGACCATACATAACCCGGTCATGACAATGAGCGGCAGCCGCTGGACGTTCTCAATTGACAATCCCCTTTAAGATAAGAATTAGTGGAACTGCAGTTATTTGGGAATTTTAACAGCTAATAAAAATCACATATAAATCAAGTTACTACAACATTACCCTCCTGTATGAAGTAAATCTGTTGGCCTTTTGTTTTAATTTGTAACAATTTGTAACAATAATGAATTGTAGCTGAGCAGTCGTTAATTACGATGCCAAAGAAACGGCAGAGGAAAAGTTAAGCAGAGAAGTTAAAGATCTAACGGGATAAATCAAGACTTCATAACCGCCCGCGCAGTGTCTGTCTCGATGATCTCAGTCAAACCTTCATTAGTATTTTAAACCTGCCAGCGAATCGTGAACCGGCAGCCGCCAAGAGGTGACGTTGTATTAGAAACAGAACCGTGATGTTCGTCAAGCACCCGTTTGACAATCGCCAGTCCCAGTCCGTAGCCTCCAGACTCACGGCTTCGGCTGGAATCGACGCGCGCAAAAGGTTCGAAAACCCGTTCCCGATCAGCATCCGGGATACCTGGACCATCATCATCAACATGGAGCAGGTACTCCGTATCTCGTTGTTCTAAGGTCACAACAACCAGACCGTTTCCATACTTTGCCGCATTATGTACCAGATTACTCACCGCCCGCCGTAGATGCTTAGGTTCAAAATAACCTTGTGCGTTCGGCTCAACCAGAAAAACGTGCTGCAGCTGCGCTGAAACTTCTGCTGCGAGAGCCGCCAGAACATCCTCAAGCCAGGGGACTATAGTCAGTGACTGCATCTGCAGATCCGAAACATTGCGGTCGAAACGGGCATAAGTCAGTAATTCACTAACCAGATCCTCCAGCTCATCAATGTCCTGCTGGACTCCAGTGACATAACGGTTCTCCCCTGTCCGGGGGGGTGAGGATTCCATCATTTCTACGCCGAATCGAAGCCGGGCGATGGGGGTACGGAGTTCATGAGAAACCGCGTTAATCAGATCCTTCTGCAAAGCAATCCCCTTAAGAGTAAAGCTGATAACCCAAATGGCCACAATAAAACCGAAAATCACTAAAATCGATGAGACGATAATCATTAAGGTGGTTCTTTCCTCGAAAATCTCATTAGTGGCCTTGGTTAAGCCGTTTTGTATAGTGAGGACATCGCTCTCATAAGCGCCGGTTACAATAATCCAGCCCCACTCAGGGAATATTTTTCGGGCATAATTTATTTTATTTTCAAACTTTTGGGTCGCCGGGTTTTCATAAACAGTTTTAACAAAGGCTTCAGGCTTATTTCTTATACCGGCTGCAATAATTGCAGTAGTAGAGCCAATTGTGCCTACAATTTCACTCTTCGGGTGGGCAAGAATAGTCCCCTCTTTATCTTGTATCCAGAAATAGCCGTTTTTCCCATATTTGGCAATGCTTATGGCGTGTAATGCAGCCGCAATATTATTCTGTTTAAGGGTGCTAAGGTATTCGCCTGATGCAATAACCAGATTTAACGGTTTAAAGTAAAACGAGGCGGTTATCTTGTCTTCTATTTTTTTGGTAGTCGGGTTTAAAAATGAATATTGACTAAAACCAATACTATTGTTTCTGGCAGCCTCGACAACCGTCTGTACAAAATAGTTACCATCAGCATCTTTTTTCTCGTAACCGTTTACACCAACCCAGCTTAAGTTACTGCCGTACGCTTTACTGATCCACGTATCGGGATCATAAGCAAAAAAATATCGGCCGTTATTCCAACGATGTTGATTAAGAAAAACATAGATGCTCTCTGCCGCGTCACTCTCTGAATCACTCTGTTCATAAATTCTTTCAATGGTGCGTTTAAAAGCCGTCATCTCAACAGACAACTCCTTTTTGATATTTTCTAACTTTGACTGCTCATAATAATCGGATATAGAGCGGGTTACTGTATCTACCTGCCCCTTTAGACCGTCATTGAGCAGTGCCGTCACTTTGCTTTCAACATTGTTTTGTTCGGCTGCAAGTACCGCGCTTTGTGTATTTATCAGCGAGGAAATAAAAACAACACCTATTAATAAAAGAGGCACGCACAAGGCAACGATAAGCTTCGTTTTTATCGAAAATTTCATTGATTTAACCTTTTAATTTTAATAAATTGATCACGTTAGTGGTTAAGAACTGTTAAATTTTAACTGCATCATTAGCCCCGCCCCATCCGTCAGCGCAATGTCGCCAGCTGGAAAATGACTCTTACTGCTCAGCACCAAAACCTGCTGAAGACCGAATTCGGGACGCAGTTCCTGCAGGCGGCTCTGCCAGTCATCCTGCAGCAGCCGAGTCAGCTCTCGATAATACTGCTTGTACAGCGGTTTGATGAAAGTGGAGGTAAATTTATCGAGGATGGGAATTACGATGAAAATTGCTTTTTATATCGTTTTACCAGGCGTCCTTTACGAATACATATCCCTGCCCCCAGAGCGTTTTGATCCGCTTAGGCACCGAGGGATCGATTTCGAGTTTTTTACGCAGTCGAGAGACGGCAATGTCGACAGAGCGATCCAGGCCGTCGTAGTCAATACCTCGAATAGCAGAAAATATCTGCTCTCGCTCAAGTACCCTGCCGGCATTCGCCGCCAGATAACAAAGCAGCTTAAATTCAGTGGTCGTCAGTTCAATCTGCTCGTTATTCAGAAAAGCAGAATGAGAAGAACTGCAGATTCTCAATCCGCCGAAATGAATATCCTGCTCGGTCTCAGGGAGGAATTTTGCGCTGCTCTTATTAGGGTTAGTATTATTTTCCACTCGACGCAGTAAAGCTCGAATGCGCGCCAGCAATACCCGAGGCTCTATCGGTTTTTTTACGTAATCATCAGCCCCCAGTTCAAGACCGACAACCTGATCCATATCATCCTCGCGAGCGGTAAGAATCAGAATAGGTCCCTGGTATTTAGATCTAACGGTCCGGCAGACTGTATGGCCGTCCATGCCGGGAAGCATCAGATCCAGAATAAGCAGATCGGGTTTTTCTTTGAATAATCGTCCGGAAGCCGTGTCCCCCCGTCCTTCAATCAACACTTCAAACCCCTGCAGTTCCAGATAATCTCTGATCAACCCGGCAAGTCTTGGATCGTCTTCAACCAGAAGTATCCGCACTCTTCCTTCCATGGTACTCTTCCTCATCCCTGTAAAAAATATAATTGTAAGGCTATCCAGCTGCTATTACCTAGTCAATTTTTGCAAAAATTTCTCTCCTGTAAACACCTCTAAGCACTAGCTTCCAGTTAAATATTTTGCCGCAAACTCAGCAACCACCTGTTAAAGCAGGCGCTTGATTGAGTAATAAGTAGAACATTATTTGTATTACGCAGCATACTGTTTGACATAGTCAAATAGAGCTGCCGGCTGTTGAGATTAAAAACAATGAAGGTATAGCAAGTTTACTCAGGTAGTTAGGTAAAATAGTATATAAAAACAAATAGACTGAATGTTCGATATATACGCCGTACGCTCAAAACTTAACAAAGCGTACGGCAAACTCAGAAAAGTGATTAATTCTGACTAAATTACGATCTTATTAGTTTGTTTTTCCTAGACCAAAACAGCATAGCTAACGACAAAATTAATAAACCAACAGTATTCGCCTCTGGTACATCGCTTACTGTGCCTCTAATAACAATATTTCTAAGACCCCAGCCCTCATCATGTAAGCCCTGCATGACACCGTAATCAAACAGATAGCTGTTATTACCTGATAACAGGTTATGGTTAACAGCAAACTGGGTTAAGCCGCCTCGAAATAAACCGTAAGATACTGTCGAAACTACAGTTACACCAGGATCTTGAAAAATAATATTAGTAGCGCCGCCGCCGCCCATATTAAAAGAGCCTGTAAACAGATTACTGCCGTTTATATCTAATCTAAAAATGTCCTGGTAACCATTCGCACCATCCACACTTTTATAACCAAGTAGATCAAATGTTAATACTGCGCTTCCAGCTCCGGGAGAAACGACATTTTCAAGCACTGAACCGCCATTTAACGGCCCTAACGTATCTGCAGGTGTCGCCACAAACGGAATTGCAGATGCAGTCATTGCCGTTAAAGCTAAGCAGGCAGCCGCAATCATAGTAGAAAAAGTTTTCAACATAGTTACACTCCTTTCTCTGACAAATTAACGAAAGTGTTGCAGCAATTTTATTATTGCAGTTAATAACCTTGCATTTACTATGCCTTTGTTGAATAGCTTTAATTATCAACCAGATACATTGAGGCGTTTTAAGAACAAGATTAACAGTGTAAATCATATCGACACATATTCCCGTAAACTGCGGTTATTTAACCTTTTACACGGAACCTGTCTATTACTAAAAATGCTGAAAGTATTGACTGCCCTCTTTATCAGATGAATGGATAAAAGGACGGATGAATTACTATGTAAACACTCACCGAGGAAATTGATTTGAAGTGCATAGGATTCTGCTCAAATTTAACTAACAGTCACCATTACAAAATAAGTAACAGTCAGCTCAGGTTTGAGCTGACTGATAAACTCCTGAGTTTATTGTGCGTCTAGAGCACCGCGCATAACATTATAAACAGCGGTATTGTCTACCGTACGTCCCACAAAGACATGAGAATTAAGCCCCCAGGAAGCAATCGGCACATCAACGTTGGTATGGCTTCCCCATAACCAGCTGACTTCAGGTACTTTGCCCACTCCATTGGTCTTTTCAAGACGTAAACCTCCGGTTTCATGGTCAGCAGTAACAATAAGCATCGAATCACTGCGCATCTCAGACCAGACAGCCATTTCTTCAACCGTTTTGTCAAACGCGATGGTTTCATGAATCATGCGCTCTTCATCGTTAACATGAGAAGCAAAGTCAATTTGTGAGCCTTCTATCATCAATACAAAACCATTAGGATTTTTCGACAAGATTTCTACCGCGGCGGCCGCCATTTCATTAAGCTGCGGAATATCCTGCTCTTCATAACTTTTCTGCTCATCTAACGGTAATACATAAGGGATCTCATCTTCGCCGAAAATACCGGCAAATAAAATTTCAGCATTTTCATCAGTCTCAGGCAGTGCCGCTAACGCCGGAATTAAGTCCGTTTTGCTCTTAACCACGGTGTAACCTGCTTTGCCGGCTTCGGCACTGACTATATCGACGCCGTCCACCAGCTTGCTGCCGCATAAGGTGACGTTTGGTTTTACTTTACCGTACATGCTTTCAGACAGAGTCACAAAGTCATTTCGGTTTGGACCGTGCGAAGCAAAGGCAGCCGGGGTAGCATGGACACAATGTGACGTTGCCACCACACCAACGGATTTACCTAAGCTTTGCGCATATTCCAGTATGGTCTGCAGATCAGAACCGTCACCCGGAATTGCCTGAGAAATAGTACCAGAAACCGCCTTGCGCCCGGTTGCCATAGCCGATGCAGCGGCTGCTGAATCGGTGTAATAGTTGGCTCCTAACTCAGGTAGATTTTCATAGCCTAATGTATCGGCACTAGCGGTTTTAATATCACCGCGGTGTCTGCCTGACTCAAGAAATAATGCTTCGCCCTTATATGCCCGGGTGACATCAAGCTGCGCATAACCCATACCGTCACCAATCATCATTACGATGTTATCGGCTTTTTCCAGCTCAATCACATCTACATCATGGCTAGCAGTAGATTCTGAAGAGAGATCTTTATTGATAGTCAGGGTGGCAGTGTAACGGCCTAACGCATCAGCAGCCGCGATTTGACGTTTAGTAACAGGAGTTTGAGTTAAATCGTCGTTAAGCGTTACATTCATATTACCTTTGGCCGCCCAGCTGTAATCTCCGGCATAAGCACTGCCGTCAGCCGTTAAGCTGACTGCAGCATTAATACCCGTAATAGTGTCATGACCTGCAACTGCTTTTACTTTTGCTATAGACAGCGGCACAGCCAGTTGACCGTCACCTAGTGCAGACAAAGAAAATACATAAGTACCCGCTTCGACCTGAGCTGACATTTTACCGCCCGGATAAGTAGTAAGAGATGATTCTCCTTCGATTAAAGTGACTGGCTGATTATCTAAAGAACCGTAAACCAGCGGCTCAGTAATACCTTGATGCACATTAAAACTAATAGTTCCCGCTTCAGCAAAGCTCATCTGCACTTCATACTTACCTGCACCAGCGTATGAAAACACACTGCTCTCTGAAGCAGTCCAGTCATTGAAAGTACCGACCAGGTACATCGGCTCAGTCAGATTGTCGGCATCGCTGTCAGTGATATTTTGAATCAGCAGTAAAGGGTTATTAATACCTGCAGACGCATCTAAGGTATAACGATATACCTGGTCTTCATCACTGGCGACGGTGATATCCATGTTTTTATTACTAAAATCATCATATTTACGCTGTAACGTCATCGCTGAATCAAATATGACCTCGGCATCAGCATCTTCACTAACGGCTAAATCTCGTTCTTCACTCCAGCCCGGATCTGATATCTTAAATGAGTAAGAGCCCGGCTGCATAGCAAACAAAGCAATATATTCACCTTCACCTTGATAGTGTAACTGTGCTTCCGGACGAGCTGACCAGCTGTTCATTGAACCTTTAATATACAAACGGCAGTCTTTAGAAGCGTCTACAGCCAGCTCTTCATCTGTACACTTGTACGGGCCTAAATCAATACTATCCGCAATGGGCGGAGTAACATATTCGGTATTGTCCACTGAACAACCAGTAAGCAGCGAAACAATCCCCACAGTCGATAATACTTTAATAACATTTCTAACCTGCATTTCATTTCCTTAATAAATTAATTCTTAAATATGCTTAAATTCAAACAAACAAGTACATACTTTGAACCGCTAAAAAAGGTCAATGGAATAGACGAAAATCATTTTTTCTTAGATAAGAAACACAGCAATATAAACGTACAAATAATTGACCTGTGAACAGCATATCAGATAAACATAGTGAATAAAGTTGTCATCTCTCGGAATAAACAAGATAAACAAAACAATATAACACAACAAGCAACCAGTTGATTTTTATGAGATTCCAACCAAATCACAGGATAATTGCAAGGTCGTAAAAATCTGTTTTATTATCTGTATTCACAAAGAAACAGTATTGACTTTTTGTTCATCACAAGGTGTATCTATTAATAACAGCTCCGCATTTTGCATCTATCATTAAAATCAAAAGGCACTTAAAACGACTGATACAGCAAATTGAATGATAACGGGTATAAGAACTATTTCAGCAGCAGGCAGAACAGGAAAAATACAAAGTTGAGCGTTTAAGCAGTCGGGTAAATATTCAGGGAAAACATGCAGCAGCAGTTTCTAGAACAGCTAATATTGATGATATTTAGCTGATAATCTTTCAATATAGCCCACACCATCATAACGGAACATTATCATTTTAATAACCATTGATAATTTCTTGTGATACACAATAATCCCTATACTCACTCCATCAAAACAAGTTACCAGTATATTATTTTAAATTTGGAGAAAATTATGAAAATGAATCATGTGGGTATTATGGTGGGCGATATGGATAAAGCTGTCGAGTTTTACACCAATGCGCTTGGTCTTAAAGTCGTGATGGGCTGCACCAAAGTCAAAGAGGAGCGTGAGACTGCTATCGGAAGAATGTGTGTCGCAGTCTTTGGTGAAGGGTTTAAAGGTTTTAATATTGCACACCTGGTAACAACGGATGGTATTGGTGTTGAGCTGTTTGAAATGAAAGAGCACCAGGAGCGCCATGAAGTTGATTTTTCTAAAATCGGTATTTTTCATTTTTGCCTGCAAACGGATAATTTTGATGATGTTATTGAAAAGACAGAGAAATTCGGCGGTAAAGTGAGAATGGATATCATGCAGTATCATCCTGAAGATGATAACAAACCTGCAAAAATGGTTTACCTGGAAGACCCGTTTGGAAACTTATTTGAGCTTTACTCACACACCTATGAAGAGACTTATTCTTCTGAGTATGAGTAGATTACAAGAAAAGAATAAAGGGCCGGCAGCTCTACCAGCCCTTTTTAAAACTTAATTTATCTACACGCTGTCTTCCCTGATTTCGTCAGTGCTCATATTATTAAGGCAGCGCGTTGTCTTCAGGTTCAACGACAAAATTGACCTGATCTCCCTGCCCGCTCTGATCAACCACGCTCAACTGATGGTATCCCGGCGGAGGAACCGGCAGACTAATTTTATTCGCTTGTGCCGTTAATAACGTTCCATTTAAGAACCAGTACCAGTCCGGCTGTCCACCCACCGCTTCTGCTCGTAATATGGGCCGATTCCCAGTTGCCGCATGCAGCTTGATACGCTGGCCTTTTTCAATACCCTGAATTTTAACGCCCGCCGTAGGTAATAAAGCACCAGCCTTATGACAACGGGGATCTAATTCAGGAATGCGCTGATAGCTTTGCCATGACGGATTAATCCTATTCTGCAGCGGTGTCGGCCAGCGTGGGAATAAAATAGTGCTGGTCTTTTCCACACAGCCTAAATCAACTCTCAAGCCTGAGTCATTAGCCACCTTTACCGCAAGCCAAGGCTTAGCATCCTGCTCACTGTTTTCCTTTGTATGCATTAACGTCAACGGTGTTTTACCATTAATAGTCCAGGCTGTTGATTTACTGTCACACAATTCAGGCTTACTTATATCTGCCGTTCCTGTAGGCCAGCAAATATCAACAGCCTTAACCTTATCCGGCCGAGTATGAATAAATCGGCTTTCATTCGTCTGCGGTAAACGTTCCGCCAAAGCACGTAATAAAGGAACTGCCGTCTGCGCACCATAATGGCCGCTCATGGTCGCGTTATCAGGCATACCAACCCATACACCTATTGTATACTGCCCGGTTACAGCCAGTGCCCAGGCATCACGATAAGCTGAGCTTGTACCAGTTTTCAAGGCTAAAGGCCGATCAGAACGAGTACGGTCTGCCTGCAGTAATATATCCCGCACTATCCATGCGGCTTCCTCACTCAATAAGGGCTTAGATTCAGGGATACTGTCCTGCCGAATAAATTTGGGCGAAATAACTCTACCGTGATTAGCTAGAGATGAATACAGAGATACCAGCTGCTGCAGGCGAATACCTGCTCCGCCTAATGCCAGTGCCAGGGTTGGCTTTGCTCCCGCAGGTAAAACTAATTCCGCTCCGGAAGACTGCAGCCCCGCATAAAAAGCGCGAGCTGTGATTTGTTCTAATAACTGTACAGCAGGAATATTGAGTGACTTCTGCAATGCTTGACTCGCACTGACTGCGCCGCTGAAGCCCACATCAAAATTACTAGGGCGGTAATCAGAAAATACAAGAGGCACATCCATTAATAAACTTTCACTGTGAATAATGCCCAGATCCAGTGCCATAGCATAAATAAAAGGTTTCAACGCAGATCCTGGAGAACGCAGGGCTGTGACCATATCAATATAACCGTAGCGGCTCGCATCCAAAAAATCCGCAGAACCTACGTAAGCATTAATTTCACCGCTGCCGTGTTTCATAACCATCATAGAAATTGATGCTCCCGCAGGTAAGAAGCCGCGGTTATCACGTGCTAACTGCTCAGCAGCCAGCTGCAGATCACGATGGATATAGGTACTTATTCGAGCAGTATTTTTATAAGTATTAACTAAACGTCTGGATAATAAGGGTGCCGATAAAGGTGCAGGTTTGATACGAATACTCAAATCTTCCATCAAAGCCCGCTCTAATTCTTGTTGAGACAGCACGCCGAATCTGTTCATACGCTGCAGCACTTTATTTCGCTGCTGCATCGCCCGCTGCGGATGACGATCTGCCCGGTAATAACTGGGTGCTTGAGGTAAACCCGCTAATAAAGCGGCCTGGGCATGAGTCAAGCTTTGAGCTGAATGACCAAAGTAATGCCGGCTAGCCGTTTCTACCCCTTCAATCGTTCCACCAAACGGAGCATGATTCAGATAATATTTTAGAATATCCTGCTTAGAAAAATGCCACTCTAACTGCAGTGCACGGCCAATCTGCAAAAATTTACCCAGCAGACCTTTATTCCCGCCGGTATGTTGAGGGTAGCGTAAACGAACAACCTGCATCGTTAAAGTAGAGCCGCCGGAAACAACCCTTCCGTTGAGCGCTAATTGATAACACGCTCGGAGCATGGCTAATGGATTTATACCAGGGTGCTGATAAAACCAGCGGTCTTCGTAAGCTAATAATGCCTGAATATAATATTCAGATACCTGCTGCTGTGATGTTGGATAACGCCATATGCCGCGTTCATCGGCAAAACGCCGTAATACCTCGCCTTGACTGTCAACAACAATTTGTGCTCCTTTACGTGTCGACAAGTCCACGGGCCATATCCAGTCTGCCAGCACCAGTAATAAAAACAGTACCGGCAGAGCCAGAATAAATTTACGCAGCCGTTGAAATTTATGCATTCAGCTTAATTTTTCCATACTCAGGGAGTAATTATCAGTTTCTGCGATGATTGACCCAGTGCATGATAAAATGGACGGTACATATCTTCTGCATAAGGCGGCGGTACCTGGTATTCACCAGGTGTTACCGCCCGAGCCAGATAAAATAGGTGGCGGGGACGGTACTCATCCAGACGTAATGCGGCAACAAAGCGATCATCTCGATATTCAAGGTGTTCAACCTGCTGACTCTGCTGCCAGTTACTAACAGACACGCCGTCAACATTTAATTTTGAGATATCGACACTCGCATCGGCTAAATTTTGATTTTCCAGTTCCAGTCCGGCCGGCAGTAAATCAACCACTAAAGCATCCGGTAAATTACGCTCCGCCGATGCCGTTATCCGTACCACAATCAAATCACCACTGGCCAGTTGTTTCAGCTCCATAGGCTGCCCCTGCAGGTTGAAATAATCACGGCTGACATGTATTTTATTTCGATAAGGCGGCGGCAGGTTTTCGTGCTCCCCGATTAGTTCCAAAGAGGCATAAAGCGTTGTTTTTCCTGCATTGATACTTTGCAGCGAATTTAACTGAGCCAAATCAATCAGTGAGGAAAAAACACCTTTTTCATTAATCTGCTGCTGGAAATCAGAGGTAACTAACAGGGCTTCTGTTGCTCCCTGCTCATCAGCGGCACTAGCGACAGCCGCCTGGAATAAAGCATTACGCTCCTGTGTACTTAACCAGGTACGCTGACGGGCCAGATCAAATACCGCAAGTAGTTGTTTACCTTCAGCTTTACCTGCTTTCGCCAATACAGTGTATAACAATGCTGCATCACGTAATTCACTGCCGTAATAGCCGTAATACCCTTTACTGTACTGAGTCTGTTTAGCCTTCTCAAATGCCTGCAGTGCTAATTCAGCATCACCTGCGGCCTGCAGAGCAAATCCTAAATGTGCCCATGGCAGACCAGAGCGTGCGCTGCTGTTTTCCTGTTGTTGATATAAACGTCTTAACTGCGCTAAAGAAGCTCGATTTGACCGGGCTAATACATAAGCTGCATAGGCTTTAGTTGCAAAACGATAATAATCTTCTGAGTCAGACCATGAATAATGAATACTCGTCGAACCATCCACATAACGTTGTAAACGATCCAGTGCTTTTTTCATCGGCTCATAGGGAACCAGCGCACCGGCATCTCGAGCCGCGGAAACAAAATCAGTAACATAAACTGTCAGCCAGTTTAATTCTGTGCCTGAGTTACTCCATAAAGCAAAACCACCGGAGCTGTTCTGGCGGCGAAGCACGCGTTCAATAGCGGCTTCCATCTGGCTGCGGCGGAATTTTTCGCTGAAATCCTGTTTAAACTTTTTCTCAAGTTTTTCTTTCAGTTTAAATCGCTCTGCTATTTCCGGAGAAACTAATACCCAGGGATAACCGCTGCTGGTTGACTGCTCAGTACAGCCGTAGGGATATTTTAACAGCGCATCAAAATGACTGCCGATATCGATAGGCGGCTGGGAAGACAGCGATAAACGGGCTTGAACACTGTCCGGGATCAGTCCGTCGGTGTCCAGATCAGGCTGCCAGATGCTTCCCGCTTCAATAACAGCTTGTTGTTTACGCGTGACAGACGGATAGGCAGAGCGAGTTCCTAAGATCCAGCTGCGTTCAACTAGAATACTGGCATCATGACTGCTGACCTTAGCTGTTATCGTTCCTTCGCCTAACCGCTCAGCCAGAACGCTAAATTTCAATGTGCGGCGTTCGCTGTCACTTAATGCCAGAGTCTGCTTCCACTGCTTGTTTTTTAATGCACCCGCAACAGAAAATTCAATATTAAATTCCTGGTCTTTGTCTGATAAGTTAGATAGATCCAGTGCCAGTTCAGACTTATCGCCCCTTGCCAGAAAGCGCGGTTTAGATAACTGTGTCACCAGCGCATCAGCGACTTGAGTTTCGGCTTCATTACTGCCGTAACTATTATCACTCCAGGCTACGGCCATCCAGCGCAGGGTACCGTTAAATTCAGGCACATCAATGCTGATCAATGCTTTTCCATTGTTATCAAACTTGACCGCTTGTGCTTGAATCGCAACTATTTGAACATCATTTTTAGGTTTATTACCACCCCGCACTAGCTCTGCGTTGCTCTTTTTAAAGCGCCCGCCGCCAAACCGCTGTGACGCATAATCGTACCCGGCATTTTCAATAATATTTCCGTATACGTCATAAAGCTGATAATCATAACGGCGAGGGCTGAACAGATAACTCAACGGATCCGGCGTTTCAAAACGCTTGATATTGAGAACACCAACATCAACTGCCGCAACACTAACCCATACATCAGAGTCAGGGCGGAAATCCCCCTTGAGTGTTATCTCAGCAGTTACTGTTCGTTCAGGCTGCACTTTCTCAGGTACTTTAATCTCAACTTTAAGCTCAGCATCAGGACGGCGTAAAGGTAAATGTAAGAGTCCAAAGGCACGTTTAGGAGCCACTGAATGCTTCATATCACCCGGCGTCAATACGGTAGCGGTAAAGTACAAATCATGGCGCATCCAGCTTTTATCAATAACAACATTCACTTCACTGCCTTCAGCACTAACATCAATCTGCTTGCGCCACAGTACATTGTCATTTGATTCTAAGGTTATAAAAGCAAGGCCGTCTACCGCAGGTAACAGGCTAAGCTTCGCGCTGTCCCCTGCCTGGTAATGATCTCGATCCAGCCTCATCATCACCTGATCGGGTTTCATACTGTCAGAGTTATTATTACTCCAGCCGCTCCAGCGGGTAGAAAACTTAAAGACAGCCAGCTGCTTTCCTGACTTATCTTGAACTTGCAGACGATAACTGCCCCATTCAACAGGCACAGAAAAAGCCACAGGAGAAGAGCCGTCAAAATTTAGCGTGCCGGAAAATACTTCATAATTTAACGGATCATATTTCCAGGTCCAGCCGCGGGAATCACTGTAACTCCAGTAATAATTTCGGTTTTCACGAATCAAACTGTACTGGTAGTTTTTCCCCTTTAACTGTTTTCCCTGTGCATCAGTCAGAACAGCTTTAAAGGAGACACGAGAATTATCATCTGCATGCCCGTCAAACTGAGGTTCAATACCGACAAGTTGTTTACTGAGAATATTCGTAGTGACAGTACTGCGGGTAACGGGTCTGCCGCCGCTTTCATATAAACTAATGTTAGAGATTAACGATAAAGGCGATGTGATACTGCTCCACTGATTCATTGGAATAATAAAATCAGCTTTGCCCTCACTGCTTAAGTTAAGCGCATCAATTTTCAGCTGTTTAGGAGTAATCACTTCCCCGGCATTACCAAAAAAATAACTTTTCCACTGCACAAACGGATGTGCCTCAAGCTCTGCAATAACAAAACCGTCAATTTTATTATTAGAAGCAGGAGCGCCGTACAGATATTCTCCTAATATGGGAATTTTAACCTGCCTGCGCTCGGCTGTCTGACGATGTTTCTTTTCATCACCGTCAAATAACGTAAGCTTCAAACGCTCAGGTAAAAATTCTTCCACAGAAATCTCGTAACTATGGCGTAAACTATTTAGCGGTTTTCTGACCGTCAAAATCTTTTAACAGTGCAAAAATATCCAGTGTTTCACCAGGACGATAGAGATTTCTAGGCCCCCAGGCAAAAACCTGCATGGGTTGATGGCGGCTGACTGGATTTTTAAATGCCGATAAATCCAGAGGACTACGTTTAAAATCAATGACGGTATATTCCTGCCCTTTCTGCGCGACGAGAGTATTGCCTTGGGAATAAAAAGATTCGAACTGAGCTTCACCTAATTCATTAGTAGACTGCTGACCAATAAGTTTTTCACCTCGATAAATCGACAGCAATACATTTTCCAAGACGTTACCCGTAGAAATAGAATTAGCATTGATACGTAAAATACGTTCATTTTTACGCAGCTGCAGCCCTATATCACTGATGGTAAAAAAATTCGTCGGATATTGATTCTTGTATAATCCAGGGGCAGACAGTACAGCGACATAAGCCCCCTGCTGATCAAGGCTTGCTATTTTAGATAAATCCAGGTTCGTCGTCGTGCGTTGATTACGCTGGTGTTTAACCGGAAAACGACCGCTGTAAACCATTTTTGTTTCATTGGCGAAATGATTTAACTGATAGTAACTATTGCGATCCTGGTAGCTATAATGAATCCATTTACCAATATGCTCCGGTAAAATACGGAAAATCTCAATATCAACTTCATCTATATTCAGTGTGGTAACAGGTAAAGCACGACGGATTTTATTAGACAATACATAACCGTCCCCTGAAAAATTAACACTGGGTTGAGTTTGACGACTAGTAAAGCTTTCTTCGCCAGGCCGTGCCAGGCTTGTTCCATTAACCGCTTTCAGGCCTGGTTTAACCTCCACTTTATAGCTTTGATTCGGCTCGATAAAAGGATAGATCATTGCTAAACCGTTACTGTCCAAAACCCAGTCAGAAGAGTTCTGCACTTTATCACCGAGCTTAATCGTTAAAAACTGACGCCAGTTACTATCAGCATCCACAGGAACCTTAATACGTACCACGGCGGCAGCACCATTATTCCAGTTTTCTTCTTTTATCGTAGTAACCTTCTGTGATTGTCCAGCATACTGCTGCTTGAGGTAATGACTTTCAAGCTCAGCTATACGGATCTGATAAGAGGTTTTCAAACACTGAATATCTGCACATTTATTTCGTACATTTACCCATTGCCGCTGCGCTTTTTTTAGTTTTTCGCTTTTTTCTAATTGACGATACTTTTCGCCTAATGTTGAATCTTGACGTGACAGTTCTGCATCACCACAAATAAATTTCTCGGTTTGGCTTGCTGCTTTAGCGCAGTCAAAACTGGCGCTATTAGCAACTGATATAAATAACAGCAATAGGATAGAAGTCAAAACCGTTACAAACATCTGACGATCAACAATGGGCATAGCAAATTCCTTTTTAACTATAAAAAGCGGGCCGTAATTATGCACTTTCGTTGTGCTGGTTTCTAGCTAATTAGAAACAACTATTTAATAAATATTAAATAAGTAGTTAATATTTTTTGAATAAGTAGTTAATGTTTTTTAAATAAGTAATTAATGTTTATTTAATAAGCAGAGTCGACCATAGGATAGCAAAAGCTTTTAAACATCTTAATCTCTCATATTCCGCCAGTATTCAATTAAATAACGCGAAATAGAATCAACTCTCGATAATTTAAAACCTGCGCTTTCATCGCCCCACTCAGCAAAAGAGTTCAGCTCATCACGGGAAAACCAGCGGGCATCATCTAGTTCCTCTTTATCAACCAGAATCTTTTCACTGCAGGCATCGGCAATAAAACCTAACATAATCGATGATGGAAATGGCCAGGGCTGTGAGGTTATGTACTGCACGTTATTAACGTGAATACCAGACTCTTCCTGCACTTCCCGGGCGACGGCAGTTTCTAACGTTTCCCCGGGATCCACAAAACCGGCCAGGGTTGAATACACGCCGTCCGGCCATGCGGCCTGACGGCCGAGCAGACAGCGCTCAACACCATCGGCAAAAGTCTTTCTAACAATCATGATCACTGCCGGATCAGTACGCGGAAATGTTTGATGAGCACACTCTGGACTGCGGCATACTCGAGAATGCCCTGCTTCCACTAGTTGATTTGCACTGCCGCAGCGCGGGCAGAAACCATGCATTCGATGCCAGAAACATAATGCCCGAGCGAGTGCCAGTATTGATGCACACTGGTTATCAAGCACCACGGCTAGTTTACGCAGATCAATAAATTCACCCTGTGATAAAAAAACAGCCAGAGCCCCTTGCTCAGCATGAGTTAAATCCAAAACAAAGTAAGGTCTGTTATTGTTATTTTCATCAATACCTAAAAACACTGCATTGTCTAAATTCAGATGCTCTACTGCCTCAAATGTTACAAACAGCGCCGCGTTATCCTCCCGGCTAAAGTAGTTTTGATCTGAATGGAGCAGCACCCAGCAGCTGTTACTGTTTCTCTGACTCTCTAACCATTGCGGATTTTTGCGCTGATTAGAACAGCGGTTAAGCTGCATTTCACTATATTTAAGCATCACTTTTTCCTGATTTATAACGACAGAGGCCTGTTTTCAACCCGAAGCAGTCCGTAAATAATGTCCTACACCATAACACCACGACACAAAATGCCGCAAAGGATTTTCACTGACTGCCATGCTTAGTAAATGACGATTCAGATCATGTTTCTAATCCGGCAGTAGATATGTGCTGCTTTTCATATAAATGTGCAATTTTCTGTCCTTTTCTGCAGTTGTATATTAGTGACGAAATCAAGCATAAACAGAACGAAAGCTTAGTTAATTTGTACTACAGGCACGAAGCCGGATAAAACAAAAGGGAAGCAGGTTGATTAGGTTTATTGAGCTGTAATTTTTTCTACAAAATAGATAGGAATAAAAAATGTTCACAAAGAAACTATTGATCACATCAATTCTTGCCTCCGTAACTGCTTCACCTGTTTTGGCTAAAGAAGAGAATGAAGATTTTAAAAACAAAGAGATACAATCTATTGAGAATGAGCAGTTCACAGACGGCAGGCAAAAAGATGATGCAGATCTTTACGCGTTGAATGTAAGTAAAGAGGATAGCGAAAAAATCCGTAAAAAGAATGAAAAAAAAGATGAACCCATTGAATTATACGGTCAGGTAGCTATTTCAATGTTCAGTTTTGCAGAAGACGGCAAAGACACAGTGAACCGTATTGAAAATGAATCACGTATCGGTTTCCGAGGCGAAAAAGAGATGGCCCGCGCGCCTAAACTGGTCTGGCAGATTGAAGGCAATAATGTCGGCTGGAGCGATAACGAAGGTGACGGACAATTTGGTCTGCGTGATACCTATGCAGGCTTTACTGATGAAAAATGGGGGCTGATCAGGTTCGGCCGCTTTACCACACCGCTGTACGATATTGTTGACTGGCCATACTCAAATCCAGGCTTAGGTAATGTCTTTGACTGGGGGGCAGATATTGAAGGCGGTGCAAATTACGAGCGTCAGTCAGATCAGATCAGCTGGAAGAGTCCAGTCTGGTCAGGTGTCTCTGTCGTGGCGGCAGTCGGCCGCGGTAATAACCCCAATGACTCCGACAGTAACTTTATCGGCGGTTCGGCGCATTACACCGGGGGCCCGCTAAAGCTGCATTTAGGTTATGAGCACGGCACAGGCCGTCTGGTAAACGTAGAAGATACATCTGGTGAAACGGACGGCAAAACAGCACAATCGGAATACACCACTTACATTGCAGGTTATGAATTGAACTTTAAAAACGGCATCGGTTTATTTGGTGCTTATAAAGTTATGACAGCTGAATACTCAGATTACAGCAGTGAATCTCTGAAATCTGAAATCGGCGAGGCTCAAGATCAGACTGCATATTCTGTCGGCGCATTATACTCAACGGGTTACTGGCAGTTTAAAATAGGTTATGCGGCCAACAGCGATCTGGAGATTGACAGTGTAAAAGTTGCTGATACTGCAGATAACGTTATTTCTGGTCAGGCAATGTACTTTATTGATGATGACGCCATTGTTTATCTTCGTCTTAAAGCCATGGAGCTGGACAGCGTAGACTTCACTGAAGCGCGTTTAGGACTTGAATACTACTTTTAAGCATTTAAATTATACCCGCGCGAAGTGTGTTCCGCTGCACTTCGCCGCAATTAAAAAATTTACAATATCTCCCTCTTAAATATCATTTTCCAGCCTTGCAGTGAAAGTATTTTCGTTATAAGTTATCTTGATTATATCTTATGAAACGAGGGTTAAATGAATAAAGATTTCCAGCTGCTGTTTGAATATGCCCGTATAAAATTTACCTCTGCAGACAATAAAATTGCAGACTACTTTCTAGCACGTAAGCCGGTAAAAAATATCGAAGAACTGGCCCTTGTGATCGGCGTATCAACCGCTTCAATCACCCGTTTCTGTAAAAAAATCGGACTCAATAACTTCAAAGAGTTTCTGTTTATCTACCAGCAGCAACTGGATCAGGAATCCCCGCAGCAGAGCATGAAATTAAACGGACTGCATAACGATTATATTGATATGCTCCAGCAGTTTGATAAACGCTTCGATAAAGAGCTGATTGCAGAGTTCAGCTCTATTATCGGGAGGCATGATGTTATCCATATTTTCGGCTCAGGATACAGCGCATTAGCAGGCGCTGATTTTAAATTCCGCTTCACCCGCTTAGGCAAGTTTGTCGAAGTAGTGCAGGATAACGATTCAATGCGCATGCTCAGCTCTATCTTAAAACCCGGTGCGCTGGTTATTTTACTGTCGTTAAAGGGTAAAAATGCGGCTATGCTGAATTACGCTAAAGATATGAAACAAAAAGGAATAACCGTTCTGTGCATTACCGCGAATGAGAAGTCAAAACTTATCAGCACTGCGGATTTGACTCTGCTAACCGCTTCTTTACAGGGCGAGGAGTCAACGGGCATGATTTCAGGGCAGATGCCGATCCTGATGGCAGTCGATTACATCTATTCTCAATACGTTCACGATAACAGAGATTCAATTCAAAACTGGGTGGCTACCGAGCAGATTTTTGCCCAGTAATAAGTCTAAAAAAACTCTACTTCAAGAAACTGCTTGAAGTAGAGTTCGTTAATTTAAAAACTACACCTGAAGGTTTTTATCTGCTTGGCGGCAAAGGCTTTCAAGTTAACTTTTCCTTTAACAAAACAGATCGCTGACACTGCATTTTCCAGCAAATCGGTTTCGATAATAGAGTTAACCGAGTCCGGCAGAGAAATGCTTCCTGGCTCTCTAACGGTTTCACTGCCGGGATTATATAAACGGATAATAAAACCATTACCGTCATCAGCCGGTTTTAAGGCACTCACCACCAGCTCCGGACAGTCAATTAAACAGCCGCTATAACTGTCTGCAATTTTTTCCGCTAAGGGATGCATTACAAAATATTTCAGGGTGTTGGTAAACTGATTGAGTGACTGATTCTGATAATAAAGCGGCTTAACCGAATACTGCTGCCATTGACGCTGCAGAGATGCCGGTTTAAATTCAGACTCAATCAACAGAGCACAGTCAAAATGTATATTTCCCTGCATCTGACTGTCCGGCGTAGCAATATATTTAAACTGCTGCCCAGATGCAATGCCCGGCCGGCGCTGCAGATCCGGTTTTCCTAACCAGCCCACACAGCGGAACAGGGTCAGCGCCAGTTTATTATCAGCTAAAACTTCATACTCCTTACCACCCTGTGTAAACAGGGTTAAACTGCAGTTTTTATCATGCATATTCACAAAGTGCAGCATAGGATAAATAGGGCTCGGCTCCTCTTTCCAGCCGACGGCAGACCAGTTAAACAGATGTTCACTTTCATTAACACGTTCCACCGTGCCGAACGGTGTATCAGCCCAGCTTGTTCTAGTGCTTATCGGCGCAGTAACAACCAGCTGCATACGGTGATCCAGCACCTGATTATCAAACTCTGCTTCAATCAGCAGCGGGCAGCCCTGCTGCGAAGCACCTTCGCTCTGTAAACGAAAAGCCAGCTTATAAGTGATATTACCGTTAAGCTCTTTATTACGGCGCGCAGCTAAATCCTTAGGCAGAGCCCACTCCCCTTCAACAAACAGGGTTTGCGACTGAGAGCCTTTTGTTACTGATACTCTCGCCTGCGACCAGTTAAGTGCTAATAACCAGTCATGCTCCGGAGGCGAGTAGTCATAGGTATCGCCGTCGTCTCCCATATTATGCAGAGCGATACAGTCCGGCCAGCAGCGCTGCTGACACTTATCAAGCAGAGTAAACTGCCCGTCTTTACAGGTTAACTGGTAATGAGCATTACCGATTTGTGCTTCCCGACACTCAGCAGTAAGCGGCATTATGCTTTCTTGTACAGGTTTATCTAACTCAGTGACCTGCAGGCTGACAAAAGAAGAGGCGCCGAGCGGGTAAATAAACTCGATATCACTCTGATAATAATATTTATCCGGATCATTATCGGCAGCATCTTTCTGAATCGTGCCGCGGTAGCATTTCTCCGACTTTAGACAGTCAAACTCAATCTGCTTACCATCGCTGTCTGTTAATAAAAAGTATTGCGACTGTGTTGATATATTAACGTTAACGACCTGCTCACGCGCATAAGGCAGCGTATTAAAAATCGTCAGACGCCCGTCAATACCGCCCTGCTGTGACTCGGCAATTTTGCGCACTAAATAATCGACAGCTGAGCCGGACATCTGATCCGCCTGCTCATAACGTGCAGCTATAATCTTATTGGTTTTATCCGTATTACAGCCTCCTGCACTGTCATGGGCATGGTTACGCATAATCACTTTCCAGATATTACCTAGTAAACAAGGCTTTGAGGCAATGCCTAAGCTGCCTGCCATTACCATCAGAGGCTCCAGCTGATAACTTAAACGTCGTTCAATACGGTCATTAAGGTACTTATGATCGTAGCGCGATGAATATATTGAACGGTGAATTTTGGAAACCTGGCCGTCAATCATCTCGCCGCGGATTTCAGGAAGATCCAGCTCCTCTGCCTGAATCGCTTCAAACAGCTGCTGATAGCTGCTTTCCTTCAGAAAATAATCGGCATTATTGTGATTACAAAGCGCAATACGGCTTTTAATATTGGTATCGATATAACGCTGGTCACCGCCCAAAGGTACTGCCACATGATTTGCTAATGTGCCCTCGGCAGACAACTCGCATAAAGATGCCGGATCATCAAAATCAATAATATATGATCCGGTAAAGTAGCCGTTTTTAATATTGTAAGCCAGCACCCTGCTGCCGTCTTCACAGGACCAGTTAAACTCCCGGCTGGCACAGAGATCGCTGCATAACCCCCGCCAGAATACGGTTTTATCAATGCCGACACCCCGGTATATTTTAGGCATATCAATGCTCTGACCAAATGAGTCCGGTACATAACCGATTTTCATTACCCGGCCGTATTTTTCCCCTAAACGAATACCGCAGGCCAGATTACGGACTATCGACTCCCCGCCGATAATCAGCTGATCCGTCTGCGTATACCAGGGGCCGATAACCAGCTTTCCCGATTCAACTAACGCTGTAAATCTCTGTGTCTGCTCCGGGCACTGCTCCAGGTAATCCTCAACAATGCTTAACTGACCGTCCAGTAAATAACTGTCTGTCTCGCCGCTCTCCAGACTGCTCATTACCTCCTCCATGTGGTAAATAAGCTGAATCAGAGACTCATGGGTCGAGAAATACCATTCAAAATCCCAATGAGTATGCGCTATAACGTGAAATGTTTTTTTCATATCAATAACTCTCTACCTGACCATTAAGCAATCGCATCTGCAATAACGCTTTCAACCTGTTTAATATCGCCCTGCTGCAGGGTTTCACGAAATGCGATCCGCATCATGCGCCGCGAAAGTTTAGTTAACATGCGGATGGAGGTTTCAGCCCCCTCTGCCGGAATGGTTAACGCCACAGCAGTATTAACTGGTGCCTCATCCATGGTCTGCCATTCAATAGCATGCTTGAAACGCACCACAAATATTCCCGCATGTTTTACCGCTGCGTTTTTACAGTGCGGTGTTGCCATTCCTCCCATCAGGCCGGTACTTGAATTCTTTTCGCGATCGAGTAATCCGGCATGATAAAGATCCGCATCAGCAACATAACCTAATGAAGCCGCATTCTGCGCAATAAATGCCAAAGCCTGCTCTTTGTTTTTCGAGTGATCATCAATAATAAGATGGTTGTTATTAAATACAGTTTTCATAATTATTCCTTAAGTGGCTGCAGACGGCTGAGGCTGTGCTTCTGGCTCAGATACTTTAGTTTCTGATTTAGTTTCAACTTCGACTGGTTTTCGCCAGAAGCCGATAATCAGCGCTGTTAATGTAATACCGGCAAAGGTACACAGGATCCAGGTGACAAACGGAATTGGCTGCTCGATATAACCGACAAAGGTACCGATTGGAGAGCCGATACCGCCGTAAAATTTAACCCCTAAGAATCCAACTAAACCGCCCGCTAAAGCAGATCCGGCAACACTGGCGGTGATCATTTGAATCGGATTAGCGGCCGCAAACGGGATAGCCCCCTCAGTCACGCCGACTATGCCCATGCCGAAAGCGGAATCTGCAGAGACCTTTTCAGTGGTGGTAAATTTATTTTTAAACAGTTTTGAGGCCAGGAATATACCCAGGGGCGCAACAGAGATAGCCGCCTGAGCTGCCGTTCCCGGTACAAAATTAGCGCCTTCAATACCGTATTTAGCGACGGTATCGGTGAACACAGCAGTACCGAAAATCAATGCAGTTTTATTAACCGGTCCGCCGAAATCAAAACCTATCATCGCACCGATAATCGCACCGATAATAAAGGTTGAAGAGGAGTAATTGATAGTCAGCCAGTTTAATCCCTCATACATGCTGCTCATGCCGGCGGCAATCGGTCCGCCGATCATGTACTTCACCACAATCATAATAAAGAAGGTCGCGATTAACGGTAAAATCATAATCGGCACAATCGGTTTCATAAATTTAGGCCAGGGAACCAGCTTTAAGTAACGCACAAAATAACCAACAATAAATGCCACTAAAATGGCCGATAAGAAACCGCCCCCGGTTTCAGTGCCTAAAAAATCCGCATCATTAGCGATATAAGCACCAATCATCGCGGGCGCTATTGCTGGTTTTGATGCTATCGAATTGGCCACAAACCCGGCAAACAGCGGGATCATTAATAAAAAGCCGATCTGCCCGAGTTTAAACATGTGGAACATAAAATCACCGAGCGGATCGCTCTGATCAAATCCCCATGCAACCAGACGGCCCATATCATCTTTCTGAAAGGCAAATATATTCGCAATAGCTAACAATAAACCCGCCGAGATAACCATAGGCACCATATAAGAAATGCCGCTCATCACATGCTGAATGAAACCATTTTCAGTGGTTTTACCTAATGTCACCCCGCCGACTTCTGTACCTTTCGCACCGAATACCGTGCCCTCTTTAATCGCCACATCAACTAATGCCAGCGGATCATTGATAGCAACCTTAGGTCTTGTTTTGTAAACCTTTTTACCGCCGAAACGGGCCATATCGATTTCTATATCAGAAGCTAGAATAACCACATCAGCCTCAGCAATCTCCTGCTCAGTAAGAATATTTTCCGCGCCGATCGAGCCCTGCGTTTCAACTTTTATTGTAAAACCATGCTCCTCACCCGCGACTTCCAAGGCTTCAGCCGCCATATAGGTATGTGCGATCCCCGCCGCACAAGCGGTAATTGCCACTACATTTCTGCTCATTTGCTAACACTCCAGTAATAGATAATTTCAAATTTATTAAGCGCAGACATTGTGATAATTTTTTCCAAAAATTAACGAGATGAACATCACAAACAAGAATAAAGTGTAAAAATTTACACTTTGCGTTAGTTTTATATGCAATACTAGATAAAACAATGCAGTTATCAGCTCAAAACAGCTTTGTTGTAAGGTAAAGATGAAAATATTTTCATAATGATTTCGACAGAATTGGATAAATACAATGATTGAAGCAGATACAGATCCGGCTTTTTGTCCAGATAAATACCATAGTGATGAGATACTCAATCTATTAAACAGTGTTATTAACGAATCACAGGCAGTTAAACGTGTCTATGCTGCGGGTAAAAGCAGCGGCATGCCGGAATTAGCCTGGAAGATAGATAATCCGCGTTTTGATATTGTCATCAGCGGCAGTATTGTTACCCGCTATTACGCTCCTGAAAAGGGCCATATTCAGCAGCGCCTCAAAGCCGGTGATGTTCTGTATATTCCAGAGTCTGCATGGAGTGAGCCGGCCTGGAAGGAAGAAGTTACCGTTCTCAGCTTTATTTTCAGCAGCCATAAAATAGGAGTGAGCTTACAAAAATGGAATGGTCAGCAGTTCACACAGCTGCAAAAGAAAACGCTAATTCGTCAGCATGAAAAAATAGGTAATGGTTTACTGCAGGCCTTAAATGAACTGTGCACTCATAAAGCGGATCACCATACCCCTGCCTTAGTTATCCGCTCTTTAATAAGCCATATTTCCATGCTGGGGGATGCCGCCGACTGCCGCCCCAATCGTCAGAAAGAGTTATTTCAGCGTATTGCTCATTACATCGATAATAATTTCAGCGTCGCCTTAAGCCGGGAAATGATCAGTGAAAAATTTTATATCTCGCCTAACTACATGTCCCATCTGTTCCAGCAGCAGGGAAATATCAGCTTTAAAGACTACCTGTGTGCGCTGCGCCTGACTAAAGCCCGCGAATTATTACTGAATAATAATAACCGTATCAAAAATATTTCAGATTCATGCGGATTTTCCGGCAGTAACTACTTCTGCCGTTTATTCAAGCAGAAAACCGGATTAACGCCCTCGCAGTACCGCTCAAGTGCGGCGGCGGCAATCACTGCTGATTTCCAGGCGCACGGGCAGACGCACTAGTTCATACCTGCGAGCCACTAAGTACAATCTATGCATTACCACGCAGAGCATGGTAACGAGGTGTATACTGCCTCTAGCTCCCATGCGGAGCACTACTAGTTCCCATGCAGAACAATACTAGTTCCCACGCGAAGTAACACTAGTTCCCACGCTCCGCGTGGGAATTCATACTCGCTAATCATTAAGCACAAAACGAAGTATTATATCTAGGCCTACGCATCTACATCACCCCGCTATTTTCCAAACTCTGCTCGGAAAATAGCGATACTGCCGAACCTATTTTATATAACTGTTAACAATTTCATCATAACGGCCGGAGTCTTTAAGCGACTTAAGCCCGGCATTAAAATCGTCTCTTAACGCGGCATCATTAAAGAGAACCTTATAGGCTACTCCGTCAAAGATTTCGTGAAGAGTGATTTCAGCAGTGGTGTCTACGTCTGTTACACTTTTTCTGAAATATTTAAAAATATTTATATCCGAGACAACAACATCTGTTCGACCGGAATAGAGTAGTTTTACCTGTTTCACCTGCTGACCCAGTTCGCGGTATTTAGCATTGCCCTTTACTACCTCGGCAAATTCATCACCAAGGTATTTTGTCGCGTTCTGAAAAGCGATAATCTTTTTGTTTTTCAAATCTGCAATTGAGTTTATATTTATCCCCTTGCTTTTCAGGGTAACGGCATAGTTCTGGTAGGTGATAACCTGGTCAGAATAATTACCTTTGGCTCCAGATGATTCGTTGATTGTGATTGCACCGTCATATTTAGGGTAATCAACGGACACTCGGGCAAAAGGCACATACTTCATAACAAGTGTATGTCCTTTAAAGGCAAGTGCTTCTTTGATGACATCGTATTCCATACCGGAATTACTCTCCTGAATTACGTACGGGGGCAGAGAAAGTCCTGCGATCAGGGTAAGCTCTTCTGCCTGTACAGCGGCGGTAGAAAGAACCAGAATTAACGCTAGGGAAAAGTATTTCATTGTCGGCCTCCATTAGAGGATGTTAGTTTGCTTGAGCGCGGTTTTACCCTAGAGTATAGTGGAATTAAGGTCTTTACCCAAAGAGCACTCTAACGCACGGTGCGTAGGTTGAGCCTGATTTCACGTAAAGCAGCAGGCAAACTTCTCTTTCAATAACTTCATCATATTTCGTTTTGCTTTATGCTGTTTAATGATTTAGCGATCATACAGTACAAGATGCCGCAGTCAGCATTATTAACCTTCAAGTTCTTTTCTAATTTAACCAGTAAGTCCCCGTTACGGCCTTAAAACTTGATATCAACACCGGGAAGAACTTGGCGGATAAGTTCCCGCTCTGCATTTGAGAGACCCGAATTTCCACCTAAATCAAGTGTCTTCAAGCTGACAAGATAAGGCAGAAAATCAGGTATTATTTCTATCTGAGTGTAGGAAAGATCCAGGTATTCAAGGTAGATCAGCTTTGACATTGACATAGGGAAGGTTTTAATCGGATTATGACTCAAATATAAAGATTCAAGATAGATTAATTCACCGATTTCATCAGGTAATGAGCCCAACGAGTTCTGTCTTAAATCCAACACACTCAAAGCTTTCAAGTTTCCGATTTCTTCAGGTAATATTTTTATTGAGTTTCCTGATAAATTAAGCTGAGTTAAAGTTGTTGAATGTTTACTTAAGCATGGTGGAATAATTTCAATTGAGTTATTACCTAAGTTCAGCTGCCTTAGATTACCAACATTACAAATAACCGTAGGAAAAGCTTTTAGGTTACTCCCGCTCATTGTAATGCCGGTAACCCGGTGTTTGGCTAGCTGTTCATCAGCATAACTATAAGAAACTGCAGTTAAACCTAAAAATAGTAAAATCTTATAGTATTTCATATTTAACTCCTGAAATTGAATATGCGCCTCAAGTTTAACGAGACTAAAAAGTTACCCTTTCAGATAAACTTTAGAAAAACAAACTCCCGCAGGCAATTCTATTTAATAAATTACTGCGGCTTTTATTCACATAACTGCATTTTCACCAGTTGATATTAAAGTGATATAAATCAACAAACATCAATTTGTTCACTTTAAATATCACACTGCTTGTCCATAATTAATTCAGCTCAAATCAGGTATGTAAATTAAACCGACTACGGAGCTAATCAATACAAAGCAACTTCAAACAAACCGGAGTTAATTATCATGACAACCTTTATTCATATCAGTGATCTTCACATTCACCAGTCCAATGAACACCGGGATAATATAAACGCAGTAAAACTGGTTCAAGACATCACAAAGCGCTATCAAGGAAAAGACCTTACAGTTCTGGTTACCGGAGATATTACTGATGACGGCTGCGAAAAGCAGTATCAAAACGCCTGCAGAATATTAACACCACTTGTCAAAGCTGGATTTGAAGTACTTCCGACACCAGGCAACCATGACTATGGTTTTAAAGGAAACTTCTATACAGAAAAGGCACAGCGACTATTTCAGCAATACATGCTGGATGAACTGATAAATTATCAACCCGCACAACAACCCGGCATAAAAATGGAACATCTTTACCCCATGGTAACTGAGCGGAGCAATACTGTATTTATCGGCGTTGATTCAGTAGTGGGTAATGAAAATGCACTGCTTCATTTTGCCAGCGGGGAAGTTGGTTTAGAGCAAAGGGATAATCTTCAAAACATCTTATTCGAATTCAAAGACTCAGACAAAGCTCTCGTTGTCTACTTCCACCACCACCCGTTTGACCGCCAATTCGGCATGGCGATGGATGATGCCAAAAAAGTGCTGCGCATGCTCGCTTCTAAAGTTGACGTAGTATGCTTTGGTCATGATCACAAATCAGAGGCCTACAACGGCCATTCAGATATTGACTGGATGTTAGCATCGGGCAAATCCAGCAAACCAACTGCCCATGGTAAGCTGCAGTTTAGGGAAATAACTCTCGAACAAGATTCTAGCTCTGCCGCATTAATTTCGTTTAACTCTTGATCACTCCCTACCCCGCTAGTTCCCATGCTCCGCGTGGGAACTCATACTCACAGCAACAGCATCAAGCACAAATCTAAACATTACCAGACAGAGCATGGTAACGAGGTATGCATATTTCCCTACCCCACTAGTTCCCATGCTCCGCGTGGGAACTCATACTCACAGCAACAGCATCAAGCACAAATCTAAACATTACCAGACAGAGCATGGGAATTCAGGTAACTAAAATAATTCACCGGCAATCACCAATGCAACACTGACAAATAATAAACCGGTGATCAAATTAATCACAGGTGTCGCTTTCTGCATTTTCTGCTGCACATTTGGTTTTGATAATACTAAAGCAATAAACACAAACCAGCTCAAAGACAGCAGTAAAAACATCAGCGAAGCGGCGGCTTTAGTAGAAGTACTCACTTCCGGCGTTATCATCGCGGAAAACAGCGTAATAAAGAAAATCATTGCTTTGGGGTTGAGCAGATTTGTATATAAGCCCTGCATAAAACCTTGTTTTACTGTTAACTGGTTTTTTATCGGCGCAGCCTCAGCCGCTGTGCACTTATCCCGCCAGTGCTGCAATGCACAAGTAATCGCACCAAAACCCATCCACGCTAGATAACCTGCCCCTAACAGCTGCACAGCAAAGAATAATGTCTGTGAACTTTTAATCACCAGGCTCACGCCGGTTAAACTGAGCATGGTATGTACTAAAATAGCCAGAGCAATACCAGCAGCAGAAGCAACGGCAACCTGCCGCGACTCCTGACTTGCCAGTTTTAATACCAATGCCAGATCCGGTCCGGGACTAGCAAGAGCAACGGTATGGATAACAGCAAGTGTCATCAGTAATTCTAAATTCATAATGGTCCTTATATATATTTTTTTAACTGCGCTCAGTCTGCTCTTTAGTAAAAATAAGCGATAGGAAAAAATTGCAGCGGCAGTTTTGAAGGCAGGAACTATAAAAGACTCTGCTGGAAATTATTCGGTGTTACAAGGTAGGCGTGTTTAAACGCTTTATTCAAATGGCTTTGATCAAAGAAGCCCACTTGATAAGCGACATCAGCAATATCACTGCCTTTAATCAGTGCTTTCTTAGCATATTCCAGGCGTATTCTTTTCAAGTAGGCATGGGGAGTCATGCCCATCGACTGTTTAAACTGGCGCAGAAACTGAAACTTGCTTAACCCCAAAGGTTCGGCTAATTCCTGCAGCACAAAAGACTGGCCAGGATCAGCATGGAACATATCTTTAATCTGATTAATCTGCTGCCGGGATAACTTACCTGCCGTATCAGTAGCTTGTGCCGACACACCCGCATAACGCTGCAACAGCTCGGTAGAAAACGCCATCATGACAGTTTCTAACTGCAGATGCTGCGCTTCATTCTGATGAGAAACAGCCATACTGTGCAGATACATAAAAGCTTGATAGAGATAAAAATCATCAATAAGAGGCTGAGCAAAGAAAGCTTCAGGCTGCTTTAATTCCCGGCAGATCTGGCTGATATATTGCGGTGGAACAGCCATAAAGTGCCCGGCATAACCATTTTCACTCTCACTGGTGCCGGTGTGCATTTCATCGGGATTAATCGTCGAGAGCAGCCCTGTATCCATTAAGTAGTTACGGCCATGATGTAAATACTGCATGCAGCCCGTTGATACCGCGCCTATGTGGTAATCAAGATGAATATGCCGGTCAAATTCAAAATTTTTCACATTCGCTAAAGTCAATTCAACTTCAGGTAATGCGGGATTTCGACAATATTCTATCTGCTCTTTCACCACTAAATATCCCTTACTTCTACTCAGACAATCAGTATAACGTTACCGGCCAATCAGGCGATAGTAAATTATTGCAGCTGCTGACACCTTTCTTGCGCACAAAAATCAACTAAAAGTCTAATAAAAATACATTTTAATGACTTAAGCTCTATACTCTGCACCATTATTACGGCTTTACCTTTTACCTGTTTCTTCCAGATCTGCACATCACAAGAGGAATAATCATGCTTTCAAATATAGAGTTTCAACGTCAACTGGACAGTGCTAAAAATAAAATTGATAACTTTGTAGATAAAAAATTCGATCAGGTGAAGCTCGAGCTCTCATCTCGTAAACGCAAAGAAAACAGCAAAAAAGCTGCCGTCGCTTTAGCAGCTTACCTTGTAGGCAAAACACCCTATGTCGGCAGCCTGCTCAGCACCGCTGTAAAAACAATCTGCCATGATAAAACCAGCGGAGAAATTTTAGATGCAGCCCTGGCGATGTATAATATTGCGGATATATATATGAAGGAAATACACACAGAAGTAACACAGAAAACACTGGTTAAACTGGCGAAAGCCGAGCTTTATATCGAGTTAGCAGATGAGCTGATGGAGTATATCAACTTCGAAAACCAGTCTTTTGTGCAGCCGGTAAAATTATTACTGAAAGTGAAAAAACCGGTTATACAAAGGCATCTTAAAAGCGTGCTGCCTCAGCCGCAGGAGATGGAGCTTGATACTTTTTAATGTTAGCAGCACTCTTGATGCATGCCCCCCTACTCCGCTAGTTCCCATGCTCCGCGTGGGAATTCATACTCACAACAGCAGCCGCGTATAAAGTTAAAATCCGCTGCGTAGACCTACCGTTCAACCTTGTTCACCAGCTGCAGCAGCGCATAGGTTGAATCCATATGCGGGGTGGCCGCTTTGACCCGGCGCGCCGCTTTTACTGCATTTCCCAGGATAGACTCAACTTCCATCTCACGACCGGCTTCGTAATCAAGAAGCATTGACGGTTTGTATGGACACATTTTCAGTGTTCTATCGATATTCTGCTGCAGAACGCCATAATCAAACTCAGCACCGACGGCCTTTGCGACGGCATAGACCTCTTCCATAATGTCACGAACCAGTTTGGCGGCATTCTCATTAGCCATAATCACCTGAGTATCTACACCGCCGGCAAGCACAGAGATGGGATTGTACGGCGCATTCCACACCAGTTTCACCCATCGAGCCTGCTGCACATGGTCTGACACCTCACACTGTACCCCGGCACGGTTAAACAAATCACCGAGAAGCTGTACACGTTCAGTTTTTCCCTGCGGATAAGCGCCGATAACCAGGTGCCCGTAATCCTGATGATCGATTACACCAGGCTCAACACGGTTGACACAGATAAAACACAATCCGCTGATAATTTCAGTATTGGGAAATGCCTGCTGAATCGGCGCTTCAATCTCCACACCGTTCTGCAGCAGCACAATCGTTGTGCTGTCGGAAACAACATCTTTAAGCAGTTCTCTGCTGTCAATACCAGGCAGAACCTTAGTGGCGACTATCACATAATCCGCTGTTCCCTGAAAATCTCCCGGGGTCTTAAGAATCTGACTCGGCTTAAATGAAAAATCCCCCTGGTGACTTTGAATTGTATACTCGCCCTTCTCGATAAGACCGTCATAATCCGAACGAACTACAACTGACACATCAGCCCCGGCCTGCGCCAGACGCGCACCGTAATAAGCTCCAATCGCCCCTGCACCTATCACTAGAATTTTCATAGACATAATATTCCTATCACCACAAAAGTATAATCTCTTATATATCAACAACAAAATACACAAAACAGACAAACAAAACCATTTCTGTTTTAAACTTTTGTGTATTTCTAGCTTCCACGCACCTCCCCCACGAGTTCCAATACGCTTCCCTACTAGTTCCCATGCTCCGCGTGGGAACTCATACGAGCGAACCATTAAACACAAACCTATGCATTACCACGCAGAGCATGGTAACGAGGCAGTTCTCACGCCCCCCTCTAGTTCCCATGCTCCGCATGCAGTCCATGGGAGCGAACTGCTAAGCATAATATCTATGCATTACCATGCAGAGCATGGTAACGAGGCAGCTCTCACGCCCCTCTAGTTCCCATGCTCCGCGTGGGAATTCATACGAGCGAACCATTAAGCACAAACCTATGCATTACCACGCAGAGCATGGTAACGAGGTGGCTCTCACGCCTCTCTAGTTCCCATGCTCCGCGTGGGAACTCATACGAGCGAATCATTAAGCACAAACCTATGCATTACCACGCAGAGCATGGTAACGAGGCAGTTCTCACGCCCCCCTCTAGTTCCCATGCTCCGCGTGGGAATTCATACAAACGAGCCAGCAAACACAAAACTATGCATTACTTGCTGGCAGCAAAACCATTTTCATTTTGGGACATCAATCTAATTAACTCCCCCCTAAAGCAAATTTTTCTATCTATAATTTAAGGAGTTATACGAACACAACTGCAGACATGCGCATTCTTTAACGTGACTATCACGGGATTCGACTCATGAATGTAAGCCTTTTGTTTGAAAACCTTGATTCCATTATGCAGGCCTTAGGCGGGCTGGGGCTTTTTCTGCTCGGCCTGATCATTATGATGGATGCACTGCGCGCTTTAGCGGGTGACGCAGTACGCACAGCCATTGTGCGTTTTACCCATTCACCGCTGAGCGGGGCTGTTACCGGCGCCGTCGCCACGGCCGTTTTACGCTCCTCCAGTGCAACAACCGTGGCCGCCGTTGGTTTTGTCGGCGCCGGGCTGATCGGTTTTTCTGAATCGCTGGGCATCATCTTCGGCGCTAATGTCGGCACCACACTGACCGGCTGGATAGTGGTACTGCTCGGGTTTAAACTCAATCTTGAAGCGCTGATGACAGTGCTTTTACTGATCGGGGCGCTGCTGCGCTTATTAGCAAAAAACAACTTAGCAACCTCCGGCTATGCACTAGCCGGATTTTCACTTATGTTTGTCGGTATCGCCATGATGCAGCAGGGCATGAGCGGTTTCGGCGATTTAATTACCCCCGAGCAGCTGCCGTTAGACACTTTTAGCGGCAGGCTTAAACTGGTTGCCATCGGCATTATTTTCACCCTGTTCACGCAGTCCTCCAGTGCCGGTGTCGCCATGGCGCTGGCCGCTCTTTATGCTGGTTCAATAAATTTTCAACAGGCGGCGGCTCTGGTGATAGGCATGGATGTCGGCACCACAGTTACTGCAGTAATGGCAACCATAGGGCAGTCACGGGAAGCGCGCAGAACCGGATTTTCTCACGTTTTTTATAATATTATCGCAGCCGCTTTCGCCCTGATCTTCATCACCCCCTTTACTATGCTGCTCAACACCTTTTTTCCAACTGCACTGCAGAATAATGCGGAAATTTCACTGGTCGCCTTTCACAGCTCTTTTAATATTCTGGCGCTGCTCATTATTCTGCCGTTTACCAACCAGTTCGCCTCAATGATGATCAGACTTATTCCAGAGCAAAGCGACCTGTTTAATAAACCACTGGACAAGGTATTACTGAAAGAGCCCAACAGGGCGCTCACCGCCGTGCAGAACAGCGTACACACAGAGACAACCGCTTTGTTAACCCATATCAATGCGATTCTCGGCGATCAAGACAGCCATAAAACAGATATTTTACAGCTGCAGCTGGCACTGGATAAAACGCATGCATATATTGATCTGATCTCGCTGAAAAGCGAGTCCGGCGCACAATGGGAACGGCTGATTGCAATGATCCACATGCTCGATCATATGCAGCGGCTCCATGAACGCTGCGAAGAGGAAGAGGACAGAGCGGTAACCCTTAGGGATACGCAGCAGTTCGTTAATGAAAAAGACATTATGATACTGGGTATCAAATCTATGATGCAGGCGATGGAGGCAAATAACCTTAAGGCCATGCTGGAACATGCCGATATAACCAGAGAGCAGTTACATAAACAGCTCAAACCTTACCGGACAATGGTTGTCGAGCAGATTGCCAGGGGTGAGCTGGACATTATTGTCGGTACCAATTACCTGGAAGGCATACGCTGGCTGAAACGGGTTTCCTGGCACCTTATCCGTATCTCATTCCACTATAAACAGGCTATTCTGGCGGCAGGGAAGTAATTACACTTCCCTGCTTCACTAGTCCCTATGCTTTACATCCACCTATGCGTGCTGCAAGAGTATGGAAGCAAGGTAATACCAATCCGCTTAATATTATGTTCTGTTTTAGGAAGTGAGGCTTTAGCCTCGCCTCTTGTATAGCGCGGTTAATAGCGCACTTCCAAATAAAAAAACAGACCAATTAGTTTGGTGGAATGGTATTAGGTATTCGTCCCCCCCCTCATTAACTAACCATGCGCTTTCAATATGCGGTTATCGCAATTAAACATCAGCCTGCACGCTAAGTTTATGCAGTGTTATTTCCGGCAGGCAATTGATACGCACATTGACCACGGATGTACCCGCTCCCACCGATGTGTACCCCTGCATTTTGTTATAAAACCATTTTCCTCTGCTCACCAAACGAGGGCAGTCTGAATCAAGTATAACTGGAATGCCGCCGGGCAGGCATATCTGCCCGCCATGGGTATGCCCTGATAATAATAAATTAAAGCCTGCCGCCGCGGCTTGTTTATATATAGCAGGGGTGTGAGACAAAAGAATACTTGGGGTGCCTGCCGTGATCCCGTTTGAGGCGCGAGGTATATCATCAGCACAAAAGTAATGCGCATCATCAATACCAGCAAGTAACAACTCACCTTGCCCTTGTTTAATGTGTATATTTTCATTAAGAAGCAGTTGAATTCCCATTTCTTCCAAAGCAGGTACCATTAAGATGCTGTCATGGTTTCCTAATACTGCATAGGTCTCTTTTTTTATGTGTATTGCCAGCCGCGCCATGACCGCGAGAGAAGGCTCAATATCCCCATGGGTAGACGCACGATAATCCCCAGTCATTACGCAGAGATCATAGTTTACCTTTCTGATCTGTTCTATCAATGCGAATACCGCCTGCTCATCCATATCTAGATGCAGGTCGCTAATATGGAGAACGGTGAAACCGTCAAGATCCCGATGCAGGTGAGAAAGCACGACTGGATTATAGCGAATTTGAATATTTCTCGCGTTACGCTGCCCTTTACGGAGCATAAAGCATAGACGCAGGGTATTTTTAATCACAGAATGCGAGGAGTACCAGTTTTCTATATGGAAAAAGTTACGCCCCTGCCCCAGGATTTGTGCGACATGTGCCTCTTCTACAGCAACTCGTTGTTTAGCATGATCTGCACCCATTCTTTGCGCTAGCTTTGCTAAGATTTCTGATTTGTTTCTGATAAGAACAAGCCTTTTTGTGAGCGAAGTGGGGAATAATGAACCATTGAAGTATAGATTATGAATACTTAAAAATACGTCATTTTATCAAAAATTGCCGTAAAACTCCGTCCTTTAGGTCGGGGATATAAGGTATGGATTGCGAAGCAATCCTAATGAGGTGTCTTTTGTTGCTCAATATATTGGCGAACAATATCAATAGGAGCGCCACCTGTAATGGCTAAGTAATTCTGGCCACTCGTTTTGAAAAAATAAAAAATATTTTGTAAGTCGGTTTGTGCCCTTTTACGAGATAGAAAGGTAAGTCGCTAACGCCACAAGCGAGTTAGAAACTATAAATAAGCGGCCAAATTTACTTAGCCACAACAGTCCTGCGCAAGATTCACGTGCTGAAAAAACGGTACTATTGGCTTCTACTAACAATAAAACTTAATTGAAGTATTTGTAATATTCTTGAATAGAACCCATTTCTCCTAAATTAGGGAATATTTGTGACCGCTATTTTCAATCAATTAACGTGTATTTATTTGAAAAATGGTGACAAAGCCATTTATATAAGTTGAAAGCGATCATACTCTTTGCTGTAGGCAGGCCATTTTCATCTAAAAATGATTCGCCTTTAAAAGTAATAACACCATGTTGTTCTGCAACACTTTGTACCTTAACACCTACGATAAAATCTTCATGCTCTGGTAACTGTGCATTTGCTAATACAATTAAGTCAGCACTTTTGATCGCTTGCTTGTCGTTGCTCATTTGTTAATTCCTTTTCATACTAATTGAGCAATATATTATCCAGAGTCACGGGTAAATCACAAGTTAAAGGGAATAGATATTATGCAGAATTTTTCCGCTGTGTACTTATCGTAAAAATGTATCACAACGGCAACATTTCCTATCTCGCAATGTGCCCCTTTGCGAGATAGAAGACCAACTAGTTTTGCTCTTACTCGGACTTGCAAATCTAAAGCTTTACGGCCAAAGAACAATCACCAAAACAACCGGCTAGTGCGGCTTGCTCCCAGCAAATATTAGTACCCCAAAAACACTATTTAAAGGATTTACAAACGCTGCTTATTCACTCGCTAATAACTCTACGACCAAAGCAGGAACTTCGACACTTGCTTTCCCATAACGTTTTTCTTCAAATTGATTTTCCGCCGCGCTAGGCTCTAAATTAATTTCTAACGTGTGCGCTCCATACATCTTAGCAGCCTGTACAAAACCAGCAGCAGGATACACGTTGCCAGAAGTACCGATAGCAACAAACAAATCAGCTTTTTCAATAGCTAATTCAATGACATCCATTTTAAGAGGGGTTTCGCCAAACCAAACAATGTGCGGGCGTAATTGCGCGGGTGTTTTACAGCAACTACACAAATCCCCCGTGACAATGTCACCTTTATGTTCCACAACCTCTTCCGAAGCACTGCAGCGAGCTTTTAGTAACTCTCCGTGCATATGAATGACATTGGTATTACCGCCCCTTTCATGCAGGTCATCAATGTTTTGCGTGATGATAGTCAGGCTGCCGGAAAATCTGGCTTCTAACTCGCCAAGCGCCAAATGTGCAGCATTGGGCTGGATGGTTATTTCCTGTAGTTTGCTGCGCCTTTGATTATAAAAATCTTGCACAAAATCAGGATCCGCAGCGAAACCTTCAGGAGTAGCCACATCTTCTACACGACAATTTTCCCAAAGCCCGTCTACGGCTCGAAATGTTTGAATACCTGACTCAGCTGAAATGCCAGCACCAGTTAGGATCACGATGTTTGTATAGGGAGATGTCATAATAATTTCTCTTAGGCTAACTGTTAAAAATAGCACTTATTTTGTTGCGGCACAGAGATTACGGTCATTCGTTTAGTGCGATTCGTGTATCACCTCATTCATGGCACAGAAATCGTCGGCCTAGCCAATACTGACCATGAATAATAATTGAACTACATCCCAATTTTCGCAAAAAACAATGCCACGCTAAACCTCAATCTAAACACAAATTTTCAATAATTGTCCAGAAGAAAGATTGAGTATGGGGCCATGATTTCGGGGGCGTATTAGCATCTGACAGGTACATAGACCAAGAAAAATAATGGGTAAAGCTGTGGAAAAACCCCTGAAAAATACTATATATAGTATTGCACAACAAATTATCACGCTATATATAGTGCTTGAATCTATTTAACATTTTAAGTTAGAGTGCCATACTTCTTCCCGGACAAATCAACATGATAAGGGTGTAACCCATGGAAAAAACCGCCAATGCCACAGCCTCACAACCGAATCCGGTTTGTGCAATTCCACTGCAATCCACATCCCTGGATATCTGGGAAAGCAAATACTGCTTGAAGACTAAAGATGGTAAAGCCGTCGATAAAACCATTGATGATACTTATCAAAGAGTCGCCAAAGCCCTCGCTGAATCAGAGTCAGATTCGAAAAAATGGCAAAAGGAGTTTCTTTGGGCATTACGTCACGGAGCCATTCCAGCAGGACGTATCATATCCAATGCAGGAGCCTTTGAGCATAAGCCTGCCACATCCACCATTAATTGTACCGTTTCAGGCACCATATCAGACTCCATGGATGATATTTTAAGCAAGGTGCATGAAGCAGGGTTAACACTCAAAGCCGGTTGTGGTATCGGCTACGATTTTTCTACCCTTCGTCCGCGGGGAGCCTTTGTTTCCGGCGCAGGAGCTTACACTTCCGGACCGTTGTCATTTATGGATATCTACGACAAAATGTGCTTTACCGTTTCGTCAGCCGGCGGCCGCCGCGGGGCGCAGATGGGAACCATGGATGTCCGTCACCCCGATATCATTGAATTTATTCAGGCCAAACGCGAAGACGGCCGCTTGCGCCAATTCAATCTATCATTGCTGATCACAGAAGATTTCATCGAAGCAGTTAAACAAGACGGCGACTGGCAGTTATTGTTCCCCATCCTTGAAAAAGAGATTATCGAGGACAATCTGAGCATCGATGATAGATCGATCATTAAATGGTGTGACTGGCCCATTAAAGACGGCTTTGTTTGTAATGATCGCGATGAAGTAGCCTGCAGGATCTACAAGACGCTGCCAGCCCGCCGACTGTGGGAGGTCATCATGGCATCAACTTATGACTATGCCGAGCCGGGTTTTATTCTGATCGATAAAGTCAACCAGATGAACAATAACTGGTTTTGCGAAAATATCCGCGCAACCAACCCTTGCGGAGAACAGCCACTGCCGCCCTATGGAGCCTGCCTGCTAGGTTCGGTCAACTTAACGTGTTTTATTAAGAACCCCTTTACCGACAAGGCTAGTTTTGACTGGGAGGGTTATAAACGCTTGATCGCTGTCTTTACACGCATGCTCGACAATGTAATAGAGATCAACCAGTTACCCCTAGAGCAGCAGCGTTATGAGATTGCCCATAAACGCCGTCACGGCATGGGTTTCTTAGGCTTAGGCTCAACCCTGACCATGCTGGGTATTAAATATGGTAGTACTGCTTCAGTCGCCTTTACCGAAGAGGTTTCTCAGGTCATGGCTGTTGAGGGCTGGCGTGAAGGACTGAATTTGGCCCGGGAGAAAGGCCCTGCCCCCATCATGGAAGAGGACTTTCAAGTCACAGCTGAAATGCTGCGCCGTCAACCTCAGTTGGCCAAAGATGGATTTAAAGTAGGCGATAAGCTCAAAGGTAAGGTTCTACACAGCCGTTATAGCCGTTATATGCAGCGGCTGGCCGAAGTAGAGCCAGAGCTGGTAACCCTGCTTATTGAGCATGGGGCACGCTTTACCCATCATAGCTCCATCGCCCCGACAGGAACCATCTCTTTATCACTGGGCAATAATGCCAGCAATGGTATCGAGCCTAGCTTTGCCCACCACTATAGCCGTAACGTCATTCGTGAAGGTAAAAAGACCAAAGAAAATGTCGAAGTCTATAGCTATGAGCTCCTCGCTTATCGGGCATTAATCAATCAGGATGCGATCCCCTGTTCCGATGATCCTGCTCAGCAGCTGCCTGACTACTTTATCACAGCCGACGATATCACCCCTGCGCAGCATGTTGATGTCCAGTCTGCGGCACAACGTTGGATTGACTCCTCGATCTCCAAGACAGCGAATGTCCCAACGGACTTCCCCTATGATGAATTTAAAGAAATCTATATGTACGCCTATGACAAAGGTCTGAAAGGCTGCACCACATTCCGCTTTAATCCAGAAGCCTTCCAAGGTGTATTGGTGAAAGAGCAAGATCTAGAAAATACCACTTACGAATTTACCTTAGAAGACGGCTCTAAAATCGAAGTGAAAGGTAATGAAGAAGTTGAATATGACGGCGAAACGCATACAGCTGCAAACCTGTATGATGCGCTTAAAGAAGGTTATTACGGTAAGTTCTAAGGTAAATTCTGAACCCTCAATATTCAACCGTTGAGTTGGCTAAGACAGCATAAAGGTTAAAGTAAAAGGACAAAATTATGGTTACAAAAATTTCAGGTAACATTGTTGGTTACCGGGTACAAAACGAAGAAGAACAGGCACAGCAAGAGCAGCAAAAGGCACTTGATTCAAATATCGTGCATATGCATGAATTGGTAGAGCGCCCGGAACAACTACTGGGTTCAACCTACAAGCTGAAAACACCAGAGCATATTTCTGAGCACTCCCTGTTTATCACGATCAACGACATCGTATTAAACCCAGGTACAGAGCATGAATTACGTCGTCCATTTGAGATATTTATCAACTCAAAAAGCCTCGATCACTACCAATGGATTGTAGCACTGACCCGCATTATGTCTGCGGTATTCCGTAAAGGCGGCGATGTGGCTTTTATTGTTGAAGAGCTTCGCTCTGTATTTGATCCAAAAGGTGGTTTTTGGGATCAAGGCAAATACGTACCGTCATTGATCGCCAGTATTGGAGATGTGATTGAACGCCACTTGATTCAAATTGGCTTATTAAAAATCGATGGCTTAGATGAGCATCAGCAAGCCTTGGTTGATGCTAAAAAACAAGAGCTAGCAAGGGCAGATAGTGCAGAGCAAAGTGGTAGTTTTCCACCTTCAGCCCAACTATGCAATAAATGCAGCCGCAAAGCCGCAATTATGAAAGACGGGTGTTTGACGTGTTTGAATTGTGGGGATAGTAAGTGCGGCTAACATTTTGTTACTTTGAACGGAATATTTTATCTCACTACTGTTAAGCCTAAAATCTATGGATAATAGGTTTTTCAGAGTAATTTCACATGCAGCGATAATTCAACCTAATCCATTAAGCTCATGTTTTTAGGGGATTTACTAAGTATGTAAAATGTATTCAGTCATCCAAAGCCCCGAAAACACTGGGGCATCCCTTAATGCAGTGCCATTCAGACATGCCCCCTCTTTAAACTTTTGGAGGCACCATGAATACTCATTTAGAGATGAATCAATATCGTGCGTTTGCTGGTCTTGAATGGGTAAAAAAATACTTTTCTCAGCCTATTATTTGTTTCACCCGCCTCGCTCAAAATGCGTGAGGCGAACAAAATTTAAACTGCAAAGCTCAACAGATCCTAGTGTCATCGGCAGGTTATCGTACAAATGCTGGTGCCGTTATTAAGCTGCTAATACCCGCCAGTCGCCATGATAAACATTGAAACTGTCGGTTTTGGTAAAGCCGATTAAGGTGACATTGAATTTTTTAGCCGCCTTGACAGCAAGGGCAGAAGGAGCGCCAACTGCAACTATTATATGAATATTGGCCATGATCGCTTTTTGTACTAATTCAAAACTAATACGCCCGCTCAGCACCAGTATCATTTCTTCATTGCTAGTTTCCGTTAAACAGTTCATACCAATGACTTTATCAACGGCATTATGGCGTCCGATATCTTCAGCGGCTGCGAGAAACTGATCAGCAGAATATAAACCAGCAGCATGTGAGCCGCCCGTTTGGGAGAAAATAGTTTGATGCTGTCGTAACAGCTCAGGTAGCTGGAAAATATTTTGCCTATTAATTGTTGTTTTATTTTCAGTCGATACCGGGGCTTTGAGCTGCAGTGCGTTTAACGACGTTTTACCACAAATACCACAACTTGAATGACTGGTAAACTGGCGCTCAATAGCTCGCCAATTCGGCTGTACATGCTTTGCTAAGACGACACATACCGCGTTGCCTTGATGCTGCTGTGTATTAAATTCACAACCTGTAATATCATTTTTTTCGTTTATGATACCTTCACATAATAAAAAACCATGAATCAATTCACGATCATGACCAGGGGTACGCATCGTAATTGAAAGTGTATTTGTCTGGTACTGTTCACTTGCTAAGTCATAATAAGACAAACTGATCTGCAGCGGCTCCTCTACAACGATAATGTCTTCTTTAAGTTTCTTATTCCATTGCTCTTTCTGCAGTTCTGCTGACTGACATTGATAATGCTGTTTAGGCATCACCTTTACTGCGAGAGGATTATCACTCTCTTTTTTGTAGTGCATTCATTACTCTTTTTAATAAAGTGTGTCAGGACAAATTATCCGTTTTATTTTCCGCGTTTTGATAACTCATTAGTAGATTGAAAGCAGACTGTTTTTATCGAAGATATTCTTTAAATAAAAACAGTCTGCGTTATTCAATTACTCAAGCGATTCCTCAAGAGCAGCTTCAAAAAAATTTTTCTGCTTTTCTATCTGTTCGTTTCGAGAAACCTGCCACTCTGACAAAGCGTCAGTCGCTGCAATTTTAACCGCAGTAACCTTAAACTCAGGGCATTTAGTCGCTTTATCTTTATCCCAGCCCTGTATGGCATTGATGGCCGTATCAGGGTGATGGAAAGAGGTAAACAGAGTCCCCGTTTTCACTTTCTTAGAAAGGCGAACCGGAATGGTGATCTCATTAGTTCGACTTGTTAAGCTCACCAGATCGCCGCTTTTCAAAGATAGCGGCTCAGCATCACCTGGATGAATTAACAACTCATCTTTATCATGCCATTCACTGTTTTTCGTTCTCCGTGTCTGCGTCCCTACATTGTAATGTACCAAAACACGGCCTGTAATTAATGTAAAAGGAAAGTCGACATCAGCAGCCGAACTTGTTTCCTGATAATCACATATCTGCAGTGCACCACCGCCTTTTCTGATAATTTTATCTTGATGCAGAATAGGAGAGCCGTTCGGGTTGGCTTTATTACAAGGCCATTGCACGCCGCCAAGCTGGTCTATTTTATCGTAGCTAACCTCACTAATACCATCCCATAGACCTTTCATCTCATCCAAAATCTCTTCTGAAGAGTTGTAGTGCATATCGTAGCCCATCGCAGCTGCAACTTTAGAGATAATTTCCCACTCCTGCAGCTCAACTTTAGGTTTTAATGCTTTTCTTACGCGGTTAAGTCGTCTTTCTGCATTAATAAATATCCCATCCTTCTCTAGGAAAGAGCAGCCAGGTAAAAATACATGCGCAAAAGCAGATGTTTCATTTAAAAACAGATCTAATTGAACAACGAAATCCATTTTAGATAACGCTTTAGCAATACGCGGTAAGTCTGGCTCAGACTGCATGATCTCTTCACCTTGAATGAAGAAGCCTTTAAACTTATCTTGCAGTGCACTATCAATCATCTCGGGCATTTTCTGCCCCGCTTTCGTGCTCTGCTTAACACCCCATGCTTTGCTGTATTTGTCTGCAACTTTTTGACTTGTCACATCTTCATAACCAATAGTGGAGTGAGGGTAAGCCCCTACATCACAAGCACCTTGTACGTTATTTTGACCACGTAAAGGATTTACCCCAGTGCCGTTACGCCCTAGGTTTCCAGTTAACATAGCAAGATTAGCAAGCGTCATTACACCATCAGAACCCTGCGCGTGTTCGGTGACACCTAAACCATAAAAGATGGAGCTTCTATCGCTAGAAGCATAAATATTGGCAGCTTTAACAATTTCGTAGCTTGAAACCCCTGCAATTTCTGCAACATACTCTGGGCTGTGTTGCTCCTGTTTAATAAACTCCATATATTTTTGTACATGTGTTTTATCCAAGTGCTCCTTAATATACTTTTTATTAACAAGGTTTTGGGTCACCAAAACATGCGCAATAGAGTTTAATACAGCTACATTTGTACCCGGCTTTATTTGTAAATGAACATCAGCTTTAATGAGTGGAGAGTTAACCAGTTCTGTCTCCATTGGATCAATCACAACTGTTTTGACACTATTAACACGCATACGTTTTTTCAAACGCGCACCAACAACAGGATGAGCATTGGTTGGATTTGCACCAACAATTAAAAACACATCAACATGTTCAATACTATCAAAATCTTGTGTACCTGAACTTGTACCCAGTGTCTGCTCTAAACCGTAACCCGTAGGTGAGTGACACCGTCTTGCACAGTTATCAACATTATTATTAGCAAACGCAGTTCTATTGAGCTTTTGAAGGGCATACACCTCTTCGATGGTACAACGGGAAGACGCTAATGAGCCAAGTGCTTCATTGCCATACTCACCTTTAATTTTATTAAAACCTTTGGCAATAAATTCAAATGCTTCATCAAAGCTCACTTTTTTCCACGGATCATTGATGCTCTCACGGATTAACGGTTCTGTAATTCTCTCTTTATGGGAAACGTAATCATAAGCAAAGCGGCCTTTAACACAGAGATGATTCTTGTTTGCAGGTGTATTGCCGTTAGGTGTAATTCGAACCACCTCGTCCATTTTAGTTTCAACCACTAAACCACAGCCAGTACCACAATAGGCACAGGTCGTTGCAACTTTGTTTGAAGGCAAGCCCATGTTAACCATGCTTTTTTCATTTAATGAAGCGGTAGGACAAACCTCAACACACTTACCACATGAAACACAGATAGAGTTTTTAAAATCAAACAGGCCCGGACAAACTTCAGAATGAAGTCCTCTATGCTTAACGGTTAATGCAAAGGTACCTTGTGTTTCGATACACACCCTTACACATTTATAACAGCTGATACATTTGCTGCTTTCATAGTCAAAATAAGGTGCTGATTTATCAATAACTGGTTTATGGGGTTTACGCTCTTCCACTAAAAAGCGCGAGCCCCTCACACCATGCTGGGCACACAGTGTCTGTAAATCACAGTCACCATTTGCTGAGCAAACTAAACACTCTAAGGGATGCTCAGAGATATACAGATCCAGTAAGTTCTTTCTCAGCTTAAACAGCTCTTTACTCTCCGTTGTAACAACCAGTCCCTCTGCAACAAGTGCAGTACAAGAAGGAGTGGTTCTTGCACCTTCAATTTCAACAATACATAGCCTGCAGCCGCCAATCGGTTTGAGACTATCAGTTGCACAAAGTCTTGGTATATTAATGCCTGCTTTTAAAGCGGCGCGCATCACAGACTCACCTTCAAAGGCGGTAACAGTTTGACCATCGATAGTTAAGGTAACCTCTTTTTTAGAGTCAACCGCCGGCGTGCCGTAATCACATTTAACATTGATGATATTTTTTGCGTTGGTTAGCTGCATAATTATCTTCTCACATATTTGTTGTAACGATCTTCAAACTCATTGGGAAAGTTTTTAATCAAGCTTAAAACCGGCACTGCGGTGATCCCGCCTAATGCACATAATGACGTTTGCGTCATGGTATCGCAGAGCTCTTTTATGAGAATAATATTTTCATTTACAGACTCACCTGAGATAATTTGCTCCATCATCTCAGCACCACGCCTTGAACCAATACGACAAGGGGTACAGGTGCCGCATGACTCTAACGCACAGAAATCAAAGGCAAAATGCGCTAACTCTTTAGCACTTGCATCATGACCCATCACGATGATCCCGCCATGACCGATATGGCCGCCGAGTGTTTTAAAGTGCTCGTAATCCAGAGGGTTATCTAAATCGTTTTTAGACATATGGTAACCAAGCGGCCCGCCTATCTGTACTAATTTAACATCTCTTGCACCATCAAAAGAAAACTCTAAACCGCCGCCAAAATCATCGATAATATCCCGCACCGTGATACCAAATGGTAATTCAACTAAACCGCCGTATTTAATGTTGCCGCTGAGCTGGAATGGACAAGTACCGCGAGAGCGACCATATCCAAGTTTGCCATACGCTTTGCCGCCGTCTTCAATAATCGGCACCATACTGACTAGCGAGATAACATTGAACAGTGCCGTTGGTTTTCCAAATAGACCTTTGTGAACAGGGAATGGCGGTTTCACACGAACCGTGCCGCGTTTACCCTCTAAACTATTTAACAGCGCAGTCTCTTCACCGCAAACATAGGAGCCGGCACCAACACGCAGATGGATATCAAAATTTTTACCACTGTTTTGGATATTTTTACCAAGCCAGCCTGTTTTGCGGGCAACATTAATGGCGTTATTTAACACTTTTCGTGCGATTGGATATTCAGAACGAAGATAGATATACCCCTCGTTTGCACCTACTGCTAACGCAGTTAAAAACATGCCTTCTAAAATCATAAACGGGTCACCCTCACCCATCATTCGATCTGAAAATGTGCCTGAGTCACCCTCATCAAAGTTACAAACAACAAATTTTTCATCATCAACCGCATCTTTGGTTGCCTGCAGTTTTAGGTAAGATGGGAATGCCGCGCCGCCTCGACCTCTTAAACCTGAGTGTTCCATCTCTTTAATCAGGCTTTCTGGTGCTGCAACAAGCGCCTTTTTAAGAGCAGTAAAACCACCATGTTTGATGTAATCATCAATATCCATTGGGTCAACTAAACCAACACGCTTAAAACAGAGTCTTGTCTGCTTAGCAAGGTAAGGTACTTTAGTAATATCCCCCACTCTTAATGGATGCTCACCGCCGTTTAAAAAGTCAGCATCAAACAACCCTGCGACATCTTTTTCTTTGACTGGGCCATAGGCGATACGCTTACCATTAACTTCTACTTCAACGAGTGTTTCTAACCAGAAAAGTCCCCAGGAGCCGTTGCGGACAATTTGAATATCTTGATTGTTTTGTTTTGCGAGCAGTGTAATTTCTTCAGCAACTTCATCAGCACCTAAAGAGACAGATGTGGTATCTAACGGAACATAAATCTTAATCATTATCTATTTTCCTTTACAATTTTTATTGATGATGTTTTTTACGTTATCGCTAGTTACCTCAGCATAAAGTTTATCGTTCACAACAATATTCGGACCAACTGCACAGTTGCCTAAACAAAAAACCTCTTCTATTTCAAACTCTCCATCTTCTCTCTTTTCACCAATATCTGTTTCTAATGTGTCACACAAAACTTTAATCATATTCTTAGATTTTCTCGCATAGCACCCTTCAGCCATACAAACTTTTATCACATTTTTTGCTCTTGGCTTAGTTTTGAAATCATGATAAAAACTAACAACCCCCAGCACCCCTGCTTCAGACTGGCTGAAAGTATCTGCTAATACTGGATATAACTCTTCATTAATATAACCAAAGGTATCGGCTAAATTTCGCAGTGTCTCAACCAAGCCCCCTCTTAAATGAGTGTTTTTTTCTATTACTTTAAGCGCTGTATCAAAATCATATTCTTTAAACATATTCGCGTTCTCTTATCTGTGTATTAACTTGCTGTCAAACGCCCAATGACGTTTGACAGCACCGCTTTACTTACCTGAGCCCCAGTCCCTTGTTAATAGGCGAATTGGTATAAAATGGTGGACTAAACTTGGTCACAGCGAAAACAGATCGCTGTTTTTAGTATTGCTGAACGAAACCGTCACACAGCAGGGAATTAACAATATTTACACTTATTCTTAACATATTGTTTTTTAATAATACCCTATGAATGCAGGGGTATAATGATAAAGAACAACAGCACCTTGATTTTTATAGACATTTTTTGACCAACTTAACATTTCAAGGCAAACGCTGCGTGGTTAAAAGCGCTAATGTCTAACTTTTAGTAAATGAAGGACAGGCTGAAACTAATTATTCACCACTCCACAGCAGCTCAAAAAAACACTGAATTTAGCCAGTCAGCATACTCAGTGCATCTAACCCAGACTAACCGTATAATGCGCTACCACTCAGATTTTACGATTAAGGCCATGTTTAATGCCAACCACTAACCAAACCTGTTTAACAGAGCTGGCAGAGCCAAAGCAAAGTTACCAGCACTTCAAAATATTTAAGCCATATGGTTTTTTAAGTCAGTTTTTACCTGAGCCGCGAAAGAAGAAACATCTACTTGGCGAACTATTTAACTTCCCCGATAAAACTATGGCAATCGGGCGATTAGATCACGACTCCGAAGGGTTATTGTTACTCACTACCGATGGAATGATGAGTTACAAAGTCAGAAGCAAAGGTATAGAGAAAGAGTACTACGTACAAGTTGATGGAGCGATCACTGCGGCCGCAATGTCACTGCTTCAAAATGGTGTAGAGATTGGTATTAACGGCAGCAAATATCTAACACAGCCTTGTAAAGCGTTCAAGCTGGACGGTGAGCCTCAGCTCCCCACTCGCGGCCGTAAAATCCGCGATCCTAGACATGGGCCGACTAGCTGGATATCTATCACTCTCTGTGAAGGAAAAAATCGTCAGATAAGAAAAATGACAGCTGCCGTGGGCTTTGCCACATTAAGACTGGTAAGAGTTCGGATTGGCGACATCCATATCGACAGCATGACTACCGGTGACGTTGTCACGCTAAGCAATTTTAACGCGGCACTTAATCGCTAACGCCTCAAGTATTAAACCCATACTAACCTTTGCCCGTATCAAGAGATCGCATTATGGGCATTAAAGAATCCGGGACTTGGATGAAACCTTCACTTGATGAGCGAAAGATCCCAGTCGCACTACATCAAGACATTACCGACCATTTATTAACGACACTTCAGAACATGCAGCTGAAGTTAGAAGATGACTTTAACAACTTTTACGTCGTTAACAGCTTCAATGTATTAGAAGTAAATGAATGGGGAGATGAATTACACCCGACAAACGATGGGTTTAAAAAAATAGTTAACAGCAAGTAGAAACCTCTTTTTCAACAATTGAACCTAATATCTTAAAAGAGCAGCTATAGGCGCAGGTCTTGTATGATGCTTATATTAAGTAAAATACAAGACCCTGGCTTTTTACTGCGTTTTTCCTCTTTCTGGCTTTCCTTAATACTATTTCCGAGGCGCATTTAAGGCTAAGTTAGTTTTTAAACTCCGCATTAAAATGCTAGACTGCCTGTACCTACAAAGGAGAATACAACAAATGGCTAAACAGAAAAAAACGGCAAAAGCTCCAAAGCTCAGCCAGGAACAAAAACAGACAGACCTTGCACGAGGTACGATCAACCACTCTGCACTTGGTGCACTAGTAACAAGTAAGGTTTTCTGCATGAGAGTCGTGAAAGCAAAAAAAGGAAAAGGATCATTCAATCGTAAAGCAAAGCACTCAGGGAAAGAGTGTTATCAAATAGCGGCTTAATCCCTCAGCCGTTATTTGCTAACATTCTTTTTCAAATAGTTTCACTAGTTCCCATGCTCCGCGTGGGAATTCATATAAACGAACCGCCAAGCACAAAACTATGCGTTACAGTGCAGACATGAGAACGAGGTAAACCCTTGGCTTTTAATTTACGCCAATAACTTTTCTACATTGAGGGAAGTTAGTGCAGCCCCAGAATTGATTACCAGCGTTCTTGCCTTTTTTAGCTTCTCTTAATGTCATTGCAGATCCACATTTAGGGCAAACAGGCTCAGAGTTCTCCTTTCCATCGTGAACAATGTCAGCCGCTTGCTTTGAATTATATTTTTTACATGCTGGTTATGGGCTAAGTTGGTTTTCAAACCGCGGGATAAACGCCCAGCTTCTATTACAGATACTATCCCGGTGACTTGCTCAGCGGTAAAATGACGCTCATTTTTCGTTAACTAGTTCCCATGCTCCGCGTGGGAATTCATACGAATGAACCACCAGACACAAAATCTATGCATTGCCACACAGAGCATGGGAACAAGATAACCTCAATATTATCAGTACTTTAAAATTAAAAAACTGGCACTCAATCACGCTTAATCAAACAGACCTACAGCATCAGCGAGTGCAAGAGCAAGCAGCATTAACGTGGTCGTAAGGGAGAAAAAAGAAAACAACCTTCCTAAGATACGATCAAAACGATTGGTATATTGGTAGAGCACTTTAGCATCAGCTGCAAAATATGCGGTTGGAGACGCCATAATGCATTTCTCTAACCACTTAGGGCGTGACAATGCAAGTGCCACATTTAAAATATCCCAACCACTGGCAAACTCGATTCCCAAACTATCTTTAGTCTCTTTGTTTTTACGCAGTTTACGTACCGTCACCTGTCCAAATAAGACATATAAAATCATGGTAAAGAATAATCCGAACAGTGCAATTGTCAGTAAAATAATCCCAGTTTCATTCATAATGCATTGAAATAATTGCTTATATTTAATCAAACAGTCCGAAGAAGTTAGCGAGTGCCAAGGCTAGCGAAAAAGTTCCCGTACTGTAGAAAACAATGCAGAATATTCTCGCTGAGATACGATCAAAAAGATTTGTATGTTTATAAAGAACCTTAGCATCAGCCGCAAAATGTGCGGTTGGGGAGGCCATGATACGCTTATCTAGCCACTTAGGACGAGTTAAAGCGCCTGCTACATTTAAAACATCCAAACCACTGGCAAATTCCCCTCCCAGGCTGTCTTTAGTCTCTTTATTTTTACGCAGTTTACGTACAGTAACTTGTCCAAATAACACATAGAATATCATTGAAAAAAATGCACCAAATATAGCGATGCCGAATAGAAAAATATCATCAATTATCATAATGCAGGCACTAAATTATTCATTAAGCGATCATAGAACTGTCCACTTTTGTCTTGTATCTTATCATTCATAAGCATTGCCCCACCAGCCGCAACGGCAATAAGGCAAACCCAGCCGATAGGTGTGGCTACCGTGAAGAAAGCAAGACCAAATTTAAGGATAACTAGTTCCCATGCTCCGCGTGGGAATTCATACGAATGAACCACCAGACACAAAATCTATGCATTGCCACACAGAGCATGGGAACAAGATAACCTCAATCTTATCAGTCCTTTAAAACTAAAAAACTGGCACTCAATCACGCTTAATCAAACAAACCTACAGCATCAGCGAGTGCAAGAGCAAGCAGCATTAACGTGGTAGTAAGGGAGAAAAAAGAAAACAACCTTCCTAAGATACGATCAAAACGATTGGTGTATTGGTAAAGCACTTTAGCATCAGCTGCAAAATGTGCGGTTGGAGACGCCATAATGCGTTTCTCTAACCACTTAGGGCGTGACAATGCAAGTGCCACATTTAAGATATCCCAACCACTGGCAAACTCGATCCCCAAACTATCTTTAGTCTCTTTGTTTTTACGCAGTTTACGTACTGTAACCTGTCCAAATAAGACATATAAAATCATGGTGAAAAATAACCCGATCAGTCCAATTGTCAATAAAGTATCCTCTATTTCATTCATACCACCTACCTCAAATTATCCATTAAACTATCGTACTTTCTGCCACTATTTTCCTGCAAGTAATCGTTCATTAGCATTGCCCCGCCAGCGGCAACGGCAATAAGGCAAACCCAGCCGAGCGGTGTAGCAACAGTGAAAAATGCAAGTCCGTAGGACATAATGGTGGATGCTGTAAGTGCGCTTGCAGCAAAACTACTTGATTCAATAAATAATTTTCGGTGCCAGTTTTCACCCGCTAGATAACTGTTATGGACTTTACCAATACGACTCCCAAAATCAATAAGTGCGAGACCATTACCCAGTCCTTTGGCATACCGGCTGAATTTGACTAAATCATGTGCTTTTGCCTGATTACTAATATCCAGCTTAGCAACGCTGCGGCTGCTTCTGGCAATGCTGGTGCCTCTTTCAGCACTGCTGAGTACTGTGCCGCGCTTTGCTTTTGAGCCGCTGTTTACGGCTTCTAATTCAACCGCAAAGCGTTCCTGCATCCGATTAAAAGCAGCAATGGCTTTTTGTTTAGCTTGTCGAACTGCACTTGAACTGGTGCTCATTGATCTATGGTAGCCTTGCGAGCGCGAAACGTCTCGATATTCCATCAGCGCATCTTGGTAGGCTTTAATCGCTTTAGAGAAGTTACCCATTTTATCTGTATATAAAGAAGCTGTTGTACCTATTATATTGCTGCTTTCATTTTTAAGTTTTGCACTAACCGCAGACAGCGCCATGACATTATCCGCACCTAATGAAAATGAGAGTTCAGTTAATTTACGCGCTTGCCCGTTAAGCTGATTAAGTACACTATGCCCTAAACCTGCCGAATCTCTATCTAACAGGTAAGGCGTATTTGCCGTTAATTGTGTTGCCTGTGCACCGTTATAGTAATCGTCCGGCAAACAGCACATTCACCTGCCTCGCGTAGTTCATTACAGTATCTCCAAACTCATTATTGGAGATACACATGCAGGAAAAAACACGTCAGAAGTGGACCGCACTTATTGAACAGCAGCAGGCAAGCGGGTTATCCGTGGTGGAATTCTGCAATAATAATCAATTAAGCCCAAAATCATTCTACAGCCGGAGAAAGATACTCACACAAGGTAATGCCGAACCATCATTTATTAAAGTGAATACTACCAAACCACCCGCTCAAGCAAGTTCACTGCAGCTCTGCATTGGCCAGGCAAGCCTGCAGATACCGGGGG
>NZ_AUAM01000011.1 GCF_000428725.1 Psychromonas aquimarina ATCC BAA-1526
GCATATGACCTTCAACAGCATCGTGAATCATTTATGCCGGGTATCTGCTTAGCCTGCAAAGAAGTCGTTAAGCGTAATGAACTAGTTTACGTCCTGGAACACTTGATGGATTAAGGTTATTACTTTTAATAATCTTTGCGCCGGCTTATGCCGGCGTTTTTACCGGCTCTTTGTGAACACCATAGAGCAGGTAGACAAAAACTAACGGCAGCGCTAAATCATACAATATCTGCAGCTGTCTTAACGGATCCGCCCCCATTGAAGAAAGCAGTGCAATCAGGCTGAAAAAGCCCACCAGCATAAACTGCGAGTAGTAGCTTTTACAGAGAATATACCTAACCGGATTATCTCTCGATGCTAAATCATAAAAGCGTTTATTAAAGGCCAGACGGAAAAAACTGCTTAAGAACGCAATCAAGAGCATGCCGCTATATAAAATAATCGGCCCTTCCTGCGTAGTTAACTCACCACGTAAAAACCATGAAAAGGCATAACCGAATATCGAGATAATAAATATGCGTTGTGCATTCATATAATCGATGCGTTTTTTAATCACGAAAAAAATCAGTGCTAATAAGAGACTTAAACACACCACTAACACTCCCAGCTGCATAATGTTTTCCTGGGTAAGCAGATATAATGACAGCATCCAGAAGTAGCTTTCTAGAAACAAAAATAACCCATCGGTTAGAAAGATAAGTTTAGAGCGGTAGCTGTCTTTAAACTGCACTATATCCGTAAGTGTAAAGGCCTTAGGCTGAGTACTGTTCAACAACTCGCGGACATTTTTTAAACTGCGGTTTAATAACCAGTAACCGCCAAGCGAGATAGCTAATGAGATAAAAAGCAGGGTTTTAAGAAACTCAGCATCAAGCAGATAACTGCCGATTAAAATACCTGCTTTTAAAGCAAAAACCACCAGGATTTGAAAGTTTCCAAATGTGTCGCCGCTGTTGTTAGCCTGGGTTATAGACTGAAATAAAATACGCTGCGTTGACCAGTAAAAACAACCGGCGGCACCGTTAAGCAGTGCTCCTACGGACAATAACAACCACTGCGAATCCCACAACAACAGCATCACCAGCAATGCCTCAAAGAGAAAAGATAAAGCGATGATCACTGTCCAGTTAGACAAAGCACGTAACCTGTCCCAGAAACTTAGCGCAATAATAAAACCAACTGCAGTCAGGGCAATAAAATAAGAGATAGCGGATATGCTTAAACCTTTATCCCAGAGAATAACCGGGATAAAGATCGGCAGTAAACCGAGAAGAAATGAATGGATACCTGAAAACAGATAAAAAGTACGACTTAAACCGGCCATTAATAAGTATCTGACTGCTGGATATCCAGCTGCTCAAGCTGTTCAAAGTCACCGGAAAGATCTTCCGCTTTGCCGTAACGAGGATAAGCATGCATTTTCAGATAGGGACGGGAATTAACTTCTAAAAATATACATTTCTGCTCGCGAAAATCTGTTTCAATGCCTTTTTCTAAAATCACGTCAATGCCGAGGATATTAGCATCAAACAGTTTTAATACATCTTTAAACAGTGTCTGGTTGGCTTCCGGTAAGGTACTTTTATCTATTACCCTAACCACGCCGCCCGGCGCCAGTGATATGCGGTAAAACAGTGTCACCTGTTCATCTAACTGCGGGACAGTTGATAAGTTATAACCCTGCTTAGCTAAAAAAGACAAAGTCTGCGGGCCTTTCTGCAGCGGCGACATGCACGGATAAAGCCCCATAGACTCCCGAAGCGCATTTTCCTGATCAATTAACTGACTGATAGTGGCTTTACCATCACCATTTACAAAAGGTGCATAGCGCTGCAGCACCGACATAATTTTACCATTCGCTGCGACTACCCGATAATTATTGCCCTGCAGATACTGCTCAACAACGGTATAAGGCCACCATAACTTGGCAAAAAATATCGCTTTGCACAGCTCCTGATAGTTTTTAATAGGAAAGTGACTGCCGCGTGAAAAACCACTGACATTCGGTTTAATCACTAATGGAAAACCAAATTCTTTAGCAAACTGTACTGCTTTAAAAGGATTAAAAAAAATCAGTCCCTGTGCATGAGGAATATTTCCCGAAGCAAACACATCTCGAGCCTGCTCTTTACTGCGGCAGCTTTTACGCACCTGCAGGCTGTTATAATTACTGCACCCGTCCATAAATGTTTTGCTTATCCATTGATAAATAAGCTTTTTTAGCTGTTTAATCATGAAGCCTCGTTCTTAGTCAGCGCTTTTAAAGCACGTGAACATTTTAGTTTTTTAAAAAATACGGGTTTAACGACCTGTGACGATGGAATCGTTTTGGTCACAGCAGCAAGATGTTTCATGGCGCTTAATACAAATTTTATTTTCTGGTAAATACTCACCTGCTTAACCAGCAGCACTAAAGGCATAGGCAAAAACAGATTAATTTCAATAATATGAAACCGTCCGGCAGTCAAAGCTTCAATGGAATCTGCACGGATACCGTAGCGGGCAATACGAAACTTCCCTATCCGGCTCAGATGGCGCCAGATTGTATTTTTCTGATCTGCCGTTATATGCTCAGACAAATCCCGGTAAAACGTATTTTTATTGTATATACCGTTAACAGCTAAAGGCCCTTCACTTTTATTACAAGTTTCAGTAATCGATAAAACCGCGGGTTGTCCGCTGTTGCTGTCTGAAGGAATAACAAACACTTCAAATTCACGCTTACCCGGTGCCGCCTGCTGAATAAGGTAACGAGGATGCTCTGCTGTACGCCGTTTACGAATGACCTGCAGCTGTGCAGGATTATCGGCGCGGGATATACCCCGGGAATTCTGCCCCCATTCAGGTTTTACAAAAACCGGATAACTCTGCGGATTTTTCTGAGAAAAATCGACAAACTGCTCCAGACGCCACTGCTCCGGAATATTCTTATCCATATCTAATTTGGAAAATAGACTGCGCTGCTCGTTAAAATACGGCGCATTGAGCTGGAAATATTTCCAGGGGGCGGTACGCAGCCGGCAGCAGTGCGTTATATATGCAATAACCAGAAACGCTCTAATTAACAACGGCCTACTCCTCTTTGAGCTTGACTGACTGCAGCTGCATATAGTTGATAACAAATAAAAGAAAGCCAAAAATCAGAATTGAAACGGCCGCATAAAAGAGGCTGCCGTGATCACTCTGTCCTTCATGAATCACTTCAATACCTAAGGGGGTAAACAGATGAAAGAACACCGCACCGGCCATAACACCTGACGCCATCAAACCACCGACTGCATGCATCATTGACTGACTGGGAGCACCGGCAATAATCCGGATCTTAGTTAACATCCAGAACAGCACCGGAGAGAGTAAAATAAGCGCAGTGATTAATTCAAAAGCTCCCACCACATAGGAACCGTAGCTGCTGAACCAGGTACCGGCAGCATCACCTAAGATGCCGTTCATCCACTGCCCGATTGTGCCGAAAATATGCTGCGTATCCGGATGCAGGGTAAATTTATAGGGTAGTGAAAGTAAAAATACTTTGCTTGTCCATAAAACAATTAACCAGCTGATTGTACTTATCATCTTCTCTTTCATATTGTTATCCTTAATGTTTATAGACCGGCAATACCCGGATATTTATTCTTTTTCCATTTTTGCCCAGTGCTGATCGGCTTTTTTAATAAAGGCATCTTTATCGGCACGCCAGGTATCTACAACACTTTGATCATAATTGAGATACAGTTTGTTTTTATAAATTGTCCAGAAAGGCGCATTGCCCGGTGCAGTTTTATTACGCGCCATTGCCCAGGCGCAGTAGCCGCCGTATTGAGGAGCATATTTTTCAGGGCTTTCTTTAAACAGCATTAAGTTTTCCTGAGTCGAGAAATACCATTCAGCTCCTTTATATTCCAGAGTAAACTTAGAAGATCCCTCAACAGGTTTCTGCTCACTAAAATAAGCAACAACATCAAACCCGGAGGCCGCTTTATTATTAAAAAAACCGGTATAAATCTGCTCTTCAGCCTGAGCAGAACCGATCGCCGCAAAAAACAGAAGCACCAGAACACGGGCGGAAAATTTAACTAACCTCATCGTTTTCTCCTTGAAAACATTCAATAACTACATACTAGACCAAGGCAGTGCAGAAAATATTTCACAGGCTGCCTAATTATTTTTGTAACAGGCTGAATAAGATATGGATATTTGCAGACAGCGGCAGATTATTTTGCAAAGATTAACTTTTTGTAATGTTTCATCCACCTTTTTGACATGCATTCTTGGTTAAACTGTAGTTATCAAATAGACACAAGGATAAAAAAATGAAATTTACTAAACTAATCTGCGCAGCACTGGCTATTACCTCTTTCAGTGCGGTGGCAGACGATGATGCGCTTACAGTACTTGCATTAAAACGTGCGTCTTTCTCTCTGGAACAGGCTGTCGAAAAAGTAACTAATGACTATCAGGGGCAGATCATCGAATTTGAAGTGGATGACCATGACGGTCAGAGCTCTTATGAGATAGAAGTTATTAACCTGCAGAAAGAGGAGAAATATAAACTGCAGTTAAGCATGGCAGACGGTGCCGTACTGGAAGAAAAGAGCCGCAGTTTAAGCACCCTTGGATTTAGCCGCCTAGATGATGATGAATACCTGGCGCTAAAAGAATTAGAAACGTCACAATTCAGCCTGCCGGCAGCGATTGCTCAGCTTCGTGAACAATATAAGGCTGAATTAGTTGAATTTGAATTAGAAAATGAAAAAGGCATCACCTTCTACAAATTTAAATTAATGGATCAGCAGGGCCGTAAACGTGTCATTGTTGATGTTGAAACAGGTGAAATGATCCCGATAATGAAACATTAGCAGTCTTCCCGGTTTTGCCCTGATTTTTATTAAAAACAGGGCAGAATAAATCAGTTTTATATCAGGCCGGTGCAAAGTTATCACTTAAGGATAATATGATGAAAAATGTAACTATCATAAAGATTTGGGATCTGTTCATGCGACTATTTTACGGCTCTTTAGTAACATCAATTGCAGTAGCCTGTATCTGCCGACGCTGTCTGTTTAAAGACAGAGTCATTAAATAACAGTGCCTTAACTGTTCATATAAAGGAAGCTTTGTGCGTATATTAGTTGTTGAAGACAGTGCTGACACCCGTCAGTACCTGTTTAAAGCTCTGCAGGAGCAGGGTTATGAAGTTGATCTCGCAGAGAATGGTCAAGACGGACTATTCTTAGCCCTTGAACATGACTACCAGCTTATTTTATTAGACAGAATGCTGCCTAAACTAGACGGTTTGTCGGTATTAAGCACCTTAAGAAATGCCGGTAAACAAACTCCCGTGCTGATTCTAAGCGCATTAGACAGTGTCGCTGAGCGTGTTAAAGGACTGCGTGAAGGCGGAGATGATTATCTGGTAAAACCCTTTGCCCTCTCTGAGCTGCTGGTACGCATAGAAATATTAATCAAACGCAAAGGTGAAAGTACAGAGCTGTCAAATAAACTGCAGGTTGCTGATCTGCACATGGATCTGCTTTCTCATAAAGTGCATCGCGGGCAGACTGAAATTCAGCTGCAGCCCAAAGAGTTCAAATTATTACGTTATTTAATGGAACACGCGGGACAGGTAATATCACGCTCTTTACTGTTTGAAGCCGTATGGGATTATCATTTTGATCCGCAGACAAATGTTATAGATGTGCATGTTGCACGATTACGAAAAAAGGTAGAACTTGATGGTCATGTCCCGTTACTTGAAACCGTCCGCGGCGTGGGTTACCGAATGGTGGAAAAATAGCTGTCAAGCCAGCTCCGTATGGCGTTTAACACGTTTATATACCAGCCTGCTGCTGTTAGTTGTGGGCATTCTGCTGGTGGTGCTTTACCAGTTAAGCGTCGGTCAGATCAGCCGTAATCAAAGCACACAGATGAATCATCTGGCTTTGCAGCAGAAGCTGTTAGCTGAAGAACTTAACCAGAGCGACTTTATCAGACAGTTTGAACTGCAGGCCGGCAGCTCCCGGCAGTATATCCTCAGCTTGATCACAACAGACAATGTTTACGGACAGCTGAATTCAGTGCCTAAAAACATCAGCAGCTGCCCGGACACGGCACGTTTTCCTATCTGGCTGGACAGATACGATGAAATCCGCCTTATTTCCGGCTGCTCACAGGTTTTACCCCAGGGTACCATGGTTATTGCTACCGATGATGAGTCCCTATACGATCTGCAGCACCAGTTTATCAGCGCCTCTCTTATCGCTCTGTTATTAGCCCTTCTGCTGGGTATAAGCACAGGTTTACTATTCTCACACCGTGTTTTAAAACGTATTAACACCTTTAACTCCATTGCCCAGCGGGTTGAAGCCGGCGAAATGACCGCGCGTGTTCCCGTATCCAACAAAGCCGATGAATATGATCATATGGCCCTGCATATCAATACCATGCTGTCACGCTTAGAAGATTCCTTTCATGCGATTGCCGGAGTTACCGATGCTATTGCACATGACCTGCGCACACCGCTTGGACATTTAAGACAGCAGATTGAACAGGGGTTAATCGATGCGCATAACTCAGGCAGTGATACACAAAACCTGGAGCAGATGTTAAGCAGACTGGATGCGATACTATTCACCTTCAAAGCAATGCTCGAACTTACCCGCCTTGAACAGAAGCAGCAGAGCAGCAGCTTTAAAGACGTAGACCTGCAGATTGTTATTAACGATGCCGCCGATTTAATCCTGCCGGTTATAGAGGACAATCAGCAGCACCTGACTGTCAGCGGTAAAGCGGGCTGTGTTGTGACAGGAGATGCCACACTGCTGTTTCGCGCCGTTTATAATCTGCTGGAAAACGCCAGTAAATATGCCGGAGAGCACACTCAGATCGGCGTGGAAATTACCGATCACGGTTTTATTATCTGTGACAGCGGCCCGGGTATTCCCGACAATGAGAAAGATAAAGTCTTCCAGCGCTTATACCGTATTGAAGAGAGCCGCAGCATTGCCGGTTTTGGAATAGGCCTGCCGCTGGTCAGGGCTATTGTACGTCTGCACGATGCACAAATATCATTACAGGATAATCATCCGGGATTAAAAGTTGTAGTTAACTTTAACACTGCAGAGCAGTAAAACCCCGCCCCTTTTACAGTGGAAATAGATATTATCTGCAGATATTATCTATTTCCACTGGATCATTTCAATAGTTCTTGTATTATTGAATTAAATAGTCAGGAGGTAAAATGATGACCAGAGATAACGCAACGCAAATATTTGAATCACTGTCTTCCGGTGTCCGTCTGGATACCTGGCGTTTATTAATCAAAAGCGGACAGAACGGCATGGTAGCAGGTGAAATGGCTTCGACATTGGAGGTTGCACCAAATGCGCTGTCGTTTCACCTGAAAGCTATGCTGCATGCGGGATTAGTTTCCGTTGAACAGGAAGGAAGATTTAAACGCTACCGCGCTAATACCTCATTAATGAATGAGTTAATTGCTTATATGACCGAGCAGTGCTGTATAGAGCAGGATCAAGCACATTGTGAAGTAACTAACAGCAGCGGTATCTGCTGACCCATAACCGTTATATAAAAAAATTGAGGAATAATAAAATGGGAATATTTGAACGTTTTTTAAGTGTCTGGGTTGGGCTGGGCATGCTGATCGGCATCGGCTTCGGTACCCTGTTTCCAGAACTGTTTTCGACACTGGCAGAGATTCAGTATGCACAAATTAATTTAATTATCGCTGTACTGATCTGGTTAATGATCTACCCGATGATGATGCAGGTAGATTTTACCTCAATACGTAATATACATCAGCGCCCTAAAGGTCTGATTATCACTGTTGTAGTGAACTGGTTAATTAAACCCTTCACCATGGCACTGTTAGCGATGCTTTTTATCCGTTATCTGTTCGGCCCCTGGATATCACCGGAGTTAGGGGATCAGTATATCGCAGGAATGATTCTATTAGGCATAGCCCCTTGTACTGCAATGGTTTTTGTCTGGAGTCAGCTTACTAAGGGTGATGCAAATTATACCCTGGTGCAGGTATCCATTAACGATCTGATTATGGTGGTCGCATTTGCGCCGCTGGCTGCTTTCCTGTTAGGCGTTACCGATGTTTTTGTCCCCTGGGATACGCTGCTTCTATCTGTATCGTTATTTGTGGTTGTACCGCTGGCTGCCGGCGTATTAACCCGTCATTTAATTCATAATCAGGTTAAGCTGGATAAGCTAAGCGCAGCATTAAAGCCGCTGTCGATTATCGGTTTAGTGGGTACGGTGATTTTACTGTTTGGTTTTCAGGCGCAGACTATTTTAGATAATCCCGTCGATATTTTTCTGATTGCGGTTCCGCTGCTGATTCAGACCTACCTGATTTTTGCAGTCACCTACTGGTGGATGAAAAAGTGGAAACAGCCGCACTGTATAGCGGCACCAGGAGCCATGATCGGCGCATCGAACTTCTTTGAATTAGCGGTTGCTGTGGCAATCAGTTTATTCGGCACTTATTCCGGCGCGGCTTTAGCGACCATTGTTGGTGTATTGGTAGAAGTACCGGTAATGCTCACTCTGGTTGCCTATGCCAACCGCACACGCCAGCAGTTCGCCTAATTAATAATAAGTGTTTACAGCTCCTTTTTAAAAACCAGATCGGTTTGAATATCACCGCCCATATCAAAAGGGTGCGAACCGATCTGCCGAAAGCCCATGCTTTTATAAAAATGCAGTGCCGGGAAATTGCCTTCCCATACACCCAGCCACACATATTCTTTATCCGCTTGTTTCGCTAAATCACAAGCAAAATCCATTAACTCTCTACCGAGTCCTTTACGCAGAAACTGTTTACGAATATAAAAACGTTCAATTTCCAGCGATTTGTCATCATAAATATCCGTTTGCGCTTCTGTTTCATTAACCTTTAAAAAACCGGCGATCTGCCCCTGAAAATAAATAAAGTAGAAAAAGCTGTCCGGATTATTAAACTCAAAAAGCAGTTTTTCTTTAGTTAATGTTTCAGCAAAATACTTAAGCATCAGCTCCTCGCTGTTACTGTCCGAAAAGGTATCACGATAGGTTTCTATGGAAATATCACGTAATAGATCTAACTGCCCGTTTGTACAAAGCTTAATATTATTAGCCATCACTTTCCTGCTATTTCAATTCGTTGTAAGATTTAACTTTTATAACCTTAATAAGCAGGTAAATCCATTGTTAGATGATCCCAAAGCGCTGAGTGAAGCTGTCAACCAGACTATGCCCTTCGGCAAATATGCGGGCCGTAAACTGATCCACCTGCCGGAGCCCTACCTGGTCTGGTTCAACAGCAAGGGTTTTCCAGAAGGTAAATTAGGCCAGCAGCTGGCATTAATGTATGAAGTAAAATTAAATGGTTTGGAAAAAATGCTCGAGCCGTTAATAAAACAGGATGATGCGGATACGCAGAGATTTAAATAGATTATCTGCAGGCTCAGGTGAAACGTTAAAAATTTCCGCTAAAGTTAAATTATCTACTGCGCCTTTTGGCGCCCCTCACACATGGCCCAGTTCCAGTCAAAAACATTCGAACAAAGCGCTTCTAAATCATCATAATAAAATGCTTTCTTATGACAGAGACGCTTAAAATTACGCTTCTTTTCCTTTAAGCCAAGCTTTTCTTTCTCGTAGGGCTCAATGGCAGATTCATGCTCTGCGATAAGGGGCTTCTGCTCTGCAAACAGCGTTTTATATTGCTCCACCAGCATATTTGCCCGTTCACACTCCTCAACCTCCGTCCGGCAGCTTAATGCAGCTTCCCTGGCATCAGCTTCTGCTCCCGGTAAAGAAGAGACCAGCAGTTTAAACTGCTCTTCTATTTTTTCTATTTCGGCATATAAAACCCCAAGCGAGTCCTGTGACTCTTCAACCTCCTGCTTAAGATTAATGCATCTTTCAAGCTCAGATCGAGACAAATTCTCAGCCTGAACAGAGAAAATAAAACTTAGCAGTAAAAGTCCTAACAGCTTATGGCCCATGCTTCATCCAATTTAAAATAACTTATCAACCGCGGTTTATTCAACGATCTGCTGCAGAGCGACAAGGGATACAAAATCTGCACTACCTATTTTAATATTATAGCTAAGTGTGCAGTGAGCGGCGGTCAAACTATTCTCAATACCGCAGTTGGAATTTATTCTTTTTATTCTCTCAGGTTCAGCAGCCGATTTTAGACTGCAGCTGCGGCACTGTTCCCTGCAAACCTTGTGGTGTATACGTTTACAGACATTTTTGTGGAAATTATGCTGATACAATTTGTTACAAAAACAGATAAGTCAGGTGCGATCCTGCTCCCCTTAATAGTCCTCAAACTGTGATTAAATAATACTCTTTCTGCTTACACAGCCATTTATTAGCTTAACAAGGTGTCTTAACATGATGTTTCGAAAAACTCTGCTCGCCCTATCGGTATCTGCCCTGCTCACCGCTTGTTCAGGAAGTGATAACAGCACAGCCGCAGACTCGCAGACAACAAAAGTTGATATTCAAGTCAGTCAGGCTAAACGCGCTTTAGATGAACGCTTAGCCTGTAATAACCCGAGTAATATTCAAACCGCCTGTAACCTGCGCATGTATCAGGTGATGGTCGAATCATTTATTGATGCCGACAGTACTGCCGGTTACGGCACGGGTTACGGTACTAGCCATCACAACGGCGATATTGCCGGTATTACCGCTTCACTTGACTACATTAAATCTTTAGGCATGAATGCTGTCTGGCTGACCCCTATTTTTAAATCAACAGCTCGGGACGGGCAGGACCAATGGGCGGACCGCCTTGATGCAACGGGCTATTTCACTAGTGATTATTTCTCTATTGATCCTAATTTCGGTACCCTTGAACAAGCTCGTGAACTCGTTGAACAAGCCCATGCAAAAGGCATGTATGTCTTCTTTGACGGTGTCTTCGGCCATCACAAAGGCAATGTTGCCGCTTCACCTAGCGGCCTTAAACCAACAACAGGCAAAAAGCAGGGTAATGCCGGCTTTGAAGCCCAATACCCGCAGGATCTTGAGTTCTATAAAGAGGTTGCGACTTACTGGGTAAATGAATTAAAAATTGACGGCTGGCGTTTAGATCAGGCTTATCAGATACCTGTGGATAACTGGGAAGAGATCCGTACTGCAGTGGAAACCGCTTCAGCGGCACAGACCTACAGCTTAAACGGTCAAACAGTTAATCCTCTTGGTTATATGGTTGGTGAAATCTGGCGCGGTGCCAGCGATATAAGTGCTCAGGGGTACGGTAAAGAAGGCTCCCCGGCGCTGACTTCCGCTTTTGATTTTCCGATGCGTTATTCTATGGTGCAGACTTTTGCCGTTGAAGAGAACGGCAGCGGCAACCGTTATGCAACCAATCTGGATAACGGATTTGTTGCCCATATGGCTTACCCCGAGCACGCCATGCCTAACCTGATGCTGGGCAACCATGATTTATTACGTTTTGGTGATTTACTGCAGCGCGGCGTTATAGCCAGCCCAAACTCCCCTGAATACTGGGAGCGTCATAAAGCGGCAATAAGTTTTATGGCTGCTTACAGCGGTCCTATCACACTCTATTATGGCGATGAGATTGGTGATCAAGTTGAAGACTTTGTCAGTAAACTTGATCCCTGTTCCGGTGATACAGGCATGTGTGATGATCATGTCGCCCGTTCCAGTGCCAAAATTGAAGGCCTGGCCACAACAGTCGGCGGTGAAATTACAGTACTTAATGCACAGCAGGCGGACCTTAAAAATTATGTGTCGGCATTAATGGCAATGCGGGCGGCCCATCCGGCTCTCTATAACGGCAGTCGTACCCATATCCATTCGGATAAAGATATCTATATAGACCGTAAAGATGCTGGCGACGATCACATCCTTTATCTGGTTAATACTAAAGGACGGAATACGCGCATTACTATCGAGGCTGACGCAATAGGCAGTGAGGGAGATTTAATCAATCTGCTTGAGGATGACACGGTTACTCTGACTGACGGAAATTATACAATTAATCTGCCTCCTTATACGGCTGCATTTTATGAGATCAGCTCGCCGGCAGACCAGGGGCCTTTAGTAAGTACAGCAGCGGTGAGCCTGAGCGGTAAAGGAGATCTGGCCGACTGCACTAAAGCGGATGCAGACGGTTTCGGACCTATGGGACAAAGCATATGGATTCGAGGAACCTATGCTGGAGGTGACGGGTTTATGGCAACCCCGGACTCGCATAAATTTAGATACAAGGGTGACGACCTTTATCAAGTGGTAGTCAAACACCCTACTGCTACTGTTTTTACTTTTAAATTTGCCACTCAGTCCTGGAGCTCTGAATTTGCAGTTGAAAATTCAGATGCCGTCACTGTTGGTCAGCAGCAGTCAATGACCAGAGCCGTCGGCCCGGGGACAGAATCCTCAATTGTAGTACCTGAAGCCGGCAGCTATGTTTACAGCTTTAAAATTAATGGTTTCGGCGATGCCGGCACTATGATGGTCAGCCAGTGTAAATAGAGCAGCAGTAAAGTTTAAATCTAAATTAATCTCCCTTAAAACCGCGGTTATTATGCTGCGGTTTTTTTATAACCTCATAAAAAACCATGCTTTATTCACAGCAAACAAAAAGCACATACTATTAACCTTTAATACACAAAAAATTCTGCTCCCGAGTAATTGCCGAATCAATTTTCAGACCATAACTGCACAAAAAACATTCAACTTCGGACCTGCATCAAAATTAATTTTGATCTTATTAAGATTATTTCTCAAATCATGACCTGAGCAATATAAATAATAATTGATTGTGGCGCCGGAAAGAGCAGCGGCTAAACTCACTGCTCAACAAACAGCCACAAAAACAAAACTTTTTTCGACAAGCGATGAAAGCAGGGTTCATAAAGGGCGGGCAGGATACCCTTAAATATTAATCAAGGAGTAAAACAGATGAAAAAACAGATTAACTGTACATTGTTATCAGCAGCATTACTGGCGGCTCAAAGTGTATCGGCAGCCCCGCCGGCAGCACCTAGTTTGGGCTGGTTCGCCGATTCCTACGATGACGGCTCAGCAGTCACTGCGGCCTGGGATATGTGGTGGGGAGAAAACGGCAGCAGCTGGAAACTTATTGATAACGACGCTGAGGTCTGCTCCGGCACATTAACCATAAACGGACAAAATGCCCAGTCAGGCTCCTGCACCAGCAGTTATTCACCCGGATCACACAGCCTGACTGTTAAGTTATGCAATACTGACGGCTGTACCAGCAGCAGCGAAAGCCGTTTTTTTGTAGCTGGAGGCACGGCGAATATCGCGCCGACCGTCAGTTTATCACTTCCCGCTCAAGCAGACATTAATACGGTTGTTCAGCTTCAGGCCACAGCAGCTGACAACGACGGTTATATCAGCAGTGTTCTTTTTTATCAGGGTACAACTCTTCTTGGTTCAGATAACAGCGCCCCTTACAGTTATGAGTATACTCCGACAGCTATCGGTACCATCGATTTTAAAGCCGTCGCCAATGACAATTTATCTGCACAGGCGACAGCCGCCGCACAGCTGCAGGTAGTCGATCCCAGCGGCGGTGACACTGCTAATGGTGAAAACCTGACCCTGTCTAAACTGCCTTTACAAGTCGATCTGAATATTGATACGGATAAAACTTATCTGTTTGATGAAAAGATAAGCAGCCTTTCCTCACGTAAAAACGGTCAGATAAGCAGCTGGGTTATTGACGGTCAGGCCGTTACACTTAGCGGAAAGCTTGCCGGCCGTACCGGCTTGAAAATCACCACGGAATCAGGAAAAAGTTACTATATGGGTCTGCGTGTGAACCATAGTGACGGTTCTTTACCCGGCCTGCCGAAATACCTGTCTATCGGCTCTGTTTCCGAAGACAGCACTCCGGATCTGGATTTCTGGAAAGATATCGACACAGATCTGACCAATAAAAATATGGATATTCGTTACATCTATATTAACGGCGGCCCTTCCGGTGATAATTTCTGGCAGGGCTGGCAGAGCTGGAGTGAAAAACGTGCCGGGCGTTTTGCTAAAGAAAGTCTACGTCTCGGGCTGATCCCGTTCTTTGTATATTACAACATAGCCGACGGCGGTGAGAGTTTTGAAACTGATTTAAACCACACTCGTGATCCGCTCTATATGCACGACTATTTTCAAGATTTAAACGTGTTTATGGATCAGGTACAGGAAGAGCTGCAGGGTGAGCTTTACGGTATTATTTTAGAACCTGATTATTTAGGTTATATGCAGCAGGGTGGAGAACTGCACTTAGGTACTAATGATCCGACACAAATTAGTACAGCAGTTGCAGCTGACGCTATTTCTGCCGAGGCGGGTACAATCCGCAGTATGGTCGAACGGATCAACAAAACCATTAATGAGAAGCGCCTTGAAGGACATAATATCTTTTACGGCTGGCAGCTAAACCTATGGGCTTATTCGCCGACATCTGGCAGTAAAGGCGTATTACGACGCACTGATGAAAACGATTTAGGCTGGGCTGCTGGACGGGCCGCCATTGATGAAGGCGCGCGAAAAACCACGCAGTACGGTATTGATGCGGGAATACTGACTCACGGAGCTGATTTTGTATCCATCGACAAGTATGGTTTAGATGCGATGATTCATCAGAATCGCCAAGATCCCTCTGATTCAACCTGGTTCTGGAACAATGATCACTGGCAGAACTACCTGCAGTTTGTCAGCATTATGAAACAAACTGCAGATAAGCCGATTATACTCTGGCAGCTTCCCGTCGGTCATATTAACGGCTCAACCTCAGTCAGTGCTTATACCGGGCAGGCATTTCCGATTCTAGACAACAGTGATACCAAAGGTGAAGACAGCACCACCAGTTACTTTTTTGGAGATACCTTTGAAAGCGGTGACAGCTTACGCTTACCCTACTTCAGCAGAAACAATACAAACGACAGTAAACTTTCAGTTTCAGGAACACAGATCACCTGGGGAAGTCATATGCAGGAAGTGCGTGATGCCGGTGTTATCGCAGCCCTTTTTGGTGCCGGTGTCGGTGCTTCAACTGACGGGGTAGGCTCTCCTGCGACCGACAGCTACTTCTGGATTCAAAAAGTGCAGAGCTATTATGCTGACGGGACTGTTCCTTTAGATAAAGAATACGGCACCGGCGGTTACGTCTGCGGTTTAAGCTGCGGCCCCTATGCTGCTTTTACAGATCTGATTAACGGCAGTGAAATACGTTTACCTGCATTAACAAAGGTAACTATTAATGCGCAGGCAAGCGATGCCGACGGCAGCGTAGTCAGCTTAAACCTTGAAGTTAACGGTCAGGTTGTCAGTCAGTTAACTCGTACAGGTACAACTGATAATTTCAGCGGCAGCTGGCTGCCCGACGCTTTTACAACCTATACCCTTACCTTACACGCCACGGATAACGACGGCCTAAGCTCAACCAGGCAGGTCAGTGTGGATATTGTCAAAGAGGGAACTTGTACCGTGCAGCCTTGGGATGCAGACACAATCTATGCGTCCGCCGGTACGCAGGTATCATTTGCAGGGTTTATCTATGAAAACAAATATTATATAACCGGTGAGGCACCAGATCCGGCTGGGCCGGCCTGGGGTGTATGGACAGCAGTCGGTCCGTGTAATTAATATTTATGGTATTAATCTATCCGCAGCCAGGTGCTTAAATTAACTATTGCAAGAGGGGAGAGAGTCACAACTCCTCCCCTTTTTTATCCGCCATAACTTTAGCGGATCACTATACAGAAAACGCATAGCGGTTCATTTCCTCCTAGTTAAAACGGTTTTTAATCAAACACTTTTTATATTGTTTGTTTATTGAACAGAATGTGATCTAAATCACAACACACACAACATAATCATCAGCTTTCATCTAATCTTCACTATGCAGTTAACTGTTTTTTAGGATAAATCCAAGGGGATTAATATGCATTTTCCGGAGATTGAGAAAGATCCGTTACAGGCAGCAGATCACAATTTAGTTTGTTACAAAGATACCTATGAACACTTTATCTGGCAGCTTGCGCAGCGGCGTATAAAGGGCGGAAAAACCGGATTAAATATCGCATTTGAAACAGTAGACCGCCATGTAGATGAAGGTTTTGGAGCGCAGACAGCAATCCGCTGGTTAAGTAAGCAGGGTCTGCAGAAAGAGATCAGCTATGCCGACCTGAAAGATCAAAGCGCTCGTTTTGCCAGCATCCTGCAGGACTTAGGTCTGCAGCCTCAGGAGACTGTCTTCGGTTTATGCACACGCGTACCGCAGCTTTATCAAGCCCTGTTAGGAACGCTTAAATTCGGAGCCGTATTTTCCCCGCTGTTTTCCGCATTCGGTCCGGAGCCGATACGCTCGCGCATGGAAATAGGCAACGCCAGGGTACTGGTCACCAGCGAGGCCCTTTACCGCAAAAAAGTACAGCCCTGGCGGCATGAACTGCCCGGTTTACAATGGGTGTTGTTATACAATGTCACCCAGCCCCTTCCTGAGAACTGTTATGACCTTGATGCTTTATTAGAGCAGAGCAGCCCGGATTTTCCGGCCCGTATGTGCCATCCGGAGCAGCTCGCGCTGCTGCATTTTACCTCAGGTACAACGGGTAAACCTAAAGGTGCGATGCATGTTCATCAGGCGGTTATTTATCACTGTATTTCCGGTTATTACGCGCTGGATCTGCGCCCGGGAGATAATTACTGGTGCACCGCAGATCCCGGCTGGGTAACGGGCACATCCTATGGAATTATTTCTCCCTTATGCAACCGGGTAACTTTGATCATCGATGAAGCCGAGTTTGATGCAAAGCACTGGTATCAGCTGCTCAGTGAACAGAAGATTAATATCTGGTATACCGCCCCGACCGCTATCCGCATGCTTATGAAAGCCGGCGCAGAACTGGCAGAAGAGTACGACCTCAGTGCATTACGTTTTATCTCCAGTGTTGGAGAACCCCTTAACCCGGAGGCGGTAGTCTGGGGACAAAAAGTATTTAATATCCCCTTTCACGACAACTGGTGGCAGAGTGAAACCGGGGGCATTATGATCGCTAACTTTGCAACCACAGCTGTACGTCCCGGCTCCATGGGGCAGCCGCTGCCCGGCATCAAAGCGGCTCTTATGAAACATCACAAAGACGGCACGACAACCCGGATAACAGAAGCCAATCAGGTAGGCGAACTTGCCCTGCATAAAGGCTGGCCGTCCATGTTTCGCGGTTACCTGCATGAAGATGAACGTTACCAGAAATGTTTTGTTGATGACTGGTATTTAACCGGAGACTTAGCGCTCTGTGATGAGGACGGTTTCTACTGGTTTGTGGGCCGGGCTGATGATGTGATTAAAAGCTCCGGACATTTAATCGGCCCCTTTGAAGTGGAAAGTGTGCTGATGGAGCAGCAGGCAGTTGCTGAAGTCGGCGTGATCGGCCTGCCCGATGAAGTTGCCGGTGAAACAGTTAAAGCCTTTGTGGCGCTTAAACCCGGTTACGAAGGGGACGAAAGCCTGCGTAAAACTTTATTAGGCCATGCCCGTAAACGTCTGGGGCCGGCCGTCGCTCCAAGAGAAATTGTGTTTCGCCAGAATTTACCTAAAACGCGCAGCGGCAAAATCATGCGCCGCCTGTTAAAAGCACGCGAACTCGGCCTGCCTGAAGGGGATATATCCACTCTTGAAAGTGATGAATCCTGAGGTATAGGACTCTGCTTAGGAGGTTAAATCATGTCCAGTAACAAATTACATGTCAGCCGCGAACATCTGCATTTTTTACTTAAACAGATGATCCGTATACGCCGTTTTGAAGAGCGCTGCGTGACCCTGTACAGCGAAGAAAAAATACGCGGATTTCTGCACCTGTATAACGGTGAGGAGGCGATCTCTGTAGGCGTAATGCAGGCATTAAATTCTCAAGATGCGGTATTAGCCACTTATCGGGAACATGGCCATGCCCTGGCACGCGGTGTTCCAATGAACGATATTATGGCGGAAATGTTCGGCAAACAGACAGGCTGCAGCGGCGGCCGCGGCGGATCAATGCACCTCTTTGATATCAGCCGGCGTTTCTTCGGCGGCAATGCTATTGTCGCAGGCGCACTGCCTCTGGCGGTCGGCCTGGCACTGGCCGATAAAATGCAGCAGCGTCCGGTTGTCACCTGCTGTTTTTTCGGTGAAGGCGCCGTAGCTGAAGGCGAATTTCATGAAAGCCTGAATCTTGCAAAATTATGGCAGCTGCCGATTCTATTTATCTGTGAAAATAATCGTTATGCAATGGGTAATGCCCTGGAACTCGAAGAATCTAATCAGAATATCTATTTAAAAGCGGCCAATTACGGTTTAGCGTCGCAGGTCGTTGACGGTATGAATGTAGTGGATGTGGAAGCGGCCTCGCAGCTGGCTTGTACGGCAATACGTAACGGCGCCGGTCCGCATTTTATCGAATGTCAGACCTATCGCTTTCGCGGTCATTCAATGTTTGACACACAGCTTTACCGAAGCAGCAGTGAAATCGACGAATGGAAGAAAATGGGACCTATCATACAGCTTACCCACTGGCTTAAAAGCAACCACCAGATTGAAGCAGAAGAACTGCAGGCTATGGAGCAGGCTGTTGACAGGGAGATTGATGCGGCTGTTGCTGATGCTGAAAATGCCGCTGTTGAACCGCTCGAAGGTTTATTAACACATGTCTATGCGGAGGCTCCCCATGAGTGAAATAAGTTTCAGAGATGCTTTTAAAGCCGCTATGGTTGAGGCTTTAACGGAAGATTCCCGGGTTTTTCTGATGGGTGAAGATGTCGGTCATTACGGCGGCTGCTACGCAGTATCTAAAGGCCTGCTTGATGACTTCGGCGCACAGCGGATTATCGATACGCCGCTTTCTGAATCTGGATTTGTCGGTGCCGGCATCGGCGCGGCTATCGGCGGTATGCGCCCGATTGTAGAGATTATGACAGTCAATTTCAGTCTGCTCGCTCTGGATCAGATTATCAATAACGCCGCTACTCTGCGTCATATGTCGGGCGGACAGGTATCTGTACCGCTGGTGATCCGTATGGCCTGCGGTGCCGGTAAACAGTTAGCGGCGCAGCATTCGCATAGCTTTGAAGGGTTATACGCTCATGTTCCCGGCCTTAAAGTACTTTATCCGGGTACCATAGGCGATGCACGATATATGTTAAAAATGGCGCTTGCCGATCCGGATCCGGTAATTATATTTGAACATGTAATGCTTTATAACCAAACCGGGACTTTGCCTGAAACAGATAATATCGCCCCCATGGAAAAAGCGGTGATCCGTAAAACCGGTACGGATCTCAGCATTATCACCTGGGGAGGATGCTTATATAAAGCCATGCAGGCGGCCGAGCAGCTTGAGGAGCAGGGATATAATATTGAAGTTGTAGATTTACGCTGTTTACGCCCCTTAGACAGAGACACGATTATTGATTCAGTACGCCGTACTCATAAAGCATTAATCGTCGATGAATCATGGAAAAGTGTCGGTATGTCGGCAGAAATAAGCGCCACGCTGGCGGAGCAGGCTCTGTGGTATTTAGATGCCCCGGTTCGTCGAATATGCGGCATCGAGGTACCCACTCCCTATGCGGATCATTTAGAAAAAGCCAGCCTGCCTCAAGTTCCCCAAATCGTAGAGGCGGCCGTGCAGATGCTGCAAAGCACTATCCCGACACCGGAGGTTAAGTGATGAGTGACAGTGTGCATGATTTAAACATGCCCTCCTTTGGAGCTGATATGGCGCAGGGCACCTTGGTGCAGTGGTTAGTAAAACAAGGTGACAGTATAAAACGAGGCTCGGTGATTGCAGTTATCGACACACATAAAGGGGCCATTGACCTGGATCTCTTCGAAGATGCTGTTATTGAACAACTGTTAGTGTCAGAAGGTCAGAAAGTCAAAGTCGGCACTGCGATTGCGCGGCTGCGTTCGCTTAGCGGTACTCCGCCTCAGGCAGCCGTGCCGGCTCAGTCTTCAACGGCCCCAGACACAGCACCGCTAAGTAAACAAACAGATAAGAGAGTCACAGCAGACGGCACTGATTTTATTCCTGCAACTCCGGCCGCCCGCGCTTTTGCCGCACAGCATCAGTTGACTCTGTCGAATTTAGCGACAGAAAAAGGCAATGAGGTAATCACCCTGGCAGACGCTCAAAAAGCACTCACAAAACTTCCTGACGCAGCTCCGTCACAAGCACCTGAAGCTGAAGAAAAAATTCCGCCGAAACAGAGCGGATTTGATAAACAAGCCATGCGTCTGGCTATCAGTGATACTGTAACCCGCTCCAAGCAGGAAATCCCCCATTATTACCTCAACCATCGCTTAGATATAACAGCACTGGAACAATACCTGCAGACACACAATGCCGCACAGCCCGTAGAATCACGCTTGTTACTTGCCGCGCCGCTGTTATGTGCAGCTGCCCGCACCTTAATGAACAACAAGCAGCTCAACGGCTTATATCAAGAACAGCAGTTTTTTCCCGGCGATACAGTTAACCTGGCTAATGCGATTAATTTACGCGGAGGCGGGCTGGTGATGCCGGTTATACGCGATGCTCAAAATCTCACTGCACAATCAATGATGCAGATACTTAAAGAGCAGGTAAGCCGCGCCCGGAGCGGCAGTTTACTCGTTTCAGAATTAACTCAAAGCAGCTGCACAGTAACCAGCATTGGAGAGCGCGGTGCTGAGCAGATGTCTGCGGTTATTTATCCGCCGCAGGTTGCTGTTATCGCTTTGGGTTCACCTCATAAACAGGCATTGGTGGTCAACGGCAGTATTAAGATACGAACTGTTATTATCGCCGGTCTGGCAGCGGATCACCGCGTAAGTGACGGTCATATCGGCGCGCGTTTTCTTTATCAGCTCAATCAGCAGTTACAAAAACCGGAGGAATTATGGACAGTCTCGAACTAAAAACATTAATCCTGGAAGAATTAAACAATATCGCCCCTGAAATAGAACCCCATGAAGTACCCGATGACCAGGATATGCGCGATGCCTTAGAGCTGGATTCAATGGACTTTCTTAATTTAGTAACTGCAGTATCTAAGCGCACTCAAGCCGCGATTCCCGAAGCAGACTACCCTAAGGTATTAACAGTGAACGGCATGGTAGAATATCTGCTGAATGTGCTCAATTAGCAGAAATCAGCTGATAAAGAGACTATTTATCAGCTGAACGAACTTATTGAGCCCTGCTAAGCCCTAAATTAAGCGCATGAAAGTGAAGGTGTTTCTCAATAAATGCACTGATAAAATAATAACTATGATCATAACCTTCTGCCATATTAAAAGTCAGCGGATAGTTATTTACCTCAGCAGCTTTCAATAATGTATGCGGTTTCAACTGCTCTTCTAAAAACTCATCATTTGACCCCTGCTCAACCATTGCCGGAATCTGCGCTGTTGTTTTACGCATTAATTCACTGGCATCATAAGCAGACCAGTCGTTATACTGTTTCCATGCATCGGCATCTTCTCCAAGATAAGCACTAAATGCTTTTCTTCCCCAGGCACAGTTGATCGGATTACTGATCGGACTGAATGCTGTTACCGACGAATATAATTTCGGATTACGCAGTGCAATCACCAAAGCACCATGCCCGCCCATTGAATGACCGCTGATCACCCGCTGCGAGTTCACTGGAAAATGTGTTTCAATCAGTTTCGGCAGTTCATCAACCACATAATCATACATCTGATAATGCCTGTTCCAGGGGGCCTGGGTAGCATTAACATAAAATCCCGCACCTAAACCTAAATCATAAGCCTGTTTTTCATCATCGGGCACATTTTCACCGCGCGGGCTGGTATCCGGCGCAACAATTGCAATCCCCAGCTCAGCGGCGGCAGCCAGAGCACCGCCTTTCTGCATAAAGTTTTCATCACTGCAGGTCAGGCCGGATAACCAGTACATAACCGGCACAGGGTTTTTACTGCTTGCCTGCGGCGGCAGATAAACAGCAAAGCGCATAGCACAGTTAAGCACTGCTGACTGATGTGTATATTGTTTGTGCCAGCCGTCAAAGGCTTTGTTACAGCTGATATTTTCGATTGTCATAATTCTTTCCGGATCGACAGAAACAGACCGTCTGCTCAACAGCATGACGGCCAGTTTGTACTAGAGGTTATTTATCAAAATGGATAACAGTGCGGATACTTTCACCGCTGTGCATCAGGTCAAACGCACCGTTAATACTGTCAAGATCCATAGTATGGGTGATGAAATCACTCAGTTTGAATTCACCAGCCATATAACGTTCAACCAGCTCAGGAAGTTCAGAGCGGCCTTTAACACCGCCAAATGCGCTGCCGCGCCATACACGACCGGTTACCAGCTGAAACGGACGGGTTGAGATCTCCTGACCAGCACCGGCTACACCAATAACAACTGACTCGCCCCAGCCTTTATGACAGCACTCCAGCGCGCTGCGCATCACATCAACGTTACCGATACACTCAAATGAGTATTCAACACCGCCGTCAGTCATCTCTACAATCACATCCTGAATCGGTTTATCGTAATCTTTCGGATTGATGCAGTCAGTTGCGCCAAGCTGGCGTGCTAATTCGAATTTACTTTCATTAATATCAACACCGATAATACGATCTGCCCCGGCCATTTTTGCGCCGATAATTGCTGAAAGTCCGATACCGCCAAGACCGAAAATAGCAACGTTATCGCCCTTTTCAACTTTTGCAGTATTCAGTACTGCGCCCATACCGGTTGTCACACCGCAGCCTAACAGACAAACTTCTTCTAAGGGCGCTTCTTTGCTTACTTTAGCCAGCGATATTTCCGGCAGAACTGTGTATTCGGAGAAAGTAGAACAGCCCATATAATGGAAAATCGGCTGGCCGTTTTTATAAAAACGTGTTGTGCCGTCCGGCATCAGACCTTTACCCTGGGTTTCACGTACTGCACTGCACAGGTTAGTTTTGCCTGATTTACAGAACTTACACTCACCGCATTCAGCCGTGTAAAGCGGAATCACATGGTCGCCTACAGCAACACTAGTCACACCTTCGCCGATCTGTTCAACAATGCCACCGCCTTCGTGACCTAAGATAACTGGAAAGATTCCTTCCGGATCCTGACCAGACATAGTGAAGGCATCGGTATGACAGACACCGGAAGCGATGATTTTAACTAATACTTCACCTTTACGCGGCAGCATCACATCCACTTCTTCAATTGAAAGTGGTTGATTAGGGCCCCAGGCAATGGCGGCTTTTGATTTGATAAATTGATCAGTCATATGAACTCCAGTTAATGCTCAACACGATTTTATTAAGTTCATGCTGGTGCTTGTTTGTTTTAAGTGCTGCTATTATATTTATTTCTGAAGAGATGATAATATGGCAAAATTGCAAATTACTTTTACGAGATGGTAACAATCATGAAATGGGAAGGTATTAACGAATTTGTCGCGGTAGCTGAAACAGAAAGTTTTACCCTGGCGTCAAAAAGCCTGAAAATTTCCACCGCACAGGTCAGCCGGCAGGTTAGTGCGTTAGAAAAACGCCTGAATATAAAACTGTTTTACCGTACAACTCGTAAAGTGACTCTGACTCAGGAAGCACAGGTGTTTTACCGCCACTGCCGCGATGTATTAGACGGTTTAGAGGCGGCAGAACAGGCCGTTACTAACTTACAGAGCAGTCCGCAGGGATCCATAAAACTTTCGGCACCGGTAACCTATGGTGAACAAAAAATATTACCTTTAATTAACGATTTTGTGCAGTTATACAGCGAGATTGAAGTGATCAGTGACCTGACCAATAACCGTGTCGATTTAGTCGACGGAGGATTTGATTTAGCGATACGTCTCGGGCAGTTAAAAGATTCCAGCTTAATTGCCAAAAAATTAGCTGTTCGCTCCAACTTCGTCTGCGCTTCTCCCGAATATATTAACAAGTTTGGCGAACCGCATTCGTTATCTGAATTAAAACATCATAACTGCCTGCTGGGTACGCGGGATTACTGGCGTTTTAACGAACAAGGCAGAGAAAAAAATATCCGCGTAAAAGGTAATATCCGCTGCAACAGCGGTATCGGCCTAGTTGATGCTGCGCTGAAACATTTAGGCATTATTCAGCTGCCTGATTATTATCTGCAGCAGCACTTAGATTCAGGAAAATTAATCACCCTGCTGGATAATATGCGCGAAGCACCGGAGGGGATCTGGGCAGTTTATCCGCAAAACCGTTATCTTTCTCCCAAGATACGTCTGCTGGTTGACTATCTACGCGAACATTTACAAGAATAAGGGACTGGTTATACCAATCCGCATAATTAAATGGTCTGAAATTACGCAGGAAAAATTAATGAGAGCAAGGCGTTTGATTGAGCAATAGTTAGCTATTGGGATTGAAAACAACGAGGTTATCGTTAATTTTAACCAGTAAGACTGATCAGATATTTATGCGGAATGGTATTTATTATCTGCTCAGTGGAATTTCAACAATAAAACTCTATACTGATCAAGATAAAAATACCGACATAAGAAACTTATTTGTAGAAAGATAACTGACTCAAACCACACAAAAATAATAACCACATATTTTACATGTAAGTGATCTTTATTTGCTTAACATTTAAGTGAATACCATTCTCATTTCACTACAGAATAATAAAATGATGTTAATCAATTTCGTAAATATCAGATCATAGAAATAAACAAATAGACCTGGATCAAGTAACCTTTACACTATTACAGGCAATAACATCATAAATAAAGCACCTTTATTAAATCATTGTGAATTATTGTAAAACAATTGAACACATTAGGTTTCAAAACTACAATTCTTCACAAGAACTTCACAATTAAGTTACGACCTAAGCAACACAACTAAAAACTAAGCTAAAGTTCACCTAAATTTACAAAAAAACGGAATTGTTATGTCAGATATAAAAACTGAATCAGAAGAAACAACACGCGCGGGCGAATGGAAAACATTCTTGTTTATCACCGTCTGCTTATTTCCAATTTTAAGCGTCATGCTGGTCGGCGGTTATGGTTTTACCGTCTGGTTTTTACAGATGTTTATGATGGGCCCTCCCGGTCATGGTTAAACTCAAAAATCCTGTATTTACTTTTTCCCCTTTACCTTTTATTACAAAGGCCTAGTTATGATGAAATTAATAAAACGTTTCTGGCAGATTGTCAGTAAACCAAGTGTACATTTAAGTTTTGGACTGCTCACTATGGGGGGGTTCTTAGCTGGTATTATTTTCTGGGGTGGTTTTAATACTGCACTGGAAGCCACCAATACAGAAGAGTTCTGTATCGGATGTCATGAAATGTCTGACAATGTTTATGTTGAACTGCAGGAAACGGTGCACTGGCAGAACCGTTCCGGTGTACGCGCAACATGTCCGGACTGCCATGTTCCGCATAACTGGACAGATAAAATAGCCCGTAAAATGCAGGCGTCCAAAGAGGTGTGGAGCGCAGTATTCGGCAATATCGATACTCGTGAGAAATTCTTAGCCAAACGCGGCGAGTTAGCCCAGCATGAATGGGACCGTTTCACCGCAAATAATTCTCTAGAATGTAAAAACTGTCACAACTACAACAGCATGGATTTTTCTATCATGTCTGAACGTGCCCAGGTACAGATGAAAATGGCCGCCGAGCGCGATCAAAGCTGTATTGACTGTCATAAAGGTATTGCCCATAACCTGCCTGATAATATGGATTCAGGCGAAGGTACACTGGCAAAACTTGAAGCATTAGCAACATCGGGTTACGACAAAGGGCAAAGTTATTACAGCGTTCGTCAGCTGCCTCTGTTTACCGATAAAACCTTAACAACTGAAGCCGGACAGTTAAATGCTGCAACCAAAGTAACCGTACTAACGGTTGAAGGTGATGCTGTTCAGGTTGAAATTGACGCATGGCGTAAAACTAAAGGTTTCGGCCGGGTAATGTTCGAAGACTTTGCGATGAATATTAATGACGGCTTCTTAACTAAAGAAGTTGCACAAAGTGATGATTACATGGAAAAAGGTGAATCTAAAGTTGATGATTTAACCGGTCTTCCATGGCAGAAAGTAAGTGTTAAATTATGGATGCGTAACAGCTCATTAACAGAGTCCCGTGATACTTTATGGACCTTTGCTAAAACAACCTACGACAGCAGCTGCAGTGTTTGTCACACTCAGCCGGCAGAAAATCATTTTGACACCAATACGTGGCCGGGCATGTTCAACGGTATGTTATCTTTCGTGAATTTAGACGGGGATACACAGGCGTTAGTGCTTAAATATCTACAAAAACATTCATCTGATTTTTCAGACGAAGCGCATTAATTAGGAGGTCACAATGTCAATTTCAAGACGTAGTTTTTTAAAAGGTTTGATGGCCACTAGTACTGCAGCATTAGTCGGCCCGGGTTTAATTCAAGCAGCGAATGCGGCGGCCTCCGATACAGCAGGTCAATGGAAAGTGACCGGTTCACACTGGGGCGCATTCCGTGCCCGTGTTTACGCCGGTAAAGTACAGGAAATAAAAGCATTTGAAGCAGATAAATACCCGACCGATATGCTTAAAGGCATTAAGGGTATTATCTACAGTCCGTCACGTATTCGTTACCCTATGGTGCGTTACGACTGGTATCTGAACCGTGAAAAGAGCGATACCACACAGCGTGGTGATAACCGCTTTATCCGTGTGACCTGGGATGAAGCAATAACCCTGTTCCATGATGAATTAGAACGCATGCAGACTCAGTACGGTCCCTGGGCAATTCATGCCGGAAGTACCGGCTGGCGCTCAACGGGTCAGGTACACTCCTGCGGTAATCATATGGCGCGCGCAATCGGCATGCACGGCTACACAGTCAATAAAGTAGGCGACTACTCTACGGGTGCGGGCCAGACGATCATGCCCTATGTTCTGGGCACAACCGAAGTTTATGCACAGGGCACCTCCTGGCCGCTGATCCTTAAAAACAGTAAAACCATTGTACTCTGGGGAACTGACTTAGCTAAAAACCTGCAGGTCGGCTGGAACTGTGAAACCCACGAGTCCTTTGAATATCTTGAACAGCTGAAAGAAAAAATAGCCAGAAAAGAGATCCGCGTGATCAGTGTGGATCCGGTTAAAAGCAAAACGCAGAACTACTTAAACTCAGAGCAGCAGTACATCAACCCGCAGACCGATGTACCCTTTATGTTAGCGATTGCGCATACACTTTATAAAGAGAATTTATACGATAAGAAGTTTATCGATACCTATGCATTAGGTTTTGAAGACTTTGTGCCCTACCTGCTGGGCACAACTAAAGATAAAATTGAAAAGACGCCGGAATGGGCTGAACAGATCTGCGGCATAAAAGCCGATGATATTCGTGAATTTGCACGTATGCTGGTCAAAGAACGTACCCAGATTATGGTCGGCTGGAGCATCCAGCGTCAGCAGCATGGTGAACAGCCGTACTGGATGGCGGCGGTACTTGCGACTATGTTAGGGCAGATAGGTTTACCCGGCGGCGGTATCAGCTACGCGCATCATTACAGCTCGGTAGGTGTTTCTTCAACGGGGGCAGCCGGTCCGGGAGCATTCCCGCGTAATCCGGATAAGCCTGAAAAACGTATTCACAAAAACAAAGACTACAAAGGTTACAGCAGCACGATTCCCGTGGCACGCTGGGTTGATGCGATTTTACAACCGGGTAAAAAGATTCAGGCAAACGGTGCGACCATTACCCTGCCGGATCTTAAGATGATGGTTTTCTCGGGCTGTAACCCGTGGCACCATCACCAGGACCGCAACAACATGAAAAAAGCTTTCCATAAGCTGGAAACGGTTGTGACGGTTGATTTCACCTGGACGGCAACCTGCCGTTTCTCGGATATCGTTCTTCCGGCTTGTACGCAGTGGGAACGTAACGATTTAGATCTTTACGGTTCATACAGCGGGCGCGGTATTATCGCAATGCACAAACTGGTTGATCCTTTATTCCAGTCGAAAACTGACTTTGAAATATTTACCCTGCTGGCACGCAAACTCGGCCAGGAGAAAGACTACACTCAGGGTAAGAGTGAGATGCAGTGGGTAAAAGAGCTGTATGACGGCTGTGTGGAAGCTAATAAAGCCAGTTTCCCTATGCCTGATTTTGAGACATTCTGGAAAGAGGGGTTTGTTGATTTCGGTAAAGGCAAAGACTGGACACGTCAGGCGGCTTTCCGCGAAGATCCGGAAATCAATTCATTAGGAACTCCGTCCGGTTTTATCGAAATATTCAGCCGTAAAATAGACCGTTACGGATACAAAGAGTGTCAGGGTCATCCGATGTGGTTTGAAAAAACTGAGCGTTCACACGGCGGTCCAGGATCGGATAAGCACCCTATCTGGCTGCAGTCTTGTCACCCGAACAAACGCCTGCACTCACAAATGTGTGATTCAGAACAGTTCCGTGCGACTTATGCCGTTAAAGGCCGAGAGCCGATTTACCTTAACCCGCAGGATGCAAAATCACGCGGTATTAAAGATGGTGATATAGTGCGTGTATTTAATGATCGCGGCCAGTTATTAGCAGGTGCTGTTGTATCCGATAACTACCCTGCCGGTGTTGCCCGTATTGAAGAAGGGGCATGGTACGGCCCGGTTGATGAGAAGATAGGTTCATTAGATACCTACGGCGATCCGAACACACTGACTTTGGATCTGGCAACTTCTGAGCTGTCACAGGCAACCAGTGCCAATACCTGTCAGGTTCAATATGAAAAATTTGTCGGTAAAGCACCAGCGGTAACTGCATTCGGCGGTCCGAAAGAGATAAGCTAAATACAACTGCACAACAAAATCAGGTATTCGCGGCGTCAGCTGCGGATACCTGTGTGCAGGTATCAAGAAAGTGAGCAGGAAAATGACAGAAACAACAGTATCTGAAATAAATGAAACACGTGCGAGCCTCTACTGGTGGTTCGCAACCTTACTCACCAAAGAGTTAGATAAAGAGCAGCTTGCTATGTATTTCTGCGGTGAAGGGGTAACCCTGTTAGATCAGCTTGAACAGGAGCCTGACTTTACTGCTTCTGTACAGAAAATAAAATCAGCGTTAACCACTATTTTAGCTATGAATAAACCGGAGCTGGAATTAGCGGCTGACTTCAGCCAGATTTTTTTAACCGATACAAAAGCGGGTGCACCGCCCTATGCATCTGTTTACCTGTCTAAGTCAGGGCAGCTGTTTGAACAGCCTCATCAGGATATGATTGATCTGTTCAAAGCACAAGGGTTAACGGTTGATCCCGAGTTTAACGAGCCGGCGGATCATATTGCCGTCCAGCTTGATTATCTAGGCAACCTGATTATTCAGGATGTTAACGGTGTCAGTGAAGCGCAGATCAACTTTATCGAAGTGCATATTCTCTCCTGGCTAGAGCAGTTTGTAAAAGCTGCCGATAAGGTTAACAACTCCGGTTTTTATCAGGGAGTTTGTCAGCTGCTGCAGGCTTATATCAAGCAGGATATCGTCGCGATTATGCCCGATTAACAAATTTAAGCCCTGTCAATCATTACACTGTGACTGGGCTTATTTGTAAAATATTCAATAACCCATATCTATTTCCCGGCAGCTTCATTTTTATATTTTTCTATAATATCAAACAGCGGATCGCCGCTGCGGTTAGCTGACGATTTTGCCTGATAATAGACAGCAGACCATTCAGATTCAGAGAGAGCTTGTGATGCGGACAAAGGCGCTAAGCTTTTCTCAAAAATACTTTTTAAGAGCGCCTGATACTCAGTTTTATGCTCACTAAGCGGCTGCTCGCGCGTATTTATCATAGTATTAATACGCAGCAGATGGGCAAAGAAAGGGGTCAAACGCTTCAGTTCATGAATACTTAACTTATCTGCTGCCGTTATTTCCTGTGCATTACGCACTAAACCAATCACCTCCCCCTGCTCTTCCTGATAATTCAGCAGCGCTAAATGGAGCATAGCCTGTGCAGACTTTTCAGCGGCCTTATGCAGCCAGAGTACCTCTTCAGTCAACTGGTATTTAATATACAAAGCATTAGCGTTACCTTTTGTTACCGCCTGCTCAACAAGCTCCAGCGCCGGCTTATAACCTTTAGAAGCGGCCTGTGCAATTAGCTGATCCGTATCCGGCCCGCTGCTGTCAACAAGCTCAGGATTCGCATGATAAAGCAGTGCCAGCGCATACATAGCGTCAGCTAAATGCCAGGGGGCAGCAATCGCCTTGTGCAGATAGTTTTCTGCCTGCTGCGGTTTCCCGGTATTGGTAAGATATTCAGCAATTGCCGTATTTGCCTGCGGATCACCAAAATCCGCAACATATTGTAAGTTTGTAATAAACTGTCCGGCCTGCTCAGCTGTGGATATATTCTCAGCCTGTTTGTAGATGGCGCCTATTTTTTTAACCACCTGTATGGTGCTTTTATTTATATTCTGCTTAAACAGCAGAGCATCGGGATCATAATCACCGCTGCCGAAAACACTGAAAGCTAAACTGACATGATTACTAAGCTGATAAAAACGTACTGTTTTTGTATAAGCAAAAGCTTTACCAGACCGCCCTATCGAGTCACGCTCCAGCACCATCACTGTTCTGCCGTCAGCGGTTTTACGGCTGCAGTCAATGTCATAGGGCTCACGGTTAGTTTTACACCATGCGCTTACCTGCTTTTCATTCTGAGGCAGATGTTTATGCTCCAGGCTAAGCCAGACGACCGAATAAGCTTCTTTCTTTTTAAGCAGGCCGATAATATCAACGGGCATAAATACAGTATCGGTGCTGCTTTCCACTACGCTGAAAAGCTCTCTGAACTCAAGAAACTGCGCCTTGCTTATTTTCTTTTTTTTAAATAAAGACAACGCCTGAGCGTAAATAGACTGTGCACTTTCCTGATCTAATTTTATCCAGCGCTCCGGCAGTTCCAGCTCAAAACCCAGCTCACTGTCCACAACGGCCGCTCTACTAACCGCACAGTTCAGTGACAGCATTAACAGGGTAAATATCAAGATGATAAAGCTTTTAAGCTGAGCAGTAATATAATCCATCAACGGCTTCCATTATGTAAATTTATCTAAGCTCCAATTATCTATCTAACAGGCCTTATTCAGATTGATTTGAAACAAATCCGGCACAAACGTTTTTTATCAGAAGGCCTGCTTTAATAATTTAATTAATCCCTGCAGAGCCGGGCCCTGCTGAGAACGCCTGCTGACAATATAATCAATGGTATTCATCCAGCCGTAGGGCTCGTAAGTCACATCCAGCAGGATGACTTTACCCTGCGCCAAAGAGTCTAAAGCAAGATCTTCAGGCAGCATAGTCCAGCCTATGCCCTGCTCTGCTAATTCAAGCAGCAGATGATGATTACTGGCGTACCAGATCTGCGTACTGATAGCGTGGCTGAACCATAACTCTTTGCCGTGATAAGTACGTAAAACCAGCTGCCGGTAAGCACGTAAAATCTGATCATTAATTTCCTGCAGACCGGCAAGCGGGTGCGAAGCGCCCGCTACAGTAATAAACTTGTTATAACCAAGCGTTCCAAAATCAACATCATCGGGAATTTCCCCTTTGCTGTAAATCAGGCCGATATGCACATCACCGTTACGTACGTATTCTTCAATATCGTAGGTTGAAGCGGTTACCACTTCCAGATTGGTCATGGGAAACTGCTCGGCAAATTTTTTTATTTTGCTGAAAATAGGCCCGTAGGAAAGGCTTTCTTCTATTCCAATAATTAATTCGTGTTCCTGCTGCTGTGATAATGCTGCTACTTTCTGATCAAACTGGCGCTGCTGCTGCAGTAGAGATTTCGCAACGGGTAATAGCGCCTTACCGTCATCACTTAAGGTCGGTGTATTACTGCCTCGGTCAAACAATTGTTTATCAAGAGAAATTTCAAGATTAGAGATGGACTGACTGATACCGGACTGAGCTCTTTTAAGCTTACGCGCAGTCGCGGAAAAGGATCCGTTTTCAGAAACGGCAACAAATATTTTTAACTGTTCAAGACTATACATATCACGACCTGTGATGGCTTCTAACTTTCTCTCATCTTAGTTTAAAGCCACAATAGTTCCAACATTTAGTTACAAAGGTTACCAGGAGAAAATTTATGTCAGCACGCGAACGTCTATTACATATGCTTTTATTTGAAGTCATTGCATTATCTTTAACAATTATCGGTTTAATTATATTTTCAGATATCGCACTTTATTCGGCATTAAAAACTATGATCGTCATATCGTTAATAGCGATGGTGTGGAATTATCTTTTCAACCTGGCTTTTGACCAGATTTATCGCGGTGCCCGTGAAAAAAGAAGTTTAAAATTACGGGTTTTGTATGTTTTAGTTTTTGAATCCGGGCTGGTAATTTTAACCACTCCGGTGATGGCTTATATTTTACAGATCAGTCTGATGGAAGCATTTATTCTGGATATAGGCATCACCCTGTTTATTATGCTTTACACTCTGGTATTTAATTACTGTTACGATCATCTGCGTCTTAAAGTTATTAATTCTAGAGAAACACAGTCACCGCTTTCACAGGCGTAAACAACAAGACAAGTCAGTCTCCTGAGTAAATTCGGGAGACTACTGATAATCAAAGCCGAAAAATAAGCTATTCTTTATTGGTTTTCTGTATAAAAAAGAATATTCTCATTTTTTTAATTAGATTAAGTCTGCATAATGCTGCTGTCAGATCGTTTTGTAATTCGCCACCAGCGAATGCTTCATGCTTTACGGGTTGTTATCGCCTGCGCGATTGCACTTGTTGTGATTCGAGTTTTCGAATTCCCGCACTCCAGCTGGGCACTGATCACTATTATTGTGGTGATGGGGCCGGTTTCATATTTAGGTTCAGTTTTAACTAAAGCCAATCAGCGCTTAAGCGGCACGATTATCGGCGCACTTCTTGGTTTAGCCGTCTACCTGCTGCCTGGCGGCTACGTTGTTCTGCACGATTTAATTCTTCTGCTGATCTTAGCTGTAGCTATGTATGCAGTCGTGGGGAAATACTCCTATGCGGCTGTCTTAGTAGCACTCACTCTATTTTTAGTTGCCGGGCCCGGCGGGGCTGACAATATTGTGGTTGCAGAATGGCGGGCAATTAATGTTATCTGGGCAACATTATTAACCATCCTGTGCAGCCGCCTGTTTTTCCCCTCACGGGCATTAGTCCACTTTCAGCTCCTGGTAACAGAGTTTTTACTGCTCAGCAGCGATTATTACCTTCTGCATAACAAAGGTTTAAACAGCGATGACGGCGCGGCTGACTACAATCTGAAACTGCTCAGCACCAATTTAGATAAACAGCGCTCATTAACGGCACATATATATAAAGAGTGGAAAGGCGATGAGCAGGATATTACCGATATCATTTTTTTAGAGCGCCGTATTTTAAGTGTATTAGAAACGCTGATTAACCGGCAGTGGCGCAGCCAGAATGCTTTTCAAAAGATAAAAACTAATTCAGATTTAATGCAGGGAGCATCAGATCTGTTTGAACATATGAACCAGATCAGCCTGCAGGTTGATCTAGGCGATGTGCAGCAGATATTAGCCGACGATATCAGCCTGTTCACAATCACCAGTGAAACGGTTAGTGCCGTTGACAGCAGCTGCCATCTGAGCAATATTAATTTCTTTGGGTATTTATGGCTGAATCATGAATTAGCCCGGCATGTCTGCGCAGCCTCCTTCAGCCTGAGTAAAGTTTTTAATCGAGAACATTTTCGAAAGAATAAAGAAGAATAAGCACTATAACTTATCACTATGATAAAAAGCAGCGCCGCAAGAGCGCTGCTTTTATGCTTCACGCCAGGCGTAATCTAAGCCAGCTTAAGACGCATCCACATGCCCATAGGAGATGTAAAGCCGCTTGTTACTGACTTTATTTCACCTTTATCGATAATAAAAATAGTCGGCGTTACAGAGATCCCCCAAGCCTGACTTATCTGCCCTTTCGGATCGTTAATCGTGCTGAAATCATATTCTTTTGCCTGCTGGTATTTATTCACCCGCTCTGCCTCTCCGGAAGTTAAAGCCACTGTCAGAACCTGATAATCATCCGAGAAGAAATCCACTGAAGGAGAAACATAACTGCACACCGGACACCAGGTCGCCCAGAAATAAAGCAGTACAGGTTTATCCTGACTCATAGCACCTAAATCAATCTGCTCTCCCTGCACAGAAACAGCAGTTAATGCGGGAGCCTGTCCAGAGGCCATGGAGCCGCTGCGCCAGAAATCGACAGCCCAGCTGATAAGAGTCAACAAAAGCACTAAAACAAGCGCTTCTTTCAGCCAGCCCCGCCAGCCTTTATGTTTTTCTACAAGATCAGAAATCTGCTTTGTCATTATTGAGCTCCTCTAGCCTGCTGAATAGCGCTAAGCACTTCATCGGTAGTCAAAATAGTGGCTAAGGGTACTCCCTGCGGTGCGCCGGGACCGTAAACAATATTAAAAGGTACACCAAAGCGGCCGTAGGACTGCAGATAAGCGGTGACATCTTGAGAGGGGACAGTCCAGTCTCCTTTCATGGTCATTACTTGTTCATCCTGAAGCGCACTATAAACAGGCTCCTGCAGCAGTACGCCGATTTTATTGGCTTTACAGGTAATGCACCAGTCTGCAGTGACATCAACAAAAACGATATTTCCCTGCTTAACCTGCTGCTCTATCAGATTTGTATCTAACTTTGTCCAGTCCAGCTGAGCCATAGGCTGTACCCATTTACTGGTTGTTAAACTGGCAATGACCATGCCGGAGACACTGGCGACTAACAAGCTGGCTAAAACAGTGATTAATATTTTTTTACCGCGTTTTCTGGCAATTAAAACTAATAAGAGAACTGTTAAAGTAAGGCCGGTTAACAGGGTAATACCAGTACCGATAAAAACGGTTAATAAACTTAGCAGCCAGTAACTGGTAATTAAAATCATCAGCGCAAATACCGTTTTAACAGTGCCCATCCATTTTCCGGGTTTAGGCAGACGTAAGGCTATTGCCGGAAACAGCGCAATTAATATCCACGGAAATGCCATACCCAGCCCGAGTGCGCTGAATATAGTCAGCAGCTCCAGGTTAGATGCACCTAATGCAAACGCAACAGCGGTACCTAGAAACGGTGCACTGCAGGGCGTTGCTAACAGGGTTGCAAACATGCCCTGTAAATAATGACCGAGATAAGAGTGACCGCCTTTAGTCGCTAGCCAGGTCTGCATGCTGCTTGGCAGCTGAATTTCAAATAACCCCAGCATATTAGCCGCAAATAAAGCGGTGATCACCACCATCACGGTAATAAAATAAGGACTTTGGAACTGAATACCCCAGCCTAATGCCTGTCCGGAAAATTTAAGGATCAGCAAAAAGCCGGCTAATAACCAGAATGAAGTTAAAATGCCGGCAGCTGATGCAAAGAACTGTCTGCGGATCTGGCGGCGTTTTATACCATGTGCTGATAGAACCGAACTTAACTTCATGCCTAATACCGGTAAAACACAGGGCATAATATTTAAAATCAAACCGCCTAACAGGGCAATTAAAAACATAGTAATAATACTGCTCGACTCGAAAGCAATAACCTGTCGAGAAGGTGTAGTACTTAACTCTACCGCTAAGTCTTTATCAACCACGGTAATATTGACAGCACGATCCGCTAAATCTACCGGACCTGTCCAGCTTGAAGCTGTGATGCGGGCCGTTAACTGCTTATCGGAAATTTTTATATCCGGGGCAGAATAACTGACTTCGGCCAGCTCGGAATCCTGTGAGTCAATAAACAGATCTGGAGATAACCAGCCGCTTTGATTGTCAATCTGTACCATCAGAGCCTGGCTTTCAGCGTCCCAGTAAGAACGGTAAGCAGAAACTGTTGAGCTGGTTTTTTTGTCTTTTATCGCCTGCTGATCAAGTTTCATCGGCACCGCACCGATGCCTTGATTGAAAGCAAAAAAAGCATCGTTATCGATATGCAGATCTGCGGCGTCGAAGTTTAATTCAACATCATAATCAGTCAGCACACAAATATTGGTACATGACGACATAGTCATAATACCTTTTAAGCGAACAGGCTCTGAGAAATCCTGCACCTGCACAGTAATAGGAAAATTAATCTCATGCTTGTAACCTAATGTTTCAACACCTAATACCGGATAACGCTTGGGTGCCGGCCAGACCCAGCTGACATCAGATACATTCTCTGACTGTGAAAAATCAAAACTAGGTGCGACACCTCCCTCACCCGGGGAACGCCAGTAGGTTTTCCAGTCACCCTCAAGCTTAACCTGCAGTACCGCATTAACAGTTTTTAATGACGGATCACTTTGTCCGGTCAGCTGCATCTGTACAGAAACCGGAGGATGATTAGGATTAACTAACCAGCCGGTTGATGTCTGGTTGAGCGGCGAAAAACCAGCTGAAACACTGCTGAATTCAGCTGGAGCAATATTACTTAGCTCAGGAACACTGCCGAATTTAACGGCGGCATGAGTGAGCAATGACACACTCAGTAGAAAAGTAAAAAAAATAGAACGAAATAATGAATTCAATTGGAAATCTCCAAGTAATAATAAAATGCAGTCAGCAAAACTTAACCGCTGACTTGGGCCTGTTTATCCTTGTTCTTTGCTCCTGCTGGAGGCAATTTTCAAAAATAAACAGGCACTAATAAAGAGCCGGAATTTGCACAAAAAATTTCATTCACGAAAAACACAAAAAACAAGATGCCGCCGCAGCGGAGGTGCGCGAGGTGCAGTAAAAGGAACAAATTGAACCGCATAGGAGCTGAAACAGACCACCAGCAGCAGAGTTAACAGCAAAGTAAAGAGCGCTGCATCTAAGCTGGCGGCAAACCACTGCAGCAGATGCACAGCCGAGTCACATTCATCCAGTGTAAGCACAGGCAGCTCCTGCTGTGCTTGTTGAGAGGCATTTATTGAACAGGATGTTACAAAACCAGCGCGCTGGCTGAGACAAAATGTCATGATCATTACAACCAGCAGCATAGTCCAGCGTGCATACTTTTGTTTTTTCGTCTGACTACTTATAAGAACCATAAACTCATCGAGGTGTTAAATTTGTGTAACAATTATCCACTATACCCGTTATCATTCAAGATGCAAAAATCAGCAAGTCGTGAGGTGAATAATTTCTAGGCGTGAAGGTGAAGATCTAACTGGTTAAATCGAAACTTCACAACAACGAAAGTGTTTGCCTCACGGCTTGCCCTGTGGGGCGCTAGCTAGAAAACCAATACAGCGTTGCAGTATTCGATAAGGACTAGCCATTGTCATCATGCTGCGCCTTGTCTTGGTGTCCGAGCTAGCGCCTGATAAATGCATTTTGATTGGTAACGGGTATATGAGTTCATTAATCTAAAAAAGTTCATCAAACAGCAGAACTGCTTTCAGTTCTGCATTTAAATGAAACAGGAGCTTCACACTACCGGCACATTTCGCTACCAGAAAAGACTAATCCCCCTTATTATAAAAAATACGCCGTCACCTTAAGACTCAGGGCCCTTAATATGCCGCCGCTTCACATCAGTATTAGTATTACTGTTTTTTTATTAGTCGCTTTATCTATCACTGCTTTTCATTTAATAAACATGAAACGAAAGTATCGAGATCTCAGGCAGACCCACCGCCATCTTCACTCTCTGATAAGCCATATTCCGGATCTAATCTGGCTTAAAGATAAACAGTCACGCTTTTTATTAGTCAATAAACAATTTTCCAGAGCATTTTCTATACCTGAACAACAGATTTTAGGCAAAACTGACTTTGATATCTGTGACGACCAAACGCAGGCAATGGCTTATTATGAGGATGATCTGAAAACCCTGAGAGAAAAACAGATGGTCCGTACCGAGGAGCTGATAACAGGCTCCGACGGCTGCGCGGCCTGGTCTGAAACCATCAAGGTACCGATTTTTGATGAACACAATCAGGTCGTCGGCACCGCAGGAATAGCCAGAGATATCAGTAAACGCAAAAAAGCCGAACGACAGATGCTCTACCTTGCCTACCACGACGACTTAACCGACCTGCCTAATCGAATCTCTTTTACCCGCCAGATAAGCAAAGCGCTGCAGCAGCCGGAGTCTCATGTAGCAGTAATTCTGCTCGGCCTGAACCATTTTAAAACCCTCAATGACAGCTTAGGCCATGCATGCGGCGATCAGGTACTTATTGAAATCTCCAGGCGCTTAAAAACATTAATTGACGAGCATACTATTGTCGCCCGCTACAGCGGTGATGAATTTATTATATCGCATCAGTATTACAAGCAGGATAACTCTCTAGAAAGGTTACAAACCTTACTGCTGCAGCAGTTTGAAAGCCCGGTAATTCTTGAAGAACTAAATTATAACCTCAGCGCCAGCTTCGGGATTGCAGTCGCTCCCGATGACGGCCACAGTTGTGAAACACTGTTAAAAAATGCAGACCTGGCCATGTATCAAAGCAAAATAAATAAACATAAACATTGTGTTTATTTTGTACAGGAATTTGCCGATCAGCTGCTGTATAAAATGAAACTGGGCAATCAGCTCCATCAGGCAATGAAAAACCAGGAGTTCAGTCTGGTTTATCAGCCGAAAATGAATTCAAAAACAAATACCTTAGTTGGACTAGAATCCCTTCTGCGCTGGAAAACAGCTGATCATAGCTGGATTTCTCCTGCTGACTTTATTCCTGTAGCAGAGCAGAATGGTTTTATTATTGAGCTGGGAGGCTGGATAATTAAAAGCGTACTGCGTCAGATCCGCATATGGCTGGATCAAGGTTTACAGGTACCTCCAGTATCAATTAACGTATCAGCTGTGCAGCTCAAGCAGCCGCATTTTACTGATTACCTGTTTCAGCAGCTGCAGCGCTACCAGATCCCCGGTGATTTATTAGAGATAGAACTCACCGAAGGCGTACTTATGGAAAATATAGAAGAAACCATCGAACTGCTTAATAAAATGCGCCGCAGAGCTATCCGGATCAGTATTGATGACTTCGGTACAGGTTATTCAAGCTTGTCTTATCTGCCGCAGCTGCCGATCGACACCTTAAAAATAGACAGGACATTTATTACCAACCTGCACCTTAACTCAGATAATCAGAAAATTGTAAAAACAATTGTTCATCTCGCCGCCAACTTTAATTTATCGGTTATAGCAGAAGGAGTTGAAACAAAAGAGGAACTGGAAGAGACAATAAACTGCCAGATAGACCATATTCAGGGGTACTTTTATTCACGTCCGTTAACGACGGCTGAATTAGAGGAAAAATATTTAACACCGCGGCCATAAAAGAAACTTAAGCTGATTCAGGCTTTTCTGTTAACGGAGCCTTAGCAGCAACAACAATAAATCTTGCTCCCTGGCCGCCCGCCTGAATAAAATGGCTTTCTCCAGCTAGTATCAGGTGGGTATCTCCCGGGTTTATTGTCTGCTTAGTAATTTCCCCATTATTACCAATAAGTTCAATAAACAACTGCCCCTGGAGCAGATAATAGATCTCTTCCGTATCCAGATGCGCATGTAAACCAACACTGGCATTAGGCTCTAAACTGGAATCCATAAACAGTTCAATACTGCTCTGCAGCAGCTGTTCCTGTTTATCCGGCTGCTCGTTATACAGCCACCTGCCGATTAACTTACCAGCCCCCTGCCGTCCCGATGATGCCTGTGGATTATTATGAGCCGGCTCATAGAGTACATTTGCAATGCCCTCTTTTATCTTAAAGCGCCGCCAGTTTTCATCTGCCTGAGCTTTATAAACCGGGAAGTTACCATGATGGAATTCCTCTTCTGTTAAAACAGCTGCATGTTCACCATCAGGTTTCGCCTGCTCGAGAGGCTCCTGTAAACGTGTCTGTGACAATGCCGTCGCAATTAACCCCGTTGGTACCGCCACTATTCCGAGCCCGACCAGCAGAACAAAGAAAGTAAAAATTTTACCGCCCATAGTAACCGGGAACATATCACCGTAACCAACCGTGGTCAGCGTAGTCAGCGCCCACCATAAGCTGTGGAATATCGACTTAAACAACTCCGGCTGCTGTTTATGTTCAAAATAATAAATCCCCACAGCAGACAGATAAAACATAATCAGTGCAACAAAAGCAAACAGCAGCAGCTCCTCTTTTACCAGTATAAATGCGCGGTACAACCGGTTTAACGCTTTACTGTATTTAAACAGCTTTAAAATACGCAGCAGCCTTAACAAACGTACAATCCGCACTGAACGCAGATCCACACCGGGAATGAAATAGAAGGGGACAATAGCAGCCAGATCCACCATGCCGTAAAAACTAAAAATATAAGATGATTTTTTATCGGCGGCATAAATACGTAAAGCATATTCAAGCGTAAAAATAAGCACGGTAATTATTTCAATGCGCTTTAAAACAACAAGCGTTGTCTGCGATAAATCCGGCAGAGTATCCATTGAGAAGGTCACTAAAGAAACCAGGATTAACCCTTGAATAACAAAAGCAAAAATTCTGCCGTAACGGGAATCTGTATCGTGCAGTAAAGAGCTGAGAAATGCTTTATGAGACAAGTTAAACTCCTTTTATTATCACCCTGAAGAATAAAAACAGAGTATAAAGCAGCTCAGATTCAATTGTTAAAATCTTTCTGAAGCAGTGATCTGTAACAATGAAGATCAGGGTGTTTATATAAAGAAAATATTCATTTATATGCGCTGTCATAAAATATTCACAGTTTATCCCTATTCTTAAAATCTTTAAAAACCTTAAAAACCTTAAAAACGGATAAACCATGAAATTTTCTTATGCATTATTATCTCTAGCATTTATCAGCACAAGCAGCAGTGCTTTTGAATTAAATGACCCGCAAAAAAACAATACACAGAATTTAATATGGACAGGTCATCTCAGCCCCGATACAGACAGCATGACAGCTGCAATAGCGGCGGCTCATATCTACGGTGGTACAGCGGTAGTGCCGCAGAAAATTAATCCGGAAAGTCGTTTTGTACTTGAATACTGCCAGGCTGAAACACCACTGCAGTTAGATGACTTTACGGGTAAACAAGTCGGTCTAGTTGATTTTAATCAGAAAACCCAGCTCCACAAAACGATTGATCCGAGCAGTATTACAGCAATTATTGATCATCATGCGATCGGCGGCAGCCCGGTAAATTTAGCACAGGTCGCGGCTGTTGATATCCGCCCCTGGGGATCAGCCGCGACAATTCTTGCAGACCGGGCTGCATCATTAAGTATCAGCCTGCCGCAGCAGGCTGCCTGTACAACCTTAGCCGGTATTTTATCGGATACCCTAGTCTTACAGTCAGCAACAACAACCCGGTATGATCGCGATTATGCACTTAAATTAGCCGAACAAGCCGGCATTAGTGATTTTCACTCCTTCGGCGAACAGATGCTGATCGCTAAATCGGATTTAAGTGGAACGGATGCTGCTGCTATTCTGACTATGGACTACAAAACTTTTGAATATGCAGGTAAAAAAGTCGGTATCGGCGTCGCAGAAACATTAACTGCTGAGCAGTTAACAGACAGAAAAGATGAATTTATAACTGCTATGCAGGTTTATAAAAAAGCCAATAACCTAGACCATCTATTCTTTTCAGTTACCGATACCAAGAATAAACAAGCCAACCTGCTGTGGATTGATAAGGCAGATGCCGCTCTTGCCCGGGCTGCTTTTCAAGGCCAGGATGCAGACGGCTGGTTAGTGCTTAAGAATGTAACATCACGCAAGCGTCAAATAGGTCCGGCAATACAACGGGCTGTTGAGGCAGCTAATTAACAGCAGGAACAAAAAGGAGACTTAACTGTCTCCTTTTCAACCGTTAACAGTTAACTATTAATAATAAGCACAGCGGCTTTGTTATCTGAGACTCTCTGCACAGAGGCCCCGTTACGACTGTCGACATAATCAACTACCTGTTCATTCACCGGATTCATCGGCGCGTACGCCTGAACGTCATCAGCATATTTCTGGTAAGCAGGTATTGCAACGGCGGCCAGTATGCCGATAATAGCGGCAACTATAATTAAACCGCCGGCTCCCGAGGCCCCCATCCCGAAACGTGGAATAAACAAAGAAAGCAGCCAGGCAGCGGCATGGCGAGAAGGATGTTTAATCTCTTCGCCTTTACTTAAAGCAAGGGCTGCAGCCATACGTTTAGTAAGCCACGGGTAATCACTGTTTAATTCATTAAATGACATCCAAAAACCGCTGGTTTCATTTATCTGGCTAAGATAAGCCTGCAGATTAATCGACTGCCACCTTGTATCACCAGCAGCCATAGCTGCGATCGCCGCCTTAATATCATCTTCACACTGACAGCAGGCAACACCATAACGATCACAGGTGTATTCCTGTGCACGGTAAAGTGCCGAACCGATAACAGGTAATATAGAAGCCGGCATAATAAATGCGCGTCGTGATAAATGCTTTCTGTGGATATGACCTAATTCATGGCCGATATAAAAATCTAATGCTCCCGGCTGCTGCTCTAATGCGTCAATAACATCGGTAAATAAAACCACAAAATGACGGCCTAAAAATTTAGTTGCTAAGGCATTAAAATAACCTGTTCTTAACAGATAGGCTTCCGGAATTTCACTTAAGCCGACTTTTGTACATCCCTCAACTAACTTTTTATATAAATCAGGATACTGCTGTTCACTTATTTTTACACCGGCCCCCTTAAGATGTGAAATAAATGCAGAGTGGGCAAATAAGAAAAACAGATACGCTGTCAGCAGGTAAATAAATACCAGGCCGAAGGTACCTATGGTCAGCATAAGCCAGAATACTGCAGATAAAACAGCTGCAGTAATAAAAAGAGGTTTTTCATGCTTATAAATTAGTTCCATTAATTTATCCTTAAGTAATTTTACTGGTTATAAACATAAGGGCCGAATCAAACCAATAACGACTAGGCTCCTTAAATAGAAAGTCACATCACTATAATATCAATAAAACAGCTTTTATTAAGCACTGCAAATCACATTAATAAACAAAGTCTTAAGGAAGATATTTACCCTCATAATATTCAAGCAAGTAATTGATTAACAGCATTGCATGAAATTGTTATTATCAGCAGTCAAACTGTGCTTAAAACTATACCGTGCCTACTAAATAGAAATTTAACTCAAGGAAATACAATGAATTACCAAGCAGCCGTTTTTGATATGGACGGCCTTCTTTTAGATACCGAAAAAGTCTGCATGCAGGCGTTTCGGGAAGCCTGTGAGTTTTTATCGCTGCCTATGTTAGAAGATGTATATTTAGGCATTATCGGCAGCAATGCGGCAGGTATTGAACAAGTGCTGCGAAACGGTTACGGCCCTGAACTTGATTATGAAACACTGCGTCACGAATGGATGAAACGTTATCATCCTATTGTTGAACATCAGGCTATTCCGGTAAAAGCCGGCGTAATTGATTTATTAACCTGGTTAAAATCACAATCTATTCCTGCTGCAGTGGCAACATCAACCCCAAGAGAGCTGGCTAAAACCAAGCTGAAGCTAGCGGGTTTACTGGATTACTTTGAACACCTTAGTACCGGCTGTGAAGTTAAAAACGGCAAGCCCGATCCGGAAATATTTCTGCTGGCGGCCGAGCGCTTAAATGTTCGACCGGAAAATTGTTTAGCTTTTGAAGATTCAAGCAACGGAGTACGCTCAGGGGTCGCGGCCGGCATGCAGGTTTATCAGGTGCCTGATCTGGTAAAACCTTGTGCAGATGTAATTGCACTGGGCCATAATATCAGCGGTTCTTTATCAGATGTTTTAACTCAGCTGCAGGCGGCAGAATAAAATGCGAGTTTTTTATGCCACGGAACCAGCGCACTTAACTGTGCGTTCCGCTGTTAATTTATGCACTGGGCAGGCTGGCTCAGAGAACTGATTATTAATCTGCCAGAATGACTCTTTAACAGACATAAAAGCATCAATAATACGCGGATCAAAATGACTGCCCCGCCCTGCTGAAATAATTTTTTCGGTCTCCTGTCGGCCAAACGCTTTTTTATAAACACGGCGGCTGGAGAGCGCATCAAAAACATCTGCCACTGCCATGATCCGTGCGGCAATGGGGATCTGATCGGCTGCCAGACCTTCAGGATAGCCGCTTCCATCCCACTTTTCATGATGATAATGAGCAATATCACGAGCAAACTGTAAAAAAGTCGGCCCGTTAACCTGCTGAAGCTCTGAGGTAAGGGTCAGGATAGAAGACTCAATTGCTTTGCTGCCGTAAACGGTATGCTGCTGCATAATTTCAAATTCTTTATTACTCAACTTTCCTGGTTTCAAAAGTATTTCATCGGGGATACCAACTTTACCGATATCATGCAGCGGGGCTGATTTATACAATAATTCGATCGCATCATTGTTTAGAAATTCTGAAAAATCCGGGTGGCTGCGCAGCTCAGCAGCCAGCAGACGCACATAATTCTGCGTCCGCCTCAAATGCAGACCCGTTTCGTTATCACGTGTCTCGGCCAGCGCTGCCATACTCAGGATAGTGACACTTTTAGTCACCTCCAGCTCTCTGGTACGCTCCTTGACCCGGCGCTCTAAAGAGTGATTAAGTTTTTTGAGTTTCAATTCTGCGGCTTTTCTGCCGGTCGATGCTCTCGCCCATATATAAATAAGGATTAAACCCAGCGGGTAAATCACTAAAATTGGATAAAGAAATTTAACCTTAGTAAACAGAAAGGCGGGAGTATAATCCCAAACGGTATTAACGATCACAATCTTCCATTCATCCAGGAAATGATCTCTATTTGCAACCTTTTCATGAACATTAACAACCGGATGTACGCTTGCAAAAGAAAATCGTCCATTCTTCCAGTTGATAATCCCCTGCTCCATAAGCTTTATCTGCCGCCAGACCTCCGGATACAGTGCGCTGAAACTCTGCTGATGATCCAGTATAAATCCCCATTCACGTGAGGCATCTTCACTGGACAGCCAGAAACCTTCATTGTTAAGCAGAGCAGCCTCTCCCGGCGCAACAGCCATCTGTTTACGAAATGTATCAAGAAACAGGCGTCCGAAATAATTTAAAACTACCACTCCTTTAAGTTCTCCGGCCTGATTACGCACGGGTTTAGCAAATCGAATCATCGGCTTGCGGGGCATTTCAACTCTGCCCTGCTCAATATTGAGATCCAAAGGCGAAATATACAGTTTGTCATTGTTTATAGAGGCGCTCTTCAGGAAATAATAACGATTAGACTTATCCTGCAGCTGCTCTGCAGGAACAACCAAAGGTTCACCGTTTTTATAATCGATCCGCACCAGCTCCCTGCCGCCTGGACCAAGCAGGCGGACCTGATCATAAAGGTGCGCAGTATCTGCTAAATTAAAAAATTCCAGTTTAAGGCGTTCGCGTGTATCGGCATTATTTTCACCAATAAACGCCTTCATAGACTCACTATTTACCAAAAACTCCAACTGAGAAATAACCGTATCAAAATCGCGCTGCGCCAGACGAGAACCGACCTCAATAGCAGCCTGAACTCTACTCTGCTGCTGCACCTGCTCAACATTCATAAACAGTATATTAACCAGTATAAAAGCGAGAATATTGATAACAGTAAAAGGAATAAACAGAATAATAAATGACTTCCACACCTGCTTTTTATGAGCACCTGAAAGCTCTTTATTATTTTTTTTATGAAAAATAGCCACGGGTTTTCTCCAAATAATGATCAATGTACATATATACATACACAGCCAACTGACAATTACTTGATCACATTTTGAACTTTAGTTCAGAGACATGTTTTTATCCAATACGACTTAGTTATGAAGACAAATACCTATCAATAATTACAGCATAAGCATAACGACAGATTCTGCCGGATCAGAGAAAAGTTGAGCCGTACACCATTATTATCCCCGCGAAAACCTGCGGCATCTTCAATGTGATCAATGTCATTGATATTACCTTCAGTTATAGATAGTTTGTGATTTCGTTATATCTGCAGCAGATAACAGCATAAAACGCGGCTCCTGACTAACCGTCTGGAGTTCTTGTTAGACCCGTCGGTAAGATGATTTTTTATGGTTAGAGGGATGAATTATGAGTGAAGAGAAAATGGAATTTACACTTAGCAGCAGCTCCACTTTAGTCAGAAAAGTTAAACAACTGTGCAGCACTGCAGTGATAACAGCCGGGTTGTTAACAGCTCACGGAGCTTCTGCCGATGCTATTCTGCATGCTTTTAACTGGACATACGATGATGTCGCATCTAAAGCACAGGAGATAGCGGATCTAGGTTACAAAAAAGTTCTTGTTTCACCGGCTTACAAATCTAGCGGCAGTGAATGGTGGGCACGCTACCAGCCGCAGGATTTACGTATAATCCACAGCCCTCTTGGTGATACCACTGACTTTAAAGAGATGATCCGGGCCCTGAAAAGTAAAGGCATTGAAACCTATGCCGATATTGTTTTTAATCATATGGCTAACGAATCATGGAAGCACCCGGATCTGGATTACCCGGGTGAAGCTGTATTAGCAGACTATGAGGCAGATCTCCCCTACTACAACTCGATCAAACTTTTCGGTGATCTGAGCAATGGTTTTGTAAGCGGCGGAGACTTCCATCCTGCCGGCTGCATCAGCGACTGGAGTAACCCCGGTGACGTACAGTACTGGCGTTTATGCGGCGGAAGCGGCGACAGCGGCCTGCCGGATCTGGAGCCGAACAACTGGGTTGTTTCTCAGCAGCAGGAATATCTGCGCGCACTTAAAAATTTAGGTGTAACGGGTTTCCGTGTTGATGCTGCAAAACATATGAACAATTACCATATTAATTCTGTGTTCAGCGATGAAATCAAAACTGCTGTTCATGTATTTGGGGAGATTATAACCTCAGGCGGAGCCGGTGACACGAGTTACGACAGTTTCCTGGCGCCGTATCTGAACGGTACCAGTCATTCGGCCTATGATTTTCCATTATTTGCCTCTATGCGCAGTGCATTCGCCATCGGCGGCTCAATGAATAAACTCGTTGATCCGGGCGCCTACGGCCAGGCATTACCCGGCTCACGAGCGGTTACTTTCTCCATCACACACGATATTCCCACTAATCAGGGGTTTCGCTATCAGATAATGGCAGAAACTGATGAATACCTGGCTAACGCCTATATTATGGGCCGTGACGGCGGATTACCTATGATTTACTCGGATCATAATGAGAGTAATGACGGCAGCCGCTGGGTGGATTTATACAAACGCTCAGATGTTAAGGGCATGCTTAAATTCCACAATGCAGCACAGGGCAGCGGGATGCAGGTAATGGCTAATAATGACTGTATCATCCTGTTTAAACGTGATCATATAGGAGTTGTCGGTATTAACAAATGCACTGATGGTCAGGATATCTGGGTAGATACCTCGGTCAACAATCTCTGGTGGTATAAAAACTACCGCGATACGCTGGACAGTAGTGACGTGCAGAATATCAGCAGCCGATGGCATAAATTCTATCTGCCCGGCCGCCAGGCTAAAATGTGGTTAATGGAATAGAACTGCAGAAAAAAACAAAAAGGGACAGTTTGTCCCTTTTTATCAGCCGTTATTTTTCTCCGCAATAATTTACATAATAGGGATTATCCAGCAGCCATTTTTCAAATGATTTCTTTGCGGAAGCGGTAAGCATGCTGGAAAAAACTTCTTTGTCACCTAAATACAGACAATGGCGGATAATGGTATAAGGATTCATGGAGCCCGCCGGGCTTGATCCTGCAAAAAATGCTTTGTATTTTTTTACTGCAGTAATAGTTTCACGAATATAAAAGTTAAATTTTCCCCTGGTTATCTGCGGCTTCAGTGAAACAATTTCCTGAGTAAAACCATCCACCTTATAGGACTCAAATTCAAAACCACTGAAAAAATGACCGGCAATTTTTAAGAAACTGAACGCATTGAATTCATTGCCTTTTAAATCGCTGCTGTCGGGTATGCTGGTGCCCGCAGCAGAATCAGCAATATCCTGGGTTTTTTCTAATTCGGCATCGGTGGCAATTCTTATCTCTTTAAATTCTCTGTCGGCTAACTCAAAAAGAGCCGCTAAGGTATTAATACGTCTTTTCAGCTGCTTGGGAATCACTTTTTTATATTTTATTTTATGATCCAGAATACTCCAGGAATCCTGAATAATCGTTCTTATCTGCACTTCAAAGCTTAAATCTTTACACACCTCGTATTCAGGCAGATTACGGCGAATATCATTTAACTTTAAATCCAGATGAATTCCTTTATAACCGAAAGAATCTTCCGTATCTTCAATCTGTGAGGTTTTATCCGTCACATCAATCACCAGAAAATGCTCTGCAAGTTTGCTTTTCAGTTTTTCGACATCATCTTCATATAAGCACACCACTCTTAATCCAATCAGATCGCTAATATGATCCTTAATCGTATAATGCTGGAAAGCTTCTTCCAGGGCATTACGGTATTTAAGATTGAATTTTTTTATGCACTCTTCTCTATTTTTTACTCTTCCCTCAATTTTTGAAATTGAGATACTGCCCTTAGTCAGTGATTCAACTAAAGCCACAAAAGAGTTCTTGGCTGTTTCTAATGAGCCAATATTTGCATCGTAATAATCTCTAAAAGAATTTTTTTCTTTATCAAAGTCAATTGATGACACTCGACATTTTCTCCTTAAATCTTTATCTATAATTATATCTTAAGTAATTCTAACTGCCGGTTTACAGACCGATACTGTCTAAAATTTCCACAAACACCAGTTCCCGGTTTTTACTGGTCAGCATAGGATATAAGCGGCATAAACGAATTGCCTGACCGAACTTATCTTTACCAATTACACTTAAAACCCGGGTAAACAGCTGTTCGTCTAAGTGAAAGGTTTTAACCGCATGTGTTACTGCACTGTCCAGGTTTACATAAGTTGTACCGTCAAACTCGAAAGCTTGATCTTCCTGCTCTATATATAACTTCTCATTATTGATCCGCAGCTCCCAGCCCTGATAATTAATACGCCCCTGGATCATCTCAAACATAAACCAGGCACTGCGTTTAAAGCCCTCAAAGGCACTGCCTTCTAATTCAGACTCTTCCAGCTCTTTTTTAGTCCAGTTAGAGCCTATGCTTAAAGTTTTCTGATGTTTAACAGTCAAGGCCTTTTTAACTGCATCACGGTAAGCAAATAATGAGCTGAATGCGGTGCGCTTAACTATATTAGAGCACTCATTACAGCTCGGCAGGCAGAGCGGTATATGATCCATTAAACTTTCTTCACTGCTGTGCTTAGGAAAATTAATCTCTTTGTCCTTAGGCTCGCCGCAGAACCAGCAGCTATTACGGTTATTAAAGGGAATTTCAATCAGGGGATAACGATTCATGGGTTTCCATAAGAGTTAAAATAAGACATTAAAACAGGGTTAAAAATTCAGCAGACAAGATACACCACAGCTTTTAAAAACTCCACTTCAACTGCGCAAAAGCCAGAAGACTTGGAGTTTCACCGAATAGACTGCCGGACGCCCCGTCAAAACGCTGCACAACCATCAGCAGCTGCCAGTTATCGGCCAGCGAATAACTATTGCTTAAGCCGAGATAATAAGAGCCGTCGCTATAATAACTGCCGGAAAAGGTTAAACGGCTTAAGGAGCTGATATCAAAGCTAAGATCCGCATAATAGGTCATTTTACTAAAACTTAAGGTGCGAGCAGTCAGCGGTAGATTAAGAAATTCTAATGCACTGTTCTGGTCCTGCGGCTCAGAGATATACAAAGCGGCCAGCCTCCCCATCCAGTTGCGCCGTCCGCCGAAACTATAATCACTTTCAAGACTGGAGACCAAAGCTGACTGCAGATCAATATTTTCAACTCCGTTAAACCAGCTGTCCTGAGTCGGTTCAAACCAGGTAACTTCCCCGCGCAGACCAGCACCGCTGATATCACCGGCAAAGCCGCCGCCGAGAACATGATCTAACTGTGATTTTCCAGCCAGCAGCTGCATATCCCAGCCCCGCTTGTTAAACAGATAACGCGCGGCATAACTGTTTAACTCACTGTCCTGATTCGGGTTATAAACCACTTCAAGTGAACTGGCAAAATCCAGTTTACGTTTTAATAAAACAGAATCGCTTCCCGCCCGCTCTTCATAATCAAAATCATAAATTGAATAGGAATTAAAAATATCATTAGGATTCCACAGGGTAGTCATCGCCCAGTTAATACGGGAGCGGCCTAACCGCGCCTGCCACTCTTTATTTGACCAGTCGAGGTAAAGACGATCAAACTGGGTATTACCCAGCAGCCCGTTTTTGTCTAACCAGTTTGCAGATAAATCCAGATAACCTGGATCGTTGCCGATAAACTCAGCATATCCTGGCAGTTCAGCGCTGTCGCCTGCCGTAAGACGGTTACGCATAGCAGCGTTAAAACGCAGCTGACTGTTAAAACGATATTCAAAATTAAAACGCTGGTGAAGCAGATGATCATAACTGTGTGCATAATCATCGGGCAGATTAGCAGACCCCATATATTTGATATAACCGGAAAGATCCCAGTTTTTCTGCGGGGCCAGTCCGGGTATCTGTGCCGCACAAGCTGTACAGATAAAATAAGCGGCTAAGGCTGCATAGTATTTAAGTATACCGACCTGTCTCACTGTGAAACCTCAGTCTGTACCGTATCTTCTTTTTTCAAACCGTCTTCAAAAACAATAACCCGTTTAGCACGACTGATAACCCGCGGATCATGAGTGGAGAAGATAAAGGTGGTCCCCTCCTGTTCATTCAACTGCTGCATTATATCAAGCAGTTCCGCGGTACTTTTGGCATCTAAATTTGCCGTAGGCTCATCCGCCATCACAAACTTCGGGCTGGGCGCAAGCGCTCTCGCTACTGCAACCCGCTGCTGCTGTCCGCCGGAAAGCTTAGCAGGCCGTTTATGCAGATGTTCAGCAAGTCCCACCCTAATTAACAGATCTGTGGCGCGTTTACGGCATTCTTGCTCACTATGCCCCTGCAGCTGCATAACAAACTCCACGTTTTCAAGCGCCGTTAATACCGGCAGCAGGCTGTAATCCTGAAAGATAAAACCAATATTATCGCGCCGAAAAGCAATTAACTGTTTATCATGCAGCTGCAGAATATTATTACCATCAATCAGTACCTTACCTGAAGTGGGAGTATCAATACCGCCGAGCATATTCAGCAGCGTAGTTTTACCTGAACCGGAAGGTCCCATCACAGCAACAAACTCCCCCTGTTTGATTTCTAAATCCAGGTGATTAACCGCATGCACCGGAAAATCCGTATCGGCATTATAGATTTTGCACAACTGCTCTAATTTAATGCTCATTTACTGTTTCTCCGACAATTGAATTATTAATGCTTTTCCGACATAGCTTGTACTGAGTATTATCAATGCTTCTCCGACATGGCCTGTACTGGCTCTTGTTTTAATATCTGCCGGGCAGGATATAAACCAGCTAAGAAACTAGCCAGTACCACAGTAATAAAAATAACAGCAAAATCACTTGCGGGGACTTGAGGATATAACAAAGTATCCAGCCCCATGGCGCTTAAACCATCCGCCATCGCGGTTAAGGAGATCCCGGTAACATTTAATATTGAAAGAGCGGCCAGTGATAAAAGTAGACCGAGTGTTGCACCAACTAACCCTAAGAAAGTAGATTCCAGTAAAATCAGCTGCAGTATTTTGTGCTTCTGCATACCGACGGCCATCAATACACCAAATTCGCAGGTGCGTTCAAATACCGACATTAAAAGGATATTAACAATACCAAAACCCATCGCCAGCACAAATATCACCAGAATAATAATATTGCTTGATGCCATGCTTGCCGACATAGCGGCCAGCATAGGCTGCAGCTCTTCCCAGTTCTGTACACTGTTAGACTGCGCCATCGCGCCGCGGACCTTCTCTTTAACTGACTCTAGCTGCTTAATATCGTTTACTAAAAGCGCAATTTCATGGTCGCCTTCAATACCGCTCAGCAGCTGCAGATCCGCTTTACGCACAAACACATTCATTTCATCAAAAGCACTGGACGGAGTTTCAAACAAACCGCGTACCCTAAATGCGGCCCCGCTGACATCACCGTTTTTATCAGTAAAAGTCAGCACAACTTTCGATCCTGCCCGCAGTTTTAAACGCTGCGCTATTTTTTTTGAAACCAGTATTGGATTACGGCCCTTATCATCCAGCCAGACACCGTCATATATATTCTGCGCAAGCGGCGTAATTAAGGCTTCCTTTTGTAAATCAATGCCGTTGATAGTAATACCGCGAGTACTGCGTGCGGAAGCAATCATACCCTGCGCCAGGTGACGGGAAGTCCATACTTTTATCTGCGCAGTCTTATCAAGCAGAAGTTCTAAGCCGCGGCTGCTTTCTATGGTTTTATGAATCTCCGGATCTGCACTGTAGCCTTTTTTATGCACCTGAAGATGGCTGGTCTGCCAGTTAACGGTATTACTGATCATATTATCCATCATACCGTTCATAAAACCGATCATCAGGGTGACTCCGACCAGACCAAAAACCATGGCGCCTAATACTATGCTGGTTCTGAGCTTGTTTCTCCATAAATTACGCCAGGCAAGTTTAAGCAGCATGTGCACCTCCTTTTAATGCACAAACCAGATCGATTTTATAAAGGCGCCGCAGCGGGTAAATTAAACACAGAGCCAGTAAAGCCAGCACCACCACAATCTGATTAATAAATAACTGCGGGGCTAATAATACCGGGATAACCGGGTCATAGCCCATTTCCAGCATCAGTTGTGCCGTTTCACCGGTTAGTGTAATAGGGTTAAACAATAACCAGATAAGGATAGGAAAGGAGATAAGCAGTCCGATAATAATGCCCAGCAGAGCAATAAATGCGGACTCAATACAGATCAGTTTTAATAACTTAATCCGTAATAAGCCGGTGGCCAGCATCACTGCAAATTCACGCTGCCGTTCCAGCGTCATCATCAGCAGGGTGGCAAATAAACCAAAACCGACAATACCGTAGAGCAGGTACATTAATATCAGCCCGCTGCTGCGGTCCATAAGAATCTGCTGCGCTAAATCAGGGGAAAGATCCAGCCAGTCCCGTACATTTACTGCCTGCGTGTAATGATTTTTTAAAGCACTGACCGCCTGTTCAACATCAGCCAGTGAGTCGGTATGCAGAACCCATGAAGTCACTAAATCCCCGGTACTGTACAAACGCTGCGCTGCCTCCAGAGGCATATACACAAGCTGGTTATTCAGCTGCGGCATGGGGAAATGCACAATTCCCTGAATGATAAACAAACCGGCGGCCGTCTGGCCGCGGTACCCCTGCCCGTACAGAACCAGTTCATCACCTGCCTTTAAGTTCAGCTGCTGTGCCAGGCCTTCGGCTATCAATACCTGCGGTTTATCTGACTTGTTGTTCGGATCACCAAAGTAACTGCCGCTTATCACTTTTCTGGAAAGGCTGGAGTAATCATCCTCCGGCTGCGGATCAATACCTAAAACCAGGATCCCTTTGGATTTATCACCGGAGGCGGCCAGTGCAAAGGACTCTATGCGCGGTAAAACAGTTTCGACAGTTGAGACCTGCCGGGCAAAATCGATAAAGGAGGGCTCCGCAGAAAGCAGATCATCGATACTCTGGCTCTCTTTAAATTCCGGATGCTGCAGCTGAATTAAACCAGTAGACAGACGCGCTATATTTTCAATATTCGCGCTGTAGCTGCCCTCTTGAATGCAGCGCATCACTAACGACAGAATCAGTGCTAACGCCAGCGCAGAAGCAGTTAAAATGGTGCGGCGCTTTTGACGCCAGAGATTTCGCCAGGCAAGTTTCACTAACATAACAGTCCTGTTTTATATACGCAGCCGCGGCCGCTTTTGATCATCTGTTTACCCGCTAAAATCAGATTAATTGAACAGTCTCAAGAACTGCGGCTAATCCCGCAGGGCTTTCATCTGGCTCTGAGAGAAAAACTGTTCGTTTATTTCAAAATTAAACTGCGCCTGATGGGTGATCATTTCTGTTTTCTGCCCGGGTTTATCCGCAGGGATCATCTCCATACGTGCAGCAACAGATCGTCCGCCCATCTCCCGGATATCATAGGTACTCATGGTGTTCACCAGCTCATCAAACTCATCATAAAACTCAACCTTACGCTGCAGATAGGTATCCTTCGATATCCATAAGCGCACCTTGCTCCAGACTACCGGCGCATCTGCTTTAGCCACAGCATCAATCACGTAACTGTCATCATTATCAAAAACTTCGCTGGAAATCATTTTATGATGGTAGTCCACCACAATAGAGGACTGGTTAATCAGATCATCATTAGTGAAATCCGATCCCATCCAGGACTGCCCTAACATTGACGGGGCTATTTTAATCACCCGTTCAATACCGGGTACCCAGTTCCACATCTCTGTTTTACGTTTTAATGAAGAACTGCCCTTATCTTTCGCCGGCGCAGTAATTAACACCAACGACAAATCCAGCCCTTTCGTCCAGCTTTTCATGCTCATACTGCGGGTCCAGTCAGGGCGAATAATATTCATAGTAATTTCACTGTAACTCGATTCACCGCGCATCTGCTGATCAGATTTTTCAATAATTTTAAATGCACTATCCTGCGCAAAAAGACAGTTAGAAAACAGAAGGCTGACAGTTATTAACAGACTTGATAAGTAAGGCATAGCTATTTCCTATCGTATAAATTCAGGACGCAGAGTTATACCCAAACCACTTGAAGATACAGATTCAGAGCTTAGCTCGGAAATCAGAACAAGGCACAATATGCAGAGAATGGTAATTCCCTTTTCAAATATTGTAACGCCGTGCTGATTTTCGAGCTAGACTCCCGCAGGGCAAGGCGAGAGCCAACCATCTTCAGCGTTATAAAACCTTGATGTAGAATGCTAGACCTGCGGCTTTATGCCCTGAATCTAATCATCTCTCGACTTGCTGATTCCTGCATCTTCAAGTGGCTTGGGTATATTATGTTAGTCGACTTTTCAATATAAAAATAAAGCCAGCCTCTTGTTTTGGTTAATTATTATCTGATTTTTGATAGGCAAATTCTGATCAGTTGAACCGAGCGGGCGCGTTTTATTATGTATCGGCAGGCAGTGAACTGTTTTATAAAAATGAGCGGATAAAAAACCTCCCGCAAAAAATATTGAGGGAGGAAAATGGGTAAACTGTTTTAACAGGTTAATCGTAACAGATACCCAATAAAAAGCACGCAAAAGATTTAATACCAAACCTCAAGTACAGATTTTCACTTTTTATAATTATCTAATAAGCCTAAGCTCATTCAACAGCAGCTGTAATAATCAAAGAATAAAGGTGTGATATAGAACATAAATTATGCATTTACTGCTAACAAGGGTATGATTCCAGCACATACAAAATAAAGGGTTCTTATATGTCAGCGTCGTCAAATGCCTATCGTGATACAGCAGGTCTTACCTGGATCGCAATGCGCTTACTGCACAATAATCTGCAGCTGGAAATAAATAAGGTTAACGATACAATAAATGTTGAACAATTATTCTTGTTAATGGAATTAGATTATGAAGACGGCCTAAGGCCTTCTGTGCTTGCTAAACGCATGGTACGCAGTAAAGGTACGCTTTCCAGTTTGATTCGCCACGCGAAAAGAAACGAGTATATTGCTGTAACCGATGACCCTAAAAACAGAAATGCCAAGCGTGTCTTTTTAACCATATACGGTAAAAAAATTCATGATCAGCTTAAACCGATTATCACCGAGGCAGTTGCTAATTCGATGAGCCATGTTGCGCCGGAGAATCTAGCGATAGTTGAAGAAGCTATGAGCGGCATTATCAGAACCTTCAGCCCGGAGTGGTTTGATTTCGAAGATAAAGAACAACAGCAGGATTAACTTAATGATAAAGAAGGCGTTCACATGAGCGCCTTTTTTATATAGCTCGGCAATTCATGTAAACCGCCCGCCTGCCCGCTTATATAACCGTTTTGACGAAAATCCTGCGGTATGATTCAACAATCATACTCACAGGTGTTCTGATCATAAACACTGCCAGAATAAGAATCGCAAGAGCATCGCCGATATACAGCATAAAGACAAACGGTGAGGAAGAGTCAATCATAGCAATTACGATTAAGGCCAGACCGGCGGCCGAAGAGACCAGGCCGTCAATCATAGATGCAGCTGCTTCGGTTTTTAATACCCCGCTGCTGTAACCCGTTCTTTTATTCTGATAGTTATAAAAAACAGCCAAAGCAGAACAAATACAAACAACAAGCGCAACATAATAAGCAATAATCCCCGTTTCAATGGGTTTTGTACAACAGCCGTTTATGTAATAGTAAATTTTGTCCAGGCTGCCGCTAAGAGCGATTAAGAGCACGCTAAAAATAAGAAGGCTTTTAAATAAACAGTAGACGTGATCCAGATAATCACGATCAGCTTTACACGACTTTAAATAGTTAAGAATTAAGGTAAATATTCCCGTCAAAAACAAAACAAATGAAAAATTACCATCTAACAGCAGCGCTTCAGATCCAGAAAAGTAAAAAGCGGCCCAGCCGGCAGCCGCCATAATAAGATTAGCGAAACATCCAACGATTAAAGATTGTTTTTCAATATTCCGCTTCATATTATTAGCCGGTTGATTCCTGAATAAAGCAAATTATATAGTGAAAAACAAAAGGCTCAACATCAAACCACAGCACAATTAAAGCGCTAACTATTAAGCAGGTAGCTAATGGTTTTCTGTAAATCATCAAGGCTGCGGTGAGCCCCTAAATTAATTATATATTTACCTTTTATGATAAGTGTCGGCACAGCAGAAAGGCGCACTGCATTTACCAGATCCTGCGACTGGCGGCTTAAACTGATGATTTTCTCGTGCTGTTCCTGAGTTAACTGCTCAGGGTTGGTAATATCGTACAGCTGAAACAGCTCTTTAAGGTATAACTCCCGTCCATTTGAGAACTGCGCAGATGCAGGAGACTGTATTAAATCAAAAAGATGTTCAGTGAATTCAGCACGCTGCTTTTGTACAGGCGGCAGCTGTATATCAGCGCTGTAATATAAGTATGCTTCATTAGCCGTGCGTTCATTAAAAACCGCATGCATTTTATGAATTGAAATACCGGCTTTCTGCTCTAACTCTCTTAACATCTTTTCAATATTTCGGCAGTGACCGCAGGACAAAGCAAAAATCTCAACAACGTCCGGCAGCGGCATTTCAATACTGTCAACAGTGGTAAATTTGCTGCTGTCTATTGTCTGCTCATTACAGGCACTGGTTAAAAATGGAATAACAGCGGCAATAAGCAGAATCAGATAAGTACTGAATTGTGATGTTATTTTTCTCATAAATAGTCTCGCATAAAAATCAGGTAAAAAAATGCCCGGTCAAAAACCAGGCATAAAAGCAGGACATAGATTAGAATGAAGCCATTACACCTAATTTGAATTCATTACTGCGCGCACCTTTAAAGCCTTCAAAACCTGATACAGAGCTTTTAGCTGTGTACTGAACGTAAGGAACGACAGTTTTGTATTGTGTATATGCCACTTTAAATTCGTAATCATTGTTTCTCCAGCGCTCACCTTCTGATTCACCACGGCCGCTCATATCAACTTTACCGTCTCTATGAATCCAGTTTAGCGACACATCAACTAAGTCAATAGCATAACCAACTGTTAAGTCAGTACGGTGAACACCGTTTTTAAACTTAATTTCATCTGTTTGACCCTTTTCCGTACCAGTCAATGTATCTTTCTGGTAGTCATAACGGTAGCGTGCTGCTGTGTATAAACCGAAATCAAAGTCATAACCGCCCTTCAGGCCCACTTTATAAGTATTACCTTTGTCTGCATTAAAGTTAATACTGCCAATCTGCAGATCATTAATGATTGTACGGTCTGACGGGAAAGTCACAGCAACTTGAGGCTGAATCCAAAGATTATCGTTTAAGTCGAACTTCCAAGCTGATTCAAGTGTTATTTCTTTGCTTTGATTCTTAGCATTGTTTTTATTGGCATGTGCATAAATATACTCAGCGCCAAAAGATAGTCCGTTATCTAACGCATAACCCGCTTTAAAAGTAGATTCGTTAACACTGTCTTGTGAGATTTCAGTTTGGATTCCAGCAACCGCTGATGCAGAAAATAGAGCAGAAGCGATAGAAACAGCTAGTAGTTTTTTCATATTTGTTACCTGACAAGTAAAAAGAATTAAGGTTTGATGTGGAACGACCGAGATAATATTGAGTTCAACATCAAACGTCAAGAGTTACTTTCAAAAAAGTTCAATTTATTTTCGATCTTTTTTAATCTCACCTTGGCAAAAACCTTATCTAAAACCCCGTCACACAAGAGGTCTATATACATATTCTCTTCTTAAGTAACCTGCTCTGTATTTTCATATAATCACCAAACAATTAGTTTGACATTAAATCGATTATTATTTAACCTCTCGCAACTTAATTTGGTGTGACATAAAACGTTAATTTAAAGACTCACTGAACTACAAAATAAACTAGTGATATTTCCACTGTGGCTAAAACAAAACATCCAGGGTTGTTTATGAATAAATTTTTTACTATCGGTCTATTGACCTCTGTTATCTTTCCCTCCGCGGCCTTCAGCGCAAATAACATTGAATACTCAGTTAATGATTCAATTGTTGAAGCAGGAGATATGGTGCAGATACTGGTTCCTGTGACCGGTTTATTTGCAGCCTGGATGCACGACGATATGGAAGGAGCAAAGCAGTTGACCTACTCAACGTTCAGCACGCAGCTGATTATTCACGGAACAAAAAATACGGTCGGCCGCAAACGCCCTAACGGCAGCAGCTGGAACTCATTTCCTTCAGGACATACTGGAGCGGCTTTCTCCGGCGCTGCTTTTTTACAGTCAAGATATGGTTCTGAATGGGGGATCCCGGCTTATGCGGCCGCGAGCTTTGTCGGCGCCAGCCGTATCTACGGGAATTATCATTTTGCAGGAGACGTAACAGCGGCAGCCGGAATTGCTTTTTTAATGAATCAGTATTTTGTTTCACCTTATCGGATGGAAGGTGTTTATTTTAATGCACAGCCCACTAATGACGGTTTTGCGCTTGGTGTTACAGTAATGAATAACGCTTTTGACAAAAAAGAAAGCAGGAAAGTAAATAAACTGAGACGCACTCCAATAAAGCATCGTCTTGAATTAGGTATCGGCGCCAATCTGACTGACAGCGCTGCAGAATCCGGGGTTGATCAGTATCTATATGATGCACAGTTAGTAGATAAGCTGCAGCCCTTTGCTTATGTTAATTATCAGTATGCCTTAGAGAATAATAATGAGTTTGAACTGGAGTTTAATCCTAACGAAACCAGACGCAGCGGCATAGTCAGTGAAGATTTTGAATTTGACGGACAGTCATTTTCCAGAGGCCAGGAGGTCTTCAGCGCATTTCGTCACTGGATGCTCGGCTCTAATCTTTATAAAGGGTTACAAGTAACGGATAATTTAGAAATAAATGTCGGTTTAGGTATGTATGTACATATGTTTGGGTTTGACGCATCAAAGGAAGGCTCTACAGAAACGGCATCGGATCAATATTGGCGGGCAATGCCGAGCGGCACGCTGAAAGGAAAATACTCAATAACACCTGCATTGTCGACTCTGGCTAAAGTGCAGTGCCAGTTTTGGGAAAATGACAGTTATCTTGCCGCTGAAGCAGGTATCAATTATCAGATAAATCGTGAATGGGATATGGGCTTAAAATACGCTTATTCAAAAACAACACTGGAAAACAGCCAGGCCAAAAGCAGCTATAGCGGTAATGCAGTCATACTTACCTTTGCCAACCATTTTTAAGCAGCAGAAAAGATCCTGCTGCTCTTATTATTTATTATTTATTATTTCAATGCCTTAACCAGTGAGGATGCATTATGTTCCATCAGTTCCAAATAACTGGAAGCCCCCTGACCTGGATTAGATAACGCATCCGAGAACAATTTTCCGCCAACCTGCGCATCTGTATCTGCACTTATCTGTTCGATAAGACGGTTATCACTGATATTTTCCACAAAAACCGCTTTGATTTCATTTTTACGAATCTGATCAATCACAGCGGCAATATCAGCCGCACTGGCTTCAGACTCAGTACTTGTTCCCTGTAATGAGTAAAAACTTACTTTATAGTCACGCTGAAAATAAGCAAATGCATTATGGGGAACAATCACCTTTCTCTGTTCCTGCGGAATAGAGGCAAACATCGTCTTTATTTTACTGTCCAGAGCATTAAGTTTCTGCTCATACACAGCTAAATTGTCCTGGTAATAAGAAGCATTATCGGGATCAATGGAGCTTAAAGCGTGGCTGATATTAGCCGCATATATTTTTACATTTTTGATACTGTGCCAGGAATGAGGATCTATATCATGATGATGCCCATGACTGTCTACATGCTGGTGCTCATGTTCGTGGTCATGATCGTCTGCATCTTCATTCTCATGGTGTGCCTCATGTTCCTGATGCTTGTCATGGCTGCAGGCGCCTTCAAGAGGTGAAATACCATCTGATGCATTGATCTGCAGACCCGAGAAATGCGAAGATTCCAGTAACCGCGGCAGCCAGCCTTCAAAACCAAGGCCGTTTAATACCACCAGATCTGCAGCGGCTGCTTTTTTTACATCATTAGGTGCAGGGTTATAGGTATGCGCATCACCATTATTTCCCACTAAAGTGGTCAGCTCGATTTTATCACCGCCAATCTGCGCCGTAATGTCGCCGAGAATAGAAAAGCTGGCGACAACAGATATTTTCTCCTCAGCAGCCGCATTAACCGCGCTTAAACTTAATAACAAAGGAAGCCAGATAAAGGTTTTAATATGTTTAATCATTAGTTTGTCCCGAAAATGAAAGAGAGGTATGTTTTTTTGAAAATAAATCACGCTGCTTAACCATAATAATGGAAATGATATACAGCCCGCCGAGAACCAGAATAATTGCCGGACTGGCAGCCAGAGCAAAATGATAAGAAAGTAATAAACCGCCTAAGCAGCTGAGTGATGCACATAAAAATGCAATCAAAATCATCGACCCCAGCTGATTAGTCCAGAAGCGGGCAACTGCAGCCGGTAAAATCATTAAACCCACGGACATTAATGTACCTAACGCATGAAATCCGGCTACTAAATTTAAAACCACCAAAAGGAGGAAAATATAATGGACGGCCTCCCCCATGCGGCTTACCGTTTTAAAAAAATCCGGATCAACACACTCCAGAACTAAAGCACGGTAAATCAAAGCCAGCGCCAAGGTTGAAATGCTGGCAATAGTGGTCAGTAAAAGAAGGGCTTCATTATTCAGAGCAAGCGTGGATCCGAAAAGAACATGCAGCAGATCTACACTGCTGCCTTTAGAAGAGATAATAAGCACCCCCACCGCCAGTGATAACAGATAAAATGCAGCCAGACTTGAATCTTCCTCTGCCCTGCTGTGACGTGCAACAAAACCCGATAATAAAGCCACAATGCAGCCGGCAATAATACCGCCTATGGTCATGGCAAAAATAGAAAGCCCGGAAACCAGGAAACCGACAGCTGCGCCGGGTAAAATAGCATGTGCCATTGCATCCCCGGTTAAGCTCATTTTTCTTAAGGTAAGAAAAACACCAATCGGCGCAGCGCTAATACTCAAAACCAGACAGCCCCACAGGGCTCTGGACATAAATGAATAATTTGAAAAAGGTTCGATAAATAGTTCAAAAAGTATGTTTATCATAATTCATTAACCACGGCGGGATGAAAACCGGCTTTACACATATTATCCTGCGTTAATACCTGCTCAGTCGGCCCTTTGGCGATCAGCCTGCCGGCAAGCAGCAGAGCTTCCGGGAAATACTGCTTTACCAGGTGCATATCATGGATCACAGCAATCACCGTTTTACCTGCAGCATGACAGGCCTGGATAACAGCAGCCAGATCCCGGGTAGTGTGCATATCAACCGAGTTGAAAGGTTCATCTAAAATTAAGATCTGTGCATCTTGAATCAGCATTCGTGCAAATAACATACGCTGAAACTGCCCGCCGGAAAGCTCGCCAATCTGCTTATGTTCACTGTTTTTAAGCCCCACCTGACTTAAACAAGCCGAAAGCTGTTTATTTAAAAGCGGTGTAAACGCCCGCCAAAGTCCCGTTTTTCGCCATGTCCCGGCGGATACAAACTCTTTAACGGTAATAGGGAAACTGCGGTCGACTTTTTGACTCTGCGGCAGATAAGCAATATTTTTCAAACCGTATTTTTGAAATTCAACGCACCCGGCGGCAGGTTTTAATTGACCCATAACTGCTTTAAGCAGAGTAGATTTTCCAGCACCATTGGCGCCGACAACTGCAAGCATCTCACCTTGGTGAATCTCAGTGTTAATATTTTCCAGCGCAGGAATATTTTGATAGTGCACTGTTAACTGCGATATTTTAATCACTTGCTCAGCCTAAAAATAGATAAACAAAGTTGACCAGAGCACGGACAGCAGGCTTAGAGCAATGCTTAAGCGAAAAACAATACCGCTTAATAAAATAGAGCCGGCCCCTGCTCTGCCGAAGTGATTAAACAGATTATTGAAAAGTTTCATAATATTGACTTCTTGGTTAATGATAATAGATCTCGTTTGTTATGTTATAACATAACAAGCAATGGCGCTATGGTTAATATGATTTAAAATAATAATCATCTCTCCCAAAAACCTGAATTTATCCATTATGCTTTTAACTTTATTGTTCATAGAAAACAGAATCTAAGTACAATGTGGGCAAAAAACAGGAATCATTCTCACTTTGACAGACTACAAAAATGAATTTATTGACCGGAACTGGCTGTTAAAAAAAGCCGGACAGCATAAAAAACGCCTGATCAGCGCCAATTTCATCGCAGTTATCGCGACCCTGATCAGCGTACCTATTCCGTTACTGATGCCGCTGATGGTAGATGAAGTCCTGCTTCATAATCCAGCCGGCGGCATAGCTTTTATGAATAACTTCCTGCCGGGCCAGTGGCAGCAGCCTGCAAGCTATATTGTGGTTATTTTCCTGTGCGTAATTGTAATGCGTACCACCAGCCAGGTGCTTAATATATTACAAAGCCGCCAGTTCACTCTGGTATCAAAAACTATTACTTACACCATCCGCAGCAAACTGATCGATAAACTAGGACGGATCAGTATCCGTCAGTACGAAACACGCGGCAGCGGCGGTATCAATGCGCATATTGTTACCGATATCGAAACTATCGATCAGTTTATCGGCACTACCCTGAGCCGTTTTTTAATAAGCTTTTTAACTGTGCTGGGCACGGCAGTTATTTTATTGTGGATAGACTGGCGTTTAGGTTTATTTATTCTGCTGGTAAACCCGCTTGTGGTGTTTTTCTCACGTAAATTAGGCTCTCGGGTAAAACATCTTAAAAAGAAAGAGAACCAGTCCTTTGAGAAATTTCAAAACCGTTTAATCGAAACCTTAGACGGCATCTATCAGCTGCGCGCTTCTAACCGGGAAAAAGAGTTTCTTAACCAGCTTAAGAATCAGGCCGATGATATCCGCAGCAGCGCCGATAAATATGCCTGGCAGAGTGAAGCTGCCGGTCGTTTCTCCTTTTTACTGTTTTTATTAGGTTTTGAACTGTTCCGGGCCGTCGCTATGTTAATGGTATTAATGAGCGATTTAACCATAGGTCAGATTTTTGCTGTATTCGGCTACTTATGGTTTATGCTTTCTCCGGTACAGGAGCTGCTGAATATTCAGTTTTCCTGGTACGGCGCAGCTGCCGCCATCAAACGTATTAACTCATTGTTACAGTTAGAAGAAGAGCGCCGTCCGGTTAGTAAAGTAAACCCGTTTATTAACAGCCGAAGCATCGATATAAAAATTAACAATCTTAACTTTTCTTACGATGCAGAAAGCCGGGTATTAAATGATCTGTCCCTGCATATTCCGGCGGGAAAAAAAGTCGCACTGGTAGGATCCAGCGGCGGCGGAAAATCAACGTTAATTCAGTTATTAATCGGTGTTTATCAGCACAGCGGCGGTGAGATTCTGTTTAACGGTCAGAAAAGCACTGAGATAGGTTTTGATATAATCCGCGATAATATTTCCGTGGTACTGCAGCAGCCGGTCCTATTTAACGACAGTCTGCGAAATAATTTAGCTCTGGGAGCAGCCTACGATGACTCACAGTTATGGCAGGCGCTGAATGTTGCGCAGCTCAGTGATCTGATGGAACAGCTGACCGAAGGGTTAGATACACAGCTCGGCCGTCAGGGCATACGTCTTTCCGGCGGGCAGCGCCAGCGTGTTGCTATAGCACGAATGGTATTAAGCGATCCGCAGTTTGTGATTTTAGATGAGGCGACTTCAGCACTGGATACCGCAACCGAAAGCGCCCTGCATCACGCCTTAAATACCTTTTTAGCAGGCCGCACCACTCTGATTGTGGCGCACCGTTTATCGGCAGTAAAACAGGCCGATATTATCTATGTATTAGAGGAAGGCAAGGTCACGCAGTCGGGTACACATATTGATTTAGTTGAGCAGGACGGTTTGTACCAGACCCTGTACGGCACGGTTCAGTCTCACTAGGTTTAAGCACAGAAGAATGCAGTTGAAATTTGCATAAATTTCAACTACATATAATACAATACGGTCGTTTAATTATAGGCTCGAGCTAACTGCCCGGAACTGCTGACCTGATAATCAACGGCATAAGCAGGTATAAACAGCGATTCACCTTTATTAATTGTTATTGTACTTCCATCCCCGTGATTCACTCTAAGCGGCGCATCAACCGCAAAGATAATTTCGGCACTGTTAACCTTTACACAAAGATCCTCTACGTTATCTGCAATACTCAACTTAAAATCGGCGGCAGGAACGATATAATTCTGCCAGCCGGCATCTGCCTGCGGTTTTAATAACAGCTCCTCAGCCGCTTTGCTGCAGAAAAGAGTATTAGCCAGCAGTTCCGGCACATCAATATACTTAGGAGTTAAGCCCGCCCGCAGTACATTGTCGGAATTTGCCATAATCTCCAGCCCGGTTCCTTTAATATAAGCATGCGGTGTACAGGCATCCAGAAACATCGCCTCTCCCGGCTGCAGTGTCAATACATTGAGCATAAGCGGTGAAAACAGTCCAATATCCCCGGGATACTGCCGTGCTAATTCAGCAATTAAAGCAAACAAAGGCAGGTGCCGATTATTATGCGCATAAACTATTAATGCCTGAACAGCACGGGCTTTATGTTCACCTTCAAGTAATAACATTGCCTGGAAAAAGTTCTGCAGACCACCTGCTGTTAAATCAGAGGCAAAAGCCTGCAGCAGCGGCTTTATTTCCGGGATATCAATAGACTGAAAGTCTTCTACTATCTGCTGCATATTACGAAAGCCGTTCATTGCCAGATATTCAGTCAAAGCAAAGACAACCTCGGGTTTATGATTGGCATCCTTATAGTTACGATTAAAAGCGTTATGCGGGATCTCTAATTTATCTTCTTTTGCAAACCCGGCCTGCGCCTGCTGTTTATTTGGATGAACCTGTACAGACAAAGCCTTCTCAGCAGCCAGAACTTTAAACAGATAAGGCAGCTGGCCGAATTCATGCGCTGTTTTTTCGCCTAAGATCAGCATTGGATCCTGTGCTATAAAGTCAGAAAGCTTTATTAAATCATCTCCTACCGACAGCTGTGAACAGCCGTTGGCATGCGCGCCCATCCATAATTCTGCCTGCGCCTGCTGAGCTTTATTCTGAAAAGCAAACAGATCCTGCATGGCGCTTTTACTGCCCCAGTCATAATTTTGAATAGTGTTGCTCATTTTATAAAAAGGCAAATAAATCATCCGCGAATCTCCTGGTTATATAACTGCTGAGCTGCATTTTTCCTGCTGTAAAAACTGTAAATTAAAATAAATAGATAGCCGCATAAGGGCACCATATAACTCATTCTTACACTGCTTAAATCAACCATCACTGCCTGTATAAACGGCACAATTCCGCCGCCAATACCGCACATAATCAGAACCGCAGAGGCGCTTCCGGTAAGAGCACCTAAGCCCTCAATTGATTTCGAGAAGATAACCGGATACATAAAGGAGTTGCACAAGCCGACTAAAATTAAAGCCGCACCGCCGTAAATACCACTGTTTAAAACGGCAAAAATAATCAGCAGCGAAGCACAACAAGCACTTATACCTAATGCCTTAGAGGGCTCGATGTACTGACTGAATGCACTATAAACAAAACGGCCGAACATTGAACCGGCCCAGTACAGGCTGATCAGAGTCATTGCCTTAGACGGCGCAAGCGCGGCAATGTTTTCATCGGTAAGATAACTGATGGTGACAGTGCCGAGACTCACCTCAACACCAACATAAACAAAAATAGTACAGGCACCGAGCATAAAATTTTTCTGCTTAAGCAGCGCCTGCATCTGCCCGCTGAAATTACTACGCAGATCACTTTTGAAATCCTGAATATTACTTTTAATGATAACAAGCGCCAGCGTTAAAACAGCAAAAGCGATACCGAGATAAAGATTAGCAATGCCAAAAGCAGCCAGAGTCAGACCGATAAACAGTGGAGCCAGCGTTGTGCCCAGCGAGTTAATCGATGAAGTAAAAGTTAATCTTCTTGATGCCGATGCAGCTTCACCAAGCTGGGTCACATAGGGATTAGCAACAACCTGCATGGCCGCAACTCCCAGTGCGAGAATAAAAATAGCAGCAAGTGATCCGCTGAATGAGCCGAAAGAGACAGCAGAAAAGAACAGAGCAGCCCCGACAGCTGTAAAAATCAATGACATTGATAAAGTCATTTTATAACCGCATCTGTTCATCACTATCGATGTGGGGATGCATGCCAGAAAAGGAGCCAGATAAAAGGCAATCTGCACAAACATTGACTGCTTGTAATTCAAGTTAAACAGCTCTTGAAAGTGCGGCACTAAAATACTGTTTGCAGAAGTCAGCAGACCCCAGGTAAAAAAGGTCATTGCCAGCAGCATCAGGGTAAAAGTACGATTATTTTTCATATGATATTAAAGCCGGTTCAACCCAGGCATCGGGAATAACCGGCCTTCCTTAGTTAGGCCGCAATGGTTTCCTGCAGAGTGTGGAGAATGCTTTCCGGGTTATCAGAATCAATCAGCGAACTTCTGAAATCTTCATGCATCAGCTTGCGGGCAATCTTAGAAAAGATTTTCATATGCGTATCGTCACTATCATCTTTACTGACGGTCAGCATAATCACCAGTTCAATACTGGTATCATTCCCCCAGTCGATCCCTTTATCTAAAGTCATTACCGATACACTGTTTTGACTCACATGTTCCGATTTACAGTGCGGAATAGCGACAGAAAACCCCAGTGCCGTTGAGAATACCGCTTCACGGTCCCAGATTGCTTTTTCAACATTACCGGCAACAGGAATACGCAGCTCGGCTTCAAGATTATCGGTTAAGCGTTTAATAGCCTCCTCTTTGCTGGAAACAGCCTGCTTAGTAAAAATAAGCGACTTGCACATAATCGGCATCTGCTGATCAGCAGCCGTAAATTTCTCCACCAATGCTGTGACTTGTGCCGGATTATCCGCATCAATCGCTTCTGCAAGAAGTGCCTGACAGTCTGAAACATTAAGTGCACAAAGCTGCTCTTTTGATTTACCGATAAGTGATGCAGACATACTGAAGTTACGTAAACCGGCCCCGATCAGCAGCGGCTGAGCAGTCGGATCAGAAGCCATCTCACCACACAGGCTGACCCGCAGCCCTGCCTGATCCGCGTTAGCAATAATATCGCGCACCAGTCTCAGAAAACTCGGATCCAGGTGATTATAAAGGTTAGCTATATTCTTATTACCACGGTCACAGGCCAGGAAATACTGAGTCAGATCATTACTGCCGATGGAAACAAAATCGATATAAGAAGATGCTTTTTCCAGTAAATATAATGTGGACGGCACCTCCACCATAATACCCAGTGATACCTTAACGGTTTTATTACTATCGGCACATATTTCCGCAGTAACAACATCAAGCATATTGCGGATCCATTTGATCTCATCAAGATTTGAAATCATCGGCACCATAATCGAGACTTCGCCAAATTCGCCGGCACGAACCAGTGCTCTAAACTGGGTTTTGATAATATCTTCATACTCCGGATACATACGTATCGCCCGGTAACCCAGGAACGGATTTTCCTCTTCAGGCAGTCCCATATATTCGCAGGGTTTATCACCGCCGATATCAAGTGTGCGGATAACGGCTTTTTTACCTGCCGCATTTTCTACAACAAACTTATAATGCTCGAACTGCTCCTCTTCAGTCGGCGGCACAGCACGTTCACAAAACAGCATTTCCGTTCTAAACAGACCGATACCGTCGGCCCCGGCTTCTAAAGAGGAGAGGATCTCGTTAGAGGTAACAATATTAGCTGAGATGTTTAGCTCGACCTGGTCAGAAGTAGAAACAGCCGCACTTTTAAATTTAGCTAAACGTATTTCAATCTTCGCCTGTTTAACAGCTTCCAGCTGATAATATTTGTTGGTCATTTCATTGGCGTCAGCAATAAGTACACCGGCTCTAGCATCAACAATCACTTCCTGCGCAGCGCTGCACAGCTGAACAGCCTGCTCGACCCCCGTTAATGTCGGGATATTAAATGAACGGGCCAGGATCACCGTATGTGAAGTATCACCACCGTCGCCCATCACCAGACCTTTAATCATCTCTTTCGGCAGGGCTAACAGCTGGCTTGGTGTCAGCAGACCTTCAGAAATTAACACACTGCCTTGTGTCAGATTCAAATCACTACTGATTTTTTCACCCACAATATTTTCAACAATTCGATTAGCAATATCACGGATATCCAGTGCCCTTTCACGCAGATAACTGCTTGAACTGCCTTCAAGTGTCTGACAGATTTCATCACCAGCCAGGGCAATCACCGCAGGCGCATTAAATGCATCTATATGTTTGCTGATAGTATCCTGCAGCTGCGTATCCTTGATAATTGCCAGGTGCGCATCTAAAACCGCCTTAGCATCCGTATCTGCATGCTCTATTTCATGCTCCAGCGCGGCGGTTGTTTTAAGCACAGCACTGTTAATCACCTTGCTGTTTTCACTGCTGTCAGCAGCAGGATACTGTTCGGCAACACTATGCAGATCAATCTTGCCGATAATAACCGGCTTACCACGGCCGATACCGCTGCTGGCAGCCTTGCCGCGCAGAAACTGCGGCTGCGCTTTTTCTAAGAACAGGGGTAAATCCTGCATGGTATCAGCAGCGGCAGTCTCTACAGGGCCGTCGATATCTGCAAGTTCATTCTCTACAAAGCTTTTAAAAAAAGTATAAGCCTGCTGTTCATCAGCGCCTTGGAAAACAAATTGACACTGGTCATTAAGCAGGATGTCGGCGCCGATCATAGACAACACACTTTTGGCATTGGCTTTACTGTCTTTGCTTTGGTTAATAATAGTAATTTGTGCTTCAAACTTAGCAGCACGCTGTTCAATTTCTGTCGCAGGACGCGCATGAATGCCGTTTACTAACGGGCAGATAAACTGGAAATCTAGCATAATTATTTCTCAACTTTTAAAGTAACAGGTGTACATGGAAGCACCTTAGTGCCTGAATTATCTTGTCTGCTTTCCGCTAAATTGACGCGGCAGACGGAACTGCTGCTGGTAAATGTTCCCGTTTCCAGGGTGTTAAATGACGGGTTATAGGCGCGGATAATCATGTCATCTGAATTTTCCGCTTTTTTGATGGTGCTGAAATGCAGCTCAGTGTCCCACTCAAACAGACTGACTTCATCTGCATAGGAGGCGGCATATTTGTTCATGCGGAATCTTGACCAGTCAGTACCGACATAAACAAGCGGCTCCGTTTTCAGCTCTTCGGTTAATTTCCAGAAGGTTTTATCACTGCCGTTATGCTGCGGAATTAATGTCAGTTCGAACTCGTGACTGCCTTGAATCTGCGAATCAGGAGAGGGAAGTACCATGCCTGATGCACGCCCCGGACGATAAGTCAGATCAGCCTGGCCCAGCCAGCCGACACTGCGCAGCAGAGTGACCGCAATGCAGTCCTGCTTTTCTTCGTGGATCTGATACTCGCGAATACCATCAGCAACAACCGCCAGTCCGTTTCTCTGATCATTCATAATCACAGTGCTCTGCATCGGGTATAAAGCCACCGGCGCTTCGGTCCACTTTTCCTGCTCCCAGAGATCCATGGCCGCCGGACGGTTTTCCCGCGAAATCAGACCAAAAGGCTGATCTGCACAATGAGAAGTGCGGCTTACCTGCGTCGGGAACAGCAGCTGAATACGGTGATCTTCGATATTGTTATGCACAATTACCTTAGCATTAACAAAGGGTTTGTCTGCGGCAATGGTCAGCTCCAGTTCAACCAGCAGCTGTGTTGTGCATTTACCCGTACGGCGCTCGCTGATGTTTTTAGGCACGCAAAGTGTGTGGCTTAGTTTTAATGTACTGCTTAATTCCCCTTTAAAGGTGCGGCAGCTGACCGGCTGACCGATACTGCTGACTAAACAGTCTTTCTGCAGTGGTGAGAAGTTATAGTTATCACCCTCATCAGAGCCGTCGACTAATTCAAAAACATTGCTGTAAATAATGCCTGAGCGCTTGTCTGTTAAAGTAATTGAAGCATCATCATTCAGTTTAAGCTGCAGCCATTCATTACTGATTTCATGCTCATTAACTTCCACAGGCTGTACATTTCCGGCAGCCGGCAGGTTTTCATTGAGATATATTGTCTTATAACCGTATGCAGGAATATCTTTAACATCTGCCTGTATGGTTAATTTTCGATACCAGGTTGTGGTGGTCTCATTAGACAGTTCCTGAATAATGGTCGACATATCCTGCTTAGATTCAGCAGTAATCTGGTAGCGGACAGGTTCACCAGCAGCATCACTCAGTGAAAATGAGGCTTGCGGCGTATAGATAACAAACTCGACAAAACTGTCGCGTTTTTTAGGAATGCTGTTGAAGATAATGATTTTAGTGCCGTCCTGAACAGCTTTAATACCGTCGCATAACTTTTTAAAATTAAGTTCAATAAGCTGCTGCGCTACTTCAATACCGGACTGCAGGCGGTTTGCCACCATGCTGTTAACACGGTCTGAGTTACAGCAGCCGATACTGTCATGGGCATGGCTTTTCATCGCTTCACGCCAGATATTATTTACTGCATTCTGCGGGTACGGCAGGCCGTTAAACATATTTAAAGTCAGCAGCGGCTCTAAATAACGGCTCACTGTTTTCTCAAATTCAGCATTTAACAGTTTGATATCCATACGCGTTGAGAAAATACCACGGTGAATTCTCATATATTTAGGCGATAATAATTCACCTTTAAACAGCGGCAGGTGATTACTGTTTTCCTGCAGTTCATCAAAAAACTGCTCAAAGCTGCTGTTTATAAAGTTAAACTCCTTCTGCCCCGCATTTATCTTATCCAGCATGCCCGGCACCTGATATTCAAAGGGTGACTGGTCGTTGCCGTTGGGCAGCATAATGCACTCGGATGCGGCAAATTCACTCTGCTTACGCGCCTTTTCCAGCATAACCGGCAGCGCTTCAAGCGGCTCCGTCGGCAGCCATTTGGCACATCCGTAACCCCAGGGCAGAACTGCGGCAGTGACACTGCTGCCGTTTTCACTCTGCCAGTTAAATTCAGTTGTACTTACTTCATGTTCAGACCAGCCGCGCCAGATAACCGCCCGATCAATATCGAACTCATTCAGCAGCATAGGAAGCTGTTCCATCTGTCCGAATGAATCGGGCACATAACCAATATTCATCACCGGCCCGAATTTTTCAGCGTCATTAATACCCAGCAGCAGATTGCGTGTCATTGACTCTGCGCTCACCACCAGAAAATCTGTCTGACTGTACCAGGGACCAATTAGAATGCGCCCTTCCTGAATTAATTTAGTAATTCGCTGTTTATTTTCCGGAGCGATTTCCAGGTAGTCATCCAGTACCACCGTCTGTGCATCCAGCGTAAAAGGCCCTAGTGCCGGATCGTTTTCAAGGCGCGAAGCCAGATCATCCATAAAGTAATAAAGTAATGCTTTGGAATCATTTTCGGTAAAGTACCACTCACGATCCCAGTGAGTATGCTGAATTAGATGAACATTTTTCATATATCGCAGATGAGCAGAAGCCCACTCCATTTAATGAGTAAAAAAATTAATAAGAGAAAAAAGCCGCCCGTTAGTGCACGGCTGTATCAGTGATATGAACTAGCGTTTAAGCGCGAATTTTGGAGCTGCGCTTACTGGTTTTTCAGGAGTCTTAATTGCTTCACCGGTGAAAAACAGTAATGAACCCACAGCAATAATGGCCGCACCGACCGCAATAGAGATGACATAAACAAACCAGCCGTCAACAGCTAACCAGCCGTAAAAACCTGAAATAGGCGCTTTATTCACAGCCCCCAGGCCGACAGCCATAGCGGCACCGACAGCTGAGCCGATTACATTAACTAAAATAACTTTAGGGTTGGCGATAGCAAACGGGATTGCCCCTTCCGATACACCGATAAAACCCATTAATGTAGAGGCTTTGCCGGCTTCCTGAAGTGACTCAGGGAAACGGTTTTTCCAGATTAAAGTAGCAATACCCAGGCCAATCGGCGGGATAATAATTGCCACCTGAGCCGCTGTATTAGGATCGTAAATACCCGATGCCAGCAGCGCCATTGCCGTAGTAACAGCCGCTTTATTAACCGGACCGCCAAGGTCGAATCCAACCATGCCGCCGATAACTGCCGCCAGCACAATTTTATTAGTTCCGCTCATCGCCAGCAGCCAGTTTTCTAATCCGCTGTTTAAACTGGAAAGCGGTGCACCAACGATATACATCATAATGACACAGACCAGCAGCGTGCCGCCGACGGGTATCAGGAAGATAGGTCCGGCTGAAGCCAGCGCCTGCGGCAGTTTAATTTTGGCCGCCAGATACTTAACAATATAACCCGCTAATAAACCTGCAACCAGTGCACCAAGGAACCCCGTACCGAGATTAGAAGCTAATAGGCCGCCGATCATACCCGGCGCAAGCGCCGGACGGTTAGCGATTGCAAAAGCGATATAAGCGGCCACAACCGGCAGCATAAATGATAAAGCCAGGCCGCCGAAACCGTCAAAATCATGGAAAAGACGCACAAACATATTTGCCGACTCGCTATGAGCTGCGTCCCAGATATTATCGATTCCGTACATAGAGGCACCGATACGGGCGATGCCCATCAGTACTGCCCCGGCAATAATAAACGGGAGCATGTAGGAGACACCGGTCATAATGGCATTTTTTAATTCAATGCCGACGGATTTTTTTTCACTTTTAAATTTACTCATCAGTTAAACTCCTTAATGAGAGCCTCAAATAATGCATCTCCGTGTTTAATAGGATCTGCTACGCTGCATTCAATTTTAGGGATATCAGCAAAACGCTCCAGATCGTTAACAGCAACATCTGCGGCCAGAATGGCGGCATCTGCACGGGCCAGATCTTCAGCTGTAATAATATTATCAGCCCCCATACTGCCCTGTGTTTCAACCTTAACTTCCAGGCCGAGTGCCTTACCTTTAACTTCCAGTGCTTCTGCCGCCATAAAAGTGTGTGCGACGCCAGTAGGACAAGCTGCAATACATACGATAAACATAGATGTTTCCTTAATTTAATTTACTGTAAAAAAAAACACAGCGCCTTGTCGGGAGCTGTGTTTTCATGATTTTGTTTAATGTAAAAAAAAACACAGCGACTGGCAGGAAGCTGTGTTTAATCGGGGTAATAATTTTATTTACAGAAAAAGCCGCGTCTTCAAGAACTGAATACTGGCAGATTTTCATAATAGTAATAAAACAAACTGTGACAATAAAAGATAATGTCGTTAACGTCTGCTGGATAAACTTAGAGATACAAGAAGCATTCTGCGTAGAAAGAGAAACTCCCAGACTTTCCCGCTGCTTATTTTTACGGGTTAATAACAAAGAAGCGCAGGACCACATTGCAGACCATTGCTCAGAAACAGATTCTGCCGGCTGAGTTGTTTCATTATGCTTTATGCTGCAGGCTTCACTAAACTGATTACTTTTCTGCACAATAAAAAAATCCACAACGCAGCTTAGCAAAGATATAAAAATACCTCTGCTAAAAATAAATACTGCGTTAAGAAAATGTTTCATTGGATATAATCTCTCTCGTAAAGTGCCGGCATAATACAAAATAAAACTATTAAAATATGTGATTAAATTCACGATTTATTGCTGTTATAAATAATTGAATAATGGTTTAGAAAAAGTATTTAAAACGAACACGTCCGCCAAAATCATCCCCTTCAGCAAAATTACTGGCAAGCGAAACTCCTTTATCAGTAAGGTTGGTATGATAAATACCCAGATAGATTGAAAAATCATTTACATCAAAAATATCAGCAAACTCATAGGAGCTGTATACAGTCTGAACTTCAACTTTACCGTCATGCCAGCCGGAAGCCGCATCAAAATCATTTACACCGTAAATATATCCAAGCCCGAAGCCTTTCCATAAAACATTCATAGCCAGAGTGGAATCTGTTTCATTAAGTGCATCAAGGTAAGCGGCATTTACATCAACTGAAAGATCATTTTTTGTGTAGTTGGCTGTTAGACCATAACCGATACGGTTACCGACATCGCCGTCACTGCCGTCTGCAAATATAACTGCATCTTTAACTAAATTGGCTTCCATTGCAGCGGCCAGGCGGAAATTATTCATCTGATAAGCAACAACAGGACGGACAATAATAGAATCACTTGAAGCTTCAAGCACTTTACCGTGATAAGTATCTGCAAATAACTCGCTGCGGTCGCCAACCATGGTGGAAACTTCAGTATATAAATTACCAAATGTATGGTTATACATTACCTGCCCAGCCTGCCCTCCACGGCCGCGCCCCTCTTTCAGCTGATACATATAACCGGCATTATCCGTATAAAGATCATTGGCTGTATCTCCTGAATATTCCAGGAAGGTATCCTGACCGACCGGGAACATATCATATGCCTCAAAACGCCCTAAACGCAGTTCCCAGCTGTCTTTCATTCCAAAAGAAAACCACGAATCATCGAGTTCAACTTCACCGGAAGTATCCATTAACGGCTCAGCTTTAAATTTTAAATAGTGACCGGATTCGGTTTTACGCTCACCGGCAAATTCAAGAAGAATACGGCCGGTCTGATCAAAATGCGAATCGTCTTCACCGGATGATGCATCACTTTTTTCTTCATAATTCAAATCAAACTCAACATCCCCGCCGATAGAAAAACTGCCCTTTTCATTATCGATAATATTAATACCGGCGACGGCTGAGAATGAAACGGCCATAGCGGCGACTGTAATAGATAGTTTAAAAAATTTCATAAATAAGATTCCAAAGTTATATTTTTAATAGTGTCTGTTCACGCAGATATTGTGCGCAGACTGATAATCTGCCGGGTTAAAATGCTCAGAAGATATGATCTACATAGGCGCCTCCTTCATTTTTCTACAGGCGAAAAAAAACACAGCGGCTTGGGGGCGGCTGTGTTTTCCTGGTGTGGCTATAGTCTTGAAAATAAGAGCACTTTTTTCAAGAATGCTGTACTGACAAATTTTAATAATATTGATAAAACAAACGCTTACAATAAAAGACAGGCCGCTGATCGTCTGCTGCTGCAGATTCACATAAAAAGCATTCTGCGCTTTTTGTTTCAAAATAGAATCACTGTTCAGGGCATATCGTCTGTTGGAGCAGGAAAGTAGAGATGCAGCGCTGGACCAGAGTGCAGACCACTGCTCGGACTGCAGATCTGTTTCACTGTCCGTCATTGTGCAGCTTTCTGTCAGATGGTTACTTTTACGAAGAATAAAAAATTCCACAACACTGCTTAGCAAAGATATAAAAATACCTTTGCTAAAAATAACTGCAGCGTTAAGAAAATTGTTCATCGAATATTATCCCTGTCGAAAAGTGCGGGCATGGTACAAAATAAAAGAGTAATAATTTGTGAAGAAACGCACAAATTCTGCACAGTCATTTTCCATAAACAGCCCAAAAGACATTATTTTTTTATTCTTGCAGAGCACAAAAAGGTCTGTAAATCGACAGCAGAGCCTTGCTGTCTGTGGATTAAAACAGACAGATAAAAACAGTACAGGCGGATCATAAAAGAGCGTAAAGTTGATTGCTAAAAAATATTTTAGTGACAACTTCTCTCTTAAACTCGTAAAAATAAATTTCAGAGACTTATTTTAATATGTGATGAGAGTCTAAGATGTATTTAAAAAATTACTGTTATGATAATTAGGAATTTACTAATAACGGGCAGTAAAAATGATAAAAAGATTAAATTTTTTAAAAAGCAAAGTGACACGGGGGACTGATATTTTAGTTCCTCTTGCCGCTGTGTTTTTTAAAAATATCCTTTTTTTATTTTTACCCCAGGAAGCAGATCTGAATAACCACGCCTCAGAACCAGACAACGAAAAAGAGATCTATGATATCTCCTTGCAGTGGAGTGAGTTATGGTCACGAGTCAGTGAACAATGCTTTACAGCTAAGCGCTGCCGGGCGCATTCAGGTAATCTAAATGCACAGGAAACTCATAACAGTGTTGTTAAACTGCGCTGCGTTAAACATGCACTGCTGACTCATATCGGTAACGATTCAGCATCAAGCCAGATGCTCAGCTGCTACAGAAATGCCGGAGAACCAGCATTTTCTTTCTACCTTATCTCCTGTTTAACTTTCTCTTTTCAAACCATTTTCCTCAAAGCAGCTTCCCGTTTTACCCTCTCTTTACAGACAATTACTCTCAATCTTATTTCACAGTTAACCACCTGTTTTCACATAACTTTATTAATTATTTATCCCGGCCGTCAGTCTCGCTTCATAAAATATTTGTATCACCTTGTGCATTTAATAACAGCCTGCTTAGCTGCGCCTTTCAGCAGACAAAAAAATTCAACAGACACCATCTCTATTCACAACCATCCCTTGTTAATTAACAACAGTTCCCTAAGGAAATGAAAAATGAATCAATTAACCACAAGCAGTTTAGCTTCTCTGCTCCTGTTCAGCTCAGTAACAGCGGCAGAACAAGTCAAAGTCGCCTTTATGCCCGATATACACTTTCATGATGTATACGGTCAGTTTGAAGACGGCAGCTATCAGGGCATTAAAAATAGTAAGAGCGGAGAGTATGCAACGATCCGCAGTATGTACGCGCAGCTGACCTCTACTCGTCTGTTTAATGAAAACTATTTCACCTTAATTGCAGCACTCGATGATGTGGTTAAACGCGGCGTAAAATATGTCTCTTTACCTGGTGATTTCAGCGATGACGGGCAGTCTGTTAATGCCCGGGGATTACAGAAAATTCTCGACTCCTACAGCAGAGAACACGGCATTCAGTTTTTTGCGGCTCCCGGTAACCATGATCCGGTTCGTCCCTTTGGGCGCGCTAGCGGTAAACCAGACTTTTTAGGTCAGGAAGGTAAAACTCAGCGTATCTTCAGCCGCGGCGCTGAAGAATGTCAGGGATATCAAGGTGACTCTGCAGTAATCGATGCCGGGCATGAACTGCCGACCATCTGCAGCGAAGAGATCCGCGAGTTAGGTTATAAAGGATTGATGGACGAACTGGGAGACTTTGGTTTTTACCCGCAGCCGGACTATGTCTACTGGGAAACGCCTTATTCCAGTTACAGTGAAAAAAACTACAGTTTTGAAACCGCCAGTAAACAAGCATCTTATACACAGCGTCAATATGAAATTTGTCATCAGGGGACGGGTGGTGAATACAAACAGCAAGGTTATTCGGCCTGCACCTCTGTGCCGGATACCAGCTATCTGGTCGAGCCAGTTGACGGGCTCTGGCTGCTGGCCATTGACGCCAACGTTTATATTCCCCAAGCCGATGCGGATCTTAGTCAGCCGCAGGCTGCCGCTAATTTCGCCGGTTCCGGTGATGCCGGTTATAACAAAATGCTTACCCATAAAAAGCATGTTATTGAATGGATGAAAGAGATAGTTAAGCGCGCTGAACAGCAGAATAAAACACTGGTTGCCTTCAGCCATTTCCCGATGACTGAGTTTTATAACGGCGCGGCTGAAAGCATCGAAGATATCTTTGGTCCCGGCAACTTCCAGATGGCCAGATCTCCTAAGGAGGATGTCAGCAGAGCATTAGCCCAAACCGGTATCAAACTGCATGTCGGCGGCCATATGCACTTTAATGATACCGGTGTTAAACGCTATGAAGACGGCAGTTTTCTATTCAATATTCAGGCTCCGTCAATGGCGGCCTATGTGCCCGCTTACAAACTGCTGACCTTTAAAGAAGCTAAGCAGGTTGAAGTAGAAACCGTAATACTGGATGAAGTGCCTCGTTTTGATGAACTGTTTGAACACTATCAGCAGGAGTGGAAACATCTCAAAGCGTCAGGTTCGGACAAGCTGTGGAACAAAGAGATACTGAGCGCGCATAACTACTATGAATTTACCAACTGGCATATTACCGAACTGACTCGTATGCGCTTTCTTCCCGAGGAGTGGCCTTGCGATTTAAAACAGATGTTGTTCAGTTTAGACGGCAGACAGATGCTTATCCTTAGTCAGCTGCAAAGCCCGATCAGTCAGGAGCAGGTTACAGCCCTCACCAAAGGATTTCAGGCAATAGAGATTTGCCAGGAGCAAAGCAGAAGCTTTGCACCAGAGCAGATCCCGGATCCGGCCTTTAACAAAGCATGGCGGCAGGCATCCGAAAAAGCAGCCGCCCTGGCAGCTGAATCTAATCTAAATCTGCAGGAATTTGCAGACTGGAACGGCTTTGATCTGGCAGTGGACTTCTACCGTCTGCGCAACGCTGATGAACTGGCATTTAAAGATGTACAGCGCGGCAGAATCCCGCAGTACAGCCTGCTGGCAGAAACTCTTGCACAGCACCTTAACTCAGAACCGATTAATGCCGACAGCCCGTTCGGCACTGTCTTCAAACAGCGTTTCGGCGGCTTGTTCGGTATTTTAACTAAATTTTCCAACGGCAATCCAAGTGATCATTTCACACTGGATCTAAATAAAGGAACGATCAAAGACCTTAAATAATACAGATGATTTTAAATTAACCGGGGCCTAAACAGGCCTCTATACATAACTTTAAAAGGTATTAGAAAATGAAAAAAACAGCAGCACTCTTATTATTCGCACTGGCAGCCCCGTCATTTGCGGCGGATTTTAATGTTATGAGCTTTAACGTTCGAAACAGCAAGGACAGTGTGGCAGGCAGCAGTTACGATGGAAAAAACACCTGGGAAAACCGCAAAGAAATTGTTGTCTCTATTTTTGAAAAGCAGCAGATTGATATTGCAGGTCTGCAGGAGCCCTTTAACGATCAGCTTATTTATCTTGCTCAGAATTTACCTGATTACGGCTGGGTTGGTGTTGCCCGTGACGACGGCAATACAAAAGGCGAAGCGGTGCCTATTTTTTACCGAACGGATAAATACGTAAAACTGGGCGGAGGCACGTTCTGGCTTTCAGAAACCCCGGGAGTTGTAGCAAGTATCGGCTGGGATGCAGAACTGCCGCGCATTACCAGCTGGGTAAGATTAGAAGAAAAAGAGACAGGTAAACGGGTACTGGTCTTTAATGCTCATTTTGATCATATCGGTAAAACAGCACGCCAGGAAAGTGCACGTTTATTAAGTAAAAAAGCAGAAGAGATTATCGGCAGCGGCTCTGATGCGGTGATTGTTTTAGGCGATCTGAATTTTGAAAGAAGCGACACTGCTTCCTATAAAGCGCTGACCGATCTGTTCGACGATGCAAGAACTGTCACACAGACACCATTTAAAAGCATTGATAAGCATGACTATACCTACCATGGTTACGGCAAAGAACCCACTGAAGATATTGACTACATTTTTGTAAACGATCAGCTGAATGTAAATACCTTTGCATATAAGAATGTCATAAAAGACGGCATATATGCATCGGACCATTTACCTGTAATTGCCAATATAAGTTTCAAGTAGCAGCAAAGCAAATACCCAGGGAGGACTTATTTCCTCCCTTCTACACGATAAGCAGGCGCTAACATAATAGAAATATAATACTGTGCTGCCGAGCATGTTCTGCACATTTTTATATGCAGAAAAATGTAAACAAGCGGCTCAAAATAAAGGAAAAACAAGAGAAGTGTAAAGATAGTGTAAAGATGGTTTTCACAATGATAGTTAAGATGGTACAAAGCGTCCCGTAGCCATAAAGAGATAGTGCAGCCTATTTTTATGACTACAGAAAATTGATATTTCCGACCAGTTTTACGATCAGTTAAGTCACCTCGCTTAAAATTTTAGGTAAGTGATGTTGAATATCAGGATGTTAAATAAGAAAGACATCAGGGTATTCAGCTCGTTATTTAATGAATCAAATTCAAACACCGTCAGAACAAATTCTATCAATAACTCATTTCCTGTTCACTCTGCTGTTTGAGACAGAAGGGTAATCAGGGCTGTAAAAAAGAAGCTCAAAATAAGAGCTCTATTATAACCACAAACAGGGAGATGCAGATAAGCACTCCTTATAACTAAGAAAGGCAACAAATATAATGAAAAAAACTCTTCTAGCACTAGCCGTTATCAGTGCATCTGGCACAGCAAATGCCGGCATCACTGTTTATGAAACAGAGGCTGTTAAAGTCGACTTTGCCGGTGCAGCTGAAATTCAATACATCCAGGAATATGCACCGGACAGTGAAGCACATTTTCGTCTAGATGACGGTGATCTTTCACTTAATACAACAATTGCAGTCTCTGAAAAGATCAATGCCGTAGCAGGTATCGCATTTGAAATGGAATCAGGCGATGTTACCAGTGATGAATTATGGGTAGGTTTAGGCGGTGATTTCGGTACGCTTACTTTTGGACGCCAGAACTTATTTGCCGATGATTCCGGTATTGCTAAAGATTACGAACTTGCCGGTGAAGGTATTGATTTTGTACAGGATAACGGCGATCAAGTTGCTAAATATGTATTCGATAACGGCCGCTTCTATTTAGGAGCAGCCGCTCTTTTAGAGAGCGATGGAAAATCTACCACAGAAAATCAGACCACCATTTATGACGGCCGTATTGGTGCCCGTTTCAACGACTTAGATGCACGTGTTTATTTTTACTCGGGTGACAATGTTCATTCGAATAAATTTGATATTTTCAACGGCGGCATGAATGTTGATATTGACGGATACAACGCAGAAGTAGAATATACGTTTAATGATTTTGCATTTGCTGCTTCATTCGGCCAGGTTGACTACCAGGCTTCCAGTGACCCTGCGCTCAAAATTGAAGTGGATACGGCCGCTCTAGCCGGTTCATATATTATGAATAAAACGACCTTTGTACTGGGTTACACTTACTGGAATCCACAAGAAAACGGTATTGATGATAAAACTTACGCCGTCTACGCCAATGTAACTCAACAGCTGCACAGCAACGTTATAGTGTACGTCGAGGCAGGTCATTCTGATCTGCAGGACTCGAAATTTGCTTACCTGGCAGGTATGGAAGTTCGTTTCTAAATATAAGCTAAGTGTAAATACTTAAGCAAAGCGGCATTGGACGCTGCTTTACCCAAAAGAACTATCCCTCATGAGCTAAAAACTCCATAATCGTCTGCATATCTAAATCAAAATCATCGGCTCTGACACACTTCACTATCTGTTCATCTTTGGCGGCGGCTAAATCGATCCCCTGTGCAATTTCAAAATGCTTCGGCTGCAGGCAGTAAAACGGTTTCACCCAGGGACGAATAGGATCTTTACGGTTAAGAAATTCAACAATCGCTAATCTATTTGAAGTCAGCTGCACCAGTGCTCCTACCGGGTAAACCCCCATACAGCGGATAAATGTATCCACTAAACCTGCATCCAGCTGATGATTTTCAGCTAAGGCGCGTAAAATACTGAACGCTTTAACTTGAGAATACCCCTGCTTATAACAACGACTTGATGAGAGCGCATCAAAAATATCACAGATCGATATCATCCGGCCGTAAACTGAAATCTGCTCCTCTTTAACACCGTAGGGATAACCGATACCATTAAGTTTTTCATGATGCAGGGCTGCAGTCTCTAAACTCAGTTCACTGATCCCCTGCGTTGTTTTAATAATATCAATAGAATGGACAACGTGCTGCTTCATTACTGCAAACTCATTATCCGTTAATCTGCCCTCTTTATTTAGTATTTTAGCGGGTGTTTTCACTTTACCGACATCATGCAGAAAAGCACCAATAGCCAGCTGCCTGACAATCTCTTTTTCTAACTTCATAAAAAAAGCAAAAATAGTGACCAGCACCGACACTGCTACGGAATGCTCCAGTAAATATTCATTTTTGCGGCGAATATTAAGCACGCAGGCAAGCGCATTAGGGTTATCAAAGATAAGAGCCATAGACTCATCAGTGATTTCACTCACCGGTGCCAGATCTAAAGGACAGCCGTTCTGGGCATCATGAAATAATTTTTTCTGGATATCTTTAGATTCATCAAAAACATGCCTTGCTTTAACCACTTCTTCCTGGAAAAAAATTCTGCTTTTCTCTGCGGGTAATAAACCAGGTTTAGTTGGTGCCCTTTGTTTACTGGTATCAATAAGAACACGTTTTACACCTTTACTTCTAAACCCCTTAAGGATATTTTCATTTTCGATCCAGCCGGCCTTAGCCAGGTGAAATTTTCCTTTCGGGGAAGTAATATCCAGAATATACATACCAACACAAACTTCAGAAATACGCTGCTCAACAATCATGATCTGCAACTCCATTGTCCAAATATCTCGCTACCGCACCTGCTTTATAGGAGACTATTTAATGATGTCGATAATATATAATATAGACCGTTATTAGACCCGCTGCGCCGGCAGGAAAAACACAAACTGCACTGAATAAAGGAAGGGATTAGTACGCTTTGTTATCTGTTTGAGTTAACAGCTTAAATTTTAAAAAATGCTCAACAGGCCCTAATAATAAAGAAAATATTTTGTATTAAATGATTTAAGTTATACCCTGTGTATAACAGACGGTCAGGTCGGCAAACTTTTTCCGTCTGTTTAAATACCCATGTTACCCGGCCTATTTATGAGTCACCTCATATTTAGGCTTTTTACCACCAGGCTTCCCACATTGCACCGACAGCAAATGTATCCTGCTCTCTCTCATAATTGTTTTGTGAATAATTCACCTCATTATCCGCTTCACCAACTGTTGCATAAAAACGCAGCATCGGACGCTCACCGCTGCCTTTACCAAAGCTGACATTCTGCGACAGTGTTACTTTCCAGGCACTGTTTTCACCGGAATTATTAAAATCAACCAGTGAATAACCCGCTTCTAACCAGGTAGAATGCACGTTATTCCAGAAATACATAGGGCGGACAATGGCACTGTAGTTAGTGCGGTCCTCACTTGAATCCTTTTTATTTTCAAGATTATGGTAAGCGGCCAGATACTCCATGCCGACGTTTTCACTTAGCGCAACATTACCTTCAAGGCTGGCATATAAAGTGGTTAAATCTTCGCTTTTTGCAAACACTGTATTGTCAGCATTATCCGCATAACGCAGCACCAGCTGGTTTGAACCTTTTGACCAGCTGCTGTCAATCACCGCGCCAATCTGGTAAGCAGTGCTGCTGTTCTGATTAATCTCATTGCCTGTCTCTAAGTCATACTCAGTACTTTCAAAACCATAGTTTGCCAGTAAGCTCAGATCGATAGATTCGCTTAAACTGATACCGTGCAGTTTAGAGGTAAACGCATAATTACCGCTGTCACTCACCCCGTCAACTTCAGCAACACCGGCCAGATCCAGCTTCAAACCACCCAGATCTAAATTATAAAAACCAGCCCCCTGGCCGTCATGCTGCATCCATTTATAATCATTAAGCGCCTGTGCTGGACGCTGGTGGAAATCCCGCCCTGCCCATAAATACAGATCCGGCTGAGAGGCAAAAACATTTGTCGCCCCTGCATAGAATTTTTTCAGTCCGATCTCATCACTCCAATGCTCCATCATCAGCACAATATCCCAGACAACCCCGTCATCTGATTTAAACGCTTTAGAAAACTGAAACTCACCGCCGTTTCCTTCGTTACCTAAACGCCCGGTTGCATTACCAGCAAGCTGGCCGTCGGCAGTGACATATTCAAAAAGATCATCGGTGTAGTGCAGGCCGTAACGAGCATAACCGGAGAACACCACACCCTCAGCAATATCTTCAGCATTTGCAAGAACCTGCTTCTGCAGATCATCAACCTTTTGACTCTCCGGAGTTTCATTCACATCCGCAGCGAATACCGTCACAGGTAATAAAGCGGCCGCAACAGCAAGCGGTAGTCGTTTATAATTCATTGTTTTTCCTCATTTAAAATATACTTAAAAAGTGTTCTAGTGAAAATTCTGCAAAAAAAAAGCAACTACCTGCTGCTTTTCATCACATGCTCCCCGACAGGTAAACTGTCGGGAAAAATTATTGCTTAGCCTGTGCGGCTCCCTGCCAGGCACAGAATGCTTTAGTTAGAGACTTCAACAGTAAGAGCTGCAGAGGGAGCGACAGTGACTTCGATATAACTCACTAACACACCGTTAACCTCTTTCTGCTGTGCAGGCTGAGCGGCTCCGTTAACACTAAGCTGCCCGTAGTCACCGTAGAATCTTGCTTCCCAGTTCAAAGGTGCCTCAGAGTTGTTAGTTAAGGTGGTACTGGTGATACCGTCATGCCTTACCGCTAATTCCTGATCGCCAATCTGCAGATACTGCACTTCTAACCAGCTGATATCCTGCGGCAGATGCGAAGCAGTAACCACGGCATTGTTGGCTGCATCAGGTTCAATGCCCATCAAGCCTTCTATGGTATGAGAGATCAAAGTAAATGAAATTTCCGGGTAATCGCCGTTGGTTCCCTGTGTCGGGCGCTCATGCGGCAGGTCGCGCACACTGATGATATATTCCATCCATTTCCAGGCTTCTTCATTACGGTTGTAAGGGAAGAAAGTTTCCGGCAGATAAGTGTAAGCTTCGATATTGTGCGGTGCTTCAGGCGTTGAACCGATACCGTCACCAACATTGGCAGAGATAAAGTCCAGGTAGTTATCATTTCTAGGGCCCGGCTCAGTAATGAGTTTCATCGGCATAAACCAGCTGTTCTCTTTACCGAAATCATTCAGGCGCACACCGTCTTTCTGAACAATATTGACGTAGTTAGCTTCGGGGTTATTAATATCCGCCACGCTCCAGTCTTCATTGAAAAACTTTTTAAATTCTTCAGTTTTAGTACGCCATTCCTGTGCACTGCTGGTTTCACCGCGTGCTTCAAGCATCGCCGTATAAGCGACCATTGCCTGATATTGAGAGCCTATACCGTCACCGGCTTCAATCGGGAACTCACCGCGCTCATTATAAGTTGCGGAGCCTTCAAAGATGCCGCCGTAACCTTCAGCAACTCCATTATTGGTCTGTGTATCATGCAGGTAAATATAATCGGTCATGACTTTTGTGTAGAAAAGCCATAACTGCTCATCTTCAATATAACGACGGTCACCAGTCCACAGGAACTGCTCATAGGCTTTTTCGATAAACTCAAACTGCGCCGGCACTTCCCTTACAAAGTAATCATCATGCACGTAATCAATGGTATGCGGGCTGCCGTCAAAGTTAATCGCCCATAACGTATACCATTTACGTGATTCCGTAGAATGCTCCGCAAAGATTTTAAACATCGAGAAGTTCTCATAATCTAAACCGGCCAGTTTCGCTCCGGCAGCCTGATGCAGAAAGTCTCTTGAATAAAATGCGGTTCTGTCATAATAACCAGCCCAGTAAGAAGGCAGATAATCTGCACGTCCGCTGCCGTCATTATTATTTTCATCACGGTTGACCAGACCGTTTTTGCCGGTCATTACAAACTGATTGGTTTTATCGATCGCCCAGTTAAAAGAGTCTTCCAGGCTTTTATTCGATGAGCTGATTGCCACCTCTTTATCTTTAACAGTTACAGCAGCCGTCCAGTTTTCAGTTCTGCCGTCTTTACCGATCAGCTCAATAGTGACGGGATCAGTGAAATCAAGTATATCGCCGGCGCTTACTGATGAAGCTGAATCCTGTGATACGCTCATTTCACTTACCGTTAAACTGCTGATATCGGTGTTATAGGGTACAAAAAACTCAATTGTCTTATTATTTTTATTAATGCCGGTTTCTCCAGACTGTTTATCCACAGCAAACTGAATAACCTGATTAAATACGGGCAGTTCCTCTTTGTTCGTTTTTGACAGCTTAACGTTATCCACATTTACCGCACTGTCATTCGAACCGCTGAAGAATATTTTGATCTGTTCGCCTTTTTCCAGCGGAATAGTTGTTACTTTTGAGTATTTATACTTGTAGCTGACAGAGGCGGTACGATTAATTAACACGTCATCAAACAGATTTTTTATACCAAATTCTGCATTAGCACCTGTGCTGTTGATATAAGCAGACAGATCATAATAAGCGGTCTCCGGAACGGTAATCGTCTGGGTAATGCCATGATCTGCACCGATAGCGATACGTCCGCGGTTTTCTCCCTGATAAGTATATGAGCCTTTGATATTCGCTACGTCATAAGTCCAGCCCAGTCCTTTATTATCAAAACTTGGATTATTCACAATATTGATATCTATCGGTCCGACGGCTTCACTTAAACTCGGCTCTCCGACAGTCCCGTCTTCACCAACGGCAGAGACTTCGAATTTAATGTATTTATGGAGCTGATCCTGCTCTATCAGCAGCGACTCTTCCGTCGCTCCGGAAATAGGCACATAATCAGCATCTTTAGAATCAGAAATCAGCCATCTTACGCTGGACACTTCTGCACTGCTCTGCCCCTCTTTTATGTCAAAATTTCCCTCTAAAATCGTGCCTATCGAGCCCATGCCTTTTACGCTGAGGTTTTCAGTCTCCGGCCCCGGATTTGAGCCGCCGTCACCACCTCCGCTGCTGTCATCATCGTTACATCCGCTGAGCGCCAGCGCACCGGATAGAGCAAATGCTAAATATTTCAACTTCATACTTTTCTCTCCAAAATTACATCAGATTCGTTTTATGCTGTTTGCTGTTACACTTACCGCCAAATTCAGGCAGTCAAATACCCTGCCTTAAAATACAGCGGCATAAACAGGCATTTAATAGAAATGGATAAAACAGACAGGCCGGCATTTCTGCACAGCCTGTCCGTTATCTGTTAAGACTGAGGTACTGCAGCACCGTCGTATTTCTCTTCCAGATGGGTCTGTACCTTCTGATGGTAAGCACCGTTTAATTTATAGAAACGGAAGTAAATAACCAGCGTGATGGCAAAGAACAGAGCAGGCAGACCAACCATGGTGCACTGCATGCCGAAGACGGTATCGGCGGACTGCTCAACATTAGGCACGTAATCAACTAATGTCAGTGCAATACCGATAAAGAAAGCAGCAAAGGCAGAGCCGGCTTTGACCACTAAAGTCTGTACCGAATAAGCAATACTTTCACAGCGTACACCTAATTTGTATTCACCGTAGTCCACAGTGTCCGCTACCATGATCACGTTAAGTACCCAGAACAGTGCTGTACCTATCTGCAGCAGTATGCCGGCAGCTGAAATCAGTAATATGCTCTGCTGGTCGTACATACCGATATAAATCAACACACCGCTGCCCAGGATAGGGAAGATTGATGCACCGGCCCAAAGTTGGCGACGGGTGAATATCTTAGCTAGTTTAGGGAATAACACCAAAGTGATAAGGTTTGCGATACCAGCATATGCCATGTAATACGGGAACAGATCCGGATCACCAACAACATAAGTGAAGTAATAAACTGCGAACGCCATAATAATATTAGTTGCAGTATTGTAAGAGAGCGCCATAAATAACAGGCTGCTCAGCTGGCTGTTTTTGTAGATAAGCGGTAACATTTTCTTCAGCGGAACTTTCTCTTCAACTTTAGTATCGTCTAAGTTAGCAGTCGAGTAGCGTTCTTTTACATTACGCAGAGTGATAAATGTCGACAGGGCAAAACAGACAATTAACACTAGCGTAAGCATTTGATAACCAAAACCTTTATCATCTCCACCAACATAGTCGACAAACGGCATCGCAATCGCGGCGATCAGGATCCATGCTAAGCTGGCAAAAAAACGCGGGAAAGGAACCAGTTCTTCACGCTCACGCTTATCCAGCGTCAAGGTAGGTACCAGTGACCAGAAAGGAATATCCATCAGGGTGTAAGTCATGCCCCATAAAATATAAGTAACCGAGGCATAAACAATAAGCCACGGCCCTTCAATATAATGAGCCTGGAACAGCATATACAGCACAATAGAGTTGGCGATAGTACCGATCAGAATCCAGGGTTTAAATTTACCCCAGCGGCTGCGGGTATTGTTCACCACCCAGCCCATAATAGGATCATTGACTGCATCCCAGATCCGTGCAACTAAGAAAATCGTCCCGACCACGCCCGCAGAAATACCGGCAACATCGGTGTAGTAAAACATCAGGTACATATAGACGATGGTGATAGCAAAGTCTTTACCAAAAGCGCCAAAGCCGTAACTCAGCTTTGTCTTCATTGTTAAACTCATAATTTTTCTCCTAAATATGCCCTCCACAACGGAGGGCATCAATTTATTAACTATAAATCCACTCAGGCAGCCAGCCTTGATGGGATTCAATCAGATCGTCAACCAAAGCGTAAATCTCATCGATTCCCAGCACGGCAGCTGTATGCGGGTCTAACATAGCAGCATGGTAAATGCTTTCACGTTTCTCTTCGGTAATCGCTTCTGTCACTAAGGTCTGTACATTAATATTGGTGGTCATCAGCGCCGCCAGGTGACTCGGCAGACTGCCGACAGCGGTCGGCTGGATACCGTTAGCATCAACCAGACAAGGCACTTCAACACAGCAGCCTTCAGGCAGATTAGTGATCAGGCCGTCATTACGTACATTGCCGTAAATCACACTCGGCTCGCCGCTCCAGATGGAGTTGATAATCACGCTGGCGTATTCATTTGAAGCCGGTACTTCAACTTTGTCACCGTTTTTAAACTCCTGCAGATCATTTTTCCAGTCAGCAATCTGCTCAACGCAGCGTTTCGGGTATTCATCCAGCGGTACCTTGTAACGCTCAATCAGATCCGGACGGTTAGGTTTAATAAAGTAAGGCGTATATTCTGCAAAGTGCTCAGACGACTCAGTCACAAAATATCCGAGCTTTTTAAACATCTCGTAACGGACCAGATTCTGGCAGCGCAGATGATCTTTACGAGGTTTTGGTGCATCACCGCGTTCAAAAGCAGCCAGCATATCCGGGTAAACACTGACGTAATTACCCTGAGCATCTTTTTTCTCCAGCGACAGGTAATAAGCCATATGATTGATACCCGCACAGGTATAACGCAGCTCGGAAGCATCGATATTAAGATCGTCCGCCAGCTCTTCAGCCGTTCCCTGAACCGAATGACATAAACCAACCTGCTTAATATGCGGGAACTTTTTATACATTGCCCAGGTATTCATTGCCATCGGATTTACATAATTAAGCATTACCGCATCCGGACAGATCTCAGTCATATCTTCACAAAGTTTCCATAGATGCGGGATAGTACGCAGCGCACGCATAATGCCGCCCGGGCCCAGGGTATCGGCAATCGTCTGCTCTAAACCATGGCGCTTACAGACATCAAAGTCAGTCACAGTACAAGGTTCATAACCGCCGATCTGAAATGCAACAACCACAAAGTCTGCATCCTGAAGGGCTTCCTGCTGACTGGTATGACTGCTCAGCTGACCACGGGCTCCGGCTGTATCCATCAATTTGTTAACCACTAAATGCGATTCTGCAAGACGGTCCGGATCAATATCCATTAAAGCGACATCTGCATTTTTAAGTGAGGCTTTATGGAAAATATCGCCAAGAATATTTTTCACAAAAATCGTAGAGCCGGCGCCGATAAAGGCTATTTTCGGGTTTTTCATGTTACTTGTATCCTTATTTCATGTTATTTCATTTCGTTTCGATAACAGCATCATTACATAGTGTCGATGAGCTCATCTCCTCGAATAAACTTATCAATGTCCTGTTTTCTCAGATCGCTGTTAAGGCAGTAGAAAATCTTAGGAAATGGGACAAATTTAAGCAGATAACAGATGTTTTCAGCATCACTATGCCCGATGAATAGAAGCCCTATAAACAGAGAAAACAGATGAAACCTGAAATGCTTAGATAAGCATCAGATAATTAAAGGATTTATCCTTTATATCAAGAAGTTATAATGTCTTTTAGAAGTTTTCAGATTATGATCCCTGTCCGAGTTTAATTCGCCATAATCTGCTACATATAAAGGATTATATTTTTAACTGCGGAATTGTGATGAAAACACCGACCGACCCTGAATTAACTCTGGAAACCATGGACGCCTATTCAACGGAAAGTGTAACGATCAGCCCCCTGTCGCTCTATTCATCCTATGATCAGATTGATGTTGAACTACGTCCTCCCCATGAGATGCCGGGTTATCACTGGCACGGGCAGGTTGAAGTCAATATCCCCTTCGGCGGTGATGTCGAATATATTATCAACGGCCAGCCGCTGCTCCTTAAAGCTGGTCATATATGTCTGTTCTGGGCCTCGGTGCCCCACCGTTTAACCGATCCCGGTCAAAGTCATAATATGGGCATAATCAATATCCCCATACACCTGTTCCTTTCCTGGCCGTTGAGCCGTGAACTGCTTAACCAGATAACCCACGGCGCGGTACTGCAGTCATCCCGCCCCGGGCTGGTCAGTGAGTTTGAGCTTGAACGCTGGACAACGGAAATGGATCAGTCGACTCCGGGGCGCCAGCAGCTGGTCGCGGATGAAATCTGCTTAATGCTTAAGCGCATCTGTCTGGACGGCTGGGAGCGTCTATTAAGCAATCAGTGTGATAAATCCAATAAGCAGGGAGTTTCCAAACACTCGCAGTTTTACGTGCGTCAGATGCTTGCTTATATTGCAGCACACCACGACACTGCTTTAACGGTACAGCAGATAGCGGATCATATCGGCCTGCATGCTAACTATGCGATGGGTTTATTTCAGCGTGTTATGCAGCTGACCATTAAACAATATATTACAGCGATGCGCATCAACCATGCCAGAGCCCTGCTCAGTGATACAGACCGCACCATTCTGGATATTTCACTGACCGTAGGTTTTAATTCCAGCAGCCGCTTTTATCATACTTTTCAGCGTTATTTAGGCATAACACCAACCCGCTATCGAGTATTAAGCCGTGAAGATCACCGCTGGCTGCAGAAAGGCGTCAGTCCGCTGCAGAATCTCGAAAAAGGCGCCTGTGACGGCAGAAACCCGGTGGGAACATCTCTCAAATAAACAGCTAAGCAACTGTTATAAAATAACAAATTTATCTTATAAAATGCGGCATCAATAAAAACGGAGGCAGGAAAAATATGTATGAATGGCACTGTAAAAAATATGATCAGCTTTCACTGGATGAATTATATGAAATACTGAAAATTCGCCAGGAAATTTTCATTGTCGAACAGGATTGTGCTTATCTGGACGCCGACGGCCTGGATAAAAACTCCTGGCATCTTTTTGCACAAAGATCTGATGACCCGCAATCCAGGCAGATAACGGCTTATTTACGAGTTGTATTTCCAAAGCATAAATATCAGGAGCCCTCTATCGGGCGTGCACTGACCAGCAAAGAGAGCCGAGGTACGGGTTTAGGAAAAGAACTCACTAAAAAAGCCCTGCTGCTGATTGAAAAAGAATATCCAAACCAAGTGACCCGCATCTCAGCGCCGCAGTATTTACAGCGGTTCTATGAAGAGCTGGGTTTTACTGCGGTATGTAAACCCTATGATGAAGACGGTATCGCCCATATTGAGATGCTTAAGAGCAAATAAATAAACAGTTAAGGCGTTTATTTGTTTTCTGTTCAGTACTGTTAATCCCGCCTTAACGGAACAGAACTGACAATCCATCAGCTGCCAGATTAAAAAACAAACAAATGTGACTTGCGTCACAGAAACACTTCCGTATACTCCTCCTTTTGCTTTGAAAGGAGTTGTGATGAAACACCTGTTAATAATAATTTTTCTGCTGCTGAGCGCATGCAGCGGCGAGGGCAGTACGGCATCACTAATACAGCAGAAATCCCCCCATCCGGGACTAGCGGCTGAGAACCTTCAAGTCAGTTATGCAGAAAACAGTACTATTATCCCTACTTTCAACGGGCGGCTGGGCAGTGTAAGTTACGCACTAGCAGATGGTGCAAGTGATGATATTGTACAGATCAACCCGAAGACACAAAGCCTGACCATATTAAATGCCGGTACTACTCAGTTAATCGTTACTGATAACGGTAACGACCTGTACAAACCGGCCAGCAGTACATTGAATATCACCGTCAGCAAAGCACAGCGTCAGCCCCTGAGCGGCAGTGACCTGACTTATGCATATGCAGAGGGGCTTATTCATCAGGTTAATGTCAGCGGCGCTAAAGGGCAGTTAGATTATGCACTGAGCCCGGATTATGCGGATGATGTTGTCAAAATAGGCAGTGCGGGTTCACTGGTGATCTGGCGGACAGGTCAAACACAAATCACAGTTAAAGACGACGGCGGACGTAATTTCCTGCCTGCAGAAACTCAGTTTAAAGTAACCATAAATCAAACAGAATCTGAACCGGCGCTGTATACAGATATTAGCCATAAAGCCTGGTGGTACGGCAGAGGCTGATAAGAGCCAGGTAAAACACTTCGGGCTTACTCTAGGTGCTTGTTATTATTACAGAATTAACGATAACCACGTTATTTTCAATCCGAATACCGTCTCCTTACGATTCAGCTTACAAACCCATACAATTCGTAACAACTTCTATGGTGCTCAATATGTATACTGTTTTATTTTTACTTAAAATGGAGTTTTAATGAGATACCTGATTCTATTCTTTTCGCTGTTATTAAGCGCGTGCGGCAGTGACAGCGGCGGCGGCAGCGCACCAGCAGTACAGCAGAAATCCCCCCACCCGGGATTAACTATTAGTGACATTCAGGTCAGTTACGCGGCAGACGGCACTATTACTCCGACAGTCAAGGGTCTTCTGGGCAGTGTAAGTTATACACTGGCAGGCGATGCACTTAATGATGTTGTGCAGATCAACCCGCAGAGTAAAAGTCTGAGCATATTAAATGCCGGCAGCACTCAGTTAATCGTTACCGACAGCGGCAGCCGCCTGTATAAACCGACCAGCAGTTCTGTAAATATAACCGTCAGCAAAGCACAGCGTCAGCCTCTGCTGAGCAATGATCTGACTTATACATATGCAGACGGATCAGAACATCAGATAAATGTCAGCGGCGCAAAAGGAAAATTAGTTTACCAGCTGAGCCAAGATCAGACTGATCAGGTAGCCGCAGTCAACGGTACTGGTCTGCTGACGATTTCGAATGCGGGTCAAACTCAAATTACAGTTAAAGATGACGGCGGGCGTAATTATCAAGCAGCAGAAACTCAGTTTAAAGTAACCATCAATCAAGCTGAGTCTGAGTCTGCGCTGTACACAGAGATAGCTAATAAACCCTTAGTTATGGGCGGGAAGCTGCTTCCCGTGTACACAGGGACTCCGGCAAAGAATATCAGTTTTAAATTAGCCGCAGATGCAGACTCAGAAGTTGCGCAGGTACATCCGGAAACCGGTGCAATGAATATCCTAGGTGCAGGTGAAACTGCAGTTGTAGTGACTCAGAGAGCACAGGATAACTATCAGGATATCGCACCGCAGACTTTTAAAGTGCAGATCAATAAAGCAGACAACACGCTTTTTAATATTGATGATGTCACTATCCCCTACGGATTTGATGAACAGCCGACGTTACTGATTACAGGTGTTCAAGGAGTTCTTAATGCTGAAATTGTCGACGGTGAATCAAGCGATGTAATTTCTATTATTGATCCGGTCAAGGGGCAATATAAGTTTGAAGGTATAGGCAAAACCAAAGTCAGGGTAACTGACTCAGGTGGAATTAATTACAATAGTCTAGAAAAAACAATTACCGTAGAAGTCAAACGTATTAGTGCAGCGGATCCGCTTAAAGCATTAGACCTTGATAGTGACTATCAAAAAGATAAAGTAATCAAACCCCAAGTTATCGGTAAAAAAGGAAATCTTAGCTTTGCACTAGCGCAGAACAGCGCGCAAGGTGTTGTTAGTATTAATTCTGAATCAGGTGAGATCACCGTATTAAAACCAGGCACAGCAGAGATTGCAGTTAGCGATGACGGCGGTTTGTTTTATGCGCAGCAAAACACTACATTCACGGTCAGTATCAGCAAACTCACTAATCATCTTTTCAGTGTCGATAATGATCAGATCGATTACATTGCAGACAGTGTCTATCTTCCTAAAGCTAAAGATGCTCAAGGAGAGGTCAGCTATGCTGTTGCTTCAGGATCTGACAGTGGTGTTTTAAGCCAGGATGCTGATACTAAAACCATCACCTTAACAGGGGCCGGCCATGGTGTGATCACAGCCACCGATGCGGGTAATGACTACTACCTAAGCCGTACAGTTAACTTTCATGTAGAAGTAGCAGCTGCCGACGGTACTTTAAAAGTATCTGCAGTCAGCGCAGTATATTCTCCAGATAAGGCGGTCAGTATCCCTATCTCAGGGGTTGTCGGACAGCTGACCTTTGCTCTTGAAAACGGTCAGCCTGCTGATGTAGTGACTGTCAATGCAGCGGCTCGAACTGTTATCATCAAAAATGCGGGAACAACCTCTTATACGGTTACCGATTCGGGTGATTCAGGAACGGCGGCCAGAAGCGTAAAATTAACTGTATCTATAAGTAAAGCTGAAGAAAATTCAGCACTGAGTATAGATAATGCTCTGATTAATACCGTATACGCAGCAGATAAAGAGCTGGCATCATCAGTGGTAACAGGTAGAGCGGCAGATAGTGTCGTGACCTATTATGTTGATTACGCAGAACAGCAGGTCGTGACTGCCGATCGCAATAACGGAAACCTGACCGTTAAAGGGGCCGGCAGAGCTGAGGTACAAGTAACAGAAAAAAGCCGCAACTATAACGATACTAAGCTCAGGTTCACTGTTAATGTAAGCAAAGCTGATCACCCGGGCTTAAGCCTTAAAGACGACTTTCCCGGAGCATCATTTTATCCGGGAGTTAAAATAGCCGCGCCTGAATTCAACAACCAGTTCGGAAAAATGAGTTTTGAACCGCAGTATACTCTTAATGCTGAATACTATGAGTTTGCGGCAGACGGTACCGTGACCGTACAAAAGTATCCGCGTTCTGGTGTAAATAATTATATCACTATCACTGCAGCCGATGACGGCGGAAAAAACTATAAGCCGGACTCGAAGGGGTATATAACCTACATTAACCCGATTAAAGAAGGTACCGGTGAACAAAGTGTCCTTACTTTTGACGGTACTAGTCTGCCGATACTGTCACCTGCCGATGTGGCAGCCGGTGATCTGACCTACTTTGCAGCTTTCGACAGCCGCGTAGAACTGCAGAGCGAAGGACTGTTTTCTAAGAAAACGGTAGTAATATGTACAGGACCTAAAACTTGTAAACTGATGACTATCCGCCTGCAGACGACCAGTGACTGCCCGGACGGCAGTAAACTGGCTTATCCAATCAGCAGTAAAATTCGTTATAACTGTCCAAATATGCAGCAGCCGACAACATCTGAAGTCACCGTGAGCTTCGATAAGGACGATGCTTATAATCAGTCAATTCCGGCAGGAACTTATCACTCCAAAGAACCGCTTATACTGGTACATTATGCTAAACCATACCGTTCTGGCGGCGTAGTAGAAGCCGGTGATATTAAGGCTAGAGCATGGTGGCTGATCAATGTCGACTTCACAGTAGAATAACTGACAGCTCAGCCGCATAAACAATACCAGCCCCTGTGATCCGCAGGGGCTTTTTTACAGGCATAACCAGTAGGCCTGGAACTCTATCAGTTCAATACATCTGCCGCCCGTTATACAGCTCCGGCCTTATTGATCATTTTCATCATACTTTTACCACCGCCTGTATGTCGCAGATGGAAATACCTGTTGTCATAAAAGCAGCTCGTACGCAAACCACTTACCAACTATCATTTGAGCCTGTCGCAAAGTTAACGAAGTAAATCGAAGGGTTAATAATATTTCGGCATCTTTAAGGTGCATTAAACGGTTTCTTTTATTGGCCCCGTTTTATTATTGACGGTTATCTCTATGTTCCTTATTGATAGCTAGTTCGACTTAAAAGCTGACAGTCAGAGATAAGTGTCCATAGGCACGAGTTACCGTGTAGTGATGTTGGATATCATCACATACTTATCTGTAGTAGAGGCGCTAATCATTTTAGCATCCTGCTGGTTTGTAAATAACGCTGATATTTGTAAAAGAATAACAGCTTAACTTTAAGTTCAATAACAGAGGTATCACTATGGCGTACTTAAACCAAACTACTAACAATAACGAAGAGGCTACAGAACAGCCAGCACCAGCAAAAGACTGGAAGTTCAGAAGAGTCTACTACTAGATAGAGTGCTTAACTCAAGCTTGCGCTAAGGCGGCAGGCTTTATGATAATCATTTAACACCAGATATTTGCTTATTGAAGCTGTTGGGCGAACACCACAACAGCTAATTCCGACATAGCCTTTCAAATTGTTTATTGGTCGAAATATCTGATCGCTAGGTGGGAAGTTAGTTCAACTTTTTATCCATAATTCAGATTAGTTATTCAATGAATTTATTCGCTTTCGGCCTGCTGTGTGCTGGATTTTAAATCGGGTTTGGCATAGCTATGAGTCAGGCGATCAATCCGTTTTCTCTGCGTGCCGGCATAGCAAGTTCATTGCTTCGTATTGCTCAGATCTGTACCCCTGCTTTATACATTTTGGTTATGAGTCAGCTAGACGTAAGTGCTGTAAATATGCTGGTCTTTATATTAGCTTTCGGTGGAGTTATTAGTTTTATTCTAATATTATTAATTCATTCTCCTGTCCATGGCTATGCAAATGAAAAAATCGTTAGCACGTCTTGATCTTAACTTGTTGTTCACTCTGCAGCTCTTATTGAAAGAACTGAGTGTGTCTAAAACGGCCAAAAAGCTGAATGTTACACCTTCATCGGTGAGCAAATCACTTAATAAGCTTAGAGACTGGTTTGATGATCCTTTATTTATCAAAACTCCTCAGGGTTTCTTCCCAACTCTTCTTGCCAGAAGCCTAGAGAGCGAACTATCAGTCTGGCTGCAGATGGGCAGTCAGATTATAGCTAAACGCAGTGATGAAATACCAAAAGGTGTGCACTTCAACCTGGCAATGGAATCACCATTTCTACTGGTCAAGTTTAATGAACTGACTAATCACATTTACCAGAAATACCCCGATGCAAAAGTGAAGGTCAGTAACTGGGATTATGATTCGCTAGAATCTATTATCTGCGGAGAAGCAGACATTGCCTTTACAGGCAGAGAGAGCCACCCCCGTTCAAAAGAATCATTAGATTCTTTACCATACTTTATCGATTTTGAAGTCTTATTTTCTGACCTTCCTGTGGTTTATTTACATAAAAATCATCCAGCATTACAGGAAGAGTGGAGTATAGATACATTCCTCAAATACCCGCATATTAATATAATCTGGGAAAAAAGCGATACCTGTGCTCTAGATGAAGTTATAGCGGATCTAGGGTTAACACGTAATATAGCTCTGACCATGGCAAGTTTTGAGCAGTCTCTGTTTATGGCGGCTCAACCTGGACAGGAGATGATCACTACTGCACCTCAATACTGTCAGCATTACAATCACCACATGCACCCTGATTTGGTTAATTTGCCAATCCCTTTAGATAAAGAATTTCAGGAAAAATTAATCATTCCTTTCACTATGATCTGGCACAAACGCAACAGTCATAACCCCAAAATTAAATGGCTTAAACAGACGATTAAAGACCTCTACTGTTTAGAAAATTCACGATAAACTGTAAAGAGCGCCATAAATGCTATATCAGTAAGCCCTATTCATATTCAAACAGCTGGATTTGCCAATACCATGACATCCCGTAGATTAACCTTATTCATTCTTCTTATTGCAGGCTTTGGGTTTCTGCGATGGAGTTATGGGGTATTTTGGCGTAATAATGAAGAATTAGGCGCAATAGTAAAGCAGCTGCAAAACAGTCTGCCGGCAGCTTCCCCGGTCAAAACAATTCAGAAAAAGCCGCTTTCTTCTCCAGAAAGTAATTCCCAGAATAAGCCGCTCACCTCTAAGCGGTCAATAACACACAGTAAACCGCTATCGACTATCAATGCCTGTAATACTCCCCCGAATGAAGAGTTCAGACACAACAGCAGCACAATAATATCTGACCATTTTCTAATAAATATCAATGCACAAGGATTATCTGACTCTTTTAAACATAGATTGATAAAAAAGCTGGATGTAATTTTTGAAACCTATGCCGAGTTAATTGATGCTGAAAACTTAAGAACGGTTCGCTTGAACATCAACATATTTAAAGACAAACAGAGTTTCAATCAATATATTCAAAAAAACGGCCATTACAGCAGCACTATCACAGGCGTATATTTTCATCATACTGGTTCAGCTAATATTATTTACAGAGGTGAAAAACAAACCATGCAGACAGCACTGCACGAGTCGGTTCATGCCATAAATCATGCGCTTATCGGCCGTACACCAGGCTGGCTGAATGAAGGGATGGCAGAATATTTTGAGCATACAGCAAGTGATCCTGGTGCTGATTCAGCTGCTGTTGTCTCTGACTGGACAGACCATAAAGGAAACTTCAGATATAAACAGTTTGATCTGCCTATTCTGTTAAGCCACGAGGATTACTGGTATCAAGATGCAGATGAAGATAACCGGAAATTATATGCGAACAGCTGGTTATGGATAAATTACCTTATGGGCTCCGATGCAGGTGTAAATGTTTTATCGTCGGTTTTAAAACAAGAGTTACAGGATCCCTGCAGCATTCTGGATAAAGATGCCATGTACGAATTGATCCTGGATACCTCTCCATACATAGAAAGCGATTACTTATACTGGCTGGACGAGCACTACCCAATGCTAAACTCCGAATAATAGCGCTTTAAAGAGATAAATATTCCCTATAATTCAACCCGCTGCAGCAATCTGCAATTATTATAAACTTTACGAAAAGTGATTTTAATAACAGCCCCTAAAGCCGTTTTTATCGTTTTTTTCAATTTTCCTTCTCTATTCTCTGATTATCAGTACAATGCTGACAAACATGCGAATAGGAACCATTCTCACCTTGAAAAATAACAACAAAACTATTAACTGGCCCTGGTTAGTCGACCAGGCAAAACAGTACAAAACACGTCTGATCTGGGCAAATATAATTGCCCTTCTGGCCACCGCAGTCAGTGTCCCGATTCCACTATTAATGCCGTTAATGGTTGATGAGATCCTGCTTAATAAACCAGGCTCAGGCGTTAATTTTATTAATCACTTTTTACCCGAAACACTGCAGCAGCCGGCTAATTATATTGTGATTATTTTTCTCTGCGTGATTGTGATGCGCACACTCAGCCAGCTGCTGAATATTCTGCAGAGCCGCCAGTTCACCCTGGTTTCAAAAACCATTACCTGCACTATCCGCAGCAGAATGATCGACAAATTAGGCCGGATCAGTATTCGTCAGTATGAAACCCGCGGCAGCGGCGGCATTAACTCGCATATCGTCACGGATATCGAAACCATAGATAAATTTATCGGCACCACCTTAAGCCGCTTTATTGTCAGCTTATTAACTGTAATCGGTACTGCGGCCATTTTACTGTGGATAGATCTATATTTAGGCCTGTTTATTTTATTGGTAAATCCCTTTGTTGTGTACTTTTCACGTAAATTAGGAGCACGGGTAAAAAATCTAAAAAAGAAAGAGAATCAAGCGTTTGAAAAATTTCAAAACCGTTTAATCGAAATCTTAGACGGCATTTATCAGCTGCGTGCTTCTAATCGTGAAAAGGACTTTTTGAATGAACTTAAAAGCCAGGCCGATGATATCCGCAGCAGTGCAGACAGATACGCCTGGCAGAGTGAAGCTGCCAGCCGCAGTTCATTTTTATTATTTCTGTTAGGCTTTGAACTGTTCCGCGCGGCTGCAATGCTGATGGTGTTATTTAGTGATTTAACTATCGGGGAGATCTTTGCCGTATTCGGTTACCTGTGGTTTATGTTATCACCGGTACAGGAGCTGTTAAGCATGCAGTTCTCCTGGTACAGCGCCTCTGCCGCTATTAAGCGTGTTAACACCCTGCTGCAGCTCGAAGAAGAACAGCGCCCGCCCAGTAAAGTGAACCCTTTTATTAACTGTCAGGCCGCCGAGGTCTGTATTCGTAATATCAGCTTTGCCTACGATAATGAAAACCGGGTATTAAACAATTTATCATTAACCATTCCTGCCGGTAAAAAAATTGCCCTGGTCGGCTCCAGCGGCGGCGGCAAGTCCACTCTGATCCAGCTTCTAATCGGTGTTTATCAGCACAGCAGCGGAGAAATTTTATTTAACGGTGAAAAAAGCACAGATATTGGTTTTGATATTATTCGTAACAACATCTCCGTAGTACTGCAGCAGCCGGTATTATTTAACGATACATTACGCCATAACTTAGCGCTGGGCGCTGATTACACGGATCTGCAGTTGTGGAAAGCACTGCAGGTTGCGCAGCTTGATGATGTTATACAGCAGCTCAGCGAAGGTTTAGATACCCAGCTCGGCCGCCAGGGTCTCCGTCTTTCCGGCGGACAACGCCAGCGTGTAGCAGTCGCACGTATGGTTTTAAGCGATCCGAAGTTTGTTATTCTGGATGAAGCCACCTCGGCACTGGATACCGCCACAGAAAGTGCCCTTCACCATGCACTTAATAACTTCTTAGCCGGCCGCACCACGCTGATTGTGGCGCACCGTTTATCTGCGGTAAAACAAGCCGATATTATTTACGTTTTAGAAGACGGGCAGATAACACAGTCAGGAAAACATACTGATTTAGTACAGCAAAACGGCCTCTATCAGACACTCTACGGCACTGTTCAAGCCGCATCATAACACACTCTTCCCGATAAAAAAGTGCCGGCTGCCTGCCGTTCCGGCGCTTTTCCAACACCGCGTAAAGCAGCCGTGACAGCTGCAGTGTTAAAAAGTTTCACTTTTCTAATGATAATGATAGCAATTATCATTCGCATTAAATATACTGCACGGCATCTTAAACTATGACGCTTAAGGAAATAAGATGTCGGCTAAAAAAAGTATATTATGCACAGCAGTCTTAATGGCTTTATCAACTAACAACTACGCTGCCCAGGTAAGCACATTTGACGAGGTTGTTGTTTCAGCAACCCGTACCGAACAGAGCATTAATGATGTTTCCAGTTCAATCAGCACCGTTTCTGCTGAAACAATCGATAAAACCATGGCCGGTGATCTGAAAGAAGCGCTGCAGTATACTCCAGGTGTTAACGTCAACGGTTCCGGGCGCTTCGGCATGTCCGGCATTAACATTCGCGGCATGGACGACAGCCGCGTTAAAATCATGGTGGACGGTGTTTCCCTGCCGGCTCCATATAACCCCGGCTCTAACGAGCAGCGTAAATACCCGAGCACCATTGAAGTAGATACACTGCAGGCTGTTGAAGTTAATAAAGGGCCTTCTTCTAGTTTATACGGCTCCGATGCGCTCGGCGGCGCAGTAATAATGCGTACTAAAAACCCGGAAGATCTGTTAAAAACAGAGGGCAATGAGCATGCCTTCTCAGTAAAAACCGGTTACGACAGCGTAGACAGCAGCAGCAAAACTACCGCTTCATGGGCAATGCGTGAAGATAAGCTAGAAACACTGCTGATGCTGACCTACAAAAACGGTAATGAATATCAGACCCACGGCAGCGGCGCAGATATTATCGGTGAAGAGCGCGGCGCGGCAGATCCCGCTAAGCAGGAAATAGGCAACGTACTGGCAAAATCCTTTTACCAGCTGAATCAGCAGCACCGCCTGGGTTTAACCTTTGAATATTACCAGCAGAAATATAATGAAGATGAGCTGTCTAACGAAGGTGCTTCAATCATGTCCGGCAACATACCGCTGATCACCTACACAGACAATTTCAATGAAGATACCACGACACGTATGCGTGTCGGTCTTGAGCATCAATGGCAGGCAGATAATCAGGCATTTGATTCTTTAGACTGGAAAATTAACCTGCAGCAGACTGAATCACTGTCAAAAAACTACGATACCTCAACCGGTATGATGGGCAGCGGCAAGCGCCTGCGTGAACGTGAAGCCGAGGATAATTCCATTCAGTTCGATGCACAGTTTGATAAATTAATCGAAGCATCAAACAGCTACCACCAGATAACCTACGGCGCGAGTTTCCTGAATAATAAATTCAGCACCCGCAATGTTGACTACAAATACGACCTGGGAACCGTGACTCCCGGTCATACCGATATGCCCGATGCGACGCTGCAGCAGTGGGGTATTTTTGTACAGGATCAGGCATTTCTGTTAGAAGAAAGACTGGTTCTAACAGCCGGTTTACGTTATGACTCCTTTGAGGCGTCACCGGAAAGCAATGACGGTTTTACAAGCGAATACCCGGACAGTAAAAGTGATGCATTTACCGCTAAATTAGGAGCTGTTTACCACTTCACTGAAAGCTTCAGCGGTTTTGCGCAGATCAGCCAGGGCTTTAAAGCACCAACTATCTACGATCTGTATTACTTCTATGACAGCGGTGCAGTCATTGATCCGAATCCGGACCTTAAACCTGAATCAAGTATTGCTTACGAAACGGGCATACGTGCACACTCTGATGCGGCACGAGTGGAATTAGCCGTATTCTACAATGACTACACAGATTTCATTGCTCAGAAATATCTGGGAAAAACCATAGATAACGGTCAGGAAAAAGATCATTACACCAAAGAAAATATCGGCAGTGCTGAAATTTACGGCGTGGAATTCAGCTCAACGGTTCTGCTGGATAAAGCATTTAATGCACCGCAGGGCACCTACAGTAAGTTCAGTGCGGCTTATACCGAAGGTTATAATAAAGACACAGATCAGGCACTGGACAGCGTTGCTCCGTTAACCGCTAATTTAGGTTTTGGTTATGATGCACCTAACGGCAAAGGCGGTGCCTTATTAAATATTAATATGGTTGCCGGTAAAGACGACTGGTCAGAGCCTAATATTCAGCCTGTAGCAGGTTATACCGTGGTTGATTTAACCGCGTATTACCGTCCGCATCAAGATGTCACTATCCGCGGCGGACTGTTTAACGCCTTTGATAAACAGTACTGGTTATATGATGATGTCAGCGGTGTTGAAAACGGTGATTCAGGTGTAGACCGTAAAGCACAGGCAGGCCGTAATTGGGGAGTGAATGTAGCCTGGGATTTCTAATCCCTGAATTGAATATTAACAAAGTAATTTAATCAGAAGCCCTGAGTCTAAGCAGATCCGGGGCTTTTTTATGTCCTGATTTCACCTCGTTCCCATGCAGAGTATTACCTCGTTCCCATGCTCTGCGTGGGAATGCATAGTTTTATGCTTGATACAGTAAGAGGCTGACAATCTAAATTGACTTCCAGATGCAACTTTATAATTGGGCGTAAATTCTTTGCATGCCTCGGTCCTCTTGTTTATAACCACGTGGATTTAAATTAAATGTCTTACCTGTAAATTGAAGGTTAGATATTTTAGAAACGATACACATATTCCACTCATGATCAGGTGTTATGTGCGCTCCTTGCGTTTGAAAGCACCTTAGTACTTCATTTCCTGCAGTTGAAATACCAACAGCACAAGGTTGAACAACTCTTGGTAACCCACTATAAGTAAACGAAATTTCTTCGCGATTATTGATTGCTTGAACAATAGAATTAATCATTATAATTCCCCCATTAATTATGGTTTTGTAAAGTAATTTTGAGAGTCTTGTTTTTTGATCTAAAAGGCGAAACATAAAACTTAATCCCAAATCCACTTTAAATGCCATTGCGCCAACATAAACATCTTAGGTAAATCAGTAAAACTAACCATTACGACCTATTACACCACAATAAAAATAGGATGAATTCTCTAATGTTCTTAACATATTTAAAGGGAGGTGATACCGCGGTAGATTTGCTTGTTTGCTGGCTTTCGCTTGCAGGCTAATGGGTTAACTTTCTTTGATAGGGTTTCGCCCTGACGGCGACTTTACTTCTCTTTCAACAGCAAAAGAGAAGTAAGCAAGAGAATGCCGTTCCGAACGTTTTTTTATCTTAATAAATAAATCCCTTTTTAACGCATCGATTCGGAACGCACATCCCTGTGCGTGCCGAACCTAGTGAAACCGTCCGGGTTTCACTTGCTAAAGGAATTGATTTATCAAGAAAAACGTAAACGGAAAGTAAGACACTAGCCAAAATGTTTGGGTTATTAGAGACAGCTTTTGTAGCTTCCCTTAATCAATTAATAAGATTCAGAAGAGAAAAAACAGTACAACCAAACCATTTATCACTCTTAACAAACGCCTGCACCAAGCCAATTCGGCTAGGGGCTGCACTGTGAGTTGTGCGCCAGCATAGTGTCACGCACAAAACTATCTTTACTTTAAATTTTATTGCTGTTGATAAAAAGTAAAGTCGCCGGCAAGGGCGAAACACCAACGATTATAAAAATCGAAACTGCCAGCTTTTGTTTATCGAAGGCTGATTTCATATCTCATTAAGGTTTGCTGAACAATAAGAATAATGATTTAATCCACGCCTGAAAATTATCAAATTCAAGGATGAAAATGAAAAAATTAATTACCGCCTGTATGGGTGTACTGCTGATCAGCGGCTGTGCTCTTAGCAAACCAGGCGCAGATGAAGTTGCAGCCGCTTATCAGACAAACATAAACTCTACAGAGAAAGAACTTATACGAGAGCAAGTAGTTGAAAAGTGTTCACTTGTATCCTATAAAGAAGGAAAGTTAAAAATCAGCTGCCGTTTAACTGGCGATGTGCTTATTTACGATATTCGTCTTACAGATAATCGCTGGCAATGGAATCCTCAGGCAGCAGCGATAGTGACTAAAGAATTTCTAACCAATTTTTGTAATGACACTGATAATAATCCCCCCCTCCAATCCGGCTTTGCTTTGTTAATTAACCTTCAGGGTAAAAATGGTTTCGTAGGCAAAATTAAGACTATAGAAGATTGCAAAAGCCTTGAACTTGCACAGAATAAATAATAGATAGCTAAGACCTTTTATTCTAACTTTAGGTTACGCTTTTTGAATATCGATCCGCACGGCGGGGAACTGCTGATAAATAGGAGTTTGCTAAAGTAATGCTTAATCGTCTGTCAATCCGTTCCTACACCAGCCAGATGCGCGGTCATTTTCATGACTACCATCAGCTGGTACTGCCTTTACATGGTTCAATTGAAATCAAGGTGGGAGACTACAAAGGAATCGTGAGTCTAGGTGACTGCGTTATCATCAAAGCAGGTCAAAGGCATGATTTTCGAGCAAACGAAGCCGCTCGTTTTATTGTCGCAGATATAGATAGTTTACCAGACAAACTATTAACCTCTACTGCAGACAAGTTTCCAGTCAATGCCCCTTTGCTGGCATACCTTCAATTCATCGAGAAACAGCTTGAATATCAGGTTCATCAATCTTTAGAAGATTTAAGCTTTGAGCTCTTCTATCAACTTTTGATTCAGCAGGAGTTTTCACTCAAAGTAGATCCGCGTATTGAACGAGTGATTGAACTGCTCAATCAAGATCTTAGCCAGACATATCATATTGAAATGCTTGCTAAAACAGCATGCCTAAGCACAACCCAGTACAAAAAAGTCTTTAAACAATGCATGGGAAGCAGCACGCAAAAGTACATCACCCAGCTTAGAATGGAAAAAGCGAAAGCGCTGCTGACTCATACTGACCTTCCGGTGCGTATCGTTGCTGAACAAGTTGGTTATCATGATCTGTCAGCATTCAGCCGGCGTTTTTCGAGTTACTTTGGACAATCACCAAAAGCTTTCAGCCGTTAACAATGCCCTTACAGCCAACAAAAGCGTCTTCCCGGCAAACTCTACTATTAAAATCATTGTTACCATAACTGTCCTTAATACTCTTCAGGAAGTTACATCATGGCAACTATCTATGGCCTTAGCGCTGTAATATTATGGGGGATGCTCGCGCTCCTTGGCACTGTTACAGTAGAAATACCGGCATTTCAATTACTCTCCTTATGCTTCTGCATATCAGCATTAATTATTGTGATAAAACGTATTATCAGCAGAAAAGCAGTTTTCAAAAAACCGTCACTGACCGTTAACCAGTGGCTTTTCGGCACAGCCGGATTATTTGGCTTTCATTTCTGCTACTTCATGGCAATGAAATACGCACCAGCCATTGAGGTCAGCTTAATTGTCTATATATGGCCTCTGCTGCTGGCGGTATTTGTTGCGACCAAGCAGTCACTTTTAAAAGCTTTATCAGGAGGCTGCGCTGGTTTTATCGGTATCAGCTTTATTATTATCGGCAACGGTGATTTTTCATTGGATTACAACTACCTTACAGGTTATTTACTGGCAGCTGCCTGCGCACTTATCTGGTCGAGCTATTCCTGGTATTTATCAAAATCAAATAATGATGTCGAAGATATCGCCTGGTTATCTGTGGCAGTCGCACTGCTTTCATTCCTTGCTCATCTTCAGCTTGAACCGAGCAGCTGGGATTTTACCCTCAGCCAATGGGCGGGTATTATTCTGCTTGGCTTAGGGCCTGTCGGCGGATCATTTTATTTATGGGATATCGGCTTAAAACACGGCAACAAACAACTACTTGCTTCATTAAGTTTTAGTGCGCCGCTTATCTCGTCTTTTGCTTTATATGCTGCCGGGTTAAATACCTGGTCTTTCAATATAACCGCGGCCGTCGGGTTAATTTTAAGCGGCGCGCTGATAACCAACATGAAAGGTAAGCAGAATTTGAAAGTATTGAACCAGCACAAACAAAGTAAATAATTAAAAAAAAGCATCCAGGTTGGATGCCTTTGCTTTCCTGCTTTAAAAAGCAAGACTGATGCTAAAAATCAGTATTTTTTTCTACCGTTGATGCACCAAACACATTAACGTAAGAAGTGTACGTATCTGTATTTACATCACCATCATCACTGCCTATAACAGGTGTCAGTAACAATTCACCCGTTGTTTTATGGTGTCCTAAATATTCCTGAGTAAACTTATTCTGCAACTGACTGCTGTTTTCCTGCCACTGCCAGCGCTGACTTAAGTTCGCACCACATCTCTGCAGACGACTGAGATCTTCAGCATCTAAACACTGCTTAGTGTTTTGCGCACTGACGTACTGCCCTGTACTGCTGTAGATAAATGCCTGCTGGAAATCATCTTCACTGCACTCTTGAACCGTTACGTTTTGCTGATTATCAGCAGAGATACATTTACTGTTGAAGCTTGCCAACTGCAGGTTCACAGGACGACCGCCGGTGAATACCGGATGATCCCAGTCAACCACAAAACTTACTCTCTTGTTTGCCCGCCTAACCTGGTTATCACTGTCTTTAGAGTAATAAGTACGCACACCAAAGAACCCGGTTACATAGGTATGATACCTAAAGCCGGTAATATCTACCGCAGAATCAAGGGTTAAGGTTGTTGTACCCGTTGCTTCTGGCGATGCCTGGTAGATCACCTCCATTTTTGGTGTAAAACTAGCGTAACCAATGGGGTTAACAAGACTGGTATCTGCCGGTAGTGTCAAGCCGGCAGTATAACCATGGATCGTTGTTTTTTTAATGGATTCAGCAGTTGGATACTGCTCTCTCGCCCATTTAAATTCAACATGTTTAGAGTCATTAGTGTTACGCTCAACCCGGTAATCACTGGTATCGAAGGAGAGCCATTTCGACTCACTCCAGCTCGCATTAGCATCGAGCTTGCCCTTAGGACCGTCTTCGCTGACCTCTACACCGCCGCTGATCCCGAAATTAAATGTGGAAACTTCTTTGTGGCTGTAATTCGCATTGAGGTTTGATGCAGGCACAGTTCTTAAAATATTGGCTTTGTCATTCGATGCATTGAAATTAAAGCTGTAGTTTCTTGCTATTGCAGTCGTAACCAGCTCAGCTTCATTGCCGCCCTCAGGCCATGGAATACCGCGCATCACTAAGACATTCTTATTGATTTGATGATTTAGATGAATGCCGGCTCCGGTGCTTGAATCATCAATCGCAATCCGTACTATTTTAGCATCCGGCGTTGAAGTTCCGGCAGCCTCATATCGTAAGGAGCGCTGTAAATTAACCTTATAAATTAATGATATATGTGCATTATCACAGGCATAACGACTTTGTACCGGTCCCAAATATGTGTTCCATGTTAGATTACATTCGTAATCATAGATAGGCCGTTTAGCATTAAGGTAAAAAGCCACGTTTGGGATAGAGTCATCAGCTGCCGGCAGAGAGAGGCTGCGTTTTACACGTGATTTTGATGCCCCTTCCAGCAGCTTAATATTTTCATCATCTTCACCTTCTAGCTGCGAAAACATCAACTCACCTTTATATGCGCTGATAACAATCATATCTCCCGGCATTGCCAGCCCCAGACTTTGCCGTAATTTATCTTTAGCGATACTTTTATCCGCCTCACTGTCAATATTACTGAAGTCAATCAGGTAGCGCTTATTTTCATTTAAAACCTGTGTTTTTACCTCTGTTAATGAGGGCGGCATAACCTGCTTGTCGAGCAGAAACTCTGCATTAACATAATTCACTGAACCTGCATCCTGCAGACTGCTCAGCATATTAACAGCAGAGCCTGCCGGCTCATCAATCCCTGCCGCCCAGCTCCCTGAGGCCATAACTCCCATCATAGTAAGTGTCACCAGACTGGTTTTCCATTTCATCATTGCTTCCCTTCTTATGTAGTTTAATAAACAGTTCAAAAGTATTGTGATTGATCCGCTGTGCCAGGCTAAAACACTGCCCGTACAACGAAATTTCGAATTGACAGCAAATGCTTTATGGTTCACATCTTGTTTTTACTGTAAAAACAAGCACTGCTCATAAGCTCACTTTTCATGCAGTCGTATCGAAAAGACATCTTATACAAAACAATAAAATATAAAATTACAGCCTATTACACTCAGCTCTTTTATGGCTAATATCCCTGATATGAAAAGAAAAGCCCAATAGTCCGCCATTTCCTTTTCCTTCGGCAGACTTTATCCTTCATTCAGATCCCTCCTCACAATTTATACTCTGCTGCTTGGTTATAATCAGCCTGTACATGGCAGTTTAATTAGCTGAAAAATCATTGAATCTCGCATCATAGATGCCGTAATAGTTTTCTCGTGAAAAAATCTATAGGGATGAAAATAGTAGATGCGTAACCATAGTGGTTATCACATAAGTAAAAACTCTGTTCTGCTCATAAAACAGTTTTGTTTTTACCTGCTGTTATTGTGCTTTTTTACTAGCGCAGCAGTTTCTGCGCATCAGGTTCCTATTTCATTTTCTCTTCAAGAACAAAAGTTTATTGACAGCCATTCCGAGGTTGTCCTAGGCAGTGACCTTGAGTTTGAACCGTTTTTTATTAAGAAAGCAAGTGGTGATATCACCGGGCACGATGCAGAGATATTACAGTTAATTTCCGAACGAACCGGACTGAATATCCGTGTTGAACTCGGGGTTTGGTCTGACATCCAGAGGAAAGCTAAAAACGGCAGGCTGGACGGTCTGGCAACGGCCATATTTGACAAAAGCCGGTTACAGTGGTTTATCCCCTCTTACCCTTATATAACAATGAGCAGCCTGGTACTGGTAAGAAACGGTAATCCGTTAAAAATATATAGTAAAAGTGATCTGAAAGGTAAACGGATAGCCCTGCAGCGGGGTAATTTATTGTTTGATAAACTATGGCGCAAATTCGCACCAGCGGCAGAGCCGGTCTATTACAATACAATGCCGGAAATAGTACAGGCGCTTTCATCCGGTGAAGTAGACTTTACTATTATGGATGAATCAGTACTTTATCTCAGCCGTAAGGTCGGCTTGGCCGGCACAATTGAGGGCGTTTTTTCTGTCGGCAAACCATTCGAATTAATTCTTTTTCTTAATAAGGAGCAGCCGGAGCTGCAGTCAATTATTAATAAGGGTTTAAACAGCATTAGTGAACAGGAACGCATTGATATAAGGAACCGCTGGTTTAAACAGGAAGTTGCCGGGGTGAACAGCAAGAGCCAGTTCAAATTAACTGATGCAGAAAAGGAATACCTTACTTTTAAAGGCAAGTTAAATATCTGTGTGAATTCCAGCTGGATGCCCCTGGAACAAATGAATGAATATCAATATACGGGAATCGCTGCAGACTTCTTTACTATTTTTGCAAAAAGATTAGATATCCATTTTGAATTTCAGACATCTAAAAACTGGAATGACAGCAGAAATGCACTAAAAAACCATCGTTGTGATCTTATTTCACTTTTTGAAGCTTCAGATAAGCACTCTGACAGCTTAACTTTTACAGCCCCCTATGCCGCCTCTTACTACACCCTTGCTACTCAAAATAAGCACGCTTATGTTAATGGTTTTAAAGGTAATATTAATAAGAAATATGCAATACACCATGGGCGAATACTGCTCAAAAAACTGCAGAACAGATATCCTAACTTAGATATTGTAGAAGTAGAAAATGCTGAAAGCGGCATACGGCTGGTCAGCAGCGGCGAGATTTTTGCGTATATTGATACACCGGAAATCATTAATTACACGCTAAAAGAGATGAATATTAGTAATGTAAAAATCAACGGCCAGCTTCCGCAGAAGCTTGAATTATCACTCGCTATGCGTAGTGACGAAAATCTGCTTCGCTCAATATTTCAGAAAGCAGTTAATTCAGTTGATCACGAAGAGCGCCAGAGAATCTATAATAAATGGTTCACCATCGAAGTAAAAAAAATCATTAACTACAAACTTCTAGTTTACATCTCCCTGGGGTTTATCAGCTTTCTTATAATATTTTCATATTGTAACCGACGTCTGCGCAGAGCTAAAAAAGAAACCGAACAAGCACTGTTTGAAATTAAAAACATCAAATTAGATTTAGAAAGAAAAAACACTCTACTGCAGAAACTGTCTGTAACAGATAAACTGACTCAATTGTTTAACCGCAACAAGCTGGATCAGGTATTACTGGATATGATTAAACATAACCAGCGTACCCCTAAGAATGACGGTGTGATCATCATAGATATTGATTCATTTAAGTCGATCAATGATACCTATGGCCACCCGGTTGGAGATGAAGTACTTGTAAATACAGCCATGGTGATACAAAAATCCATGCGTGAAATAGATGTGGTGGGACGATGGGGAGGAGAAGAGTTTTTGTTAATCTGCTCAGACATAAATGCACACGGCCTGTATGAACTGGCTGAACGAATTCGTAAAAATGTCGAAAACAGCTCATTTATCCCAAATAAAACCATAACCATTAGTATTGGCGCTACTTTACTGACAAGCGTAGATGATCATAGATCAATTCTATGCCGTGCAGATAAAGCACTGTATCAGGCTAAAGAAAACGGACGAAACAGGTGTATTGTTATTTAATCCCAGTGTGACTTTTTATGAATTAACCATGTGCCTGCTGATACTCTTTTCCCCTGTCACATAATAAATCCAAGGCTGGATTTAACTTTTCTGCCAGCTCGGTAGAGCTGTATTCAACACGCGGCGGGATCTCTGCATAAACCTTGCGGCTCATCAGCTTATCCTGCTCTAAAGCGCGCAGCCGCTGAAATCTGAAGCGACACCTGTCTTAGATTCTTTTTGTAAATTATTTTCTCTATGTAACGGCACTGAAACTGTCATTAGGCACCTTTAGGAAACTAGCTGAGCAACTGGTGACTACTTGTTTATTCAACTAGCCGCCCCTATAGTAACTATCAGCAATATACCAAGTGTCATTAGTAATTACTCCATAAGGAAATAAACAATGTCATTAACAGCACAGCCTATTGAACTAATCAGCTTTAAACTTTGCCCTTTTGTACAGCGCTCAGTGATCACCCTGAATAAAAAAGGGATCGACTACAAAATCACCTATATCGATTTAACGGATAAACCGGACTGGTTCTTAAAAATATCCCCTTTAGGTAAAGTACCGCTGCTAAAATATGGTGATGACGTGTTATTTGAATCAGCGGTAATTAATGAATTTTTAGATGAAATTACCGCTGAACAGATCATGCCGGCTGCCCCCCTGCAGAAAGCCAAAGACCGAGGCTGGATTGAATATCTCAGTCAGGTCACCATGAATCAGCATATGCTGATGGTCGCTGATAACCAGGAAGACTTTGAAACACATAAAGCATCATTAACGGAAAAACTGCAGCGTTTAGAAAATACAGTCAGTAGCGACAGTTTTTTTAACGGCCCGCAATTCTCGTTAGTAGACAGTGCATTTGCACCGATATTAACCCGTTTAGACCTGGTTAAACGCTTTTTTAATTATGATTTATTAACTGACATGCCCAGACTGCAGGCTTTATCTGCATTATTAATTAACCAGAGTTATGTAAAAAAATCAGTGGTAGAAGAATTTGACGAAATTATGCTGGAGTATTTAAAAGATAAAAATAGTTATTTAGCTGCCCATTCATTTTAGAAAAGCAGATATTCAGCCGAGCTTAAGGGCAGAGTTAACAATACATAGAAAATCATTATCTCTGCCGATCAATTTATGCTGCAGGTGCAGCTTCAACAACCGGTGCGGCTTCAACAACCGGGGCTGCTTCCACAACCGGGGCTGCTTCAACAACCGGGGCAGCTTCAACAACCGGGGCAGCTTCAACAACCGGGGCAGCTTCAACAGCCGGTGCGGCTTCAACAACCGGGGCTGCTTCCACAACCGGGGCAGCTTCCACAACCGGGGCAGCTTCAACAACCGGGGCAGCTTCAACAACCGGGGCAGCTTCAACAACCGGTGCAGCTTCAACAACCGGTGCGGCTTCAACAACCGGGGCAGCTTCAACAACCGGTGCAGCTTCGGCAACCGGTTCAGCTTCGACAGTCGGTGCAGCTTCAACAACCGGCGTTGCTTCTTCAGGCGCGGCTTCCACAACTGGTTCCGTTCCTGCTGCCGTTACAGGCTGGGCTTCGGGCTGCGCAGTTATTAACGGTTCGCTTTCAGGCTTCAACTGCGGAGCGGGCGGCACTGCTCTCTGCGCAAGCTGTACTTCTAACTGCTGTTTATAAGAGTTAATCAAAGTCTGCAAATTGATAACTTGGAAATCACTGCGCTCTAACTGTTTAAGCAGTTCACTGTTTTTACTTTCAGCAGCGGCGGTTAATGCGGCCTGTTGGTCATTAGCCGATTTTAATGCCTCAAGCTCACTATCAAGCACTGCGATCTGCTTTTCTAACTGTTCTTTGTCTTTGTTTTTATGCAGAGTATTTACCGCATCAACAATCAGCCTGCTTTGTATTTTTATCGGCTTATCTCTATAGTCTGAACCATTAAGTGCTTGAGAAACATTTAACAGCTTTCTTTCAAACTCTAAGACCAGCGGTTCAAATTTTTCATCTTCTACACTCGCCAGCAGTTTAACTTCATTAGCGATATTTGCAGTGTGTGACAGTTCAAACTCAGCCGCCAGCTCACTTTTTTCTATCGCTTTTAAATCACGCGTATTAGCGGTAACGATATTTTCAAGACTGCGGACTGCCGCCTGTGCTTTGGCAAAACTGATCGTGGCATAATAATGAAAATCATCTTTTTTAAACATCTGCAGTTTTGTCTGCAGGGGAACAACAAATTTTTCTAGGACAACTTCAACTTCCAGCTTTCTGGCTTTTTTAAGAAAAACTACCTGCTCAGCCTGGGCTTCAGCAATCTCTCCCTCGGCAACATATTCATACAGTTCGCTATAATCACGATAAACAGCTCGATAGTTATTGGCAGAAACAATAGATGCGCCGATCTCTTGTAAATACAAGATCTGTGCTTGGGCGTCAGACAATACTTGATCCGCCAGCTCTTTAATCTTCATCAGTGCGGCAAACTGCTTTTCAACTTTTAATAAACGCTCAGTAAATACCTGTGCATAGGTGGAAGATGAAAAGAGTGAATAACTTTCAGCAGCCTTAGCAGGATCAAGCGCAATAACCTGATACACTTCTTTTGTTTCCCCCCAGGTTTCCTGAAGATCAGAATATAAATCCGCAGAATAGACTTTTAGTTTCTGTGATTCTTTCAAAGTCTCCTGCCATATCTCATATTGTCCTTTAGACTGCTCATACATAGAAAAGGCGCTGACAGCAGTTTGCTCCTGATTAGAGCTTCCTGTTTCACGCGGGGCTTGTGCCGTACTTTGACAGCCGCTCAGAGCAAACAGTGCAGTTAGAACAGCGACTGCCGGCAGGTGTTTGATTACTACTTTATTATCCATAATTTATCATTCCTTTTTCTTACCTATTTCAGCAGAAAACTGCCTGGACTGTACTTAAATCACTGTCCAGACATTTGATATAACCTTTTCTTCACTTTGAAGGAAAGGGGTAATTTTTGATCTTATATAAAAAATTAAGCTCCGAATCTTTTTTAGAATAATAGACCGGTTTGCAGCAATTAAAAGAAGACAATGCCTATCATCACTGCTTCTTCTTCACTGAACGTTTAACGTATGGTTTAAAGCTGATCCCGATACATTGACCATTATCATCTTTGACAACACAGTCCCAGAGACGATCATCCTGCTTTATCGTGCCCTTTTTGCGCGGATTATTCCAGATACACGGGCAGGGAATTATCTCTTCTGATTTGATTTTTCGTAATGCCAGCGACTGCTCCCAAGTATAGATTTCACCGGCGATCAGCTCCGTTGGTGCATCAACCTTAGCTTTAACAGTTGGAGCTAGTTTTACACTTAAACAGATGCCGTATTTATCTTTTTCAGCACACAACCAGTAACGCTGCATATACAAATATTTAGGGTTATCGATATCTGCATCCGGCTGGTTCCAATGTGCTGTTGAAGGAATCAGAAGATAATCTTCATTACCCTGCTTTTTTAACAGCATCAGATCGTACCAGGTGTAAGACTGATCTGCATTGACAGCGGCAGACGCTAAACAAGGGGTTAGTAAAAAAAGGATCATTAACAGACAGGTTTTCATCGCTTGTTCTCCATTTACAAAACGAATCATTAACATACAAAAAAACAGCGGAAGTTATTGTAAGGCTGATCAATAAAACATATTTTAGCAGCAGGCTATTCCATCTCTATGGCCAGTCTAATTCTGTGCAGTGTTCCATCATCCGTCATTGCGCGCAGAGCCTGCTCCAGCTGTGGAATATAAGCGGCGTTTTTCTTATGCACATAGGGAAACAGCTCAAATTCAGAGATCACTGCAGCTTCTTGTATTCCTGCATCTGCAAAAAAATTATTGAGAATAACACGATTGCTGATTGCCGGGCCGGCAAGATACACACCGACTTTTCCTAACTCCAGCAGGCGGAATATTTTCTGCGGCTGGTAAAAGTACTGCTTATTTTCAGCAGGCAGCCCTGATACCTCCTGTTCGGCTTTCTTGCTGCCGTGCAGATAAGCAACGGTATAACCCATTAACTGAGCGTGCTTTATAAGAGTGTCCAGGTCCGAGACATAACTGAGAATTTCGGGATCTTTAGCAAAAAGAGTGTGCTGCACAGTGATAACCGGTACAGCAACCATAGATAAATTAGGGAACTTTGACTGCAGACCTTTTACTCTAATGCCGACGCCGTCTAACACGCCTCGATTAGCATCATGAAGCGCCCTTTTTTTCGGCAGCACTTTTATGACACACTCTATGCCTGTTCTTTTAGTCAGTTCTGTTAAAACTTCATCCATATAAGAGATCAGAATACCATCGTTATCCGGCATGCTGAACAGCAGCTTAGCGGCAGGGCTCGACTCATCTGCTCTAGAGGAGTTAAAAGAAGCATCAGTAAGCATTAACAGGGTCACTGAGAAGAAAAGAAACAGCACTTTCATGGATTTTTAATCCTTTATCCAGGCATGAGTTATGAGCGGCTAATAATGTAGACTGCCCGTTACACTGAGTCTAGCGAAAGGCGGTTAATTACTCCATTTCTTGGTTAAAGAAAAATTTTTGATATTAGAAGCGAAAAGTTTGCGGCAGCGGTAAAAAACTAAGCAGAGAAATAAACTGCCGGCAGATAAAACCGGCAGTCTGAGGAGAACAATTTATCTATTTACGCAGTTTTCTGCTCAACCTTAGTATGGCCTTTATCAAGGTGTACAAAGTCCACTAAATCATTGTCGCTCACCTGGTAAGCCTTGCCGAAACCTTTAACAAATAAACCGTTCTTCGGCTGCAGCCGGATCAGTTTAAAATCTTCTAAGCCGCTTAAACTGTCAATAATCTCACCCAGAGACTCTTTCATTACAGAAATAACCTGATTCCATTTTTCTGATTCACGCTCAATCAGCTGGGCATCGGCATCAAAAGTTAAACGCATGCGCGCAAAAATAGTTTTTGCAGTCGCTTCATCTTCAATCAGCATTAATGAAGCCTGCGGGTTTTCCATCAGGTTGCGCGTATGGCGTGCAATTTCAGAAATCAGTACATAATAACCGTCTTCCAGGGAGATAAACGGAGCATAACTCACATTCGGCTTACCGTCTTTACATACCGTCGCCAGCTGCAGTGTTTTTTTACTTTCACGAAACTCTTTAATTTCAGGACCTAAACGACTCTGCAGGCGCTCTTTTTTTATTTCAGCATTCATTATTATTATTCTCCGAATTGTGTTTTTAACTGTACAAATTTTTCAATCTGCTCCGGGAAAAGCTGACGTTTTTCGTCACGCCCCAGATAAATTTTAAAAATAGACTCGCCCTGCTCGGTAAAAAATCCCAGATAATGACTTTCACTGCCCATAAAGGGTTTGCTGACCAGAGCAATATCTGTGACTAAATCAATACGTAAATGACCGTGCAGCTGCCCTTCTCTGCCCATCAGGTTGTAATAACCGCGGGCGTTTTTCCCCTTTGGAAAAGGCGCTTTCACCTCAAAGATTGAAGAGCATGAATGTACAATCGTAGTCACAGGTCCCCAGCCGGCAAGCTCAGTTAATACTTTTTCACAAAAAGAACCGTCAATTCGAGTTGTCATTGCTTTTGGAAAAGCAAAAACCACCTGTGCTTCACTTACCTGCAGTTCTGCTGCAATGGCACTAGGCAGTAAAGCCGGCTCACGTTCCAGTACTGCCAATACCTGTTCTTTTAACATTGCTGTAGACATTATATTCTCCGCTTTAAGCAGCCGCATGCTGCTGTTTATTATTAGTATTATTGGCATCCTGCTGTAATACAGTGATTAAATTCTGCGCCAGTGTCACCGCCCAGAACTGTCCCGCTAACGTCAGGCTTAAATAGTCCTGCTCAACCTCCACTAAACCTTTTTTCTGCCATTCATCAAACAGCGGCAGGCAGTATTCAAAGAGATCCGAACCGCTCACCTGCCTCAGTGCAGAGCGTGATACAACCCCCCGGTCAAAGGCTGCGGTGATCTCTTTATGCACTGCGGCATCGGACGACTGCAGACTCAGCATGGCGACTGAATGCTGCTGCGTCTCAATTGATTTAAGGTAGTTTTCCAGGGTGCGGTCCTGCATTACAGAAAGGCCGTTGACATTGCCGCCGGCACCGCAGCCGAGCGGCAGTACAGCAGCTGTAGTTTTAGCCAGACTGTTATAAATACTGCGTTCGCGGTTACTGGTCGCCCAGTGACCGACACTTAGACGTTTGATATGGTGTTTACGCATAAAGTGCACACCATACTCAAACATTTTCGCTTTAGCCGCCGTATCAGCAGGGGCAGGCAGGCTGCCTTTTTCAACCATAGCCTGCATCGGCATACCGCCTAACTCCACCAGCTGATAAAGATCCACGCCATGCACGCCGGATTCTAAAAAGTCCTGCAGATCCTGTTTCCAGATATCCATGGTCTGATAGGGTAAACCGTACAGCAGATCAATGACGATCGGCGCGGCATTCACTGCACTTAATTCCTGTAGACGGCGCATCAGAGGTTCACGGTCATCCAGGCGTTTTGCGGAACGGCGCACCTTAGTATTAAAGCTCTGCACACCAAATGAAAAGCGGTTAAATCCGCCTTCCAGTGCATTCTCAAAAAGAGAGTCGTCAAAACGGTTAATGCGTCCCTCTAAGGTGATTTCACAATCCGGGGTTAAAGGAAAATAACTGCGGATAGTTTTACCTAAAATAAGCAGCTGCTCGGCAGACAAATCGGTAGGTGTGCCGCCGCCGACATACACAGCTTGAAAAGGTGCTGACTGTGTCCAGGGCTGCTGTGCCTTCCAGCGGATTTCCTTAAGCAGAGCGGCAAAATAATCGGCAATCATGGTTTTACTGGCGGCATGCTGGAAAAAATTACAATAGGTACAGCGCACCCGGCAGAACGGAATATGAATGTATAAACATCTCTGCTGCGCTGTATCGCCAGGCTGCTTTAGCGCTTGTTCAAAGCGGCTGACTTGCTCTTCCCTGGGAATTACTGCAGCACGGCCTCCTGCATGTGCTGATTTTTTTCTGCAGAAAGCAAACTGTAATGGAGACGGTGTACTGATACCCGTTATCTCTTCATTTAAGTGCTTAATGTTGAGTCTATTTTTCATATTGTCACTTCTTTTGATGTGATTTTCGAGGCAAATCATAGCTGCAGGAAAAAGAGAATGCAAATGATAATTGATATCATTGCAAAACTAAGTGATAATCACTGCGATTTGAAAACAACAGCCATAAGGAGTCGATTATGAATCTGCAGCGATATTTTATTGCCGGAAGTTTATCTCTGGTTCTACACACAGCAATGTTCTGGTCGGCGGCTGAAAACAAAGCTTATGCGGTCCCTCTTGGTACAACCTCAACGGCCGTGTCGCTGAATTTTACGTCAGTGAAACCACCAGGCAGCGAAACTAAAACAGCACAGGCAGCACCAGAGAAAAAGGCGCCTATAGAAAAGCCGCAGAAGAAAGCGCTGGAAAAAAAAGTGACCAAGAAGAAAACAGCTGAAAAGAAAATAACAAAACCAAAAGCAGCTGAGCAGAAAACAGCCAAACCAGCCGCGCCCCCCGTTAAAAGCAAAGAAAAAACAGAGCCAGTCGAAACAGTCAAAGCTGAGCCTAAAGAAAAAACTCAAGAGACTAAGCAGGAAAGTGCGCCGGCACCTTCCGGCGCCACGGAGAAACCGCAGCTGGTAGAAAAACCGCGTTTTCAGTCTCCTCCCTCTCCGCCTCGTTATCCGCGTCTGGCTAAACGTAAAGGCATTGAAGGCACAGTCACCTATGAGGTGTGGTTAGATGAAAAAGGCAGACAGATTAAATTAACTCTAAAGGATTCATCGGGCACGCAAATGCTTGATGCAGCGGCTTTACAAGCCATTGAAAAATGGAAATTTTCTCCACATAAGGTCAACGGCCAAGCCATTGCCCAGCGCGTTTTTGTTCCTATTAGATTTAAACTGGATTAACCATGGAAACTATCAGTAATCTCCAGCAGCAGCTCGGCTTAATGAGCTGGCCGCTGTTAATATGCTCCGCCATTACCCTTACCCTGCTGCTGGAGCGCTTCGTGCAGCTGCTGCTCTTTACCCGCCTCGGGCCGCAGAATATCCAGCAGCTGCTGGGCGAAACTAATGCGGCTGATCAGCAGCAGTTAAATAAACTGGCGGCAGACTTAAGCGGGCACCGTGCATTGATGAGCCGCGGCATAGCAATGCTGATCAGGCATCGACATTTCCAGAAACCGCTGCGCGAAGACGCCGCCGGCATGTGGCTGCAGCAGAAACGTCAGCAGCTGCGCACCGGTTTGAAACTGTTAGCCTTAATCGGTGTTCTCAGTCCGTTAATTGGTTTGCTGGGTACGGTAATTGGTTTAATCGAGATGTTTAAAGCGGTTGCCCAGAGCAGCGGCTCAATTACGCCTAATGATCTTGCCGACGGCCTGGGTATTGCTATGCGTACCACGGCAGCCGGATTAATTGTTGCCTTACCGGCGATCTCCGGCGCGCAGCTTCTGGGGTTATGGGCAGATAAAATTATCAGCAAATTAGAGCATTCGCTTAATTACTGCAATTTATGGATGGAAGGCATCACTCTTACAGAAGCAGCTGCTGATAAGAAAACCGTGCAGCAGCCGTCCGTCTGTACAGAACAGCCGGAGGCACAGATATGATCCGCATTACTTCTTCTCTCACAGAAGATGAAATCAAGCCGGATCTTACCCCGCTGCTGGACATTATCTTTATTGTGATGGTTTTTCTGCTGCTGACCGCCAGTATTAAACTGCAGTCATTAGAGGTGCAGCTGCCGACTTCTGATGTGCAGGCCGATACGGCGCTCAGTGATAACTCGGTAAGTATTAATATTCTCTCGCAGCAGCCCTACTGGGCCGTACAGGGAAAGTCATTTGCAGACTGGCCGGATTTCACCAGTGCTTTATTAAAAGCGGTTAAAGACAAAAAGCAGCCGGATATTGTCATTGCCTCCGACAAAACTGCACACATCCAGCATATGGTGAAATTATTCGCTTTTCTGCAGGAAAACAACATCCAAGCAACACAAATATTAATTGAAGAGGAAAACAGATAATGACGACGATTAAAGCATTTACGCTGCTGGGCACGATACTGGCTTTCAGCAGCCCTTTTTCCTACGCACAGGAACGTATTATCAGCGCAGGAGGTTCGGTCACTGAACTGATTTATGCACTGGATGCACAGAAAAGTTTAGTTGCCGTTGATGTCACCAGTCATCTTCCCCAGGGGCAGGTTTTACCGAAGGTCGGTTATCACCGCCAGCTTTCCGCCGAAGGGTTAATCAGCCTGAAACCAACACGTTTAATCGGCTCCGATGAGATGGGCCCGGAATCAACGCTGCGCCTGCTGAAACAGTCCGGTGTCAGCGTGGATATTATTAATACTGAAGCCACAGTTGCCGGATTATTAAAACGCGTAGATCAGCTTGCCGAAGTTACGCATAGCGAAGACCGCAGCGCACAGCTTAAAGAGGAAATAAATCAAACGGTTGCATCACTGCAGGCTAACCAGCCGCAGACACAGGATAAAAAGAAGGTACTGTTTCTGCTGATTCATGAAGGCAGACCTGCCAATGTCGCCGGCAGTGAAACAACTCCCGATGAAATTATCACTCTGGCCGGCGCTGTTAACCCGGCTGCTGAGCAGCTTAATGCCTATAAACCCTTAGCCATGGAATCCCTGGTTAAGATGCAGCCCGATGCTGTTATTGTCAGTCAGCGCAGTGCAGATAAGTTTGGTGATATTGATGCCGTTATTGCTGCAGTGCCTATGCTGGCGGCCACTCCGGCGGGTAAAAACAGAGCGGTAATGACCATTAACGGCAGCGCGCTGATCGGCGGTTTAGGTTTATTAAGCCTGGATGAAGCAAAACGTTTAAATAAGTTTTTATACCAGTAGTTTTTACATTCACTTTCTTTAACTGAGTTTTTTATGCTGTTACGTCGTTTACCTTTATCTTTATTAATCATACTGGGCCTGGTTATTTTAACCCTTACGGCAGCTTCCTCAATTGTGATCGGTCCGATGTCGATTTCAATGCGTGACAGCTTTACCGGTTTATCTCCCTGGGCATCTGATCTGCCGGAGCATATTCAGATGGTTATCCATCAGATACGTCTGCCGCGCACCTTACTGTGCATGATAATCGGGGCTATTCTCGCTCTAAGCGGCGCAGTAATGCAGGGCTTATTTCGTAATCCCCTTGCTGAACCGGGCATTATCGGTGTTTCTGCAGGTGCGGCATTAGGGGCAGCCCTGGCCATTGTTATTTTTGCGGATATCGGCACAGCTTATCCGTTATTAATGAATATTGCCGCAGTGCCTTTCTTTGCTTTTCTCGGCGGTGCATTAACCACTATTCTGGTTTATTCACTGGGCACCAGTAAATTCGGTACTTCTGTTTCAGTTATGCTGCTTGCCGGTGTCGCAGTCAGCGCGCTTTCCGGAGCGGCTATCGGTTATTTAAACTTTATTGCCGATGATCAGATGCTCCGTGATTTATCCCTGTGGTCCATGGGCTCTCTGGCAGGTGCTACCTGGTCAAGCATACTGCTGGCCGCAGTCACTCTGCTCCTGCTGTTTACTGTTTTTATGTATCACGCCAAAGGTTTAAACGCCCTGCTGTTAGGGGAAGCAGAGGCAGGACATTTAGGCATTGATACGCAGAAATTAAAAAGAAGAATGATCATACTGGCTGCCGCCGGTGTCGGCATTACCGTCAGTATCTCCGGGGTGATCGGTTTTATCGGTTTAATTATTCCGCACCTCGGCAGAATGTTATGCGGGCCGGATCATAACCGTCTGCTGCCGCTGGCCGCTCTGCTCGGTGCACTGCTGTTAACCGCGGCCGACATGGTAGCCCGGGTCGCCGTTACACCTGCCGAACTGCCTGTGGGTATTGTTACCGCTATGATCGGCGCACCTTTTTTCATCTATTTGCTGTTTACTCAACGCGGAAGAATCTGATTATGACAACAATTAATAACAACTCGCCCGCAATTTCCTGTGAACACCTTTTTTTAAACCTTGGTGGTAAACAATTATTAGACGATCTGTCCTTAACCATACACACAAGCCAGGTAACCACTTTATTAGGCCCGAACGGTGCCGGAAAAAGCAGCCTGTTAAAAATATTATGCGGTGAAACAGCCTATGATAAGCGGGCGCAGAGCAGTATCCGTTATTTCGGCACAGCACAGTGTGAATGGCCGAAACAAAAGCTGGCGGCACATTTAGGGGTGCTGCCGCAGCAGAGCAGTTTAAATTTTGCCTTTACCGTTAAAGAAGTGGCCGCATTAGGTTTACTGCCTCTGGGTCTGGCTCCGCAGCAGGCGCAGTCGGTTCTGTCGGAGAAAATGGATAAAACCGGGATCAGCCACCTTAGTGACCGTTTATACCCTTCGCTTTCCGGCGGAGAAAAACAGCGCGTGCATCTGGCACGGGTATTAACCCAGATCAGTCAGTCGCGGCATCAGACTATTTTAATGCTCGATGAACCCACTTCAGCGCTGGATCTGTGCCACCAGCATAATACCCTGAATATTGCCCGGCAGATGGCCGATGCCGGAGCAGCTGTGATCGTGGTACTGCACGATTTAAATCTGGCGGCCCAGTATTCGGACCGCATCATTGTACTTAATGAAGGAAAAATTCAGGCAGACGGCACTCCCTGGCAGGCGCTTAATGAAACTATGATTAAAGCCGTATACGGCCAGAAGACCTTAGTATCTAAACATCCGCAGGCCGATTACCCGGTGGTTTATGCGGCTTGAAACTTCGGCTGCATTTAATGTCTGCACAAACTTGAAGCCCGCACCACCAGCTCCACAGGCACTACAACAGACTTATTATGTTCCGGGTCCAGCAGCGCGGCTATAGTACTGCGAGCCATAGCTGCAAAATCCACTTTCAGCGAAGACAGAGGCGGATGCTGGAAGTCATTAAAATAGGTGTCATCAAAGCCGACAATACCAAGTATATCCAGATACTGCGCATCGATTTCACGCAGCTTTCTAATAAGACCATAGGCCACAGCATCGGAGGCACAGACAACTGCTTCCGGTCTAGGAGACATCTTAATAATCTGCTCGGCGGCATGGGCTCCGGCCTGCTCGGAAAAATGTCCGGGTATTACAACGGGGGACGCGCCGCACTCCTGCATTGCCCGGCAGTAGCCCTCTTCTCTCATACGCGCAGAGCGTTTATCCGCATCACCGCCGATAAAACAGATAGACTTGAAACCTTCTTGATGAAGATGATGCGCGGCCTGATAAGCCCCCTGACTGTCGTTTGTATATATATTGACAGCCGCTTTGCTCTGGTCAATATCCCGGTCAATAACTGCAACGGGAAAGTTCTCCGCAACCAGCTGGTCAATAAAAGTAACCCTGTCCGGAAGCCCGAGAAAAACAGCTGCGGTAATACTTTTGGATTCAAAGGATTTTTTAATACTGCCTTTTATTTCCTGTTCATCTTCTCCATGCACCAGCAGCTCAACCATCATACGGTATCCGCACTGACTGGCGGCCATAATGAAATTGGAAATAACCCCCATCACATAGGGGGAGCCAAGACGGCATAAGGAATCCGTTTGTGTATCGGTCTCGGAAGCATAGATATAAAGCGCCACCACACTTTGTGCTTTGCCCTTAAGCACCTGAGCAGCTGCATTCGGCGTATAACCGTGCTTCTCCATTACCGAGCGTACTTTATTCTTAGTTTCTTCCGGGATATCCGGATAGTTATTAACAACTTTAGAGACAGTGCTTCTCGATACACCGGCCAGTTTAGCAATTTGAGCACTGTTGATTGTTTTCGGGTTAGCCATAAAAAGTATCTGCAAAAGGAGTAAAAATTTATTCTACCATCGCATAAAGCTAAACAAAATCCACCTATACAGCGCCTGTATTATGTAAATTCATCAAACAGTGATCGAAATACTCCGTTGAACGACAGATAGATACAAAACAAGACTTTAGTATAAAAATGCAGTTTAAATCCAGCACAGGTCTTTCTATAGGCTCCTATGCCTGACCGTGAAGCATTTCCACAAAAACACCCCGGCTAATATTTGACCGGCGTCGCAGTTTGTTAATTATGTTGTCATTTCAGGCAAATAGATGTCGCCACGAACAGCTGTTCGGAGTAATGTGGCGAACAGCTGTTCGTGAGTGCGGAATATTCTTCCCTGAACGAACAAACATCACTAATCAAATTAAACGCAAAGGATGTTACACATGAAACAATCACTCAATACCGGTCAGTTATCCGTTCATCTGCAGGCCGGGGCGGCAGATGCCCCTCTAGAAGTAACACTCAGCGAGCGCAGAGATAATGAAGTTGTGTTTATTGATTTCACAATCACCTCAAAACAGTCGGTCACTTTTCCTGAAGCAGTGCTTGATGTTCATTTCCCGTTTGTGAATATGCATTCCTGCTGGACCCCCTGCCTGTACGGCAATCCGAAATCTATTCGTAATAAAGGCATACCTGAGTGGTGGCCTCATTATGACAGCCAGATCAGCAAAGCGGCTCCGGTGGGCTGTTTCTACAGTCAGGATGGTGAAAACCGTCTTGCTTATGCCCTGTCCGATGCCAATGAATCGGTAAAAATTCATGCTGGAGCTTATGAAGAGGAGCGTGTCGGACGTATCCGCATGCGTTTATTCAGCAGCCCTTCTATACAGCGCAGTGAATATCAGGGGACATTACGCCTGGATCTGAGATCGGTTCCCTACTATGAAGCAGTTGAAGATATGTCCAGCTGGTATGAACAGCTGTTTAATAATCATCAGATGCCCGTGCCGCAAGCGGCGCTTGAGCCGGCCTATTCCACCTGGTACAGCTTCCATCAGAATTTATCGCAGCAGAAGATTGAAGATCAGTGCCGTCTTTCCTCAGAAATCGGCTGTAAAACAATTATTCTTGATGACGGCTGGCAGACAGAGAATAACAATCGTGGTTATAAATACTGCGGTGACTGGCAGGTCGCAGAAAGCCGCTTTCCTGATATGCGCGGTCACGTAGAACGTGTTCAGGCTATGGGCATGAAATATATCCTGTGGTTAAGTGTGCCGTTTATCGGACAAGGCTGCAGGATCTGGGATGAATTCAAGGATAACCTGCTGTTTTACAGTAAGCAGAATGAGTGCGGCACCCTGGACCCCCGCTACCCGGAGGTACGCAGATATCTGATTGATACCTATCGACGTGTTGTGACAGATTATAACCTCGATGGCCTGAAGCTTGATTTTATTGATGAATTTAATATGTCACAGGCAGAAGGCAGCGCACTGAAGAGCGATCCGGCGCGTGATACTGAATCTCTGCCGCAGGCTGTGGACAGTTTAATGACGGGCATCAGAGAAGCCCTAACGCACATCAATCCGGAAATTATGATTGAGTTCCGTCAGACTTACATTGGGCCGATGATCCGTAAATACGGCAATATATTCCGTGTACATGACTGTCCGAACGATTCAGTCATGAACCGTATGAGTATTATAGATCTGCGTATGTTCTCGGGCAATACCGCCGTGCATTCCGATATGTTTATCTGGTCAAATGAGGACTCTGCTGAAAGTGCCAGTCTGCATTTTATCAACACCCTGTTTTCTGTACCGCAGATATCGCCGGATATGAAAGAGCTCTCTTCTGAGCACCTGCATATGAGCAGACACTGGCTGAGTTTCTGGCGAAGCAACAGAGATCTTCTGCTTAAGGGTAAGCTGAAATCCTCTTATCCGGAAATGCACTATCCGCTTATTGAAAGCCAGCTGGGTAATAGAAAAATAGTCACAGTGCACGCCCGTATGGTCAGTGAAATTTTCAACAGTGATGAACAGGAAGTTATTCTGATCAACGGTGCCATGGAAAACAGCCTGTTTGTCAAACTGCCGCAGGCCGTTTCTGTCGGGGCGCTTACCTATGACTGTCTGGGTAATATGGTCAGAGAAGAAGCTCTGAACCTGGATAAAGGGCTCAATGAAATTGACATGCCCAAATCCGGTTATATCGTGCTTCGTAAATAAGACTGACTGCAGTAAAGTCAGATAACTCACGGGGATTTATCCGGCTTTTAAAATTAATGGTTTTAAATCAACATATTTATCAGTCTGGTAAATATGATCTGGAGAATAGTAATGAGTGCAATGATTAGAAAAGACAAAGTCGGCATGCCGACAAAACTGGCTTTTGGTTTCGGCGGGTTTGGTAAAGATTTCGGCTTAGTGGTAGTAAATACGTTTCTGTTTTTTTACTACACGGATGTTGTTGGTGCTTCAGCGGCATTTATAGGTTCGGTTTTCCTTGGCGCGCGGATCTGGGACACAATAAACGATCCGCTCCTGGGTTATCTGGTTACTAAAACGAAATCACGCTGGGGAAAATATAAACCCTGGATTTTTATCGGTAATATTCTTAATGCACTGTTTATTGTTGCGCTGTTTTCAGCCCACCTATTCTCCGGTACAGAGCAGCTGATTTATATTGTTATCACCTATGTCGGCTGGGGTATGACTTATACACTGCTGGATGCCCCTTTCTGGTCACTTATCCCGACCATAACTCTGGATAAAGGCGAACGCGAAAGACTGATGCCTTACCCGAGACTGCTCGCTTCGTTAGCAAATTATATTGCCAGCGGTGTAGGAGTGATGGCGGTCAGTAAACTTGGAGCAGGTGATGACGGCCATGGTTTCATGCTGTTTGCAGTAATCAGCGGCGTACTGGCTGTTATCAGCGCTACTGTTACCTGTATCTGGACTGAACAGTCCTTTGAAGAAAATACTCAGACAGCTAAACCGTTAAAGATAAAAGATGCCCTTAGATTAATTTTCAAAAATGATCAGTTTGTTGTACTGCTTTCACTTGCCCTGCTTTACAACATTGCCGCCAATATGACCGGCGGACTGAATCTGTATTTCTACACTTATGTGCTCGGTGATCAGAGCCTGTTCACTACCTATATGCTTTGGGCTGGTATCTTCGGCACCGGCTCCCTGCTGATTTTCCCGCAACTGATGGAGCAGTTCGGCAGAAAATTCGTATTTTCTGTCTCTCTGCTGCTGCCGGTTGCCTCCGCAGCTATACTCTATCTGGTCGCCAATTATGCGCCTGAATCTAAAATGCTTGTATCAATAGCAGGTATAACCGGCGGCGTTTCCACTGCAGTTTACTGGCTGATGGTGCTGCTGATGGTTGCCGACACCGTTGATTATGGTGATATGAAAATGGGTATCCGCTCAGAAAGCGTCTCTTATTCTGTGCATACTCTGATCAGTAAATGTTCCGGCGCTTTAACCGGTTTTCTGATCGGCATCAGCCTGACCATGATCAGTTATGTGCCTAACCAGGAGCAGACAGCAGATACGCTGCAGTCCCTGCAGCTGATTTATCTGGCGCCCGCTTTACTTTGCCTGATTTCCTACTTTATCTATATCAAATTCTACCGCCTTAACGATCACGAGTTAGATAAGGTTCAGCAGAATCTGGAAGAGAAATACGCAGCAGATACAGCAGAAGCACTCTGATTTAACAGAAAAATAATGACGGCTAAAACTTATTCAGCCGTCATTCAGACGTATTTAACCTCCTGCCGCAAACAGTCCTCTAATACGAATAATCAACCACTTTAAAGGAAGCTTAAAATGCCTTTATCTAAATCTCAGCCGCAAAACCGGACTACTGCGGCCCTGACATTACTGAGTTCAGTATTTTTTATCTGGGGATTTCTGACCTCGCTGAACAGTGTTTTAATTCCTCATCTGCAGCAGGTATTTCAGCTTAGCTACAGCGAATCTATGCTTATTCAGGCAGTCTTCTCATCCAGCCCTCTGCTGATCAGCCTGCCCGCCGTTAAACTAATGCACTCAATAGGTTATAAAAACACCCTGCTTTTCGGGCTGGCCTTAACAGCTGCCGGTGCATTAGCTTTTTATCCGGCAGCCGACGCTTTTTCCTACCCTCTGGTGCTGCTGGCAGTGCTGATCACTGCGATGGGCGTCGCAGTTCTGCAGGTTGTCGCGAATCCCTATGCGGCGGCACTGGGCGACAGGAGCACGGCGGCTTCCCGGCTGACCATGGCTTCCGGTATCAACTCTCTGGGAACAACCATCGCCCCCTATATCGGCGCTCTACTGCTGTTTTCGGCAGCAGATCTGTCAGCACAGGATAAAGCAGAACTGGTGCAGGGCCCTTATCTGCTGACAGCCGCCGTCATAACAGTACTGATAATTATTATGAAAATAAGCTTTATGCCGGAGCCGCGACAGGTATCAGTAAAGCAGAAACAGAAAACATTTCCCGCATGGCGCTATCGCCATCTGCTGCTCGGCATGCTGACCATCTTCTGCTATACCGGAGCCGAGGTCAGTATAGGCAGTTTTCTGCTTAGTTATCTTAATCAACAGGGAGATTATTCGACACAGACGGGTGCCAAACTGGTTGCATTATACTGGGCAGGCGCAATGACAGGACGGTTGCTCGGCCCCTTTGTATTTCGTTATATCTGCGCCCGTAAAGTACTGTTTATTAATGCACTTACCGCGGCAGCTCTAATACTTTCTGCTGTTGTTTCTCCGGGCATTTCTGGAGGCTGGGCGCTGATTGCTGTGGGCCTGTGTAACTCAATTATGTACCCGGTGATATTTTCCATTGCTCTGGACAAGCTCGGGGAAAGTACAGCTCAGGCTTCCGGCATGCTGGTAATGGCAGGTGTAGGCGGCGCCGTTCTGCCGCTTATGCAGGCACTGCTGGCTGACAGCAGCAGCCTGGTTATTTCCTTAATCATTCCCGCAATGTGTTACGCCGTTATTATGGCTTACAGCCTGTTCGGCTGGAGACCCTGTCTTTTAGGTGCGGGACAGAGACTGCAGGTCGAATAGAGATATAAAAGCCCTGTGAACAGGGCTTCTTTGTTTAATTTAAAATCTATCAGCAATAAGCTGATTTCTCCTTACTCATATTTACCGTCTACAGCATGAGTAATTGTTATGCTCTTTCCGCGTAGGGCGATAGAATTGGGCTATTCGTTCACCATCAATAGATACCTGTTACTTAGCAAAGTCCATCAGCTCAGCTTTCACCGCATCATCCGCAAATGAGTGCTCAACGCTCTGACGGTAGATCTGGTAGTAATCTTCAACACTCAGCCCGAACACTTCCATCACCTTACGAACTTCATCGGTCATGGTGGTGTTAGACACTGTGCGGTTGTCGGTGTTGATGGTTACAGGAATGCCGCCCTGGTAGAACTCTTTCACCGGGTGCGCAGCAAACACTGGTACGGCTTTGGTCTGTACGTTACTGCTTGGGCAGGTTTCCAGGGCCACCTGATCTTCTTTAACGCGCAGGTAAGCCTGCTCGTCATCGCGGATCGCGATACCGTGACCGATACGCTCTGCGCCCAGCATAGTGACCGCTTCATACACGTTCTGACCACAGCCCTGCTCACCAGCGTGAATCGTAATGCGGTAGCCTTTCTCCTGAGCGTACTGCGCATACTCAACGTAATCGTGGCTGAAACCGTCCAGTTCACTGCCTGCCAGGTCAAACGCTGCCACGCCTTTACCCAGAAATTTCACACCCGCGTCGATCACCGGCTTAATGGTGTCTGACGGCATAAACTTCACCATAGACAGGATAACGTTACCCTTAATGTCGAACTGCTGCTCAGCACGCTTCATGCCTTTAACCACCGCTTCGATGATCTCCTCGTAGCTCAGCCCCTGCTTGGTGTGAAGCTGAGGAGCAAAGCGCACTTCCAGGTACTTCACGTTCTCGTTTGCTGCGTCTTCAAACAGCTCAAATGAAATACCCTCCAGTGCATCCGCAACCTGCATCACAGATACCGGCAGGTCAAAACGGCTCAGGTATTCCGGCAGATCCTGACAGGTTTCTGGTGCGATCATCATATCGCGGATTTCATCCAGGTTATCGCTTGGCAGCGAGATACCCTGCTCTTTAGCCAGCTCCATCAGAGTCTGTGGACGAAGGCTGCCGTCTAAGTGGCAGTGAAGGTCGATTTTTGGAAGATCAAAATATTTCATTGTAGTTATTTCCGATATTTCATTAATTTTCGAGTTAAATACTGGCAAGCATAGCCTTATCTGGGTCTATACGCCGAGCTTGAGTTAAAACAATACTAGCTAACTCGCTGATTTGGCGACACGACAATTGTCGGGTGGTACAATTGCAAGTTCACAGTTTTTAAAGGTATCTGCAGAGAAACGCTATGAACAAAGGGGAAATCTTAAACGAAGGCCTGGAGAGGCTCCGCCAGATAGCAAAGAGCGGAGAGTTTCGCACAGTCTATCTCGATAAAGATGACTACATCATCCGTCAGCACCAGGAGCTAAACGAAGTCTACTGGTTCGATGAAGTTCACTTTGTGGTAAACCATACTGCCCCTAATGGAAAAACACTCAGCATGGGCGAGTTCTTTATAGAGAACCATCTGACCGGTGAGATTGAGTTTTTCTCAGAAAAGCAGTGCCAGTTTGACGTGATCACCATGGCTCCCACTGAGATGATCGCCATTCCCAAAGAGCGTTTCACCGAAATCCTGCTATGCGAGGCCAAGGTCGCTTTCTGGCTCAGCCACAATATGTCCGGAATGTACCAGGAAACCATGGATATCGCGATTGAGCGCTCCCTTTATCCGCTTAAGTTCAATATTATCAACGATATTGTCAGAAACCACGCTTCAGCTGCCAGGCCGAAACGCCACAGCTACATGTATCAGGAAGCGCAGCGTTTTGGCTGTACAGAGCGCGCTTATACCCGGGTTATCAGTGAGCTTATTGATGAAGGCATGCTGACAAAAGGGCCGGATAACCGTTCGGTGATCCCGGTGGATATTGAGATGCTGGTGGAGTATATAGAGAGCTATCATCGCTAACACGGTAAAAACCGGATTCCGGGCTTCTATTTAACCGTCCTCAAGCGCTACATCGGCAATCATCTCACCGTTTCGCTGCACTTTCAGGCGTTGATAGATTTTATTTGGCAGCGGCAAAGTCAAAGACGCGGTGATCTGTATTACCGGCGGCATGCTGGTGATGGCTGGTGTAGGCGGTGCCGGACAGAGTCGGCAGGTCGAATAGAGATATAAAAGCCCTGTGAACAGGGCTTCTTTGTTTAATTTAAAACCTATTGGCAATAAGCAGATTTCTCCTTACTCATATTTCCCCTCTACAGCATGAAATACTTTACCGCTGCTTTGACCTGCGATACTGGCCTGATAATACGAAGCTACATCTTCTGCCGCAATCCCGGCAGTGCTGTCCATCCCCAAAAGTTCCATGGTTTCTTTAACGAAACCAGGACTCACTGCGTTAATTCTTTTATCATCTTTAAGCTCTAATGCAGCCGCTGCAGTAAAGGCATTAACCGCAGCACAGCCCATACTGATCGCAGCAGTTCCCGGTTTAGGCTTAACCGCTGACTCACCAGATGTCAGGGTAATCGATCCGCCGTGATTAAGATAATCCAAACCTATGCGTACCAGGTTTACCTGCCCCATCACTTTATTTTCCAGTACCATTTGATACCCCGAGTCAGGCGTCTCCTGCAGACTGCCCATTTCACCATTACCCGCCATGCTGATAATGGCATCAACCCTGCCGCTCTGCTCAAAAAGGTCTTGAATAGATTCCTTGCTTTCAATATCCACCGTTAAGCCGCCGCTGCTGTGGCCTACGGCGATCACTTCGTTATCCCGGCTTAATAAATTAACCACAGCCTGACCAATAATACCGTTTGCACCTACTGCTAAAATTTTCATCTGTTTTCCTCTGTTAAAACCGGGTTTGTTGTAACCAGCTGATCAATAAAGAAGCCAGCTGCGGGGACTGATCTTCCTGTAAGAAGTGCGAGGCGTTTTCTATGGTTTTATGCGGCTGCCCCTGTGCACCTTTAAAATTATTTTGAAATTTTTTGTCATAGCCCTGATCAGCCAGAAAGGGATCTTTATCGCTGAACAGAGTCAGCACAGGTTTATGCCACTGTTTGAGTTTTGACCAGTCGGCATTAACAGCATCCAGTTCAGAGGCAACAATCTCCGGCATCTTTCTTGGTGCGGCATAATATTCAGCAGTAGGGAAAGGTGCATCATAAGCGAGCATTTCAGCTGAGCTTAACTCTCTGGTGGTCAGCGTTTGAATGATTTGACCTATCTGCAGCTGCCCGGCATGTCTGAAATAACCGGCCCAGTTACCGTAATTAATATTAGCGGCAAATTTTTCCAGACTTGGTTTACCGGCAAAAGCAGCCAGCAGCTTCAGTATTTTCGGCACCATAAATTTTTCCAGCCCGCTCATTTCCGCCAGCGCAGTATTAGAAACTACCAGACGATCTAACCACTGCGGCTCCTGTGCCAGCACTCGTAAGCCGATCATGCCTCCCCAGTCCTGAAAAAAAGCAGCCGCATGTTTAATACCCAGCTGCTGTACAAAACTGCGCATCCACTTCACCTGATCTGCATAGGTATGACTGTCCGAGCTGACAGGTTTATCTGATTTGCCGAAGCCGATTAAATCCGGGGCAATAACACGGTAACCGGCATTAACTAAAAGAGGGATCATATGCCGGTAAAGGTAGCTCCATGAAGGCTGACCGTGAAAAAGAAAAATAACTTTATTACTGTTTTTCCCTTCATCAAGATAATGCATACGCATACCGTCTACCTGCATATAGTTGGCTTCAAAGGGATAATCACTCAGGCCTTGAAAAGCCTGTTCGGGTGTCCTCAGGGTATTGCTTTTTAAATTCATTAGACTGCCTTATTTAATGACATTTGACTGCTTAAATACACTTTAGGACAATAGATGGTCAGAAAAAAGCATAGCTTTTAGTACATCACGGTCATATAATTTGACTATGGTGAATTTAGAACATTTACAGGTTATTGAGACGATTTGTGCGGAAGGCAGCTTTCAAAAAGCCAGCGAAAAACTGCATAAAGTACGTTCGGCTGTCTCCTATTCAGTAAAACAGGTAGAAGCCTATTATGATATTGAAATCTTTAACCGCAAAACCTACCGGCCTGAGCTCACTGCGGAAGGAAAAATTCTGATTGTACAGATCCGCCGTCTCTTGAAACAGGCTGGTGAATTTGAGACCTTTGTTAATGAAATGAAAGGGGTAAATGAAACGGAGCTAAGGCTGGGTGTGAATTCGACTTTTCCATTAGATAAAATTACCGGCTTATTAACCTCCTTAAAACAGGAATTTCCCAACACCACAATTCATCTTGAAATTGAAGTCGCTTCCGGTGAAAGAATGCTGCTGGATAAAAAAGTCGATATTGCTATTTATGGTGCGCCCAGCCGCAGCAAAGCGATTGATTATAAACAGATTGACAGCATCAGTATTCCGCTGCTTATTTCTAAACAGCTGCCTTTAAAGAGTACTGAAAATGTGACTGAAAGCGATCTGGCGGCTTACCCGCAGGTCATTGTTAAGTCTTCAGACGGTCAGTCCCCGGATACAGACATTATTGATCAAACACTGAAATGGTATGTAACTGATCTGCACACTAAAAAAAACTTAATCACTGCCGGGCTCGGCTGGGGCAGACTGCCGCTGCATTTCGTTGAGAAAGAGATACAAAATAAAGAATTAATCTGCCTGGATACGCTGGGGGATATTAATTTACCCGTCTGCATCGCCAAGCTGAAAAACACAGTACTCGGGCCGGTCGCCCTTAAAATATGGAACCACTTCCTATAGGAAAATAGTTTATTCTTACTATCCTGAAAATCTAAAACAAAAAAGCCTGCAGCAGCATCTGTCAGAGCAGATCCAGATCACTGCCAATAACTTCCCAGATACTACTGCTGACCTTTTCTTTTAAATTTAAAAATACCAGTCTAAAGAAACCTGTAAATGATCATCATCTTTCAGGCTGTACAATTGATCTGTATATTCACTACTCTGCAGCATCCTGAAATCCAGATTTGCTTTAAAACTGTCACCGAAACGACGGCTTGCTTCAACTAAAATACTGAAGGCGTTATGATCTAAATCAGTGCTGAATCCCATTAATACCTCGCTGTCCTGCATGTCGTTAAATGCGATACGGCTGCCCAGAAACAGATCATTTTGAACATTCGCTCCAGCCGAAGCTCCCGCTTCTCCACGAGAATCCCAGCCGTATTCCATTAACAAGCCTAGATCTGTAAATGAATCAAAAACACCTACATAAGTATATTCAAAGCCTGCCTGTACAGCCCCGAAGTCTTCGGCTTTGGTGCTGCGGTATATTGACTCAAATTTCCATAACCAGTCATCTATGGTAGCCTGAACATCAATGCCAAGCTGATCCATCTGATTATAATACTGCCGCAATACCAGCGTTTGCCCGTTTTGAGCGGGTGTCAACAGCGGATCACGGTTAGTACCATGAAACCAGTAACTTCCGATATCAAAATCACCCAGAACATGCGACCAGCGGGCGGCAAAATCTATATGCTTATCTTCAGCAGATGATTCATAGCTTACATTGTTTTTATCAACCACCAGCGGACCACGTAAACGCCCTTCTTCACCAGGAAATGTTCTTTCACGAAATCCCGGCAGCAGGTATAAATCGATAATTCCCCAGTCCCTAACCAGGGACAGATTAAGCATCTGCTGACCAAGTTTATCTTCCCCGTCAAAACCTTCAACACCATCAGTTTGATTAATCACATCAACCAGATGCTGAAACTCGGTCACTCCCCAAAACTCCTTACGTATGCCGGCTCTGAATTCCCAGTCATCTCCGACATGTATATAAAACAACTCGCGAATATCACCATGAGTCCGCTGCTCATCTTGAGCATCGAAACGATAAAACGGCGTGAATACCAGACTGTCGACGCCGTCATTCCAGTTCCAGGTAAATTCAGGCTCTACAGAGAAAGAGGTCTGCCAGTGTTCAAACTGCTCCTCGTACTGCCCGCCTGCAAAAAAATAACGCTCTTCTATACCTATTTTCCCCGAGTACTCGAACTCAGATGCAGATATATTAAAAGCCAGCAGCAGAGCGGCCGCTGCTGCCTTTTTTGTTAAAAAGTTCATTGACATAGCGGCTTACCGAGTCCTTTTCAATGCATTGCGGTTGAAGTCACCTTCGCTTAAGCCGTTGTTAAACGTGTAGTTATTCCATATTAACTCGGTACTTTTACCATTTTGATGATTAATCATCTGCATGCTGCGGGCACGCCAGAATTTACCGCTATACTGCTGATAATCGACATAAGTTAAGGTTTTCAACAGTGAATTTTTACGATCGTAATAATCGATCTTGTGCACCAGGTATTCCTGCTGATCAATCCAGACGACACGACGAGTGTAACCAGAATTTTCATCAACGGGGAACTGCTCCACCTTAAAGAAGTCTTTAGCTGCAATTTTCTCATTACCTAAATACTTATAGCTGTATTTTTCGACTTCAAAGGAGCTGAAGTCTTCAAATGAAAATTCAGAGCCCATAAACGGGCCCGATTTATTACGTGATGAGATACGCTTTACACGCTTTAAAGAAGGCAGATATAACCATTGATCATCTGCTTTTTCAGCATGTGAATAACTCAAAAATGCAGAGCCTTTCACATCCTTCGGTTTATTAAATACCGTAAGACTTTTATCACCGTCCCCCAGCTGCTCCAGTGATTTGATTTTAATTTCACGCACGCTCTCCTGCCCCTGCTCATTGCGTAAAATCATCAGCATATCTGCTTTACTGTCACCCCAGCCGCTGTCTCTGTTTTTAACCTCTACAGAAATATCCAGACCTTTCCGGCGCGCATTCTTTTCCTGATCGGTTTCCTGCTGGGAAACTGCAAAACTGCTCAGGCTCGCCGCAGCCAGCAGCGTCGTGATTAAAACTGTTTTCAAACGTCCTTGATATAACATAATTTTCTCCAATATTTTTATAATGTCGGCTGACTAGGTGCGGGTAATTCAACGGCATCGCTGCTATGCGCTGCTTTTCTATTTTTCATGTTGTCCAAAGCGATAAGCAGAGGCGGTAAAAACAAGAAATCAATAATCAGTGCGGCTAAAATGGTGATCGCGGTTAACATGCCCATATCACCGTTCAATTTAAAACTGGACTGTGCCAGCACTGTAAATCCAGCGACTAATACCAGGGTAGTTATCCATAGCGCTCCCCCCACATGAGCAAAGGCATAATGGACAGCGTCGGCCGCATCGCTGTTGTTATTTCTGCGGGCGTGCAGGTATTTACTTAAGAAATGCACGGTATCATCTACAACGATACCCAGAGTCATACCTATCACCATAGACAGGCTCATGCCTATCTGACCGTTGATTAACGCCCAGATACCAAAGGCTACCGCCGCCGGCAGTAAGTTTGGTAACAGACTGATCAAACCGTAACGCCAGCTCTTTAAAGCAAAGCCTAAAATAATTGAAATAACGATCAGCGCGGCGACAGTGCCGACTAAACTACTGACTATGCTTTTCTGACCAATATGGGCAAACATAAAACTTGGACTGGCAGTATCCAGCTCATACTGAGGTGCATTACTTTTAAACCAGGCTTCCAGTCTCTCGCCAAGCTCAATCTGCTGGCTGCTGGTTAAATTTTTAAAGGTAGCAATCAGTTTGGTGGAAGATTTATCCACGTTCAGCTGCGTATTTAAATCCAGTCCGTAGGGCAGGGACATTTCATACAATAATAAATACTGGGCGGCCATTTCCTGCGTTTCCGGCAGTTTGTACCAGGCAGGATCATCCCCATGCATATTTTTATTCAGACGTTTAAGAACATCAGTAAGGGTATTAACATGATCTGTTTCCTTCTGCCCCCGCAGCCAGTCACTAAACTGATCAACAGTTTTCAAAAACTGCGGATCATTAATACCGCCGGCGCGGCCCGATTTAACCGACAACTCTAACAGTGTCAGACCGGACAAATTTTCCTGCATGTAATCGGTAGCGCTTCTGAAGGGAACACTACTGTCAAAGTATTTTACAAAGTCATCATTTATTTCATTCTTGGGAATAAAGACAGCCAGAACAATTACACAAACACTGATCACAGGTAACAGCAGGCGGCGTTTAGTAATCACCAGATCAGCCAGTCGAGCCATATTATTTTTCTTACCCTCTGCCTGAACTTTTACTCGTATCGGCAGCACAGACAGTAACGCAGGGAAGATCGTTATTGAGAAAATAAATGCCAGCATGGCCCCCATAGCCACAATATTACCTAAGTCCCGATAAGGGGGAATCTCAGAGAAATTCATACTTAAGAAGCCTATTGCCGTGGTAATACTAGTCAGAAACACAGGCTGCAGATTAATCTTTAAACTTTTTTGAATAGCGGAGGCTTTATCGGCCCCATGGCGCATTTCATAGAACATAGACGCTAAAATATGGATGCAGTCGGCGACTGCCAGGGTCAGGATAATCGTCGGTGCAGACGCAGATGCGCCGCTGAGAAAGAACCCCATCCAGCCGGCTAATCCCATGGCCCCGGCAATGCTCATAACAACAACCAGTACTGTCGCAAAAGTGCCTGAAATGGTTCTTAATAAAAACCCTATGGTGATCACCACAATTAAAAACATTGCAGGTACCAATGTGGAGCCGTCCTCTAGAGAGGACTCAGCAAAAGCATTGTTCAACATCACCATGCCCGATAGGTAAACCTGCGATCCGGGATTCTGAGCAATAAAGTCATCTTTAAGTTTACGCACATAACCGGCAACCTGCGGCACTTCAGCTGCAGGATCTAATCCCGGCAGTTTCACTGAGACATCAACAACTGAAACATGTCCGGATGCAGAGACAATCTTGTTAACCAGCTGCGGTTCATTTACCGCAGCCTGCTTAATCCGGCTGATATCTGAGGCACTTAAATTTTGTGCATCCATCACCAGATCTTCAACAATCAAGTCGTCTTCTTCGGCATAGGTATATTGAAAATTAGTTAATGAATTAACCCGAGTTGAGTAGGGGATCTGCCAGCTCGCTTTAGTCAGTTTTTTCAGCCCGGCAAGATGCTCCCTGGTAAACACATCGCCCTCTTTTGGAACAACAATAAAAGTGACATTGTCACTCTTACTGTAAATTTTCTGCATGGATTCATATGCAGTTAACTGCGGATTACTTTCATCAAAGAAAATACGGTAATCACTTTTAAAGACCAGCTTCTGTGCACCGGAAGCCGCTAATATGGTAAAGGCCAGAAATGCCAGTATCACCCATACAGGGTGCCTGGCGGCAAAGCCGAAAAATTTATCGATCATGATTTCTCCAATAATGATTTTTTTGTTTGATTAATAAGTACGGCTGAAAGCGGCTGCTTTGCCGTCTAAAATGGTTAGCAAAGCAGTTAAGATGGAACTGCAGAATCAGCGCTGTAGTAATTTACTAAGGGCACAGGCCGAGGGGCTGCTGTGTAGTGGATTAAACTGTTCAGGAAACAGAGTGCAGCTTTGGCTGCATGTATGAGGTCTGCTGCCGGCAGCTCAAGGGAACTGACTTCAAAGTCGGCCTGTAACAGTACGGAACCGACATCGGTAAGGTGATTTTTCTGCGCTGCTTCAGGCGCTGGTACGCCGATATTCGCAGTGGCATTGATGCTTAGGTTGTTAACCTTCTTTTCAATATTCATTTCCATTTCCCTTGGCTTTCAGATTTTCCTTTTATTTAATTTAACACCTTCAAATAAAACACAGAACTGCCTATAATTGCTGATTGCCATTCCGTTTTTGCACCATCAGAGAAGGCAGACAGCGTGAGTTTCAATTAGATGACAAGGATGGAGATATAGATGAAGGTATTTGAATGGGATGACCTGCGCGTTTTTTTAGCTGTTTTGCGGGGTCGTTCCATACGTTCGGCCTCCAGATTAATGGGTGTAAGTCATTCAACTGTATCGCGGCGGCTGCAGGCTATGGAGTCGCAGTTAGACTTGAAACTTTTTGTCCGCCTGCCGGAAGGATTTGTTTTAACCGAAATGGGAGAAGCTTTAGTAGAGCGGGCCGAGCGGGTTGAAAGTGAAATTCTCAGTATGGAGCGTGAGATTTTCGGCCGTGATGCATCTTTATCCGGCCTGATTCGTATTTCCATGGCGCCGCATGTAGCGCAGCATCTGGTGATGCCACATATTGCCGAATTCAGCGCACTATACCCGGATATAGAGCTCGAGATTGACGCTACCTATGAAGTCGCAGACCTAAGCCGGCGCAATGCTGATATCGCGATCCGATTTCAAAAAGAGCCGGATGACTACCTGACAGCTCATCGGCTGCCGGATTTTGCCAGTGCTGTTTATGCTGCGCCCGACTACATTGCCTCACACAGCTTTAACGGCCGGGAGCCCAGCGGACACTGGGTTGGATGGGCACCTAAAGAAACTGTCGCAGCCTGGAACCGCGATTCACCGTATGCTAACTGTAAGGTACAGCATTGTGTATTAGATCCCTATTCTCATCTTCAAGCCGTAAAATCAGGGCTGGGAATTTCAAATCTTCTCTGCTTTATCGGCGATACTGAACCGGGACTGGTTCGTCTACCTGGTCAAACTAAGTTAAAATTCATGCCGGCCTGGATACTGACCCATCCGGATCTAGTTTCAACGGAACGTGTGCGCGTATGTGTGCGTTTTCTGCTTGAAGCAATATCCAAGCATGAGCAGCAGCTTCGCGGACAGATGGTGTCCTGAACAATAGCGCAGTAACAGTACGGCCTATTATGCTGGCGGAGAAGTTAGTCGCACTAAAAAAGCCCTGTCAACAGGGCTTCTTTGTATAATTTACACTAGCAGCAGTTAAAGCGGCCAGTGATCAAAATAGATATGATCCGCCTGCCAGTCGACCTTATCCGGATTATCTGTCAGGAGCATTTTAGCCACAGTAAAGGCAAACTCAAAGCTGACTCCTAAACCTTTACCGCTGATAAAGTTACCGTCAATAACCACTTTCTGATCCAGGAAGTTACCGTCACTGAACTTCTTATTAAGGCCCGCACCTGTGGTGTAGTTACGCCCTTCCAGTAAATTATGCGCGGCTAATACTTTCGCGCCTGATGAACACAGTGCACAGATATATTTCTGCTGCTCAATATGTTTTTTAAGGAAATCAATCACCATTGTATTGGTTGAGAGATTATCAGTGCCTTTCGGACCGCCCGGCATCATCACTGCATCATAGGTCTGATTATATTTATCTTTAAGGGTGTAATCGGCACTGATACGCGTTTCAAAATAGGTTTCCAGTGCAGTAGTCTGCATGCACGACAGGACATCCACTTTAATATCTAAGCGGCGCATAATATCAATAAATACAACAGCTTCACCCTCTTCAAAGCCATCAGCCAGCAGCACTGCTACATGTTTTACCATTGTCATCATTTCTCCTAATCTTTAATCAGTTCAGCAGCTGCAGAAAAAGCAGCCGCCGTTGTTTATTCATCATTTTTAGTTCTCATAGAATCTGTCAGGTGACTTGTATGCTCATTAGAAACAATCGCCCCTTTGTGCTGAATCACCTGTGCAGCTAAGCTGTTGCCCCAGTAACAGCATTCCGCCATATCCATACTGGCGCACCAGGCGGCCAGGTAGGCTGCATTAAATGAATCACCGGCAGCCGTTGTATCAACAACATTTTCAACACTGTCTCCGCAAACAAAACCGTGCTGGTTATTCTGCGACCACATAGCGCCGTCGGCACCGAGTTTCACCACCACCTGCTTAATACCTAAATCATGTAGACGCTGCGCAATGTCTCCCGCATGTAAGTTCTTCCGGTCCAGCAGCAGTTCTTCATCATCAGCAGTCACTAAGGCAATATCGCTCAGCTGATAAAGTTTATCTAACCACTCGCGGGCCTCTGCCGCATCAGACCATAAACGCGGGCGGTAATTTGAATCCACCGCGATTTTTACACCCTGTGCTTTCAGCTCCGCTAATATCTTTAACAGCTGCGTTTTGCCGGCTTTGGGTAAAACAGCTAAGGAGATACCGGAAAGATAAATAAGGTCGGCATCCGCCAGGCTGGTCATTTTCGAAACGAAATCCGGGTGCTGACACATATAACGGGCAGCTGAATCATTGCGCCAGTAGTGAAAACTGCGCTCGCCAAAATCATCAGTCTCAATGGCATACATACCGGGTAATTTATGAGGGTAGGTCATCACCAGAGAAGTATTAATACCTTCATGCTGCCAGTGATAAATCATACCGCGGCTGTAATTATCCGTGCCTAAAGCCGTTATATAATAAGGGTTAAGAGAAGGCAGCAGGCGCGATAAATACACTGCTGTATTTAAGGTGTCACCGCCGTAATTCTGAGCCTGAGCTTCAAATACCCGGCCGCTCAGTTCAATCATGCATTCGCCGATAACGGCAATTTTTCTGTTTTTTCTCATTGCAGGGTTACTCACTGAGTATTATTAAGAGTATCTATAAAAACGAATAACGGAAGTATACAAAACTACAAAGACCTTCACTAGCTTTCAGTTGCTTTTACCGCAAAAGAAAATGAAACAGATCGATCTGTATCACATAACCCTTTGTAATCAGAAAAAATGGCTCATTTTCGATGAATAACAGGTTACTCCCTTGCGCAGCAGATTATTTTTAGGTCTCTTCGCCCGGCCGGTTATTTTTTCAGATAAACAGTCTACCCAGGTTGGTTTAATTAACCGCCGTAATAACGGCGACTGCAGTTCGGTGTATTCACTTTGGAAAATCACCACAACTTCCTGAGTAGCCGCCGTACCCATTACCCGTGCCTGAATAGTAGGAAGCGCAAAGGAAAAATCTTCCTGTTCAACCGGCAGCGGAGTTTCCTGCGCCTGCCATAAACCGCTTCTGTCACCGCAGTAAACAGCGATATTTAATGCGCGTAATGACCAGAAACTACTGGCCGGACCGCTGTAGTTGTCCACCAGGCGTACATCATCATCAAATAACCCCTGTGTCGGAGCACCGTTAACAAATGCGCCGTTAGCAATGAAATAACGCAGATTACAATGAAATGCACGCCGTGCTTCTCCGGCAGTCAGCGCATCTGAGCCCTGATCCACAGCAGCCAGCAGCGGTGCAGAAGCGGCCAGGCGATAACAGGCGCTGCGCCCGAAAAACGGCATGCCCTGCGGGGTGAAAAAATAACGGTATCCGGCGGCAAAATCACTCAGTGACTGGTGAATAAACTGTCTGTCTAAGTGCGGATCAATCTGATCTAACCAGTACAGGGAATAAAAAAATCCCCATGCATTGTAATAATCATAATTGCCTTTGGCGCCGTCTCTGAACCAGCCGTCACCCACATAAAACTCTTTTACGCGCTGATATTTTGTCTGATCAACGCAGTCTTCTCCGGTTAAGGATTTAATAACAACCTGCACCGTAAGCGGGAACAGATGCCAGTTGTTATCCACTGTCTGACAGTGATTGACCTGTTTGAACCAGCTGAGCACCTGTGTCTGCTGCCCGCAGTTAAAACTGTCCCAGACCTGCTCTTTAGAAAGCCATAAAACCAGTGCTAAATCAGCACTTTCACATACCCGCTGATCATAATCATGAAGCTCTCCCCAGTAACCTGGGTGCTCCGGATCTGTACCGGCGAGAAAAGCCTGCTTCAGTATTTTTACAACATCAATAACGCTGCCGTCCAGGCCTTTAAGCACATGACCTTCTCTGCCGTTAGCATGCAGCCAGACAGCCAGTGTCGGCAGCACCCGGCTGACTCCTTCAAGTGCATCGGTTCTTGCTGTCTGCTGACTTGGCCGTCCGGGATAATAAGCATGGCTGTAGTCCCACAGCGCATAATGATTAAATGCTTCAGCAACATAACTGACCAGCTGCTCACACTGATATTTTAAGTCCTGCTGATCCCGCTGAAATAAATCGCGGATCTGTTGATCATGCTTATTATAAGCAGGTTTACGATTTTTTAAGCGGATTATATTTTCTTTAAAAAGTTTAAAATACATTCCGGCATCTGGGTGTTCATAGGGGATTTTTGGTCTTGGTGCCGCGCTGATTATTTTACTCATAAATTAATCTCGAACTTCATGGTGTCGAAGTGAAAAAAAAAAGCACATAGGGTCCAATACCTGTGTGCTTGAAAGCCGGATGCAGATCAGCATCCGGCGGCAGGTATTTGTTACCTGCTGTTCAGTGGTCATAGCAAACTGATTAAGTAGATGGTCAGTTTTAGGCGTAGGAAAAATCAATACTAGCAAGGCATTAATTGATGTAACTAGTTATTCTAATTACGAAATTAATAACGAAGATAGAATTGATTTTAACCAGCATAAAAGAGCAGATACTTATTCAGATTGGTATCATTCCGCCGCTGAATCGGTTATTACTTTATAACGATCCTGGCCCCAGGCAATCGGTGCAGGTTTGTCTTTTACCCAGGCGTAAAATGCTTTTCTCAGCTCTTTCACTTTTTCCGGATATTTTTCAGCTAAGTTAATTGATTCAGCCGGATCTTTTGAGTAGTTATATAGTTCAAACTCAGCATTGCCGTCATCGTAATAATGCAGCGACCAGTTCTGATCTTTTATCGCCCATTCACCTTTAGAGTGTTTTTCAATATACGGGCTAGGTTTAAACTCCTGCTCTTCAAAAGAGATCCATTTCCAGTAATGATTCCAGAACTCGCCGCTTTCAGGTGAATAATGAAAAGCACGAGGACCGGCCCAGTACAGGTATTTATGCGGTTCCTGCTTTTTACCTTGAAGCAGAGGCATAATATTCTGACCGTTAACATCCATCTCACTCGGGATGTCAATATCAGCAGCCGCCAGTGCAGTCGGCAGAATATCCATCGCAGAGATCATAGTGTTGTTTACCTGACCTTCCGGCAGCTTACCTTTCCAGTGCGCAACAAACGGAACATGCACACCGCCGCGGTAACGCGTGCCTTTAAACGCACGATCCATACCGTTCATCGGCATTGGAGATTCGAATACCGCCCCGTTGTCAGACAGGAAGAAGATAAGTGTATTTTCATACTCTCCCATCTCTTTGAGCTTATCTATAATCCTGCCGATACCTTCATCGGAGGCATTAACATGCGCGTAATATTTATCAACTTCAACATTACCGGTATCAAAACGGTCCATATATTTGGCTGGTGCAGGCTGCTCCAGAGGAATATGAGGAACGCTGAACGCAAGGTTTACAAAGAAAGGTTTATCACCGGATTTTTCAATAAACTTAATTGTTTCATCGGTTAAGTTATGAGTGATATAACCCGGCGACGGTACATTTTTACCGTTTTGGAATACCGCAGGAGAGTTGTATAAAGCCACACCCGAAGCGTAATAACTGTATGAGTAGTCAAAACCACGATCTTCCGGCCCGAAGCCTTCTTCAGCAAATGAAACTTCATTTTCATGGTAGTCACGGCTGCGTGTATTTTCCGGCACTAACTCTTTACGTACCTTAGCATTATGCCATTTACCGATATTAGCCGTGGTATAACCATTTTCATTCATCAGCTCAGGCAGTAATTTGATATCCAGAGGAATACCCAGTTTGGCATCATCATTACTGTAAGTACCAAAGCTGTGCGGGTTACGGCCGGTCATCATACCAGCACGTGACGGACCGCAGACCGGTGTCGCCACGTAGGCATTGGTCATTCTGATACCTTCATTTGCCAGCTCAGTTACATTAGGCATAGAACGTTTCGCCGCATCGTACAGCGTATCGAAGTCTCCTTCATAACGCACCGGCACAGGACGCTTCTGGAGCGTTTCTTTATCAACCTGATCGAGCATAAAGTCCAGTTGTGCAGTGCCGAGATCATCCATAACAATCAGCAGGACGTTGGGTTTTTCTGCATCTTTGGCGGCAAAAGCCGTCACCGGTGCAGCAGCGCAGGATGCTGCGATCAGCCCGGCCAGCAGCGTTTTCTTTGAGGTAAATCTTTTCATTGTTACTCCTGTTGATTTTACTTGCTTGGTTTTAAATTTGCGATGACCGGCATTACGTCCGCAGCTAAACCGCCGCGCTTAATTTCCTGGGTCATCAGATGCATAGCTGTGGTGGTGTGTTTAAAAATGCGCTGGTATGAAGGGCATAAATAGTTGTGCTTAAATTTTTCACCTTCAATAGAAGTGATACGGTGCTTAGGACAGCCGCCGTGACAAAGTGCCTGCACTTCGCAGCTCCGGCACCTGCTGGTTAAAGTCTTATATTTAGCTTCACCAAAACGTTTCTGCTGCTTGCTGACCGCCATTTTAGTTATATTATTCTGGCGGATATTACCTAGTTTATTAGCCGGATAAACATAATGGTCACAGGAGTAAAGATCGCCGTTAGCTTCAATAACCATTGCCTGGCCGCATTCACGCGACTGCACACAGACAGATGCGGGATAACCCATCCAGGTGGCGAGAATACTGTCAAACATACGCACGAATATTGTGCCGACATCTTCTTTAATCCACTCGTCAAAAACCTCGCTCATAAACTGACCGTATCCGTCAGCCGGCACTGAGAAATGAGTAAGTGACGGATCGGCAGAAGGTGAATAATGCCCGCTGTTTTTCTGCTGACAGCTTTGGTCAACTTCAACAATGGGAATAAACTGCAGATGCTTAGAGCCAAGTGATTTTAATAACTGATAGGTCTCTTTACCTTTATCCCAGTTCTGATCATTAATCACGGTTAAGGTATTAAATTCGACCTTATATTCAATCAATAACTCAATGGCACGTTTAACACGTTCAAAGGTCGGGTTGCCGTTCACTGAAATTCGGTATTTATCATGCACCTCAGGCGTACCGTCAATCGATACACCGATTAAAAAATTATTTTCCGCGAAAAACTGTGCCCACTGACGGTTAATCACAATGGCATTGGTTTGAAAGCTGTTGCTGATATTTTTTCCGTCGGCATACATTTTCTGATATTTAACCGCATTACGGTAAAAGTCTAATCCCGCGAGTGTCGGCTCACCGCCCTGCCAGGCAAAATCAATATCATCACTGTCTTGTGAGCGGATATAGTCGCGGACATAGCGCTTCAGCGCGGCTTCTGTCATATAACCGTGAGTTTTACTTTTCTGCTGCTCTGATATTTCCGGCAGGATCCCTTCTTTTTCAAGATAGAAACAATAATCACATTTCAAATTACAGTGATAGCTGGTCGGTTTAGCCATCATATGAAAACGAGCTTGTGGTAAATGTGAATTTGTCATAGCAGAACCTTTTGAATGCTTTCGTATTAACATACAACCAACTATACGTAAGTATTCGTAAGGATAAAATGACGACGATCACAAGTCTAAAAATGTAAAGATCAAAAATTAAGCGCACAAATAACGACCAGCTCAAAAAACATGAACAAAAGACAACGAAAGATCAACTTTACCGCGCAGTTGTGAATTTGATCAAAAAACCTTTCTTTAGCTTTCGATAAACTTTCGAAACTTTTTTACAACACAGAGAAGGGAAATATAAATGAGAGTTAGTCTGAATAAGTCATTAGTAGCATTAAGTGTTTTTGTTGCACTGTCAGCCTGCCAAAACGAAAGTGAGGTCGTAGATTCAGGAGATAATTCAAACCTTGAACCCGGCGGCTATATGTACTTTTTTGAACAGGGTGTGCCTGAGTCGATCACGACCTCCGGTTCCCAGGCATTAGCAGTCACTACAGAGCACTATAAAGACGGACAAAGCTCTCTAGAATGGGTTTTTGATGCACAAAGCCAGCTTACCTTTGATCAGGATATCGGTTATAAAAATGACGATGACGAGATCAGTCCTTATACCTTTATGGCCTGGATATATAACGAGAAAGCGGTTGATAAAGAGCTGACCTTTAGTTTCGGCACCGCAGGCTCAGAAGATGCTAACTTTAAATACTCCCTTGATTTCCAGGGCTGGCGAGGCATATCGGTTCCTTTTCGAGATATGGACGGCACTCCGGCAGAAGGTATGAATCAGATGGTAATTACTGCACCGGATGAAGCCGGAACCATACTGCTGGATCAGGTGATGATGTCAGTGCCCGTTGATAACCGCTACCCGACACCTGATTACCATCAGCCTTTTGTTAATCCGGGCGTGAAGGATATGGCCAGTAAAAACTGGACGGCACTGTTAATGTACGATCAGATGCTCCGCGAAGCACAGCCTGAATTTAATTTCGATACTGAATTTGACGATACTCAGGGAGACAGCGCCAGCCTGTATGTTAATTTTGATCATCATATCGGGGTCAATGAAAACAGCACCATCAGCCAGGAAAAAATTGATGAGAATCTTGCAAAATACACTGAGTTTGAGATCTCCTATAACCCGGACGGCACGGTCAAGGGTAAACCGCTGACTCACCCTAACGGTCAGAGTTTTCTAAAAACAGGTATTGTCAGTGACGAAACACTGGAGATGCTCCTGGATACAGAATCAATCAGAACACTGGGTCAGGCAATGAAGGACAGTGCCAAATATCTGCGCACTACTAATCTCTCCGCGGCAAACCGCGCCGCGCTGGAAAGTGTATTTCTTGATGCTACACGCTATGTGCTGACCCAGGGCTGGGAAGGAGGCTCAGGTTATCAGATAATTACTCATGTAGGTTATCAGACCCGCGAGTTGTTTGACGCTATGTTTGTCGCCCGTAATCTGCTGGCTGATAATCAGCTGCTTGAAGGTGCCCAGCAGTCGATGATGTGGTTCAATGCCGCCGGTCGAGTCTATGAACCCGGCGAAGAGATTAACTCTTCCAATGTAGATATCCTTAATACGCAGCTGCAGTGGATGATCAAAAGCTTCCTGTTATTACCCGATCAGGCAGAGCGTGAAGCGATGCTGACTCAACATCAGGAATGGTTAAGCAAAACACTGCTGACCTCCGACGGATTAGCCGGCGGGTTTAAAACAGACGGCTCTACTTTCCACCACTCACAGCATTACCCGGCTTATGGTAAAGACGCCTTCGGCGGTTTGTCCGGCGCCATTTACGGTCTTGGAGGCAGCCCTTTCCAGATCAGCGAAGAATCACACGAGCACACTAAAGATACCTTGATGACTATGCGTATTTATACCAAGGAGCTGATTACACCGATTGTATTAAGCGGCCGTCACCCCACCGGCGAGCAGAAAATCACTTCAACTCCTTTCAAATGGATGGCACTGGCCGGCTCGCCGGACGGCAGCGAAACGGTCGACTCCGAACTGGCGGCTGCTTATGCCAACCTGGCGAAACTGTCTGATTTTGAAGAAGTGGATGCAGAGGATGAACCTGTCGGTGTATGGGCGATGAATTATGCTTCAATGGCAATGGCCCGCGGTCAGAGCCCGGCCGACCACGAAATGTCCTGGCTGGCAACCGCACGCGGATTCAGCCGTTATCTGGTCGGCAATGAAACCTATGCAGCTAATAATCTCTACGGCCGTTATCTGCAGTACGGACAGCTGGAAATCACACCGTCAGATTTAGACAATCGGGCCTTCAGTCATGACGGCTGGAACTGGAATCAGTTCCCCGGCACCACCACGATTAATCTGCCTAACGAGCAGCTTCGGGCTGTATTAAACCAGCTGCCGGATGCCGGTGTTGAAGAGATGCTGTTATCCACAGAGACCTATTCCGGTGCCAACACCCTTGATAACAGCAATGCAATGTTTGCCATGAAACTGCACGGCCATAAAAAATATGAACAGCAGAGCCTGCGTGCCCGCAAGTCCTACTTTATGTTCGGCAATGAGATTATTGCCCTGGGATCCGGCATCCAGAACAGCGACAGCCAGCATCTTACCGAAACAACCCTCTTCCAGCACAGTGTTGCTGATCTGGAGCCGGTTGAGATCAATGATAATCCGGTCAACACCCTCGGCACAGAAGAGATCACGACTGAAGATGTCACCTTCCTGGATCCTGCCGGCAACCGCTATTACGTAACAGCAGGCGGAGACGAGCAGGTGCGCTTCACCTACCAGGAGCAGTCCTCTAATGCCCAGGGTGACGCTTCACCAACCAGCGGGTTGTTTGCAGCTGCAGTTATTGAGCATGGTACAGCACCAACCGACGGCCAGTATGAATACGCCATAAAAGTGGAGGCTCAGGATAATATCAAACCAGTCTACACGGTTCTGCAGCGCGATAATCAGGTACATGCGGTACGCAGTGCAGATAATGTTGAAGCTTATGCATTTTTTGAAGCAGCCTCAGGTGTTAACGGCGACTATATTACCGCTTCTAATACCCCTTCACAGGTAATGGCCAAATCTTTGTCTGCATCACAGCTGCAGTTAAGTGTGGTGAATCCTGACTTAGCAATATACAGCGGTCAGGATCCGGATCAGATTGATGAGAACGGCGAGCAGGTAGAGGTAAGCATCTACAGCCGTCCTTGGCGTTACGATCTGTCTCAGGTCATGACCACCACTGTCACCGTCAAGGGCCTGTGGGAGTTATCACTGCCTAACAGCAATGTTCAGACAGCAGTAAAAGGCGAAAATACCGATGTCACGGTAACCACCATTGATGCAGCCCCGCAGAAATTTGCCTTAACTAAAAAATAACCATTCAAAACTCAGTACCCGTTACAGCTTAGGCTGTAACGGTCATACCAATTCCATTAATTAGGTGATCTATTTAGGCGTAGGAAAAATGGATGAAAGCAAGGCGTTGATTGCAGTAACTAGTTATTCTAATTACAAA